>NZ_LZSV01000032.1 GCF_001665605.1 Mycobacterium sp. 852014-50255_SCH5639931
GTCTCGTGGGCTCGGAGATGTGTATAAGAGACAGGCTGCACCCCCACCGCCACCGCCCGCCCCGGAGCGGTTGAAGCCCCCGCGGCTCTACACGGCCGCGGCGTGGGTGATCATCGTCGCCGGGATCGTCTTCATCATCTCCACCGTGTTCTTCGCCGGTGCCTTCGTCTTCGGGCATTACCACCACTGCCACCACCACGGCCAGATGTTCAAACCTGGCGGAGGCCCGGGTGGCGGTGGCCCCGGGCCGGGCAACGGCCCGTGGGGACCGGGATACGGCCCCGGACCGTGGGGGTCCGGTCCGCCCGGACCCGCCGGTGGCCCGTGGGGTGTTGGCGGACCGGGGTTGATCGTGCCCATGCCCCCCGGCGGTCCGGGCGCACCCGGCGGGCCGGCCGGCGGACCGGGTCTGAGCGGTCCTGGCGGCCCGCCGCCCGCGAGCGCGACACCCAGCCCGCCGGCGCCGCGTCCGTAGCGGGTGACGGAAAGCCGAGTTTTTCTTGACGTGGTCCAGAAAAGGAGCATAGTTATTGGCGCGCAGGAATTTTCGTCGCCATGGCCTGGAGTCAGCCCAGCAAACGAGGAGATAGCGACATGACGGAGCGTTTCACCACCAATGACGCCGGCATCGCTGCGCCCAGCGACGACCAGTCGTTGACCATCGGTCCCGACGGTCCGATTCTGCTGCAGGACCATTACCTGATCGAGCAGATGGCCCAGTTCAACCGGGAGCGCATTCCGGAGCGTCAGCCGCACGCGAAGGGCGGCGGCGCCTTCGGCACCTTCGAGGTCACCAACGACATCAGCAAATTCACGCGGGCCGCGGTGTTCCAGCCCGGCACCAAGACAGACATGCTCGCCAGGTTCTCCACGGTCGCCGGCGAGCGCGGCAGCCCAGACACCTGGCGCGACCCGCGTGGCTTCGCGCTGAAGTTCTACACCAGCGAAGGTAATTTCGACCTGGTCGGCAACAACACGCCGGTCTTCTTCATGCGCGATCCGCTGAAGTTCCAGCACTTCATTCGGTCCCAAAAGCGTATGCAGGCAACGAACCTGCGTGACCACAACATGCAGTGGGACTTCTGGACCCTCTCGCCGGAGTCCGCGCATCAGGTGACCTGGCTGATGGGTGACCGCGGCATCCCCAAGACGTGGCGGCACATGAACGGATACAGCAGCCACACCTACAGCTGGATCAACGCCGCCGGCGAAATCTTCTGGGTGAAATACCACTTCATCACCGACCAGGGCGTCGACTTCCTGACCCAGGAGGACGCCGACCGGCTGGCCGGCGAGGACGGCGACTACCACCAGCGCGACCTCTATGAGGCGATCGAGGGCGGGGATCACCCCAGCTGGACGCTGAAGATGCAGATCATGCCGTACGAGGAGGCCCGCAACTACCGGTTCAACCCGTTCGACCTGACCAAGGTGTGGCCGCACGGCGACTACCCGCTGATCGACGTCGGCAAGGTGACGCTGAGCCGCAATGTCACCGACTACCACACCGAGATCGAGCAGGCGGCCTTCGAGCCGAACAACACCGTGCCCGGCACCGGACTGAGCCCCGACAAGATGCTGCAGGCCCGCGGGTTCTCCTACTCCGACGCGCACCGCGCCAGGCTGGGGACCAACTATCGGCAGATCCCCGTCAACACGCCGAAGGTCGAGGTGAACAGCTATTCGAAGGACGGCGCGATGCGGATGAAGAATGTCTCCGACCCCGTGTATGCGCCCAACTCCTACGGCGGCCCGCACGCCGACCCGGCCCGCGCCGCCGAGGTGCGCTGGCACGCCGACGGCGACATGGTCCGCGCCGCCTACACGCTGCACGCCGAGGACGACGACTGGGGACAGGCCGGCACCATGGTCCGCGACGTCCTCGACGACGAGGCCCGGGACCGGCTGGCGCACAACATCATTGGGCATGTCTCCAAGGGTGTGAAGGAGCCGGTGCTGTCGCGTGTGTTCGAGTACTGGCGCAACGTCGACCCCGACCTCGGCAAAAAGGTCGAAGAGGGCGTCCGGGCAAACGGGGGCTGACCTCGCGCCGACGTGCCTGGCATGATCGCTTCATGACCATGCGGGTTCGCGCGGCCGTCATCACCATCGGCCTGGCCGTCGGCGGCGCGGTCGCACTTCCGGTTGCGGCCGCGCACCCGTCGGAGCCGGGGGTGGTGAATTACGCGGTCCTGGGCAAGGGGTCGGTCGGCAACATCGTCGGCGGGCCCATGGGCTGGGAGTCGGTGTTCACCCGACCGGTGCAGGGCGATTGGGTGGACGTTCCGGTGTGCAACAACTGGGCCGATATCGGCTTGCCCGAGGTATTCGACGACCCCGACTTGGCGTCGTTCAACGGTGCCGTCACCCAGACATCGGCCACCGACCAAACCCACTTCGTGAAGCAGGCCGTCGGTGTGTTTGCCAGCAACGACGCCGCCGGCCGCGCCTTCCATCGGGTGGTGGATCGGACGGTGGGCTGCTCGGGCCAGACCACCCCGATGCACCTGGACAACGGCGTCACACAGGTGTGGTCGTTCGATGGCGGGCCGCCCGACGCCGCCGACGCGAACTGGACCAAGCAAGAGGCCGGCACCGATCGGCGGTGCTTCAATCAAACCAGGCTGCGTGAAAATGTGTTGTTGCAGGCCAAGGTCTGCCAATCTGGCAACGCCGGGCCCGCGGTCAACGTGCTGGCCGGGGCGATGCAGAACGCGCTGGGTCAGTAGCCGGGTTCGGGGACCGGGTCGGGCATGCTTGAAATCGGGCGCGAACGGGAATATGTCGGGGCCATCTGTTAGATGAAGTAGTGGCGGTTACCGTTCCGTCGGCTGTGTCGGGACGCGGTCCGCAGGCGCGTGTTCGAGCTTGCTCAGGCCCGAAGGGATAGTGATATGACGTTTGCCGCTATCACTACCGCAGGCTCCGATCTGGCCAGTCCCGAGATGGCCGATTCCAAAACCGCTGCGCGCTACATCGCAGACGGTTGCTTGGTGGACGCCCCGCTGGGGCGCGTGGGTCTGGAACTGGAAGCCCACTGCCACGATCCGGCCGACCCGCATCGCAGGCCCGGTTGGCAGGAGATCGCCGACGTTCTGGGGCCCTTGCCCGAGCTGCCGGGCGGCAGCCGGGTCACGGTGGAGCCCGGTGGTGCGGTGGAGTTGTCCGGCCCGCCGGCGGACGGGGTGGCGGCCGCCATCGACGCGATGCGGCAGGACCAGGCCGTGCTGCGGTCGGCGTTCGTCGATGCCGGGCTGGGCCTGGTATTCCTCGGGGCGGATCCGCTGCGGCCGCCCAAGCGCATCAACCCGGGCGCGCGTTACCGCGCCATGGAGCAGTTTTTCGCGTCCAGCCGCTCGGGTGAGGCAGGCGCGGCGATGATGACGTCCACCGCGTCCATTCAGGTCAACCTGGACGCGGGGCCGCGGGCCGGGTGGGCGGATCGGGTGCGGCTGGCGCACGCACTCGGACCCACCATGATCGCGATGGCCGCCAACTCCCCGATGCTGCGCGGCGAGTTCACCGGGTGGGCCTCCACTCGGCAATGGGTGTGGGGGCAGATGGACTCGGCGCGGTGCGGACCCATCCTGGGCGCCAGCGGCGACGACCCGGGCACCGACTGGGCGCGCTACGCGCTCAAGGCGCCGGTGATGCTGGTGCACGCCCCGGACGCCACGGCGGTCACGCATTGGGTGCCATTCGCCGACTGGGTGGACGGCCGGGTGCTGCTCGGCGGTCGCCGCCCCACCCTCGCCGATCTGGAATACCACCTGACCACGCTGTTCCCGCCGGTGCGCCCGAGGCAGTGGCTGGAAATCCGCTATCTCGACAGCGTGCCGGACGACTTCTGGCCGGCCGTGGTGTTCACTCTGGTGGCCCTGCTCGACGACCCGGTCGCGGCGGACACCGCGGCCGAGGCGGTCGAGCCGGTGGCCACCGCCTGGGACACGGCGGCCCAGGCGGGACTGCGTGACCGGCGGTTGTACGCCGCGGCCAACAAGTGTGTGGCCGTCGCCGCACAGCTGGCGCCGCCCGAACTCGGTGATTCGATGCAGCGGCTGGTCGACGCCGTCGAGCGGGGCCGATGTCCCGGCGACGACTTCTCCGACCAGGTGATTCAACAGGGCATCGGGGCCACGGTCACCGAGGCGGCGCGATGCTCGCAAGGGGGGCTGTGATTTTCCGGGCAAGTCTTGCCGAGGATTTGGCGCGGGCGCGGACGCGGACGTTGCGGCTGGTCGAGTTCGACGACGCCGAGCTGTACCGGCAGTACGACCCCCTGATGAGCCCACTGGTGTGGGACCTGGCGCACATCGGTCAGCAAGAGGAGTTCTGGCTGCTGCGTGGCGGTGACCCCGGCCGGCCCGGCATGCTGCCGCCGGCGGTCGAGGGCCTCTACGACGCCTTCGTCCACTCCCGCGCGAGCCGGGTCGAGCTGCCGCTGCTGTCGCCGGACCGCGCGCGGGCGTATTGCCGCACTGTGCGATCCGCCGCCCTCGATGTCCTCGACGCCCTGCCGGAGGAGGGGGACGACTTCGCGTTCGCGTTGGTGATCAGCCACGAAAACCAGCACGACGAAACCATGCTGCAGGCGCTGAACCTGCGCACCGGCGCTCCGCTGCTGCGGGACCAGGCGGCGCTGCCGGCCGGCCGGCCCGGGCTGGCCGGCACCTCCGTGCTGGTGCCCGCCGGCCCGTTCGTGCTGGGCGTGGACACCGCGAGCGAACCGTATTCGTTGGACAACGAGCGTCCCGCCCACGTCGTCGAGGTGCCCGCGTTCCGGATCGGCCGGGTGCCGGTCTCCAACGGCGAGTGGCGGCACTTCATGGAAGACGGCGGCTACCTCCAGCCGCGCTGGTGGTCCGAGCGCGGTTGGGAGCATCGCCAGCGCGTGGGCCTGACCGCGCCACAGTTCTGGAGCCCCGACGCACGAACGCGCAGCAGGTTCGGCCACGTCGAAGACATCCCCGCCGACGAACCGGTGCAGCACGTTTGCTACTTCGAGGCCGAGGCATACGCGGCCTGGGCCGGCGCGCGGCTGCCCACCGAGGTGGAATGGGAGAAGGCCTGCGCGTGGGATCCGGCCACCGACAGCCGCCGCCGCTACCCGTGGGGAGCGCAGCCGCCCTCCGAGGTCCTCGCCAACCTGGGCGGAACGTCGTTGCGTCCGGCACCCGTCGGGGCCTACCCCGCCGGCGCCTCGGCGTACGGGGCGGAACAGATGCTCGGCGACGTGTGGGAGTGGACCACGTCGCCGCTGCGGCCCTGGCCGGGATTCGTTCCGATGATCTACGAGCGCTACTCGCAGCCGTTCTTTGACGGCGACTACCGGGTGCTGCGTGGCGGCTCGTGGGCCGTGGAGTCCGCCATCCTGCGGCCGAGCTTCCGCAACTGGGACCACCCGATCCGGCGCCAGATCTTCTCCGGCGTCCGGTTGGCTTGGGACGTCGAGGATTTCACCTGATGTGCCGTCACCTCGGCTGGCTCGGGGCCGACGTCACAGTCTCCTCGCTGGTGCTGGACCCGCTGTACGGGCTGCGGGTGCAGTCGTACGCCCCGCGCCGGCAGAAGCACGGCCTGCTCAACGCCGACGGTTGGGGTGTCGGGTTTTTCGACGACTCTTCGGGAGGCCAAGTGCCCCGCCGCTGGCGGAGCCAGGCGCCGCTGTGGGGCGACACGTCGTTCGACTCCGTCGCACCGGCGCTGCGCAGCCGCTGCGTGGTTGCCGCGGTGCGCTCGGCGACGGTCGGCATGCCGATCGATGTCAGCGCGACGGCGCCGTTCACCGACGGTCAATGGATGTTGTCACACAACGGCGTGGTGGACCGCGCCGTGTTGCCCATGAGCTCGCAGGCCGAATCCGTCTGCGACAGTGCATTGCTCGCGGCCGTCATCTTTGAACGGGGTCTCGACGCGCTCGGCGACACCATCACCGAGATCGCGGCGGCCGACCCGGACGCCCGGCTGAACATATTGGCGGCCAACGGCTCTCGCCTGCTCGCCACCACCTGGGGCGACACGTTGTCCATCCTGCGCCGCGCGGACGGCATTGTGCTGGCCAGCGAGCCCTACGACAACGACCCCGGCTGGGAGGACGTGCCGGACCGCCACCTCGTCGAGGTCACCGCGACGGGCGTCGCGCTGACCCCGCTGGATCACTGGGAAGGTTATCGATGACGCTGACTTTGTCCAACCACTTGGCCGCCGACTCTGCGGATCAGGCGTTGCGCCGGGATGTGTTCGACGGCCTGCAGCGAACGCCGAAGTCGTTGCCGCCCAAGTGGTTCTACGATTCGCTGGGCAGCCATCTGTTCGATCAGATCACCCGGTTGCCCGAGTACTATCCGACCCGCGCGGAGGCCGAGATCCTGCGCGCGCGGTCGGCCGAGGTGGCGGCGGCCAGCGAGGCCGACACCCTGGTGGAGTTGGGCAGCGGGACGTCGGAGAAGACGCGGCTGCTGCTGGACGCGCTGCGTGAACGCGGATCGCTGCGCAGATTCGTCCCGTTCGACGTCGACGCCGGCATACTGTCGACGGCCGCGGCTGCGATCCAGCAGGAATACGCCGGCGTCGAAATCAACGCCGTCTGCGGCGATTTCGAGGAACACCTGACCGAGATCCCAACCGGCGGGCGGCGCCTGTTCGTGTTCCTGGGGTCGACGATCGGCAACCTGACGCCCGGACCGCGCACGGAGTTCCTGTCGAGCCTGTCCGCCCAGATGCGCCCGGGCGACAGCCTGCTGCTGGGCACGGACCTGATCAAGGACACCGGCCGGCTGGTGCGCGCCTACGACGACTCGGCCGGGGTGACCGCGGCGTTCAATCGCAATGTGCTGGCGGTGATCAACCGGCAACTCGACGCCGATTTCGACGTCGAGGCCTTCCAGCACGTGGCGCGCTGGAACGCCGAGGAGGAGCGCATCGAAATGTGGTTGCGCGCCAGCCGTCCGCAGCGGGTCCGCGTCGACGCGCTCGACCTGACCGTCGATTTCGCGGCCGACGAGGAGATGCTCACCGAGGTGTCGTGCAAGTTCCGCCCGGACGGGGTGAGCGCCGAATTGGCCCGCGTGGGGCTGCGCCGCACCCGGTTCTGGACGGACGCCGCGGGTGATTTCGGATTGTCGTTGGCCGTGAAGTGACGGCCGGCGATTCGCTTGCGGGCCGCTGGCGGGCGGGCCGCCCGCCCGTGGCCGGACTGCACCTGGACAGCGCGGCGTGTTCGCGGCAGAGCCTCGCGGTGATCGAGGCCGCCGCCCTGCACGCGCGCAACGAGTCCGAAATCGGCGGCTACGTTGCGGCCGAGGCGGCCGCACCCGCGCTGGATGCCGGGCGGGTGGCGTTCGCCGCGCTGGCCGGCATGCCTGACGCCGAGGTGGTGTTCACCACCGGCTCCCTGAACGCGCTGGATCTGCTGCTCGGCGGCTGGCCTGCCGATCGCCGCATGGTGGCGTGCCTGCCCGGTGAATACGGCCCCAATTTGGCGCTCTTCGCCGCCCACGGCTTCGACCGTCAGCTGCTGCCGACGCTCGAGGATGGCCGGGTCGCGCTCGACGACGCGGCGCTGGCGCTCGAGGCCGACCCGCCCGATCTGGTCCACCTCACCGCGGTCGGCAGCCACAGCGGTGTGGTGCAACCGCTGTCGATGATCGCGCAGCTCTGCCGCGAGTTGGGGCTGCCGCTCGTGGTGGACGCCGCCCAGGCGCTGGGCCAGGTGGACTGCGCGGTCGGCGCCGACGTGACGTATGCGTCGTCGCGCAAGTGGATCGCGGGGCCGCGGGGTGTCGGCGCGCTCGCGGTGCGACGCGAGCTGATGGAGGGCTTGCGTCCGCGACTGGCGCCGCCGGACTGGCTCGCGGGCTCGTTCACGGTCGCCCAGCAGCTTGAATTCGGCGAAGCCAATGTCGCGGCGCGCGTTGGCTTTTCGCTGGCGCTGGGGGAGCACTTGGCGTACGGGCCACAGGCCGTGCGCGCGCGGCTGGCCGCGTTGGGCGGCACCAGCCGCCGGGTGCTGGCCGACGTGGCCGGCTGGGCGGTGGTCGAGGAGGCCGACGAGCCCAGCGCCATCACCACCCTGGCCCCGGTCGACGGCGCCGATCCCCAAGCGGTGCGGGCGTGGCTGCTCGCCGAGCGGCGGATCCTGACCACCTTCGTCGGCGTGCACCGGGCTCCCCTGCGGCTGGCCGGTCCGGTGCTGCGCATCTCGCCGCACGTCGACACCACGGCCGAGGATCTGCAGACCTTCGCCGAGGCGCTGATCGCCGCGACGGCGGCGACGTCCTAGCCCGCTTTGTGCGCCGTCAGCAGGTAGGCCGGCATCTTCACCCGGCCCTTCTCATCGCGGTCGTGCGGCGGAAATTCGAAGGGCGCGTTAGGAACCTCGACGGCGTTCGACAGGATGAACGCCGGCCGGATCTCGTCGATCTCCCAGTACTTGCTCACCGCGGCGCGCAGTTCGTCTTCGTTAACCTCGTTGGGCTTCGGTTCCATCTCGGCGGGGAAGGCGCCCTTGGCGAACACCAGCACGAACAGGGTGGCGCCCGGCGCCGCCGCGCGGTGGATGGAGCTGAGGTAGCCGTCGCGGCCCTCGACCGGCAGCGAGTGAAACAGCGTGGAATCGACGACGGTGGAGAACCGGCCGTCATAACCACCGAACGACGTGATGTCGGCCTGCACGAAGCTGGCCGTGGTCAGGCCGCGCTCCCGGGCCGCCTCGGTGGCCGCCGCGACGGCCGTCGGCGTGAGGTCGACACCGACAACCGTGTAGCCCTGGGCCGCCAGCGCCAACGACAGTTCGGCGACCCCGCAGCCGGCGTCGAGCACGTCGCTGCGGAATTTCCCGGCCGCCACCAGTGCGGCCAGCTCGGGTTGTGGCTCGCCGATGTTCCACGGCGGCGGACCCGCGAAGTGCGCCCGTTCGCGGTATGCGCTGTCCCAGTCCATAACGTGATCGCCCGTCATGGTTTTCAACGTACCCGCGGTCAGGACTCCCAGGTATGCACCGGCTCGTTGGCGTGCATGTGCTCGCAGTACCGGCGCAGCATCTCGGCCAGCGCAGCCGGCCTGGTCATTCCGCCATCTTCCAGAGCGCGGACGGTGGATACCTGCCAGCTGGCGCCGTTGCGGCCCGACCTCGCGCGGCCCTCGATGACGCCGAGGAAGCGGTCCCGCACCTCGGCGTCCATCCCCCACCTGCGCAGTCCCTCGTCGGCGATCGGCAGCAGCTTATCCAGCACCAACGCGGTCGCCGCCACGTCACCCACACCCGGCCAATGCAGCCGGGCGTCGATGCCGTGTCGCGCCGCCGCGAGGAAATTCCCTTGTGCCGCAGCGAAGTCCATGCGAGACCACAGGGGATGGTCGTCCTCGGAGAGGGTGCGCAACACGCCGTAGAAGAAGGCCGAATTGGCCAGCATGTCCACGACGGTCGGCCCGGCCGGCAGCACCCGGTTCTCCAGCCGCAGGTGCGGGCGCCCGTCGACCACGTCATAGACCGGGCGGTTCCACCGGTACACCGTGCCGCTGTGCAGCCGCAATTCGGACAGTTGCGGTGCGCGCCCGGCGGCCAGCTCGGCGGCGGGATCCTCGTCGGACACCTCGGGCAGTAGGGACGGGAAGTAGCGGATGTTCTCTTGATACAAGTCGAGCACCGAGCTGATCCACCCTTCGCCGAACCACACCCGCGGCCGCACGCCCTGGGACTTGAGCTCCTCGGGCCGGGTGTCGGTGGACTGGGTGAACAGCTCGATGCGGGTCTCGGCCCACAACTGGTGGCCGAAGAAGTACGGCGAGTTGGCGCCCAGCGCCAGCTGCGGGCCGGCCACCACCTGGGCCGCGTTCCAGTTGGCGGCAAACGTTTCCGGGGCCACCTGCAGGTGCAATTGGATGCTGGTGCAAGCGGATTCGGGCGCAATCGACACGGCCTGCCAGCTCAGCGGCTCGGGGCCGGAGATGTTGATCGGGATGTCCTCGCCGCGGGCGGTGAAGATCGAGTCATTGAGCGCCGCGTACCGCCTCGAGTCGCTCATCCAGCCGGTGGTCAGATGCTCGGGCATCAGCGTGGGCAGGATCCCGATCACCACGATGTGCGCGCCGCCCACGCCGGCCTTGATCTCGGCGTCGTTCAGACTGGCCCGCACCTCGCCTTCCAGGTCGAGCGCGGTGTGTCCGGGCAGGGCGTGGGGCGGCACGTTGAATTCGATGTTGTAGGCGCCCAATTCCGGCTGGAACGCCGGATCCCCGATGGCGTCCAGCACGTCGCGATTCGACATCGCGGGCTGGTAGTCGGCGTCGACGAGGTTGCACTCGATCTCCATGCCGGTCAGCGGCTTGGCCGAGTCAAAGCGCGACTGTTCCAGCATCGCCTCGAACACGTCCAGGCATACCTGGAGCTTGCGCCCGTATTCCCGCCGATGTGCGCTGGTGTACGTGGTGCGCTTGACCTCTTCGCCCACACCGCCGATGGAACAGGGTTACCGGCGGTAACGCAAGCTACGCGGCCGCTTGTCGTGTTCACCCGGACATGATGGACTCCTGACGTGTCCGCTGAGTTCGTCGCCGCCATCGATCAGGGAACCACCAGCACTCGCTGCATGATCTTCGATCATGACGGGGCCGAAGTGGCCCGCCATCAACTCGAGCACGAACAAATCCTGCCCCGCGCCGGCTGGGTCGAGCACGACCCGGTCGAAATCTGGGAGCGTACTTCGTCGGTGCTGTTGTCGGTGCTGAACCGTGCCAACTTGACCGCCAAACACATTGCCGCGCTTGGTATAACGAACCAACGCGAAACCACGCTGGTGTGGAATCGGCGCACCGGGCGGCCGTACTACAACGCGATCGTCTGGCAGGACACCCGCACCGACCGGATCGCGTCGGCGCTGGAACGAGACGGCCGCGGCGACGTGATTCGCCGCAAGGCCGGCCTGCCGCCGGCGACGTATTTCTCTGGCGGCAAGCTGCAGTGGATCCTGGATAACGTCGACGGGGTGCGCGAGGCCGCCGAGAGCGGTGACGCCCTGTTCGGCACCCCGGACACCTGGGTGTTGTGGAACCTGACCGGAGGCCCGCGCGGCGGCGTGCACGTCACCGACGTGACCAATGCCAGCCGGACCATGCTGATGGACCTGGAAACGCTCGACTGGGACGACGAGCTGTTGTCGTTCTTCGCCATCCCGCGTGCGATGCTTCCGGCGATCGCGCCGTCGTCGTCGCCGCAACCGTACGGCGTCTCCGCGCAGGCCGGGCCGGTCGGCGGCGAGGTGCCGGTCACGGGCGTTCTCGGTGACCAGCACGCGGCGATGGTGGGCCAGGTGTGCCTGTCGGAGGGCGAGGCGAAGAACACCTACGGCACCGGGAACTTCCTGCTGCTCAACACCGGCGAGACGATCGTGCGGTCGAAAAACGGCCTGCTGACCACCGTCTGCTACCAGTTCGGCGACGCGAAACCCGTTTATGCCCTTGAGGGTTCGATCGCGGTCACCGGCGCTGCGGTGCAGTGGCTGCGCGACCAGTTGGGCATCATCAGCGGCGCGGCGCAAAGCGAGTCGCTGGCGCGCCAGGTCGCCGACAACGGCGGAGTGTATTTCGTCCCGGCGTTTTCCGGGCTGTTCGCGCCCTATTGGCGATCCGACGCCCGCGGTGCGATCGTCGGGCTGTCGCGGTTCAACACCAACGCGCACCTGGCCCGCGCGACGCTGGAGGCGATCTGCTATCAGAGCCGCGACGTGGTGGACGCGATGGCGGCGGATTCCGGTGTGCGCCTTGAGGTGTTGAAGGTCGACGGCGGCGTCACCGGCAACGACCTGTGCATGCAGATTCAGGCCGATGTGCTCGGCGTCGACGTGGTGCGTCCCGTGGTCGCCGAGACGACCGCACTGGGCGCGGCCTACGCGGCGGGTTTGGCGGTGGGGTTCTGGGCCGATCCGTCCGACCTGCGGGCCAACTGGCACGAGGACAAGCGCTGGACGCCGGCCTGGACCGACGAGCAGCGCGCCGCCGGCTACGCGGGTTGGCGCAAGGCGGTGCAGCGGACCCTGGACTGGGTCGACGTGACCTGATCCAGGGTCCGCTGTGTCTGTCGGGGCTCAGTCTTCGCCGAGGATGCCGTAGACCTCGCGCCGCGCGTTGTTGAGGATTTCGACGATGCGCTGCTGCTGCTCGGCGGTGGCGGTGTGCGCGGACTGCGCGACCGCGCCGAACAGCTGGCCGATGGCCGCCCGCAGGTTCATGTGACCCGGGTCGGCGCCTTCGGCGATCTCGTCCCACGGCGGCGTCTCGACCTTTTCGGCCGCCGCGCGGCCCTCGTCGGTCAGCTCGAAGAGCTTCTTGCTGCCCTCGCTTTCGCTAGCGGTGATGAGGCCCTCGTCGGTCAACAGCTGCAGCGTCGGATAGACCGAACCGGGGCTGGGCTTCCAGAGCCCGTTGCTGCGTTCGGCGATCTGCTGAATCATCTCGTAGCCGTGCATGGGGCGCTCGGCCAGCAGCGCCAAGATGGCCGCGCGGACGTCGCCGCGCTTGCCGCGGCCCGCGCCGCCACGGCGCCATCCGCCGCGTCGGCCCCCCGGCCCGATGCCGAAACCGGGACCGAAACCGGGACCGAAACCGGGGCCGAACCCCGGGCCGAATCCGGGACCGAAGCCCGGGCCGTCGTGGTCGGGGCCGTGCTCGCGGAGATGTTCGAAGAACTCCTGGCGAGCGCGCCGCCGGGCGCCGTGCAGGGCACGCCGATGCGTGTCGGGACCGAAGCCGAAACCGGGGCTGCCTGCGAACGGGCCGCCCGTGGGGGTGAAGGGGTTGTTCATGTCTGTTCCTTACGTCTGAAGGGGAAGCGCACTGTGCACTTCGAAGTATCACGATATATCGGAAACTATCGGAATGCAACGGGGTGGCGGCTGTCGTCCTCTAACGCCGCTGGTAAGACGCATGACCTGCGGTGTTGGGTCTGGCGGGTACGGCCGTTCGGACGGGCCGGCCCGTTTGCACTCGCCGGGCGGCGGGTAGGAACTCTGGGATGAACGCTGACAACTCCAACCTTTCGGTGGGCAGCGGGACCTCGACCGTGGCCGACCCCGCGCAGGGCGGCAGCGGCGGTGGGCGCAACGTGTGGCCGTGGGTCAACTGGGGCTTGGCGCTGGCCACGGTGCCCGCCGCCGCCATCGTCATGCTCTTCGCGCTCGGCGCAGTGATGAGTACCGACGGCTGCAGCGACCGCAGTTGCCCCAACCTTGGCCACGGCGGGATCAATTTCGGGGTCGCGTTCTACGGCGCGCCAGCGGTTGCGGTGGTCGTGATCGTCATCTCCCTTTTCACCGCGAAGCGCCGCGGCGGCATCGCCGTTCCGCTGTGCGGATGGGCGCTGTTGATCGCCGACGTCGCCCTGATGGCGGCGAGCGTCTCCGGTTAACCGGGCGGCGCGAAACCGCCCGGCGCGGTATGCGGCGGCCCCTGCTGGGGTGCACCCGGGTTCGGCCACGGGACCGTCTGCTGTGGTGGCGCGGGCGGCCAGGCCGGCCACGGCGCGGCGCCTGCCGGCGGCATGGCGGGGCGAAGACGCGCCAGTTCGCGGCGGTGCCGCTCGGCGAGCACGGCGGCGAGCACCAGTTCCGGCGGCGCGCCCGGCGGGGGCGGCGGGGCGATGCGGGACATCACGTCACCGGCGATGCGATAGCCCATCTGCAGTCGTAACTGGCGATCGAGTTGTGTTGCCCGCGAGAGGAATTGGCGAGCGACCTCGGCCTGACCGGGGGACAGGCCGGAAAGTTGCAGGGAGGAGGCCCACCAGGCCAGCGAAGGCGGCATCACGGGCGGGGGGCCGAGGCGGGGGCCGCGTTCGTTCACGACGACGGTGCCGGCGAAGATGTCGCCGACCCGCTTGGCCTTCGGCGACAGGATGCTGCAGATGACGGCGGGACTCCCGAACAGCATCCAGATCTCCACCACCGCCGCCAGCGCCCGAAACAGGGCCTGCCGGAAGCGTTCTGGCCCGCCGTCGTCGGACACCACGCGCAGACCCATCGCGATCTTGCCCACTGAGCGTCCACGCGTTGCCGTTTCCAGCACCACCGGATAGCCGACGATCACCACCACGGTGAAGATGAGCAGGATGGCGGTGCTCAGCGCGGTGTCGAACTGGGTCAGTGTGGCGGCCCACAACATCAGCCCGAGGAGATAGCAGACGACGATAACGGCGATATCGATCAGTGCGCCCACGGCCCGCACCGGCAACTGGGCGATCTGCACGTCGAGCACGACGGCGTCGCCGGTCACCACCTCCGACATAACACCGAACGGTACAGGGCGATTAGGCTGCGCAGGGTGGACGTCGACGCATTCGTGCTGCACCATCGCGGTACGTGGGACCGCCTCGACCGGCTGGTCGCGAGGCGTCGCTCGCTGACCGGCGCCGAGGTCGACGAGCTCGTCGAGCTCTACCAACGGGTTTCCACCCACCTGTCGATGCTGCGCTCGGCCTCGTCGGACTCGCTGTTGATCGGTCGGCTCTCGAGCCTCGTCGCGCGCGCCCGTTCCGTGGTGACCGGCGCCCACGCGCCGTTGAGCGGTACGTTCGCCCGGTTCTGGACGGTGTCTTTCCCGGTGGTCGCGTACCGGTCGTGGCGGTGGTGGCTGGGCACCGCGGTGGCGTTCTTCGCCGTGGTGGTCGTGATGGCGTTCTGGGTGGCCGGCAATCCCGAGGTGCAGTCGGCCGCCGGAACACCAAGCGACATCGAACAATTGGTGAACCACGACGTCGCCTCCTACTACAGCGAACATCCCGCCGCGGCGTTCGCGCTGCAGATCTGGGTGAACAATTCCTGGGTGGCGGCGCAGTGCATTGCCTTGTCCGTTCTGCTGGGACTGCCGATCCCGGTGGTGCTGTTCCAGAACGCGGCCAACCTGGGACTGATCTCCGGGCTGATGTTCCAGGCCGGCAAGGGCGGTGTGCTGCTCGGGCTGCTGATTCCGCACGGGCTGCTGGAGCTGACGGCGGTGTTCCTGGCGGGGGCGGCGGGGATGCGGCTGGGGTGGTCGGTGATCTCGCCCGGCGACCGGCCACGCGGACAAGTACTCGCCGAACAGGGTCGCGCCGTCGTGTCGGTCGCGATCGGTCTGGTGGGTGTGCTGCTGGTCTCGGGGTTGATCGAGGCGCTGGTAACACCTTCGCCGCTGCCGACCTTCGTTCGGGTCGGCATCGGGATCGTCGCCGAGGCGGCGTTCCTGACCTACATCGTGTATTTCGGTCGCCGCGCGGCGAAGGCCGGGGAGACCGGCGACATCGAAGACGCGCCCGACGTGATTCCCACGAGCTGAGCGGTAGTCGCCGGGCTCTATCCGATTGCCCGGCTCTTCTCACGCCGCTGCGCAGCGTGCATCGTCGCCGGGCTACAGCCGACCGGTGGCCTTCATCGCCAGGTAGTGATCGGCCAGGGCGGGGGCCAGTTCGGTGGGCGGGGCATCGACGACCTCCACCCCGCTGCGGCGCAGGCGGGTCGCGATCGCGCGGCGGTCGTTGCGTGATCGTTCGGCAGCCGCCGCGTCGTAGACGGCGGCCGGGTCAGAACGCCCGGCCGCCAGTTGGTCCACTCGCGGGTCGGCGACCGCGGCCACCATGAGGTGGTGTTTGGCCGACAACTGGGGCAGCACCGGCAGCAAGCCCTCGTCGAGCGCGGTCGCGTTGAGGTCGGTCAGCAGCACCACCAGCGACCGCCGGCGCGCCCGCCGCGCAATGGCGGAAACCATTGCGGTCCAATCCGGTTCGAGCAGCGCGGGTTGCAGGGGCGCCATCGCCTCGACAAGTTGGGCGAGCAGTTCGGTGCGCGACGCGCCGAAGACGCCGGCCCGGCTGACCCGGTCGTGCGCGAGAAAGTCGACGTGATCGCCGGCCCGCGACGCGAGCGCCGCCAGCAGCAGCGCGGCATCCATCGACCAGTCCAGCCGGGGCCACCCCGCGGGATCGGCGGCCGTCGGATCGACACCCACCCGGCCCGCCGAGGTGCGCCCGGTGTCGAGCACGATCACCACCCGCCGGTCGCGTTCGGGGCGCCAGGTGCGGACGACGACGTCGGCGCGACGCGCGGTGGCGCGCCAGTCGATCGACCGCACGTCGTCACCGACGACATACTCGCGCAGCGAGTCGAATTCGGTTCCCTGGCCGCGGATCAGCGTGGGCAGCAGCCCGTCGATCTCGCGGAGTTTGGCCAGCCGCGCCGGCAGGTGCTTGCGGGACAGGAACGGCGGCAGCACTCGCAGCAGGCCCGGCACCGCTTGCGACCCTTGCCGTCCCGCCAGCCCCAGCGGCCCGATGGACCGGGCGGTGACCACTGCGGCGCGCTGCTCGCCCCGGCGGACCGGCCGCAGCTGGGACTGGATGTGCTGATGCTGCCCGGCGGGGATGTTCACGGGATGGATGCGCGGTCGCGCGCCGGCGCTGGGCGGCCAGGCGTCGCGAACCTGGCCGCGAAACCGCCGCCGACCGTCGTTGTGGATCAGCAGCCCGACCTCCACCTGCTGCGCGAGTCGGGCCGAGCGATCCGGGGAGCGGATGTAACGCAACCTGCTGGTGCTGGCCGCCAACCCGATGTCCACGGCCACCACGACCGCCAGCGTGACCGCCAGCACGGCGAAAGTTCTTGCCGGCCAAGGTGACACCGCAATGGGCAGGACGCACATCAGCGAGACCAGCCCGGTGCGTCCGGTCAGGACCACTAGCGGGGCACCGGAACCGAGGCCAAGATCCCGTCGAGCACACCGTCGGGTGTGGCCCCCTCGAGCTCGGCCTCGGGACGCAGCATCACCCGGTGCCGCAGCGTCGGGCGGGCCATGGCCTTCACGTCGTCGGGGGTGACGTAGTTGCGGCCGGACAGCCAGGCCCAGGAACGCGCCGTGGCCAGCAGCGCGGTGGCCCCGCGCGGCGAGACGCCCAGCTGCAACGCGGGCGAGGAGCGGGTGGCCCCGACGGTGTCGACGATGTATCCCAGGATCTCGTCGGCGACCAGCACGTTGCGCACGGCGTCGCGCCCGGCCGCCAGTTCGGCGGCCCCGGCCACCGGTTTGATCGCCGACAGGTCGCGGGGATCGAAGCCGTGCGCGTGCCGGGCGAGGATGGCGATCTCCGAATCCCGCGGCGGCAGAGTGACATTCAGCTTGAGCAGGAATCGATCCAGCTGCGCTTCGGGCAGCTGGTAAGTGCCCTCGTATTCGACGGGGTTCTGGGTCGCGGCGACGATGAACGGGTCGGGCAGCGGCCGCGCGATGCCTTCCACGCTGACCTGGCGCTCCTCCATCGCCTCGAGCAGCGCGGCCTGGGTTTTCGGCGGGGTTCGGTTGATCTCGTCGGCCAGCAGCAGGTTGGTGAACACCGGGCCGGGCCGGAACTCGAAAGCGGCGGTGCGCGCGTCGTATACCAGCGAACCGGTCACATCACCGGGCATCAGGTCGGGGGTGAACTGCACCCGCTTGAACTCCAGTTGCAGCGCGGCCGCCAGCGCGCGCACCAGCAGCGTCTTCGCCACTCCCGGAACGCCTTCCAGCAGCACGTGACCGCGGCACAGCAGCGCGATCACCAGGCCGCTGACCACCCCCTCCTGACCGACGACGGCCTTGGCGAGCTCGGTACGCAACGTCAGCAGCGCATCTCGCGCCGATTCAGCGGTGGGGGTCGAGGCGGTAGATGGTTGCGTCACGTCCGTGTGACCTGCCTTTCGATGTCGTCGAGCGCACGGGCAAGTTGTAGCAAGTCGTGGTCGGTCGCCGGGGGCGGTCCGAACAGCTGGTAGGAGACGAATGCCGGGTCGGCCCCGCTTCGCCCGGCCACCGCGGCCGCCACCGCCGGCGGCGGCGCCGCGATGCTCAGACCCAGCCGGGGCACCAGCCGCTGCAGCGTGGCGGTGCGCAGTGCCGCGGCGGCGCGGTCGCGCGCCCGGCGGGAACGGTACAGCCGGCCGCGGCCCTCCACGGTCTCCGAAGCGCGCACCACGACGGGGAGCTCCTCGGCGACCAGCGGACCGGGCCGACGGCCCCGCCACAGGGCGACCAGCAGCACAACCAGGCACAGCTGCCAGACGATCCACGTCACGTTCTGCGGGATCAGGTCGCCAACCGAGCCGGGCGGCGGTGATTCGCCCTCGACGCGGTGGGGCGCGTACCAGATCAGCCGGGGCCGAGCGCCCGCCAGGTTCATCGCCAGGGCGGCGTTACCCGCCTGCAGCAGGGCGCCGTTGGTCAGGAAGTCGGTGCTGCCCACCGCCGTGATCGTCCGCCCGCCGTCGCGGAAGCGAACCAACGCACCGTCGTAGCAACGGGTCATCGCCCGGCCGTCGGTGGCGCGGTAGGTGTCGCTGGGCCCGAATCGCACCGGACCGGCCCGAGTGGCCTCGCGCAACGTGCAATCTGGATCGGTATCGAGGGTGCCGGCCGCCGAGACGCGCAGGCCGGGCAGCATTGCCTCGCGGGTGCGCGCCGTCGGCTCCACCAGCAGCAGATCGCCGGGCGCCTTCGCCAGCCGGTCCAGCAGCGGGGTGGTCAGATATTGGCTTTGCGCCACCAGGATCAGCGCGTCGGGCCGCGCCGCCCGTTCCACGTCGGCGATGCCGTCGGCGACCACCACGTCGACGCCGCCGCCGCGCAGGAGGGCAACCAGCGCATGGGTTCCGTCGGGACCCGTCGATGCCGGATCCATGCGGGCGCCGGGCCGCGGCGCGGTCAGGTAGGCATCGACGCCGGCGATGACGGCGAGCACGACCAGGGCGAGGATGACCCAGCGCCAGGACCGCCAGCGCTGCATCGGCGTCGGGCCGGCGGCTTCGGGACGCCCGATGGTCGCCATCACCGCACCTGCGCCCACGAGTCGGAGGCGGTGGGCTGCGCCCGCCCCGCGAGCACGGCCGCCGAGCGGGACCGCAGGTGGTCGTCGAGGTCGGCGATCATCCGATACGCGCCCTGGGTTCCGGGTTGTTCGCCGTAGGTGACGTCGTTGAAAGCCGTTGCGGCTTGCGATAATTCGCCGGCCAGATGGGGCAGTGCGGCGCCGGCGTCGGAGGCCAGCTCGTTGGCGGTACGGCCGGGTGCCGGGTTCAGCACGCCGGTCTCCTCGAGCTGACGGGCGACGGCCCGCAGTCGATGACGAATCGCCGCGGCCCACTCACCCTGCGCCGCATAGTTTTCGGCGGTCGCGCGATGCTGGGCCGCGGTGAGCTGCGCGGCTTCGAACAACTGGTAGTCGCCACCCCGCCTGGTGCGCATGGTGCGCCGCGCGATGTGGACGGCGAACGCCAGCGCGATCCCGAGCATGATGAAAAGCACCGTTGCCGTGAGCCATCCACCCGGCAGCGAGGCAGTCTTCTGCAACAGACGGTAGATCGTCTCGTTGAGCCATTCGGCTATTTGCTCCTCGGCCGAGCCTTTGGAGTAGATCGGTTTGTTCAGCTCGTCCTGGGCGGCCTGGTGCGCGGCATCGCGGTCGATGTCGATGGAGGGCACTGTCTCACTCGTCCTCAGGCCGGCCGCGTCAGCCAGAGGTTATCGGTGGAGCCGGCCGCGTACGGTCCGCCGGCGGCACCGGTCTGCAGGACCAGATCGAATGCCTCGGCGCGCATCCGGCGATCGGTGTACAGCAGCGCGATGACGCCCGCGTTGAAAGGGGCTGTGATGATCTCGCCGATCGCCGCGCCCACCGACGCGACCACGGTGCTGATGAGGAAAGCCGCGGTAGACGAGGTGATCACGAAGAACTGGCTGACGATGTTGAACGGCACGGCGACCGCGCCCCCGACGACGGATGTCACCACGAGCGTCAGCAGCCGGATGCCCAGCACCCGCCAGAAGCCGCCGCGGACCAGCGCGAACGATCGGGTGATGGCGTCAAGGACGGGTAGCCGCTCCAGCACGATCAACACGGGTGCAAACAACACCGCCGTGTACAGGAACACCAGCAACGCGATCACGGCCAGCGCGAGCGGCAGGCCCAGGACGACCGCCGCCGCGGGGTTGCCGATGGCCGCCAGCACCGCGACGATCACCGCCGCCAGCCCCGCGACGACCGCCATCACCGCGCCTTCGAGCACCGCGAGACCGAGCAACGGCACCAGGCGCCCACGGATCTTGGCCCACGTCTCGCCGATGGTGATCGGCGACCCGAACACCGCCCGGCCGACGATGACGGTGAGCATCCCGGACAGCAGCATGCCGCCCAGCCAGGCGACCAGCACGCCGGCGCCCATCGACGTCAACCACGCGCCGACGACCCCGGTGGTCAGCTCCTTGGCGTGATCGGTCGTCAGCCTGCCGTAGGCCGCCAACGGTCCGAAAACGGCGGCCTTGGTGACGATCTGGATGACCACCACCACGATGGCGGTCAAGCCCAAAGCCGCCTTCGGATTGGCGCGGACGTAGCCGACCGCGCCATTGAAGATGTCGCCCAGGGTCAGCGGGCGCAGCGGGATGATGCCGGGTTTGACCGCTCCCGGAACCAGATGTGGCGGACCGTATTGCCAAGCGGGCCGTAGCCCGGATAGCCAGGCGGCGGCGCGCTCAACGTGTTCCGCGGTGTTTACGGACGGGCCCGTCGTTCGTCATGGGCTCCATCCTGTCGGTGGTCCGGGCATTTCTCAATCATGGCCAGGCGGTCGGCGCGTAGCGTCTCTGGCATGGCCGAACTCAAATCCCGGCTGCGGGCCGACCTGACCGATGCGATGAAGAGCAAGGACAAGCTGCGCACGGCGACCCTGCGCCTACTGCTCGCCGCGATCCAAACCGAGGAAGTCTCCGGCAAACAGGCCAAAGCCCTCTCCGACGACGAAGTCATCAAGGTGCTGGCGAGGGAGTCGCGCAAGCGTGCCGAGTCGGCGGAGATCTACACCCAGAACGGCCGCGGGGAGCTCGCCGCCAACGAGCACGCCGAGGCGCGGATCATCGACGAATACCTGCCGACGCCGTTCACCGAGGCCGAGGTGGCCGACGTCGCGGACACCGCCATCGCCCAGGTCGCCGAGGAGATCGGCGAGCGGCCGAGCATGAAGCAGATGGGGCTGGTGATGAAGGCGGCCACCGCGATCGCGGCGGGCAAGGCCGACGGCGCCCGGTTGTCGGCGGCGGTCAAGGAGCGGCTGTAGCGACCACCACCCGGGTGCCGTCCGGGGCCCGCCTGGTGACGCGCCGGGCGTCGAGCTGCTCCAACAACGGCACGGCGACCCGGCGGGTGGTGTAGAGCGCGCGGCGCGCGTCGCTGACGGTGAACGGCTGGGGCAGCGTCGCGAGCACGGCCGCCGCCCGGTCCAGCGCGCCGGACCCGAGCACGACGCCGTCGGCGATCCGGGTCAACCGCCCGGCGCGCACCGCGGCGGCCAGCTCCCGGGGCCCGAGCTTGAGCTCGGCCAGTTCGTCGGCCTCCGGTGCCCGAAAGGGCTCGGCGGCCAGCCACTCCTCGATGGTGCGCACCGCCTTGTCGACGCGGGCCGGCAGGGCCGCCCCCGGCGAACGGACCAACCCGTCGACCACCTGAAGTCCGGTGCCCTCCAGCAGCGTGGGCAGTAATTCAGCGGCGGGCAGGCCGGCGCGCTGCCGCAACGTCTCGAGCGGCATTCCCGCCGCGATGTCGTGGTCCTGGGCCCAGCCCCGCACCGCGGCGGTCGCGCACTCACGCCGCGCGGCCCACCAATGCGGCTCCACCACCCAGTCGCCCACCCGTAGCCCCGAAGGCGGCAGGCCCATCGCGCGCAGCTCGTCGGCCCGGGCGTAATCGGGCGGACGGACGCGGCCGGTTGCCAGCTCCGCGCCACGATCCCTGGCCGCGCCGCGGCGACGCAGCGCCGGCGGCCGGACGTCGAGCACCTCGATTCCCGCCGCGATCCGGTGCTCCCCGGGATCGCGCAGCAGCCCGATGTCCGAAACCCGCAGCGGCAGGGGCTTCGCCAGCCGCAGCCGGGCCGCCGCCTCACCCAGCTGCCGCACCTGCACGGGCACGGCCGCGGACCCGATGTGCAGTACCAGCTGGCGGTGCAGCGCGTCCGCCGAGCGCAGCGCGACGTCGATCTCCGCGGTGTCCAGCCACACGCCCGGCGTCCGAACGGTGTCGCCGCGGCCGATGTCCCGGCGGTCCACGCCGCGCAGGTTCAGCGCCACGCGCGCCACCGCACCGACCGACGACTCGTCGCGGCTCCGCGATTGCAGCCCGCGGACCGTGACGCGCCGGCCGGCGTGTTCCAGCTCGTCGCCCACCCGAATCGTGCCGGCCGCCAGGGTGCCGGTCACCACCGTTCCCGCGCCCCGGACGGTGAAGCTCCGGTCCACCCATAGCCGCACGTCGGCACCCGCGTCCGGAACCGGCAGCCGGTCGGTCAGCGCCAGCAGTTCCGCGCGCACCCGCTCGAGGTCGGTGCCGATCGCGACGGCAGCCCCGGCCAGCGAGGTTGCTGCGAACCGTCCGCGCGCCTGCTCGATCGCCGGACCGGGATCGGCGAGGTCGGCCTTGCTGATCACCAGCAGCCCTTGGCGGACACCGAGGGCGTTCAGCGCCGCGAGGTGTTCGTCGGACTGCGGCATCCAGCCCTCGGTCGCGGCGACGACGAACATGACGGCGGGGACCGGGCCCACCCCGGCGAGCATGTTGGCCACGAACCGTTCGTGGCCCGGCACGTCGACGAACGCCAGCCGGCGCCCGCCGAGCTCGGTCCACGCGAAGCCGAGGTCGATGGTCAGACCCCGGCGCCGCTCCTCGGCCAGCCGGTCCGGCCACATGCCGGTGAGCCGGTGCAGCAGGGTGGACTTGCCGTGGTCGACGTGCCCGGCGGTGGCTATGACGAACATGCGAGCACCGCCGCCGCCAGCCGCGCGTCGTCCTCGGGAGCGACCGTGCGCAGGTCGAGCAGGCACCGGCCCGCCTCGAGCCGGCCGACGACCGGCGGGCTGGCGGCGCGCAGCGCGGCGGCGTAGGACTCGGGCAGGCTCACCGCGGCGCTGGGCAGCTGGACGTCCGGCGCCCCGCCGCCGCCGACGGCCGCGATGCAATCCACCACCTCGGCGCCCGGCAGCGCGGTGGCCAGCGACTCGGCGCGCGACCGCAGCTCCGCCACGTCGGCGATCAGCGCCTCGGCCACCGGGGTTGGCGGGCCGGTCAGGGTCGCTTCCAGGGCGGCGAGGGTGAGTTTGTCCACCCGCAGCGCGCGCGCCGCCGGGTGCCGGCGCAGCCGCTCGATCAGCTCGGCGTCGCCCAGCAGCAGGCCGGCCTGGGGGCCGCCGAGCAGCTTGTCGCCGCTCGCCGTGACCAGGTCGGCGCCGTCGCGCAGGGTCGTCGTGGCGTCGGGCTCGTCGGGCAGCAGGGGGTGCGGGGAGAGCAGGCCGGAGCCGATGTCGACCACCAGGGGCACACCGAGTTTCGCCAACTCCGCCACGCCGACCGCCGAGGTGAACCCGGTGACGTGGAAGTTGGACGGATGGACCTTGAGGATGAAACCGGTCTGCGGCCCGATCGCCCCGGCGTAGTCGCGCAGGCTGGTGCGGTTGGTGGTGCCGACCTCGCGCAGCCGGGATCCGGTGGAGGCCAGCAGCTCGGGGATGCGGAACCCGTCCCCGATCTCGACGAGCTCGCCGCGGCTGAGCACGATCTCCTTGCCCGGGGCGAGTGTCAGGGCCGTCAGCAGCAGCGCGGCGGCGTTGTTGTTGACCACGTGCACGGCGCCTGCGGTGGGCACCGCCCGGGCCAGCGCGGCCAGCGCCCCCCGGCCCCGTCGGCCGCGGCGCCCCGTCGCCAGGTCCAGCTCCACGTCCGTGGTCCCCGCCGCGGCGACCACGGCGTCGACGGCGGCTCGCGACAGCGGCGCCCGGCCCAGATTGGTGTGCACCACGACGCCGGTGGCGTTGATGACCGGCCGCAGGCTCGACGCGGTGGCCGGAAGTGCGGCGACGGCGTGCTCGGCGACGCGCTCGGGTTCGATCTCCCCGGCGCGCGCCCGCTGCTGCGCGTCGGCGATCACGGCCTTCACCAGATCGCGGCCCAGCACCCGTTGGGCTTCGACCAGGCGCGGATCGGCGAGCAGCGTGTCGGTGCGCGGCACCCGCCGGCGCGGGTCGGTCATGTCAGGCTCGAAGAAGTATGGCGGAGGCGGACGGGAATCGAACCCGCCAGCGGCAGCGTCTGCCGTTCGACGGTTTTGAAGACCGCGCCGGTCACCAGACCGGACACGCCTCCTCGAACCATAGGGACAAGTATGGACGCGTGACCTATCGACTGACCCAGTACGCCCACGGCGGCGGGTGCGCCTGCAAGATCCCGCCCGGTGAGCTGGAGGATGTGGTCCGCGGGTTGGGGGCGAACGCGCCGCGCGACCCGGCCGGCGAGTTGCTGGTGGGCCTGGAGCATGGCGACGACGCCGCGGTGGTGCGCATCGAGGGTGGCGCGGCGCTGATCGCGACGACGGACTTCTTCACCCCGGTGGTCGACGACGCCTACGACTGGGGCCGCATCGCGGCCACGAACGCGCTGTCCGACGTCTACGCGATGGGCGGGCGTCCGGTGGTGGCCGTGAACCTGCTGGGCTGGCCGCGCGACGTGCTGCCGTTCGAGCTGGCGGCCGAGACGCTGCGCGGCGGGCTCGACGTTTGCGGCCTGGCCGGCTGCCACCTCGCCGGCGGCCACAGCGTCGACGACCCGGAGCCCAAATACGGGCTGGCCGTCACCGGGATCGCGGACCCGAACCGGTTGCTGCGCAACGACTCCGGCAAGCCCGGCACGCCGCTGTCGCTGACCAAGCCGCTCGGGGTCGGCGTGCTGAACAGCAGGCACAAGGCCACCGGCGAGCGCTTCGAGCAGGCGATCGAGGCGATGACCACGTTGAACGCCGACGCGGCCGCGGCGGCGCTGGCCGCCGGTATCGAATGCGCCACGGACGTAACGGGTTTCGGACTGCTCGGGCACCTGCACAAGCTGGCGCGGGCCAGCGGCGTGACGGCGATGATCGCCGCCGCGGCGGTGCCCTACCTCGACGGCGCGCGGGAGGCGCTGGCGGCCGGCTACGTCAGCGGGGGCACGCGGCGCAACCTCGACTGGGTGGCCCCGCACGTCGACTTTTCCGCGGTCAGCGCGGAGGAGGCGCTTTTGCTCGCCGACGCGCAGACCTCGGGCGGGCTGCTGATCGCCGGCGAGATCCCGGGCGCGCCCGTGATCGGGGAGCTGGTGCCGCGCGGCGAGCACACCATCGTGGTGCGCTGAGCGGGCGGGGTTTTGCCGCTACTCGACCATCGAGAACATCGACGCTCCCGTTCTTTTGCGGGTAGCGAAGCTTGACCAAATGCATCTCGCCTTCACCCCGTTACCGCGCGCATCACTTTTCTTTGGCGGCAGCGAAAATTGCATCGACAAGGCGTGTGGCGCTCGAAGTAACGCGGGCAAGGACTTTCAGCTCCTCTTGGCATGCACGAACGCTAGTCGGCACCGGATAGTTCAACGTGTGGTCAACTTCTCCCCAGACCTCTTCCATGAGCGTGCGTACCTGCACTTCACAAGTGACCGTGGTCCGTGACGCTGATCCAACAACGTAGTGAACACTCGTGTACATCGTCGGGCTTTTCTGGGCCTCGATTCCACAGGTTTCAAAGAACTCGCGAGATTCGTCATCCCAAGTTCGTGCGAAAGGACCCTCGAGAAGATCATATTTTTGCTCTTCAAAAATTGTTTTTAGCACAGGGTCGATTGCTGCTATTTGCCGAGTATGAAGATGCAAGATTCTAACGCCGGCCAGATCATTGATCTTGACGAGCAGGTTTTCCGGATCTACGTCAAAGTTCGGACCATCTTTGTCCATTTTCCGGCGAAGTTTGTCGCGAAGATGCTCTCGATCTTTCGGCCGTGACTTAAATGAATGGACCAGCGGCGCTAACTCACTAGAGTTTTCGAGCGCTGCAAGCAGTTGAGTGCGAAAAAGTTCGATGGTTCCAAACTTACTGTCGTATTCTGCGAGGATCCGCTCGATCCGCGCCTCCTTCGCTTTGTTAGTGATCGCCACGGGTCAGACTCCCCGAACGGCGCTATCTACGGCTTTTGCCAGACGAGTAAAGGCCCGTCTCGCGTCGTCTCGCTGAGCAGACGAGCCCGCTTTAACGGAGTCCAATGGCTCCCCTGAGAGCTGTGATGCAGGGACCAGGGCACCGAAATCCTTAATTTCTGCAAGAACGTGTGTTCGACGACGCGAGCTCACAAGTTCAGGATCAATATCACGAAGGAGCGCAACAACTTCGCTATTAATATCGCGGCTAATTTGCGCTAAATATTTCGTTTGTTGAGCTGTTGGAATTCCGCCATATGTTCGAAACCCCTCTGGAATGTAGCCCAGGAAGGAAGGACGGCCCGGGAGGAGTGACAATCCTTCTGGAGCAAGGCTGGTAATGGTCTCCCACTCGGTGATCCACTGTGACAAAGTTCGACCCAAAGTCTTTAGGGCTCGAAGTGAGAAAAGGTCTGCAGCCACCGGGACGATGAAATAGTCGCAATCGAGAATTATCACACGGTTCAGTGGTCCAATATTTGGGCCGGCATCATACAAGACGTAATCAATATCATGTTCGAGGCAAGCTGCCGTAACCATGTCACTGATGGCAGTTGTTCCTCGGAATCCTCTTGGTTTGCGCTGTAGGGTTTGATTCCAGAAATCGTTCAAATCTGATTCGAATTCAGACAGTCTAATGTCCCCCGGAATCAGCCAGAGGCCGTCGATGGCCAGCTCAATGCAACCAACATACGAGACGGGCCCCGTGGCGTCTGAAATGGGTTTTACTGCGGACCAGACAGTAACACCCTCTGCAGTGTCCGATTTATCCAACAGATCGTCGACAACGTCCGACTCAACTAGGTAAGAAGTTAGGTTGCACTGGGGATCGGTGTCGACTAAAAGCACTCTCCGACCAAGCCTCCCCAACGCTGCGCCGAGATTCATCGTCAACGTCGTCTTGCCGACCCCTCCTTTGTGGTTGAAGATCGAGAGCCGGGCCGCTTTAGGGCGATCAGTCACTTCTGCTTGCCTTGCGCCCACTACTCGATGCTGGAGTTCCTGGCTTCCGGGCCGGACGCCGCTTCGGTCGCGCCGTGCTCATCGCCGCTCGGGCGGCTTCGCGGTCGGGGAGAGCGGCCACGAAGCGCTCTCCCGCAGCGCTCAACTGGCGCATCCCCTTAGTTGAGGGCACCAAATACCCTTGCTTGACGGCATTGCTAGCGCTGGTTGCGGCGTTCGCGAACTTCGGTTGCGCAGCTTCCGTATTCAACTTACTGAGATCGAGCGTCTTGAAATGAGGCGTGTCTCTGTAGTGGGTGAGGTAGAACGCCAACGCGGCGACGCGCTCAACGTCAGTTCGAGGTTGTTTCTCAAACAGGAAATCCTTGGGCGATGTTGTGTCTGGCGTCGAGAAGGCCGGGAAACTGACTCGCTCGGAATCTACGTCGGAGGCTCGCTCCCTATTCGGACTGCGAATTTCATATGAACCCGATGTAGCCATGTGCTCCGACGCAGGGATCTGGAGGAATAACGCTGCAGCCTTCAAGATTCGGTCGCGGTCATCCGCATCGAACGGCTGCAAAGCTTGGATGATCGCTTGCAGAGCTAAGAATTCCTCCTCGTTGGTGGGCATGCTTCAAATCTACACCGTGCAGGGTATACTGATCTACCATCAATTCTACGGCGTGGACGAACGCTGTACTGTTCAAAATTGGCGACAACCGGACACGATGACCCGACGGCCGACGGTGAAGTGCCTACGGCTATGAGCGTGCCAAGTCATGGGGGCACCCAGGTTGAATGGTCGCGGATCGCTACCTCGGATACGACTAACGCGACCTCTGCCGCCAAGACATGCACAGCTGCGGCGCACTAGTGTAGGGGAATGCCCATGCGGAAACTCTTCTTGGAATGGCCCGTCGTGCGTCAGCTGCGTTCACCGGACAAGCTCGGCCGCGGGTCGGCCGTGACCTCGAAGCGCACCCGCGCCGTCACGCCGCGCACGACGACGGCCGACCGCGTGGTGCAGAGCATCTGCCCGTATTGCGCGGTCGGTTGCGGCCAGCGCGTCTACGTCAAGGACGAGCGGGTGGTGCAGATCGAGGGCGACCCCGACTCGCCGATCTCGCGAGGCCGCTTGTGCCCCAAGGGCGCTGCCAGCGAGCAGCTGGTGAACTCGCCGGGCCGGCAGCTGCAGGTGCTCTATCGTCCGCCGCGGGCGACCGAATGGCAGCCCCTCGAGCTGGACACCGCGATCGACATGATCGCTGACCGGTTCGTCGAATCTCGCCGCCACACCTGGCAGGACATCGACAAGAAGGGCAACCTGCTGCGCCGCACCATGGGCATCGCCGCGCTCGGCGGGGCGACGCTGGACAACGAAGAGAACTACTTCATCAAGAAGCTCTTCACCGCCGCGGGCGCCATTCAGATCGAGAACCAAGCTCGCATTTGACACTCCGCCACGGTTCCCGGTCTGGGAGCCTCCTTCGGGCGCGGCGGCGCCACCCAAACACTGCAGGACATGGCCAACGCCGATTGCATCGTCATCCAGGGCTCCAACATGGCCGAGTGCCACCCGGTCGGTTTCCAGTGGGTCGAGGAGGCCCGGGCCCGCGGCGCGCGGGTGATCCACGTCGACCCGCGCTTCACCCGCACCTCGGCGGTGTCGGACAAACACATCCCGATCCGGGCCGGTTCGGACGTGGTGTTGCTCGGCGCGCTGATCAACCACGTCCTGACCAATGATCTGTGGTTCTCCGAGTACGTCGTCGCCTACACTAACGCAGCCACCCTGATCAACGAAAAGTTCAGGGACACCGAGGATCTGAACGGTCTGTTCTCCGGCTTCGACCCCGAGACCGGGCAGTACGACACGTCGACGTGGGCCTACGACGAGGAGGGGAACGGCCAGATCGAGTCCCCGGGTGGCGGCCATACACACGGGGCGTCGGCCGCGCAGAGCGCGGCGGGCCACGAGCACGGCAGCGGCGGCCCGCCGCTCGAGCACGCCCGCGTCAAACGCGATGAGACCCTGCAGCACCCGCGCACGGTGTTCCAAATCCTCAAGCGCCACTACGCCCGCTACACGCCGGAAATGGTGACGGACGTCTGCGGCATCAGCCGCGCCGATTTCGACTACCTGGCCCGCTCAATCGTCGAGAACTCCGGGCGCGAGCGCACCACGTGCTTCGCGTACGCCGTCGGGTGGACGCAGCACACCCTGGGCGCCCAATTCATCCGCACCGCAACCATTTTGCAGCTCCTGCTGGGTAACGTCGGCCGCCCCGGCAGCGGCATCATGGCGCTGCGCGGCCACGCCACCATCCAGGGCTCCACCGACATCCCGACCCTGTTCAACCTGCTGCCCGGCTACCTGGCGATGCCCAAGGCGGGCACGCACGACACCCTGGCCGACTATCTCGACGCGGTGGGATCGAAGAAGCAGAAGGGCTTTTGGGCCAACTCCGACGCCTACGCGATCAGCCTGCTCAAGGCGTGGTGGGGGGAGGCGGCCACCGAGGACAACGACTGGGCCTACGACTACCTGCCGCGGCTGTCCGGCCCGCACGGCACGTATCAGACCGTCGTGGGCATGCTGGCCGACGAGGTTGAGGGCTACTTCCTGCTGGGCCAGAACCCCGCGGTCGGGTCGGCGCACGGCCGGATGCAACGCATGGGCATGTCCCACCTCAAGTGGCTGGTGGTGCGCGACCTCAACCTCATCGAGTCGGCCACCTGGTGGAAGGACGGGCCCGAAATCGCCTCGGGCGAACTGAAAACGGAGGACATCGAGACCGAGGTGTTCTTCTTGCCCGCTGCCACGCACGTGGAGAAGGCGGGATCGTTCACCCAGACCCAGCGCCTGGTGCAGTGGCGGCACAAGGCCGTCGAGCCGCCGGGCCAGTGCCAGAGCGAGTTGCAGTTCTTCTTCGAACTCGGCAAGCGGATCAGGCAGCGGTTGGCCGGGTCGACCGATGAGCGCGACCGGCCCCTGCTGGACCTGACGTGGGACTACCCGACCGACGAGCGCGGCGAGCCCGACGGCGAAGCCGTATTGGCCGAGATCAACGGGTATTACGCCGCCGACCGCGCTCCGCTGTCGTCGTACACCGAGTTGCGCGCCGACGGGTCGACCGCCGCCGGTTGCTGGATCTACACCGGCGTGTACGCGAACGCCACCAACCAGGCCGCGCGCCGCGTCCCGCACGGCGGTGAGTCGCCGAGCCAGCAGGAGTGGGGCTGGGCGTGGCCGGCCGACCGGAGAATTCTCTACAACCGCGCGTCGGCCGACCCGGACGGCAAGCCGTGGAGCGAACGCAAGCGCTACGTGTGGTGGGACTCGGACCAGCAACGGTGGGTCGGCTACGACGTGCCCGACTTCGTCGCCGACCGGGCGCCGGGCAGTAGGCCCGACCCGGACGTCGGCGGTCCCGACGCGCTCGCCGGCGACGACCCGTTCATCATGCAGGCCGACGGCAAGGGCTGGCTGTTCGCGCCGAAGGGGCTTCTCGACGGGCCGTTACCCACGCACTACGAACCGCAGGAGTCGCCGGTCGCCAACGCGCTGTATCCCCAGCAGCGAAACCCCGGACGAATCACCTTCCCGCGCAAGGACAATCTGAGCGCGCCGAGCGCCGGAGAGCCGGGGGCCGACGTGTACCCGTACGTGTTCACCACCTACCGGCTCACCGAGCATCACACCGCCGGTGGGATGAGCCGCTGGCTGCCCTACCTGTCGGAGCTGCAACCGGAGATGTTCTGCGAGGTGTCCCCGGAGTTGGCCGCCGAACGCGGACTCGAGCCGTACGGTTGGGCCACCATCGTCTCGCCGCGCGCGGCGATCGAAGCCCGGGTGCTGGTCACCAAACGTGTTGCCCCGCTGGTGATCAACGGCCACACCGTGCACCAGATCGGCCTGCCGTACCACTGGGGTGTGGGCAGCGACGCCGTGGTCAGCGGGGACGCGGCCAACGACCTGCTCGGCGTGACACTCGACCCCAACGTCCAGATCCAGGAGTCGAAGGCCGGCTCGTGCGACATCCGCCCGGGCCGCCGGCCACAGGGCGAGGACCTGTTGCGCCTGATCGCCGAATATCAGTCCCGCTCGGGGGCCACCACCGAGACCGGCAATGTGCGGATCAGCGACGGCGTCTGGGAAGGGGGAGCCGATGGGTCAGCTGAGCGGACCGACCGACCCGACGAGTGACGCCGGCTGGGTCGAACCCAAGCCGCGCAAGGGATTCTTCACCGACACCTCGATCTGCATCGGCTGCAAGGCCTGCGAGGTCGCGTGCAAGGAGTGGAACCGCAATCCCCGCGATGGTGACCTGGAGCTGCTGGGTTCGTCCTACGACAACACCGGCGCGCTGGGCGCCAGCACCTGGCGGCACGTGGCGTTCATCGAGCAGGGGCGCGACCGGATCGACCAGGCGCGCGAATCGGGTCGCGCCCTAACCGAATTGGGCATGCCGACGCTTCCCGGCAACGCGCCGCGCCCAGACATCACGCCGCCGGACACCCCCGAATTCCGCTGGCTGATGTCGTCGGACGTGTGTAAGCACTGCACCCACGCCGGCTGCCTGGACGTCTGCCCGACGGGCGCGTTGTTCCGCACCGAGTTCGGCACCGTCGTCGTGCAGGACGACGTCTGCAATGGGTGCGGCACCTGCGTGGCCGGGTGCCCGTTCGGCGTGGTGGAGCGTCGTAGCGACGGCACGTACGCGACGCCCACCAAAAGCCCCGATCGTCCCGCCGAGAAGTTCGTCACCGGGGTCGCCCAGAAGTGCACGCTGTGCTACGACCGCCTCGTCGAAGACCAGATCCCGGCGTGCGCGCAAACCTGCCCGACCACGTCGATCAAGTTCGGTGACCACGACGACCTGGTGGTCAACGCCCGGGAACGAGTCGCCGCGCTGCACGCCCAGGGTTTGACGGAGGCCCGCCTCTACGGCGCCAACGAACACGACGGCGTGGGCGGCACCGGCTCGATCTTCCTGCTGCTCGACGAGCCGGAGGTCTACGGCCTGCCGCCCGACCCGCGCGTGTGCACGGCGGACCTGCCCCAGATGTTCAAACGAGCGGGCATGGCCGCGGCAGGGATGTTCGCCGCCGCGGCGGTGGCGTTCTGGAAGGGTAGATGAAAAGCCCATGAGCACTTCGGAATACGACAGCCTGCGGCCGCCGGAGCCCGCGGGCGGCAAGCGCCGCAGGGGCAGGCGGGCGGGCCGCCGGGGCGGCGGCGACGGTGCGCGCGAGATGCCGATGGTCCCGGATGTCGAGTTCAGCTCGTACTACGGGCGCCCGGTGGTCAAGCCCGCGCCCTGGGGACATGAGGTTGCGGCGTACCTGTTCCTGGGTGGCGTCGCGGGCGGGTCCGGCCTGCTCGCGGCCGGGGCCCAGCTCACCGGGCGAGACACATTGCGCCGCAACGCCAGGCTGTCCGCGTTGATCGCGGTGATGCTGGGCGCGGTCGCCCTGGTCAAGGACCTGGGCCGGCCCGAGCGTTTCGTCAACATGCTGCGCACGGTCAAGCTGACCTCGCCGATGAGCATCGGCTCGTGGATCCTCAGCTTCTTCAGCGCCGGCATCGGGGTGGCCGCGGTGTCCGAGGTCGACCGGATGACCGGTGAGCGAATCCCGTTGGGGCCGTTGCGCCCCGTTCTGCGCGCCGTGGAGGGACCCGCCGGGTTGGAAGCCGCGGTCTTCGCGCCGCCACTTGCGGTCTACACGGCGGTGCTGCTCACCGATACCGCGACCCCGACGTGGAATGCCGCGTACCGAGACCTGCCGTTCGTGTTCGTCAGTTCGGCGAGCCTGGCCGCATCGGGATTGGCGATGATCACCACCCCGGTCGCCGAGGCGGGGCCCGCTCGCAGGCTGGCCGTCATCGGCGCGACCGCTGACCTGATCTCCGCCAGGTTCACCGAATATCGGATGGACCCGGTGACCAGGGAACCGCTGCACGAAGGCAGGCCCGGCCGGCTGCTGGCCTGGAGCGAACGGCTGGCCGCCGCGGGCGGTCTGGGCGCACTGCTCGGCGGACGACATCGCGGCGTCGCCGCCCTGTCCGGCCTGGCGCTGCTGACGGCGTCGGCAATGCTGCGGTTCGGCTTCTTCGAGGCGGGGCTGGAGTCGGCCCGCGATCCCCGCTACACGATCGAACCCCAGAAGCGCCGGCTTGAGGCGCGCCGGGCCGCCGGGGCCGCCGGCGACTCGATCACCACCGCGGGCTGAGCGCTGGCGCGGTTTGCGCCAGGCGGACCGGGGTAAGTATAGGAACATGACGAATTTTGGCTACACTCTGATGACCGAGCAGAGTGGACCCAATGACCTTGTACGGCAAGCTGTTTCAGCCGAAGAGCGGGGTTTCGACTTCGAGGTGTGCAGTGACCACTTCTCGCCCTGGCTGACCACGCAGGGGCATGCGCCCAATGCCTGGACCGTGCTGGGCGCGGTGGCGCACGCCACCGAACGGGTCGACCTCTACACGTACGTGACGTGCCCCACGATGCGCTATCACCCGGCGATCGTCGCTCAGCAGGCCGCGACCGTGCAGATCCTGTCCGACGGCCGGTTCACCCTGGGCCTGGGCACCGGCGAGAACCTCAACGAGCACGTGATCGGCAAGGGCTGGCCGACCGTGGAACGTCGCCAGGACATGCTGCGCGAAGCCATCAAGATCATCCGCGAGCTGTTCGGTGGCCAGCTGGTGAACTTCACCGGCGACTACTTCCAGGTGGACTCCGCGCGCCTGTGGGACGTGCCCGAGGTCCCGGTCGGCATCGCGGTGGCGATGGGCGGCACCAAGGCCGTCGACAAATTCGCCCGGCTGGCAGACCACTTCGTCGCGGTGGAGCCCGACGGGGAGCTCGTCGACGCCTGGCACGCCGCGCGTCAGGCCGCCAACCTGGCGGGCGGCGGACGCGTGGTCGGCCAGATCCCGGTGTGCTGGGACCCCGACCGCGAGACCGCGATAAAACGCGCCCACGAGCAGTTCCGCTGGTTCGCCGGCGGCTGGAAGGTCAACGCCGACCTGCCGACGCCGGCGGGTTTCGCCGGCGCGACCCAATTCGTCCGGCCCGAAGACGTCGCCGATTCCATCCCCTGCGGCCCCGACCTCGACGCGATCGTGGAGGCCGTCCGGCCCTATTGGGAGGCGGGGTTCACCGACGTGGCGTTGGTCCAGGTCGGCGGCGACTCGCAGGACCTCTTCCTGAAAGAAGCAGCCGAACCTTTGCTTGCCGCGCTGCGTAAAGCGGCAGGTTGATCTAGACGTTTGGGCAGTAGCTGCCCGGGTATCCGGCTTCAATCGTGCGCACCGGTGAGTACGGGCGATGCGGCGCGCGAACACCGGCTGGCAGCGCCGACTACCCGAAGATCCGCAAAGGGGCTGTCTTGCAGCACCTTTGCCCCGATTCGCGTTCGCCGTTAGGCAAGGAGAGTTGACGATGGGCGATCGATCCGCCACTACCTCCGCTCTGGTCAAGGCACTCAGCGGCGCCAGCTTCGGGCTGGGTTTGAGCGAGCTGATCGCCCCGGGAAAAGTTGCTGCCGTTGCGGGAGTCGACGACACCCCCCGGTCACGAAAGGTCATCCGCGCGCTGGGCGCGCGTGAATGCGGCCACGGCGCCGCGCTGCTGGGCGGCCCCGACAAGCTGGTGTGGACCCGGGTGGCCGGCGACGTCCTGGACATGGCGCTGTTGATGGCCGGGGTGGCCGCGCGCGGCCCGGGACGGCGGCGGCAGGGCACGGTGTCGGCCGTGCTGCTCACCGGCATAGCGGGCCTCGACCTCTACACGGCACTGCGCACTGTCAACGGCGGCGGCCGGCACGTGAACGGCGCCCGGCACCGCACGCTGCGCGCGGCGGTCACCGTGCGGCGCTCGCCCGAGGAGGTGTACCGGTTCTGGCGTGATCTGGAAAACCTGCCGAGCTTCATGCACCACCTGCAAGCGGTCACCCCCGGCGCCGACGGACAGTCGCACTGGGTCGCCAACGCCCCGGCCGGACAGTCGGTGCAGTGGGACGCGCAGATCACCGAGGACGACACCAACCGGCGGATCGCATGGCAGTCGCTGCCGGGCTCGGCGATCGAGAACGGCGGCAGCGTCGAATTCACGCCCACCGCCACCGGCGACGGCACCGAAGTTCGCGTCAGGATCGGCTACCACATCCCCGGCGGGCTGTTCGCGAAGGCGGCGGCAAGCCTGTTCGGCGAGTCCCCCGAACAACAAGTCAACGACGACCTCCGGCGCTTCAAGCAGATTCTTGAAACCGGCCAGGTGCTGCGTTCGGACGGGTCTCCCGAAGGGACGGCGGCGGCCCGGCAGCTGCACCAGCAGCCCGCTCAACCGAACGAAGGAGCCAGCGTATGAAAGCCACCGTCTGGGCGGGCCGCAACAGCGTCCAGGTGGAGTCCGTTCCGGACCCCAAGATCCTCAACGACCGCGACGCCATCGTGCGCATCACCTCGACGGCGATCTGCGGTTCCGATCTGCACCTCTACGACGGCTACATCCCCACCGTGAAGCACGGCGACGTGCTCGGGCACGAGTTCATGGGCGAGGTGGTCGAAGTCGGCAAGGCGGTCAACAACCTGGCCATCGGTGATCGGGTGGTGGTGCCGTTTCCGATCGCGTGCGGGGCGTGCTCCGCCTGCCGGCGTGACCTGTATTCGCTGTGCGAGAACTCCAATCCGAACGCCGGGATCGCCGAGAAATTCATGGGTCATTCCCCGGCGGGACTGTTCGGTTACTCGCACATGCTCGGCGGCTTCGCCGGTGGTCAAGCCGAATACGCGCGGGTGCCGTTCGCCGATGTGGGCCCGCTCAAGATCGAAGACGACCTGACCGACGAGCAGGTCCTGTTCCTGTCCGACATCCTCCCGACCGGTTACATGGGTGCGGAGATGTGCAACATCACCCCCGGTGACGTGGTCGCGGTGTGGGGTGCGGGCCCGGTCGGCCTGTTCGCGATCATGAGCGCGTTCCTGCTCGGGGCGTCGAAAGTCATTGCCGTCGACCGTGTTCCGTATCGACTCGAACTGGCGAAGCAGATCGGCGCCACGCCGGTCAACTTCGCCGAAACGTCGGTCCTCGAGGAGCTTCGGGACATCACCGCCGGCCGGGGGCCCGATCATTGCATCGACGCCGTCGGCATGGAAGCGCGCAGTGGGTCCGCCCCGGTGGATGCCTATGACCGCGTCAAGCAGGCGGCGCGCCTGGAAACCGAACGCCCGCATGCCATCCGGGAAGCGGCGATGAGTTGCCGCAACGGCGGCACTCTTTCGATCGTCGGGGTGTACGGCGGCCTGATGGACAAATTCCCGATCGGGGCCGTCATGAACCGATCGCTGACCATCAAGACCGGTCAGTGTCACGTGCATCGCTATATGCGCCCGCTGCTGGACCGGATTCGCAACGGCGACATCGACCCGACCATTGTCGTGAGCCACCACCTGAGCCTCGACCAGGCGCCCCACGGCTACGAGATCTTCAAGAACAAAGAGGACCGCTGCACCAAAGTCATCCTCAATCCGACGTAATCCAAAGGGTGAAGGGGAATAGCCATGGCAAATGAATTGGAAGGCAAGAAAGTCGCGATTCTAGCCGCGGACGGCGTGGAGAAGGTGGAATTCGAGCAACCTCGTGCGGCACTCGAAGAGGCCGGCGCACAGGTCGAGCTGCTTTCGCTGAAGACCGGAGAAATTCAGGCTCGCAATCACGACCTCGAACCGGCCGGAACCTTCAAAGTCGACCGTGCGGTGTCGGACGCGTCGGTAGCCGAATTCGACGGCCTGGTACTTCCGGGTGGCACCGTGAATCCGGACAAGCTGCGGATGGACGCCACCGCAGTCTCCTTCGTGCGCGACTTCGTCGGCTCCGGAAAGCCGGTCGCGGCGATCTGCCACGGCCCCTGGACGCTGCTGGAAGCCGGTGTGGCAGAGGGCCGCACGCTGACGTCTTACGCGTCCATTCGCACCGATCTGCGCAATGCCGGCGCAAACGTTGTGGACGAGGAGGTCGTCGTCGACGGCAATTTGATCACCAGTCGCTCACCGAAGGACCTGCCGGCGTTTTGCGCGACCATTGTCAAGCAATTCGCCCATGCGCCTGCGAGTTAGCCGAAAAATGCCTTTAACCACTCCGTTTGAACCCATCGGTTTGCGGGCATTACACAGGCCAAGCAGTGATCGCCGCGGCGATCTGTCGAAAGGCCAAAGTTGACCACAACATATCCAGGACCCGCTGTCTCGGCTGCTTCGAACGTGTATCAGCCCCAGGACGATTCCCGATTACTGGTGAATGAGATGCGAGAAAGCGCGCTCATTCCGGGCCGGCGCGTTCTCGACTTGTGTACGGGCAGCGGATTCGTGGCGATCGCGGCCGCCGAGATGGGTGGCGCCGACGTGACGGCCTTCGACATCTGCCCACACGCCGTGGGTTGCTCTCGCGACAACGCGGCCACCGTCGGCGTGAATGTCGATGTGCGCAAGGGCACTTGGAGCGATGCGCTCGACTGCGCGCCGTTCGACGTCGTCGTGTCCAACCCGCCGTACGTGCCGACACCGCCGAACGGTGACACGGAGCACATCGGCCCCGGCGCCGGCCCGTCGTGGGCCTGGAACGCCGGCCCTGATGGCCGGATGGTGTTGGACCCGCTGTGCGAAGCGGCGCCGAAGTTGCTGTGCGACGGGGGATCCCTGCTTCTCGTGCACTCGGCACTCGCCGGTGTCCGGCAATCGCTGGATTCCCTGAAGTGGGCCGGCATGGACGCCAAAGTCATTGCGTCGAAATGGATACCGTTCGGCCCCGTGATGACGGCGCGGGCGAGGTGGCTCGAGAGCGTCGGCCTGATACCCCGCGGACGCCGGGAAGAGGAGCTGATCGTGATCCGGGCGGACAAGCGGTGACTACCACCCGGGTCCAGGTGGTTGCCGGCGGGCCGGTGCTGGTGTCCGGCCCGGTGCGCATCGAGATGCCGAACGGGGAGGTCGTCGAGTCCGACCGGTTCATGGTGGCGATCTGCACCTGCCGGCGCAGCGAGAAGTATCCCTTATGCGACACCAGCCATCGCAGATGCCGGAACCTGGCCCGCCGGACGTCTAGTCCAGCGCCCTCCGCAACGACGACCGACCCTGCTGCCACGACGCCATAACCGCGTCAGCCAAACGATTTTCGACCGCCGCGTGCGCGCGGATCCCGAACACGATGTCGCGATCGAGGTGCGGCTCCCGCTCGACGAGATCCCCGACCACGTCTATGCGCACCACGTGCTCGTGCACGGCGTCGGCCTCGACGTGCTCGGCGTAGAACTCGACGCACGCCGAAGGTGCCTCCATCCGCTGCAGGGCCTGCACCATCCGCCGGGATCCCGGCGGGGAGGTGATCTCCGTCGAAGCGAAGTGCCCGATCGCCGCGCCACGCAACTCGCGGTGCAGCCCGAACAGCGACATCAGGTTCACCGCCGCCAAAGCTTCGGCGTGAACTGCGTCCACGTAGGCCAGATACGTCGTGTCCAGATTCGCGGCCGCCATCAGATCGGCGAAAAGCTGCTGGTGCAGCCGGGGACCCTGGCCCGCGCCATACTCGTCGAATTCGATTGCCACGAAAGCCGCTTTCGCGACACCCATCAGCCGCGGGATCGCCCACGCGTGCGGATCGCCCTCTTTGAGGTGATACACGGACCGGTGGACGAAGTACTCGCGCATCTGCTGCCACGTTCCGGTGTCGCGCAGGTAATACGACGGACCCGTGCCGTCGACCGGTTCGACCGAGATGGCGTCCATTTCGGCGGCGGCGGTCTGATCCGATGCGATGGGCCCGACGTCGCGGCGCACGCCGGCCAGGAAAACGCGTTCGAGCTCGCCGCGCAGTGCCAGCAGCGCCGGATTCCATTCCCAGCCGGGGTCGACGCCCGCGAAGCCGCGGTAGTGCAGCTCGTAGCACATGCACAGCGCCAGCTGCAGATCCAGGCCGTAGGGATCCGAATCGCGCACGGACGCGCCGATGCGGGTCAGGTGGTCATGTGACGGCGGTCCGGTCAGCGCGCGACGGACTGCGGTCGACAGCGGCCCGTGTGCCGCCGGCAGGGCGGGTTCGGTGATGATCGATGCGCGGGTCACGCCCACGACTACCCGCAATCCAGGGGCCACAAACGGTGCGGCGCCACCCCTACCCACCCTCGGCCGGCAGCCGGAAGGTGATGTCGGCCGTCGTCCCGGCGGGGGTGCAGTCGAGTTCGAGCGCGGTGCTGAGCGCCCGCATCAGCACCAGGCCCCGCCCACCGTTGCCGGGGTTGACCTGCGGTGGCTTCCACGAGCCCTGGTCGCTGATCCGGGCGAGGATTTCGCCGTCGGCGAGTTCGACGTCGAGCAGCATCGTGCCCGGCGGTTGTCCGGAGTATGCGTGCTCGACGCAGTTCGTGCAGGCCTCGTTGACGACCAGCACGATGTCGGCGGCCAGTTCGTCCGGCACGTCCGCGGTGCGCAGCCATTGGGCCAACCGATGCCGGATGCCAACCAACCGCCCTGCGCTGGCTTCACTTTCGATCCGAAGCGGGGACTGCTGGTGCCGGTAGATCACCATCGCCACATCGTCGTCATACCCCGCCGCGGGCGCCAGCTCACTCAGGACCGCATCGGCGACCGAGTCCAACGGCAACGTCGTCGTCTTCGCCAGCACCGCTGCGGCGCGGCCCATCCCGTCATCGATGGACTCGTGTTTGCGCTCGACAAGCCCGTCGGTGAACAGCATCAGGGTGGAGCGGGGCGGCAGCACGCGGCTGGTCTGCGGGCGGGGGTCGGGGCGGCGGACCGCGAGCGGCACCGACGCGGCATCGGTCAACATCAGCGTCGTCCCCGGCTCGGACCCGACGAGCACGGCGGGCATGTGGCCGGCGTTGCTGTATTGCAGGACACCGGATTCGGTGTCGAGGATCGCCAGGAAAACGGTGGTGCAGTATGCGTTCGGGATGAGCGAGGCCGCCGAGTCGAGTTGCTCGAGCAGCAACGCGGGCTCTGCCCCGTTGATCAACAGCGCCCGCGCCGAGCTGCGTAGCTGGCCCATGACCGCCGCGGCCGGCAGCCCGCGACCCACGCAGTCACCGACGACGATGCCGATGCGATGGTCGCCGATCGGCAGCACGTCATACCAGTCGCCGCCGATTTCCAGGGGCGGGACCGCGGGCTCGTAGCGCACGGCGAAGCCCGGGGGCGGCTGCATCGTCGGCAGTAGGGCGCGCTGCAGGGTCAGCGATGTCTCGCGGGCGCTTTCGAATTGGCGGACGTGTTGCATGGCCAGGCTCAGGTGGCCGATGAGGACGGTCACCAGCAGCCGGTCTTCGGCACTGATCCAGCGCGGCGAGCGCAGCTCCAACCACAACGCCAGGTCGCCCGCGCCGGAGAGCACCGCCACCAATCCGTGTGCCTTGCCGGGATTGTCTGGTCGCTCAACCGTTTTGGCGGTCAGCGGCAGCTGGTGACGCGCGACCTCGAAGGTATGACGCAACCACGGATCCAGCTTGCGCCAGGACGTTTTGGACGTCTCGCCCGCCACTTGGACGGTCGGTTCGCCGTCGCCGGTCGGCCAGGAGATCGCGACCACCCGTTGTACGTCGATGGCCGTGCTGCACTCGTCGAGAGTGATGGACAGCAGCTCGTCAACGCTTTTGGCCACCGCCACCGCAGTCGCCAACCGCAGCACCGCGCTTTCCCTTGCGGCGAAGGCCCTTTCGGCGGTGATGTCACGGATCGTCCCCACGAAGACGCCTTGTTCGCTGCCGCTGCCCTGCACCGCGTTGATGCTCACCGTCACCCAGACCAGGTGCCCGTCGCGGTGCCGAATCGGTGTCTCGTAGGTGGTGGTGCCGATGCTCTGGACCAGCGCCTGCTGTTGGCGGGCGCCCTGTTGGTCGACCAACCACGGGTGCGGCCACCGGTAGGGCAGGCCCTCGGCGGGATAGCCGAGTATTTCGATCAGGGCGTTGTTCATGTCGATCACGGAGCCCTCGTGATCGGCGACGAAGAAGCCCTCCTGCAACGAATTGACCAGCGCGGTGCGGAATCTGTCGCGGTCGGCCAGTCCCTCGGCGCGGGCGCGCTCGCGCGCGAAGCGCCTGGTGCCGTCCAGGAAGCCGCGGGTGGCGATGTCGAGCGGGACCAGCAGCTGCAACAGGAATTCCAGCGCGATCGGCGCGTCTATCTGGATGTCCTTGGCCAGAACGAGGATCAGCTGGACGTGCCGCTCGATGATCGCGAGCAGGCTGACTTCCTCCTGCAGGGCTCGGCGGCCGAGCTCATACGCGGCCGCCAGGCTGTCCTCGTCACGCGCCTCCATGTAGGTGCGCAGCGCCGCGGCGTACTGGGCGTGGAACTCGTCGCTATCACTCATGTCGAGACGCCCCGATGACGAGCGGTCAGCACCATGGCATCGTCGGTTTCCTTGGCATCCTTACCGAGTAATTCCTCGGCGATGACGACTGCGGTGGCCGAGAAGTCGATGTGGTCAAGGTAGTTTTCGGCGATCCCGTCGGTGCTTATCACGAGCAGGTCTCCCGGACGGATCGAAATAACCTGCGCCGGTCTGATTTCCGGTATGCGATAGCCGACGATTCCCGCGGTAAGCCGTGCGCTGGATCGGATTTGGACGCCGGTCGGGGACTTGGCCACCACGTCGGCGGTGACGTTGCCGACGCCCGTCCAGGTCAGCGTGTTAGCGGCGAAGTCCACCCGTGCCAACGTCATCGCCACCCCTCTGGTGCCCTCCAGCACACGATGGCAAAGCTGGATCAATACTTCGAGCCGCTCCGAACTGGAGCGTTTGACCGCTTCGATGGCGCGCAGCGCAGCGGCTGCGGCATCCGGACCGTGGCCGAGGCCGTCCACCACGCCGAACAGCGCAGCTTCGCGGCCGATGTCGACTGCGAGGCCTCGATCGCCCGAGACATACTCGCTGGGCAGTGGGCGGCCCGCCCTTGCCCACTCGATCGGACCGAACCGGCCGTTGTCACGCACGGGGAGGGACCCATTTCCACATCTCGACGACCGTCCCCCGGCCGAGCGCGGACTCCACGAACAACTTGTCCATCAGCCGGCGGGAGCCCGGTAGGCCCATCCCCAACCCGCGGCCGGTCGAATACCCGTCTTCCATCGCCCGCTCGATGTCCAAGATGCCCGGTCCCTGATCCTCGGCGCGCACCACCAGAGCCTTGCGGCCTTCCCGGTCGGCCACGAAGACCCGGACGCTGCCGCGGCCGGCGTAGCTGGTGATGTTTCGCGCGATCTCGGAGATCGCCGTCGCGATCATTGTGACGTCTGTGAGGGAGAATCCCAGATCGAGTGCGAGTTGGTGTCCGGCTTTGCGAGCTTCGACGATGTCGTCGGAATTGTCGATGGCGACGACGATATCAGTCGCCACCATCGCGCCCGATCGTCGGCTTCCGCTGCGTCAGTTGGCGATTCAGCAGGGCGAGGCCTTCTTCGAGGTCCAGCGCCGTATTCATGTCGTCGAACGCCAAACCCAGCTGGACCATCGCGAAGGCCACTTCCGGCTGCAGGCCGACGATCACCGTGTCCGCGCCGCGCAGCCGCGTCATGTGCGCAATGGTCCGCAGCGACCGGGCCGCGAACGAGTCCATCACGTCGATGGCGGTGACGTCGACGATGATGCCCTGCGCGCGGAACCGGCTGACCCGCTCCATGAGGTCATAGCGGAGCCGCTCGGCGTCGGAGTCGCTGAGCGCGGCCTGGACCGAGGCGATGAGGATCGCACCCTGTTTCAGGATCGGTACGGGCATGGCGCGCTCGTGTTCCTCGTAGCTATCCTGGCTGCTCGCCGGTGCGAGTGACCTCGTAGCCCAGCAGGCGCTCGGCTTCCTCGATGCCGCCCTGCAGGTCGCCGACGGCGTTCATCTTCGACAGGTCCAGCCCGATGGTCACCAGCGTCAGGGCGATTTCGGAGGACAGGCCGGTGATGATGACGCTGGCGCCCATCAGACCCGACGCGTCGACCGTCTGCACCAGGTGGTTGGCCACCGTGGAGTCGATGGTCGGCACACCGGTGATGTCGATGACCACCACTTTCGCGCGGTTCGCGCGGATGGCTCTCAGCAGTTGCTCGGTGACCTGACGGGCGCGCTGAGAATCGAGCACACCGATGATCGGCAGAATCAGCAGCTGTTCGCGCACCTGCAGCACCGGCGTCGACAGCTCGCGGATGGCTTCCTGCTGCTGGCGGATGATGCGCTCGCGTTCCTGCACGAAGCTGACCGCCACGGTGTTGGCGATGCGGTTGGCCGCGGGTTCGTAGGCATCCAGAACCCGATTTAGCATCTCGAATTCGGTCTGGTACTTCTCGAACAACGAGCGCGCCAGCACGTCACGCAGCAACAACACGATGCCGACGACCTCGTCCGTTTCCACGCCCCGCGGAATGATGCGCTCGGATAGGTCGCGCGCGTAGGCCTGCAGCGCCTCGACGCTACCGGTCTCGAGCACCTCCACGTAGTTGTCGTAGACGGCAGTCGCCTCGGAGAACAGCTCCTCCGGCGTCATCGCGGTGAGCAGTTCGGCCTCGGTGATCCTGCGTGCCCACTCCTCGCGCAGCACGGTGCGGTTCTGCCGCAGGTGCTGGACGAGCTGTGGCAGCAGGCCCTCGCTGGAAATGCTGACCGCCTGCGCGGTGGCGCCCCCGCCGCTGAACTCCGCCGGCGAATCTGACATATTGCCTCCCGAGTGCCGGTCCGCGCCCCGCTGTGTGCAGGCTCGATTTTGCGAGACTAGCCTGGGTTGTCGCGGGGCAGGTGTTGAGGGCATATTCTTCTCGCAGTTCGCAACGCAGGCTAGGCTTGCACCACACCTGACGCCCAGGACAAAGGATCGCCATTGTCAGCTCCTGATTCGATTACCACGTTGGTTGAGGACCACGATGGGGTGTCCGTGGTCAGTGTCAGCGGCGAAATCGATCTGGTCACGGCGCCGGCCCTGGAACAGGCCATCGGCGCGGTTGTCGCGGAGAGCCCCTCGGCACTGGTCATCGATCTCTCCGCGGTGGAATTCCTCGGTTCGGTGGGCCTGAAGATCCTGGCGGCGACGTACGAGAAGCTGGGCCAGGCGACGGGGTTCGGGGTGGTCGCGCGCGGCCCGGCGACCAGGCGGCCGATTCACCTGACCGGGCTGGACAAGACGTTCCCGTTGTACCCGACGCTGGACGACGCGTTGACCGCGGTGCGGGACGACAACATCAGCCGGTAGTCGTCGCTGCGCGCGGTTGCGCAACAACGTTTTTGGTGAATTGCCGGCGTCCATTGCGATATATGGCTACCAAATTGGCGGCCGCGGAAATCAATTCACTTTGCGAAAGCGGATAACGAATTTTCGCGACCATCCTGCGTGAAACGGCGCTGGCGCATGCGACAGGTGCGATGATCACGCCTATGGACGTCGACAATCCTCAAGACGACCAGCGATGGGATAGCCACGAGCGTGGCGAAACCGAAATCCAACGGCTGGACCGCAATTGGAACAGCCTGCTGCAGGAGCTGCGCGTCGTGCAGACGGGCGTGCAGCTGCTCACCGGTTTCCTGCTGACCCTGCCGTTCCAGCAACGTTTCGACGTTCTCGCCCCGCTCCTGCGCGACGCCTATCTCGCGACTGTGGGGTGCTCGGTGGGCGCGACAGTGCTGCTGATCGCCCCGGTGGGCATGCACCGGATGCTCTTCCGGCGCCATCGTCTCCAGGTGCTGGTGTCGGCCGCGCACCGCTGCGCGTACGCCGGGCTGGCGCTGCTCGGCCTCGCCCTGACCGGGGTGACGATCATCGTGTTCGCCGCGGTGGCCGGACGCAGCCCGGCCCTGATCGCGGGAGCGTGTGCGCTGACGCTGTTTACGTTCTTCTGGTGGCTGCTACCGATTCTGCTCCGCACCCGCGGCATGTAGCGCGAGTTCGGAGATGCGGGTCGAGTCCAGGTGCTCGAGCAGGTCTTGTGGATCGGCGAAGATCGGTGCCGAGCCCGCCGCCTGCAGCTCCTCGCGCGCAATGCCGCCGCTGAGCAGCCCGATGCAGGGCAATCCGGCGCCCGCCGCGGCATGTGCGTCCCACACCGCGTCCCCGACGAACACGGCATGGTCGGCATCCACCCCGGCCCGCTCCAGCGCGACCTGCACGATGCCGGGTTCGGGCTTGGCGGTGTCGACGTCGCGCGAGGACGTCGTTTCGGAGATGACGTCGTCGCAGTCGAGGACCTTGCGCAAGATCTCCAGCTCGTCGTCGGGTGCCGAGGTGGCCAGCACCACCTGCAGCCCCAGCTCGGCGACGCGGCGCAGCAGCGCGCGGGCACCCGGTAGCGGCGTGAGCAGCGGGGTGCTCTCCCGGTAGTAACGGCTGTGCCCGTCGCTGAGCCGCTCCTGGACCTCGTCCGGGGCGTCGTTGGAGAGCGTTCGCACCAGCGTGGAGCCGTCCATGCCGATGCACCGGTGGATCTGCCAGGCGGTGACGGGCAGGCCCTCGTCGTCGAAGGCGCGCAGCCACGCGTGGACGTGAAGATAGTTGGAGTCGACCAGGCTTCCGTCGACATCGAAGAGAACGGCGGGTTTCATCTGCGCGGCATACCCAGGCCGGGGCCGGCTGACACCGGGGTGCCGCGTCGTTTGCGTTCGGGGACGGCGGGTAACCGCCAAGCGTGATCCGCAAATCGGCTACGGCTCGTTAACCGCCGGGTCGGGCGGCGGCCCAGCCGGCGAACCGCATGCCGCACGAATCATCCTGATACACAGACTTTCTCATGAGCACCGACGGGTGCGCGACGCCGAACTTGCTTGGCACGCCGCGAATTCCGATGAGGCCGCCCCGCCGCCGACCATTTGACCGCTGTGAGCTAACGAACACCGGCCGGCGCGAATCCGCCCGCCGAGACGTTTAATCGCGGCGATGACCGGGTAAAAGCCGATCATGGTCGCGCCCGTTTCGTTACGAGCAGCAAACTACTCGGTCGAGTACGAGCGCGATTTCCCCCTGCTCGGCCTCGCGGCCGTGGCGGTCTGGGCCGTCAGTCTGGCAGTCGGGCTGTTCGAGCTGCTGTTTGGGCACGAAGGGGCGGCGATCGTCGCGCTGACCGTGTCGGTCGTCGCGCCGTGGCTGGGCCTGGCCCTCGCGCATTACCCCGCGATTGCCAGGCGGCTGAGGCGGCTCACTGGCCGGCGGGGTGACATTTTCGGGCCGGTCGGTGTAACTCGCGCCTGAATGGGGTACTGCCTGCGCCACGGGTGAGTACAGGAAAGTGCGTCAACCCGGCTCATCAGCAGGAAGGAACTGCCATGGCGACCGCAAGCGACTATGACGCACGCCGGGTCTCCGACTCCGAAACTCAGGACAAGTCCCCGATACGCGAGCTAGCCCCGACGTTGCAGGGATCCGCCACCACGGTGGTCGATGAGGACCCCAACGATGTGCACTTCTTCGAGCTTCCCGGCGCCGACCTGTCCGGCGAGGAACTGTCGGTGACGGTCATTCCCCAGCGGTCCGACGAGTTCATGTGCTCGAGCTGTTTTCTGGTGCAGCACCGCAGCCGGTTGCACAGCTCGAACGGGGGCAGGTCCGTCTGCGCCGACTGCGCCTAGTGCCGCAATGGTCGGGGCTGAATCGTTGGCGCACAACCGGTTCAGGCCTGCGCCCACTCTCGGTGACACACGGCGCAACGCCGGGTGACCATCGCCCAGTCCGGTTCGTTCTTGACGGGCTCGCGGATCAGGTGCGTGGATAAGTCGCCACAGCCGGGGCAGGCACAGATGGCGCGGTAGGGCTCGACGGGCTGGTCTTGCATCAGCCGCAGGTTTTCCGCCCGAGAGAACGGCACGATCGCCAACGACTCGGGGCGGGGAGCGGGGTGCGGATTGTCGAACCACAACAGGCCGCAGGTCACGGTCGCCACCGCCGTGAAGACGGCCAGGATCATCGTCGGGATGTCCCACGGCCAGTTCGGAGGGATGGGCGTCAGCACGAGAACCACCAGCACGGCGGAGATCACGCCGCCGATGATGGTGCCGGGTTTGGCGAATCGGTAGCCCCCGACGTTCAGCGCTTCCCACGCCTGGATCTCCTGCTGTCGCCGGGTGATCTCCGCCAGGGTGGGGTGGCCGGGGCTGTGGACCGGCGCCGGGGAAGCAGCAAATCCGGTGACCTGTGGGCCGACCCCGCGTGGCTCGCCCTGCTCGGGCGGCGGGCTTACCAGCGCCATGCGGGCAGAGCTTAACGGCAAAGCCGCAACGCCGCAGTGTCAAACTCGGCGTTCGGCTGTCACGCCAGCTAATACAACTGAGTCGGGGTGGCGGGATTCGAACCCACGGCCTCTTCGTCCCGAACGAAGCGCGCTACCAAGCTGCGCCACACCCCGCTTGAAGCTCCGACAGCCTATCGCACCGGCCCATCGGCTGGCCAAACCGCGGCGTGGCGGCTCATTGCCAGAGGCAGGAGCGCTCGAACTGCGCCAGTACCTCGGCGGGACCGCTCGGATCAAGTCCCTGCGCGCTGACCCACTCGTCGCTGAAGTAGGTGTCGTGGTAGCGGTCGCCGCTGTCGGCGAGCAGCGTGACTACCGAACCGCTGCGCCGCTGGGCGACCAGCTCGGCGAGCAAGCCGAAGGCGCCCCAGAGGTTGGTACCCGTCGACGGCCCCACGCGGCGCCCCAGAACGGCGCTGACGTGCCGGGCGGCGGCGACCGACGCCGCGTCGGGCACCGACACCATGCGGTCGACCACGCCGGGCAAGAACGACGGCTCGACCCGCGGCCGGCCGATGCCCTCGATCCGAGACGAGGTGGGCATCACGACGTCGTAGCGGTCGTCGGCGTAGGCGGGAAAGAACGCGGAGTTTTCCGGGTCGACGACGCACAGCCGGGTCGCGTGCCGGCGGTAGCGGATGTAGCGGCCGATCGTCGCGCTGGTGCCGCCAGTGCCCGCGCCCACCACGATCCACTCCGGGATGGGATGCGTCTCGTCGCCCATCTGCTCGAAGATCGACTCGGCGATGTTGTTGTTGCCCCGCCAGTCGGTGGCGCGTTCGGCGTTGGTGAACTGGTCCAGGTAATGCCCGCCGGTGTCGCGGGCGACGCGCTCGGCCTCGGCGTACACCTCAGCAGAGTTCTGCACGAAATGGCAACGGCCGCCCTGGGCTTCGATCAGTGCCACCTTGGCCGAGCTGGTGGACGCCGGCATCACGGCGACGAACGGCAGGCCCAGCAGGGCCGCGAAATACGCCTCCGACACCGCCGTCGAACCCGACGACGCCTCGACCACGGTGGTGCCCTCGTCGATCCAGCCGTTGCAGAGCGCGTACAGGAACAAGGAGCGGGCCAGCCGGTGCTTGAGGCTGCCCGTGATGTGCGTGGTCTCGTCTTTGAGGTACAGCGCCACCTGAGCGCCGGGACCGTCCCCGGCCCACGCCGACGGCAGCGGGTAGCGCAACAGGTGCGTGTCGGCGCTGCGGCGCGCGTCGGCCTGGATCAGCCGGACCGCGTTGTCCGTCCAGCACCGCGAGCGGCTGCGGACCGCGATCCGGGTCCGCTCGGTCAACGCACCGAAACTGTTGGCTGCGAACGGCTTAGGTCGCTGGCCGAATCGCGGCCGCCCATCGGGGTGGCGATCAACGTCAGCAGGGTGGCCTCGGGCCGGCAGCAGAAACGCACCGGCGCGAACGGTGAGGTGCCGATGCCGGCGGAGACGTGCAACTGCATGTTCACGCCCCACCGGGACGGTCCCTTCGCCCGGGTCCGGTCCAGGCCACAGTTGGTCACCAGGGCGCCGTAGAGCGGCAGGCAGACCTGGCCGCCGTGGGTGTGTCCGGCCATCACCAGTTGGTAGCCGTCGGCGGCGAAGCGGTCCAGCACCCGCGGCTCCGGGGAATGGGTCAGCCCGAGTCGCAGGTTCGCGGCCGGGCTGGCCGGGCCCGCGATCGTCTCGTAGCGGTCGCGGTCGATGTGCGGGTCGTCGACTCCGGCGGCGGCGACGTGCAGGCCGGCCACCTCGAACTCGCGCCGCGTATGGGTGAGGTCGAGCCAGCCGCGCTCGGTGAAGGCCGCCCGCAGGTCCTGCCAGGGCAGCGGCTCACCGCGAACCCGGTGCGACGGGTTGGTCAGATAGTTCAGAGGGTTCTTCAGGCGCGGGCCGAAGTAGTCGTTGCTGCCGAACACGAAGACACCCGGCCGCGACAGCAGATCCCCGAGGGCCTGCACCACCGCGGGCACCGCCTTGGGGTGGGCCAGGTTGTCGCCGGTGTTGACCACCAGGTCGGGTTCCCAGTTGCTCAGCTCGCGCAGCCAAGCCTGTTTGCGGCGCTGGTTGGGCAGCATGTGCAGATCGCTGATATGCAGCACCCGCAGGGGCGTGGAACCGGGCGCCAGGACGGGCATGGTTATCTCGCGCAGGACGAAGGCGTTGCGCTCGACGACGGCGGCGTAACCGATGCCGGCGACAGCCGAACCGAGTGCGGCGGCACCGGTGCGAATCAGCGTGGGCAAAACATCAGCCATGCTGGCAGCCTACTGCCGGTTGCGCTTTGGCAACGCATACCTTGCGCCGCGGCACCAAAGATGGCGGCCTACGGAGGCGGCTGCCCCGGCGCGGGGGGCGGCGGCGCCAGCAGCGGAATGGTGATCGGGGGCAGACCCGGGATCTCCACCACTTGTGACCCGACCGGCGGCGGCCCGCCTTCGGGCGGCGGCGGAGGAGCCGGCGGGATGCCGTTGCTGACCTGGATGGTGATGATCGACCCCGGGATCGTTGCGCCGCTCGGCGTGGTTCCGACCACCTCGCCCTGCTTCGCGGTGCTGTTGACGAAGTTGTTCTGGTCGGCGACCTGGAAGCCCGCCTCCTTGAGTCGCGACCGGGCCGCGTCGATGTCCAGGCCGGCGACGCTCGGCACCCGCGACCCGGGCGACCCGTCGACGTACCGGGGATCGGTGGGCGGCAACTGCACCGGCCCGAAATTGGTGGCGATCGGCTTCATGGCCGTGAACCAGGTGCGGGCCGGCTCGTTACCGCCGTACAGGTCGCCCTCGCCGCAATGGCGCAGCGGCGACGAACATAGGTCCGTCGGCGTCGTGGAGTCGTCGTAGATGTAATTGGCCGCCGCGTAGTGGTTGGTGAATCCCACGAAGCCGGAGGAGCGGTGCGCCTCGGTGGTGCCCGTCTTACCGGACACCGGCAGCGTCCAGCCCGCCGCACCGGCGGAGCCGGAGGCCGTGCCGCCGCCCACCGCGTCCTTGCTCATCGCATTGGCCATGGTGTTCGCCAGGCCTTCGGGAACCACCTGGTCGCAGGTCTCGGTGGTCACCGCGACCTCGTTGCCGTGCCGGTCGATCAGCTTGTCGATGGGGTTCGGCGGGCACCACGTGCCGCCGGAGGCCAGCGTGGCGGCGACGTTGGACAGCTCCAGCGCGTTCACCTCGATGGGGCCCAGGGTGAACGAGCCGATGTTCTGCCGTTTGACGAAGTCCGCCAGGCTCTCGTTGCTGTCGGGGTTGTAGTCGCGGGCGGTGCCGGGATCGGCGTAGGAGCGCAGGCCCAGCTTGATCGCCATGTCCACCGTGCGGGTCACCCCGACCTGCTGAATCAGCTTGGCGAACGCGGTGTTCGGCGAGGTGGCCAGCGCCTCGGTCACGTTCATCGACCCGCGGTAGTTGCCGGCATTGACCACGCACCAGGTGTCCTTGGGACAGCCCTTGGCCCCGCCGCTACCCATGCCCTTGGCCTGGAATCGGCTCGGCACGTCGAGCGTGGCGTTTGTGCCCATGCCCATGTCCAGGGCGGCGGCCGTCGTGAAGATCTTGAAAACGGACCCCGCGCCGTCGCCAACCAGCGAGAACGGCTGCGGTCGCATGGTTTCGCCGGCGTCGAGGTTCAGGCCGTAGGTGCGGTTGCTGGCCATCGCCATCACCTTGTGCGACGTCTTGCCGGGCTGAATCACGCTCATCACGCTGGAAATGCCGGGCAGGGTCGGGCTGGCGAACTGGTCGATGGCTGCCTTGACCGGGGTCTGCACGTCCGGGTCGAGCGTGGTACGGATCAGGTAGCCGCCGCGGGCCACCTGTTCTTTGCTGATGCCGGCGCGGGACAGGTACTCCTGGACGTAGTCGCAGAAAAAGGCGCGATCGCCGGCCGCGATACAGCCCCGCGGTAACTCGTTGGGCTGCGGCAGCACACCCAGCGGGGTGGCCTTGGCGGCGCGCAGTGCGTCGGCTTCCTGAGGGATGTTCTCGATCATGGTGTCCAGCACCAGGTTTCGCCGCGCCAGCGCGCCGTCGGGGTTGGTGTAAGGGTTCAGCGCGCTGGTCGACTGCACCATGCCCGCCAGCAGCGCCGCCTGTTGCCAGTTCAGGTCCGAGGCGTTGATGCCGAAGTAGGTTTGGGCCGCGTCCTGCACGCCGAACGAACCGTTGCCGAACGACACCAGGTTCAGGTAGCGGGTCAGGATCTCGGGCTTGGTGAAGGTCTTGTCCAGCGTGAGCGCCATCCGGATCTCGCGCAGCTTGCGGGCCGGGGTGGTTTCCACGGCGGCGCGCTTTTCCGCGTCGGTCTTCGCCGTCACCAGCAACTGGTAGTTCTTGATGTACTGCTGCTCGATGGTCGAACCGCCACGGGTGTCGACGTCTCCGCGCGCGTAGCCCGCCAGCCCGGTCAGCGTGCCCTTCCAGTCCACCCCGTTATGGTCGGCGAACCGCTTATCCTCGATCGACACGATCGCCAACTTCATCGTGTTGGCGATCTTGTCGCTGGGCACTTCGAAGCGGCGCTGGGAGTACAGCCAGGCGATGGTGTTGCCCTTCGCGTCGACCATCGTCGAGACCGCGGGCACCTCACCCTCGAGGAGTTGGGCCGAGCCGTTGGCGACGACTTCGGAGGCCCGGTTGGACACCAGTCCCAATCCGCCCGCGAACGGAAACATCAGCGCCGTGGCGACGACGCCGGCCAGCAAGCAATACCCGGCGAGCTTCAAAATCGTGAGAAGGGCCGGGGGGCGGTCTGACATGGCTACTACAGTAGCGGCCCCCAGTCACGCCGCCACGCTGCGAGTTCACCCACTTTTTGCCCCTGTCATTGACCAGCGCTTTACCGCCGCGAGTGCGATAAAATTTGCGCGTGCGTCAGTGAGGCGGGCCCCCGCGCACGTGTGCAAGATCACTTCGATCGCCTACCCTTTTGAGACGAGACGGGACGCCCGTCCCAAAAAAGGCGTTATCGGACTGTTGCGCAATTGGTGGCTGACCACCTAACTTAGACACACGGTGAGATTCAGGTAACACCGATGTACACAGTGTGGCGTAGATCGCAGGTGTGGATCTGCACCCCAGGAGGGCGGTCGTGAGAGCGGCCGGTAGGGAAGGGAACAGTTCGTGTCAGGAACACGGCCTGCGGCGCGTAGGACAAACATTGCGGCCGCACAAGGGGTACTCCGCAGCGTTGATGCCGAAGAACGGATCGCCTGGGTTTCCAAAGCACTGTGCCGGACCACGGACCCGGACGAACTCTTCGTTCGAGGGGCCGCCCAACGCAAGGCCGCCGTCATCTGCCGGCACTGCCCGGTCATGCAGGAGTGCGGGGCGGACGCGCTGGACAACAAAGTCGAGTTCGGCGTCTGGGGCGGCATGACCGAGCGTCAGCGCCGGGCCCTGCTCAAGCAGCACCCGGAAGTGGTGTCCTGGTCGGACTTCTTCGACAAGAGGAGAACCCGCAACGTCGGCTGACCCAGCGGTTCGGCCGGGCTCTTAGCGAAGGGGCCCCTGGGCCGTGGCGCGGGTCGCGTCGTCGCCCGCCGACGTGATCTGATCGGCGAGCGCGCGCAACGCTTCCAGATCCGAGACGTCGAACGGCAGCGAGGGAACGCCGATCACCGGCACGTGCGGGTTGGCACCGGTGAACCGCGACAGCAACCTGATCTCCCGCTTGGCGGTCTGTGCGCGGTCGGCGTGAATCCTCAGCACGGCCGCGGCCAGCGAGGCCGCCTCGGAATCCGGCTCGGCCGCCAACGTTTCGATTCCGTCGATCGCCCGCTCGGCGGGCAACGAGCACAACGTCGGGTGGGTGCGGTTCAAGACCAGCCCGGCGAGCGGCATGTCTTCCTGAGACAACCGATCGACGAAGAAGGAGGCCTCGCGCAGTGCGTCGGGCTCTGCCGCCGACACCACCACGAACTGCGTGCCGCGCCTCTTGAGCAGCGCGTACGTCCGATCCGCCTTCTCCCGGAAACCGCCGAAGGTGGCGTCCAGCGATTGTACGAAAGCCGCCGCATCGCTCAACATCTGTGAGCCGAGCACGGTGGACATCGCCTTCATCGCCAAACCCATTGCGCCGGTGACTAATCGGCCTATGCCCCGGCCCGGCGCGAGCAGCAGCCGCCACAACCGGCTGTCCATGAAGCTGCCCAGCCGTTTGGGCGCGTCCAGGAAGTCCAGCGCGTTGCGCGACGGCGGGGTGTCAACCACCACCAGGTCCCAACGATCCTCGGCCAGTAGCTGACCCAGCTTCTCCATCGCCATGTATTCCTGCGTGCCGGCGAGCGAGCTGGCGACGGTTTGATAGAACTGGTTGTCCAGGATCGACTGCGCCCGGCCGTTTCCGGAGTATTGGAGCACCATTTCGTCGAACGTGCGGCGCATGTCGAGCATCATCGCGTGCAACTCGCCGGGGACCTCGGGCGCCAAGGGCACTCGTTGCGGGGTGTTGCCGAGGTCGTTGACCCCCAGGGCCTGTGCCAACCGCTTGGCCGGGTCGATCGTCAAAACGCAGACGTTGCGGCCGTATTCGGCCGCGCGCAACGCCATCGCGGCCGCGGTGGTGGTCTTGCCCACCCCGCCGGCGCCGCAGCACACCACCACGCGGTTTGACGTGTCGGCCAAGATCGAGGCCATATCAAGCCTATTCGGCGTGGTACTCATCGAACCCCCTGCTGCGCAAGCGCTTCCGAAAGCTCATAGAGGCTCCCGAGGTCGACGCCGTCGGAGATCGCCGGCAGCTCGAGCCGGGGCACCTGCAGCGCGTCCAGTTGTTGCGCGACCTCGGCGCGCGCGGCGATCACCGTGGCGTGCTCGATGGTTTCGGTCAGCAGCCCGGCGAACTCGGTGTCGTTCAGCTTGATCCCCGCCATTTCCAGCCCGGCCCGCACGGAGTCCGCGTCGACGTCTCCCTCGGCGGCCTTCGCCAGGTCGGCGGGCTGCAGATGGGACGCGATGTTGCGATTCACGATCACGCTGCCGATCGGCAGCTCCATCTCGGCGAGCTCCTCGATGGCTTCCAGGGTTTCCTGCACCGGTAACGCCTCCAGCAGAGTGACCACGTGGATGGCGGTCTGCTCGGAATGCAGCAGCTTCACCACGCCCTCGCTCTGCGAGTGCACCGGTCCGCCCTTGGCCAGATCCGACACGGCCTTCGTGACGTCCAGGAAGCGGGCGATCCGCCCCGTCGGTGGTGCGTCGACGACAACCGCGTCGTAGACGGGGTTCTTGGCCCCCTTGTTCAGCCGCACCACCGACTCCTTGATCTTGCCGGTGAGCAGGACGTCACGCAGGCCGGGCGCGATCGTCGTCGCGAACTCGATGGCGCCGATGCGCCGCATCGCCCGCCCGGCGATACCGAGGTTGTAGAACATGTCCAGGTATTCCAGGAACGCGGCCTCGATGTCGATGGCCAGGGCGTTGACCTGACCGCCCCGTTCGGCCGTCGCGATCTTGACTTCCTGGTAGGGCAGCGGCGGGACGTCGAAGAGTTGCGCAATGCCTTGCCGCCCTTCGACTTCCACGAGAAGGACTTTGCGGCCTCCGGCTGCCAGGGTCAGTGCCAGTGCGGCCGCGATCGTCGACTTGCCCGTACCGCCTTTGCCGGTGACGAAATGCAGGCGGGCCTTCGAAAGCCGCGCCGGCCAGCCGACGGCGCTACCGCCGCTCGATGTGTTTGCCACCTTCGCATGCTAGCCCGACCGGCGTCCGGCCCCCGGGCAGGCCAGAGCCGTTCACATCCGACCGATAAGCTCGCGCCATGAGCCAACCCACCGCATGGGAATACGTCACCGTCCCGCTGCTCACACACGCCACCAAACAGATTCTCGACCAGTGGGGTGCCGACGGCTGGGAGTTGGTGTCCGTACTGCCCGGGCCAACCGGTGAGCAACACGTCGCGTATTTGAAGCGTCCCAAGTAGATGACTGCTTCCGCCCGGCTCGCGGAACTCGGGGTCGCGCTTCCGGAGGTGGTGGCGCCGCTGGCCGCCTATGTGCCCGCGGTGCGGACCGGCAACCTGGTGTACACCGCCGGTCAGCTGCCGCTGCAGGCGGGACAGCTGGCCGGGGCCGGCAAGGTCGGGGCGCAGGTCAGCTTGGAAGAAGGCAAGGCGATGGCGCGGATCTGCGCGCTCAACGCCCTGGCGGCCGTCGATTCGCTGGTGGGCATCGACGCGGTGACCCGAGTGGTCAAGGTCGTCGGCTTCGTCGCCTCCGCTGCGGGTTTCAACGGCCAGCCGAGCGTCGTCAACGGCGCTTCGGAGTTGCTCGCCGAGGTGTTCGGCGAGGACGGCGCGCACGCGCGGTCGGCCGTCGGCGTTTCCGAGCTGCCGCTGGATGCGCCGGTCGAAGTGGAGCTGATCGTGGAGGTCGGCTCGCGACCGTGACCGACGTGCCGGAGTCGCCGCGTCATCCCGCATACGGCACGCTGCGGGCGGTCACCGACACTGCCTCGGTTCTGTTGGCCGACAACCCCGGGTTGATGACGCTTGAGGGCACCAACACCTGGGTGCTGCGCGGCAAGGGCAGCGACGAGTTGGTCGTGGTGGACCCCGGGCCCGACGACGACGAACACATCGCCCGGGTCGCCGAGTTGGGCCGTATCACGCTGGTACTCATCAGCCACCGGCACGGCGATCACACCGACGGCATCGACAAGCTGGTCGAGCGGACCGGCGCGACGGTGCGGTCGGCGGGTAGCGGGTTTCTGCGCGGCCTTGGCGGTCACCTCACCGATGGTGAGGTGATTGACGCGGCCGGCCTCAAGATCCGGGTGATGGCCACCCCCGGCCACACCGCCGACTCGTTCTCCTTTGTGCTCGACGACGCCGTCCTCACCGCCGACAGCGTGCTGGGCCGCGGCACCGCCGTCATTGATTCCGAAGACGGCAGCCTGGCCGACTATCTGGAATCGTTGCGGCGCTTGCGTGGTCTGGGACGGCGTACGGTCCTGCCCGGCCACGGGCCGGACCTGCCGGACCTGGAGGCCGTCGCGTCCGGGTACCTGGTGCACCGGCAGGAACGGCTGGAACAGGTGCGCGCGGCGTTGCGGGACATCGGCGACGACGCCACCGCGCGCCAAGTCGTCGAACACGTCTATGTAGACGTCGACGAGAAACTCTGGGACGCGGCCGAATGGTCCGTTCAGGCGCAGCTGGACTATTTGCAGCGCTGAACTCGCGCCGAAATCGACGCTATCGCGGAAAAGATCGAGTGAACGTGTCGATAACGTCGATCTCGACGCAATTCGCGCGCTTACCTCGCTCGGGGGTTTGTTTTCTCGCTCGGTTGCGCCCGCGCTCCGCGCGCGCTTACCTCGCTCGGGGTTTGTTTTCTCGCTCGGTTGCGCCCGCGCTCCGCGCGCGCTTACCTCGCTCGGCGGGCGAGCCTTTCGGAGTCCGAAATGAGCACACTCTTGCCTTCCAGGCGGATCCACCCGCGGTGGGCGAAATCGGCCAGCGCCTTGTTCACCGTCTCGCGGGACGCCCCCACCAGCTGGGCGATCTCCTCCTGCGTCAGGTCGTGGGTGACCCGCATCGCGCCACCCTCCTGGGTGCCGAACCGCTGGGCGAGCTGCAGCAGCTGCTTGGCCACCCGGCCGGGCACGTCGGTGAAGATGAGGTCGGCCAGATTGTTGTTGGTGCGGCGCAGCCGGCGGGCCAGCACCCGCAGCAGCTGCTCGGCGATCTCGGGACGGTCGGCGATCCACGCCCGCAGCGCGTCGCGGTCCATCGATACGGCGCGCACCTCGGTGATGGTGGTGGCGCTCGAAGTCCGTGGGCCGGGGTCGAAAATAGACAGCTCGCCGAACATGTCCGACGGGCCCATGATCGTCAGCAGGTTCTCCCGGCCATCGGGTGAGCGACGACCGATCTTTACCTTCCCCGAGACGATGATGTACAGCCGATCACCCGGCTCGCCTTCGGCGAAGACCGTGTGCCCACGGGGAAAGTCGACGGGTTGCAGTTGCTTGGTCAGCGCGGCGACCGCGCCGGGCTCAACCCCTTGGAAGATTCCTGCCCTTGCCAGGATCTCGTCCACGTTGCCTCTTCAGCTTTCCAATGATTTGTGTACGGGCAGGTTAATCCCTTGCTCGCGTGATGAGTCTAGCGGTAGGACATTTTGTCCAACGTGCAACGCTACACACGATTGACGTGTCGAGTGGCCTTAAACTGCGGATTGATGGGCGAATGCGCTTGTATTCGCGTCGGCAATGTCAGCTCGGCATGGTCAATGAAGCTGGCGGCAAACGACGGCGCCGCATGCCGCGGTCCGGACGTCAGCCCGGCCAGCGCGGCGTCGGAAAGTTCCCGGGCCTCGCGCCGGTGCAGAAACTCCAGCGCCTCCGGCATGCCCTCCCGGGCCAGGGTGCGCACGTCGACAAGTTCGGCGTACTCGAAAAGCTCGGTGACCGCGACAACGGTGACGTCCTCGCGGGCGAGCCTCCGTTCGAGCCGCCCCAAGCCGAGCGCCGCCAGCATCAGCAACGCCGGAACGCAGGCCACCAGCAACCACGACACAAGGAGAGTAAACATGGACTTCAATCAACACGAGGTCTCGGCGAGATCACGAAATCAGTACTCTGTCGTAGGTGACAGCGGCAAAGTCGTCCGGGCGCTCGAAGTCCACGTCGGTCCCACCGGGTGGTAACGGCGCACGGCGCTGGTCTGAGGAGACGCGGGCCGGCTTGGTGCGGCGGGCCCGCCGGATGAATCGGGCGCTGGCGCAGGCGTTTCCGGACGCACACTGCGAGCTGGACTTCACCACGCCGCTGGAACTGACCGTCGCCACGATCCTTTCCGCGCAGAGCACGGACAAACGGGTGAACCTGACGACGCCGGCGTTGTTCAAGCGGTACCCCTCGGCGCTGGACTACGCGCAGGCGGACCGCGACGAACTGGAAACCCTGATCCGTCCGACGGGGTTCTTCCGCAACAAGGCGACCTCCCTCATCGGCCTCGGGCAGGCGCTGGTCGAACGGTTCGACGGCGAGGTGCCTTCCACCATGGAGGAACTGGTCACGCTGCCCGGGGTGGGCCGCAAGACCGCGAACGTCATCCTGGGCAACGCCTTTGGCGTCCCCGGCATCACGGTCGACACCCACTTCGCGCGGCTGCTGCACAGGTGGCGCTGGACCAGCGACAAGGACCCGGTGAAGATCGAGCGCGCGGCCGGCGAACTGATCGAACGCAGCGAGTGGACCATGTTGAGCCACCGCGTGATCTTCCACGGCCGCCGGGTTTGCCACGCGCGCAAGCCGGCCTGCGGTGTGTGCGTGGTGGCTAAGGATTGCCCCTCCTTCGGCCTCGGCCCCACCGAACCGCTACTGGCCGCGCCCCTGGTGCGGGGCCCGGAAACCGAGCACTTGCTGGCCCTGGCCGGCCTGTAGGCGCCTACAACCTTGACGCGGACCACGCGCTGGACCATCGCGATCCTCGCGGTGGTGGCGGCGCTGGCGGCGGCCCTGGTCCTCCAGCTGCGCGACGAGTCCGCGCCGGCCCCGAAGCCCGGCACGGCCGTGAGCCCGCCCGACCGCGAACATCGCGACACCGACACGGCCGCCGCGCTGGCGGGTCCGCGGCAACGGGCCGACCTGGCGCCCTGTCCCGCCGCCGGTGACGGCCCGGGCCCCCCTGCGCTGCGCGGTGTCACGGCCGAGTGCGCCGCCGACGGTTCGGCTGTCGACGTCGCCCGCGCGCTGGCCGGGCGGCGGGTGGTCCTCAACCTATGGGCGTATTGGTGCGCGCCGTGTGCGGCCGAACTGCCCGCGATGGCCGAGTATCAACGGCGAGCCGGGTCTGACGTGATGGTGGTGACGGTGCATCAGGACGAGAACGAGACGGCCGCGTTGCTGCGGCTGGCCGAACTCGGCGTTCGGCTGCCGACCCTGCAGGACGGTCGCCGACAGGTCGCGGCTGCCCTGGGCGTGGTAAACGTGATGCCCGCGACTGTGGTTCTGCGGCCGGACGGTAGCGTTGCCCAGATGCTGCCGCGGGCCTTCGACAGCGCCGACGAGATCGCCGCCGCGGTCGGAAATGACAAGGGATAAGCCGAAAATTGGACCGACTGGAGCGCCCCGTGAGTGTTGGGGGTACGCCCCTACCCGCGGGAGGTGGGAACCCCACCCGCGAGCGCGGGACGGTGGCGCTTAGCCCCGACGCCTCCCCGCCGTGGCTGCGCCCCCTGGTCGACAACGTCGAGCGGATGCCGGACGCGTACCGGCGCCGGCTGCCGGCCGACGTGCTGGCGATGATCACCGGCAAGGCCGCGTCGTCTTTGTCGGCGATGCGCGGCAGCGGTCGCGAAGCCGCGGTCTTGGTGCTGTTCTCGGGCCCGGAGTCCGCGCCGGCCGACGGCCGCATCCCCGACGGCGCCGACCTCCTGGTCACCGTGCGGGCCTCGACCTTGCGCCACCACGCCGGCCAGGCGGCGTTTCCCGGCGGCGCCTCCGATCCCACCGATGACGGCCCGGTGGCCACCGCCTTGCGCGAAGCCCAGGAGGAAACCGGAATCGACGTGTCGCGGTTGCGTCCCTTGGTCACGATGGAGCGCACGTTCATTGCGCCGTCGCGGTTTCACGTCGTCCCGGTGCTGGCCTACTCGCAGGATCCCGGTCCGGTGGCGGTCGTCAACGAGGCCGAAACCGCGATCGTGGCGCGAGTTCCGTTGCGCGCCTTCATCAACCCGGCCAACCGGCTGATGGTCTACCGGGGTGACCTCGGCCGCCGGTGGGCCGGACCGGCGTTTCTGCTGAACGAGATGCTGGTCTGGGGATTCACTGGCCAGGTGATCTGTGCGATGCTCGACGTCGCCGGCTGGGCCCAGCCCTGGGACACCACCGACGTCCGCGAGCTGGACGCGGCGATGGCGCTGGTCGGCGAGCAGGGCGGTCCCCCCCGATGAACATGAACTCGATGACCCCGTCACAGTGGCTTGACGTGGCCGTGCTGTCGGTCGCCTTCATCGCGGCCGTATCGGGCTGGCGTTCCGGCGCGGTGGGGTCGCTGTTCTCGTTCGTGGGTGTGTTGCTGGGCGCGATCGCGGGCGTGCTGCTGGCGCCCCACCTCGTCAGCCACATCGCCGCGCCCCGGGCCAAATTGTTCGCCGCCCTCTTCCTGATCCTGGCGCTGGTCGTCGTCGGCGAGGTCGCGGGAGTAGTGCTCGGGCGGGCGGTTCGCGGCGCGATCCGCAGCCGCGCCATCCGCACGGTCGACTCGTTCATCGGGGTAGGCGTCCAGCTCGTGGTGGTGTTGACCGCGGCGTGGTTGTTGGCGACGCCGCTGACCCAGTCCAAGGACCAGCCCGAGCTGGCCGCCGCGGTCCGCGGCTCGCGGGTGCTGGCCCAGGTCAACGAGGTCGCCCCGCCGTGGCTGAAGACGGTGCCCAAGCGGTTGTCGGCGCTGCTGAACACCTCCGGCCTGCCCGCGGTGCTGGAGCCATTCAGCCGAACTCCGGTGATTCCGGTCGCCTCGCCCGACCCCGCCCTGGCCAACAATCCGGTCGTGCAGGCCACCGCGCCGAGCGTCGTCAAGGTGCGCAGCCTGGCGCCGAGCTGCCAGAAAGTGTTGGAGGGCAGCGGATTTGTGATCGCCCCCGACCGGGTGATGACCAACGCGCACGTGGTGGCCGGTTCCAACAGCGTGCAGATCTACGCCAGCGGCAGTCCGCTTGATGCCACCGTGGTGTCCTACGACCCGTCGGTCGACGTCGCCATCCTGGCCGTCCCCAACCTGCCGCCACAGCCCTTGGCGTTCGCCCAGGCGGAGGCGAAAACGGGCACCAGCGTTGTGGTGCTGGGGTATCCGGGTGGCGGCAACTTCACCGCGACCCCGGCCCGCATCCGCGAGGTCATCAAACTCAGCGGCCCCGACATCTACCGCGACCCCGCGCCGGTCACCCGTGACGTCTACACCATCAGAGCCAATGTGGAGCAAGGCAATTCGGGCGGACCGTTGATCGATCTGGACGGTCACGTGCTCGGCGTGGTGTTCGGCGCGGCCGTCGACGACCCCGACACCGGTTTCGTGTTGACGGCCGACGAGGTGGCCAGTCAGCTCGCCAAGATTGGTGACTCCCAGCAGGTGACCACGGGGGCCTGCGTCAGCTGACCACGGAGTCGAGGAACTTCATCAAGTGCCGGTTGACTTCCTCGGGCATCTCTTCATGGCTGAAATGCCCTGCGCCGGTGATGGATACGTACCGGCCCTGTGTGGCATAACGCTGCGTCCGGTCGACCGGGTCGGCCAGCACGTAGGGATCGGCGTCGCCGCGCAGGTGTAGCAGCGGCACGCTGAGCCGCTGGCACATCGACTTCATGAATCGTCGGCCCTCGTCGCGCAATTGGCTGCGCACCGCCCAGCGCTGGTATTCCAGCGCGCAGTGCGCGGCCGACGGAATCTGGATGGCCGTCCGCAGGTAACCGATTGATTCGGAAAAGTCTTCGGAAGCAAGCCATTTGGCGGAGCTACGGCTACGGACCAGGCGTTCGATCTCGGCCCCGTTGTCACGGGTAAGCAGGCGCTCCGGCCAGATCGGCACCTGGTAGCGCAGCAACGTCGGCAACAGTGCGTATCCCTGGTCGCGCCGGGTCAGCGTGGACCGGCGCATCGCCGCCGGGTGCGGCGAGCTGATCAGCGCGATAGCCGACACCAATCGGGCGTGCAGCAGCGCGGTGGCCCAGCAGGTCAGCCCGCCGTCGGCGTGACCGACCAGCGTCGCCGACGAGTGCCCCAGCGCGCGAATGAGGCCGGCCGTGTCGCCGGCCAGCGTCCAGCCGTCGTAGCCGCGGGGCGGCTTATCGCTGCCGCCATAGCCGCGCAGGTCGACCGCTACCACCCGCGCCCCGGTCAGTCCCCGCAATTGATGACGCCACGACCACCAGAACGAACCGAAACCGTGCAACAGCATCACCAGCGGCCGGGCTGTGGGCGGTGCGGTCGTGTCCGCGCCGGTGGGTAGTGCCTCGACGACGTGGAACCGGATGCCGTTGGCGTGAACGTCCAAATGGCGCCACGGCCCGTCGATGCGGGTTACCGACGGATCCGGCGGGGCCATTTACCAACCCGATGGATCGGTTTCGGGCATTTCGTGTCTGCCACGCTCGGCGAGCTGCTTGGGGGCGCCCTGTGCCTTGTCGTGGCCCGGGGTGAGCGCCGTGCGCGTCTCCTTGACCGATTCGATTGTCTCCCGCGGTCCCCGGATCCGGCGCACCTTGAGGAAGCCGAGCAGGGCCAGCAGCGCCCCGACCACCACCTGGACCGCGAACACGATCAGGAACGCCACCCAGCGCCACAGCCAGGTGTCGAGCAGTTCGGCGACGAAGAAGAAGAAAAAGAAGGTGGAGTAGAACAACACCACCAGCGCGGCGATGAAGAAGACGCTACCGGTCAAGCCCTTTTTGACGTCCCGGGTGATCTCCGCCCGCGCCAGTTCGACCTCGGCGCGCACCAGCGTGGAGACCTGGGTGGTGGCGTCCTTGATCAGGTCGCCGATCGAGGGCTCGGCGGGCCGGGCGTGCGGGTCGGTCAGGGGGATCGTGGTCAGGGTGCTGGGCACACCGTTCTTGCCATCGGGTTTGCTCACAGACGGTCCCCTCTTTCGTCACTGCCCGGCGCTGTCGTCGCGGTTCATGTTGCCATGCGGCGCCATGCCAGACGAGGCCAGCCGAAGGCGGCGGGCGGCCCGGCGCCTGTCGGAGGTCGACCGGCGGCGACGCGAGGGCGTTCAATCAGATGCCCATGCGGACGATTTCCAAACTTCTAGAGTGTCAGTGAGCCGCCAGGCCGTGGGTTTCATTCCGCTCAGATGCGCAACGGGCACAACGGGAGCGGTCGATGCGAACCGGTGGCGGCGCTGGGCACGGCGAACGGGATGCCCGGCCGACTAGACTGGTCAAGCCGGTCCGGGTCCGGCCTGTCGATGGGAGTGGTGCTGTGCAGACGGCGCACCGGTGCTTCGTGGCGGCAATGGCGGCGGTGCTCCTGGTCCTGGTGGGCTGCCCCGCTCGCGCCGCGGCCGCCGATGTCCGGATCCCGATGGGCGGCGGCGCCGGCATCGTCATCAACGGGGACACGATGTGCACCCTGACGACCATCGGGGGCGATGCCGCCGGTGAGCTGATCGGTTTCACCTCCGCGCACTGTGGCGGTCCGGGCGCGCAGGTCGCCGCCGAGGGTGCCGAGAACGCGGGCGTCCTGGGCACCATGGTGGCCGGCAACGACAACCTCGACTACGCCGTCATCAAGTTTGATCCCGCCAAGGTGACGCCGACGGCCAACTACAACGGCTTCGCGATCAATGGCCTCGGCCCGGATCCGGCCTTCGGTGAGATCGCCTGCAAGCAGGGCCGGACCACCGGAAACTCGTGCGGCGTCACTTGGGGGCCGGGCCAGGACCCGGGGACCATCGTCATGCAGGTTTGTGGCCAGCCGGGGGACTCCGGGGCGCCGGTGACGGTGAACAACCTGCTGGTCGGCATGATCCACGGGGCGTTCAGCGACAACCTGCCGACCTGCGTCATCAAGTACATTCCGCTGCACACGCCTGCGGTGGTCCAGTCGTTCAACGCGGTCCTGACCGACATCAACGCCAAGCACCGGCCCGGTGCCGGGTTCACGCCCCTACCGGCCTGAGGCCGCTACTTCGAGGCTTGGATCGCGTCGAAGACGCCGGGGTCGAGCAGCGTCGACGTGTCACCCAGTTCGCGGTTCTCGGCGATGTCGCGCAGTAGCCTGCGCATGATCTTCCCGCTGCGAGTCTTGGGCAACTCTGGCACCACGTGGATCTCACGCGGCTTGGCGATAGGCGAGATCTCCCGGGCCACCTCGGCGCGCAGCTCGTTGACGACCCCGTCGTGCACCTCGTACTCGGCGCACAAGACGACGAACGCGCAGATGGCTTGGCCCGTGGTCTCGTCGGTCTTTGCGACCACCGCGGCCTCGGCCACCCCGTGGTGGCCGACCAGCGCAGACTCCAATTCGGCACTCGAGAGCCGATGCCCCGACACGTTCATCACGTCGTCGATGCGGCCCACCACCCAGATGGCGCCGTCGCGGTCGTAGTAGGCGCTGTCACCAGCGAAATACCAGCCCTGCTCGGCGAACCTGGACCAGTAGGTCTCGGCGTATCGCTCGGGATCACCCCAGATGCCGCGCAGCATGGACGGCCACGGCTGGTCCAACACCAGGTAGCCGGTGACGTGCTCGCCCTTGTGGACGCCCGGCACCAGTTCGTCGCCGTGGTCGTCGACGATCTTCGCCGAGATGCCCGGCAGCGCCCGCATCGCCGAGCCCGGTTTGGTCGCGGCGACGCCGGGCAGCGGGGAGATCATCGCGGCGCCCGTTTCGGTCTGCCACCAGGTGTCGACGATGGGGAGCTTCTCGGCGCCAATCACCTTGCGGTACCAGCGCCACGCCTCGGGGTTGATCGGCTCGCCCACCGTGCCCAGCAGCCGCAGGCTGGACAGGTCGTGCGCGTCAGGGATCTCCCGACCCCACTTCATGAAGGTGCGGATGAGCGTGGGCGCGGTGTAATAGATTGTCACGCCGTACTTTTCGATGATCTCGAAATGCCGGTGCTGGGTGGGCGAGTCGGGTGTGCCCTCGTAGAGAACCTCGGTGGCGCCATTGGACAGCGGTCCGTAGACCCCGTAGGTGTGCCCGGTGACCCAGCCGATGTCGGCGGTGCACCAGAACACGTCCGTCTCGGGCTTGAGATCGAAGACGTAGTAGTGCGTGTAGGAGCTCTGGGTCAGGTATCCGCCGCTGGTGTGCACGATGCCTTTGGGACTTCCGGTGGTGCCGGAGGTGTACAGCAGGAACAGCGGCTGCTCGGCGTCGAAGGGCTCCGGGGCGTGTTCGGCTGACGCGGCGTCGACGACGTCGTGCCACCACAGGTCGCGATCGTCGTTCCACGACACGTCAATCCCGGTGCGCTGCACCACCAGAACGCGCTCGACGGGACTGTCACCGTCCGCACCCGACGCGACCGCCTCGTCGGCCGCGTCCTTCAGCGGTGCCGGCTTGCCGCGGCGGAACTGCCCGTCGCTGGTGATCAGCAATTTGGCCTGCGCGTCGGCGATCCGGGCCCGCAGCGCCTTCGCGGTGAAACCGGCGAACACGACGCTGTGCATGACGCCGAGCCGGGCGCAGGCCAGCATCGCGATCACCGCCTCGGGAATCAGCGGCATGTAGATCGCGACCCGATCACCGGCGACCAGGCCCAGGTCGGTCAGCGCGTTGGCCGCCTTGCACACCTGCGCCTGCAGGTCGGCGTAGGTCAGGCTGCGGCTGTCGCCGGGCTCGCCTTCCCAGTGGATGGCGACGCGGTCGCCGTGGCCGGCCTGAACGTGGCGGTCCACGCAGTTGTAGGCGACGTTGAGCTTGCCGTCGGCGAACCACTTGGCGAAGGGTCGCTGCGACCAGTCGAGCACCTCGGTGAACGGCGTCGACCAGGAGAGCCGATTGGCCTGCTTGGCCCAGAAGGCCAGCCCGTCCTCGTCGGCCTCGCGGTACAGCTCCTCACCTGCATTGGCCTGTTCGGCGAACGCCGGCGGCGGGGGATACGACGACGGGCCTACGGCGTCTGTGGCGGTCACTGGCTTCCTCCTGGTGTCGAGGCTCGTCAATCGTCAGAGAGCCTAGCCCCACAAGGTGAAAAGCGAAGCTGCAAATCAAAGGTCAAAGCCGGCCCTCGTAGCGGATAATCACCCGTGTGCCCGGTCACGGGCGGCGCAACCGCCGACTACCTCCCAGCTTCGCCGCGGCCGCAACGGGTTACGCGGCCACCGCCATGCTGGGTTCACCGGCGTGGGCCATGCCGACCGACACCGCCGACGCGCCGACCCCATGCTGGTCGGACCAGATCGCCGTCGCCGCCTCGCCGACGCAGGCCGCGGTCGGCCACCGCGCGGCGACCCTGGTGTTCAGCCTCGCCGGGGGCGCGGAGCCCTGCACGCTGACCGGGTACCCCGGGGTCGACTCGGGCGCGGGCGGGCCGCTCATACACGCCCAGCCCACGCTGCGCGGCTACATGGGAGGCCTGCCGGACGGCGCCGAGGTGCCGCCCACCGTCATCCTGTCCCTCTCCACCCAGGCACAGGCCATCGTTGAGGGCATCGCTATCGACGCCAACGGCGAGCCCTGCCCCACCTATACCGAGCTGCTGGTCAACCCGCCGGACACGACCGTGGTGCTGACCGTGCCGGCCGCCATCGACGCCTGCGCGTTGCAGGTGCACCCCGTCACGCCCGTCTGAGTCACGAGTCGGCCCTCGCCAGGCAGTAGACGCGCGCCGGGACGGGGTAGCCGATGCCCTTGGAACCTTGCGGGCATTGCGTCTTGTCGGTGCTCCCGTCGATGCGTTGCACGACTTTCACCTGCGGGGCTCCGGAATGCGGCTGACAGTCGTCGAGACGCATCGTCATGTCAGTGTCAGCGGCATCCAAGCTCGGTACCCGGTAGCACTGCCCTTCTTTGAGGTTGAAGGCGAAGCACAGGATCGAATCATCGTCCGTGAAACGGTCGTACACGGAGTGATCGCGTTTGCCGTCGGGACACGTCGCCGAGGGGCCGCCTTTGAAGGCGAGCTCATAGACAGCCGCGGGGTTGGCGCAGTCATTGTCCGGCCGGGACGCGAAATGCTCTGCCTTGAAAGTCGATTCATTCACGCACTCGCCCACCTGCATCGACGTGTTACGGGACCGCTCAGCTTGGCTTGACACGGCGCGCGCAGCGTGGAAGAAGAGGTTCAGCCCGCCCAGCCCCAGCAGGACGATACCGATGGTGATCAGCGTGGTGGCCGACTTGCCCGCGGTCGGCCGGGGCGGCACGGCGGGCGGGTAACCCGGATAGGGCGGCGGAGCGGGATACGGGCCCGGATACCCCATGGCCGGTGGCGGTGGCGGTGGATACGGATAGCCGGGGTGGTACGGCGGCGGGAACTGTCGACGCCTGCGCGAGCGCTCCCGCAGGCCAATGATCAGACACACCAATCCGGCTGCCGGAAGGCCGAACGCGAACATCATTTGCCCCGCCAGCACACCCGGTCTCTCCGAAGCCAGATACGCGACAGTCACGAGGGGATTCTAGGTTGACGAGCCCGGCGCGGGCACTTCACCGACCGGGGGTCGCAGGCCCTAGGGTCGGGTGTCATGCGTCGGATGCGGGCCTTTGCGACCAGTGTGGTCGTCGCCGGGCTGCTGGCGGCCGCGTCGCTGACGGGTTGCGGCGGCGGCGCGTTGACCCCTGAGTCGGTGGTGGTGAACGGTGGTGAACCGCCGAACCCGCTGATTCCGACCGCCACGAACGACAGCCTCGGAGGGCGCATCCTGGATCGGCTGTTCGCTGGTTTGGTGTCTTATGACGCCGCCGGCAAACCGTCGCCGGAAGTGGCGCAGTCGGTCGAGACAACCGACAACATCAACTACCGAATCATTCTCAAGCCTGGCTGGAAGTTCACCGACGGCTCTGCGGTGACGGCGCATTCGTTCGTCGACGCGTGGAACTACGGGGCGCTGAGCACCAATGCCCAACTGCAACAAAGCTTTTTCAGCCCGATCGTCGGGTACGACGAGGTCGCCGGCCTGACGGGAGGCGGAAAGCCGGCCCGGTCCACCATGTCCGGGCTGCAAGTGGTCAACGATCTCGAGTTCGACGTGCGGCTCAAGGCGCCGACCGTCGACTTCACGTTGCGGCTGGGACACAATGCTTTCTATCCGTTACCGGACATGGCTTTTCGGGACATGGCCGCGTTCGGCCGCAACCCGGTCGGCAACGGCCCGTATGAGTTGGCGGACGGTCCCGACGGGCCGGCCTGGGAACACAACGTTAAGATCGACTTGAAACCCAACCCCGACTACCACGGCAATCGCAAGCCCCACAACAAAGGTTTGAGGTTCGAGTTCTACGCCAACCTGGACACCGCCTATGCCGACCTGCTGTCCGGCAATCTCGATGTGCTGGACACGATTCCGTCCAGCGCGCTGACCATCTACCAGCGTGACCTGGGGGGCAACGCCGCCAGCGGGCCCGTCGCGGTCAGCCAATCTCTCGACACGCCGTTGCGCTTGCCGCACTTCGGGGGCGAAGAAGGTCGACTGCGCCGCTTGGCGTTGTCGGCGGCCATCAACCGGCCGCAGATCTGTCAGCAGATCTTCAACGGCACCCGCAGCCCCGCCCGTGATTTCACCGCCAGCTCGTTGCCTGGCTTCGATCGGAACATCCCGGGCAATGCCGCATTGGACTTCAACCCCGAACGGGCACGCCAACTCTGGGCGCAAGCCAACGCGATCTCGCCATGGCGCGGGCGGTACTCCATCGCATACAACGCCGACAGCGGCCATCAAGAGTGGGTGGACGCGGTGGCCAACAGCATCAAGAACGTGCTGGGCATCGACGCCGTCGGCGCGCCGCACCCCACGTTCGCGGGCTTCCGCACCCAGATCACCAACCGCACCATCGATACCGCGTTCCGCGCGGGCTGGATCGGCGACTACCCGTCGATGATCGAATTCCTGGCTCCGCTGTACGCCACCGGGGCGGGATCCAATGACGTCGGGTACTCGAGCCGGGAATTCGACGCCGGGCTGGCCGCCGCCGAGGCCGCACCCAACCTGCAGCAAGCGGATGTGCTGGTCAACGAGGCCCAACTAATCCTGTTGCACGACATGCCTGCCGTGCCGCTGTGGTACTACATCGCGGTGGTCGGATGGTCGCCGCAGGTCGGTAGCGTCAAGCTCACCTGGAACGGTCTGCCCGACTACGAGAACATCGTCAAGGCTTGACAGTGGGTTGGTACATCGCGCGCCGGATCGCCGTCATGGTGCCCGTCTTCCTCGGCGCCACGCTGCTGATCTACGGCATGGTGTTCCTGTTGCCGGGTGACCCGGTGGCCGCGATGGCCGGGGACCGGCCGCTGACGCCCGAGGTCGCAGCGCAACTGCGGGCCCGCTATCACCTCGACGATCCGTTTCTGGTGCAGTACCTGCGCTACCTCGGCGGCGTCGTGCACGGCGACTTGGGCCGTTCCTACTCCGGACTGCCGGTGAGTGATGTTCTCGCACACGCCTTTCCGGTGACCGCGCGGCTGGCGTTGATCGCCCTGGCCGTCGAGGCGGTGCTGGGCATCGGCTTCGGCGTGATCGCCGGACTGCGCACGGGGGGAGTCTTCGATTCAGGCGTGCTGATCGCCGGGCTCGTCATCATCGCGATCCCCATCTTCGTGCTGGGGTTCCTTGCCCAATTCGTTTTCGGGGTGAGATTGGGCATCGCACCGGTCACCGTGGGGGAGCGGTCGACGTTCGGGCGCCTGCTGCTACCCGGCATCGTGCTGGGCTCGGTGTCGTTCGCCTATGTGGTGCGGCTGACCAGATCCGCGGTGGCCGCCAACGCGTACGCCGATTACGTCCGCACCGCTACCGCCAAAGGGTTGTCCCGGCCGCGCGTGGTGACGGTGCACATCCTGCGCAATTCGCTGATCCCGGTGATCACTTTCCTGGGCGCCGACCTGGGCGCGCTGATGGGCGGAGCCATTGTGACGGAGGGCATCTTCAACATCCACGGCGTGGGCGGTGTGCTGTATCAGGCCGTCACCCGGCAGGAGGCGCCGACCGTGGTGTCGATAGTCACGGTGCTGGTGCTGATCTACCTGATCACCAATTTGGCGGTGGACCTGCTGTACGCCGCGCTGGACCCGAGGATCCGGTATGGCTGAGCGATCGGGTTTTTGGCGCGACACGTGGCGCGGGCTGCGCGGCCGCCCGAAGTTCGTCATCGCCGGCCTGCTGATCCTGTTCATCGTTGCGGTCGCGATGTTTCCGGCGTTGTTTACCGGGGCCGACCCCAGCTACGCCGACCCCAGCCAGAGCCTGCTTCCGCCGTCGCGCGCGCACTGGTTCGGCACCGACCTGCAGGGCCACGACGTCTACGCCCGCACCGTCTACGGCGCGCGGGCATCGGTCACCGTGGGCTTGGGGGCCGCCCTGGTCGTCTTCGTCGTCGGCGGTGCGCTCGGCGCACTGGCCGGGTTCTACGGCGGCTGGATCGACGCGGTGGTCTCCCGCATCAGCGACGTGTTCTTCGGCCTGCCGCTGCTGCTGGCCGCCATCGTGCTCATGCAGGTCATGCACCACCGCACGGTGTGGACCGTGATCGCCATCCTCGCCTTGTTCGGCTGGCCGCAGATAGCCCGCATCGCGCGAGGATCGGTGCTCGCGGTGCGCACCAGCGATTACGTGCTCGCCTCGAAAGCACTGGGGCTGAGCCGCTTTCAAATTCTGCTGCGCCACGCAATGCCCAACGCCCTTGGTCCGGTCATCGCGATGGCCACCATCGCCCTGGGCGTTTTCATCGTCACCGAGGCCACGCTGTCCTACCTGGGCGTCGGACTGCCGACGTCGGTGGTGTCCTGGGGCGGCGACATCAACCTCGACCAGACGCGGTTGCGGGCGGGCTCGCCCATCCTGTTCTATCCCGCCGGCGCACTGGCGACCACGGTGCTGGCCTTCATGATGATGGGCGACGCGTTGCGCGACGCCCTCGATCCGGCGTCGCGAGCGTGGCGGCCATGAACGACACGCCGCTGCTGTCAGTCGAGGGCCTCAAAGTCAGCTTCGGCGATCACGCCGCCGTGCGCGGCGTCGACTTCGCCGTCTTGCCCGGCCGCACGGTCGCGGTGGTGGGCGAGTCGGGATCGGGGAAATCCACCACGGCGGCGGCGATCCTCGGGCTGCTTCCCCCCGGCGGCCGAATCACCGCCGGGCGCATCGTCTTCGACGGATCCGACATCGCCCGGGCCGACCGCCGGACACTGCGCTGCATCAGGGGCCGCGAGATCGGCTACATACCCCAAGACCCGATGACCAACCTCAACCCGGTTTGGAAGGTCGGCTTCCAGGTTTCGGAAGCGTTGCGGGCCAACACCTCCGACCGACGGGCGCGGCGGCGCGCGGTGGAGCTGCTCGGGCAGGCGGGCATGCCGGACCCGGCGAGACAAGCGGGTCGCTATCCGCATCAGCTGTCCGGCGGCATGTGTCAACGGGCCCTGATCGCGATCGGGCTGGCGGGACGGCCGCGGCTGCTGATCGCCGACGAGCCGACGTCCGCGCTCGACGTCACCGTCCAGCGCCAGGTGCTCGACCACCTGCAGGGGCTCACCGCGGAACTCGGCACCGCGCTGCTGCTGATCACCCACGACCTGGCGCTGGCCGCCGAACGCGCCGAGTCCGTCGTCGTGATGCGCGAGGGCGTCGTGGTGGAATCCGGTGCGACGCAGTCGATCTTGCGGGAGCCGCAGCACGAGTACACGCGGCGCCTGGTGGCGGCCGCGCCGTCGCTGACGGTGCAGGGCCCGGCCCGGCCGCGTCCGGCGGATCGCGGGGCGTCCGACGACATCCTGGTCGCCTCGGAGCTGACCAAGGTCTACCGCGAGTCGCGCGGCGCGCCGTGGCGGCGAGCGGAATTCCTTGCCGTCGACGGGGTTTCGTTTCGGCTGCGGCGGGCGAGCACGCTGGCGATCGCCGGTGAGTCGGGTTCGGGCAAGTCCACCCTGGCGCAGATCGTGCTCGGCCTCCTGCCGGCGAGCTCGGGCACGGTCGTTTTCGACGGCACCCGCATCGACGACTCACTGAGCCGGGATCAGCAATTGGCCTTCCGGCGGCGGGTGCAGCCGGTCTTCCAAAATCCTTACAGCAGCCTGGATCCCATGTACACGGTGTTTCGTGCCATCGAGGAACCGCTGCGCGTCCACCGCGTCGGCGACCGCGGGCAACGCGAGCGAGTGGTGCATGAACTCGTCGACCAGGTGGCGCTGCCGTCATCGGTTCTGGGGCGACTTCCCCGGGAGCTGTCGGGTGGCCAACGGCAGCGGGTCGCGATAGCCCGGGCGCTGGCGCTGCGGCCCGAGGTGCTGGTCTGCGACGAGGCGGTCTCCGCGCTCGACGTGCTGGTGCAGGCGCAGATCTTGGATTTGCTGGCCGAGCTGCAGACCGAACTGGGCCTCACGTACTTGTTCATCAGCCACGACCTGGCGGTGATCCGGCAGATCGCCGACGACGTCTTGGTGATGCGCGCCGGTCGGGTGGTAGAGCAGTCCGCCACCGACGAGCTGTTCACCCGGCCCCGGCACGAATACACCCGCCGGCTGCTGGAGGCCATCCCGCACGCACCGACATCCGATCATTGAAGCCGGGATAGGTTGGCAACCTGTGACGGCTGATCCACTCGCTCCGTTGATGGAGTTGCCGGGCGTCGCCGAGGCCAGCGACCGGGCCCGCGACGCGCTGGGCCGCGCCCACCGGCACCGAGCCAACCTGCGCGGATGGCCGGTGACCGCAGCCGAAGCGGCCTTGCGGGCGGCCCGCGCCTCGTCGGTGCTGGACGGTGGTCCGGTCCGGCTGGAAGACCTCGCGGACGCCGGGGCCGTCAGTGATCCGGTGTTCGGCGGGGCGCTGCGGGTGGCCCAGGCGCTGGAAGGCGGCGAGGGCCCCCTGGTCGGGATTTGGCGGCGGGCGCCGCTGCAGGCGCTGGCCCGCTTGCACATGCTGGCGGCGGCCGACCAGGTGGACGAGGACCGGCTGGGCAGGCCCCGCGCCGATGCCGGCGTCGGGCCGCGACTGGAGTTGCTGGCGGATTTGGTGAGCGGCGGCACCCAGGCGCCTGCGCCGGTGGTCGCCGCGGTCGCGCACGGCGAACTGCTGACGCTCAAGCCGTTCGGCAGCGCCGACGGCGTGGTCGCCCGCGCGGTGTCGCGGTTGGTGACCATTGCCAGCGGGTTGGATCCACACGGGTTGGGTGTGCCCGAGGTGAGTTGGATGCGCCAGCCGGCCGACTATCGTGACGCCGCACAAGGCTTCGCCGACGGCACGCCGGCCGGGGTGGGAGCCTGGCTGGTGCTCTGTTGCCGGGCGATGCGGGCCGGCGCGCAGGAGGCTTTGACGATCGCCGAGTCGCTGTCGAATCGATAGCTGAATCGGTAGCCGGCGGCCGCAGAAACGCCACCGGACAATACGAAGCGGGCGACGTCCCGAAGTATTCGGTCCGCCGCCCGCTAACACGGAACTCGGTTACCATGCGTGCATTTCGGGGCTGCGTGGGTTGGCCTCGGCGATCTTGCGATGCTGCCGGTGGCAACCCCACCCAAAGGGCCGTCGACACCGTCCACATTTCGCAATTACGCAGGCCCGCAACACTTCTGCCATTATCGCGGCTATGACTCCGCGTGGGTGCCGAGCACCGTGCTGGGCGCCCGGGTCGGGAGATCGAACCTTCTCTTCCGGATCGACCTAGGCCTCACCGGGCTTCCGTGGTTCCTTTGTACTACTAGACCCTTAACGCAGCAAGGCCCAATTTTGCAAAAATTGCGAAGCCAGACCCGAAATGTGTTTGCTGAGGGTTGCCTTGGTGGGGGTTAGAACGCGAAGCGGCGCAACAGCGAATAGGTGACCGCGCCAGCTGCCAGCGCACTGACGCCCACCGCCGCGGTCGTCGCGATCGCCGCACCCGACGGCGCCGGGATGCGGTCGCGCAGCGACACCGGTCGCGAAAATGACAGCACGGGCCAACCGCGTTCGACGGCTTCCCGGCGCAATCCGCGGTCGGGATTCACCACGCTGGGGTGGCCGACGGATTCGAGCATCGGCAGGTCGGTGATCGAGTCGGAGTACGCGTAGCAATGCTCCAGCGGGTAGCCCTCGCGGGCGGCCAGCTCGCGGATCGCTTGCACCTTGCCCTCGCCGTAGCAGTAGAACGCTATCTCGCCGGTGTACCGGCCGTCCTCGACGACCATGCGGGTCGCCATCGCGTGCGTGGCGCCCAGGGCCCGGGCGATCGGAGCCACGATTTCCTCGCCGGAGGCGGAGACCACCACCACGTCGCGGCCGCAGAGTTTGTGGGCGGCGATCAGGTCCGCGGCTTCGGCGAACACCAGCGGCGTCACGATGTCGTGCAGCGTTTCGTTGACGATCGACTTGACCTGATCGACGTCCCACCCGGTGACCATGTTGGTCATGTGGAGGCGCATCCGGTCCATCTGGTCATGATCGGCACCGGAGAGCAGATAGATGAACTGGGCGTAGCTCGACTTGAGCACGGCGCGGCGGTTCAGCAGTCCCTGGTTGAAGAACGGTTTGCTGAACGCCAGCGTGCTGGACTTGGCGATGATCGTCTTGTCCAGGTCGAAGAAGGCCGCGGTGCGGGCCCGGGAAGCGGGCGTTGCCGCCGTGTGCTGCTCCGCGGCCGGGTCGAAGACGGTCACCGACCCAGCATAGGTCGGTCGCGCGGCGGCGCCGGGATTCTGGGCCCGAAAAGGCCGCTCAGCAAAGTGGGACCGCTGGTAACGCCAGTGTTTTTGCGGCTCAACGTGTTCTTTCATAGAAACAGCTATTGCATTACCGCGGCTTGTCATGTGTATAGTAAGCATTACTCGGCCTGAGCCGAGGGTGTATCAGCCCGACCCCCCGGGGCTGATGCACGACGACCCTCGCCTCCTCCCCCCCTGGCGGGGGTCGTCCCTTTTCTGGGGTCTTTCTCGGGTCTTTTCAGGCTCGGTTCCGCGTATACGGAGCGCGCGGCGCGACCGTCCAATTGGTTGCGGACATTCCCTCTCCTTTGTGCCGACCGAGCGCCGGTCGACGTCTTTGTGCACACTCGCGTCTCTATCCCCAGATCCGCATTTGGGACTGGTGTCCAACATCGCGAGCCCGCCAGAGTGGGCGCGTGACTAGCACCTCTCCGGCCGAAGTGACGGCTTCCGCGGGCCTCTTGGCGGTGTTGGCGGACCCGGGACTGCGCCGGGATTTAGATCGCGTTGCCGCGGCCGTCGGCGTCCGGGTGGTCCACGCCGCCGGCGCCCTGAGTCGCAAGACGTGGTCGGCGGCCGCGGCCGTGGTGCTGGACGAGGCGGCGGCCGACAGGTGCGCGCGGGCGGCGCTCCCGCGCCGCCCGCATGTGATAGTGCTCACAGCGACCGACCCGGCGACCGCGACATGGGCGGCGGCCGTTGCGGTGGGCGCCGGGCTTGTGTTGCGGCTGCCCGAGCAGGAGCGCGAATTGGTGGGCGCGCTCGCCGAGGCCGCCGAGTCGTCGCGCGACGACGGGTCGCGCGGCGAAGTCGTCGCCGTCATCGGAGGGTGTGGCGGGGCCGGCGCTTCGTCGCTGGCGGTCGCCCTGGCGCAGGCCACCACCGACGCGCTGTTGGTGGACCTCGACCCGTGGGGCGGCGGCATCGATCTACTGCTGGGCGCCGAGAGCGTGCCGGGCCTGCGCTGGCCGGATCTGGCGCTGCAGGGCGGCCGGCTCAACTGGTCGTCGGTGCGTGCGGCGCTGCCGCGGCACCGGGGAGTCAGCGTCCTGTCCGGCACCCGGCGCGGATACGAGCTGGCGGCGGGGCCCGTGCAAGCCATCGTCGATGCCGGTCGCCGCGGCCCGGTCACGGTGGTCTGCGACCTTCCGCGTCGCCTCACCGATGCGGTGCAAGCGGCGCTTGATGCCGCCGACCTCGTCGTCGTGGTCAGCCGATGCGATGTGTGCTCGTGCGCAGCGACGGGCGCACTGGCTCCGGTGCTGGGCACCGTCAACCCCAACGTGGGATTGGTGGTGCGTGGTCCGTCGCCGGGAGGGTTGCGTGCGGGCGAGATCGCCGACATCACCGGGCTGCCGTTGCTGGCGTCCATGAGGGCGGAGCCGCGCTTCGCCGAGCAGCTGGAGCGCGGCGGCCTACGGGTCGGACGGCGATCCGCGCTCGCCGCCGCGGCCCGCGAGGTGCTCGCCGTGTTACCGCGGGCCTCGTCGGGGCCGGCACGAAACGGCAGGGCCGCGTGAACGGTTCGCTGATTGACCGGGTGCGTGAGCGGCTGGCCGCCGAAGCCGCGCCGCTGGGCGCTCCCTTGGGGCCGAACACCGTGGCCGCCGCGATCCGGGCCGAGTCCGGCGGGATGCTGGGCGACACCGAGGTGCTGGCCAATCTGCGGGTGTTGCAGACCGAGCTGACCGGCGCCGGCATCCTCGAACCGTTGTTGTGCGCGGACGGCACCACCGATGTCTTGGTCACCGCGCCCGATGCGGTGTGGGTCGACGACGGGAATGGCTTGCGCCGCGAGCAAGTTCGGTTCGCCGACGAGGCCGCGGTGCGGCGCCTGGCACAGCGGCTGGCGCTGGCCGCCGGCAGGCGGCTGGACGACGCGCAGCCGTGGGTGGACGGCCAGCTCACCGGCATCGGCGCCGGGTTCGCGGTGCGCTTACACGCGGTGCTGCCGCCCGTGGCGGCCGCGGGCACGTGCTTGTCGCTGCGGGTGTTGCGGCCGGCCAGCCAGGACCTGGCCGCCCTGACTGCGGCGGGCTCCTTGACCCCCGAGGCGGCCGCCCTGGTCGCGGACATCATCGCCGCCCGGCTGGCCTTTCTGGTGTGCGGCGGCACGGGAGCCGGCAAGACGACCTTGCTCGCGGCGATGCTCGGTGCCGTCGCGCCCACCGAACGGATCGTGTGCGTCGAGGATGCCGCCGAGCTGGCGCCCCGGCATCCGCACCTGGTGAAGCTGGTCGCGCGGTGCGCCAACGTCGAGGGCGTCGGCGAGGTTCCGGTGCGCCAACTCGTGCGCCAAGCCCTGCGGATGCGACCCGACCGCATAGTGGTCGGCGAGGTGCGGGGCGCCGAGGTGGTTGATCTGCTGGCGGCGCTGAACACGGGCCACGACGGGGGAGCGGGCACGGTCCACGCGAACAATCCGGCCGAAGTTCCGGCCCGGCTGGAGGCGCTGGGCGCGCTGGGCGGTCTCGATCGCGCCGCGCTGCACAGTCAACTCGCCGCGGCCGTGCAGGTGCTGTTGCATGTCACCAGGGATCGCACCGGGCGGCGTCGGCTCGGTGAAGTCGCCGTGCTGAGACAGATTGCGGGACGGGTGCGGGCGGTCACGGTGTGGCATGCCGACGGGGGCATGACCGACGATGCCGACCTCCTGCATCGCCTGCTGCAAAGCCGGATGCCGGCATGAACGGCCCGATAGCGGGCGCGCTGCTGTTGGCGCTCGCGCTCATCGTCCTTCCGCCGTCGCCGCGGCGCCGTCTCGCGCCGGCGGCGTCGGGCCGCCGGTTCCACCCGCGCACCGGGCCGGGAGGGGCCGGCTGGCTTGCCGCGACGGTCTTGGGCGCCGCCGCCGTGCTGCTGCCGTTGACGACGCTGCTGGCGGTCGCGGTCGTTGGGGCGACCTCGGGCCTGCGCTATCACCGCCGCCACCGCATCCGGTCCGCCCAGCGCGAGGGGCAGGCGCTGGAAGGCGCACTCGACGTGCTCGTCGGCGAATTGCGGGTCGGGTCGCATCCGGTGCGCGCGTTCGGCGTGGCCGCCGGTGAAACCGCCGGCGCCGTCTCGGATTCGTTGCTGGCGGTGGCCGCCCGCGCCAGGTTGGGGGCCGACGTCGCGGCCGGCCTGCGCGCGGCGGCGAAGTCGTCTGCGCTGCCCGCGCACTGGGATCGCCTCGCGCTGTGTTGGCAACTGGCCAGCGACCACGGCCTGGCGATAGCCACCCTGATGCGTGCCGCGCAGCACGATATCGCCGAGCGGCAACGGTTCTCGGCGCGGGTGACATCGAGCATGGCCGGTGCGCGCGCGACCGCGGTGATCCTGGCGGGCCTGCCGGTGCTCGGCGTGCTGCTGGGCCAACTGATCGGGGCGCGACCGCTGGCCTTCCTGCTGGGCGGGCACGCGGGCGGATGGCTCTTGGTCGTCGGTTCAACCCTGGCGTGCGGCGGCCTACTGTGGGCCGACCAGATCACCGATCGGCTCGAGTCATGACGACGGCGGCGGTATTGCTTGCGGTGGCCGCGTGGATCGGTCCCGGTCCGTCGCTGGTGCGGGCGCGGGCGCGGATGCCGGTCCGCGAGCATCGAGCGCGCCCGGGGAGCGGACCGGCGCAGGGGCCCGACCCGCTGGCGGTGGCGTCCTGCCTCGACGTGCTGGCCGTGTGCCTGGGAGCGGGCATGGCGGTGGCCACCGCCGCGGCGGCCGCCGCGGCGTCCGCAACGCCGACGTTGGCCCGCGTGCTGCGGCGCGCGGCCGATCTGTTGGCGCTGGGGGCCGATCCCGTTGTCGCCTGGACGATTACACCGGATGACCGGGCCAACTCCGCCGATGCCCAGGCCGAAGCGTTGCTGCGGCTGGCTCGGCGGTCGGCGGCCTCGGGTGCGGCGCTGGCCGAGGGCGTCGCCGACCTGGCCGACCAGGCCCGTCACGACGCCGCGCACGCGGCCACCGCAACCGCAGAGCGCGCTGGGGTGCTGATCGCCGGACCGCTCGGATTGTGTTTCCTGCCGGCGTTCGTGTGCCTGGGGATCGTTCCCGTCGTGGCCGGGCTCGCCGGCAACGTCTTGCAGTCGGGATTGTGGTGAGAAGAAAGGAAAGCATTGCTGTACAACATGTTTCGAAGATTCGTGTCCCGCGTGACGGTCCTGGTGTCCGACGAGTCGGGCATGTCCACGGTCGAATACGCCATCGGCACGATCGCCGCCGCCGCCTTCGGTGCGATCCTGTACACAGTCGTGACCGGCGACTCCGTCGTGTCGGCGCTGACCAACATCATCGGTCGCGCGCTCAACACCAAGGTCTAGCCGGCAGTGCGGGCGCCAGCACCGTGGAGGCGGCGCTGGGCGTGGCCACGCTCGTCGTCGTGCTGGTGCTGTGTCTGGCCGGCGTCACCGCGGTGTCGATGCAGATTCGCTGCGTGGACGCCGCCCGCGAGGCGGCCCGGCTCGCGGCCCGCGGTGACGAACGCTCGGCGCTCGGCGCGGCTCGCCGCATCGCCCCCGGCGGGGCGCGGGTCGAGGTGCACCGTGACGGTGAGTTCCTGGTGGCCACCGTCGTCGCGCGCTCGAAGTTGTTGCCGGCGCTCGACATTGCGGCCAAAGCGGTCTCGATGGCGGAGCCGTCGGGATGATCGGGGCTCGGCCACCCTGGTCGCGGCGTGGATGGTCGCGGTGCTGTTGTGCGTCACGGGGGGCGGGGCGTACCTCGGTTCGGTGGTGGTGGCGCGGCATCGCGCACAGGCGGCGGCCGATCTGGCCGCGTTGGCCGCGGCGGCCCGGCTGCCGGCGGGGGCCGAAGCGGCCTGCGCCCGCGCGACGGCGGTGGCCCGCCAGATGCACACCGGCGACGCCAGTTGTGCGGTGGACGAACTCGACGTCGTCGTCACGGTTCGGGTGGCGGTCCTCGGCGGCGCGGCGATCGCCGCCGCGCGGGCGGGGCCCGTTAGCGGCTGACGCCGGCCCGCGCACGCCGGGCGTAATAGTCTGTCGACGTGGTGCCGCAGTGGCGGATCGGCCCGTTGGTGTTGCCGGTGCATGGTGTCTTCGTGGCGCTGGGCGTCCTGGCCGCCGCCGTCGTGTTCATCGTCGAGGCCCGCCGGCGTGGAGCGGTCAACGAACAATCGTTGGTGGCGGTGACCGGCGCCCTGGTCGGCGGCGCGGTGGGCATGCGCCTCTCCGGTTGGGCCGAGCACCTCGACGTCCGCCTCAACCCGTCGTTGCTGCAGGCGTGGGAATTCGGGTCGCGCAGCATTCTGGGCGGACTCTGCGGCGCCTACCTCGGGGTCCTGATCGCCAAGCGGATCGGCGGCTACACCGGCAAGACGGGTGACTTGTTCGCCCCGGCGGTCGCGCTGGGCATGGCGATCGGCCGGATCGGCTGCCACCTCACCGAAGCGCCGGGACGCCCGACCAGCCTGCCGTGGGGCATCCACGCCCCGGCCGGCACACCAAAATGTCCCGGTTGCCTCGCGGGCGTGGCAATGCACCCGTCGTTCCTCTACGAAATCGCCTTCCAGCTGGCCGCGTTCGCGGTCCTGCTGTGGTTGCGCAACCGGATAAGTCATCCGGGTGAGCTGTTCGTCCTCTACGTGGCGGGGTATGCGGTGTTCCGGTTCCTGGTCGAGTTTGTCCGGGCCAACGAGACCGTGTGGCTGGGCCTGACCCGGCCGCAGTGGTTTCTCCTGCCCTCCCTCCTGCTCATCGCCGTCCGGCTGCGCCTGGGGTATCGGCGAGGCCACTACGACACCCTGTTGCGACGGGAGGCGGTTCCCGCATGACGAACCCACCGCCGGGTCCGCCTCCGCCGGACGGCTGGCGCCCCCTGGACTGGCCCCCACCGGGTTATCCCTATGACATGAACCGGCCCTACCCCGGCTGGCAACCGCCGCCGAGCAAGCCGAGCGGCGGGGAAATCTTCGGCGCGGCCATCGCCGGGATGGCGCTGTATGCCGGAATCAACACCGTCGTCGGTCCGCTGGTGCTGTTCGGGCTCGCCAATGCCGTCGCCCCGAAGATCGCCTTCGCGGCCGGAGCCGTCATGCTCGGGCTGATCGCCTTCGCCGGCGGGGGAGCGCTGTTGTTCGTGAAGAAGAGTGCCTGGGCGAGGGGAATCGGCATGGGATTGATGATCGGCTGGGCACTCACCTCCATCTTCACCGTCGGCATCTGTACCGGATTGAACCCGATGCTGTATCACCTCACCCGATGAGCGGCATGGGACTGCGGGGCGACCGAATCCACCGCTACGTCAACGCGTTTTGCCCGCAGTGTCACGCCGAGGAACCCGATCGTCCGCTGGGCGACGTGGCACGGCTCAGCGGGTGGCTGGCCGTGCGCGGCGACGGGCAGGTCTGGCTCGAACGGGGCTGCCCGAGACACGGGCACGTTCGAACGCTGTACGACGAAGACCCCGAAATCCTTGCCTACCTCGAGGAGTGGACCGCGCCCACCAAGACGCACGTCCCCGATGAGCCGGGCAACTTCGACCCGATCCCGTCGGCCTATCTACGCGGCCTGCCGCAGATGCAGACTCAGCACACCTGCATCCTGCTGGAAGACATCGCCGCGACCTGCAACCTGCGCTGCCCAACGTGTTTCGCCGATTCCTCCCCGGACCTCCGCACTGTCGTAGCGGTCGGTGACGTGCTGGCCAACGTCGACCAGCGGCTCGCACGGGAGAACGGCCGCCTGGATGTGGTGATGCTCAGCGGTGGCGAGCCCAGCCTGCACCCGCAGCTGCCCCAGTTGCTCGCCGAGCTCAGCTCGCGACCGATAACACGAATCCTACTGAACACCAACGGTATCCGGATCGCTCACGATGACGAGCTGCTCGACCTGCTCACCGAGCACCGCGAACGCGCCGAGGTGTACCTGCAGTACGACGGGCTCTCGCCGGGCGCGCACCGCTATCACCGTGGCGGCGACCTGTCGCGCCTCAAGGAGTCGGCGCTGCGGCGACTTTCGGAACGCGAGGTTTTCACCACGCTCGTGATGACGGCGTCACTCGGTGTCAACGACACAGAGATCGGCGACATCGTCAAGCTGGCGCTGGACACGCCCTACGTCGGCGGGGTTTGCATCCAGCCGCAATTCGGTTCCGGGCGTTCGGGTCTCATTGACCCGGCCAGGCGCCTCACCCACACGGGTGTGCTGAAGCGGTTGGGACCGCAGACAAGCGGCCTGATCACCTGGCGGGATCTGACCGCGCTGCCATGCTCGCACCCCCATTGCTGCTCGGTCGGGTACATGCTTCGTGAGGACAACGGGAACTGGCGCTCGCTGGTCGCACTGATGGGCCACGACAACCTCAAGGACAAGCTGGGGTTGATCGCCAACCGGATCGCCGACTCCGACATTCCCAGGGAATTGCGGCTGGCCGTGCGGGAATCCTTGATGGGGTTGCTGTCGGAGCAGTCTTCGTTGTCGCATCCTGCGATGTCGGACGTGTGGCGCATGATCTGCGAGAACTGCGACCTGGGCATGGCGACGTTGCTCACCGTGGCGTCGGCCGCCCTGCCGGGGCGGCGACGCCAACTGAGGCGGATGCTGGGTGAGCGTGTCGTGCGGGTCACGGTCAAACCGTTCATGGACATGTCGACGATGATCGAAGAGCGGCTGGTGCAGTGCTGCGTGCACGTCGGCACGCGGTCGTCGCAGGATCAGTGCGCGCCGTTCTGCGCGGTGCAGGCGTGGCCGCAACTCGGCGGCCAGCGGCTGTCGGTCGCCGCCGACCGCTTGCTGCCCGTCGTGGGTTAGGCCGTCGGGTCGGGGCCGCCCGGCAATTCGGCGGCGGCGAGTTCCTCCTCAGAGGGCAACCGCAGCGAGACCAGCCCGGCGTAGGTATCCGGTTCGAGTTCCACCCTGTTGACCGTGACGTGCACCGGCACCCAATCGTTGTCATGGCCGGGCATTCGCAGCACCCGACTGGTCGCACCGTGGCCGAATTCCTCGGTCATCGAGGACACCAGGTGCTGATCGTCGGGGTGAACCTTCGGCTCGCCGGTCTCACTGCCGCGCCAGTCGTAGAAGGTGCAGGGCTCGTCCAGCCATTTCAGCAGGGCCCAGTTCTTGAGGTCGATCAGCGCGCGGTGGACGCCGGCCTGAGCGAGCCCGCTCAGGATCCGTTGCGCCAGATCGTCTGTCGACACCTCTGGGCCCTTGAGTTCGGCGCGCCAGTTGATCGCCCGCGCGACCAGATGGTCCCGGCCGTCGGGGCCCGCCTCCAGGCCGGTGCGCGCGACGAAACCGATCCGCATGGGGTTGCCCTGCCAATCGGTGAGATCCCAGGTGCTGCAGAGTGTTTGGTTGGGCTCGGCCTTCACGGCCATGGCCAGCACCTTGGTTTCGTTGGGGTTGAGCTCGCGAGAGGGAAGGTCTTCGGCGAAGGCCCTGCCGAAGGTGACCTCGACTTCGGGATTCTTTCCGCTGTTGGCCAACGACTCCCGGGTGTCGGTGGCGACGCCCATGGTCAGGTCCCACTTCAGCGGCCCGGGGGTCGGCCGCTCGGGTGGTTCGACGTCCGCGGGGCCGGTCCACACATGCACCCCGTGGATATGGCCGTCGGACATCACCACCGGTTCGGTGCGAATGACGCGGTCGCGCTTGGGAGTGATGCTGGTCAAGCTCTGACCGGTCTGTACCGACTCGGCGATCGCCGTCCGAACCGCGGAGAGATAAGGACTGCGGCGCATGAACGTGGTGATCGGGACGAGATTCTTAAGTTGGCGTCCCTGCGCCACCACGGTGGGTTCACCCCCCAGCGTCTCCACGAGCAACCAGTCGTGGCCCATGCGGCCGATTTTACGGCGACGGTCCCGCATTGTTGGGACCTCGGGCCTACCGGCCATGTCGGCGCCGTCCGCGGGCCTCAGGCGCAACCCCACCGGCGAGCCGGTGAATTTGCCAATGTCGTTGTGGCCTTGGTAGTTTGCTGCTGCGCCCGCGAGGTCGGGGCTGCCGCCGCTCACCGATGAGCGTCCGTTAGCCCGTCAGACGGCATCCGTGGGGTCGACCGTCGAGGGGTCGGTCGTCATCCGCCGGATTGCTCAGCGTGCGGCAGCTCCGCGAGGACCAGGTGCAACACCCGCACCGCACCCTCCTTGTCGAGCGGGTCGTTGCCGTTGCCGCATTTCGGGGACTGCACGCAGGACGGACACCCCCGGGGGCACTCGCATGCCTCGATGGCGGCGGCGGTCGCACCCAGCCAGGTACGCGCCTGGCGAAAACCGCGCTCGGCGAACCCGGCGCCGCCCGGATAGCCGTCGTACACGAAGACACTGGGCAGACCGGCCGGGTCCGGTCCCACCGCGGTGGACAAGCCGCCGATATCGCCCCGATCGCAGCTGGCCACCAGCGGCAGCAGGCCGATCGCCGCGTGCTCGGCGGCGTGCAGTGATCCGGGGATCCGCGGCGCGTCAATCCCCTTGCGCAGCAGGGCTTCTTCGGTGATGGTGTACATCACCGCGGTGGTCGCCAGCGTGTGTTCCGGCATGTCCAACTCGATGAAGTCGATCACCTCTCCGGAAAGCCGGCGACGCAGATACCCCACCACTTGGTGGGTGACGGTGACGGGCACCAGACCCAGGGTGACGGGCCCGAACTGTGCGCGTTCGCCGGTACCGGTGACCGTGATGTCGGTGATTTCCCGCGCAAACGTCGCGTAGCCGGGGTCCTCGGCGTGCACGAAGGCGATCGCATCCTCGAGGTTCAACGAGTCGACGACATAACTTTCCCCTTGATGGAGGTAGACGGCGCCCGGGTGGACCGAAGCCGGGGCCTGACCGACACCGGTGCTGCCCAGCAGCCGCCCGGTGTCGGCCTCGACGATGACGATCTGGCCGCCCGAGGATCCCCGAATGTCCACCGCCCCATGCGGTTCTAGTCCTGCCGCGGGAAAGTACTTGCCGTTGCGCCGCCGCAACAATCCGTCGTCGATCAGACCCTCGGCCACCTCGGTTGCCCCGAAGTCGCGCACCTCGGCCTCGTCCAGCGGCATTTCGGTTGCGGCGCAGAGCAGTTGGGGCCCCAGAATGTAGGGGTTGGCGGGGTCGATCACCACCCGCTCGACCGGCTTGCCCAGCAGCGCGGTGGGGTTGTGCACCAGATACGTGTCCAGCGGATCGTCGCGGGCGATCAGCACCACCAGCGCGCCCTGCCCGCGCCGGCCCGACCGGCCGGCCTGCTGCCAGAACGAGGCGACCGTGCCCGGGAACCCGGCGAGGACCACCGCGTCCAGTCCGGCGATGTCGACACCCAACTCCAGGGCATTCGTGGTGGCCAGGCCGCGCAACCGGCCCTCCGCGAGGGCCCGCTCCAGCGCGGTGCGGTCCTCGGCGAGATAGCCGGCCCGATACGACGCCACCTTGCCGGAGAGCCCGGGAGCGATCTCGTCCAACCGCGCCTGGGTGCCCAAGGCGGTCAACTCCGCGGCGCGGCGTGACCGCACGAACGTCAGCGTCTGCGCCCCCTCGGCGATCAGGTCGGCCATCACCCGCGCCGCCTCCGCGCCGGCCGAGCGGCGCACCGGCGCGCCGTTCTCGCCGAGCAGGTCGGCGCGCAGCGCCGGTTCCCACAACGCGACCGTCCTCGCGCCCTGGGGCGAACCGTCCTCGGTGACCTCATCGACCGGAAGCCCGATGAGCTCGGCCGCCGTCGCGCCCGGTGCGTCCGTCGTCGCGCTGGCGAAGATGACAGTGGGAGCGGACGAATACCGCGCACACAGCCGCAGCAACCGCCGCAGCACCATCGCCACGTTGGAGCCGAAAACCCCACGGTAGTAATGGCATTCGTCGACGATCACGAACCGAAGGCCCCGCAACAGCACGGCCCATCTGGCATGGTTGCGCAGAATGGACAAATGGATCATGTCGGGATTGGAGAACAGCCACCGGGATCGCTCCCGCGCGAACCGGCGGACTTCCGGGGGGCTGTCGCCGTCGTAGGCGGTGGGAGCCACGTCATGCAGCCGTGGAACGGCGGCCGTCAGCGCGTGCGCGGCCCGCAATTGGTCGTGGCCCAGCGCCTTCGTCGGGGACAGGTACAGCACCCGAGCCCGCGGATCGGTGGCCAGCGCGTTGAGGACGGGAAGCTGATACGCCAATGACTTGCCCGACGCGGTCCCGGTGCTCACCACCACATGACGGCCGGCGTGCGCCAGCTCCGCGGCCGCCGACTGGTGTGACCAGGGCGAACTCACCCCGCGGTCGGTGAACGCGCGCACCACGTCCGGCTCGGCCCACCCCGGCCAACTATGCGGACGGCCGCTTCGTGGCGGGAGTTCGGCGACGTGCCGCAGCGGGTGCTCGTCGGCGTCGGTACCGGCGAGCGCGGCGGCGAGCAGGTCGCTGCCGAAACTCGCCATTCGCACTCTCCTGGGACCGGCTGAGACTCCGTCCAAGACGCAAGTCTGTCGCCGAAGCGATGAACATGGTTGACTATTCGCGGTCGCAGCTTCTGTGTTCGTGTCAAACTTTCGCAGGATCGACGTTGCGGCCGCGGTTCCTGCGAGGTTAATCGGTCGGGTGAAGTTCCGGCGACTGAGCGAGGTATGGCGGTCGTACCAGGCCCGGGGCATCGGCAGGCGGTGCCCCGCACCCAGAAGAAAAGGAAAGATCGAGAGATGCCACAGGGAACTGTGAAGTGGTTCAACGCGGAGAAGGGCTTCGGGTTCATTGCCCCCGAAGACGGTTCCGCGGATGTTTTTGTCCACTACACGGAGATCCAGGGTTCGGGCTTCCGCACCCTCGAAGAAAACCAGAAGGTCGAGTTCGAAATCGGCCACAGCCCTAAGGGCCCCCAGGCCACCGGAGTCCGCCCCGCTTAAGCGGAGCAGGTCTTCCACGAACCCCCCGTGCAGTCCCGCCCAGCGGGCCCGTCGGGGGGTTTTCGTATTCCGGCCAGTGCCGAACCGTCGCCGCGCCGGTTGCCTCAAGACGCGAATGGCCGACCTGGCCTACTGTCGGTGGCGTGAGCCAGCTTTCCTTCTTCACAGCGGAGTCGGTGCCGCCCGCGGTCGCCGACCTCTCCGGGGTGCTGGCGGCTTCCGGTCAGATCGTCATGGTCGGCGGTCCGGGCACGCAGGGCGCGCGCCTGTCTGTGGTGGTGGATCAGGCCTGGCGTGCCGCCGCGCTGGCCGCGATGATCCGCGAGGCGGGGCTGGAGCCCGAAATCGGCCGCACCGACGAGGACACCCCGTTGGTGCGGACGGCGGTCACCGCGGCGTTGGTGAATTTGGCCGCCGAATGGACGCGCGGCGCGGTCAAAACGGTGCCGCCGCGGTGGCTGCCCGGGCCGCGGGAATTGCGGGCCTGGACGCTGGCGGCCGGTCATCCCGAGGGCGACCATTACCTGTTGGGCCTGGATCCGCACGCGCCCGATACCCATTCCCCGCTGGCGTCGGCTTTGATGCGGGTCGGAATCGCTCCCACATTGATCGGCACCCGCGGTGGCCGGCCGGCGCTGCGGATCAGCGGCCGTCGCCGGCTATCGCGCCTGGTAGAGAACGTGGGCGACGCCCCCGACGGCGTCGACGTGGCATCGGTATGGCCGCGGGTATAACCGCGGAAAAAGATTTGCGTTTCCGGCGGCCGGTTTGCGCAGTCGCGCCTCAGGGTGCGAAATTGTCAGGTGCCCGAGGGCGAAGGAACGCTGGCGTATCTGAATTTCCGCGGAATTTTTGACGCCGGCCTGTCATTCTTCTGCGGGGCGGCCTCGCAGGGGGGCCGGGATCAAGGATGGAGCGTAAGCGTAGTTGGCCGACCCGAATCTCAAGGACCGCGAGAGCGGCCGGGCTGGGAGCCGTAGGCGACTCGTCATCGTCGAGTCGCCGACCAAAGCGCGCAAATTGGCCGGTTACCTGGGCTCCAACTACATCGTCGAATCCTCGCGCGGCCACATCCGCGACCTGCCCCGCGCCGCGGCCGACGTGCCGGCGAAATACAAGTCGGAGCCGTGGGCCCGCCTTGGTGTCAACGTGGATCACGACTTCGAGCCGCTCTACATCATCAGCCCCGAGAAGAAGAGCACCGTCAGCGAGCTGAAGGGCCTGCTGAAGGGCGTCGACGAGCTTTACCTGGCCACGGATGGTGACCGCGAGGGCGAAGCCATCGCCTGGCACCTGCTGGAAACCCTGAAGCCGAACATCCCGGTCAAGCGGATGGTGTTCCACGAGATCACCGAGCCGGCCATTCTGGAGGCCGCCGAAAACCCCCGTGACCTGGACATCGACCTGGTCGACGCGCAGGAAACCCGTCGCATCCTGGACCGGCTGTACGGCTACGAGGTCAGCCCGGTGCTGTGGAAGAAGGTGGCACCCAAGCTGTCGGCGGGGCGGGTCCAGTCGGTGGCCACGCGCATCATCGTGCAGCGGGAACGCGACCGGATGGCGTTCCGCAGCGCCTCCTACTGGGACATCCTGGCCCGTCTGGACGCCAGCGTGTCCGACCCGCAGGCCGCACCGCCGACCTTCACCGCCCGGCTGACCAGCGTCGACGGCCTGCGCGTTGCCACCGGCCGCGACTTCGACTCGTTGGGCCAGCTGCGCAAGGCCGACGAAGTGACCGTGTTGGACGAGGCCCGGGCGACCGAGCTGGCCACCGGGCTGCACGGCACCCAGCTTTCGGTCGCCTCGGTGGAGGAGAAGCCCTACACCCGCCGGCCCTACGCACCGTTCATGACGTCGACGCTGCAGCAGGAGGCCGGCCGCAAGTTGCGGTTCTCCTCGGAGCGCACCATGAGCATCGCCCAGCGGCTCTACGAGAACGGCTACATCACCTATATGCGTACCGACTCGACGACGCTGTCGCAGTCGGCTATCAGCGCCGCGCGCACGCAGGCGCGTCAGCTCTACGGCGAGGAGTACGTCTCACCGTCGCCGCGCCAGTACACCCGCAAGGTGAAGAACGCCCAGGAGGCGCACGAGGCTATCCGGCCTGCCGGTGAGACCTTCGCCACCCCGGACGCGGTGCGCCGCGAGCTCGACGGCGACGAATTCCGGCTCTACGAGCTGATCTGGCAGCGCACCGTGGCCTCGCAGATGGCCGACGCGCGCGGGACGACGCTGAGCCTGCGGATCAACGGTCAATCCGGCGGTCGCGATGTGGTGTTCTCCGCGAGTGGGCGCACCATCACGTTCGCCGGGTTCTTGAAGGCCTACGTGGAGACCGTCGACGAATTGGCCGGCGGCGAGGCCGATGATGCCGAGAGCCGGCTGCCGCAGTTGACGCAGGGCCAGCGGCTGGACGCCATCGAGCTGACGCCCGACGGCCACGCCACCAACCCGCCGGCGCGCTACACCGAGGCGTCGCTGGTGAAGGCGCTCGAGGAGCTGGGCATCGGCCGCCCGTCGACGTACTCGTCGATCATCAAGACCATTCAGGACCGGGGCTACGTGCACAAGAAGGGCAGCGCGCTGGTGCCCTCGTGGGTCGCGTTCGCCGTAATCGGTTTGCTGGAGCGGCATTTCGGCCGGCTGGTCGATTACGGCTTCACCGCCGCGATGGAGGACGAGCTCGACGCGATCGCCTCGGGGCAGGAGCGGCGCACCGACTGGCTCAACCGCTTCTACTTCGGCGGCGACCACGGGGTGGCCGACTCGGTGGCGCGCTCCGGCGGCCTCAAAAAGCTCGTCGGCGTCAACCTCGAAGGCATCGATGCCCGAGAAGTGAACTCCATCAAGCTATTTGACGACGATCAGGGTCGCCCCGTATACGTCCGGGTGGGCAAGAACGGGCCCTACCTGGAACGCATGGTCACCAACGATGAGGGTGAGCTCGGGCCGCAGCGCGCCAACCTCAACGACTCGCTGACGCCGGACGAGCTGACGCTGGAGGTGGCCGAGCAGCTGTTCGCCACGCCGCAGGAGGGACGCGCGTTGGGCATCGACCCGGAGACGGGTCACGAGATCGTCGCCAAGGACGGCCGGTACGGCCCCTACGTGACCGAGATCCTGCCCGCGCCGCCCGAAGAGGACGAGGGTGGCGCCCCCGCCAAGAAGGGCAAAAAGCCGACGGGACCCAAGCCGCGCACCGGCTCGCTGCTGCGCAGCATGGACCTGCAGACCGTCACCCTCGAGGACGCGCTGAAGCTGCTGTCGCTGCCCCGGGTGGTCGGCGTGGACCCGCAGACCGGTGAGGAGATCACCGCGCAGAACGGCCGCTACGGCCCATACCTCAAGCGCGGCACCGACTCTCGTTCACTGGCCACCGAGGACCAGATCTTCGAGATCACGCTCGACGAGGCGCTGAAGATCTACGCCGAGCCCAAACGGCGCGGCAGGCAGGCCGCGGCCGCGCCGCCGTTGCGGGAGCTGGGCGCCGACCCGGCGACCGGCAAGCCGATGGTGATCAAGGACGGCCGATTCGGGCCGTATGTCACCGATGGCGAGACCAACGCGAGCCTGCGCAAGGGCGACGACGTTCTGTCGATCACCGACGAGCGCGCTGCCGAACTGCTGGCCGACCGGCGGGCGCGGGGCCCGGTGAAGCGTCCCGCGAAGAAGGTCGCCCGCAAGAAGGCCCCGGCCAAGAAGGCCGCCAAGCGCAACTAGGTGCGGTCCCGGTCTAGAAGCCGGGGCCGATCGCCTCGCTATGCACATCCTCGCGGACGGGCCGTACGGGTTGGGAGTCGGTGACTCCGGCCAGCGTCACCGGCCGGGCCAGCTGAGTGGGGGCGGTACGGCCCCGCAGCTCGACCACCTCGCCCACATCCCAGCACAAGGCCTCGGCGTCCAGCGCGCCGCTGACGGCGATCGCCGACGCCAGCACGTGGCCGGACTCGAGTTTGGCCAGCTCGGTCAACCGGGCGGCCTCGTTGACCGGGTCGCCGATCACCGTGTACTCGAAGCGGGCCTGCGCGCCGATGTGCCCGGCGATCGCCCTGCCCGCCGAGACGCCGATCCCGAACTCCGCCGAGCCGATCACCGGGAGCAGCTCGTCGTGCAGCTCGCGCGCCGCGGCGAGCGCGCCGCCCGACGCGTCGGGGTGTTCGATCGGCGCACCGAAGATGGCCAGGGCGGCGTCGCCCTGGAACTTGTTGACGAAACCGCCGTGCCGGCCAACGGTTTCGACCACGACGCGGAAGAACTCGTTGAGCAGGTGGACCACCTCGGCGGGCGGGCGGGTCGCGGCCAGCTTGGTGGAGCCGACCAGGTCGACGAACAGCACCGCGACGTGGCGCTCCTGACCGCCCAGCTCGGTGCCGCGTTCCAGGGCGCGACGGGCGACGTCTTCACCGACGTAGCGACCGAACAGGTCGCGCAGCCGCTGCCGCTCGGACAGGTCACGCACCATGTCGTTGAAGCCGGCCTGCAGCAGGCCCAACTCGCTGGCATCGTAGATCTGCATGTGCGCGTTGTAGTTTCCGCGCTGCACCTCGGACAGCGCCCAGCGCAGCTGGCGCAGCGGGTCGGCGATCGACATGGCCACCAGCAGGGTGCTGACGAAGCCGATGCCCAATGCCGCCAGCGCCAGCAACAGGATGGGGGTGAACAGCTTCTCCGGCGTGGCGTGCAGCAGGGACGCCTTGTCCGCCATCACCGCCAGCACAATGGCCAGCACCGGGACGGCGGTGGACAGCATCCACGTCAGGATCTGCCGCAGGATGACGCCCGGCGCCTGCACGTTCTCGGGCACGCCGCTGCGCAGGGCCGCCACGGCCACCGGCCGCAGCACCCGCTCGGACTGCAGGTAGCCGATGATCGCGGTCGCCGCGGCGCCGAGCCCGGTGGCGACGGCGACGACGGGCGCGGCGAACCGGGCCACCGACCAGCTGGCGATGATGAACACCACGCCGCCGATGCACCAGGCCGCCATGCTGATCAGCGTGCGATAGAAGGGCATCCGCAGGGCGCGGCTCCGCGCCAGCTCGGTGGCCGCCGGGTCGGCCTCGGCGAGCAGGTTGTCGCGGCGCTGCCAGCGGAAGACCGGCATCAGCAGCTTCAGGTTGACCATCCAGCCGGCCAGGAACAACACCACCAGCGCGGTCGCGAAGACCGCCAGGTTCAGGACCGGCAGATCCTGCAATTGGATGCGATCCTCGGGGGGCAGCGCGTAGCGCAGGAAGCCCAGCACGAAGAGGGCGCCGATGATGTCGGCCTGCAGCATGCTCAACGAGAACAACGGCCACGGGGTACGCACCACCCACCGGACGAATGCGCTGATCCGCCCGGGCAGTGCTCCCGCTGTTGCCACGATCCCACCGTATCGGTCAGCAGGGACTTGTCGGAAACTTACAACGATCTCGACGCGCCCCCATTCGGGCCGAAAAGAGCCGAAAGGTAACGGGATTGTCCCAATACGGTGGCCGATCGGTATATGTCGGCGGTGGTGGCTACTGTTACCGGTGATGTCCGGGGTGTTTACGCGGCTGGTAGGCCAGGACGTGGTGACGGCCGAACTGCTCGCCGCCGCCAGGGCGGCCCGCGGTGATCTGGTTCACAGCGATGCGGGCGCCGGGACTATGACACATGCATGGCTGATCACGGGCCCCCCCGGGTCGGGGCGCTCGGTCGCGGCGCTGTGCTTCGCCGCCGCGCTGCAGTGCACCTCCGATGGGGAACCGGGGTGCGGGCAATGCCGGGCGTGCACGACGACCATGGCCGGCACCCACTCCGACGTGCGCCGGGTGATCCCCGAAGGGCTGTCCATCGGGGTGGACGAGATGCGCGCTATCGTGCAGATCGCGTCGCGGCGGCCGGCCACCGGGCACCGGCAGATCGTGGTGATCGAGGACGCCGACCGGCTCACCGAGGGCGCCGCCAACGCGCTGCTCAAGGTCGTCGAGGAGCCGCCGCCGTCGACCGTGTTCCTGCTGTGCGCGCCGTCGGTGGATCCCGAGGACATCGCCATCACGTTGCGTTCCCGCTGCCGGCACGTCGCGCTGGTCACCCCGCCGACCGAGGCGATCGCGCGCGTCCTGATCGACAGCGACGGCCTGACTCCGGACACCGCGAACTGGGCGGCGTCGGTCAGCGGAGGCCACGTCGGCCGGGCGCGGCGGCTGGCCACCGATTCCGAGGCCCGGGAACGCCGCGAGCGGGCGCTGGCGCTGGTGCGCGACGCCGCGACGCCGGCGCGGGCCTACGCCGCCGCGGAGGAGCTGGTGGCCGCGGCCGAAGCCGAGGCCTTGGTGCTCACGGCGGACCGCGCCGAGGCCGAGACCGAGGAGTTGCGGACGGCGCTGGGCGCCGGCGGCACGGGTAAGGGCACCGCCGGGGCGATGCGGGGTGCCACCGGCGCGATGAAAGACCTCGAACGGCGGCAGAAGTCGCGTCACACTCGGGCCTCACGCGACGCGCTGGATCGGGCGCTGATCGACTTGGCGAACTATTTCCGGGACGCGCTCATGGTTTCGGCGGGCGCGGGTTCGGTGCGGCCGAATCATCCGGATATGGCCGATCGGGTGGCGGCGCTGGCCGCCCACGCCCCGCCGCAGCGGTTGCTGCGCTGCATCGAGGCGGTGCTGGAGTGCCGTGAGGCGTTGGCGATCAACGTCAAGCCCAAGTTCGCCGTCGACGCCATGGTGGCCACCTTCGGGCAGGAACTGCGCGACTGAACCGCCCGGCGACGATCCAGACGGCGTAGCCGTGTTAGGAGAAGCCGGGCAATACGAACTTGGGTGGGCGCGGCCGCCTGCCGTAGACTCGTGCCGCCCGTCAGGGCACGCCACCTTAGCTCAGTCGGTAGAGCGGCTCACTCGTAATGAGCAGGTCAGGAGTTCGATTCTCCTAGGTGGCTCGTTCCGGTAGCAGCGCCTCGATCATGCGCTCGACGCGCTCGCGCACCGCATCGCGCGGCACCCTGATCGCCGACACGTCATCGAAGTGACAAAGCCCGAGCAGTAGCAGGAACACGACTTTCGTCGTGGCGTTCGGGTTCGGATCGGTCGCCGTGAGCGTTCCGACGAACCGGTCGGCGTAGTCCCGGTGCCACTGCGCGATCAAGGACGCCAACCGCTCGTCGCGCCGGCTGGCGAGGTGCAGCTCGGCGATCAGCCGCCGGTTCTGTGTCATCTCCGGCCGCAGGTAAGCCATCGCGATGGCCTGCAGGGTCCCTGCGCCGCGACCGGCCCGCAGCGCGGCGGCGGTGATCTGGTCGAGGGCGCGCACCGCGGCCGCGTACAGCAACTCCTCGCGGCTGTGAAAGTGGTTGTAGACGGCTGTCGGCGACACGCCCGCCCGCTCCGCGATCCGCGGCAGCGTGCTGCCTTCGAACCCCCTCTCGACGCAGACCGCCGCCGCGGCATCGAGGAGTCGCCGGGCGGTGAGCTGTCCGTCCGAGTTGGGCGGGCGGCCCCGCGGGCGACGCGGCGGCGCCTTCTGCTTGTTCGGCATGCGGCCATTCTTGCCGGAACAAGACAGCATGTCTTGATAAATGAGGGATCATTCATATACTCGAGTAGTGGCGATGAGCTCCCAGCTGATGGACGGGATCAAGCGGCACGCGAAAGCCGAGGCGGAGCGGCGGGCATACCCGCCGGACTTCCCGGTGCTCCCGCCCGTGCCCGCCGGACGCTATTTCGAAGCCGAGTTCGCCAAACTTGAAGCCGCCGCGGTCTTTTCGCGCTCGTGGTTGTTCGTCGCGCACGCCGATCAGCTGCGCGACCCCGGGGACTACCTCCTGCTCGAACAACTCGACAAGCCGGTCATGCTGATCCGCGGCAAGGACAACCTCGTTCGCGCCTTCTACAACACCTGCCGGCATCGCGGGGCCGCGCTGCTCGAAGAGCCGCAGGGGAACGTCGGCCGCCGGCTCACGTGTCCGTTTCACGCCTGGACGTACTCGCTCGACGGGAAACTTGTCGGCTACCCCGAGCCGTCCAACTTCGCCGCCCTGGACCGCGAGTGCCATGGCCTGGCGGAGGTCCGCTGCGAGTCGTGGGGTCCGCTGGTATTCGTCAACCTCGACTCCGGCGCGCAGGCGTTACCCGAGTTTCTCGGCCCCGTCGGTGAGGACCTGAGCGACTTCGCCGACCTCGACGGGCGCCTGCACCTGGTGAATCGCACGGTGCGCGACGTCCCGGTCAACTGGAAGCTGCCGGTCGACGCCAATCTCGAGACCTACCACGTCAATTACGTGCACCGCACGTCCGCCGCCCGGGCACTGCAACAGGCGGCGACCGGCATACAGCTGTTGCGCAACGGCCATTCCCGGATGCTCGTCTCCTATCGCGACGGCATCGACGGCGAGTCACTGTCACCGTTCCCGTGCCTATTTCCCGGCCTCGGTGATCTGCCGTTCCGGGGCACGTTCTCCTACCACGTCTTCCCGAACCTGAGCATCGTGTTCAACGGGACGGGGTTCGTCTTTCTGATCACCAACTGGCCGACGGGCCCGTCCACATCGACGTATTGCGTGCACTGGTGTTCGTCGCTTGACGCCGACGCCAACCGGGAGACCCACGACGCCGTCATCACGGTGCTGTCCCAGGTGCTGTTCGAAGACCTCGACGTCCTGCCCGGCGCGCAGCGCTCGCTCGACGCGGGGGCCATCGAGTCGCTGCGGCTCGGCTACCACGAGCGACGAATCTACTACCTGCACGAGGCCATCGACCGGGCCATCGGCGTCGAGCACGTCCCCGAATCCCTGTGTGTGCCACCGCTTCTCGGCCCGTTCACTCAGGATTGACATGCATCCCTTCGTCGCGCTGATGCGCAGGTACTGCATCGATTACACGAACTCGCACGATCAATCGGTCTGCCCCGAGATCATGGAGCCCGACTACGTCGTACACATCAACGGCATGGCTCTCGTCCGTTCGACCACCTATGCCGACGCTGTTCACCAAATCTTCGGCGCCGCACCGGGTCTGGGCCTCGTCGTGCACGAGTTCGTGCTCAACGGCGATCGCCTGTGTATGCACTTCAGCGAGCACGCCGCCATGCCGGCGGGCCAGTCGCGGGCACTCACGTGTTGGCGCGGCGTCGGCCTCTACAAGTGGAACGGCCGCCGGCTAACGGAGAACTACGTCGAACAGGACTATTTCGCGATGCGGGCGCAGATCGCCAGCGGCCAACCGCACCCGCTGATCCCGCCGCACATCGATCCGTGGACGTCGACCGAGGCGGTGCCGGCCGACCCCGAGGCCGAAGCGACCGTGCGCGCGTGGCTGGAAAAGGGAGACCTCGCCGACGCCCCCCGTCACGAGATCGATGACGAACGCACGGGTGCCGCCTACCAACCGGTGCTCGATCCTCGCCAGGTCGTGGTCAACGATCTGTTCTCCGCAGGCGGCGATGTTCCGTTCCACGTCACGATCCAGGGCCCCTACCTAGGCGGACTGGGCGCAGGACAGCTCGTCGGAGAACCGGCCTCGCTGCACGTCTCCGGGATCGCCAAAGTCGCCGACGGCGCCGTCGCATCCGTCAAAGCGGTTACCGGGCGCGCACAGACCCAGGCCGAGCTGAACCGGAACGCGCCCTAGGCCGGCGCCAGGAACCCGACCGGACCCGACGCGAGGCATAACGCCAGCGCGGTGGTGTTGGCGCGCACGGTGATCGCGTCCCCGGCGCCGGGCAGCCGGGCGAAGACCCGGTTGAGCCCCGGATGCACGGGGACCTTGACGTCGGGTCCCTGCGTCAGCGCCAGCGTCATCGTTCCCTCGCTGTTGGCCAGGTAATTGAGCTCGACGCTCCAGTCGGCGGGCAGCAGCGGGCCGTCCAGGACCAGGCGCGCCGGCTTGTCCGGCTGCGCGAAGTAGCCGCACTGCGGCATGGGGCCGGGCACGATGGTCCGCACCCAGGTCACCCGCGCCTTGACCAGTCGGCCCGAGCTGTCCAGCATTCGCAACTGGGTTGTGGCGGAGGCGAATTCGGGCCGGTCGTGCAGCAGGGCGAACAGGTGGCTGGCCAGGTTCTCCGGCGCCGCCACCCGTTGCAGCACCAGCGGATCGACCTCCTGGTCCAGCAGCGGCGCCGTGGAGGCCGCGTGCGCCGCGGCCAGATCGGCCCGGGCGTTCTGTAGATAGCGCTGGGCCGGGTTGTCCCGCCAGCTGGTCAAAAAGGTCGCTGTCGAATACAGGCTGCTGGCCACGAACAACGCCGTCACACCCAGCGTCACCGCCGTGCGTCTGGGCGAGGCGTCCAGCCAGCGCGGCGCGGCGGGCCGGTTCGGCGCGCAGAACGCGACGGCGGCCAGCAGCGCCAACACGAAGACGAGATCCGGGAAATAGCGCAGGGTTTGGGCGAGTTCCAGCGCGGTCAGCTTCGACGAGCGCATCAGATAGATCGGCACCTGGCAGGCGACGGCGTAGCCGGCCGCGGTCAGCCACACCGGTCCAATGCGCTGCTTGCGCACGAGTGAGACCGCCACGGTGCCGCCCAGCACCAGCCAGCCGAGCGCCATCACGAGTGGCGGCGGCGTGGCCCACGGCGACGCCGGCGCCCACCGGTCCCAGTGCCATGGGCCGCCGGCCAGCCCGGGGACGATGCCGTGCGTGATCGATCGCGCCAGCAGGTCCGCCGTCATCGCCAGGTCCGAGCTCCACCGCCCCTGGTTGACCACGGCCAGGTAGAGCGCGATCCAGCCCGCGGTGAGCGCCAGCGTCGCGACCCATAGCCGGAGCCCGGCGCGCCACACCGTGAGCAGCGCCGCCCGATCCCCGTCGACGTGGCGCAGCAGCGCTACCACCGCGAATGCGACGAACGGGATGACCGCCGCCTTCTCGAAGAACAGCAGCCCACCGAAGTAGGCCAGCGTCCCGGTTATCGCGTAGCGCTGGTTGCCCGTCCGCACCAGCAGGATGGCGTCGGTGCACACCCATGCCAGCGCCGCCAGCATCGGCAGTGAGTTCAGCGCCGCCGCCCACCACGCGAACCCCGGCACCGCCAGCGGGGTGAACAGCGCGAAGGTCAGCGGGACCAGCAGCACCGGCCGCCGGCCGAGGATGACGTACAGGGCGCGCAGCAGCGCCAGCGAGGCCAGCAGCTGCAGCACCAGCAGGCTGACCGCCGGCCCGGTCCAGTTCAGCGGAGCCAGCCGGACGATGGCGCCGCCGAGCAGGAAAGCACCCGGCATGACGTGGCCGTCGTGGTCGTCGAACAGGTACGCCGGCGACAGCAGGTTGTGGGTGCCGGCCTTCCCGATGAGGATCAGGTCGTCCCAGTAGAAGTAGCCCCCGAACGCCAGCACCGCGCGAACGCCCAGCGCAGCGACGATTAGCGCGACGGCCAGAGCCAGTATGTATGGTGGGCCGGTGCGCGCACTGGTTACCGGGGCAGCCGGATTCATCGGGTCGACGCTAGTCGACCGTCTGCTGGCCGACGGCCACACCGTGGTGGGGCTGGACAACTTCGCCACCGGCCGCGCGACCAACCTCGAGCACCTTGCCGACAACCCCGCGCACGTCTTCGTGGAGGCGGACATCGTCACCGCCGATCTGCAGGCCATCCTCGACGAGCACCGGCCCGAGGTGGTGTTCCACCTGGCGGCCCAGATCGACGTGCGGCACTCGGTGGCCGACCCGCAATTCGACGCCTCGGTCAACGTGATCGGCACGGTGCGCCTCGCCGAGGCGGCGCGGCGGACGGGCGTGCGCAAGATCGTGCACACCTCGTCGGGCGGATCCATCTACGGCACCCCGCCGGTGTACCCGACCCCCGAGACCGTGCCGACCGACCCGACCTCGCCGTATGCGGCCGGAAAGGTGGCCGGCGAGATCTACCTGAACACGTTCCGGCACCTCTACGGCATGGACTGCTCGCACATCGCCCCGGCCAACGTCTACGGACCGCGGCAGGACCCGCACGGCGAAGCCGGTGTCGTGGCGATCTTCGCCCAGGCGCTGCTCTCGGGTAAGCCCACCAAGGTGTTCGGCGACGGCAGCAAGACCCGCGACTACGTGTTCGTCGACGACGTGGTGGACGCGTTCGTCAAGGCCGCCGGGGAGGCGGGCGGCGGGCAGCGGTTCAACATCGGTACCGGACTGGAAACCTCCGACCGACAATTGCATTCGGCCGTGGCCGCGGCGGTCGGGGGGCCCGACGACCCGGAGTTTCATCCGGACCGCCTGGGCGACCTGAGGCGGTCGTGCCTCGACATCGGTTTGGCCGAACGGGTTTTGGGGTGGCGTCCGCAGGTCCGGCTCGACGACGGCGTGCGCCGCACGGTCGAGTACTTCCGCAGCGGCCAGACGGTCTAGCTGTGTTCGGGCGCCTGGGCGCCCTCGAGCGCCAGGGCGCGGGCGAGCCGGGCATAGCGCAGTTCCAGGTCCTTGAACCGCATGTACGTGCTGAGCGTGGTGAAGCAGAAGGCCATGACGAGCGCGTAGAGCATCAGGTCGGTGCCGCGGCGCACCCCGAACCACTGCGCCACGACCGTGGTGTCGTCGGGCCGCAGCACGGCGTAGACACCGGCCAGCACGAAGACGATGTAGCCGACCTTGACCCAGGCCCGGGACCGCGCATTCCGGCGCGACCGCAGCAGATAGACCAGCAGCGCGATGATCGATCCGATCAGCAGCACCTGGATCCAGTTCATCTTTCAGTCCGTTTCATCTCGGAATCCTTCCTCGCAGGAACCCGTCGAAGATGATGTTGACGCCGTTGAGAAGCGGCTGCCCCTTCGACTTGGAGTAATCGGTGTAGAGCACCTCGACCGGTTGTTCGACCACGCGCCAATGGTTTTCGGCGATCAGCATGATGAACTCGTTGGCGTGGCTCATGCCGCTCATGGTGATGTCCAGCCCGTCGGCGACCTTCTTGTTGAAGACCCGCAGCCCATTGTTGGTGTCGGTCAAGCCAAGTCGGCGACCACGACGGCTCAGGCGCGCGGCGGTCTGCAGCACCAGCCGCTTCACGAACGGCGGCCGGGTTCCACCGGGCGCGCCGAACCGCGTCCCGATGACCACGTCGACGTCGTCCGCGCAGAGCCGGTCCACCATCGCGGCCAGGTCCTTGACCCGGTGCTGCCCGTCGCCGTCGAACGTGGCGAACACCTGCGCACCAGGCTGTTTGCGCGCGTATTCGACGCCGGTCTGGATGGCCGCGCCCTGGCCCAGGTTGATCGGGTGCCGCACCAGATGAGCACCGGCCTGCCTGGCGACCTCGCCGGTGCCGTCGGTGCTGCCGTCGTCCACGCAGACGACACTGTCGAAGATCGCGCGCACATCGGCGACCACCTCGCCGATGACGGTGGCTTCGTTGAAGGCGGGGATGACGATCCAGGCGCCCGAGTATTTGGAGTCGATGCCCACAAGGTTAGCCAGGATCAGCCGGTCAAGCGCTCGGCGCGCGAGAGCGCCACCAGATGAACACCGATTCCCACCAACGGACCGCACAACAGGCCGACGACGGTCCGCGTCTGCAGCGGCAGCGGCAGCAGTAGCAGCAACCCCGACGCCACCGTCGCGCCGACCCAGCCCAGCGAGTACGCCCGGTGCAGCGCCGCCGCTACCGCGCCGGCGCCGGTGAGCGTCAGCATGGCGATCGCCACCGCGGCCGCGGTCAGCCAAGCCAGCAGCGCGCCGCTGGCCTGGTACTGCGGCCCGAAGCCGACCCGCAGCAGCCACGGGCCCACGACCCCGGCGGCCACCACGCCGACCGCACCGATGCCGCCGATGATCCCCGCCGGCGCGAGCAGGGCACGAACCCGATTGCTGCGTGCGTCGACGAAATGCGCGATCAGATTGCCCTGCATGGCCGTCAGCGGCACCAGCAGTGGCGCTCGCGTCAACGTCACGGCGAGGATGATCACCCCGCCTTCAGCCCCGAGCTCGTTACTGGTCAGCTTGAGCAACACCGGAAAACCCATGACCAGGATCGCGCTCGCGCCCGCGGCGGTGATCGAATGGGCGGTCCCGCGCAGGAAGGTCTGGGCGCCACCGGGCGTCAGCATTCGGGCGGCCGCCCGCGCCGACGGCGAAGCCACCAGCATGATCAGCCAGGCGACCGCGCCCGCGACGGTGGCCCACAGGAAGCCGACCAGGCGCCAGCCGAGCACGACTGTGGCCGCGGCGACGGTCACCCGGATGACCGCGTCGGTCACCATCAGCGCCCCGTACCCGGTCCACCGATCGGTGCCGGCCAGCATGCCCAGCAGGGTGGCGTGCACGCAGAACCCGGCCAGCCCGACGCTGAGCAGCGCCACCGACAGCCAGCGCTGCTCGACGAACACCCGCCCGCTCCACAGCGGCGAGCTACCGGCGATCACCACGGCCGCGCCCAGGCCGACCAGCGCGGCGGCCCGCAGCGGATGGGTCCGCGGTTCGTCCCCGCCCGGTAAGGCCGCCGGGAGGTGGCGGCTCGAGCGGACCTCCCGGGTGGTCTCTTGAAGCAAACCGTTCGCGGCGCCGGTGACCAGGCCGAATGCCCCCCAGAACACCCCGAATACCGAAAAGCCGCCCGGCGCCAGGTTTCGGGCGGCCAGGTAAATCACGGCGTAACCGCACAGGGCGGTCAGCGCCGTCGCGGCGCCGACCCGGGCCACGCTGCCGCGCGTGATCGGACCGGCGCCAGTGGAGGCTTGGGTACCGCCGACTTCGGGCATGGCCACAATTCGAAAATAGTAAGTGGCCGTGGATGCTGGTCGGCGGCGGCGACCGGGGTTCGCTATCGTGGGCGGCTGTCGGAAAGGACACCTTGGCCGCCTTGCGCATCTTCGGGATCTCGCTGTTGGTCAGCGTGGCGGCCCTCGCGGTCGGGTATGCCCACGGCGGCCTGAAGGACCTCTTTTTACTGCTGGTGCTGGCCACCCTCGAGGTGTCGCTGTCGTTCGACAACGCCATCATCAACGCCGCGATCCTGAAGCAGATGAGCCGGTTCTGGCGGCAGATGTTCCTGACCGTCGGGATTCTCATCGCCGTGTTCGGGATGCGGCTGATCTTCCCGTTGCTGATCGTTTGGGCGACCGCGGGCCTCGATCCGGTCCGGGCGATGGAGTTGGCGCTGAACCCCCCGCCGCACGGCGCGCTGGAATTCCCCGACGGCTCGCCGAGCTACGAAAAGCTGATCGTCGCCGCGCACCCACAGATCGCGGCGTTCGGCGGGACGTTCTTGTTGATGCTGTTTTTGGACTTCATCGTCTACGACCGAGACATCAAATGGCTCAAGTGGATTGAGGCTCCGTTCGCCCGCATCGGGCGGCTTGGCCAGGTATCGGTGGCGGTGGCCGTCGTGGCGCTGGTGCTCGTCGGGACGCGTTTGACGCACTCCACCGACGAAGGCCAGACGGTGCTTACCGCGGGACTGCTGGGCCTGGTGACCTATCTGGTCGTCAACGGTCTCAGCCGGGCGTTTCGCCCGCAGGACCTCGAGGCGGTGTCGGCCGGCACGGCGGTCGGCAAGGCCGGCTTCACGTTGTTCTTGTATCTCGAGGTCCTCGATGCCGCCTTCTCGTTTGACGGGGTCACCGGCGCCTTCGCGATCACGTCGGACCCGATCGTCATCGCACTGGGTCTCGGGCTGGTGGGGTCGATGTTCGTCCGGTCCATCACCATCTTCCTGGTGAAGCAGGATGCGCTGGACCGGTACGTGTACCTGGAGCACGGCGCACACTGGGCGATCGGGGTGCTGGCAGTGATCATGCTGCTCTCCGTCAACCCGCGATACGAGGTTCCCGAGGCGATCACCGCGTCGGTGGGGGTGGTGTTCATCGGCGCGGCGCTGAGCTGGAGTGTGCTGCGCAATCGCCGCAACGCCAAGGCCGCGTCGCCGGCTTAGGCCTCGATCTGGCCCGCGATGCGTCGTTCGATGCCGGCCCTCGCGGGGGCGGGCAGCACGATCAGGCCGTCAAGTTCCTTGCTCGCCCGCGCGTAGGCATTCTGTCGTTCGTCGCGGGTGGCCGCCTCGTCCTGCGCCAGGTGCAGCAAGCTCTGGGCCCGCGCCATCCGTTGCTGCTCGTCCGCCGAGAAGTCGCTGCGACGCCGGCGAATCGCCTCGGCCTCGGCGATCTCGAACGCACTGATGTACTCGTGGACGGCGTCGCGGTATTCCACCAACGCGTCCCGGTTGCCGACCAGGCTCTCGGGCGGTTCGGGCCGCAGCAAATCCGCGTGCCGCTTCGCCCGATGGAACGCGATGGTCAGCGGGGCCCGCATATCGGTCATCATCGGGAAATCCAGCAATCGGGCGATATCGACTTCATAGTCGAACCACCGGATGTCGGTACGGTCATGCGCCGCAACGAGTTTGGCGATCTCTCGCCGATCACTTTCCTCGTTGGTCCGCGCCCGGCCCGACGCCTCGGCCACCGCGATCTTGGCCTGCTGCTTCAGCCGATATCGTTCCAGCCGGCGCTCGGCCCGGCGCTCGTTCGCGGCGGCTATGGCCCGAAGGCCGCCGCCGATCGCACCGCCCAGCGGAAAAACCAGCCACCAGAAATTGGTGGCGAAATGCAACACCGGGGTCACATCGCTAGGATGCCACCGGAAATCGGCGTGCGGTTACGCCACGAGCGTTACCGCAGGTAAGCAGTCGTCAGTGCCCGCTCGACTTGAACCGCTCGACCGAACGCTGGACCTCGGCTTCGGCGTCCGCGCGGCCGACCCAGTCGGCGGTCTTGACGAACTTGCCCGGCTCCAGCGCCTTGTACTGCTCGAAGAAGTGCTTGATCACGTCCAGCTCGAATTCGGGCACGTCGCCGATGTCCTGGATGTGGTCCCAGCGATGGTCGCCGGCCGGCACGCACAGCACCTTGTCGTCGCCCCCGGCCTCGTCGACCATCCGGAACATGCCCACGGGGCGCGCCTCGACGATCACGCCGGGGAACACCGACTGCGGCAGCAGCACCATGGCGTCCAGTGGGTCCCCGTCCTCACCCAGCGTGTCCTCGATGAAGCCGTAGTCGGTGGGGTAGGCCAGCGAGGTGTAGAGGTAGCGGTCCAGACGCACCCGGCCGGTCTCGTGGTCGACCTCGTACTTGTTGCGCTGGCCCTTCGGGATCTCGATCGTCACGTCGAATTGCACTGTGTGCTCCTTAGATCTGGGCGTACCGCGGTGGTCCGTTTGCGTCGGGGATCACCCTAGTCGAGGCATTTGCGGCGGATTCGGCAGAATGGGTCGGAGACAGTCAGGAGAGCGATGGGTCCCACTCGCTGGCAAAAGTCCACCCACGTGTTCGTCGGGTTGGCCGTGCTGGCGTTTGTCGCCGCCGTAGTGGCGGCGGCAACGTTTTTCACCTCGGCGGGGCACGGCGGCAACAGCTCGCACGCGCCGATACCGCCCCCGCACGCGCCGACGGTCAAGCCGGGGATGATCCCGGTTAGTGACACCGCCGAGACACCGAGCCCGGCCGGGGTGGCCGCCGCGCTGGCGCCCGTGGCGGCCGATCCGAACCTGGGCAGGTTGGGCGCCCGGGTCACCGACGCCCTGACCGGGAAAGAGCTCTGGCAAGTGGCCGACGACATGCCGCTGGTGCCGGCGTCGACCAACAAGGTGCTGACCGCGGCCGCGGCCCTGCTGACTCTGGACCACCAGGCGCGGATTAGCACGCGGGTGGTGGCCGGCAGCCAGAACGCCCAGGGTCCCGTCGTGCTGGTCGGTGCCGGGGACCCGGTGCTGTCGGCGGCGCCGCCCGGCGTGGACACCTGGTACCGCGGATCCGCCCGGCTCAGCGACCTCGTCGAGCAGATCCGCCGCAGCGGAGTGACGCCGACGGCGGTGCAGGTGGACACCTCGGCGTTCACCGGGCCGACGATGGCGCAGGGCTGGGATGGCGCCGACGTCGACAACGGCGACATCGCGCCGATCGAGTCGGTGATGATCGACGCCGGGCGCATCCAGCCGAGCACCGTCAACTCCCGGCGGTCGCGAACCCCGGCGCTCGACGCCGGGCGAGAGCTGGCCAAGGCGCTGGGCCTCGATCCCGGCGCCGTGACGATCGCGACGGCGCCGTCGGGGGCGCGGCAGCTTGCCGTCGTGCAGTCGGCGCCGCTGGTGCAGCGGCTGTCCGAGATGATGGACCACTCCGACAACGTGATGGCCGAGTGCATCGCCCGCGAGGTGGCGGCCGCGATCAACCGCCCGCGCAGCTTCGCCGGGGCGGCCGACGCGGTGACGAACCGGTTGAGCACCGCCCACGTCGACACCGGGGGCGTAACCCTGATGGATTCCAGCGGACTTTCCGTCGACGACCGGCTCACCGCCAAGACGCTCGACGGTGTGCTGCAGGCCGCCGCCGGACCCGACCAGCCGACCCTGCGGGCGCTGCTGGATCTGCTCCCGATCGCCGCCGGTAGCGGGACGCTGGCCGACCGCTTCACCGATGCGGCCTCCAATCAGGGGCCGGCGGGCTGGTTACGCGCCAAGACCGGCTCGCTGACCGCCATCAACGCCCTGGCCGGGGTGCTCACCGACCGCAGCGGGCGGGTGCTCACCTTCGCCTTCATCTCCAACGCCGCCGGCCCGAACGGCCGCAACGCGATGGACGCCCTGGCGAGCCGGCTCTGGTCGTGTGGTTGCTCATGAGCGCGCCCTCTGAGCTGACCCTCGGTACCGCCGTCGACTGGCGCTTCGCCGCCACCGTCGGTCAGCGGCTGGCCCGGCCCGGTCCGCCATCCAGTGAATACACCCGGCGTCAGGTGATCGACGAGCTCACCAGTTCGGCCGCCAAGGCCGAACCGCCGGTGCGTGAGGTCACGGGCCTGGTCACCAACGGTGTCGTGCCCGCCGCCCGCATCGTCGACCGCCCCGAATGGATCGGCGCGGCGGCCGAGTCGATGCGGGTGATGATGAACGGGGCCGAGAAGCCGCGTGGCTTTCTGACGGGCCGCGTCACCGGCGCGCAGACGGGCGCCGTGCTGGCGTTCGTTTCGTCCGGAATCCTCGGTCAGTACGACCCGTTCGCCGCCGCGAAAGAGGGCTGCCTGCTGCTGGTGTATCCCAACGTCATCGCCGTCGAGCGGCAGCTACGGGTCGATCCCTCCGACTTCCGGTTGTGGGTCTGCCTGCACGAGGTGACCCACCGGGTGCAGTTCACCGCCAACCCGTGGCTGTCCGAGCACATGTCCCGCGCTTTGGCGCTGCTGACGCGGGACGCCGGTGACGACATCGCTCAGGTGGCGAGCCGGCTGGCGGAGTACGTCCGCACCCGCGGCAACGGGGCGGCAAATGGCAGCTCGTCGGGAATCGTGGGTCTGGTGCGTGCGGTGCAGTCCGAGCCGCAGCGTCAGGCCCTCGATCAGCTGCTCGTGCTCGGCACGCTGCTGGAGGGCCACGCCGACCACGTGATGGACGCCGTCGGGCCGATGGTGGTGCCGTCGGTGACCACCATCCGCCGTCGATTCGACGAGCGCCGCAACCGCAAGCAACCGCCGCTGCAGCGCCTGCTGCGCGCGCTGCTGGGGCTCGACGAGAAGCTCAACCAGTACACGCGGGGCAAGGCGTTCGTCGACCACGTGGTGGGGAAGGTCGGCATGGAGCGGTTCAACGCCATCTGGACGGGTCCCGAGACGCTGCCCCTACCCGCCGAAATCGAGGAACCCCAGCGATGGATCGACAGGGTGCTGTAGGGCAGCTGCGCGCTGCCGTCGAGGCGTTCATCCAGACCCATGTCGCCACGGCCGAACAATGGTGCGTGGCGCTGTCCGGCGGCCCGGATTCCCTCGCGCTCACGGCGGTGGCGGCCCAGCTGCTGCCCACCACCGCCGTGATCGTCGATCACGGGCTGCAACCCGACTCCGCCGCGATCGCCGAAACCGCCCGGGCGCAAGCCGTCACCTTGGGATGCGTTGCGGCACAAGTCGTTCGCGTACACGTCGGAAACGAAGGCGGTCCCGAGGCCGCCGCCCGTGCCGCCCGATATGCGGCGTTGAGCGCGTACCACGGCGGACCGGTGCTGTTGGGCCACACGCTCGACGATCAGGCGGAGACGGTGCTGCTGGGCCTGGGCCGCGGGTCGGGCGTGCGGTCGATCGCCGGGATGCGCCCGTACGACGCGCCCTGGGGCCGGCCACTGCTGGGTGTGCGGCGCGCCGTGACCCACGCCGCGTGCCGCGAGCTGGGGCTGACCGCGTGGCAGGACCCGCACAACACCGACCACCGCTTCACCCGGACCCGGCTGCGCCTGGAGGTGTTGCCGCTGCTCGAGGATGTGCTGGGTGGCGGGGTGGCCGAGGCGCTGGCCCGCACGGCGACGGCGTTGCGGGAGGACACCGAGCTCATCGACTCGCTCGCGGCCCAGGCGCTGCCCGAGGCGAAGGCGGGCGCGGGATTGCAGACGCAGGCCCTCGCCGCGCTGCCCGTCCCGGTTCGGCGCCGGGTGATCCGCGGCTGGCTCTTGGCGGGCGGCGCAACGGGCCTGACCGACAAGCAGATCCGCGCCGTTGACGCCCTTGTCACCGCCTGGCGCGGGCAGGGCGGGGTGGCGGTCGGGTCCGCACTGCGCGACGAGCGGCTGATCGCGGGGCGGCGCGACGGCGTACTCACCCTGTGGCGCGAACCGGTTCGATAGGCGCAATACCGGGGTCGCCGTTGGTTATTCGGCCGTTGGCGTGGCACTCTGTGGGCGTGGCCCAGATCTCCTCGGCGATCACCCCCGCCCAGCCCGTGGAGCTGTACCCGGGGGACATCAAGTCAGTGCTGCTTACTGCCGAGCAGATCCAGGCGCGGATCGCCGAACTCGGCGAGGAGATCGGCGGGCAATACCGCGAAGCCATGACCGAGACCGGCCAGGATCTGCTGCTGATCACCGTGCTCAAAGGCGCCGTGATCTTCGTCACCGATCTGGCCCGGGCGATTCCGGTGCCGACCCAGTTCGAGTTCATGGCCGTCAGCTCCTACGGGACCTCGACGTCGTCGTCGGGTGTGGTGCGAATCCTCAAGGACTTGGACCGCGATATCCAGGGCCGCGACGTGCTGATCGTCGAGGACGTCGTCGACTCGGGTCTGACCCTGTCGTGGCTGCTGCGCAACCTCACCAGCCGCCATCCGCGTTCCCTGCGCGTCTGCACGCTGCTGCGCAAGCCCGATGCCAAGGGCGCCAACGTCGACATCGCCTACGTGGGCTTCGACATCCCGAACGACTTCGTCGTGGGCTACGGCCTGGACTACGACGAGCGCTACCGCGACCTGTCGTACATCGGCACCCTGGACCCCAGGGTGTACCAGCAGTAGTCGCTAGGCGGCGATCGCAAGCGCGGCGAAGCCGGGTGCGGCGGGTCGCCGCCATCGGGCTAGTCCAACTCCCACACCGCGGTCACCGAGAAGCTCACCGTCTGCTGCCCGGGTTCCAGCGGGACCATGCTGGGCATGGCCTTCGGTGGCGCGGGTGGTCCCCCGGGCGTGGGTTCCGTCGCTTCCGAAATGGACAGCACCCTGCCCAGCCGGAGCCCGGACAGCTGGGCGTACTGCTCGGCGCGATTCTTCGCGTCGTTGAACGCCCGCGCGCGAGCATCCTTGACCAGCTGCGAGTCGTCGGCGATGGAGTAGCTGACCGACTTGATCCGGGTGGCGTCGCCGCCGGTGCCGACGATCAGGGCCAGCATCCGCGACGCGGCGTCGGGCGGGTGGATCTTGACTGTGATGGCGTTGGTCGCGCGGTACCCCGTGATGGTCTCGGTGCCGTTGGGCCCGGGGTTGCTGAACTGCGGCTGCAGCGTGACCTCGGTGGTGCTGATGTCCTTGTGGTCGACGCCCGCGCCGACCAGCGCGTTGATGACCGCTTGCTGACGGTCGTTGGTCTGGTTCATCGCGGCGGTCACGTCGGGTGCCGTGAACTCGATGCCGACCTCGGCGGTCAGGGTGTCGGGGACGCCCTGGACTTGCCCCGACCCGAAGACCGTGACCTGACGGGGATTGACCCCGGGCGCGGGCGCGGAAGGCGGGGAATCGCAGGCCGACACCATGGCGGCCGCCAAGCCGGCGACGGCCAGGGCGATCAATCTGCGGGCAAACCTCGGGGTTTTCATAGCGACCGGCATGCTGGCACCCTAGCCGCTGGGGGGCAGCCGATGCTACGGGTTGGCCGACGTCTCCCGATCCGGCATCACGTAGATACGAATGATGTTGTGTGCCTGCGTATTTACTATCCCAAGCACTCATTGGCAAAGCCGCGCGGCTACCCTAGCAACCACATATAAGTACATATATGTCTCTAATCATATTTGCTTGCAACATCTTTCATGCCTGATTCAAATGTTGCAGCATTTCCGCCCAGCTAAGTGAACAGTTATCGACCCGGTAATGAATTGGCGCGTCAGAAGCTGTCATCTCTGGACACGACTGCCCTAACGTGTCCAGGCGTCTGACTCAGTGTCCGTATTTGGCGCTGAAAGCTGTTGATTTGAACCGATTTTGAGGAGGAGAATGTGTCTTTCCTGATGGCGCAACCGGAGATACTGGATGCGGCCGCCGGCGAGCTGCACAGCATCAACGAGGCGGTGCGGGAAGGAAATTTGGCTGTGGCGGTCCCGACGACCGAGGTGGTTCCCGCCGCTGCTGACGTGGTATCGATATTGACCGCGGCACAGTTCTCCTGGCACGCGCAGCTTTTTCAGGCGATCAGTGCGCAGGCGGCCGCGGTTCGTGATCAGTTGGCGACGACGCTTGGCGTCAGCGCCGGTTCGTACGCCGCCACGGAGACGGTCAACGCCGCCGCGGTCGGTTAGGCGAGGGCGCAATGCTGGATTTCGCGCAGTTACCGCCGGAGATCAACTCCACGCTGATCTATTCGGGACCCGGCTCGGGGCCGATGCTCGCCGCCGCGTCGGCGTGGGACGGGTTGGCCGCCGAGCTGTATTCGGCGGCAGTCTCCTACGGCTCAGCGATTGCGGCCCTTACCGACGGACCATGGCAGGGGCCGGCCGCGTCGTCCATGCTGGCTGCGGCGGCGCCGCAAGTGGCGTGGCTACGCGGCACGGCCGGACGGGCGGAAGACGCCGCCGCTCAAGCCGTGGCGGCAGCGGGTGCCTACGAGGCGGCGTTCGCCGAAACGGTGCCCCCACCGGTGATCGCGGCGAACCGGGCGCTGTTGATGGAGTTGCTGGTGACGAACTTCCTCGGTCAGAACACCGCGGTAATTGCGGCCACCGAGGCGCAGTACGGCGAGATGTGGGCACAAGATGCCGCCGCGATGTACGGATACGCCGGTACGTCGGCCGCGGCGTCGACGTTGCCACCCTTTGAGCCGGCGGCACCCACTACCAACCCGGCCGGGGTCGCCGGACAGGCCGCGGCGGTGGCGCAAGCGGCCGGTACCAGCGGAAATGACAGCACGCAAGTGCTCAACGCGGTGCCTCAAACGCTGTCGTCGCTGGCCGGGTCGACGAGCAATCCCCCCGCCAATCCCGTGCTTTCCCTGGGTGGAATCGGGCTGAACACCGAGGGTGACGGGATTGTCGTGGGGGGGCCGCTGGGTGACCTCTTGGAGGGTCTGACCGGGTCGCAGACCTTGGACGCCAGCACGCCTTTCGACGCGTTCATTCGATTGATATCGCCGACGCGGCTGTTCGTGACCACCTTCAAGGATATCGAAGGTCTCGCTTCCCAGGCGATGCCAAAGGCGGCCGCCAGCGCCGCAAAAGCCGCCGAAGCGGCACTGCCCGCCGCCATCTCGGGCGGCGGCCTCGGCTCGCTCGGCTCGATTGGCGGAGCCGTGGGTAAGGCGGCATCGATCGGTGGGCTATCGGTGCCGGCGGTATGGACAAGCGCGGCCCCGGCGACACCGCCGGTCGCCGTGGCGCTCAACGGCCTCACTGCTGCATCGGCTATTGAACCTGCCACGAACGCGGTTGGTGGGGTGCCGATGATGCCTGTCGGTGGGGCGGGGCGCAGTGCAGCAGCCCACTTCGTCGCGCCGCGATACGGTTTCAAGCCCACGGTCATCGCTCAACCCCCCGCTGGAGGCTGACTCGAGGCTCACGCGCAGTGCGCGTCAGAAGGGTGGATCGTCCGGCAAGGGGTCCAGGGCCGGTTCGTCGGGAGTCCAGTCAGGCGGTAGTTCTTCGGGTTCTTTGGGGTCGTTCACCCAAGTGCAGAAGGGGCTGGTGCTCGGTGTACCTTTGAACGCAAAGAGCATGTCGCGCATGTGATTTCGGAACTTGCGCGCCGAGATCTCCTGCTGGCGGGCCTCCTCCAACGCTCGCCGGGATTCGTTGATCGGCCGCTGCACGCGGTTGTGGTTGCGCGCCCGAGCGATCCGCGCGCTTCGTTGCCGCGATCTGCTCCTTCTGCTGGGCGCCGGCGCCGCGCAGGCCGGGCCGCGGGTTTGAGGGAAGAGGTCGGCACCGGCGGGCGAGGTGCGATAGGTCCGCCCGGTCGGGGACTGCCAGACGACGGTGCCGTCGGCCAGTTGCATATCGCGCCACCCGCCGAAGGTTTTGAGTCGATGATGTTGTCGGCAAAGGCATTTGAGGTTATCCGCGACGGTCTGCCCACCCGCCGCCGGATTCCGGTGGTTGAACGGAATGGTGTGGTCGAGGTCGCAGACGACGGCCGGCCGGCTGCACCCGGGGAATCGACAGGTGAGATCGCGGCACCGGACGGCCCGCTCCAGCGCGGCGGATGGTTGGTAGCGCAGCGCTTCGACCGGGCTGGTCACCGGATCGGCCACGAGTACGGATGCGGCAGCGGCCAGTCGGCGCACCTGCTCGGCGTCGATGACCCCGTAACCCTCCAGATAGCCGGGCTCAGTGCCATCGGCATCGACGGTCCGGTCGGTGGCCACCACGTTGATGACCACCTGCGCTCCCGTCCCGACATGGTCACCCACCCGGTAGGGGCACTCCGGTTGCCCGCAGGTGCAGGCCAGCTCGCGGCCCTCGGCCAGCGCGGCCAGCGCGTCCGCCCGGCGCTGATCCAGTGTCCGCGGGTCGGAGGGGCAAACCCGCTTGGCGACCTGCGAGAGCCGCCGATCAAAGGCGGTTGCGGCCGTGGCGGCGACCGACCCGTAGATGTCGGCCATTCCATCCTCTTTGGTGCTGATTGCGATGTGGCGGTCGTTCTCGGCCGCAAGACGGCGCTCACGGGCGGCGTCGGGGTCGGTGGCTCGCACGGCGGCGTCGACGGCGTTGATGATGCGCTGCTTCGACCAGCCGTGCCAGTTACCGATGCGTTCGGCCAGCGACCCGTCGATCTTCGTGATCAGCTCCTCGTCGGTCACCAGATCACTGCGGCTGATGATCAAGCGCACGGTCCGCCAGTCCGTCCGGCCCACCGCGAGCAGGGCCGCAACCCTGGGCAGCCTGGTGTCCAGCGCCTCCGCGTACGACACCAGATAGCTCGCCGCCACCGGCGAGAGGTTCATCGCGGCGGCGACCTCGGCAGCGGTCTGCTCGAAGCCGTCGATCGCCGCGTATTCGTGGGGCCGCTCGGGCCGCTCGGCGGTGGCCACCCGGTGCCGCAGCAACGCCGCTACCGCGGCCAGCCGGCGGGCCACCAGCATGGATTCCTGCCGGTGTGACGACTCGATCAGCTCCACCAGGGCGGCGGGCCCGGTCGATAACTCGAACATGTGTTCGATTATATGTGCGGGCACCGACAACCAGGCGTCACCCGGCCGCGACTCAGTCGCTCGAGCCCTCCGCCGCGGGATTCGGCATCAACACTCGCTGCCGGGTCGTGGCGCGGAACGGGTCCAGCGACTGCCCGTCACCCAACGCCGCATGCACATCTTCGGGAGTGATCAGGCCCAGTTCTACCTGTAGCCAGGTGGCGCTGAGCCCGAACGCGTGCGCGGCGCGCCTGGCCTCCTCGGCGTCGGGGAAGTCGTCCGCGTTCGCGCGCCCGACGCCCCCGTACCAGCGTCCTTTGGTGACGCCGCAGGCGTCGCGCAACTGCTCGACCGTGATGTCGCGGTTCAGCGTTGCCTCGAGCAGGCGCTTGAGTCCCCAGCCTGCGGCATTCGTGCGTGGCATCCGTACAGAGTAACCCGGTGCCGAAAGACGGGCAAAGCATCCAGATCTGCGAGTCAGGGAACGAAAAAAAGAAATTTATACTTCTGACTAGACATAGATTCATAATTTATGACATAGTCTCCCGAAGCACGACGCGACACCCCAGATTTAGGAGAAGACACATGTCGTTCCTGACCACGCAGCCGGACCTGCTGCTAGCCGCAGCCGGTCAGCTGCAGGCCATCGGCTCTGCCGTAACGGCGGCCAACTCGTCGGCCGCGTTTTCGATTACGGGAGTGGTCCCGGCGGCGGCCGACAAGGTTTCGGCGCTGACTGCGGCCACCTTCGCCGGTTACGGCCAGCAGTATCAGGCGATCAGCGCCGAGGCCAGCATGATCCACGAGCAGTTCGTCAGCGCCCTGGGACTCAGCGCCGATTCGTATGCTGCCGCCGAATCCGCCAATGCCACGCAGATGGCGGGCGGCCACGTGGCGCCCGCGCATATGGCTCCTGTCGCGCCCGCTCGCCCGGCACCGGCCATGCCCGCTCACGTTTCGCCCGCTGCGCCTCGCCGCGTGACCCCGAACGCCCCCGGCCGGGCCGTGCCCGGCACTTCGATCAGCTCGGTCCCGGCAGCGTCCGGTCCGCAGCACGGCGGCTATGCCGGTGGTAATTACGGCGGTCACATGACGCCGCAGCAGGGCGGCTATGCCGGTGGTAATTACGGCGGTCACATGACGCCGCAGCAGGGCGGCTATGCCGGTGGCAATTACGGCCGCCACCAGGCGCCGTATGCGCGCGGCAACTACGGTGC
>NZ_LZSV01000033.1 GCF_001665605.1 Mycobacterium sp. 852014-50255_SCH5639931
GATGTGTATAAGAGACAGAAGTGGCATGGAATCGCGAACGTGCCGATGCCGGGCGGCCCGGGCTCCGGACCCGGCTCCTACACCGTCTACGTGCAGATGCCCGACACGCTGGCCCTCAACGACAACAGCCGGGTGCGGGTGGCCGATGTCTTTGTCGGCACGGTGCGCGCGATCGGACTGAAGAACTGGGTCGCGACGCTGACGCTACGTCTGGGCAAGAACGTCAAGTTGCCCAGGAACGCGACCGCCAAGATCGGACAGACCAGCCTGCTGGGTTCGCAGCATGTGGAGCTGGCGGCGCCCCCCAACCCGTCTCCGGAGCTACTGAGGGACGGCGACACCATCCCGCTCAAGAATGCGTCCACTTACCCCACGACCGAGCAGACGCTCGCGAGTCTCGCCATCGTGCTGCGCGGCGGAGGCATCCCGAACCTCGAAGTGCTGCAGAACGAGGTCTACAACATCGTGAACGGTCGGGCCGAGCAGATCCGTGCCTTCCTCGGCAAGCTGGACACCTTCACCGCCCGGCTCGACGAGCAACGCGCTGACATCACCCGGGCCATCGATTCCACCAACCGGTTGCTGGCGTACGTCGGTCCCCGCTCCGACGTCCTGGATCGGGTCCTCACCGAATTCCCGCCACTGCTCAAACATTTCGCCGATAAACAGCAACTTCTGATCGACGCGGTCGACGCTACGGGGCGGCTCAGCGGAGTTGCCGACCAATACCTGTCGGCCGCGCGGGGCGACCTCCACCAGGATCTGTTGTCGCTGCAGTGCCCGTTGCGGGAACTCGGCCGTGCCTCCCCCTACTTGATTCGCGCACTCAAGCTGATCCTGGTCCGGCCGTTCGACATCGACGCCGTGCCCAAGGCGTTCCGCGGCGACTACTTCAACTTGTCGCTGACGCTCGACCTGACGATGAGCGCTGTCGACAACGCAGTCCTCACCGGGACCGGGTTCTCCGGAGCACTGCGTGCGCTCGAGCAATCGTGGGGCCGCGACCCCGAGACGATGATCCCGGACGTCCGGTACACGCCGAACCCCAACGACGCCCCCGGCGGCCCTCTGGTCGAAAGGGCGGACAGGCAATGCTGACCCGCTTCATCAAGCGCCAGCTGGTCATGTTCGGCGTCCTGACTGCGATCACCGCGGTTGCGCTGGGCTGGTACTACTTGCAGATTCCCGCCGCGGCCGGGATCGGCCAGTACACGCTGCAGGCGGACCTGCCCGCGTCGGGCGGTCTGTACAAGACCTCCAACGTGACGTATCGCGGTGAAACCATCGGCACGGTCACCGCTGTCGACCCGACCGCTACGGGCGCGCGGGTGACGATGAGCATCGGCGATCGTTACAGGATCCCGATTGACGCGTCGGCGAACGTGCATTCGGTGTCGGCAGTCGGTGAGCAGTATCTCGACCTGGTGTCGGTGGGTAACCCGCGCCAATACTTTTCGCCCGGTCAGACCATCACCAAGGGCACCATCCCCACCGACATCGGGCCGGCGATCGATGCCGCCAACCGGGGGCTGGCCGCGCTGCCCAAGGACAAGATCGCCACGCTGCTCGACGAAACAGCCCAAGCGGTAGGCGGATTGGGCCCCGCGCTGCAGCGACTGGTCGATGCGACGCAGGCGATCGCCGGTGACTTCAAGACCAACATCTCCGACATCAACGACATCGTCCAAAACTCCGGGCCCATCATCGACAGCCAGGTCAACTCCGGTGACTCGATCGAGCGCTGGTCGCACAACCTGAACATCCTGGCCGCGCAGAGCGCGGAAAACGACCAGCACCTACAAAGCATCCTGACCCAGGCGGCGCCGACCGCCGATCAGGTCAACGAGGTGTTCAGCGATGTCCGAGAGTCGCTCCCGCAGACACTGGCGAATCTCGAAATCGTGCTCGACATGCTCAAGCGCTACCACAAGGGCGTCGAGCAACTGCTGGTGGCCTATCCGCAGGGCGCCTCGGAAGGTCAGACGGTCACGACTGCCTTCCCGGGCTACGCATCGCTCGGGACCTCGCTGACGATCAACCAGCCCCCGCCGTGTCTGACCGGGTTTCTCCCGGCATCCCAGTGGCGGTCTCCCGCGGATACCAGCCTGGCGCCGATGCCGTCCGGAACGTATTGCAAGATCCCGCAGGACACCCCTGCCAACGCGGTGCGCGGCGCACGCAACCTTCCGTGTGTCGATGTCCCGGGTAAGCGGGCTGCGACGCCGCGTGAGTGCCGCGACCCCAAACCGTACGTTCCGTTGGGAACCAACCCGTGGTACGGCGACCCCAACCAGCTCGTCACCTGCCCGGCGCCGGCGGCGCGCTGCGACCAGCCGGTGAAGCCGGGGCTGGTGATACCCGCGCCGTCGGTCAACAACGGCCTCAACCCGGCGCCCTCCGACCGGGTGGCGGGGACGCCACCCCCGATCAGCGATCCACTGCAGCGGCCGGGATCGGGAACCGTGGAATGCAATGGGCAGCAGCCGAATCCCTGCGTCTACACCCCCGGCGGTCCTCCCCCGGCCGTTTACCTCCCCCAGAGCGGCGAACTGGTGGGGCCCGACGGTGTGAAGTACGCGGTCGACAACTCGAGCAAAACGGGAGACGACGGCTGGAAGGACATGCTGGCGCCGCCGGCCAGCCGATGAAGGGATTGGATTGAAATGCGGGAAGCCATTGGCCTAGGCCAACTTCGGAGTGACGCCTGTACGTATCTCGAACGGGTTGCCGCCGGGGAGACCATCGATGTCGTCCGTCGCGGCAAGCTCGTGGCGCGGATGGTGCCCGTCGGTGACTGGAGGGTGGCTCCCATCCCGGCGCGGTCTGCGAAACTCGCGGCGCGGGACGCCGGCGGGTGGGTCGGGCTGGACGAACTGCGAACGCGCGCCGGGCGCTGCTTCGACCGGGTCGCGGCCGGGGAGACGATCAGCGTTGTTCGCGGCGGCAGATTGTTGGCGCAGATCGTGTCCGCCGGTGAAGCGGAGAGGACCCCGAGCCCGGTCGACACCGGCGGCGGGATCGAGCTCGACGAATTGCGAAAGCGTGCGGGGCGCTACTTCGACGAGGTTGCGGCGGGCCAGACGATCGACGTCATCCGGGGCGGCAAGCTGGTTGCCCGCATCGTGTCGGTCGCCTAGGGACACCGCCCGCCATGAACAGCCGCTGGTTTCCCGCGATGCACGGAAGGTTTGCGGTCGCGGCGGCGTTACGGCTCATGTGACCGCGACCGGCTTCCACGAGGGCGAGACCGCAACGCAGCGCCGGGCGGGCGTCGAAGCCGAGGCCAGGCGGCTCGAGGGCATGCTCGACTCATCGGGCCTGTCTCCGGGCGCCGCAAAGTTTCTCGCGTCACAGCGGTTCGCCGTGCTGACCGCGCGCGACCACGCGGGGGTCCTCTGGATCTCGCCGTTGGCCGCACCGCCGGGTTTCCTCCGCGGCCACCATGACATCTTGCGGGTGTCGGCGTTCCCCCGCGGCGGCGATCCCCTGCACGAGATCCCGACCGGCCAACAGGTAGGACTGATCGCCATCGACTTCGCCACCCGCCGCAGGCTACGGGTCAACGGCGAGCTTGTCAGTGCTGACCACCCGGGTGGTATGACCGTCCGCGTCGATCAGTCATACGGCAACTGCCCCAAGTACATTCATCGCCACGCCATCGATGGGGCCACCCTTGCTGCCCCTCCTCAAATAGCTGCGAGACGCGCGACCGTTCTGGATGCGTCCGATCAAGCGTTGATTGCACGGGCCGACACGTTCTTTCTCGGCACCAGCCATCCCACCCGTGGTCGAGATGCGTCACATCGCGGAGGACCACCGGGATTCGTCCGAGTCGACTCCGCAGACCGACTGTGGTGGCCGGATTTTCCGGGGAACAACATGTTCAACAGTTATGGCAACCTGGCCGTCGACGACGAGGCCGCTTTGCTGTTCCTCGATTTCGAAACCGGCGCCACCCTGCACATAACCGGCACCGCACACGTGCGGTGGACCACCCCGGGCGAGGCAGGCGATGACGGCGGAGTGGGTCGAAACGTCGCATTCGCCGTGGACGCCGTCGCCCGCTAGCCTTCGAAGAGTCCCCCGTCCGGTAAGGGGAGTTGGCAGATGGCGTGCGCCTCGTCGGCGCTGAGCCCGAACAACCGCAGAACGTTTTCGGTGACGACGTCGGCCGCGCGCGCATCGTCGCGATCGGGATGGTCACGCAACAAATTTCCGAGGCCCAGCAGCGCTCCCCCGGCCATGGCGAGGGCTAACTCGGGGTCCTCGACGTCGAACCGCCCGGCCGCCACGCCGGCTTTGATGTCGCGGAGTGCGCGCGGGGCCAGACCCCGTTCCGACGACAGCAGTTCCAGCCCGTTGGCCAACAAGATCCGGCTCTCCTGCGGGTGCCGACGAAACAGCCGGCCAGTCAGCCGAAAACTGGTGGCGAAAGTTTGGGCCGGGTCCTCGATGGCTTCGGTGAGCTGATCGAGCATCGAGCCGTAGGCGTCGAGGACGTCGGCGACCGCGGCCTCGAACAACTGCTCCTTGCTGTCGAAGTGGTTGTAGAAGGACCCCATCCCGACGTCGGCGGCCTGGGTGATTTCCAGGACCGGGACGTTTACCTTGCCCTCGGCGATCAGCCGCTGCGCGGCTTTGACCAGCGCAGCCCGGGTACGCCGCTTGCGCCGCTCCAGCCTGGTCGGTTCTGCCGTCGCGCTCATTCATAGCAGTATGCATCAGTTATGAGGATTCCGTCAGATCCTTGACTGAACCTTCTCTCGTATGTGACGATTTCGTCAGTTAGTTGGGAGTTGTCATGGATTTGACCGATAGCGCCAGCCGGCAGGCGCACAGCGAGCAGACCGCACGGCCCGGCGAGCATCCGGGGCGGTCGCGTAACCCGGTGATCAAAGTCGCCGACATCGCGTGGTTGGAGTTCGAGCGCCCGGACCTGACCCGGGCCGAGGCGTTCGCGCGGACGTTCGGCTTCCACACGGCACAACACGGCCCGGACGAACTGCAGTTACGCGGAACATGGGCGGGAGCGCCATGCCTCATCTTGCGTCGCGGCCGGCGAAGCCGCTTCGCCGGCGCGGCGTTCCGGGCGACCGACGAGGCCGACGTGCTCCGGTTGGCGGACTCCGCGGGCGCATCCGTGCGGCCGCTGCCGGAAACCATCGGCGGGGTGTCGGTCGAGTTGATCGACCCCAGTGGCATGCCGGTCCGCGTCGTCGCCGGATTGCATGAACTCCCGGAACTGCCGGGCCAACAAACCCCCGCCTTCAATTTCGGAAACGACATGCGGCGCGTCAACACCGGCCAGCGTCCGCCCCGAGAGCCCGCGCGGGTGCAGCGCCTGGGCCACCTCGTGGTGCAGTCGACCAAGTACGTCGAGGCGCTGAACTGGTATCTGGACAACCTGGGCATGATCGTCAGCGATTTCCTGTACTTCCCCGGCCAGCGCGACCGAGGCCCAACCATGAGTTTCATCCGGTGCGACCGTGGCTCGACACCGGCCGACCATCACACCTTGGCGATGGCCCTCGGTCCGGCCAACCGCTACGTCCATTCGGCATATCAGGTCAGCGATCTCGACGCGCTGGCCGCCGGCGGCGAATACCTTGGTGCGCGGGGCTATTCCCGGTCCTGGGGAATCGGCAGGCACATTCAGGGCAGTCAGATCTTCGACTACTGGCGCGATCCCGATGGCTATCTGTTCGAACACTTCACCGATGGCGACTTGTTCGACAACACGCTGGACCCGGGCTGGGCGCCCTTCACCGCATCCGGGCTGGCCCAGTGGGGGCCACCGGCTACCAAGGATTTCCTCGGAACCGACGCGAAATCGGCTCGGCGCGAATTGGTTTCGATGGCCACCGCGCTCCGCGCGGACAACGAATTCGATGTCAAACGCCTGGTCGGCCTACTGAAAGTTCCCACCTCATGACCCTTTCCGTGCTGCACACCGCCTCTGAAACCGGCCACGGCTGGTGGCTCAAGACCGCCAACGGCGCAGTCAAGATCGACACCACGGCCACCAGCACCGCAGCGCTGCTGGCCGACCGGGCCGCCATCGAGAGAGCGGCCAACGGTACCGAGACCGTTGCCGTCGACACCCTCAACTTGATCTCACCGGTGACCCGGCCGTGCCGAGTCATCGCCCAAATGACCAATTACGAATCGCACGTCAGGGACGCGGGCATGGATCCGGCGTCAATCCCGCTCACGTTCTTCCGCAAGGCATCGGCGTCCATCAACGGGCCTTTCGATGACATCGTCAAACCGCAGCACGTCAGGCTGCTCGACTACGAGGTGGAGATCGGCCTCGTCATCGGCCGTGCGATTGCCATCGGCACCACCATCTCCGAAGACAACCTGGACGATTTCGTCGCCGGGTTGGTCGTCACGAACGACGTCTCCGCGCGGGACATTCAACTTCCGCAAACCCAGTTCTACGAGGCCAAGTCGTATCCGACTTTCACACCGGTCGGCCCGGAGCTGGTGCTACTCACCGCCAATGAGCTCAAGCGCTTCGGCGATCTGCGCCTGCGCCTGCGTGTCAATGGCCAGGAACGTCAAAACGCCCTCGTCGAGGGCGACATGCTGTATCGGCCACTGGAAGCGCTGCAGTCGCTCACCCAGTTCCAGGAACTCGCCCCGGGTGACCTGGTGCTCACCGGCACCCCGGCCGGCACCGCGCTGAGCGCCCCGCCGAAGCCCGTGCAGCTCATCGGAAACCTGTTGCCGCCCGCCATGAAATGGAAGATGTTCTTCTCGCGCCAGGCCGCCAACCAGAATTACCTGCATGACGGCGACGTCGTCGAGGCGTCGGTGGCCACCGACGACGGGGCCATCGATCTCGGAACGCAGCGCACCGCAGTCCGATTCGCGTGACCACCCCGTCGACCCGCCGGGTCCCCGTCGTCATCGTCGGCGCCGGACCGACCGGCGTCACCGCCGCCACGTTGTTGGCGCAGTACGGCGTCGACTGCCTGGTGCTCGACCGTTGGCCCGGCGTGTACGCCCAACCGCGCGCCGTGCACCTGGACGATGAGATCTATCGCATCATCGCCCGCCTCGGGATCGCCGACGAGTTCGCCGCGATGTCGCGGCCGACGCTGGGCCTGCGGCTGGTAGACAACCGTTTCCGCACGCTGGCCGAGTTCAACCGCGATCCCGGGCGCAGTGTGCACGGCTACCCGCAGGCCAACATGTTCGACCAGCCGGAATTGGAGGCCCTGCTGCGGGCCAACCTCGAACGCCACGCCAACGCCCGGCTGCGCGGGAACGCCGACGTCACCGACATCGTGACGGGCGCAACACGTGTCCGGGTCACCTTCACCGATCGCTCCGACGGCCGCGCTCACCAGGTCGACGCCGACTACCTGCTGGGCTGCGACGGCGCCAACAGCATGGTGCGCACCCAGATCGGCTCGGCCATGCGGGACTTGAACTTTCAGCAGCGCTGGCTGGTTGTGGACATCGCCAGCGACGCGGATCTGGGCCAGTGGGACGGGGTCCACCAGGTGTGCGACCCGGGTCGCGCGGGGACCTACATGCGCATCGGGCCGGCCCGCTACCGGTGGGAGTTCCAATTGCTGGCCGGCGAAACCGCGAATGACTTCGGCAGCCTGGACCGATTGCGGCCCTTGATCGAGCCGTGGACGAGTACCGTACCCATCGGCAAGCTGACGCTGTTGCGGGTCGCCGAGTACACCTTCCGCGCGCAGATCGCCGATCGCTGGCGTCGAGGCAACGTCTTCATCCTCGGCGACGCTGCGCACCTCACTCCCCCGTTCATCGGCCAGGGTATGGGAGCGGGACTGCGAGACGCGGCCAACCTCGCGTGGAAGATTGCCGGAGTTCACCACGGCACCCTGGCGCCGAGCGTTCTGGAGACTTATGAGCGGGAACGTAAACCGCATACCCGATCGATGATTCGCCTGGCGCTGAGCGTCGGTTGGGCCATGACCGGCGGCGGCCGCCTGGGCAATGCGGCCCGCCGGGCGGTGTTGCCACGGCTGCGGCTCATCCCCGGCCTGCGAGACAAGGTCGTCGACTCGAGAACCCCTGCGCTGCACCGTTCCGCGTTGGTACGCCGATCCCTGCGACCGCACCGGCTCGCCGGCATGCTCTGCCCGAACCCGACGCTACGCGACGGTCAACGTTTGGACGACGTGCTCGGCGGCGGTTTCGCGTTGATCAGCACCGCCCGCCCTGGTGCGGCCGACGAGGCGGCGCTGCGGCAGCGCCAAGTCACCGTGCTGGTCGCCGAAGCCGGCAGCCCGCTGGAGGCATGGCTAAAACGAGGCCGTGCCACCGCCGCACTGGTGCGCCCCGACCGTACCGTGGCGCACGCCGAACGCGACCTTGCCGCCCTTTGTGCCTGGACGGCAACCGTCATTCGCCCCGCCGCAGTTCAGGCGGATGCCGCAGGCCGCGCGACGATCACAGGCGTCCGAACCGAATGCAGGACCGCGTTGCTGACGGATCCCAACAGCACACCGGTCAGACCGCCGCGCCCATGACTGCCGACGACGAGGAGCTGGGCGGTTTCCGACTTTTCGGCGAGCTGCCGGGCCGGCGCGTCACGTACGACCAGTCGCTGCACCGTCACATCGGGATAGCGTTCCTGCCAACCCGCCAGGTTCTCGGCCAGGCTGCGGTGCGCCTCCGCTTCCAGCGACGACCAATCCGCTTCCGGGAGTTCGCTTATCGTGATGTCACTCCATGCGTGTAGGGCCGTCAGGCCGACACCGCGACGGGAGGCTTCGTCGAAGGCGATTTCGATCGCGAGCTCGGAAGCCGGCGAGCCGTCGACCCCCACGACGACGGGAGCGTTGTCCATGTCCGGCAGGTCGTCGCCATGGATGACCGCGACCGGGCAATGGGCGTGCCGCACCACGGTCGCACTGACCGAACCGAGCACACCCCGGGCCAGCAATCCTCGCCCCGCCGTGCCCACAACGATCAGCTCCGCCTCGCCGGACATGTTGATCAGGGCCAGTGCCGGGCTGGAGTACACGAGTTCCCGGTGGATGGCGGCCTTTCGGTCCGCCGGCAGCGCCTCTTCGGCGAGCTTGATCGCGTGCATGACCGCCTTCTTGCCCTCGTCTTCCAGCCGCACCGCTAGAGACTCGGGGTATGGGACCGGCGGCCAGGTGGCGGTCGGGGTCGTCACCGCGTGGACGACGGTCAGCGGAATTTTCCGCATCGCTGCCTCGTGGGCGGCCCAAATCGCCGCGGCGTTCGATGCCTTCGAGCCGTCCACCGCGACGACGACGCCGCGCTCTTGATCAGGTCCGGACATTTCGCTCTCCCTCCATCACCGGCGACGCTATAAACCCAGGGGGTCGTCGGTCGTGAGGCTTAAGTCCCTAACCCACGGGACGGAGGGCTTTCGCGGGAGCTGTTAAGCCCGCTGTAACGGCACGGTCACTTGCCGGCTAGGCGCGGTGCCGTTGTAGCCGCGCGATGACCCAGAAAGGTAACGCCACGAACAGCGTGCCGCCGATCAGATTGCCCACGGTGGTGATGCCGAGGTTGGTGAGCAGGCCGTGTTGGCCGAATCCCCAACCGATCCCGCCGCACGGTGCGGCCGGGTGAAACAGGTTGAGCAACAGGGGAAGACCGAGGAAGCCGACGTTGGCGATCACGTGCTGGGTGCCGCCGATCACGAATGCGAACGGTCCGTAGAACGCGAACGTCATGCGGGCGACGTCGCTGCGAGCCTTGAAGAACATGCACATCGACGTCTGCAGGAACCAGGTGCACACCACGGCGAGCAGCAGTGCGGTCCAGAACGGCTGGCCGGCCTTCTGCGCGCCGACGGTAGCCGCCCGTTCGGCGAAGGCGCCCAGGTATGGGCCTCCCGCGGCCCCGCACACCGTGACGAACACCAGCGCGCCCAGGACGTTGCCGATGAGGCCGACGGTAACCAGAAAGGCGTAGCCGCCGACGCTCATGACGCGGTTGAGGACGGCCAGAAATCCCGCGGCCATGTCGGCGGTGATCAGCGACATGCCGGACACCAGGATGAGGACGAACGACATGCCGAACGCCAGGCCCATCAACAGGCTTGCGACACCCGGGGTCTTGACTCCGGTGCTTACCATCAACGCCAGCAGCGCCCCGAACGCGACCATCACACCGCCGACCACCGAGCGCATCAGAAACGCCCACGGGTGCGTCGCCTTTTCCACGGCCATGGCGGCCACTCGGTCCACCATGGCCCCCACGCTGAGCGGTTCGAACGGATCGTCGGCGACGGCGTTCGTCGCGACACCGGCGGAGAAGGCGGCGAATGCGGGTGGCGCCGGGGCCGCGCTTTCCAACTGTGGCGCTTGCGCGTCGATGGTCATCGGTGTTCGCCTTTCCGTAAAGCGTTGATCGCGTTGATGACCCCGGTGATGTGCTCCGCGCTGAGCTTCTCCCCCTCGAAGACGTGGTTGAGCAGAATCTTGAGGTCGAGCATCTGTTGCAGGTAGACCAGGCACGGGGGGCACTCGTCGAGGTGCTTGGCCACGATCGGTCCCCACTGCCGCGGATCGGAGTCGACAAGTTCGTCGACGAGGCGGACGAAGTCGACGCAGTCGATCGCGGGGACCGCGTTGTCGTGGATGGTCATCGGCGATACCGCTTTTCCAATTCGTTGCGAAGATTTCCGCGGGCGCGGTAGAGCAGCGCCCGCTGCCCCTCGGTGGTCAGTTCGAGAAGTTCGGCCGCCTCTTCAGCCGTCGTGCCGACGACGTCCCGCAGGATGACCAGTTGCCGTTGCCGCTCGGGCAGCGCGTCCAACGCCGTACGGACATATCCGATGAGCTCGTTCTCGACGGTGTGGTCCTCCGGCAGAAAGCGCCGCGACGGCGGGATACTCCAGTGCCCCGCATCGGGATGGCCGGCGGGATGCATACGGCCCACCAGGGGGTCGACGTCATCCGCGGACAGCACCTCGTGGTCGCGGATGCGGGATTCACGGCGCCGGTGCCGCGACGCGGTGTTCTTCACGATCCCGAACAACCAGGTGCCGACCGAGGAGCGCCCCTCGAATGAATCCGCGGACTGCAGCACCTGCACCCACGCCTCTTGCACGGCCTCTTCGGCCACCGTCGCCGAATCCACCATGGTGCGGGCGAAATTGACCATCGGCCGATGAAAGTCGCGGACCAGATTGGCCAGCGGAATGCCGCCGACCACCCGTTCCGATTCGGTGCCCCCCGGCGGCACCGCCACCGGGGTCACCATCGTCTCGCACTCAAGCGCATGCGGCCAGTTCCCAGCGAAGCTGCCCTTCGGACGGGGATTGGACGGGGATGAACGCCGCTTCCCGGTAGCGACGGCTGGCCGATGTCCTGCTCGCATAACCCTTGCCACCGGCGGTGCGGATCTCGAGATCCGCACTGGCGCTGGACAGTTCGGCCGCGGCGAGTCGCAGCGACAACAGCTCCTTCTTGGTGGGCGACTCGACACCGCCCACCGCCGCGGCAAGTTCCGCCAGCGTGGTTTCCGCATCGGCAAGCTTTTCCGCCACGTGCTCGACCTGGGTGCTGAACACCGAGTTCACCCCGCCGAGACCGATTTTGGCCTGATTTACCGCAGTCCGGGTCAGGCCCAGGCACATCGCCGACTGCAAGACGAGGAACGTCGGACGGACCGCCTGCAGGAAGTCCTCGAAGTCACGGGACAACACCTGCTCCGCGGGGACATAGGCGCCCGTCAGGTTCAGGTACGACGAGGCGGTGCTACCCATCGCCAGCAGGTCGAAGTGATCGCCCACCACCACGCCCGGCATGTTCAGCGGCAAGGCCACGATCAGCCTCTCCCCGGCGTCGGTACGCACCGCGGTCACCATGGTCGAGTCGGGGTAGAGGTTGCTGGCCCACCTGATCGCCCCGGCCACCTCGTAGCCCCCCTCGACCGGCGTGGCGGTCAACTCCAGGCTTCCGCAGCCCGCCGCCTCCTTGAATGCCGACGCCATGCCGGTCACCCCCAGCGTGGTCCCGGCAAGGAGCGACCGGGCCGCCACCGTACTGTAAGGCGTTGCCGCCGTGAGCAAGTAGTCCACGGCCATGCGATGGGCCCACAATGAGAACCCGGTGCTCATGCATTCTCCGGAGATCAACCGGATCACTTCGGCCATGTCGGGGAGCCTGCCGTCGGCGTTGGCGGGCGCGCCGAGCCCGAGCAGGCCGGCGGTACCCAGTGCGGCGAAACTGCGACGGGATTGATGCTCGCCGCGGTCCAGTGCCCCGGCATGGGCCCGGATGTCTTCCAGCAGTTCGATATTCAACTGACTGGCAGCCGGATTCATCGTCGTCGTCATCTCGATACCTCCTGGGCGGAGTGTTTCCACGCGTAGTCGAGGAACTTGCCGTCGAAAGTGACGACCACTCTGTCGCCTTCGGGGTGCGGGCGCCGGCGCACGCTCATCTGAAAGTTGATCGCGCTCATGATGCCGTCACCGAATTCTTCATGGATGAGTTCCTTGATCGCCGGGCCGTAGACGGCCAGCGCCTCATGGAACCGGTAGATCGTCGGGTCTGTCACCATGGTCGCATCCGAACCCCGGTACGGCATCATTTGCAGAACCGTTGCCGCCTCGTCGTCGAGGTCGAGAAGCGATGCGACCGTTGCCGCGTCGCCGGCCGAGAGCGGATGCTGTCCGAGTAGCGCCGCGACGGTCCACACCGGGTCCTTGGCGATCGATTCGGCGATCTTCGCCCAGCTCAATCCCCGCCGGACGCGGGCCAGCCTGATCAGCTCGGCAAGATCGGTCTTGGTCAATATTGTTGTCACGGAATGCTTCCCGTCTCGATGCCTATTCGGTGGACAGAGTCGAGTCGACGCTCACCGGGTTGCGGAACGTGTTCACCACGGGTGACCAGGCGATCGCGTTGTCGTGGATCTCCTTGAGTGTCGCGTCGTCGGCGTCTCCGGCCAGCGTCACCTTGCACCGGACCGCGCTGAAGCCCAGCCGCTTTCCCTCGGGCGTGTCACCCACCCCCCAAACCGCGGAGATGTCGATGTCGCCCTCCATCTCGACCTCGATCTTGGTCAGTGTCACCCCGCGGTGTGTCGCGTTGGCCAGCAAGCCCACCGACACGCACGAACCCAGCGCCGCCAGCGCGGTCTCGGAGGGGTTGGGCGCCGAGTCGTCGCCGAGCAGCGCGGGCGGCTCGCCCACCAGCATCGGCGCCAGGTCGCGGACGTAGGTCATGTTGCGGAACCCGGTCTCGCACACCGTCTTGGCTTTCAGGGTCTTCCTGCCGGTCTCCGGGTTGGTCCTGGCGTTACACGACAGCTTGTCGAGGCCTTCGGCGTCGATGACGAGCGCGTCGGTCATGTGAATTCCTCCGTTTTCGCTGATTTTGTGGCTTCACGGAGTTAGTGCTCTACGACGGCCGATGTGTGACGGCGGGCGGCATTGATTTACGTGGGCGACACGAAACATCACACAGCCGAAACGCGGCGCCGTCCAACGTCGGACGACTCTCGGGGAGATTTGCTTAGCTGAAAAGGCTTTGCCCGATGTAGTGGCCTTCGGCGGGCGCCGGCGGCACCGCGAAGATTGCTGAGCCGATGTGGCGAATGTATTCGTTGAGCAGGTCGTGGGCGCCCAACCGGTTCTGCAGGCGAATAAAATCTTGCGGATCTTTTTGGTACGAGATGAACAGCAGGCCGGCGTTGAGCTGGCCGTTGGCGTCGAGACCGTCGGTGTAGTTGTAGGACCGGCGCCGGATCATGATGCCGTCATTGTTCTCCCGGGCGGCCAGGCCGACGTGAGACATCGGGTCGATCAGCGGGTTGCCGTCGGCGCCTTTGGCGGTGAAGTCCGGGGTGTCGAATTCGCCCTTGCCGCTCAGCGGCGCCCCCTCTTCTTTGGTGCGGCCGAAGATCCGCTGTTGATTGCCGATGCGGTCGACGTCCCATGTCTCGAGCAGCATCCGAACCTTGCGCACGACTTGATACGTCCCGCCGTTCATCCACGGCTGGTCGCTGTCCTCGACCCAGACGAACCGGTCGTACTCCGCATCCGTGGCGATGTTGCGGGTTCCGTCTTTGAAACCCAGGAGGTTTCGGGGCGTGTGCTGGCCCGGGCCGGCCGATGCTCGTCCGAATCCCAGCACCGCCCAGGACGGCGAGACGATGTTGCGGCCCAGCCGGGCCAGGTTCCGCACGGCGTGATAGCAGACCTGGGGGTCGTCGGCGCACGCTTGGACGGACAGATCGCCGCCGCGCAGGCGGGGGTCCAGGTTGTCCCCGTTGAGCGGGGGCAGATCGATGAACAGGGCGGGCCGCCGTGCGGCCAGGCCGAAGCGATCGCCGAACAGCGACGGTCCCAAACCGATGGTGACGGTGAGACTGGCCGGGCTCAGCCCATAGGCCTCCCCGGTATCAACGGGCGGCTGCACCTCGACCTGTGGCTGCACGGTGCCGACGGGCTTTCCCTGCTGCAGGATCGCGGCCGCGGCCGACCAGCGCGCCAGCAGGGTCTGCAGCTCGGTGCGGCCAGCGCCGGCGGCCAGCGAAAAGGACATGAACATGGCGTAACGCTGTGGCGGCGTGGCGATTCCGCCCTGATGCACCTGGCCGTAGAAAGGATAACTACGCCGCAGGTCGACGTTGTCGTCGTCATCGCCTTTGCGTTCGGCCGCCAGCGCGTAACCCGCGAAGCCTCCACCCGCGGCGCCGACCGCGGTGCCGGTGAGTCCGGCCAGCACGGCACCGCCAAGCATCCGCCGGCGCGAAACCGCTGCGGCTTCGGCGGTTTCGGTCGTGTCGTCGGTCACGAGGTCAGCCCGCCGAGACGACTTTTTGGGCGACCGTCGACAGGCTCTGGTGCAGCGGCTGGATGACCGCGGTGAGCTTTGGCGCGTCGCTGGCCTTCAGCGCAGGGGTGTACGTCCGGAAGCCGCCGAGCGCGGACGGGTCACGGTATCCGTCCAAAGTGGCCAGCACCGTGTGGAATTGCTGATCGATCTGGTTGACCAAATTGGCGTCGATCTTCTCCAGGCCCGGCCGCAGCGAAGCGTACGCCTGCTGAGCGCCCTCCACGTTGCCCGAGAAGTCGACCAGATCGATGTGGCTGAAGGCCTCCTCCTCGCCGGTGATCTTGGTGTTCTGGATCTCTTCGATCAGGTCGCTGGCACCGTTGGCCAAGTCCTCGGGCTTGTACTGCAGGTTGGCGACGATGCCGTTCAATTTGCCGACGTTACCGACCAATTCGCTGCTGAATGCCTTGGTGGCGGGGGTGATCGCGCCACCCTGCCACAAGTCACGCTCGATGGCGTGGAAGCCCTTCCACCCGACCTTGGCGTCGACCGGCGTGGACTCACGCATATCGATCAGATAGTCCAGGCTGCCGGCATTGTCGCCGACCGCGAAGCCCGGCAACACGAAGCCCTCCACGGTGGACTCCGAGCGCTCCCAGAACAGCCGGGCTTTGGCGTAAGCGCTCTTCGCGGCGTCGACGTTGCCAGACTGCACGGCGGCATCGAGTGCCTTCACGCCATCGTTGAGCTGACTGATCTGGCTGACGATGTAGCCCGCATAGTCCTTGGTCCCCTGGCTGAGGATGCCGGCCACGGTGCCCGTCGGCGCCGCCGGTGTTTTGCCCGTGACGGTGAGGGTTTGGTATTCGGTGCTCGCGCCCGGACAGTAGAGCTGATACGCGCCGCCGTCCAAGGTGACCGTGAACGAGACCGGATCCAAGCCGGGCGCGAGATTTTCCTTCTCGCCGACGATCCGCTGGTCCCTGAGCAATTCGACTTCGCTGATACCGGGCGCATTCGTGTTGGCCACCGTGAAGGTCACCGGCCCCGCGGGCACGCTGGTGTTGTCAAGGGCGCAGCCGTCCTTGCCGCCGGTGCTGGCCATGGTGACCTTGACCGCGTTGGTGCCGCCGGGTTTCTGAGATTCCGCGCGGCTCGCGTTGCCACTCGAGTGACTACAGGCCGTCGCCAAGGACGTTGTGATTACGACCAACGCCGTTGCGGCCGGCCAGAACTCAAAGGACCGGTAACTTCGGGCGATTCGATTCGGTGTCAACCGTCTTCCTTTCCTGTTCGGTCGGCGTCCCGCGCCGCGCCGAGGCTACAGCGCCAAGGACGCAGGCCAGAGCAAAACCACCCAGTGCCAGCGGAAGCCATACCTTCCACAGCTGCGCTTCCGCACGGTTTCGATGACTTGCCGCGATCTGCGCGGCGGCCGAGCGGTCTTCGGCCCCGGACGTGGACCAGTCCGTCGCCAGCCCGCCAAGACTGACGGTCTTGGCCCCGGTCAGCCCACCGCCGGTCAAAACCGCCGTGCGGTTGCTCGTTGCCTGCGCATTTAGCACGGAATCGCTGTGCGCAAGCACGGTATACACGGTGGTTGTCGACCATTGACCCTGAAACGGCCCCGGAGTGCGCCCAACCGCCAAACCGACCGGCAGCCGGCCCCCGGTCATGCTCAGCAACTGATCCAGCGTTACTTCCGACGCGCCGTCGGCCCCGGCAGCCTCAGAAGCCTGCCATACCTGTACCGGCAAGCCGTCCACGATTTTGTCGTCCGCCGGGACGAGCAGGATGTTGCGGACGGTTGAGGTGCCATGCGCGAAGATGGCGAGCTCCCGTCCGTGCGGCCCATTCACCAGCGACACCGTGGCGGTGTGGCCGGCACGATCGCTGACGGTGCGGGTCCGCGGGTCGCCCGAAGAGCCGCCGGCCGGCACCAGCGCCACCAGCGCGGCGGCGGTGAGGAGTAGCAGCATCGAGGCGGCCGCCAAAAGGCGCCCCCTGTCCCGCGGGGCGGCGGCAAGGCGAGCGGGCCACAAGAAGATGGCGAGCACGGGTACCGCGTAGAGCAGCCAGCCCACCACCTCGATGACTCGGGGGTCGGCGGGTATCCCGAACATCCCGGCGGTCACCGCGCCGAGCACCGAGTTGCTGGGCAGCCAGGCGGACAGGTCGAACACCCGCCGCTGCCCGATGTTCACCCAGCCGGCCTCGTGTGCGGTACGCAGCGCCCCCAGCACCAGCCCGGCGGCGATCAACACCAAGAACACCCCGGTGACCCGGAAAAAGCGGGCGATGTTGAGTTTCAATCCGCCGAAGTACAGCGCGACACCCATCGCGACCGCCGCCGCGATCCCCAGCGCACCACCCAGTACGGCGAACCATCGGTTGCCGTGCGACGTCTGGGCGGCCGCCAACAAGAACACCGATGTCTCGAAGCCCTCCTTGAGGACGGCGAGGAAGGCCATCGCGGCCAAGGCGAGCGCACCGCCGCGGTTGATCGCCTGCCGGGCATCGCGCTCGAGCTCGCCCTTGACCTGCGCGGCGTTGCCGTTCATCCAGATGATCATCGACGTCACGAACACCACGGCGATGACATTGATGACGGTTTCCATCATCTCCTGCTGCGCCTGCGGCAGGCTCGTCGCGAACAGATTCAGGCCCACCCCGACCGCGACGCTGATCAGCACCGCCGAGGCGACGCCGGCAAACATCGGCCGTATCGGCTGGCCGTTTCGTTTCAGGAAGGCGCCGACGATGCTCACGATGAGCGCCGCCTCGAGGCCTTCACGGAGGCCGATGAGAAAGGTGCCGATTAGTACGCCGAATACGCCCTGCATGCGCCCGATTTCTGTCCCGCGGGTCGGGATCCCGGCTTAGCCTAGCCTAAGCCCGTTGCGTCACGAGGCCGGCTGCGTCACGAAGTCGATGAGTTCTTCGACCCGGCTGATCAGCGCCGGCTCGAGGTCATTCCAGTCGCGCACCCGGGACCGAATATGCCGCCAGGCCCTGGCGATGTCCGCCTGGTTGGCGTGGGGCAGGCCGAGCGCCCGGCACGCCCCGTGCTTCCACTCGATGTGCCGTGGCACATCCGGCCAGCCCGCCAGGCCGAGCCGCTGGGGTTTCACGGCCTGCCAGATGTCGACGTAGGGATGGCCGACCACCAGCGTGTCGCTGCCACCCGGCCCTCGCCGCACCGCGTCGGCGATCCTCGCCTCCTTCGAACCTGTGACCAGGTGATCGACGAGCACACCGAGCCGGCGCCCCGGACCGGGCGCGAACTCCGCCACGATCTCCACCAGGTCGTCCACGCCGCCGAGATGCTCGACGACGACACCCTCGATCCGCAGGTCCTCGCCCCACACCTGCGCGATGAGTTCGGCGTCGTGCCGCCCCTCGACGTAGATCCGGCTGGCGCGGGCCACCCGGGCGCGGGCTCCCGGCAGGGCGACCGAGCCGGACGCCGTCCTCGTGGCGGCGGCAGGCGCCGCACGACGCGGCGGGGTGAGGATCACCGGACGGCCCTCGAGCAAATAGCCAGGGCCCAAAGGGAAGCCGCGCACGTGCCCGCGCCGGTCTTCCAGATCGACCCGCCCGTACTCGACCCTCACCACCGCACCGACGTACCCGGTCTGCACGTCCTCGACCACGAGGCCCAGTTCGGCTGGGTGCTCGGTCGAGCGGGGCTTGCGCCGGCCTGCGGCAAGGACATCGGTTCCGTAGCGATCAACCACGCGGCAATCCTAGAAAGCCTTGCGGCCAAACGTCGTTACGGCGCGCCCGTCGGCGCAGGATCGTGGCGAAGATCGCCCCGCCGCCCGCGCAACACCGACGAGTAAAAAATGCGTTTTAACTGTGTGGCGTTACTCAGCTGATGACGTTGCCGATGGTACGTTGCTACTTGTAAGATCTGCCGCTCTTTACATCGCGGCGGTGAGCGAGGTGGGAATATGGACCTGGCCCTTTGGGTGTCGAGCATCGTGGCTTTCGTGCGGGCCGGCTACCCCGCAGGCATGCCGACAACCGGATATGCGACCCTGGCGGCCTTGACCCGCCGGCGACTTTGCGACGACGAGATCACCGCCATTGCAAGCAAACTCATGAGGCGCCAATTCTGGCCGATCAGCCCCGTTGATATCGGTGTGGAAATCACCCGTGTCACCAACCAATTGCCATTGCCGGCCGACGTTGAGCGGGTCGGACATCGCCTCGATGAGATCCGCTGCGCGCGCGGATAAGCCTCGACGCGGGATCTGACTCCTACTTAGCGCCTTTCGCCGGTCCGCCACACGCCGCCAGGTAGTCCGGGTAGCTCCAGGTCCGCAGGAACTGTTGGCCCGCCTGGAATCCTCGTTGATACAGGCCGTCGCGTTGCTCGGCGGTGATGTTGAAGTCGATCGGGCTGACCTCTTCGGCGGGGACGAAGATGGTGCGCCGGACGGTGCACGGGTCGTCGATGTAGGCGTTGTCCTGATTGCTTACCAGTGTCTCTATCGCCGCGATTCCCAACGAAACTGGTCCGTGCACCGGATGGGTGGGCGGGATGCCGGGACGCGCGGACAGCCGGATCCCGAATGTCGGCCATCGCGGCTCAGCGTCGGGCCGGTCGAACAGCTCCACCGGAAAATCGGAGAGCAAGCCGCCATCGACCCAGGTGGCGTTGCTGACCCGAACGGGTTCGAACACATAGGGGATCGCCGACGAGGCGTGCACGGCGCGGGCGACCGAAAACTGGTCGGGGTCGATGCCATAGGAAGCGAGGTCCCACGGGATGCGCACCAGCCGGCGCCGGGACAGGTCACTGGCCGTCACCACCAGCGACCACGCGAACTGGTCCGGCTCCTCGCCTGTGCGCAAGTCACCGAACGTCCGCACACCCAAGTCGGCGAGCAGACCGGCGAGCAGCCGTTCCAAGTAGGCCCCGCGGTAGACACCGTCCGACACCAACAGCGACAATCCCCCGCCGATCAGCGGCACGTGTCCGATCAGACTGCGATCCAGGAACTTCCGGTAGTCGATGGACCGCATGACTTCCGCGAGCCGGCTCAGCGGTTCGCCCGCGACCTGCAGCGCCGCGATCAGCGACGCGACGATCGCGCCCGCGCTGCTACCCGCGACGCGGGGAAACCGGTAACCGGCCCCGGACAGCGCGTCGACCGCGCCGACCAGCCCGATGCCCCGGACGCCGCCGCCCTCACACACCAGATCGGCGCGGGACGTGCTCACCGTCGACGCCATAGGCCTACCCCCTCAACAGATTCGTTGGCCGTCGACACCGAAGAAGTGCAGGTGCCCCGGCTCCGGGTGCAGGCGCACCCGGCTGCCCTTTTCCGGAGGCCGGCGTCCATCGGCACGCGCAACGACGGGCTGATCAATGACCTTGCCGGAGCCGGTGATTCGGCCGTAGACGTAGGCATCCGCCCCGAGCTCCTCGACCACGTCGACCTCCATCTCGACACCGAGGCCGCCCAGTTCGAAGTGCTCGGGGCGGACCCCCACGACGACTTCGCTCGCAGCATCGGTGAGCTCCCGGGGTAGCGGGATGTGCCAATCCCCCAGCGACACGGCGGAATCGACGATCGGCAGGGTGAACAGGTTCATGGCCGGCGACCCGATGAAACCCGCGACGAAGACGTTGACCGGATTGCGGTACAGCTCGCGTGGCGCGGCGAACTGCTGCAGCACGCCGTCGCACAGGACGGCGACGCGGTCACCCATCGTCATCGCCTCGACCTGGTCGTGGGTGACGTAGACGGTGGTGGTGCCGAGCCGCCGTTGCAGCGCCGCGATCTGGTTGCGGGTTTGCACGCGCAGTTTGGCATCGAGATTCGACAGCGGCTCGTCCATCAGGAAGACCTGCGGCCGGCGGACGATCGCACGTCCCATCGCCACCCGCTGGCGTTGCCCACCGGAGAGGTCCTTGGGTTTGCGGTCCAGATAGGGCTGCAGGTCAAGCAGTTTCGCGGCGTCCAGGACCCGGTCGCGGATTTCGGGCTTCGGTGTCTTGGCGATCTTCAGGGCGAAGCCCATGTTTTGCGCGACCGTCATGTGCGGGTAGAGCGCATAGTTCTGGAAGACCATCGCGACGTCACGGTCCTTGGGATCGACGGTGGTGACGTCGCGGTCACCGATCCGGATGCGCCCTGAGTCCAGCGATTCCAGCCCCGCCACCATCCGCAGCGAGGTGGTCTTGCCGCATCCGGAGGGACCGACCAGGACGACGAACTCGCCGTCGCCGACGTCCAGGTCGAGGCCGTCCAAGGCCGGCCGGTCGGCTCCGGCGTAACACCGCGTCGCTTGGTCGAAAGTCACTGAGGCCATGGGCTACCCGTTCAGCCCCGAGACAGCGATCCCCCTGACGAAGGACCGCTGCGCGATCGCATAGATGATGACCAACGGCAGCATGATGAGCATCGAGGCCGCCATGATGATCGGCCAGCGCGCCACATACTCGCCCCGCATGCGCACCAGGCCGAGCGTCAGCGTGGCCAGGCTGTTGCGCTGGAGCATCAGCAGTGGCCATAGGAAGTCGTTCCACACGTTGACCCAGGTGAGCACCGCCAGCACCATCACCGCTGGGCGGGCGTGGGGCAACAGGATTCGCCAATAGATCTGCCATGGCGAACAACCGTCGAGTATCGCCGCCTCCTCCAGGTCGGTCGGAAGCGTCCGGAAGAACTGCCGCATCAGGTAGGTACCGAACGCGCTGCCGAACAAGCCCGGCACGATCATCGACCAGGGTGTGTCGACCCACCCGACCGTCCGCATCAAGATGAACTGCGGGATCACGGTCACGGTCAGCGGCACCATCAAGGTGCCAAGGTATAACACGAACAGTGTGTCGCGACCGCGGAATTGCAGTCTGGCGAACGCGTATCCGGCCAGCGAGCAGAAGAACACCTGGCCGGCGGTCACGCACCCGGCGTACAGCACGGTGTTGAAGAACATCCGCGCGAACGGCATCAACGAGAACACCTCGGTGTAGTTGGACCACCGCGGGTGCGCCGGTAGCAGCCTTGGCTCGGTGATCTCGCCTTCCCGCTTCAATGAGCCGGACACGGCCCAGGCGATCGGGAACAACCAGCACCAGGCGATGGCGAGCAGCGCGGTGTAGACCACCAGGCTACGAACGACATTGCGCGTGAACACCCGCTCAGCTGAGGCCACGAGAAGTCTCCCAAGACCGTTGCCGAGTGATTCGCAGCTGCACCACGGTCAGCACCAGCAGGATCGCGAACATCACCCACGCCAGCGCGGACGCATACCCGAATTCCAGGAAGGAGAACGCGTGCTGGAACAGCATGATGCCCAGGACATATGTGGCGGTTTCGGGGCCGCCGTTCGCGCCGTTGAGGACATAGACCATGTCAAAAGCCTGGAACGCGTGAATGATCGAGATGACGCCCACAAATGATATCGACCCACGGATCAGCGGCACCGTGATCGACACGAACTGCCGTATCTCGCCGGCCCCGTCGATTCGCGCCGCCTCGTACACGGTCTCGGGAACGCCCTGCATCGCCGCGAGCAGGATGACGGTGGCGAACGGCACGCTGCGCCACACGCTGAGGATGCACAGCGAGGCCATCGCCCATCGGGGTTCGACCAGCCACGGGACCGGGCCGACCCCGACCCAGCCCAGCATGATGTTGAGCAACCCGTTGTCGGTGTTGAAGACGAACTGCCAGACGACCGCCATGACGACCGACGAGATGGCCAGCGGCAGAAAGACGATGGTGCGGAAAATGCCGATGCCCCTCACCTTTCGGTTCAGCACGCCGGCCACGACGAGGCTGACGACGATGGTCGGCACGACCGTTCCGAGGGTGAAGACGACGGTGTTGCGAATGGCGATGAGAAAGAGCGGGTCCGAGGTGAACAGCTCTTGGAAGTTCCTCAGGCCCACGAACTTTGGCGGCCGAAAGACGTCCCACCGCTGAAAGCTCATGTAGAGCGAGAATCCCAGCGGAAACAGCATGAACACCGCGACGGCGGCCAGATTCGGCGCCACGAAAAAGCGGCCGGCGCGGGCCCGCCGTCGCCACGGACCGGCGCCCTTGGCGGGTGTGCGCGTGGTGGCATCGACCGACGTCATGGGTTGCGCAACACCTCGTCGATGGCCGGCGACAGACTCGCCAGCGACGTGGCGGGCCGTGATCCACGCAGCACGGGCCCGAAGCTGCGGTCCATCAAGGCGACGATCTTCTCCCATGACGGGGTGACGGGCAGCCCTTCGGAGTACGCGGGTCCTTGGGTGAGGACGGCGAGGTTGTCGAGGTTCTGGTGGGCCTTGGCGAAGCCGGCCGAGTCGAGCGCCGATTGCAACACCGGCACAAAGAGGCTGGATTCACCGATCAACGCCTGCCCGACGGGGCCGGTCGCGAATTTCACGAATTCCCATGCCTGCTCCTTGCGTTGACTGCTCGCGGAGATGGCCAATCCGGTGGAACCGATGTCCGAATGGGCGGGCTGGCCCTGCCGGCGCGGCCCCACCGGCAACGAGGTGACGTCGAAGTCCAGGCCCTCGGCCCGGATGAAGGTCTGGTAGCGCCAGTGGCCGCCCATCGCCATCGCCGCCCTGCCCGCCGCGAACAGGTCGGGCGTGGACATCGATTGCACCTCGGACGCATTGGGCGCGACCTTGTGCTTGTTGGCCAGGTCGGCATAGAACTGCACCGCCTCGATGAAGGCGTCGTTGTCGAAGTTGAAGTGGGTCGGGTTCTTGAGCGGGGTGGACCACGGCACCCCATTGTTCATGGCGAACAGCCCGGCCGAATAGTAGGAGAACCACATGTTCACGAAGCCCCACTGGGTCACTCGCCCGGAGCGATCCCGCCGGGTGAGTGCCGTGGCGGTGTTCAAGAAGTCGGTGAAATTCCACGGGTTTTGCCACGTTTTGGGCGGGGGCGGCAACCCGGACTCGGCGAAGAGCCGCTTGTTGTAGAACAGGTAGTTTCCGGACCATTGCTCGGGGAGTGCGTATTGGCCTGCGCTGAACGTGAAGCTGTCGTAGAGCGCCCCGATACCGTCCGATTTCAGCTCGGCGGCGAAGGCCTGGTCGCGGGACAGCATGGTGTTGAGGTCGAGCAGCACGCCACGGGCGGCCAACTCGGCGTAGGTGAGGTCCCACGCCATCAACACATCCGGGCATTTTCCGCCGGCGCAGAACGTCGACAGCTGCTGCATCACGCCCGGAGCCGAAAGCACCGGGCGGACCTTGATATCGGGGTGGCGGCGCGCGAACTCGTCGACGATGCGGATCCTGGCATCGCGTTCGTCGGGGTTGGCCGCGAAGAAGAACGTCAAGGCGTCTTCTTCGGGTGCGCAGCCGGCGGCCCACGGCGCCAGGGATGCCGCGGTGAGCGCGCCGGCACCGCGCAGCAGCCCGCGCCGTCCGAACGGCTTATCGAGCATGGTGCTCCCGTTCTCGCCCCGTTGCCGGCCGCCCGGCCGGCGGTTTCTCCTGTCCTTGGTACCCGATGCGGCTGTGGTGTTGCTGGATCGGCCAACTCGGGAGGGCCAGCACGGCCCGGCGAATGCGGCCGGCGTCCCCGGTGATGTCGATCGCGTGGATGCGGTCATCGGTTCCGACGGCGATCAGCAGCAGCGCCTCGGCGTGCCCGTTTGGCGCGATCGCGATCCCCGGAGCCCCATCGATGAGCACGACCGCACCGGCCCGTGCCCGGAGAGCGAATCGACGGGTCTCCTCCGCGACCCGTGCGGCGCCGCGTAGCTCGGTCGGCACGTCGTCGGGGACCAGTGCCCGATCGACCCTGCGGACCACGTCCGGGGCCAGCAGTGCGAGCAGACCGGCGATATCACCGCCGCGGGACGCCGCGAGAAACGCCTCGACGACCTCGAGGTGCTTCGCCATGCGCTCGGGCTCGCCGCCCGGGTGGGCCACCCGCGCACGCGCCCGGCTTGCCAGCTTCTTCGCGGCTTCCGGCGACCGGTCCAGCAGACCGGCGATTCTCTCGAACGGCACGGCGAACACGTCATGCAGGACGAACGCGACGCGCTGCGCCGGTGAGAGCCGGTCGAGCACCACGAGCAGCGCGCTGCTCACCGACTCCGTCAAGAGCGCTTCCTCGTCCGCTGGCGGCGACGCGGTCGCAGCGATCCGGTCCAGTTCGTCGGGGGTGGCGAGCGGCTGTTCCGCACGTCGCTTGCGTGCCCGGAGCTGGTCGACGGCCTCGCGGGCGGTGATCGTGGTGAACCAGCCGGTGAGGTTGTCAACAGCGGCGAAATCCGCACGGCTGGCCTTCAGCCACGCCGCCTGAACCGCGTCGTCGGCATCGGCCGCCGATCCCAGCAGCTGTAACGCGACCGACCTCAGGTGTCGCCGGTCCGCGTCGAAACGCTGGGCAAGATCCGTCAAATTTTTCGGGGCGCTCATGGGTCACCTTTTCCGCACAGGAGCCGTCAAGAAGATGACTGCGTCCATCAAGCTCTCTGTTGCAAAGGAGGCCAGCACCATGACCTTATCGATTGTGCGCCGTAGCGCCTGCGGCGACCATCCGGCTCGCCGCCGCAAAAACGGCTGTCTGACAAGGGTTTGCCGCAGATGAACACCGCATACGTTGCGATCACGCTGTTTACCGCCGCCATCACCGCCGCGATCGCCGTGGCCGATCTGATCCCGGCGGGTTTCGTCCTGGCGAACTCCGCCGAAGTCGGGGTGCCGCGTTCGTGGTTGCCGGCGCTGGGGGCGGTCAAGCTGGCCGGCGCGGCGGGGCTGATCGTGGGCCTGGTGGGCCTCCCCGCCTTGGGAATCGCTGCCGCCACCGGCCTGGTGCTGTTCTTTGTCGGCGCAGTCGTGACCCACCTGCGGGCCCGCGTCCTGTACAACATCGCGTTTCCCGGCGCGTACCTGTGCATGTCGGTGGCATCGCTGGCGTTGATGGTGCTGCGCTGACCGGGGGTCGCGATCAGCCGGGAAAGTACCGGATCCGGTTGATGGCGTCGCCCCGCCAGGCCATGTCGGCGAACAGTATTCCCCGCCCACGGCCGGAGTGGACCGACACCGTCACCGTGGGGCCCGCGCCGATCATCTTGGTCGAACCGCCGCCGTCCAGCTGCTCGACGAGTTCAGCGAGGTCGAGGGCGTCGTGGTCGCCGAGAGTGATTGTCGCGCCGGGTGATAACGCACGCGACGCCGCGAGGAGATCTTGCCGCGCGGCGGCACCGAGGAATGCCTCGGCGAGCTTCTTGTGCCGCGCACCAACCCGCCGGAATCCCGTCATGAAGCCGGTCGTGCCGCGCAACCGCTGATTGCTCAACAAGCCCCGAGACAGTTGCAGGGCGGGTCCGACCGCGCGTGATCCGGTTCGCAGGAACTGGAGCATCATCGCGGGCAGTTCCCAATAAGCCCGCAGTTCGCCAATGCGCCACTCGCCGTTGGTGTCTCGCAGGTCGTAGCGCAGGAACGCGGGAATGTACATCGTGATCGCCGTGCCCATCGCAACCTCGAGCTCGACGTCGCGCAGCACCACGGTGTCGACGACGATGTCGAGGTCGCGGTGGAATTTGATGTCACGCGGACCGATGAAGGTGTCATAAAAGCGGCCGATCTGCTCTTGCCCGACGTGCGGCCGCGACCCGACCGGATCCTCGACGCGGCCGTCGTCGGTGAACAACGCCACCCACCCGGCGCGGTCGTGCGCGGCGGCCGCCTGCGGCGAGCGCTCGACGGCGGCCAGGAGATGCTCCCGATCCGGCGCGACCCCCATCACGGACCCCCGACCACTTCGACACCCGTGGCCCGCATCTTCTCAAGCGCCTCCGCGGCCGAGTCCGGCGAGACGGCCGCGGTCAGGTTTACCAGCACCCGGGTGGACAGGCCCGCCCGCGCGGCGTCCTCGGCGGTCCGCCGGACGCAATGATCGGTGGCGATGCCGACCACATCGACCTCGTCGACCCCACGCTCCCGCAACCAGTCCAACAGCGGGGTCCCATTCTGGTCCACACCCTCGAAGCCGCTGTATGCCGCGGCAAAGGCGCCCTTGCGGAAGACTGCCTCGATCCGGCTGGTGTCGAGGTCGGGCCGCAGCTCCGCACCGGCACTTCCGGCGATGCAGTGCGGTGGCCACGATGATGAATAGTCCGGCCGGTCGGAGAAGTGGTCGTCCGGCTGGACGTGGAAATCCTGGGTTGCTACGACGTGCCGGTAGCCCGGCTCGCCGGCGAGGTAGTCGTTGATGGCGGGCGCCACGGCGGCACCGCGGGTCACCGGCAGCGAGCCACCCTCGCAGAAATCGTTTTGCACGTCGACGATGATCAACGCCCTCACGCGTTTCACCCTATCGGTGTCGCCCGTCACGGCGCTTCAGCTGGGCGTATGGGTGGGACGGTTTGTTCGCCAACCAGTCGGGTAATCCACCGGCCATGTTGATCCGGAGAATCGCGCGCCCGTTGCTTTCAGTGGCTTTCATCGGCCAAGGAGTCAATTCCCTGCTGAACCCCAAATCGGCGGCGGCAGCGGCCGCCCCCGCGGTGGATGGTTTGCAGGCGTTGCCGAATTCGGTGAGCGGCAACATTCCGAGTGACCCCGAGACGGTCGCACAAATCACTGCGGCCGTTCAGATCGGCGGCGGCCTGCTGCTGGCCACCGGCAAGCTGCCGCGCGTCGCCTCGGCCGCCCTCGCGTTCACGGTGGTACCGGCCAACCTCGGGGCGCACTCGTTCTGGAACGAGAGCGATCCGGAGGCGAAAGCGCAGAAGCGCCAGCAGTTTCTCACCGACCTCAGCCTGGTGGGTGGATTGCTGATCGCGTCCGCCGACACGGCGGGCAAGCCGTCACTCGGGTGGCGCGGTCGCCGGGCGGCCGAGCGGCTCTCCGAGCGAGTGTCTTCGGCGCTGCCCGGCTCCGACGACGCCCACTTCGATACCGACTTTTCGGAGTTGGGCGAAAAGATCGTGCACGGCCTGCAGATCGGCGCCGAACGCGGTCGCGAACTGGCCAGCACGGCGGCCGAACGAGGCGCGCCGTACGCGGAGGCCGCGCTCGAACGCGGTCGCGAATTCGCCAGCACGGCCGCCGAACGGAGCAAGCCGCTGGCCCAGAAGGCCCGCAAACGGGGCGAGGAGCTGGCCGACGAGGCGGCCGAGCGAGCCGCGCCGTTGGCGAAGAAGGCGCGCAAGCGCGGTGAAGAACTCGCCGACGAAGCCGCCGACTGGGCGGCGCCGCTGGCGAAGAAGGCCCGCAAGCGCAGCGAGAAGTTGGCCAAGGAGGCACGCAAGCGCGGTGAGGACCTGGCGAGCACGGCATTGGATCGCGGCGAAGACCTCGCCGACACCGCCCGCGCGCGCGGCATCTACCTCGCCGACACGGCCCGGGCTCGGGGGGGCTACCTGGCCGACACCGCGCGCGAACGACTCGGTGAACAGGTCAAGACGGGTCGCCGCAAGCTTTCCTGAGGGTTCACGCGTCGCCGCGCAGATAGGCGTCGACGATCGCATCGACGCCGGGGCCGACATCAATGGTCGCGCCGGCCTCGTCGGCGCCGAGCGGCTCGAGCGCGTCGAATTGGGACCGCAGCAGCGCGGCCGGCATGAAATGACCGGTCCTGGCGGCCAGCCGGCCGCTGATGAGTGCCGGTGAACCGGCGAGGTGCAGGAATTCGACCTGCGGGCAGTGCGTGCGCAACTGGTCGCGGTATCTGCGCTTGAGCGCCGAACAACTCACCACGCCTCCGTCGCAGTGGCCGGCCAACCACTCCCCGACCTTGTCCAGCCAGGGGTAGCGGTCGTCGTCGTCGAGCGGTTCACCGGCCGCCATCTTGGCGATGTTGGCCGGCGGGTGCAGGGAGTCGGCGTCCACGAAGGGCACCCGCAAGCGTCGCGCGAGCGCCGCTCCGACGGTCGACTTGCCCGATCCGGAAACACCCATCACCACGACGGGGGCCCGTCCGCTCACTCGGACGCGAGGTTGCGGTTCCATTCCAGCCAGCCGACGCCGTTGCGTCCGTCGGCAGTCTGGACGGTCGCCCAGACCCGCGGGAACTGGCTCACCCGCCCGTCCGCGGCGATCAGACGCACCGGAGCCTGGCCGCGGACCTCGACGTCCGCGGTGATCTCGCCGGGATTGAGCTCCAAGGTGGCTTCCAGCGGCAATCCGTTGACGCCGAACGACTCTCGTGAATCCACCGTTTGCAGCTCGGTGACCGTTCCCCGCGCGTCCTGGGAGTAGCCGATGCTGAACGCCGGCGCGCCGGGAATCCGGATGTTGACGCCGTGCAGGTGGGTGCCGTCGTCCAGGTGCAGCGCGCTCCAAATCCAGTCCATGCTCCACCAGTCACGCACGCCCCACGAGTGATCGCGCTGGCCGGGGACCGACTCGACGCGATAGCTGGCGTCATCGATGGTCACCGTGCCCGAGACCCGGCACGGGATCTCGTAGCGCGTCGTCAACCGGTATTTGTACGGAACGCCGTCGGTGTCCCACACCAAGCTCATGGTCATTTCGACCGGGGTGCCGGGTTCCCCGCGCATCAACGCCGACGGATCGGGGTAAGCGTGAGCGCGCGCGTGCAGGTCGACGCGGTAGGTCTGCAGCGGGGTGGTCGCGGAGTGGCCGAGCTCGAAGGATTCGGTGCGCACGTCCCACGGGTCCGCCGGCAGCGGTACTTGCGCGTCGACGGCCACGGTGGGCATGCCGGGCCCGCAGAGCAGCGCGTGCACCCACGCCTTCTGCTCGTTGGCGATCACGCCGAGGCGGAACCAGCCGCCCAATCCCTGTTCCGCATCGGCGAAGTCGGCATACCAGCTCTCGCTCCACAGTGGTTCGGCGGTCGGCGCGTGCGCACCTTCGTCCTCCTCCGTGGGCTGCAAGGGTTCGGGCGTCTGCGCGGCGGGCAGGGTCGCCAGCGCGTCGGTGTCGAGCACGTGATCACAGTGCCGTTGCAGCATCGTCATGAACATCCGGTCGCCGCGCTCGGTGCGTTCCACCAGCATCGAAGAGACGATCGCCATCATCACGCCGAAAAAGCTTTGCCTGCGAACACCTTCGGCGACGTCGGCGAGCGACAGCGGCGCCGCGGGCCCCAGCGCCTCGTGGTAGGCCAGCAACAACGCGTCGTACTGCTCCCGGCGATCCGGGGTCGGCAGCGCGCAGCCGAGGAAGTAGGACAGGTCGGTCAGCGCCGGACCCCAGGAAACCGTCTGCCAATCGACGACCGTCAGCGGGCGGTCGGCCGCGGCGGTGCCGAACAACAGGTTGTCCAGGCGGTAGTCACCGTGCATCAGCCCACAGGTCCGGTCGGGCGCCGACTCGGCGGCCAGGTAGCCGTCGAAGGACGCGACCAGGCGTTCGCACACCATGCGGTGCTCCGGTGCGATCTGGTCGCCGTAGCGGTCGATGAACCCGGCGTACAGCGGAGCGATCATCGCCTGGTTGAGCGGCGATTCCCGGTTCAGCCACGGGGCTTCGGCCAACGTGGTGTCGCCGAGCAGCGGCCCGTGCAGCCGCCCGAGCTCGACGACACAGAGGTGCGCCTGTTCGGCTGTCGCGCCGGCGATTTCGTCCCCGACCACGGCCGGCCCGGCATCACCCAGCAACAGATCGAACGCGCCCGTCGAAGTATCGACGGCGGCGTGGTAGCAGGGCGCTATCGGCCCACCCAGGCGTGGCGCGATGTCGCCGTAGAAGCGCACCTCCCGCTCGTAGAGGCCAAGGGCAAGCCCGGTTTGCCGGCTCACCGGGTCGGTGGCCGCCACTTTGAGCACTACCGACTCGGGCCTGCCGGAGGCCGCCGCGGCCTCGGCGTAGCTGAGCCGGATGCGGTAGCACTCGCTCATCTGCCCGGTGCCGATGCGCTCGACGGCGAAATCGGCGATGGGTCCGGCGCCGATCGCGGCTTCCAGCCATGCGGCGGTCAGGTCGCCGGGCCGTTCGATGACTTCTGCGGTGTCGGCATGCATGAGGGTCAGCGTGCCAGGTCACTGGGCCAGGGAGAAGCCATCCCAGGCAATCCGGCGGTGCGGGTGTGGATCGAACTCGACGCGGCTCTTGCGGTCGAAGACCATGACGGCACGGTCGGCGGTGGTGTAGGTGGGCCAGTCGTCGCCCGGGGCACCGTGGCGGCTGAAGGACCGCCACCGCCGCTGCACCTGGTTACTGACCCGCAGCGCGGCGCGCCGATCGGCCGCGGCGGTCAGCAGCGCGCCGAATCGGGTGCGATAGACGTCGAAGACGGCCAGCAACTCGGTGGCATGGGTGGCACCCAGCCCCGACCAGCGCAGCGTGCGGGGGGCGTAGTCGTACCGGTAGAGGTAGGTGGGCGCGTGTGCGCTGTGGGCCTCGGCGATCTGCCAGGCCGCCGAACCGAAGGCGAAGTCGCCGCCGAGCTGGATGCATGCCGACGGCGCGGGATAATCCGGGTACGCGGACGTAATACGTTCGCGCGCAGCCGGTTCCGTGTCGGCCAGCAGTTCCTCGATCATCGTTTGATTGGTCGGCAGCATTTTGAGGAACCGGGTGAACAGGCGCCCCTCTTCGGCGTTGGTGCCCACGATGAGTGGCACCCGGTGCGCGTGCCCTCCGCGCATCGCCTCGACCGGATCGATGGGCACGACGTCGTCGCCGGCGACCGGGCCGATCGGAAAGGCGCCCAGCCTGTCCTCCATGCCCTGGTCGATCAGCCGGTGCTGGGCGTCGACCAGTTGCGCCGGTGACGCCTGCATCAGCACCTCGGCGGCGTCCTGCGGGCGCGCGCCCAGCAGCGCGGCGAAGCGTGTCGCGAATTCCGCGGCGGTCTCTTGCGACCGGACCATGCCGGCGGCCGGACTTTCCGAAATGGCCCTTGCGAACAGCCCTTCGGCCGCCGGCACCGCCAACAGGCTGGCGGTGATGTGCGCGCCTGCGCTCTCCCCGAAGATGGTTACGTTATCCGGGTCGCCGCCGAACGCGGAGATGTTGTCTTTCACCCAGCGCAACGCCATCACGAGGTCGCGCAGGAACAAGTTGCTGTCGATCGTGATGTCCGGGGTCGAAAGGGACGACAGGTCCAGGCATCCCAACGCGCCCAGCCGGTAGTTCACCGATACGTACACGCAACCGCGGCGCGCCAATGCGGCGCCGTCGTACAGCGGCGTGGCCGAGCTGCCGAGGATGTAGCCACCGCCGTGAATGAAGACCATGACGGGCAGCGGCTCTTCGGCGGGGCCCTCGGGGGTGACGACGTTGAGGGTGAGGCAGTCCTCCCCCATCGGCTGGTAGCGGCCGACTCCGAGCATGGTGTAGCGGCGCTGCTGGGGCGCGCAGTTGGCGAAGCCGTGGCAGTGCCGCACCCCCGACCACGGTTGCGCCGGCCGGGGCGCCCGCAATCGCAACGACCCGACCGGCGGCCGAGCGTACGGGATGGATCGCCAGCGGTGGACGCCGTCGCGGGTGAAGCCTTCCACGGTGCCGATGCTCGTGCGTGCGCGGACGGTGCGCTGATGCATAACCCGACGTTAGCCGACATGACGGGCGTAACGCGCGCGCAGCGCCTTATTTGCGGGCATGGCGGTTTAGCCTGACTAGATGCGGATCGCCGCGCTGCTGGCAGCGTCGTTACTGATCGCCGGGTGCTCACACACCGTCGGTGGCCAGTCCCAGCAAACTCAGACGTCGACGACCGCCGCCTCCACTCCACCTGGCAGCAAACCCCCGGCCCCCTCTGCCGCACCGGCGGCGGGAGCCTCGATCTCCGACGTCATCGCATGGATCGAGGCCGGCCATCCCGCAGACCCCGGTCGCTATCACAACGCGATTCGCGACGGTGCGACCACGCCACTCGGCAACGACATCGCGTTCACGGCCGCCGCCGGCAAAGCGTCTTGCACGACCGATTCCAAGCACACGGGTGCCGCCCTGCTCTGCCTGGTGAGCCTGACCAACCCACCACCCGCTCCCCCGACGTCCTACGGCGGCTGGCAGGGCGGTTGGGTGACCTTCGACGGCGTCAACCTGCAGGTGGGTGCTTCGCGCGCCGATCCCGGCCCGTTCATTAACGGCAATGGTTCGGAACTGGCGAACGGTGACTCGCTGTCATTCGGCGACTATCGTTGCCGCGCCGATCAAACCGGACTGTACTGCGTGAATTACGCCCACCAGTCGGCCGCCCGATTGAGCCCCGCGGGCAGCCAACCGTACGGCTGCCTACGGCCGGCGCCCGCACCGGATGGCGTGGGCACGGCGTTCAGCTGTTCGTGATGGTCGCGAACAGCTCGGCCATCTCGTCGGCGGGCCCACCAGGGACCGTGTAGCCGGCTTCGTCCCGGATCTCATCGAGATGGTCGCGCACATCCTCGATCGACAGGCCGGGGTCATAGAAACCCTTTGTCCGGGCGATGAAGAAGCGCGCGACATGTCCGGCACCGACCGTGTAGATCTCTCCGGAAACGGGGCATTCCCGGTGCGTCAGGAAGGCCGCCACCGGCGCGACCTGCGCCGGGTCTAGTTTTCGAAGGTATTGGCCCACAAGGTCGTCCAATACCGCCCGCGCCGCCGGGTCATCCTGCGGGCCGGCGCCGTCGAGCGAGTGCCTCAGCATCCGGGTGTAGGCGATCGGCGCGATGGCATTGACCTTGATGCCGTGCTCGGCCCCCTCGGCGGCCAGCACGCGGGTAAAACCGACCAGCCCGGTCTTCGCCGCGCCGTAGTTGCTCATGCGTTCGGCGCCGAGGATTCCGGCGGCCGAGCAGGTGTTGAGGACGCGGCCGTAGCGCTGCTCCCGCATGGCCCGCCACGCCGGCCGCGTCACGTAAAAGGCACCCTTCAGGTGCACATCCACCAGGGGGTCGAGCCGATCGGAGGTCATGTCTTCGAACGGCGTGTCACCCACGATGCCGGCGTTGTTGATCAGGATGTCCACGCGCCCCCAGGCACGCAGGGCGGTGTCGATAATCGCCTCTGCACCTTCGGGACTCGTCACGCTGTGGTTGTCTGCGACAGCCTCGCCGCCTTGCCGGCGGATCTCGTCGACGACGGTGTCGGCCGCCGAGGTGTTAGAACCGTCCCCGGTCACCGATCCACCCGTGTCGTTGACCACGACCCGGGCGCCGCGCGAGGCGAGAAGGAGTGCGTATTGCTTGCCCAGACCTCCGGCGGCGCCGGTGATTACGGCGGCCTGATCGGCGAATCGCATGGTCGTTGTCACCAGGTGACCGGAAGCTCTTTCATGCCGTAGATGTGGGCCTCTTTGAATCTCAGCTTCTCCGGCGGCACCGCCAGTTTCAGCCCGGGTAGTCGGCGTGCCAGCGTGGCGAACGCGACCTGCATCTCGACGCGGGCCAGATTCGCTCCGATGCATTGGTGCACGCCATACCCGAAGCCCAAGTGTCCGCGGGTGTTTCGGTCGGCGTCGAAGGATTCGGGATTGTCGACGAATTCGGCGTCCCAGTTCCCGGCGAGCAGGCTCATCATGACGAACTCGCCCTCGCGAATCAGCTCACCACTGATCATCAGGTCTTCGGTCGCCACGCGATCGACCTGGCTGTGCACGATGCTGAGGTAGCGCATGAGCTCTTCGACGATGTTCGCGACGACCGCACGGTCGTCGGTTTGTCCGAGTCGCTCGAATACGTCCGGATGTTCCAGCAGCGCAACCGTTCCCAACGCGATCATGTTGGCGGTGGTTTCGTGGCCGGCCTGCATCATGATCACGCTGTTCATGGCCGTGGTGGTGTGGTCCAGCTGGCCCGTCGCCACGTATTCGGTCAGCAGGCGGCTGATCAAGTCGTCGCCGGGTTCGCGCGCTTTGCGTTCCACCAACTCTTCGATGTAGGCGTACATCGCCCCGAACGCGTGGCCCTTTTCCTCGTCGGTGGATTTCTGGTCAAGCCCCTTCGTGGTGTTGTGCTGGAAGATTTCGAGGTCTTCGGGCGGCACCCCCAACAACAATGCGATCACCATTGACGGCACGGGCAAGGCGAATTCACGCACCAGATCACCCGGCGCACCGTTGGCGATCATCTGGCCGAGGTAGTGGTCGACCATTTCCTGAATGTGCGGCCGCATCGATTCGCAACGCCTGAAGGTGAAGTTGCTCGTCATCATGCGCCGCAATCGGTGATGCTCGGGATCATCGGTCCGCGCGAAAATCACCGCGACCTTGTTGTCGGCGTCCGTCGGCAGCATCGAATCCGGAATGGTCTTCGCGGACAGGCGCGGATCAACCAGCGCGGCCCTGATGTCCTGGTAGCGGCTGACCACCCAGACCGGGTTGCCCTGGAACATCGCCTTTCGTAGCCCGGGTTGTTCTCGCCACTCGGCGAACTCGGGCGGGGGCGCGAGCGGGCAATGTCCAGGACGCGGTACCGGCAGCACCGGGAGCTCGGCGTCGGAGCAGGAGTCGGAGGTCTCGAAAGATATTGACATAACCAGCGTTTCCCATTAAGTGTCAGTTATCTGCCAGTTGTAGAGCGTAAAGCTGCGTTTGCTGGCAGTCAACTGTCAGTTAGGCTCGTCACCATGACCGCGGTTGAGGACCGGCCGTTGCGGGCGGACGCGGCACGCAACGTCGAGCGCATCCTGCGCGCGGCGCGCGAGGTATATGCCGAGTTGGGGCCCGACGCCCCCGTGGAGGCGGTCGCGCGCCGAGCCGGCGTGGGCGAGCGAACCCTCTACCGCAGGTTCCCGGCGAAGGCCGCCCTGGTCCGGGCCGCCCTGGATCAGAGCATCGCGGAGGACCTCACGCCGGTGATCGACACCGCCCGCGTCTCCAAGGATCCGCTACGCGGTCTCACCCAACTGATCGAAGCGGCGATCTCGCTGGGGGCCCGCGAACACAACCTGTTGACCGCTGCACGCCGGGCCGGGTCACTGTCGTCTGACATCTCGGTTTCGCTCAACGAGGCGCTCGGCGACCTTACCCGCGAAGGTCAGAGAGTCGGCAGCATCCGTGCCGACTTGGTCAGCGACGACCTACCCCGCCTGGTCGCGATGCTCTTCAGCGTGCTGTCGACGATGGATGCGGACAGCGATGGCTGGCGGCGTTATGTCGCACTCGTTGTCGACGCGATATCGGTGAGTGAGCGGCTGCCGTTGCCTCCGGCGGCGGCACTGCGTTACGAGGTCGGGCCGAATAGCTGGCCGCTGTAGACGATTCAGTTGATCGTCACGCCGGCGTCGACCTTGAACTGCAACCCCGTCACATAGCGGGACTCGTCGGATAGCAGGAACAGCACCGCGTGGCTGACCTCGAGGGGCTCGATGGCCGGGGTGGGCATCGCATTGACGAAGATGGGAATCAGGTCGGGCCGCAATTCGCCCAGAGCGGCCCCGATCGACGGCGGGATCATGCCGGTGGGCGATCCCGTCGGATGCACCGAGTTGACCCGAACATTCTGGGCGGCCAGTTCGTTGGCCAACGCCAAGGTCAAACCCACGACACCATGCTTCGCGGCCGTGTAAGGCAGCTGCAAAGGAAAGCCTTTGATGGCACCGGCAGAGCTGATATTGACCAGGCTGCCACCGCCTTGGTCAAGCAAGTGGGGTATGGCCGCCGCGCAAGTGTTCCACACGCCGATGAGGTTCACGTCGACCACCGTGCGCCAGTCCTCGGGGGTCGTCTTGTCCCACAGCGCAACCGTCAGCACGCCGGCGTTGGCGACGGCGCCGTCCAAACCGCCAAGTTCCGCGACGCCGTCATCGACCGCCTCGCGCAACTCGGCCTCGTTGCGGACGTCGACGACCCGACTCACACAGCGGCGGCCGACCTCGCGAACCAGCCGCACCGTCTCGTCGAGGTCTTGCTCTGTGGCCAAGGGATATTCGATCTCGGGCAAAGATCGGCAGATGTCGACGAGGATCAGGTCGGCGCCCTCCTCGGCAAGCCGGAGCGCGTGGCTGCGCCCCATACCGCGGGCGGCACCGGTAATCAGAATGCGTTTACCGGCAACGCGTCCCGGATGTGGTGTCACCCGGCTAGCGCTCGTTCCACATCAGGCCACGCATTGTCGCGGACAGCGGGATGTCCTCCACACCGATGAGTCCTTGCGGCGCGCGGCACACCCAGTCGATGGCATTCACCGCCCGGCCCGCCGTCGAGATGCAGCCGGCATCAGTGGAATCGAAAAGAGGGTGCGAAACGTGGGTGTTGATTTCCACCCGCGGTTCGCCCTCCACGACGACGCGGTGTACCCCGGTATGCCCCTCGGGCGGGTACTCCCAGTCGGGCGCCGCAGCCTGCGTGAGCCTGGTGACGTGCTCGAGGGTGATCACCGGCTCGCCGTCACGTACGCCCTCGGTGGCAAAGCGCACCGCGGCCATTTGTCCGGGCTCCACCGTCATCATCGTGCATTCGATTCGTTCCGGCGTGTACCAAGGTTCGACGCGCTGGCGCACGTCGTCCAGTTTGATGTCGAGATTATCCGCCAGGCTGCGGACCTGACCTCCCCACATCGACACGATCACCCCGGGCAGGAACATCATCGGCGAGTCGTCGTCAGGCGTCGACCCGAATCCCATTGCCGCGCCGGTGAACTCGGCATCGTCATAGTTTCCGTAATCGAAAATCTCCTGCACGGTGATCGAGGAGATGCGAGTGGTCAGGCTAGCCGCTGAGTGCACCAGCGTGTCGCCGGAGAAACCGGGGTCGATGCCGTTGACGTAGAGAGAAGTGTTGCCCGCCGCGCAGGCCCGCTCCAGGGGCTCCCGCAACCAATCGTCGGCATGGTGAGGCGTGACCAGCCAGACCATCGACGTGCCGACGACGTTGACGCCCGCCGCGAGGAACTTGGCCATCTGTTCGATGGCTTCCATCGGCCGAGTTTCGCCCTGCGACGTGTAAACCACGCAGTCGGCGTTGAGGGCCACCAGCGCGTCGATGTCGTTTGTGGCGATGACACCGGTCGGTTCGTCCAGTCCGCACAACTGCGCCGCATCCTGACCGATCTTCTCGGCGCTGGCGGCGTGCACGCCGACGAGTTCGAGATCCGGTCTGCCGATGATGGCTCGCAACGAGTGCCGGCCCACGTTTCCGGTGGAGAATTGGATGACTCTGCGCACGGTTACCTTCGTCCTTCCAGCGGCGGGTGATGCACCATCATGGCGCGTTCAATCGCGGCGCGGGTCAGTAGTCGGGTATCGGCAGCGGCGAATTGTTGGAGTCGATGCCGCCGTCGACGTGGAAGGTCGCGTTGGTTGCATAACAATCCCGAGTGCACAGATACACCGCGAGCCGTCCGAGATCCTCGACGTCGCCCAGCCGGTGCAGCGGGGTGGCCTCTTGCATCTTCTCGAGCGACCCGGGCATCAGATCCAGGCTGCCCTTCAGACCGTCGGTGGCGAAGGAACCCAGGGCGATGGCGTTGACGCGAATCTTGGGGGCGAGTTCCTGTGCCATGGCGCGGGTGAGCGCTTCGAGGCCGCCCTTCGCAACGCAATACGCGGTCAGCGCGCGGATGCCGAACCGCGCCGAGCCCGACGAGATGTTGATGATGGAACCGTGCCCGGCGTTGAGCATGTGCGGGGCGGCGAGCTGACTCATGATGAAGGCCGAAGTCACGCACCAGTCGAAGGTGTGCCGAAAGTCTTCGTCGGTGATGTCCAGAAACCGCGCGTAGGTGGACCCGCCGACATTGTTGACGAGAATGTCGATGCGGCCGAAGCGCTCCATCGCGGCGTTCACGACCCGCTCTCCGTCGGGACGACTCATCGCGTCGGCCACGAGCGCCAGCCCCTTGCCGCCCGCCGCCTCGATGCCTTGAATCGTGCCAACGATATCCGCCTCGGTGCGCGCGGTGCCGACGATGGTGGCGCCGGCCTCCGCCAAAACCCGCGCAATGCCCGCGCCGACGCCCTTCCCGGCGCCAGTGACGATCGCGACCTGTCCATCGAGCCGGAACTGCTCCAATGCCATGCCGGGCTCCTTTGACCGTGCGGGGTATGTGCGCAGTTCAATCTATGAATGTTGCTGACTAAAGTCAATGACGATCAGGAATCGAACTCCGCGATGCCAGGGATGGTCCAAGAATGACCAAGTTATGCAAGCCTTTCTGGCCGGAACACGGCATAATGGTCTGGTTAACCTCGGCACTCTGGCATGAGTCGAGTCAACTGTGAGGAAAGAAATGGCCGTAACGGACAGGCTCTCTGCGCGCGAAGCAAAGCGCCTGCAGACGAAGGAGCGATTGATGGGCGCCGCCATCGCCGAGTTCACCAGATCCGGGATGGCAGAAGCCGACGTCAGCACCATTGTGGCGGCAGCAGGGGTCGCCCATGGAACCTTCTTCTTTCACTTCCCGACCAAAGAACATGTTCTGCTCGAGTTGGAGCGGCGCGAAGAGGACCGCATCGCCAAGCAGTTCGCGCAATTCTTGAAATCCAAGCACGACCTGACTTCAGCCTTGAACGAGGCCGTCCGCCTCGTGGTCGGATTGGAACGTCGGCTAGGCGATCTGCTCTTCAATGACTTTCTCGCACTGCACTTCTCCCAAACCCGGCCGCAAACCGAAGACGGCAGGGATCACCCCTTGATCGTCTTGGTCGCCCAGGAGATCGCGCTTGCTCAAGAACGCGGCGAGACGGACCCGGACGTCAATTCCATGAACAGTGCGGTGTTCTTCCTGCTGGGTCTCTACGCGCTGTTGATTACCACGAGCCACTGGCCGACTGGCCACAGCCTCCTGGAAGACTACGTCGCGAGGACATTGCGTAGCTTAAAGCCTTGATGTGCCGCGGCACTAAGGCCGTATCACCCCGCGCAGCGGCATGAGCCCAAGTTCGTTGTGGGACATGAAGCCTGGCGGGGCGTCGCAGACGGCGGGGATGGCATTCGCGGGGCCCATCGCTGTCCAGGTGTAGCCGGGCAACGCGTAGCCGCCGTCAGGGTCCTGCGCCCCCTGGAGGATCAGCTCTGTGGATGAGTCACCCTCGATCACGATGCGGTAGTGATAGTGCTGGGGCCAATCCTCCTGCGGCTCAATAGCATCGTATGTGTCCATCGTGTAGATCTCGTGAAAGACGATGAGCGGCCGACCCTCCACCCACGCTGTCCATTTGTGATGCTGGCGGGCAACGGTACCCGCCTTGATCACCCCCTTGAAGCCCGGCATGTCGCTGGTTTCCCCGCCTTCGAACGGGATGTCCCGCGTGGCGACGCCGAGCTCCACCTCCGTCGTATACCTTTCGACCGTTTTACCCATGTGCTCGACGATCATTGCCATCGACTGTGCGAACAGCGGCCAGGCTTGCCCCAGCAGATTCGGGCCGTCCTCGAAGCCGGCCGGATCGCTGCCCATCCCCATCTCGAACAAGTATTTCAGGGTGTCCCTGCCGAAATTCACGACCTCGTAGATGTGGATGGTGTCGATTTGGCTGACGATCCGGGCCAACGTCAGGACAAGGAGGTCACCCGCGAAACCGGGATTAACCCCACCTGCGTGGAACGATGTGCCGCCCTCGAGGCACGCGGCGTGGATCTTGTCGATATCCGCCTGACTGTGCTCGGTTCGGTACCACCACGCGCCGCCCGACGCGACCACGTTCTTCCCACCGCGCAGCAGGCGGCAGACTTCGTCAGGATCAGACCACAGCGGCGCGTAGAACACGCAATCCGCATCGAGAGCCTCGATGACCGTCTTGTCATCGGTAGCGAGCACTCCAGTCGGTGGTTTGCCGCAAAGCTCGCCGGCGTCCTTGCCGACCTTCTCCGGACGATTGCAGAGCACCCCGACCAGTTCGTAGGCCGGGTTATGGGCGAAATGGCGCAGCGCCACCGTTCCGACGTTGCCGACGCCCCATTGGATGACGCGGTACTTCTTCTCGGCCGGCGATTTTCCCGTGACTGTTGATTCTTGGGTCAGCGTCATTGCTACTCCTTTGCATGCGCGGGCAACGTTATGACGAACGAGCGGGCTCTTTGCCGGCAGCATCATGCCGGCCGGAGAGGCTAGCTCGCAGACAATTCACCAAGCCTTAGCGGCTGAGCGTAGGCACCTCGCCAACATGGTGTCAACGATTACCGCCTGACTCTTGTCAGTAGCAATGCCCAGACGTATCGGCCGTGAAGCCCTCCGAAGTGGCATTCGAGCTTGTTTGAAAAGCTCTTCCTTTGACTACTACTGCGCACCTTTACTGAGTACAGTCAGTGAGCTATGTCATTCATCGGCGAGCGAAGGGGTTGCTGCATGCTGCAAGACCGCAAGATCCTCGTGACCGGAGGCACAGGTCAGATCGCCGGCCCGATTGCCGAGGACTTCGCCAAGCGCAATGAGGTGTGGATCGCGGCGCGGTTCAGCAATCCAGACCGAAGAGCAGAACTCGAGGCGCTTGGAATCAAGACTTGCGTATGGGACATGGACACGGGCGACAACTCGTCGCTGCCGGAGGACTTCACCCACGTGGTCCATTCGGCCCTGAACCTCAGCCCTGACTACGACCAAGCGATTACCAACAACGCAGAAGGATCTGCGCTACTGATGCAGCACTGCCGCAAGGCGAAGGCGTTTCTTCACGTCTCTAGCACGTGTGTCTATAAGCCTCACGCAGATCATCCCAACCACGCTTACGCGGAGACCGACCCGCTCGGCGGTCTCGCCAGCTATGCCGAGGTCTATCCGATCGCAAAGATCACCTCCGAGGGCAGCGTTCGTGCCGCCGCACGCATGTTGGACCTCCCCACCACCATCGCCAGGATGAACGTTGGGTACAGCTGGACGGGTCATGGCGGGCTTCCCGTCATGCAATACCAGACCTTTAAGGGTGGACAACCCTGGCTCATTCCGTTGGGCTACCACAACATCGGGTCACCCATCGGGGGCGTCGACATCGCCGACCAAGCGCACAAGCTGCTTGAAATCGCCACTGTCCCTGCGACGATCGTCAACTGGGGCGGAGATGACCCGGTCACGGACCAGCAGATGGGTGAATACGTCGCCGAACTCACGGGGGTGACCGCAAGTTTTGTCGAGTCGCCCGTCAGTTTCGACAGCTTCTGGTCCGACAACACCCGCCGTGAGCAACTCATCGGCAAGTGCTCGCAGCACTGGAAGGAAGGCGTTCGGGACACGTTTTCCAGGCTCGGTTTGATCGGCGTCGCCGATTAGCAGCACCGGACGGACCGGTCGAACAAGACGCAGGCAATTGGCCGCGACTGGAGCGAATGGAGACAAGCAGTGCGCAGGGTGATCCAGTTCTCGACAGGCAACGTCGGCCGACACTCGCTGAAGACAATCATTGAACGGCCAGACCTCGAACTGGTCGGCGTACACGCCGCCAGCCCCGAGAAGGTCGGGCGCGACGCCGCCGACCTTTGCGGAATAAGCCAAGTCACGGGCGTTATCGCGACGGACGACATCGACGCACTCGTCGACCTACGGGCGGACTGCGTCGTCTTCACTCCGCAGGCCGAAACCCGGCCGATGGAAGTAATCGATCAGATGTCGCAATTCCTGTCCGCTGGCACCAACGTCGTTGGGAGCTCGTTGGTCTGGCTGGTGGCACCAACCTACGCGCAGGACTGGATACGGGATCCTCTGATCCGGGCGTGCGAGAAGGGCAGCTCGTCGCTATACGTCAATGGGGTCGATCCCGGTTTCTCGGCAGATACTCTCACTCACGCAGCTCTGAGCCTGGTGACCCGTGTGCGCTCGGTGACGGTGCAAGAGATATTCGACTACGGAAACTATGACGATGCCGAGTTCACCGGTGAGGGAATGGGCTTCAACAAGGGGCCCGACGATGATCCACCTCTGCTATTTCAGCCGGGGATCGTAGATTTCATGTGGGGCGGGCAGGTACGTAGGCTGGCCGACCTGATGGGGATAGAGCTCGACGAAACGCGTCAGCGAACCGAAAGTTGGTACACCCCAGAGCCGATCGCATGCACGATGATGACCGTCGATCCGGGAGGTCGGGCCGCCGTTCGATTCGCTGTCGAAGGCGTCCTCAACGGGGAGCCGGTGATCACCATCGAACACGTCACTCGGCTCACAAACGCTGCAGGACCCGATTGGGTCTACCCGCCAGAAGGTCTCACCGGAGTTCACCGAGTAACCGTCGAGGGAGACCCTCGGGTGGAAATCAACACCCATGTATCTCATCCGCTGCTGGACTCCACAGACGCCGCATGCATGTCGACCGCAGCGCGCGTCCTGAACGCGATCAACTGGGTGTGCGAAGCCCCAGCGGGCCTGGTTGCCCTGGAGGACATTCCGCCGGCGAACATGCTGCCACCCTTAGCTCAGTGACGCCTCACGCCTCACTCTCGCGGACCCGTGCCGGCACTTTACGCTGACTACAGTCAGTCTGTATAGTTCACGAGCGAACCCAATCGGCCTCGATGACGCGGAGGATTGTGAACCTGCCGAAGCTGCACCAACGCACTGCCGGCGGCATCGCACGGGCCTCGGCGGAAACCGGCGGCGCCGCAACGGGTCTGACGTTCGACGAGCACTTGGAACGGTCACAACTGGCGCAGCGTCAGGCCGACAAATGGCTTATCTCGGGCAGTCTCCTGATCGGCACCGCGGCCCTGGGCGTCTTTGGGTTGCCGCTGTTCCTCTGGGGAGTGCGATTGCTGCGCCGGGCCCAACGGGATGGGCTTTCCGTCCGTCCAATGCTGGTCACATTGCTCGGCTACCTGGTCATCATCGACGCCGCGATCAACACTGTCGGATGGGCACTCGACCTGGTTGCAAGCCACACTCTGCTGGCCCGTGTGCTGCTGAACGGGTGGGGCAACATGTTCGACGCCGGTTACTTCTGGCACTACAACGAGCTGTGGGTCGGCGGCGCGGCCGGTCCTGGCGAAAAAGCCATGGAGGTCGGTCTCATCCTGACGGTCTTCACCATGCGAATCGCGGCGGCCATCGGCTTCCTGCAGATGAAGCGCTGGGGCCATCAGTGGATGGTCGTCACCTGCTGGATGGGCGTGGTGATCTGGATTACCTACGTCTTCAACATGACCATGTTCGCCGACGTGCGCTTCGCCGGCGTCGTACTGCCGGTCGTCGGCTGGTGGCTCTACGACATCTTCTACATCACCCCGTTCCTGGCGATCCCCTATTTGCACACCGTCAACCGCGAACTCTTCTCCGACTGAAATGCGCGACGTGGAATCCAGTCGACAAGCCGATCGCCGGGGAGTCTCGGTGTACCGAGACAGTTTTCGAGATGTCAGCACGCATCGCATGACTACGTCACCGAGGAGGTCAAATCGTGGGCTATGTGTGGGAAATCCTTCGCTACGTCGCCGCGTGGGGCGGCACCGGCCTGATCATCTGGTTCTGGTATTGGCTGTTTTCCAACATCGGTACGTTCTGAACGGTGGACCCGGCCGCCGGAACGCATGGGAGTCCGGCTAATGGCCGAAGATTCCCAGGCGATGGCCCTGGAACGGAGCTGCTCCGTGACGGCGGTCGCGCTCAGTGAGCAACGTCGCGAGGGCGTCCGGCTCGTCACCGGTGATCGGCGCTGCTTCGGTCTGAATGCCGCGCTCACGTTCGTTCATGTGCCCTACCCCGCGACCGGTCTCACGAACCCCGGCTGGACACGCAGAACACTGACATGCGGTGTGGCCCTTCAATGTTCACCGTCGAAAGAACGGATCACCGAATATCGTCTGAACGAGTTGTCCGCTCGGGAACTGCGTGCGCTCACGCTTGTCGAAGCCGGCGTCGCACTCGGCTGGATAGCATCGCGATGGCCGGGCCTGCTGCCCGAGCTGCAGCGGCTGCTCCCGGAGATCGATCCCGAACCCGGCGATATGGCCGCGGAACACATGCTCAACCGGGCAATCACGTTGGCGGCCACAGAGCAGGCATTGACGGTTCATCCACTGCTGGGCAATCTGCCGCTCGCCTACACGATGCCGCAGGGCGTGACCGACCGGTTGCGTCGCAGCTTCGGCAGGATGCCATGGACGACAACGCAAAAGCGCCTTCCGCGGCCGTACTCGGTCCCCGTCGGCGGCGACGGCGGCGTCCGCAATCCCAACCTGCCGCCGCCGAGCCGGCCCCAGGACAACGATTTCGACGTCACTCCCGAACACCGGCCCGGGATTCCCTACCCCGAATGGAACATGTGGACACAGCGATTCATGCGCGATCACGTCGCCGTGATCGAGCGTGCAGACGCCCGGCGCAGTCGCCGTCCGGTGCCCGTAGCGGTCGACGTACGGAAGTGGTTCGAAGAACACACCCATCGCGCCATGACAAATCGCCTCGAAGACGGCTCCGACCTCGACGTCGACCAATACGTCAACCACTACATCGACCTGACCACCGGCGAAGCCAAGGAGCCGAAGATATTCCGCGAGTTGCTGCCTCGCAGCCGCGACGTCACCACCGCCGTGTTGCTCGACGGCAGTTCCTCGCTCGGGGTGCACGGCGGGCGAATCTTCCGACTGGAATTGGCCTGTGCCGACGCGCTTTCGCGCGCCATGACACTGGCGCGCGAGCGACACGGCGTCTTTGTATTCACCGGCAATACCCGCCATCGGGTCGAGGTCCATTGCCTCAAGGACTTCGAAGACCGCCGGTTCGTGGCTCCAAGCGGGCTGGGCCTGTCCACCCGCGGATACACCAGGCTCGGCGCGCCGCTGCGCCATTTGACGAGCCGGCTCCTGGCGCAGCCCTCCGAGCGTCGGCTGCTGATCGTCATCGGCGACGGCCTGATCTCCGATGAAGGCTATGAAGGCCGGTACGCCTGGGCGGATGCCGCACACGCCGTCGAGGAGGCCAACGATGCCGGGGTGTCGACGTACTACCTCGGCGTGGGACCCACCCGCGTCGATCCCCTTCCGGAAGTGTTCGGGCCCCGGAGGTCGCAACGAATCCGACGCGTAGAGGAGCTCCCGAGGGTGTTGGCCCATGTCCATCGTGAACTGGTCACCGCATGAACGCCGCCACCGATCTCTATTTCGCCAACGGCAACGAAGTTCAGCTGTTCGAGCAGGCCTTCCGCCAGCACATGCCCGTGATGCTCACCGGCCCAACGGGATGCGGCAAGACACGTTTCGTCGAGCACATGGGCCTGCTGCTGCAACGACCGGTCGTCACCATCAGTTGCCACGACGACCTCACCAGCTCCGATCTCGTCGGCCGCTTCATGGTGACCGGTGGCGACGTGGTGTGGACCGATGGCCCGCTGACCCGGGCCGTCAAAGCCGGCGCGATCTGCTATCTCGACGAAGTCGTCGAAGCTCGCCACGACTCGTTGGCCATCCTGCATTCCCTCACCGATCACCGGCGTGCGCTGTACCTCGACCGAGCCGGCGAAGTCGCGACGGCACCGGAGGAGTTCATGCTGGTGTGTTCCTACAACCCGGCATATCGCAGCTCGCTCAAGGAGCTCAAACCGTCGTTCCGCCAGCGGTTTGTCACACTCGCGATGAGGTATCTGCCCCCCGAGCGCGAGGCCGAAGTGATTGTCGCCGAGGCCGGAATTCCCCTCACGACGGCGCGGCGGTTGGTCGAATGTGCGGTTGCCATCCGCACGGCCGACGAGGCCTTTCACTTCGAGCCGCCGTCGACCAGGGTGTTGGTCACGGCCGCGCACTTGATCGCCGCCGGCGCAACCGAATTGGATGCAGCCGACGCGTGCATACTCGCGCCACTGAGTACCGACGGCGCAGTCACCGACGGACTACGTGAAGTCGCGGCAGCCAGCCTGGCCGCCACCGACACCCCGAGCGCAACCCCCTGAGAAAGGAGCCCGGCATGGACCAACAGGAACAGAAGCGCAAGAGGGCGCTCATCGTCTTCCAAATCTTCATCTACGGCTACCTGCTGGTGATGTTCGGCATCCAGCTGTACATGTCGTTCGCCCGCGGGTGGTGGGATCTGTGAACCCTGTTGCCGCGCAGACAGCGAGCTCCGTCAGCTTCGAGGATCACCACGACGAGTCCCGCCAGGCACAGCGCCGAGCCGACAAGTGGATGATCGTCGGCGCCGCCCTGATGGGCATGTGGGCTCCGGGGCTCATCGGGTTTCCCATCTTCATGCGTGGGGTGTGGCTGCAGCGCCAAGCGCTGCGCGCCGGCCTGTCGGTTCGGCCCATGATCGTGACGCTGATCGGTTATCTGGTCCTGATCGACGGAATGCTCAACAGTCTGGGCTGGGCGCTTGACCTGGTCGCCAACCACACCTTGATCAACCGGGTGCTGATGGTGGGGTGGGGCAACATGTTCGATGCCGGCTACTTCTGGCACTACAACGAGCTCTGGATCGGCGGTGCGGCTGGACCGGGCGAGAAGGCCTATGTGGCAGGGCTGATCCTCACGGTGTTCTCCATGCGGGTGGCCGCGGCGATCGGGTTTCTACAGATGAAGCGGTGGGGCCATCAGTGGATGGTCGTCACCTGCTGGATGGGCGTGGTGATCTGGTCCGCCTACGTGTTCAACATGACCATGTTCGCCGACGTGCGCTACGCCGGCGTCGTATTCCCGGTCATCGGCTGGTGGCTCTACGACATCTTCTACATCACCCCTTTCCTCGCCATCCCCTACCTGCACACCGTCAACCGCGAAATCTTCACCGACTAGGTCTTAAGGAGCAGTGCCATGACCGCACCGTCGCCCACCGAAGAACACGGCCCCACTGCGGATCTCGAGCCCGGGACCACACCGTATTACGCACGCATGCACAAATGGATCAAGCGGGCCGTCTTGGTGTGCCTGGTGGCACTGGTGCTCGAAGGCGCGTTCACGTTGCCGTTCATGGCCGTCTATTACGGCTACCCCACGCTTAGCCTCACCCAAATCTGCAGCGAGTTGCTCAAGATTCGCTACTCCAACGACACCCTGGAGTGCAAGTATCCGTACCCGCCCTTCGGGCCGCCGGAGGGCGCCGAGGGCAAGGCCACCGCGCAGGACGTGTGGGGCATCCAGCCGATACCGAAATACCACAGGCTCGGGTTCCGCGAACTCGTCAAGATCCACAACGACAGGCTCGCTCGCCAGGCCGCCCAACAGCACACGGCGCCGCACCCGTGAGCTATCGGGTCGTTCAGTGGACGACGGGCAACGTCGGCAAGAGTTCGGTGCGCGCGATCGCCGCAAACCCCACGCTGGAGCTCGTCGGGTGTTACGCCTGGTCGCCGGAGAAGGTCGGCCGCGATGTCGGCGAGCTGTGCGGGATTGAACCGCTCGATGTGAAGGCCACCAACGACATTGACGCGCTGCTCGCGCTCAAGCCGGACTGTGTGGTCTACAACCCGATGTTCGCCGATGTCGACGAGCTGGTCCGCATCCTCGAAGCGGGCATCAATGTGGTGGGTACGGCGGGGTTCGTCACCGGCCACTTCCTCGGCACGGGACGCGATCGCATCGCCGAGGCCTGTAGGCAAGGCGGGTCGACCATTTTCGGCAGCGGCATCAACCCCGGTTTCATCCAACTGTTCGCCATCGTGTCGGCGGGCCTCTCGGACCGAGTGGACAAGGTGTCCATGCTGGAATCCGCTGACACCACCATCTACAACTCCCCCGAGACCGAAATACCGATGGGCTTCGGCTATCCCATCGACCAGGCAGATCTGCCGGCCATCACCGAGAAGGGGTCCGGTGTCTTCCGGGACGCTGTGCTGCTGATCGCCGACGCTCTCGGTGTGGAGCTCGACGAAGTGCGTTGCGAGGTCGCGTATGCCGAGACCACCGAGGACCTTGAGCTACCCGGCGACTGGACGATTGCAAAAGGATGTGTCGCCGGCGTAGACGTCCGGTGGAAAGGAATGTTCGCCGGCCGCGAGATCATTGAGATCCGCGGGCGATGGCGCAAGGGTCAAACACTGGAACCGGATTGGCCGCTGGACATGGGCTACACCATCGAGGTGCAAGGCCAGCCGACGATCAAGACGACGCTGAGCTTCCTTCCGCCGCCAGACTTTCAGGGTGAGACGTTGGACGACTACATCATGTTGGGCCTCACCATCACCGCCATGCCGGCGATAACCGCGATACCCGCCGTCGTCGGCGCTCCACCGGGCATCGCCACCTACAACGACCTGCCCCTGCTCCTCCCGCGCGGAGTCTTGAAAACCAGTTGAAGAGAAAGCCGGGCCTTCCATGACTGCAAAGCAGGAACCGTCGCTGCACCACGTCGTCTTCGCCGTGGCGCCGGAACGGCACGCCGTCGCGGCGCAAATTTTCAGCGATCTGGGATTCGTCTTCGAGCCCCTTCAGCTGACCGAGCTCGGCTTGGACATCCACCTCGACTGGAGTCGAGGTATCGAGCTGATCAGCCCGATACCCGGGTCGACCGGGCAGGTAGCCGGCGCGGTGACTGAGTTCCTGCAACGTCACGGCGACGGCGTGTACACCGTGGTTATCGGAGTGCCGGATGCCTCTTCTGCTGACGCTGTGGCCGAGCGCTACGGTGCGACAACGCGATTCCGGCAGCACTTCGAGGGCGAGGGTTCCTACCTCGACGAAAACGACGTGTCGATCCTGGGCCTGCCGCTGACGTTCCTGGCAACCAATATTCCGTGATCGGGGACAGCAACATGACCGTCGACATCGCAGCGCCCAGCGTCTTCGACGCCGGGCTCCCGACGTTGCACTACGACATCACCGAAACTGTGCACGAAGTCGCCCCGCGTATCCACGAGGTGCGAAAGCAGTCGCCGATGGCCATTGGGCCGTTAGGACCCGAGGTGCTCGGCTACGAGCTCGCCCGCGCAATGCTTCGCGACCCCCGGTTCGTGTTCCCGCCCGGGCTGCACATGACGGCTCGCGGGATAACGTCCGGCCCGCTCTACGACAGGGTGCTCGGCACCATCCTCGGCATGGAAGGCGACGAACATCGACGCCTGCGCAGCCTCGTGTCCAAGGCGTTCACCCCGCGAGCCTCGGCGCGCATGGAAGGCACCATCGACGCGGTGATCAACGGGTTGATCGACCAGGTCGCTCCAGCTGGCCCAGTCGGCCGGTGTGATTTCGTCACCGACATTGCCCGCCCCTACCCGATCCCGATCATCTGCGCGCTGCTGGGCGCACCGCCGGAGGACTGGGAGCAGTTTTCACTGTGGGCCGAGGACATCTTCAAGATCGTGAGACTCGACTCCAACCTGGTCGAGGAACAGGACGTCGTCATGCGGGCGTGGGACGAGTTCGACGCCTACATCGACGACATGATTGCCGACAGGCGCAGCCGGCTGACCGACGACCTGATCTCGGAATTGATTCGCGCCCAGGATGGCGGCGACCGACTCAGCAACGCTGAAATGCGCATGCTGGCATTCAGCATTCTGAGCGCCGGTACCGACACCACCCGCAATCAACTGGCCGCGTCCATGCATGTGCTGTGTGATCATCCCGATCAGCTGGCCTTGCTCCGCGACCATCCCGACCTCGCGATGCGGGCCGTCGAAGAATGCATGCGCCATTCACCGGCGGTATGTGCCACTCTTCGCATGGCCCTCGAAGATGTCACCTTTGCCGATTACACCTTTCCGGCCGGCACCTTCATATCGGTGAATACCTTTGCGGCCAACTGCGATCCAGAGATCTATCCTCAACCGGACCGATTCGACATCTCCCGGGACGACCCGCCACCGATTTTGACCTTCGGGGGCGGCGCCCACTATTGCCTTGGCGCAAACCTCGCCCGAGCGGAGCTTGCCGGGGCCCTCAAAATCCTCGCCCGGCGCATACCGAACCCGCGCCGCCTCGCCACGTCACGCTGGAAACCGATGCTGGGGTTGAGCGGGCCGCTTGATCTCGACATCGAATTCGATGCCGTAGCCGACTACTAATCGCCGTGGGCTAATTCAAGCACTTCGATTTCCCCGGTAGTCCCGTCGACCTCGACGAGGGCGCCGGGCGGCAACGACTTGGTGGCTCCCTGCACGTCCACCACACAGGGGAACCCGAATTCGCGGGCCACCACGGCGGCGTGAGACATCGGACCGCCCAGTTCGGTCACCACAGCGGCGGCATAGCAGAACGCCGCGGTGTACCCGACGTCGGTGACCTCCGCGACAAGAATTTCGCCCGGCTGCAGGTCGTCGATCGTTTCCGGCCGCACAATACGCACCCGGCCGCGCACCCTCCCCCCGCACACGCCGACACCGCGCAGCGTCTCACCGCTGGTGAGAACCGCCGACGTCGTTGCGGTTGGCTGCCAGCTCCCGCTGAACACGGTCGGCGGAACCACGGCGGCCAGCCGGCGTTGTTCGGCACGGCGCCGGGCCACCAGCTCGCCGACATCCGGCGGCAGCGCATCGAGCTCGTCGACGAGCAGATAGAACACATCGTCGGCGGTATCCAACGTTCCGGCCTCGACCAACCTGCGCCCGTACTCGCGCATGAGGTCGCGTAACACCCAGTTGGCCCGCACCACCTTGTCGCGGCGGACCTCGCGGTCGCGGAGCTGGCGTGCTGCCAGCTGTGCGATCGGCTTGGCGTGCAGTGGAATCCGGGCCCGCTGGGGCTGGGGCGGCGGCGCGACGCCCATCGCTCTGGTCACCATCCGGACGAGCAACTCGGGGTCATCGGCGTAGCTGATCGACAGCATCTCGAGCTCGGCGGGGCCACGATGCCCGATCAGCGCCAGCTCGGCCAGTACGGCGGCGTGAAACTCCGGCGCCTCGACGGCCAGCTTGCCCAGCCGCTCGCCCGGTTCGGCCAGCAGCGCCGTCACTTTCGGGTCGCGCTGTGCTGCAACCACCAACCGCTGCATTGCCTCGACCGATCGCGCACTGACCAGTTCCGGTCCCGCCGGCGCGGCGGTGTCGCGCCCACACAAACCGCGCAGCAGGACGTTGAACGCGGCGCACAGCATGAACGACGCGGATGCCAGCACCCAGCCGTGCACCACGTCGTCGCGCGCCAACGAGATCAGGCTGAGCAGCCGGCGATCGTCCAGCCGGGTGACGTCGTCGGCCAGGCGTTCCAGGTGATCGACATCGGCGACGAACTCGTGGGTGTCTTTCGACGAGCCGGCGGACAGGCCGATGAGGTTGACGCCGAATACCCCGATGTTACGAACGGTCCGCAGTTGCTTTCGGATGCGGCCGGTTTCGGAGCGTGGGCGCTCCGCGCCGAAGATCGGCAACGATGCCATGCTGGGGCCGAAGAATCCGCTGTTGCTGACGATCATCGCAGGCTTGGCAAACGGTACGGTTTCGGCCATGTAATGCGCCGAGGTGATGGCACCGTAGAGCCGGTGGGCGAAAACGGCGACCGTCCGTGTGGCGATTTCACGCTGGACGATCCCGCCTGGCCGCAGCCGCTCGGCGATGGCCACACCGCCGGCGCGCAGTCCGCGCACGGTCACCGATGCTGACGCCGGCGAGAACGGGCCCGGCAGCGCCTCCGACAAATTGGTGGCCAGGAAGGTCGGAAAACGCGGGTCGATCGGGGTATCGAACTCCCCGTTATCTCCTGCTGGGCCAGCCCAATTGGGTTTCACCCCGTCCTCTGTCGGCGCGTCGACGGAAGGGAGATCGCCTATGTGGGCCATCCGCCAGGGCAGCGACACCACGCGCTTGCCCACGGTCACCCGGCCGCGCACCGCGAGCGCCAAATCTTCGACGCATTCACCGGAGTTCCACGCCGGCCGGAAGCCCCACTGCTCACGCAACCGCGCGGTATCCATGAACGCCGCGCTATGCACCAGTTGCAGCTCGGCGACTTCAAAGCCCAACCGCACGACCGGGCGTCCAAGCGCCGCGGCGAGGCGCCGGAAGGTCAGCTCGCCCGAGGCCGCGAGATTAACCGGGCCACTGCCGATTCCGGTGTCCACGATCGCCCGGTTGAATAGTCTGAGGGCGTCGTCGAGGTGGACGACCTGCATGAGACGGTCGGCCGACCCGTCGGGGAATACCGGCAACGCCAGCACCCGACGCACCCAATTATCGACGTTTCGGCCGACAATCAGCGCGGAGCGGACCGCGACCCATTCCAGTCCCGACTCCTCGAGTATCCCCTCGACCCGGGCCTTGCATTGGCCGTCTGCGCTGACCGGCGTTCTCGCATCGTGCTCGGTCTTCGGCGCGTCTCCCCCGCCGTAAACATGCGGCGACGATGCGAAAACGATCCTCCTGGCCCCGGTTTCGGCCATCGCCTGCAGAACGTTGCGGGTGCCTTCGACGTTGACCTGGTGGCTGATCCGGGCGTCGGCGCCCGGGCTGTTCGCCCACGCGCAGTGGGCGACGACATCCGCGCCGGCGATCGCGCGGGTGACCGCATCGGTGTCCCGGATGTCGGCCGCGACGAATTCAGCCGCACTGGGCCAGCTTTCGGGTCGATGACGGGCAAATCCGATGACGTCGTGGCCCTGGCTGAGCAAGCGGAAGGTCAGGCCCCGGCCGAGCACGCCGCCGGCGCCGGTGACGGCGATTCTCACTGATTGGCCCTGCGCACGTTCATGGCTATTCGTCGTCGTCCATCAGCGCCGCGTTGACCAGATCCTCGAGGTCCATGTCCGCGATGTCCTTCTCCGAGGTCACCGGGGCGGGCGGCGACTGTCCGTCAGCTCGACCGCCGTCGGCCTCATTCGCCAACGCGAGCAACAGCTCCAGCACCCCGGCCTGTCGCAGGCGCTTGACCGGGATCGACCCCACGGCGCGCTGGATTTCGGCTTCCCCGGGCGCGGCGGCGGGACTCTGTTGCTCGGCCGCACCGATGAGTTCCCGATGCATGTAACCGGCCAGCGCGGCGGAGTTGGGGTAGTCGAAGATCAGCGTGGGCGACAGAGCCAAGCCGGTAGCTGATTTCAGCCGGTTGCGCATTTCCACCGCGGTCAGCGAGTCGAAACCCAACTCCTGGAATGCGCGGTCCGGATCGATGGACTCGGGGCTGGAGTTGCCGAGCACGGTGGCGATGTTGGCACGCACCAAGTCCAGCAGAACCGCCTGTTGCTCGTCGTCGGGCAGCCCTTCGAGGCGCTGCAGCAGAGCCGATTTCGACTTCGCCGCGGCCAGCGAATCGTCGACCTGCCGCCGGGTCGGCGCGTTGATCAGATCGATGAACATCGGCGGTAGCGTCCCGCCGTCGAACTTGACCCGCAAGGCGGCAAGGTCGATGTGGGCGGGCAACAGGAACGGCTCGTCGACGATGAGCGCAGTGTCCATCAGTTCGAGCGCCTCGTCGGCGGACATCGCGACGATTCCGTCGCGGCCGAACCGGGCACGATCGGCGGCACCGAGCGCTCCGGTCATGGCGCTGGCCTGATCCCACAGGCCCCAGGCCAGCGACATCGCGGGCAGTCCGTGCGTGCGCCGGTGCACGGCCAACCCGTCCAGGAACGAGTTCGCCGCCGCGTAGTTGGCCTGACCCGACGCTCCCGCCAGCCCCGCCATCGACGAAAACATCACGAACGCTGACACATCGAGGTCGCGGGTCAGCTCGTGCAGGTTCCATGCGGCATCGACCTTCGCCCGCAACACCGCCTCCACCCGCTCGGGAGTGAGCGATGAGATCACCGCGTCGTCGAGTACGCCGGCCGCGTGGATCACACCCGACAGCGGCCGTTGCACCGGAATGTCGGCGATCACCTTGGCCAGTGCCTCGCGGTCGGCGGCGTCACACGCCACCACCTGCACCTGGGCGCCGGCGGCGTTGAGTTCCGTCACCAGTTCGGCGGCGCCCGGCGCGTCGAGACCGCGCCGGCTCACCAACACCAGGTTTCGTGCGTCGTGGCGCGTGACCACGTGACGGGCCAATGCCGAACCCGCCATCCCGGTGGCACCGGTGATCAATACCGTGCCGGCCGCCCAGGCGTCCGGCATGGTCATGACGACCTTGCCCACGTGGCGGGCCTGGCTCAGATACCGCAACGCAGCCGGCGCGCGGCGCACGTCAAACCTGGTCACCGGCAACGGCCGCAGCACGTCGTCGCCGAACAATGTGGCCAGCTCGTCGAGTATCTGCGCGATGCGGTCCGGGCCGGCCTCGAACAGATCGAAGGCGCGGTAGCGAACACCGGGGTGTTCCTGAGCGACCGCTTCCGGCTCGCGCATGTCGGTCTTACCCATCTCCAGGAACACGCCGCCGGGGGCGACCAGTCGCAGGGACGCGTCGACGAAGTCGCCGGACAGCGAGTCCAGCACCAGGTCCATGCCGCGCCCACCGGTGACCGACCGGAACTTGTCCTCGAAGTCCAGGCTGCGGGAATCCGAGATGTGGTTCTCGTCAAAGCCCATGGCCCGCAATGTGTCCCACTTACCGCGGCTGGCGGTGGCGAACACTTCCAGGCCCAGGTGACGGGCCAGCTGCACCGCGGCCATTCCCACCCCACCGGCGGCGGCATGCACCAGCACCCGCTGGCCCCGCTTGACGGCGGCCAGGTCCACCAGCGCGTAGAAGGCCGTGGCGAATACCACCGTGGTGGTGGCGGCCGCAGTGTGCGACCATCCAACCGGCATCTTGGCGAGCAGGCGCTGGTCGGTCCTGCCGATCGTGCCCGTGCCATCGGGGAACAAGCCCATCACGCGGTCGCCGACCGCGAAACGCGCGCTGTCCGGACCTGTTTCGATGACGACGCCGGATGCCTCGATGCCCATGACGGCGTCCGGGTCCGGGTAGAGCCCCAGCGCGATCATCACGTCGCGGAAGTTGGCGGCCAGGGCCGAGAGGGCGACCCGAACCTGCCCGGGCGCCAGCGGGGCGTCGGCGTCCGGGATGCGTTCGAACCGCAGATTCTCGAACGTGCCGTAACTGCTCATACCCAGTCGCCACGGCCCGTCAGCCGGCGGCACCAGCAGGCCGCCGACGGCGCGACTGCCAAGCACCCGCGCGGTGTACACCGCCCCGCCGCGCATCAGTACCTGCGGCTCGCCGACCGACAAAACCGCGGCGACGGACTCCGCGTCCAACCGACCATCGGTGTCGACGAGCACGATTCGGCCGGGGTGCTCGGTCTGCGCCGAGCGCACCAGGCCCCACACCGCCGCGCCGGCAAGATCGGTGACGTCCTCCCCCGGCAATGTCATTGCCCCGCGGGTCGCCACGACCAGGGTCCCCGCCCCGTCGCGGGCCAGCCAGGACTGCAGCACCGGCAGCACCGCCCGCGTGGCCGCGTATACGTCGGCCACGACGTCGTCGGCCACCGGCGCCGACTCGAACACCACCGCCGACGGTTGCGCCTCGGCGCTATCCGATTCTGTTGCGCCCCAATACGACACAGAGACGGGTTGCACCGACGTCGACCGCTGCGCCGACCAGATGACCTCGAAGAGCCGGTCCGGCCCCGAATTCGACACCGCCGCCAACAGCTGCTGGTCGGTCACCGGCCGGGCCACCATCGACGCCACCGAGAGCACCGGCAGGCCCAGTCCGTCCGCGAGTTCGATCGAGACCGCCGAATCACTCACCGGCGCGATCCGCGCCCGCACCGCCGTCGCGCCCGCGGCGTGCAACGACACCTGCTGCCACGAGAACGGCACCAGCATCGAACCTTCGGCGAGTTCATCGCCGTCGGACGCCAAGATCACTGCGTGCAGTGCCGCGTCGAGCATCACCGGGTGGACGCCGAACCCGGCCGCCGAAACCCCCGTGTCCGCGGGCAGGGTCACCTCCGCGAACACTTCGTCACCGCGGCGCCACATCGAGGTCAGGCCGCGGAACGCGGGCCCGTAGCCATACCCGCGCTCGGCCAGCCGCTCATAGCCGTCACCGACATCCACCGGGTGCGCACCGATCGGTGGCCACGCCGACAGGTCCGCGCTCGGCTGCACCGATCCGGCGCGCAGCACGCCCTCGGCGTGCAACGACCAGCTCGAACCCGCGTCGGCGCGCGAAAAGACCGATACCGCACGGGTGCCCGATTCGTCCGCACCGCCGACCACGACCTGCACCGCGACCGACCCGGAGCCCGGCAACACCAGCGGCGCGGCCAGATTCAGTTCGTCGACAACGCCGCAGCCCACCTCGTCGCCCGCGCGGATCGCCAGTTCCACGAATCCAGCGCCGGGGAACAGCACGACGCCGCCGACGGCGTGGTCGGCCAACCAGCCCTGCGAGCTGGAAGACAACCGGCCGGTCAGCACGACCCCGCCGGACGCCGGCAGTTCCACCACCGCGCCGAGCAGCGCGTGCTCGCCGGGCGCGAGCCCCAAACCCGCGGCGTCGACCGCGGCGCCGTCGCCGGACAGCCAAAACCTCCGGCGCTCAAACGCATAGGTGGGCAGCTCCACGAAATTGGCTTTACCGATTGCGCTTCGCCAGTCCACGTCCATCCCTGCGACGAATCCCTGCGCGACGGCGTTGGTCAGGGTCACCGGTTCCGGGCGGTCCTTGCGCAGCGCCGACATGGTGATTACCGGGGCGTCGGCAAGCGATTCTTCGATCGACGCCGTCAGCCCGCTGCTGGGACCCACCTCGAGGAAGCGGCTTGCGCCGGCCGAGTGCACGAAGCGCACGCTGTCGGCGAACCGCACCGCTTCGCGAATGTGGCGTTTCCAGTAGGCCGGCGAAGCGAAGTCGTCGCCCGCCAGCTGCCCGGTCAGGTTCGACACGATCGGAATCACCGGTTTGCCGACGGCGAGTCCGGCTGCGACCGTGCCGAACTCGTCGATCATCGGGTCCATCAACGGCGAGTGGAACGCGTGCGAAACCGCCAATTGGTGGACGCGGCGGCCGTCGGCGCGGAGTCGGCCCGCGATGGCGGACACCTTGTACTCGGCGCCCGAAATGACCACCGACGTGGGCCCATTGACGGCGGCGATGCCGACGCCGGAGGGCACCAGCAGCGGCGCCACCTCCTCTTCGGTGGCCTGCACCGCGATCATCGCCCCGCCCTCCGGCAGGGCCTGCATGAAGCGGCCGCGAGCGGCAACCAGCACCGCCGCATTCTCCAGCGACAAGACGCCGGCGACGTGCGCGGCCGACAACTCGCCGATCGAGTGGCCCAGCACGAAGTCGGGGTGGATACCCCAGGATTCGAGCAACCGGAACAACGCGACTTCCACCGCAAACAACGCCGGCTGGGCGAATTCGGTTGTGTTCAAGAGCTTTTCGTCGTGGCCCCACATGACTTCGCGCAACGGCCGCAGCAGATGCCGGTCCAATTCGGCCACGACGGTGTTGAACGCCTCGGCGAACACCGGGTAGGCGGCGTGCAAACCCATGCCCATGCCGAGCATTTGGGCGCCCTGGCCGGGGAAGACGAAGACGGTCTTGCCCCCGGGCGTGGCCGTGCCCTGGACGACCGATCCGAGTTCACCGGCGGCCAACTCGTCGAGGCCGGCCAGCAACCGCTCGCGATCAGCACCGACAACGACGGCACGATGCTCGAAGTTCGACCGGCCCGCCAACGACCACGCCACATCACCGGCGTCGAGGTCACCGCGCTGGCGTACGTGCTCGGCGAGCCGCGTGGCCTGAGAGCCCAACGCCGGCAACGACTTTGCTGACACCACCCACGGCAACACCGGCAGCGTGGCGCGTTCCACGACGGACGCGGCCTCGACGGGCGCGGCCTCGATGATCACGTGCGCGTTGGTGCCGCTGATGCCGAATGACGACACGCCGGCGCGGCGCGGACGTTTCGCCTTCCAGGGCTGCGGCTCGGTCAGCAGCGCCACCGATCCCATCGACCAGTCGACGTGCGGGCTGGGTTCGTCGACGTGCAGCGTCGCCGGCAGCAGATCGTGACGCATCGCCAGCACCATCTTGATCACGCCGGCCACACCGGCAGCGGCCTGCGTGTGTCCCATGTTCGACTTGATCGACCCCAACAGCAGGGGCTCGGCGCGGTCCTGCCCGTAGGTGGCCAACAGCGCTTGTGCCTCAATGGGATCGCCCAACGTGGTTCCCGTGCCGTGGCCTTCGACCACGTCGACCTCGGCCGCGGACAATCCGGCATTGGCCAGCGCGGCGCGCACCACTCGCTGCTGGGACGGACCGTTGGGCGCGGTCAAGCCGTTGGAGGCGCCGTCCTGATTGATCGCCGAGCCCCGCATCACCGCCAGCACGGGGTGACCCAGACGCTGCGCATCCGACAAGCGCTCCAGGACGAGCATGCCGCCGCCTTCGGAGAACCCGGTGCCGTCGGCTGCCCCCGCGTAGGCCTTGCACCGGCCATCCGCGGACAGCCCGCGCATGCGGCTGAACTCCACGAAGATGTCGGGTGTGGCGTTGACGGTGACGCCGCCGGCCAGCGCCAGGTCGCACTCGCCGGAGCGCAGCGACTGCGCCGCCATGTGCAACGCCACCAACGACGACGAACACGCCGTGTCCACCGACACCGCCGGCCCCTCCAGCCCCAGCACATACGACACTCGGCCCGACGCGACACTCGACGACTGCCCGGTCAGGCGGAAGCCCTCCGCGGCCGGGGCGGCGCCCATGCCGTAGCCCTGCGTATAGACCCCGGCAAAAATGCCCGTCGCGCTACCCCGCAACGCACCGGGCTCCATCCCGGCCCGCTCCAAGGCTTCCCACGACAACTCGAGGAACATCCGCTGCTGCGGATCCATGGCCAGCGCCTCGCTCGGCGCGATGCCGAAGAACGCGGGGTCGAAGTCCGCGACTCCGTCCACGAAGCCGCCGGTGCGGGTGTAGCAGGTGCCCGGAACATCGGGATCCGGGCTGTAAATGCCGGCCAGATCCCAGCCGCGGTCGGCGGGGAACTCCGAGAGCACGTCGCGGCGCTCGATGAGCATCTGCCACAAATCGTCGGGGGAATTCACCCCGCCCGGATAGCGGCACGACATGCCGACGATCACGATCGGGTCGTCGCCGACGGCGCGAACGACCGGGGCGGGCGTGATTTCTTGTGGCACCCCGGCGAGTTCGCTACGGATGTAGCCCGCCAACCCGTTCGGTGTCGGGTAGTCGAAGATTAGGGTGGGTGAAAGCGCCAGCCCGGTGGCCGTTTTCAGCCGGTTTCGCATTTCGACCGCGGTCAGTGAGTCGAAGCCCAAGTCCTGGAACGCCTTGTCCGGGTCGATCGCCTCCGGCGTGGTGTTACCCAACACCGTGGCGATGTGCGAGCGGACCAGGTCCAGCAGCACCGCATGCTGTTCCGGTTCGGGCAACCCGTGCAGACGATGCGCCAGAGCGGATTTCGACTTCGCGGCCGCCAGCGAGTCGTCGACCTGGCGCCGCGCCGGCGCGTTGACCAGGTCGGCGAACATCGGGGGCACCGCGGCGGCGTGGGCACGCAGCGCGTTCAGGTCGATGCGGGCGGGCGCCATGAACGGCTCGTCGACGATCAGTGCGGTGTCGAACAACTCCATCGCCTCGTCCGAAGACAGGGCCAGGATCCCGTCGCGACCGAGGCGGGCGAGGTCGGCGGCGTCCAGCCCACCGGTCATGGCGCTGGCCTGATCCCACAGCCCCCATCCCAGTGAGATCGCCGGCAACCCGAGGGCCCGCCGATGCGCGGCCAAAGCGTCCAGGAAGGAGTTGGCCGCCGCGTAGTTACCCTGCCCCGACGACCCGACGAGGCCGGCCATCGACGAGAACATGACGAACACCGACAAGTCGAGATCGCGGGTGAGCTCGTGCAGGTTCCAGGCCGCATTCACCTTGGCGCGCAACACCGCATCGACTCGCTCCGGAGTCAACGACGTGACGACTGCGTCGTCGAGCACACCGGCGGCGTGGATCACCCCGGTCAGTGGATGGCTCGCCGGAATTTCGGCGATCGCCGCCGCCAGCGCCTCCCGGTCGGCCGCGTCGCACGCGACCGCGCGCACCAGGGCCCCGGCTTCCGCCAATTCGGCGATCAACTCCGCGGAGCCCGGCGCGTCGGGACCGCTGCGGCTCAGCAACACCACGTTCTGCACACCGTGTTGCGTCACCAGGTGGCGGGCCAGCGTCGAACCCGCCATTCCGGTGCCACCGGTGATCAGCACGGTGCCGGCCGCCCAGGCGTCCGGAACCGTCATGACAACCTTGCCGATGTGGCGGGCCTGGCTCAGGTACCGCAACGCCGCACGGGCGCGCCGGATGTCGAAGGTGGTCACCGGCAACGGCCGCAGTACATCGGCGTCGAACAGCCCGGCCAGCTCGATCATCCACTGGTGCATCCGCGGACGGCCGGGCTCGAAGAGGTCGAAGGCGCGGTAACGCACGCCCGGATATTCCTGGGCGATCACGCCGGGATCGCGAATGTCGGTCTTGCCCATCTCCAAGAACACGCCGCCGGGGGCAACCAGCCGCAGGGAGGCATCGACGAAGTCGCCGGCCAGCGAATCCAGCACCACGTCCATGCCGCGGCCACCGGTCACCGCCCGGAACTTGTCCTCGAATTCCAGACTGCGGGAATCCGAGATGTGGTCGTCGTCGAAGCCCATGGCCCGCAACGTGTCCCACTTACCCCGGCTGGCCGTCGCGAATATCTCGAGACCCAGATGCCGGCCCAACTGGACCGCGGCCATGCCGACACCGCCGGCGGCCGCATGCACCAACACCCGCTGGCCCGGCTTGACATCGGCCAGGTGCACGAAGGCCATATACGCGGTGGTGAAGACGGCCGAGATGGCGGCGGCCTCGGCGTATGACCAGTCCGCCGGCATCGGCTGCAGCAGGCGGACGTCGCCGGCGACCAGCGTGCCGCTTCCGTCGGGGAAGAACCCGTAAACTGAGTCGCCGACGGCGAATTCGGTGACACCCGGGCCGACTTCGACCACCACGCCCGCGCCTTCACCGCCGAGTAGCGCGTCGTGGGTGAACATGCCCAGGGTGATCATGATGTCGCGGAAGTTGGCGGCGATAGCGCGCAGGGCCACCCGAACCTGACCCGGCTCCAACGGCGCGTCGGCGTTGGGAACCGGCTCCAGCCGCAGATTTTCGAACGTGCCGGCGCTGCTGATACCGAGGCGCCAGGGTCCGTCACCCGGGGGGACCAAGAGGTCGTCGACTGCGCGGCTCGGCCGCACCCGCGCCGTATGGACCTGGCCGTTGCGCAGCAATATCTGTGGCTCCCCGGCCGCGAGCGCCGACGCGACGGCCGAATCATCCAGTGGCACATCGGAATCCACCAGGACAATCCGGCCGGGATGCTCGGTTTGCGCTGAGCGCACCAGGCCCCACACCGCCGCGCCGGGCAGATCGGTGACGTCCTCCCCCGCCAATCCCACGGCGCCGCGAGTTGCCACGACCAACACACCGGCGTCGCGCTCGGTCAACCATGACTGCACGGCGGTCAACGCCCGGTGGGTACGCTCATAAGTTGCGGTGACCGGATCCTGTTCGGTGGCAACCGATTCCAGAATCTCGTAGGCCGGGGCCGGGTTGGCGGCGGTGGCCGGCACGGTTGCCGGCGACCACGCCAGTTCGAACAGTCGCTCGGGGCCAGAGGTCGACATCGCCGCGCGCAGTTGCCGCTCACTGACCGGGCGGGCAACCATCGCGCCCACGGACAACACCGGCAGGCCCAGCCCGTCGGCGAGCTCGATCGAGATCGAAGCGCCCCCGCCGGTCTGGGGGCCCCGGTTGGTCGGCGCAATCCGGGCGCGAACCGCGGTCGCACCCGCGGCGTGCAACGAGACGTCCTGCCACGAGAACGGCAACATCACATCGACGGGCTGGCCCGCCGCCTGCTGGGCCATGATGACGGCGTGCATCGCCGCGTCGAGCAGGGCCGGGTGCACGCCGAACCCGCTGGCACCTCCGGCCGCGTCCGGCAGTCGCACCTCGGCGAAAACCTCGTCGCCGCGGACCCACGTCGCGGTCAATCCCCGGAACGCCGGGCCGTAGCCGTACCCATGCGCGGCCAGCCGGTCGTAGCCGTCGGCCACGTCCACGGCGACCGCGCCCGCGGGCGGCCACACCGACAGATCGGCGCCGGGTTCAATCGACCGGGAGCTCAAGACTCCCTCCGCGTGACATATCCATCCCGAACCGGCGTCGGCACGGGAAAACACCGAGACGGCGCGCCGTCCCGAATCGTCGCTGGGACCGACAACCACCTGCAGGGCAACCGAACTGGAGGCAGGCAACATCAGGGGCGCCTGCAGCGTCAACTCGTCGACCACCGAACAGCCGACTTCGTCACCGGCCCGGATCGCCAACTCGACAAACCCAGCGCCCGGGAAAACGGCCGCACCGGAGACCGCATGATCGCCCAGCCACCCCTGCAGGCTGGGCGACAGACGACCCGTCAGCAGCACCCCGTCGGAAGCAGGCAGCTCGACGACCGCGCTGAGCAACGCGTGCCCGCTGGTCCCGAGCCCCAAGCCCGCGGCGTCGGCTCCGATGCCCTCACCCGACAGCCAAAACCTGCGCCGGTCAAAGGCGTACGTCGGCAGCTCCACGAAGCCCGCCCCGGACAACACACCACGCCAGTTCACGCTCACACCGGCCACGAATGCGGCGGCGGCCGATGTGAGGAACCGCTCGAGGCCGCCGTCATCGCGGCCCAGGGTGGGAACCACGATGGCCTCGGGGTCGCCGGCCGAGTCTTTCAGGCAGTCGTTCACGGTGTCTTCGATGCCGGCAATGAGCGCTGGATGCGGACTGGATTCGATGAACGTGCGATACCCGTGCTCGCATGCGGCGCGCACCGCTTGGTCGAACTGCACGGTCTGCCGGATGTTGCGATACCAGTAGGCGGCGTCCAAACCGGCCGTGTCCAAACGGTTTCCGGTCACCGTGGAAAAGAAGGCAATGCGGGAGGAACTCGGCTCGATGCCGGCCAGCGCCTCGGCCAGCTCATCCCGAATCGCCTCGACCTCGACCGAATGCGACGCATAGTCCACGTCGATCCGGCGAGTGCGCAGCTCCAGGTCGGCGCAGAACCCGACGAGTTCGTCGAGCGCGGCCACTTCGCCCGATACCACCACCGCCGAGCGTCCGTTGACGGCCGCAATGCTGACGCGATTGCCGTAGGGCGCCAACAGCTCCCGTGCCCGTTCGGTGCTGCAAGCGATCGAGAGCATGCCACCGGAGTGGGCCAGCGACCGCAACAACTTGCTGCGCAGCGTGACCACCCGAGCGGCGTCGCGCAGCGACAGCGCGCCCGCGACATACGCCGCGGCGATCTCCCCCTGCGAATGGCCGATCACCGCGTCCGGGTTGACTCCGATCGATTTCCACAGTTCTGCCAGGGACACCATCACCGCGAACAGCACCGGCTGCACCACGTCCACGCGATCCATGCCCGGGGGACCCGGGACGCCACGCAGGACATCGATCAGCGACCAGTCGACGAATTCCGCGAACGCCTCCGCGCACGCGTCGATCTGCTGCGCGAATACCGGTGCGGTGTCCAGCAATTCGATCCCCATGCCCAGCCATTGGGAACCTTGGCCGGGGAAAACGAAGACGTTCTTGCCCGCCGGCACCGCGCTGCCCTGAATGACCGAACCGGTCGGGTCGTCACCGGCCAACTCGTCGAGCCCGGCGAGCAACCGATCCCGGTCGCCTCCGACCACGACGGCCCGATGCTCGAAGGTCGCGCGGCCCCCCAGCGTCCAGGCCACGTCGGCGACATCCAGCTCGCCATGGCCGCGCAGATGTCCGGCCAGCCTGGCCGCCTGAGACCTCAACGCCGGCAACGATTTCGCCGAAACCACCCACGGCACCGCAACGGGCCGCGGCCGGTCCGCCAGCGGCTCGGGCACCGGGACCGCCTCGATGATCACGTGTGCGTTGGTGCCGCTGATGCCAAACGACGACACACCGGCCCGTTGCACGTGGCGACTCGCCGGCCAGGGCTGCGCTTCGGTCAGCAACGAGACCGCTCCCGCCGACCAATCGACATGCGGGCTGGGCACGTCCACATGCAGTGTCGCCGGCAATATTTCGTGGCGCATGGCCTGCACCATCTTGATCACACCGGCCACGCCCGCCGCGGCCTGGGTGTGACCCATGTTCGACTTGATCGACCCCAGCCACAGCGGCTCGGACCGGTCCTGGCCGTACGTCGCCAACAACGCCTGGGCCTCGATGGGGTCGCCCAACGTGGTGCCGGTTCCGTGGCCTTCCACCACGTCGACGTCGGCCGTCGACAAGCCGGCATTGGCCAGCGCCGCACGCACCACCCGCTGCTGCGACGGACCATTCGGCGCGGTCAGCCCGTTCGATGCACCGTCCTGATTGACCGCCGAGCCGCGCACCAACGCCAGCACCGGATGACCCAACCGCCGTGCATCCGAGAGCCGCTCGACGACGAGCATGGCGCCGCCCTCCGACCAGCCGACGCCGTCGGCGGCTCCGGCGTAAGCCTTGGACCGGCCGTCGGGGGCCAGCCCCCGGTGGCGGCTGAATTCGACGAAGACCGTCGGGGTCGCGTTGACGGTCGCGCCGCCGGCCAGCGCCAGATCGCACTCCCCCGAACGCAACGACTGCACCGCCATGTGCAACGCCACCAATGACGACGAACACGCCGTGTCCACCGACACCGCCGGGCCCTCGAGCCCTAGCACATACGACACCCGGCCGGAGGCGACGCTGGAGGTCATGCCGGTCAGGCGGTAGCCCTCGATCTCCTCGGCGAGCATGCCGTAGCCCTGGACGATGAGCCCGGCGAACACCCCGGTCGCGCTGCCCCGCAGCCCGCTGGGGTCGATGCCGCCCCGTTCCAACGCCTCCCACGCCAGTTCCAGCAGCATCCGATGCTGCGGGTCCATCGCGAGCGCCTCGCTCGGAGCGATGCCGAAGAAGGCCGAATCGAAGTCGGCGACACCGTCCACGAAACCGCCGGTCCGCGCGTAGGTCTTGTGGCGGGCGTCGGGGTCCGGGTCGTACAGGCTCGCCAGGTCCCACCCGCGATCGTTGGGGAACTCCGTGATCACATCGCGGCCGTCGGCCACCATCTGCCACAGGTCTTCTGGTGTCTCGACTCCGCCGGGGAAGCGGCAGGACATGCCTACGATCGCGATCGGCTCGCTCGACCGCTCCAGCAGCGCACGGTTGGTGCGTTTCAGGCGCTCGACCTGGACCAGCGCTTTGCGCAGCGCTTCGGTCGCATGCTGGAGTTGATCCGCCATCACTACCTCTCGCCTAACTTGGCCGTCAGCTGCCCCGATGCGACTCTCGCCGAGTCACGGAATTTGCTGCACGATGCGATGCCGTGCCGCTCTCCGGCCCAAGAATGTCGCTGGTGAGTATGGCCAACTCTGACGGTATTTCAAAACGTCCGATGCTCCCGGCTGCTACAGGAGAATCGGCTTCGGCGTGAGGCACGCCTTGTCCCAGGGGATCCGGAACGCGCCGTTGCGCCCGCGGGTGTCGGGGCATCTCGCGACCCCGGTACGCCGGGATACAAGTACAGCGCCGTCCATGGCGCGACTGTACCCGGCTATGCATCGGCAGTGGTCAGGACGGCTCAGACGCCCACTCGGCGCCAGCCGTCGGCCGCCCGCGCGGCCCTGATCAGCAGGTCGCACAATTCGCGCAGTTCGGTCGCCTGCGCTCCCTCGTCGAGGGCGGTCACGACATCCTCCGCCGCACACCGCACCTGGTAGACCCGGTCGGACAGGTCGGCGGCGTCGTCGGCCGACAGGACCACCGCGTCGGGAGGCAAGGCCAGCGAGGCCCCGGCGCCGCCCCGGGTCAACGATGCGCGTTGTTCGTATGCCCGCTGCCGGCACGACTGGCGGCAGTACTGGCGTCGCCGTCCCATCCCGGCGTCGGACACGTCTCGACCGCACCAACGACACGGCTGCGGGCGGGGACGGCGGCTCACGCCTGCCGACTTTAGTCGGGATTGCGCGGCCATCCCGGTATCATTGAAGGTCGCGTCGCGTACGCCGCCCGCCAACCGGGGAACTACGCGGACCGCCGCAACGTTTGCCAAGCGGACAGAATTGCATTACAGCAGCCCGAAAGTTCAAAAGACCTAGAGGAGTAGCAACATGGCTGATCGCGTCCTTAGGGGCAGCCGGCTCGGAGCCGTGAGCTACGAGACCGACCGCAACCACGACCTGGCCCCGCGTCAGATCGCGCGGTACCGCACGGAGAACGGCGAGGAGTTCGAGGTCCCGTTCGCCGACGACGCCGAGATTCCCGGCACCTGGCCCTGCAAGAACGGCCTGGACGGCACGTTGATCGACGGCGACCTGCCCGAGCCGAAGAAGGTCAAGCCGCCGCGTACGCACTGGGACATGCTGCTGGAGCGCCGTTCGGTCGAGGAGCTCGAAGAGCTGCTCAAGGAGCGGCTCGAAATCATCCGGTCACGCCGCCGCGGCTGACCCCCGACCGCATTAGCTGCGGTTGTCGGCGCGCTGGCTGCCGGCCCGGGCCTTGCGGCCCTCGATGCCCCATCGGGTGACCTTCATCAGCGCCTCCCGGATATTGGATCCGCTCATCTTGGATACGCCGAGTTCACGCTCGGTGAAGGTGATCGGCACCTCGACGATGACGAACCCGTTGCACACGGTGCGCCAGGTCAGGTCGATCTGGAAGCAGTAGCCCTTGGAGTCCACCGCCTCAAGGCCGATCGCCTCGAGGACTTCTCGGCGGTAGGCGCGGTAGCCGGCGGTGATGTCATGGACGCCGATTCCCAGGGCGAGCCGCGCATAGGTGTTGGCCGTCCACGACAGCGCCCAGCGCCGCCACGGCCAATTTCGCACCGACCCGCCCTCGACGTAGCGGGATCCGATGGCCAGGTCGGCTCCGGCGTCGACCGCGTCCAGCAGACGGTGGAGCTGCTCGGGCGCGTGGCTGCCGTCGGCATCCATCTCCACCAGCACCGAGTAGTCGCGGCTCAGACCCCAGGCGAAGCCCGCCAGGTACGCCGCGCCCAGGCCGTCCTTGGCGGTGCGGTGCATCACGTGAGTGCGACCGGCATCGGCGGCCGCCAGTTCCTCGGCGAGCTCGCCGGTGCCGTCGGGGCTGCTGTCGTCGACGATGAGCAGGTGCACGTGCGGGCAGGCGTCCTTCAGCCGCCGGTGGATCACCGGCAGGTTCTCCCGCTCGTTGTAGGTGGGGATGATCACCAGGACGCGCTCGCTGGGACGACTTCCCGGGTCCCGGGGCGCCGGCTGGCCGGTGGTCATGTAGCTCCTCTGTGTCGCCTGATGTGTCGCGACGGTCGTTGGCCGCCCTCGTGGAGCGGAGTGTAGTCACCGCCGTCCTCCGGCGGCGCCTGGTCCCCGTCCTCGTCGGGCGGGATTTCGCCCGGGGGCGTACCGGCGTTCGGGGATTCGTCCGGGGCCTCGGACCTCCGACGAATCGGACGCGGGAACCATCTATTGTGCCGTATCCCGGCCAGAATGGCCGCTCCGGCCGCCGCAACCAGGAGCCATTGCAGGATGGGACCCCAGCGGGTCGCCGGCGTCAGTTTCGTCTTCAGGCGCACCTGGATGTCCAGGTAATCGGGCTGAAAGAAGTCGGTGCGAACCAGCTCGGCGCCGTCCGGCGCGATCACCGCGCTGATCCCGGTGGTGCCCGCGACCACCACGTATCGGTCGTGTTCGACGGCCCGCACCTTGGCGAATCCCAGCTGCTGTTCGCTCATCGTCTTGTTGAAGGTGGCGTTGTTGCTCGGCACGGCGAGCAACTGGGCACCGTTGAGGACCGCTTTGCGCGGGACGCGGTTGAAGATCACTTCCCAGCACGTGGCCACCCCGACCGGCACCCCGGCGATGTGCACGACGTCCGTGCCGGGCCGGGGCACCATGTTCCCGGCGCGGTTGGCGTACGAGGAGAGATGGCTGAACAGCCACGGCATCGGTAGGTATTCGCCGAAGGGCTGCACGATTTCCTTGTCGTGCCGGTCGGCCGGTCCGGTCGACGGGTTCCACACGATCATCGTGTTGGTGTACTGCGGATTCTCCGGCGGGCTGCCGGGCAGTTCCGACACGGTGCCGATCAGGATCGGCGCGCCGACCGCGGTCGCGGCCTGCGATATTTCCAGCGCGGCGTCGACATTGACCAGTGGATCGATGTCCGAGGAGTCCTCCGGCCAGATGACGAATTGGGGTTGCGGCGCGTGTCCCGCTCGCACGTCCTCCGCCAGCCGCAGGGTCTCGCGGACGTGGTTGTCGAGCACGGCCCGACGTTGCGCGTTGAAGTCGAGACCCAGCCGCGGCACATTCCCTTGCACCACCGCAACGGTGACCGAGGGTTCGCCGCCCGATCCCGTGCCGGCATGCCGAACCTGCGGCCAGACGACGACGGACGCGAACAGCACGAGGCAGATGCAGACGCCAGGCAGCACCACCGCGGGCGGTTCCGCATCGGCGTTCGCCGATTCGTCGGCGCCGCGCTGCGCCCGCTTACCGGCGAGCCACCACTTCACAATTTCGAGCTCGATGGCGGTCGCGCTGAACCCAACCAGGACGATCGCCGTGGAGAGCAACGCGGCGCCCCCGAGCTGGACCAACGGCAAGAAGGGGCCCTGCGCCTGGCCGAATGCCACCGACCCCCATGGGAAGCCGCCGAACGGGACGATCGATTTCAGCCACTCCTGGGCCGTCCACACCAGCGCAAACCACACGGGCCAGCCCGGCAGCTGCCGCACGAGCACGGCGCCCAGGCCGAAGAGGGCGGGAAACAGCGCACACGTCATCGCCAGCACCATCCAGGGCACGGCGCCGACGAGCATGCTGATCCACGGCAGCAGCGGCAGATAGAACGCCAGCCCGAAGAGGAACCCGTAGCCCAAACCGCCCGCCGGCGTCGTCGCCGGATGCTTGAGCACCCAGGCCAGCAGCGCGGCCGCGACGACCGCACCCCACCACCAGTTCAGCGACGGGAAGCTGGTGAAGAGCAGGACACCGCCCGCTATGGCGCAGACCAAGCGGGTCAGCCGCGGCAGCATGGCGGCCCGGACGGCAGGCAGCCGCGCGAGCGCCCCGGCGCCCACCCGGCGTGCCGCGGCCGCCATCCGGTCCGTCAGCGGCGGCGCGCCGGATTCCCGGGAGTCGACGTCGTCTTCGGGCTTGTCGTCGCCCTCCAACGCGGCTGCGCCGCTTGCCGGGCCGGTATCTGAGTGCGTCGCGAGGTCGTCGTCCACCGGGTCGGCCTCGCCGGCTCCCTCAGGGCGGTCCTTTCGGCCGGACCAATCCTCAGCCATGGATGACAGCGCCCCGATGCACCGTTCGCCGGCATCGCGGCACGGCGTCGTTCGGGCCCAAGCGCGGCAAGGCCGGCACCCGGGCGCGCGGGTCGGTCGACCAGCGCTGCACGGCGTCGCGAGGTGCGTGGACGTCGAGGGGCCCGGCGTCCCACACGGCATAGGAGGCCGGCGCACCGGGCACCAGGGTCCCCGTCTTGCCGTCGTGGACGCCGGCGGCCCGCCAGCCACCACGGGTTGCGGCGGCGAACGCGGCGCGCGCGGAGACCGCGCTGCCAGGGGTCCGATGGTGGACCGCCGCGCGCACGCTCGCCCAGGGGTCGAGGCCTGTTACCGGTGCGTCGGAACCAAGCGCGAGGGGCACGCCTTGGGATGCTAACAGCGCTAACGGATTGAGCCGACTGCCTCGTTCGGCGCCGAGGCGGCGCGTGTACATGCCCTGGGGGCCACCCCACAACGCATCGAAGTTGGGCTGCACGCTGGCGATGACGCCCCAGTGCCCCAGCTGGGCGGCCTGCTCGGCGGTGACCATTTCGACGTGCTCCAGGCGGTGCCCGCACCGGGCGACGGCGACCGCCCCGAGTTGCGCGACTACCCGCTCGAAGGCAGTGACAACCGCGGAGACGGCGGCGTCGCCGATGACATGGAAGCCCGCGGTCACCTCCGCCTCGGTGCACGCCCGCACGTGCGCCTCAATGGCGTCGGGGTCCAGATAGCAGGTGCCGAGCCGGTCCTCGGCGTCGGCGTACGGCTCGTGCAGCCAGGCGGTGCGCGACCCGAGCGCGCCGTCGACGAAGAGATCGCCGGCCAGCCCGCGGGCTCCGGTCTCCTCGATGAGCGCACGCGCCCGTGCGGGCGTGGTCACCGCCTCACCCCAGTAGCCGGTGACCTCGACGCCTCGATCACTCTCACCGAGGGAGCGCAGCTGCAGCCAGTCGTCCAGCCCGCCGATCTCGGGCCCCGCGCATTCGTGCACCGCGACGATGCCGGCCGCCGCGGCGGCTCGCAGGGCGGCCGCGCGGGCCTCGGCCAGCTGCTCGGGCGTCAACAGGTCGCGGGCGACGGCGCGGACCAGGTGGTGGGCGTCGCCGGTGAGCGGCCGGTCGGGTGCGAAGCCGACCGCCGCCGGTAGGTCCGCGACCAGCCGGCGCAACCCCGTCGAGGCGAGCGCCGAGTGCACGTCGACCCGGGACAGGTAGGCGGCGCGGTCACCGAGCACGGCATCGAGGTCGGCGGTGCTCGGCGGGCTGTTCTCGGGCCACGACGACTCGTCCCAGCCATGCCCCCACACCGGACGGCCGGGGTGGGCTGCCGCATAGTCGGCGAGCATCTGGATGCACTGCGTGCGCGAGCTCGCCGCGCGTAGATCGAGCCCGCTGAGCGTCAGGCCCGTCGCGGTCAGGTGGATGTGGCTGTCCACGAAGCCGGGCGCCACGAAACCGCCGTTCAAGTCCTCGACGTCCGCGCCCGGAAACGAGCTGCGGCCGACGTCATCGCTGCCCAGCCAGGCGACCACGCCGTCCCGCACCGCCATGGCGGTGGCGTCGGGATGGGTCGGGCTGTGCACCCGGCCGTTGACCAGCAGCGTGTCGCTCACAGGGCAAAACTACGTGTGGTGGCGGGCCGGTGGTTAGTCCCAGGCGGGCCGCCCCGGGTATCCGCCCCGCACCGGCTCGTTCGGTAGGGCGGGCGGCCTGATGTCGTGGACGTCCACGACCTCGCCGTCGATGTAGTCGTCCGCCGCAGCGCCGCCGCGCTGACGCACGCCCGCGGCGAACAGCGTCGTGTCGGCGAACAGCGGCACCCGCCGCCGTAGCCCACGCATCGCGACCGCGGCCAGACCGGGGCCGACCGCCGCGCGGACGGGCCGCATCAGCAGCAAGAGCCCCAGGGTCGTGGTGACCAGTCCGGGCACCAGGACCAGCAGGGTGGCCAGCGTGACCAACGCCCCGTCTCGCACGGCGGTGCGCGGTTCGGCCAGGCCGGAGCGCAGGTGCCCGATCTGACGAAGCAGGTGCGAGCCCATCACCGGCACCAGAAGGCCCCATCCGAGCAGGAAGGTGCCCGCCAGCGCCAGCAGCGTCCAACCCCACCCGATCGTCGAAACCAGGGCGATGGTCGCCGCCAGCTCGACGGCGGCGTAGACGAGAAACAGCCGTGACAGCATGTCCAGCCAACGTCTGCCAACGGCGTCGAAGTTCCCATGGTGGTGTCCGGGGCGATTGCAGTTAGATGACGCTATGACCACGATTGAGATCGACACGCCCGACGGACCGATCGACGCGCTGCTGGACCTTCCCAGCGGTAATGGCCCCTGGCCCGGCGTCGTCGTGATTCACGACGCGTTCGGATACGGGAGGGATAAGGAGTCGACGAACAAGCGCATCGCGCAGGCCGGCTATGTGGCGATCACCCCGAACATGTACGCGCGCGGCGGCCGCATCCGCTGCATCACCCGGGTGATGAAAGAGCTGCAGACGCAGCGCGGCCGCGCCCTGGACGACATCCTGGCGGCCCGCGATCACGTGAAAGCCATGCCCGAATGTTCGGGTCAGGTCGGCATCGCGGGTTTCTGCATGGGCGGCCAGTTCGCTTTGGTGATGTCGCCCAAGGGGTTCGGCGCCTCGGCGCCGTTCTATGGCGCTCCCCTGCCCCGCAACCTCGACAAGACGCTCGATGGGGCGTGTCCCATCGTGGCCAGCTTCGGCGCCCGTGACCCGCTGGGGAGGGGCGCGCCCGAGAAGCTGCGCGAGACCATCGCCAACAAGAACATCACCGCCGACGTGAAGGTCTATCCCGGTGTCGGGCACAGCTTCGCCAACGAACTGCCCGCCCAGCCGCTGCTGCGGATCACCGGTTTCGGCTACGACGAGGCCGCCACCGAGGACGCCTGGCGCCGGGTGTTCGCGTTCTTCGGCGAACATTTGGCGTCGGGCGCGACGACGTAGTTGCGTCACACCAGCTTTCGCGACAAGACCGTCGCGAACGTGTGCGTATCTCCCGGCCAGCGCGCCGACAGGTAGCTGCCGTCGTCGACGACGAACGCGGGCCGCGAGTCGCTCGCGGTGTCGCGTGACATCCCGGAGGATTTGCGCCGCCAGCCCGGCGAACCGCGCACGACGTCGCAGAAATCCGTCGGATTTTCAAGTGCGCGAGTCACTTCCGACTGCACCGACATGTAACCGCGGGGCTGGCCTGGCTGCTCGGTGTAGGTGCGGTAGTAGTTTCGATCCCAGAATCGGGTGAACCGCGTCAATCGCCACGCCAGGCCCTCCATCGCCCACGTCAACGCGGTGGTCTTGTGTCCGTAGAGCACCGAATGACCCGTCGCGGGGTCGACGCTGCGCGCGGCGAGCAGCACGCCGTGACAGATGGCGGCGACGATGACCCCCCGCTTGAAGGCGTCGACGACGAGCCGGTGCAGGACGCCGCTGTCGACGTAGCTGCGCATGCCGCGGGCGCGATGCCCGCCGGGCAGCAGCACGGCGTCGACTCCGGCGAGACCGGCTTGCGCCCACGCGATTGGGTGCTGAAACTCGTTTGACGCCAACATGTCCCGGTACGCGCGGCGCCCGTCCTTATTCGCGCGCAGCATCAGCCCGATCACCGGGACGGCGCCCAGCACCGGCAGGGCGGACCACACGTCCAAACCGCGGCCGCTCACCATGATGTCGTCCGCCGCACCGGGCGATCCGCCTTCGGTGGCGAACACCACCCGATGGCCGTTGCGGGTCAGGACGCGCCAACTGACGGCGACCTCGGTCGGGTCGAAGTCGCGGTCCGGGATCGGAACGAGAACGGTGCCCATGAGGCCCCTAGGCCTGCGCCACCCTGAGCTCGAGACCGACATTGTTCTCCATGCCGCCGCGCAGCTTGCTGAAGAGATTGAACACCTTGCCGACGATGCCGTAACGCTTTCCGATCGCGTCGTACACCACGGCGGTCTGCGCCTTGTCCAGGATCGCGGCGGTGCCTTCGACGGCCTCGCTTGTCGGGCGGCCCTGCATGGTGCAGGTCGCCAGCGTGACCCTCGGAGTGTTGCGAATCCGCTTGACCTTCCAGGACTTTTCCTGAGTGATGACCAGGAGCCGGTCTTGGTCGGCGGCAGCCCAAATCGGCGTCGGCTTGGCCTTGCCGTCTTTGGTGAAGGTGGTCAACAGGATGTACTGCGCCTTGGCGAGATCGGCGAATGTGGGCGTCACGGTAACAACCTACGCTGCACACCCGTCATTGACATCGTGAGCGCTCACTGCGATAGTCATGCCACCCGTAAACGAAAATATTGTTTTCAGTTAAGACTGGCGGCACGACGGAAGCGGAGAACGTGAGCGAGCCGAGAACACCGCTGGCGTGGCTGCCGTTCTCGATCGCAGAGGCGGCATTGTCGGAAGAACTCGGCAACGTGGACCTTTTTCAAGCGTGGTCCCATCTGCTGGCCCGGCTAGGTGAAGCCGCACAGACCGTCGAATCCGACCCGGCGAGCCGAAACCGAATCGACCTCGCCGCCGGCATCCGGCATCTGTTGGTGTTGCTTGCCGCCGGAATCGACGAGGTGCTGCGGTTCGATCCGCACCCGGTTCTGAGCGTGCGCCGTACCAGCACTGACGACCTGGTGACCTGGGGCATGGAGTGCCCCGACTGCCTCTACACCCGTGCCGTATTGCGCGGCGGCGAGAGTTATCGCCTGTTTGGGAATCGAGGCACCGCGCGGTACATCGGGCTGCAGACAATGAACGGCGTCGCCGCGACGGCGAACGAACTGGTGGATGAGCTCGACGTGGATGCGGACGGCAACTTCGAGGTCGTGCTATCAGCCGATGACCGACCGGGAAATTGGATGCGCATCGAGGGAGACCATCCCACGTTGACGGTGCGGCACTTCTTCTACGACTGGGACACCGAGGTGGCCTCGTCGCTGAGCATCGAGCGAAGCGGCGAAGCGGTGCAAACCGACGACCCATCAGTTGATCCGGACATGGTGGTGTCCCGGCAGATCACCGCGCTCGGTGACTTCGTCGGCGACAATCTGGCGTTCTTCCTGCAATTCGGCGCCGCGGCACCGCCCAACGGATTCCTGCCGCCGATCGACCGCACCGATATGGGTGCGGCAGCGGAGAACAGGCCGGTGATCGGCCGGTGGGAGCTGGGCCCGAATGAGGCGCTCATCGTGGAAGTGGAGCCGCCCCAGGGTCTTTACTGGAGCTTCTCCATCGGCAATCCGTGGTGGGAGACGATCCATTACGGGCGCCACCAGTCCAGCCTCAATGCCCATCAGGCCGTCGTGGACGCCGATGGCATGGTGCGCTTGGTGCTGTGCTCTGACGATCCGGGCGTCGCCAATTGGCTCGACACCGCCGGCCACAGCAACGGCCCGATCATCCTGCGCTGTGTGCGCACCGAGACGGCGCCGACGCCGACCACCCGCGTCGTGCCGTTTGCCGAGATTGATGCGGAGTTACCTCCGGATACCGCAAGAGTCACTCCCGAAGAGCGCCGGTCCGTCCTCGCGGCGCGTCGCCGCGCCGTGCACAAGAGGTTTGCACAATGATGTTCGACGCCGACAAGTTGGAAGACGGCGCCCGCGCCGCAACGGGTCTCGAGGATTTCGGTTCGCCCTACTATCGCGAGGGGCTCGAGCGCATCGTCGATGCGCTGAACACCGAGGCCGACCTCAACGACATGGGCAGGATCATCCAGCACGCCACCATCAGTAACGCCTTGATTCAGCGCCTCAAAATCGAGGACACCTACGGCCGCCACCCCGAGATCGACGACGAGGTGGTCGACGGGCCCGTATTCGTGATCGGGTTACCCCGCACCGGGACCACCGCTTTGAGTCAGCTGGTGGCCGCCGACCCGCAATTCCGGTCGCTACGGATGTGGGAATCGCAAGCCCCCACCCCGCCGCCGGAGGCCGCGACCCAACACACCGATCCGCGGATCGCACAGGCCGAGGCCGGCCTGAAGATGCTGGACGACATGTTCCCGCTCATGAAGACGCTGTATAACTCCGAGCCAACGGCACCGACCGAATGCCAGGACCTGATGGGAATGAGCTTCCGCACCTTCCACTTTGACGGCGCCGTTCGCGCGCCCGGTTACCTCGCGTGGCTGATGGACTGCGACATGCGCGGGACCTACACGTTTCACCGGCGAGTGCTCAAGCTGTTGCAATGGCATTGCCCGCCGCGTCTATGGCACCTCAAGACGCCCGTGCACATGTTCGCACTCGACGCGCTCGTCGAGGCTTACCCGAACGCGAAATTCCTTTGGAGCCATCGTGACCCGGCGAAGGTGATGGGATCGGTGTGCAGCCTCATTCAGTACGTGCGCAGCTGGAGCAGCGACCGCAACGACGCCAACGAACTCGGCGCCGAACAAGTCGACAGCTGGGTTGAAGCCGTACGGCGGGCAATGGATTTCCGCAGCCGCGTCGGCGACGACCGATTCGCAGACGTCTCGTTCGCCGACTTGCAGACCGATCCAGTGCCTACCCTGCGAACCAGCTACGAGGCCTTGGGTTTGAGCTTCACCGACGCCACGATGGCTTCCGTAGAGCAGTGGGCCAAGGGTCACAGACCCGGCGCCCGTGGCGCGCATGACTATGAGCTGGCCGACTACGGCTTGACGCCCGAAGGCGTTCGCGAACGGTTCGCCGACTACCTCGCCACCTACGATGCGACCGGATGACTACGTGGCCGCTCCTCGCACGCGGCGACGCGACAAGCTGGGTCCCGACCCGGCAGTACGCCGCGAGATCCTGCAGGCCGCATCGATCGCTTTGCGCGAGCATGGAGTTCGCGGACTCGGTATCACCGCCGTGCTGGAACGGGCAGGATTGAGCACACGCGCGTTCTATCGGCATTTCGCCTCCAAAGACGAATTGGTTGCCGCCGTCTTTCTGGAGAACGCGCGTGTCGAGAAACGGCGCCTGCGGCGCCGAATGAGCCGTGCCACGACGGACATCGAGGCGGTGGCGGCATGGATTGACGGGCGACTCGACCTGGCGTTCGACGAAACCATCGGCGCTGACTTGCGCCGCCTGTCGATGGAGGCTCAATCCCAGATGTTCGCCTCCCCCATTCTCGTTCAGCCCGCATACGCCGAGATCCTCGAACCACTCAGTGACGCACTTCGGCGCGGCATGGACAACGGAATGTTTCACCACATCGATCCGGTGGCCGACGCCCAATTCATTCACGGCGTGGTCTGGGCGGCCATTGACCAACAGTGGGCGGCCGGAGATTGTGACCGCGACGATCTCCGCCGGCGCAGTGTGCTTTTCTGCCTGGGCGGGCTGGGCGTGACGCCGGAAGCAATCGAGCGGATTTGCTCCAACAACCAGTAGCGAAGGAGTCGATGATGGATCTCGGTTTCGCGGGGTCGACCGCCGTGGTCACCGGCGGGAGCAAAGGGATGGGACTGGCCATCGCAGAAACCCTTGCGGCCGAGGGAGCCAGCGTGGCCGTCATGGCCAGGGGCCGCGGCGCGCTCGAAACCGCGGTCACAGCACTGCGTGCGGCCGGCGCTCCGGACGCCGTGGGAATCAGCGTCGACATGGCCGATCCCCAGTCCATCAGTGATGCCTTCGCGACGATCTCGGAGCGTTGGGGTCGACTCAATTGTCTGGTCCACACCATTGGGCCCGGCGATGGCTATTTCGAGCAGATGGACGACGCGCAGTGGGAAGCGGCGTTCACACTCGGCACCATGTCGGGCGTCAGATCCATCCGTGCATCGTTGCCGCTGCTGCGGACCGCGGATTGGGCCCGCATCGTGACGCTGGCCGCACACTCGATTCAGCGCCAGAACCCGCGCATCGTCGCCTATACGGCGTCGAAGGCGGCACTGGCCAGCGTCACCAAGAACTTGTCGAAAAGCCTTGCCAAGGACGGCATTCTAGTCAACTGCATATGCCCTGGGACGATCGTGACGGCCAGCTTCACCGAGGCACTCAAAGACATCCTTGCCGCCGACGGCCTCGACGCCACTGATCCGGTCGACGTCATGACCTGGATCGACAACAACTTTCACCAGCCCTGCGATCTCGGCCGCGCCGGACTTCCCGAAGAGGTCGCCTCCATTACCGCCTACCTCGTATCGCGGCGAAACGGTTATGTCACCGGGGCTACCGTCAACGTCGACGGCGGATCGGACTTCATCTGAGCCAAAGGCGGTCAGCCCTCCAGGTCGCCCTCGGTTTCCAGCAGCGCCTGCCGCAGGCCGTCGAGGGTCTCCGGTTGCGGCTGTTCCCACATGCCGCGGCCGGCGGCCTCCAGCAGGCGTTCGGCCATGCCGTGCAGCGCCCACGGGTTGGACTCGGCCATGAACTTTCGGTTCTCGGGATCCAGCACGTAGCTCTCGGTGAGCTGCTCGTACATCCAGTCGGCCATCACCCCGGCGGTGGCGTCGTAGCCGAACAGGTAGTCAACGGTCGCCGCCATTTCGAACGCACCCTTGTAACCATGCCGGCGCATCGCCGACATCCAGCGCGGATTGACGACGCGGGCTCGGAACACCCGGGTGGTCTCCTCGGACAGCGTGCGGGTGCGGATCGCGTCGGGTCGGGTGTTGTCACCGATATAAGCGGCGGGCGCCTGCCCGGTCAGCGCCCGGACCGTGGCCACCATGCCGCCGTGGTACTGGAAGTAGTCGTCGGAGTCGGCGATGTCGTGTTCGCGGGTATCGGTGTTCTTGGCGGCCACGGCGATCCGACGGTATTGGCGGTTCATGTCGTCGACCGCCTCGCGGCCGTCCAGGTCGCGGCCATAGGCGAACCCTCCCCACGCCGTGTACACCTGCGCCAGGTCGGCGTCGTCGCGCCAGTTGCGACTGTCGATCAGCTGCAGCAGACCGGCGCCGTAGGTGCCCGGCTTGGAGCCGAAAATTCTTGTCGTGGAGCGGCGTTGATCGCCGTGCTGGGCCAGGTCGGCCTGCGCGTGCGCGCGGACGTAGTTGTCGTCGGCGGGCTCGTCGAGACCGGCGACCAGCCGCACCGCGTCGTCGAGCATCGTCACCACGTGTGGGAAGGCGTCCCGGAAGAACCCGGAGATCCGCACGGTCACATCGATGCGCGGGCGGCCCAGCTCCGCCAGTGGGATCGACGTCAGGTCGACGACTCGACGCGACGCATCGTCCCAGACCGGTCGGACACCCAGCAGCGCAAGCACTTCGGCGATGTCGTCGCCGGCGGTGCGCATCGCCGAGGTGCCCCACACCGACAGTCCCACCGATTGCGGCCACCGTCCGTGGTCGTTGCGGTAGCGACTCACCAGCGAATCCGCCAGGGCCACACCGGCTTCCCAGGCCAGCCGGGACGGCACCGCCTTGGGATCGACGGAGTAGAAGTTGCGGCCGGTGGGCAGCACGTTGACCAGGCCGCGCAGCGGCGAGCCGGACGGGCCGGCCGGGATGAACCGGCCGTCCAACGCGTTGAGCACCTGCTCGATTTCGGCGGCCGTTCCGGCGAGCCGGGGCACCACCTCGGTGGCCGCGAACCGCAGCACGGCTGCCACCTCGGTGTCCGCGGTGATGCGTTCGGCGGCTTCGGGATCCCAACCGCTGGCCTGCAGTGCGGCGACGAGTTCGCGCGCCGCGGCTTCGGCCCGGTCGACCGACGTGCGTTCGTCGGTGCCGTCCTCCGCGAGGCCCAGCGCCTGCCGCAACCCGGGGAGGGTCTGCTCACCACCGAACAGTTGGCGGGCCCGCAGGATCGCCAGCACGAGGTCGAGTTCGACTTCCCCGGACGGCTTTTGGCCCAGGATGTGCAGGCCGTCGCGGATCTGGACGTCCTTGATCTCGCAGAGCCACCCGTCGACATGCAGCAGCATGTCGTCGAACGAGTCCTCCGGGGGCCGCTCGGTCAGCCCGAGATCGTGGTCCATCTTGGCGGCCCGGATCAGCGTCCAGATCTGCTGGCGGATGGCGGGCAACTTGCCGGGATCCAGCGCGGCGACGTTGGCGTGCTCGTCGAGCAGCTGTTCCAAACGGGCGATGTCGCCGTAGGTTTCGGCGCGCGCCATCGGCGGGATGAGGTGGTCGACGAGCACCGCGTGCGCCCGCCGCTTGGCCTGGGTGCCCTCTCCCGGGTCATTGACCAGGAAGGGGTAGATCAGTGGCAGGTTGCCCAACGCGGCATCGGATCCGCAGGCCGCCGACATGCCCAGCGTCTTGCCCGGCAGCCATTCCAGGTTGCCGTGCTTGCCCAGGTGCACCACGGCGTCCGAGCCGAATCCGGTGTCGAGCCAGTGATAGGCGGCCAGATAGTGGTGGCTGGGCGGCAGGTCCGGGTCGTGATAGATCGCCACCGGATTCTCGCCGAAGCCGCGGGGCGGCTGGACCATCAGCACCAGGTTGCCCGCTTGCATTGCGGCGATGACGATTTCGCCATCGGGGTCGCCGGTACGGTCCACGAACAAGTCGCCGGGCGGCGAGCCCCAATGCTGTGTCACCGCGTCCGTCAGCGCGGCGGGCAGGGTGGCGAACCAATCGCGATAATCCTTGGCGGACACCCGTATCGGGTTGCCGGCCAACTGCCCTTCGGTGAGCCAGTCGGGGTCCTGGCCGCCACGCTCGATCAAGGCGTGGATCAGGGCGTCCCCGTCGTTGGCATCGACCCCGGGCAACTCGCCCACCTGGTACCCGCGCTCGCGCATGGCCCGCAGCAGCGCGACCGCGCTGGCGGGCGTGTCCAAGCCGACCGCGTTGCCGATCCGCGCGTGCTTGGTGGGATAGGCCGAGAACACCACGGCGACCCGCTTGTCGGCCGGGGCGACGTGACGCAGCCGTGCATGCCGGACCGCCAGGCCTGCGACCCGCGCGCAACGCTCCGGGTCGGCGACATAGGAGATCAGCCCGTCGTCGTCGATCTCCTTGAAGGAGAACGGGACGGTGATGATGCGGCCGTCGAACTCGGGCACCGCCACCTGGGTGGCGACGTCGAGCGGGCTGAGCCCGTCGTCGTTTTCGCTCCACTGAGCCCGGGAGCTGGTCAGGCAGAGTCCCTGCAGGATCGGAATGCCCAGAGCCGCAAGGTGTTCGACGTTCCAGCTGTCGTCATCGCCGCCCGCGGACACCGTGGCCGGCTTCAGTCCCCCGGCGGCCAGGACGGTGACCACCATGGCGTCGGCGTCGCCCAGCCGTTGCAGCAGTTCGGGTTCGGCGGTACGCAGCGATGCACAGTAGACCGGCATCGGCCGCCCGCCGGCGTCCTCGATGGCCCGGCACAGCGCCTCGACGTAGCCGGTGTTGCCGGCCAGCTGCTGCGCGCGGTAGTACAGCACGGCAATCGTCGGACCTTGGGCGTCGCAGGCAGGCCGCTCCAGCTCGCCCCAGGTCGACGTCACCACCGGCGGGCTGAAGCCGAAACCCGTCATCAATACGGTGTCGGACAGGAAGGCGTGCAGCTGGCGCAGGTTCTCCACGCCGCCGTGCGCCAGGTAGATGTGCGCCTGCACCGCGATGCCGGCGGCCAGCGTGGACAGGCCGGTCAATTCGGCGTCGGCGGCCTGCTCGCCGCTGACCAACACCGTCGGCACCCCGCTGGCGATGACCGCGTCGATGCCGCTCTGCCAGGCGCGGTAGCCGCCGAGGATGCGGACCACCACGATCGACGCATTCTCCAGCAGCTTCGGGAGCTCGCTCTCGTCCAGGCGCGAGGGGTTGGCCCACCGATAATTCTTGCCGCTGGATCGGGCGCTGATCAGGTCCGTGTCGGATGTCGACAGCAGCAGGATGGTCGGCTCAGCCACCCCTCATTCGTACAGCAGCGTCGCCGCGATCCGGGCGGCGACCTCTCCGGCCACCCGCAACGCCTCTTCACTCGTGCCGGGCTCATAGCGGTCGGCGACCGGGTCGTAGTCGGCGCCGGCGATGGACCCGTGATCGGCCCCCAGCTCCACCAGCTCGACCGGCCAGCCGACCCGTCGGAGGCTTTCGGCGAACTCCCTGCTGGCCGTCACGGGAACCACGTCATCAGTCAGGCCGTGCAGCAACGTGAACGGCGTGCCGATACGGCCGGCCGACAGCTCGTCGTCGACGCGCCGACCGAAGATCGGGTCGGGGACCATGAAGGCACCCGCCAGGCACACGGTGTGCGCCAATTGCGCTTCGCCGCGCAGCGTCAGGGCCGCCGCGGCGACGCCTCCCATCGACCACCCGACGAGCACGATGTTGTCGGGGGCGTCGGCGAAGTTGCGGGCGAAGTCGAGCGATCCCAGCAGGTCCCCGCGCCCGCCGTCGTCGGCGTGTGAATTCCAGTCCGCTGCCACCACCGCCGCGCCGTGCTCGGCGAGCATCCCGGCGAGAGGACGGAACGCGGCGCGGGCATCGGTCTGCATGCCGTGCCACAGCAGGACGGTGGGTTGCGTCGAGTCGCCGTAGACATCGGCCAAACGTGTTGGGGCGTACTCCACTGTCTGCACGAACACGAGGGTGCCCTGGGCGGAGCCGAATCAATCCCCCGGGTCGGCGGAAAGACCCACCCAACGTGCGTTCGGTGCGACGATTTCGCCGTATTCGCGCGGCGAGTGCACGTTCGGCGCGAGACTGGCACCAGCTTTCGAGGGAGCGTGACGTGATGAATTCAGTAGCAGGAAAAGTCATTGCCATCACCGGCGGTGCCCGCGGCATCGGCCTGGCGATCGCCACGGCGCTGCACGGTCTAGGCGCCAAGGTCGCAATCGGTGATATCGACGAAGCCGCCGCCAAGGATGCCGGTGCCCGGTTGGGACTGCCGGTCAGCCGTGGAATGAACGTGACGGATCGCCCGTCCTTCACCGCATTCCTGGACGCCGTGGAAAGCGAGCTGGGATCACTCGACGTTCTGGTGAACAACGCCGGCCTCATCGCGGCCGGTGCCGCGGTTGACGAGCCGGACGCCATCACCCAGCGGGTGCTCGATGTGAATGTCTTCGGCGTGATGCTGGGCACCAAGCTTGCGCTGCAACGGATGCTGCCGCGCGGACGCGGGCACATCGTCAACGTCGGGTCGCTGGGCAGCGTGCTCCCGGCTGCCGGCATCGCAACGTATTGCGCGACCAAGCACGCCGTACTCGGGTACACCGATTCCGTGCGGATGGAGAACCGTGGGCGCGGCATCCACTTCTCGGTGATCATGCCGACCCTGACGAACACCGAGATGGTCGCGGGCGCCGGACACGCGCGGGGCTTCAAGAATGCTGAGCCCGAAGACGTCGCCCGAGCGGTCACCGGAGTGATCGCGAACCCCAAGCGGCGCGTGATAGTTCCGCCGTCGATGGGCATGCTGGTGTCCGTGCAGCGGTTGATGCCGCAGTCGGTCTCGGAAGCGATGGGACGTGCGGTCGGCACCGACCGCGTCTTCACCAGCGACCTCCGAGCCGATGAGCGCGCGGAGTATGCCCGGCGGACGGGAACCTCCTGACCGTCACGCACTCGCGAAAGTGTCGAGAATTCATACCTCTGCGGCCTCGGTACCGTAGACGGGTGGCCAGGACACGCGACGCCGACGCTTGCCCGGGTGCGCTGCAGGCGCACCGGGCGGCCGACGGTGCCCTGGCGCGGATCCGGCTGCCCGGCGGCATGCTGACAGCCGGTCAGCTGGCGGCGCTGGCACACGTGGCGAGCACATATGGCTTGTCGACGCTGGAGCTCACCGCGCGCGGCAACGTGCAGGTGCGCGGCATCACCGACGTGGCGGCGGCCGCCGAGGCGATCGCCCACGCCGGGTTGTTGCCCTCGGAGACCCACGAGCGGGTGCGCAATATCGTCGCGTCGCCGCTGTCTGGCCGCGCCGGCGGGAATCTCGACGTGCGGCCGTGGGTGGCCGAGCTGGACGCGGCCATCTGCGCCGAGCCGGGCCTCGCCGGGCTGGGCGGCCGATTCTGGTTCAGCTTCGATGACGGGCGCGCCGACGTATCGGGCCTGTGCGCCGATGTCGGCGTGCACGCGTTCCCCGACGGCTGCGCGCTGCTGCTTACCGGACGCGACACGGGTGTCCGGCTCGCGGCCAGCGAGGTGGTCGAGACGCTGGTCGTCATCGCGAACCGCTTTGCAACCACGCGCGGAACCGCTTGGCGCATCAAGGAATTGGACGATATCGAAAGCCTGCTGCCCGGAGTCGAGCTCGGTGCCGCCCCATTTCCCGCGGTCACCAGGCCCCCGGTGGGCTGGATCAACCAGGATGACGGCCGGGTGGCGCTCGGCGCCGCGGTGCCGCTGGGGGTGCTGTCCGCGCGCGTCGCGGAATACCTGGCGGCGATCGAGGCCCCGCTGGTAATCACGCCGTGGCGATCGGTGTTGGTCTGCGATGTCGACGAGGCCGTCGCCGACGTCGCGCTGCGGGTGTTGGCGCCATTGGGTCTGGTCTTCGACGAGAACTCCCCCTGGCTGAACGTCAGCGCCTGCACCGGCAGCCCCGGGTGCGCGCATTCGGTCGCCGATGTGCGGGCCGACGCGGCCGCGGCGCTGGGCGGGGATGCGGGAGTGCATCGCCACTTCGTCGGCTGCGACCGCGGGTGCGGCAGCCCGCTTACCGGTGAGGTGCTGCTGGCGACTGGCGACGGATACCGCCAGCTACGGTAATCGGGTGCTCGACTACATCCGCGACGCAGCTGAGATCTATCGCCAGTCGTTCGCGGCCATTCGGGCCGAAGCCGACCTGACCCGCTTCCCGGACGACATCGCGCGGGTGGTGGTCCGGTTGATCCACACCTGCGGGCAGGTCGATGTCGCTGAGCATGTCGCCTATACGGACGACGTCGTCACGCGCGTCGGCGCCGCCCTGCGCGGCGGCGCCCCGGTGCTGTGCGATTCGTCGATGGTGGCGGCCGGGATCACCGGTGCGCGGCTGCCGGCCGGCAACGAGGTGGTGTCGCTGGTGGCCGATCCGCGCGCCGCCCCGCGGGCGGCGCGCCGGCACACCACTCGATCGGCGGCCGGGGTGGAGTTGTGGGCCGACCGGCTGCCCGGCGCGGTGCTCGCGATCGGCAACGCCCCGACCGCGCTGTTCCGGCTGCTCGAGCTGATCGACGAAGGGGTTCCCCCGCCGGCCGGGGTGCTGGGCGGTCCGGTCGGATTCGTCGGGTCGGCCCAGTCCAAGCAGGAGCTCATCGACTGTCCGCGCGGGATGTCCTATCTGGTGGTGCGGGGCCGCCGCGGCGGCAGCGCCATGGCCGCCGCGGCGGTCAACGCGATCGCGAGCGACCGCGAATGACCGCCCGGGGAACGCTATGGGGAGTCGGGCTGGGTCCCGGCGACCCGGAACTGGTGACCGTCAAGGCGGCCCGGGTGATCGGCGAGGCCGATGTCGTGGCCTACCACAGCGCCCGGCACGGCCGCAGCATCGCGCGCGGCATCGCCGAACCGTACCTGCGGCCCGGCCAGATCGAGGAGCACCTGGTCTACCCGGTGACCACCGAGGTGACCGACCACCCCGGCGGCTACGCGGGGGCGCTGGAGGACTTCTACGTCGAATCCGCCGCCCGCATCGCCGCGCACCTCGACGCGGGCCGCAATGTGGCGTTACTTGCCGAGGGCGACCCACTCTTTTACAGCTCGTACATGCATTTGCACACCCGGCTGACGCAGCGGTTCGACGCCGTCATCGTGCCGGGAGTGACGTCGGTGAGCGCCGCCTCGGCGGCCATCGCGACGCCGTTGGTGGCCGGTGACGAGGTGCTCTCCGTGTTGCCGGGCACCCTGCCGGTCGCCGAGCTGACCCGGCGCCTGGCCGATGCCGACGCCGCCGTGGTGCTGAAGCTGGGCCGTTCGTATCATGCTGTACGGGAAGCACTTTCGGCTTCCGGACAGCTTGACGACGCCTATTACGTCGAGCGCGCCAGCACCGCCGGGCAGCGCATCCTGCCCGCCGCCGACGTGGACGAGGCCGGCGTGCCGTACTTCTCGCTGGCCATGCTGCCGGGCGGGCGCCGCGGACGACAGTCGTCCCACGCCGGCACCGTCGCGGTGGTGGGTCTGGGGCCCGGCGACAGCGACTGGATGACGCCACAGAGCCGGCGCGAGCTGGCCACCGCCACCGACCTGATCGGCTACGGCGGCTACCTGGACCGCGTCCCGATGCGCGACGGCCAACGGCGGCACCCCAGCGACAACACCGACGAACCCGCGCGCGCGCGGCTGGCGTGCACGTTGGCCGAGCAAGGGCGAGCCGTGGCGGTGGTGTCGTCCGGCGATCCCGGAGTCTTCGCGATGGCCACCGCCGTGCTGGAAGAGGCCAAAGAGTGGCCGGGAGTGCGGGTCCGGGTCATTCCGGCGATGACGGCCGCACAGGCCGTCGCCAGCCGCGTCGGCGCTCCGCTAGGCCACGACTACGCGGTGATCTCACTGTCCGACCGGCTCAAGCCGTGGGAAATCATCTCGCAGCGCCTGGCCGCCGCGGCCGCCGCCGATCTCGTGCTGGCCATCTACAACCCGGCGTCCAAGACGCGAACCTGGCAGGTCGGCGCGATGCGCGACCTGCTGCTGGAACATCGCGAGCCCGGGACGCCGGTAGTGATCGGCCGCAGTGTTTCTGGGCCCGACGAGGACGTCCGCGTGGTGCGGCTGGCCGATCTCGACCCCGGCGAGGTGGACATGCGCTGCCTGCTGATCGTCGGTTCCTCGCAAACCCAGTGGCACGCGGGCGATTCCGGCGACCGGGTGTTCACACCGCGGCGCTACCCGGTCGGTTAATCGTCGCTGCCCCAGCTGCTGGGCATCATCGGTACGGTGGGGCCATCGCTCAACCCGTCGCGGGTCAGCGTCGCCAACCCGGCGGGCAGGTTGACACCGGATTTCGGTGCGGCCCCGGCGAATCCGAGCGGTCCCGCACCCTGACCCGAGTCGCGGACGGTGTCCGCGTCTTCCCCGTCCACGCCCGGGTCCTCGTCGAGGTCCATGAATTCGTAGCGGTACGCGCGGTCCGTGGCCGTCCCGGCGCGCCGCCGACGGGCCCGGGCCTTCTTCTTGGCCGCCGTCGCCGCCGCGGCCGCGGCGGGCGCGTCGACGTCGTCGAGCGCCGGCTCCTCGGACTTGCGGCGTGCCCGCCCGCTCGCGCTGCCGCGCGCCGCCAGCCCCGACAGTCCGACCGCGTACAGGGCGTCGGACATACCCGCGCCAATACCGTCCGTGGCCGTGGGACTGAAACCGGCGCCCGGCCCGCCGCCGACCGGTCCGGCGCCGGCCGGCGAGGCCACCGTCGATGCGGGCGCGCTGGACATCGTCGGGGCGTTGCTCACGCTTGCCGGCGCGGTGCTGATGGCCGGACTCGGCGCGGACACCATCGGCGCCGGTGCCGGCGCGGCCGCGGGCAGCGGCGGGGCGACCGAGAGCGGGGCCGCGATGCTGACCGCGGTGACCGCCGCCGCCGCTCCACCTGCCGCGGCGGCGCCCAGGACGGAAACGACCATTGGGGCCAGCACCACGGCCATCTGGATCGCGGCCTGCATGAAGGGCCAGAAGATCATCAGCGTGTGGAAAATCGCCCAGCCGAGCGCGCTGGAGAGGGCCGGTGAGAGGCCCAATTGGCCGAAGAAGGACGCGAGGCCGTTGACGAACGGCACCGGCGGGAACGGCCAGCCACCGGGATTGAGGTCTTTGGACACCGGCCATGCGAAATTCTTGGTGTACTGCTGCAGCCATGCCGTGAGCTGGTCCTGCCAAGACGGATAGGTCTGGGTCGCCTGCTGCTGGGTGTCGGCCGCCTGCAGGGTCGCGACGCTCGCCTCCCCGCCCGGGGTGACGATCGCCGGCGCCGGCGCGGTGGCGGGAACCGCCGCGAGGGCGGATTCACTGACGGCTTGGTAGGTGGTCATGCTCGTGGCGGCTTGCACCCACATGCGCGCATAGTCGGCTTCGTTCACGGCGATGGGGATGGTGTTGATGCCGAAGAAATTCGTCGCCATTAACGCCGCGTGGGTCGCATGGTTAGCGGTGAGCTCGGGCATCGTCGGCATGGCGGCCAGGGCCGCGGTGTAAGCGCCGGCCGCCGTCTCGTGCAGCGCGGCCGCGGTCGCGCTCTTGGCGGAGCTTTCAAGCAGCCAGCCCAGATACGGGGCATGGGCCGCGACGTACTGTTCGGCGCTGGGGCCCTCCCATGCACCGCCCTGCACGGCGCCCAGTAAGCCGGTGAGTTCGTCTGCCGCGTCGGCGTATTGAGTGCCCATCTCCGACCACGTCGCGGCGGCGGCGAGCAGTGGCCCGGGCCCGGGGCCGCTGCTGAGCAAGGTCGAGTGCACCTCAGGCGGGAAAGCGATCCAGATCGGGACGGTCATCGTCGGTGGCCTTCGGGCACGAACACGAATACCTCTTCGGTGAATGTCAGGGGTGGGCTGGCGTTGCGTACGTTCAGTGGTCGGTTTGCCGGACGGTTTAGTTCCCGTCGTTTGATTTCCCTGTTCTTTGCGCGCGGACCGGGCATGCGCAACGATGCAGGGATGCGGTGTGACGCGGCGCGTGAGGCGCTTTCGGCTCGACTGGACGGCGAACGTCCCCAGGTGCTCGCGCAGCAGGTCGACGCCCATCTCGAATCGTGCCGACGTTGCCGCTCCTGGCTCATCGGCGCCGCGGCCCAGACTCGCCGGCTGGCCACGGTCGAGCCGGGCGACGGGCCCGACCTGGTCGCGAAGATCATGGCGAGCATCGGCGAGGAGTCCTCGGGGCACCAGCGCCGGATGCGCTGGCTGCGCTCGCACTACCGCCGGTGGGGCCTGATCGCTGTCGGTGTGTTCCAGGTGGCGATCGCCGCCGCCCAGATCAGCGGCATCGATTTCGGGATGGTGTCGAGCCACATGCACGGCGCGATGTCCGGTGAGCACCTGATGCACGAGTCCACCGCTTGGTTGCTGGCCCTGGGCCTTGCGATGGTCGCCGCCGGTGTCTGGCCCGTCACCGCGATTGGGGTGGCGGCGATTACGGGCGTTTATTCGGTCGCACTGTTGGGATACGTGATCGTCGACGCAATCGCGGGCGACGTCACGGCAACGCGGATCGCCAGCCACATGCCCTTGCTGTTAGGCCTCGCGTTCGCGCTGCTGGTGGCGCGGGAACGGGTCCGATCAGACCGAGCCGGCGCGTCCGACGTGGCGGACGACGCCGCCTGGTCGGCGGACTCCCCGGTTGCCCGGCGACGCGGTCACCTATGGCCCATCAACCGGGCGGCCCTCGACCCCACCGCAGCCCCTACGACAGGCCGTCGTAGACTCGATCAGCCCGCGAAACAAAGGTGGTTCGCCATGGTCGCGCCAAGCGATGACGAGGCCGTTACCGAGCTCGCGTTGGCCGCCGCGCGTGGAAATGACCGGGCGCTAGAGAGTTTCATCAAAGCCACCCAGCAAGACGTGTGGCGGTTTGTCACATATCTGTCCGACGCGGGCAGCGCCGACGACCTCACCCAGGAAACGTTCCTGCGCGCGATCGGCGCCATCGAACGGTTCTCCGGGCGCTCGAGCGCCCGGACCTGGCTGCTTTCCATTGCGCGCCGCGTCGTGGCCGACCACATCCGCCACCTGCAGTCGCGGCCGCGCGCCGCCCTCGGGGCCGACCCGGAACACGTTCTGCGCGGTGACCGCCACGCCCGGGGGTTCGAAGACCTGGTCGAGGTGACGACGATGATCGCGAGCCTCACCCCCGAGCAACGGGAAGCCTTGATGCTCACCCAATTGCTCGGGCTCCCCTACGCCGACGCCGCGGCGGTGTGCGGATGCCCGGTGGGCACCATCCGGTCCCGCGTCGCGCGCGCCCGTGACGCGCTGCTGGCCGCCGACGCCGAGCGCGACGACCTGACCGGTTAGCCCAGCCCCGTTACCCATTCGGCGGCCTGTTCGACGCTGTCCACCGCCGCCACCCCGACCGGTAGCGGCGGGCGCGCCACCATCACCACCGGAATGCCCAGTGCCGCAGCGGAATCCAGCTTCGCCCGCGTCATCTGTCCGCCGCTGTTCTTGGTGACCAGGGCGTCGATGCCGTGTTCCCGCAACAGCGCGAGCTCGCCGTCGTAGCGATACGGGCCGCGGGAGAGCAACAACTGGTGGCGGCGCGGCAGCGACGCGGGGTCGGGTTCGGTGACCGCGCGGATCAGAAACCATGCATCGCTGCCCGCGAAGGCCCTCGTCCCCGAGCGTCCGGTGGTGAGAAACACCCGCGAGAAGTCGTGCTTTGCGACGGCTTCCGCCGCTATGTTGTCCGATTCGACGACGATCGCATCGCCGGGCTCCCACGCCGGGCGGGCCAGCACCACATGCGGGATCTGCAGCTCAGCGCAGGCTTGGGCGGCGTGTGCTGTCATGGTGGCCGCGAACGGGTGGGTCGCATCGATGACGGCGCCGATGCGTTCGTCGAGCAGCCAGCGCCGTAGCCCGTCGACGCCGCCGAAGCCGCCGATGCGAACCGGGCCGACCGGCAGCGCGGGGTCGGGGACCCGGCCCGCCAGGGAACTGACGATGTCAATGCGCGAATGTAGGACCTTCGCCAGCGCGCGCCCTTCGGCGGTGCCGCCGAGCAACAGCACGCGCATCAGTGCCCGCTCCCCCGCGCCCGCCCGGACGAATACAGGTAGCTGTCGGTGAATCCGCCGGCGGCCAGCACGTCGCCGACGATGATCACGGCGGTCTTGGTGATGTTGTCCTGGTGCATCTGCTCTGCGATGTCGGCAAGCGTGCCGCGCAGCACGACTTGTTGCGGCCAGCTGGCGAAAGCCACGACGGCAGCGGGTGTTTCGGGTCGGTAGCCGCCTTCGAGGAGTTGCGGGACGATGGCGTCGATCTGGGCTGCGGCCAGATGCAGGACCAGCGTGGCGCCGGACTGGGCGAGCGCGGTCAGGTCTTCACCGGGCGGCATGGCGGTCGACAGAGTGGCGACCCGGCTCAGGGTTACGGTCTGCGCAACGCCGGGAACGGTGAGCTCGCGCTTGAGCGCGGCCGCCACCGCGGCGAACGCCGGTACACCGGGCACGATGTCGTAGTCGATGCCCAGCGCGTCGAGCCTGCGGCATTGCTCGGCCAGGGCGCTGTAGAGCGACGGGTCACCGGAATGCAGCCGCGCCACGTCGTGGCCGGCGGCGTCGGCGTCGGTCAGTTCGGTGATGATCTGCTCCAGCGTGAGCGGGCCGGTGTCAATGACTTTCGCACCGGGTGGGCACAGGGCCAACAGGTCGTCGGGCATGATCGAACCCGCGTACAGGCACACCGGGCATCGCTCGAGGAGCCGCTGGCCGCGGACGGTGATCAGGTCGGCGGCGCCCGGACCCGCACCGATGAAGTACACCGTCATCTCGTCACCACCCACTGGGTGACCGGCATCTGCGGGCGCCATCCGGTGAAGCCCCCGAGCGGCTCGCCCTGATAGTGCTGGAAGCGCCGCAGCTGACCTCCCAGACGCGAATGTGACTGCGCCAGGGCCGCTTCGGATTCCGCGGTGACCGCGTTGACAACGAGGCGACCACCGATGCGCAAGTGGTCGAGGCATGCGTCGAGCAGGCCGGGCTGGGTGAGGCCCCCACCGATGAAGATTGCTGCCGGCGGCTCGAGCCCGTCAAACGCTTCCGGGGCGTCACCACGGACTTCGATGTCGACGCCGAAAGCCGCTGCGTTGTAACCGATGTTGCGTCGGCGCTGCTCATCACGTTCGAATGCGACCGCGCTGCAACCGCTCCAACTCAAACACCACTCGACACCGATGCTGCCCGAGCCCGCGCCGACGTCCCAGAGCCGCTCGCCCGGACGTGGGGCCAGCGCCGCGAGCGTCACCGCGCGGATTCCGTGCTTGGTGATCTGCCCGTCGTGGACGAACGCGTCGTCGGGCAGCGGCGACAGGCGTTCGTCGGGCAGGTAGCGGATGGCGACGACGTTGAGGTCGTCGACGTCCGCCGGCGCGCTCTCTGCCCAGTGGCGTGCGGTGCCGTCACGACGGTGTTCGGTTGGGCCGCCGAGGTTTTCCAGAACGGTGAACTCGGAGTCGCCGCGGCCATGCGCGTCGAGGAGTGCGGCGAGTTCTTTCGGTGTGGCTGCGTTTTTCGACAGCACGATGGCTTGGCCGCCGCGGCGAACCGCGGTGTGCGGCTGCGCGGTGACCAAACTGATCACCTCCGTGTTGTGGAGGTTCCAGCCCATCCGCGCGCAGGCCAGGGTCACCGAGGACACGTGCGGCAACACGCTGACTTGGTCTGGGCCATAGAGCCGCATCAGCGTGCCCCCGATGCCGTGCAGGAGCGGGTCGCCGCTGGCCACCACGTGGATGTCTTCGGTGTGGCGGTCTCGCAGGGTCTGCAGGGCGGGCAACATCGGGGAGGGCCACTGCCGGCGCGGCGCGGCAATGGTGCCGTCGAGCAGGTCGAGTTGCCTCTTTGACCCGTAAATCACTGTTGCCCTGCGTAATTCATGACGCGACGTTTCCGCGAGCCCAGCCATGCCGTCGGCTCCGATGCCGACCACGATGATCATGAGCGCCGTTCCTCCTCATCGCTTCGCTCTGCATCGTCACCGGCGCGGATCATCGCGGCATCCGGCGCCAGATGAACTGCGGCAGCAGCCGCATCACGGCGGAGGCGGGCCCCAGCGCCCACGGGATCCATACGGTGCGCCGGCCCTTCGCCAGGGCTCGCGCCGTGGCCTTGGCCACCTGCGCGGGGGTGCTGGACAGTGGCGCCGGATCCATACCGTGCGTCATGCGTCCGATCACGAAACCCGGACGGGCGATCAGCAGTTTGACCCCGGTGCCATGCAGGGCGTCGGCCAAACCGCTGGCGAAGCCGTCCAGGCCCGCCTTGGCCGAGCCGTAGACGTAATTGGCGCGACGCACGCGCGCGCCGGCGATCGAGGAGAACACCACCAGTTCGCCTTTGTCGGCCGTGCGCATCGCGGTGGCCAGGTGGGTGAGCATGCTGACCTGGGCGACGTAATCGGTGTGCACGATTTCCACCGCATGGGCGGCGTCAGTCTCGGCGCGGGACTGGTCGCCGAGGATTCCGAACGCCAGCACGGCCGTGGCGATGGGGCCGTGATCGGCAACGACCGAGGCAACCAGCGGGCCGTGCGACCCCAAGTCGGCGGCGTCGAACTCCACGGTGTGCACCGCCGTCGCGCCGGCGGCTTTGAGCGCAGCGATCTGCTCGTCGAGTTGATCGGCCTTGCGGGCGGCCAGCACCACTGTCGCCCCGGGCGCCAGGAGCCGTGCCAGCTCGATGCCGATCTCGCTACGTCCGCCCAGGATTAGCACTGGTCCCGCGCCCGTGTCGTCCACGGCTGCGATTATCGCCTGCGCTAGCGTGGGCGGTGATGGCGAATACCACTACCCGGCTCACCGACGATGCGCTGGCGTTTCTGTCTGAACGGCATCTGGCCATGCTGACCACGTTGCGAGCCGACAATTCGCCCCATGTGGTGGCGGTGGGTTTCACCTTCGACCCCAAGACGCACATCGCGCGGGTCATCACCACCGGCGGCTCGCAGAAGGCGGTGAACGCCGACCGTGGCGGGGTGGCGGTGCTCAGTCAGGTCGATGGCGCGCGGTGGCTGTCGCTGGAGGGCCGGTCCAAGGTGAACAGCGATGGCGACGCCGTCCGCGATGCCGAACTGCGGTACGCCCAGCGCTATCGCACCCCGCGCCCGAACCCGCGCCGGGTCGTCATCGAGGTGCGGGTGGAGCGGGTGCTGGGATCGTCGGGATTGCTGGACCGGGGTGAGCAGTAGCGGGTTTGGGTCTGGCTACCTCGTCCGGCCAAAACGCGCAATCTGCTTAGCTATTTTTTTCTCCGCGGGTCGTACTCGGTCCCTGAAATGTCATCCCAGAACTTTGGCGAGACATCCGTCGCCCTGTCTTCCGGAGCAACAGCGTTTACTTTCTCCTCAAATTCATCAAGAACCCTGCGCGCCTCCGCCAACTCCGCTTCTGTCGGCGGAGTCACGCCAGCCTCTTCTGGAGTGCAAAAGATCTTCCCCGCGATTTTCCTCATGACACCGTACCGCCATTCTTCTGCGCCAGTTTTTCCTACGTCTTAAACAGGTGTTCCTCGGTTACTGCCGGGCTTCTGGAGTAGGAGGTCATCGTGCTCTCTCCTACGGCACGCCTCTATGAACTTGATTGCAGCCTCCCGGTCATCTAGGAAACGATGGTATTGGTCAGGAGTAAGCTCGAAATACTCTTCATAGTCGACAATGCCATTGCTCACTGGTATTGACGCATAGTAGCGGCCTGATTCTGATTCAACGCCAATTGAATACCTTTCCTCTCGCGAAAAGAATGTGTCGTCGAATTTCATCTGCCTCCCCATCTAATTAAATATCTCTGTTACAGTGTAGTCCTCCGGTGGTATTCTGCCGCCGTCTACTACAGCCTCGGAAGAACCATCTGGCAGGAGGCCACCGGGAATCCATTGTTCATTGGCGCCCGCCTCGTTGCCTGATGGAATCCGCAGATTAAATTCCTCTGGATCTACGATATCGATTCTGGCAATGTTGGTTGAGTCAAGGAAGCCCTCGGGCAGTCCGAGTTCGCTCTCCATTATCCGCGGATTGCCTTTTGCCGCCTCGAGCATGGCGTCAGCTTCATGCTTGGGCATCACGAACGATGTCCCGTCTCGCTGCGCGATGCCATATTTCTCAAGATTGGTTTGTGGCATAAATCGCGTCGCTCCGTCACTAAATTTCTCGAGATGATTATGAATGTATTTTGGCGACAAATACTCTGATGGATCAGGGCGACTGCCCTTCGGCATAGCAAGGATTTCATGTCGTTTTTCAGCACTCAGCCCGTCTGAGGGCTCCTGGTCTCCGGGGGCGGGATGAGACTCGTCATGCGCATGTGGCGGCCCATCGCCATCATGCGGGTGCCCATCCCCGCGGCGGCCGGGTGAATCCTCATCTCCATGCCCGCGTCGACCGCCACCGTTTGGTCGTTGTTCGTCTGGCTTACCGCCAGCCGGGTCGCCGTCGCCCGGACCGCCCGGTTTTCCGCCATGCGGCGGCTGACCGTCAGGCGGCCCACCATCGCCAGGGCTGTGCGATGTGCGACCCGGTGCGGGCATTTTCGGCGGGCGGCCACCCGGGGCGGTGAAATGCGGCGTCGACCCCGAGGGCGAGGCGGCCGGCGCGAGTCTTGGCGCACTGGCGCTGACCGGCGCGCCCTCAATCGGCGATCCGCTCGGCGCCACTGGGGCACGCGCCGGCAAATGTTCCGCTAACTGCGCCACGCTTGCTGGCGCTCGTTCGCCCGCTGCGGCAGGTACGGCTGCCGCAGCTGAGCCAGGCACCGAGGCTGGGATCGGTTCCCGCGGACCGCCCACCGGCGCCGGCGCCAACTCATGGGGGCGAGGGGACGGCACCGACGCCGGGTCATGGGGGCTCGGGGCAGGAACCGATCCTGGTTCATGCGGAACACCGCCCGCGGACGCCGCAGAGGGAGCGGGAGCCTCTGCCGGCACCGATGCCGCTTCGTGGGAACTGCCTGCCCCCGTCGCCTGGGCTGGCACAGGCTCCACCGGCGGAGACACCGGATCATGGGGACTACCCGTCGCCGTAGCCGGCACAGACTCAACCGGCGAGAACATCGGATCGTGGGGGTCGCCGCGCGGAGGCGTTGACGCTGGCGCCGGAGCAGCCGCGGGCTCATGGGGATCACCCGGACCCGCAGGCGCTGGTGCTGCTGCGGGCTCCCCCGCCGGATCGTGTGGTGCACCCCCCACTGGCCAGGGCGCCGGCTCATGCGGACCGCTCCCGGCCCCAGCCCCCGGAGCGGCAGCTGGATCGTGCGGCGCACCCGGTGCAGTGTCGGACGGGTGTGGTGTCGCCTCGACGGGCGCCTCAAGTGGCTTGCCGGACGGTAGACCGACAGGAGTACCGCCAGCGGGCGGAGCTTTGATTTCCGGCAGGTCCCCGATGGCGCCTTCGAGGTTCTTGGTCACGTCGCCGCCGGCCTTGGTGATGTCGGTCAGCGCGCCGCGCGCTCCCGCCGCGCCCTCCCCACCGGCACGCCCAGCAGCGCCACCCGCGGCCTCCGCCTCTTCCTCGGCGCCACGTGCAGCGGCTCCCGCACCATCGGCCGCCGCACCTGCCTCACCGAGGCCCGGGGCGATCAGCGTGGCGGCGTCGAATGTGACTTCACCGGCGCCCAGTCCCGGCCGAGCCGTACTCCAATCCTTGGCATGCACAAGGCCTTTCAGCTCCTGCAGCCTCGCTTCCGAAAATTCTTCGGGATTGACCGCGGCATTGATCAGACTTTCTTTCCAGGCGTTTTTCACCATGCCCGTCCAGGTGGCGGCCGCACCCTGGGGATCGGCAGCGATCCAGTGCGGGCTCAGGTCGACGAGGCCCAGCCCCACGCCGACCGCACCTTTGAGGACCCCCTCATGGGCATTGATCCAGGTGTCGGCGACGGTCGCGACGGCGTTACCGACGTCGTCTCCTAGGAATTGGACGAGCCCGCGGCGCGCGTACTTCTCGCATGTGATGACCGTGCGATCGGCCGCTTGCATGAGGAACTTGATCGCCTGCTCACAGGCCCTGGCTTCCTGCCCAAGACGCTGCAGCACCGCGTTGATGTCCTTGACGATCTGTTTGATCTCATCCCACGCGTCACCGTCGATGATGAGCATGACGTCATGACCGAGGTCGCCCAGGGACTCGATCCGACGCAACAGATCCCGGATCGCGGTTTGGGCGTGGTCCACCCTGTTCGCGAACGTGTCGATGGTGTCGGCCAGTGTGCCGCACAGCTCGCCGACAATCGCTGTCGACGAGCCGATTTCGCTCAAAGCGTTGTCGATCTTCTCGCCTTCAGGAATGTGTTGGCTGTCGAACAGCGTCTTCGATGCGTTGAGAGTTCCCTTCACACCCTCGGCCGCCGCACCGAAGGCACGCCAACGAGATGCAGCCGCACGCAGACCCGCCACATCGCCATCGGGCCATGCCTCGAGGACAAACGATTGCACGAGCGACCACAGCGGTGGGGGCGGCTGGCCTGGCCCCCACGTTCCAGGCGGCCCCGGCGCGGCAAGCTCGGCCGGCGGGGACGGTGGCTCTAAAGCTCCGCTTCCGCCGCCCAGCGTCGAAGCCGCCTCGGCGTGTGAGTAGTTCGACGCGCCTTGCTGGATGACGCCCCCGCATTTCCGGCAAGCGTTGACGGCGGCAGCGGCCGCCTTCAGCACTGACTCGGCCTTCTCCTGATACGCCAAGCCAAACACCTCGCCGGCCCGGTCGACACCGGTGTGCGCCGAAAAACCGGCGGTCAGCACCGCCAGATTCGCTGCCAACCCCTCGCCGGCGGCCTGCACCGCGCTACCCGCAGCGAACATCGCCTCGGGATCGACCACCAACGGAGCCACGCGCGAAATTCTGGTCGAGACCGCACGCAGGCGCTATTCACCCAATGATGGCCTTTGCCAAGCTAGCCGCGGCCGTACAGCAGCCACAACTCATTCATCAACAGCCCGCGTGGCCAGCGTGATGCGGTGCCGTCCCACCGCCACCGCCAAGGTTCGCTTAGCCGGCTGGCCATCGAGTTGGACGCTGACCCCGTCAGGCAGCCCACTCAGCGTGATCCGTGCGGTGGTGTCGGTGGCCACCGTGATCGTCGACGCCGGCAAGGCTGCCAGTCCGGCGCGCTGGACATCCACCGTGATACCGGCGATGCCGGTGAGCCGCAGCGTGAGATACGGCAGCAGACCGACTGGCGGGCCCACCCGCCAGTCCAGTTCGCTATACACACCCGGGGTCGGGTCGAAGTTCAGGATGAACCCGCGATGATGCCGAACGGTGTGCGTGGGGTCCGGGCGCGCATACGAACGCGCGTCGACTTCGGCGATGGCCCCGCGCCGCGCCGTCACCGCGGGATCCGCGGTCAAGCCCGACAGCCACCACACCCGATGCGGCCCGATACCCAGGTCGTCGCGCACCAATTGCGGATGCCACGCAAACGTGATGTGTCCCGGATCCGCTTGGCGTAAGCCGGTTTCCATGTGGGCGATCGGGTCTTCGAACTTGTCCTGCAACACCCAGGCGATGTGATCCTCGAGCGGATACACGGTGAAGCGGTGCCGGTAGCCCAGCCGGTCGAGTTCGAGCACCTGCTCGGCGGCCGACGGGAACGGCACCAGCTCGTCGACCAGCCCGTGCGCGATGACATAGGGCAGCCAGCGGGCGTTCACCAGCAGCTTCCAGGTATCGCCCTCGCGGGCACAGGCCGAGTTTGGGTCGAGGTCGGCCGGGATGTCGACGTCGGGAAGCAGCCGCACCCCGCACGCCGGCGGACCGGCCAGCACGACCGCCTGCGAAAACACTTGCGGATAAGTCAATCCCAACTTGTAGGCCGCATAACCACCCATCGAGTAGCCCGAGATCACGGTGCGATCGGGATCGGTGCCCAATTGTTCGGCGACGCGCGCCCACACTTCCCAGACGTCGAGTTCTCCGGTGTCGAAGTACCACGTCGACGGGCCTCGGGCCAGCGGCGTGACCACCACCGAGTCGCGGCCCTCGCACACCTGGTGCAGCAAACGGGGGTCGATGGCGGCGAACTGGCTCTGCCCCAGGGCGAGCGAATGCAGCAGCAGGGTCAACGGCAGCGTGCGGCCCGGCTTGAAAGTCGACGGCAGGCATACCGAATACGGCTGCACCCGACCGAGAAACTGCGGCTTGGTGCTCAAGACGTCATCCGCGGCGACACCCTGGCCCAACTCGACCGAGGACACGTACCACCGTGTCGACGGGCCGGTGATCACCGGCTCGGCAGCGGTCTCGCCGGCCGCTAGCCGATCCCACGCCACGGTCACGGCGAACTTCGACACGTCGCCGCGGGTCAAGGCCTCGGCCTGGGCGGAATCCGACCAGAAGTTCAGGTGCGGCGGCTCCTGTTCGTGGGTGCGGAACGCGACGTTGTAGACGTTGGGCTGCCCGGGCAACGCGCCACGCTCGGCGGGCACGTCGGCGAACCCGTCACCCGCGGCGTTGGCCAGCCCAGCCGCCAACCGCACCGTCCAGTCGCCGGCCGGCTCCAGCCAGGTCCGCGGCACCTGCGCCAGGAACGTTCGCGATCCCATGTCGACGCTGTGCGGTACCGGGGAGGTGGATCGGTTGGTCAGGTCGATCAGCGCGGCGCGACTGCCCGAAACCAGCAGGGCCATGTCGATCCCGGCCGAGCGCACTCCCGCCCCGGCGGGCCACTGCTCGGGCGCGGTCCGGGCGGGGCCGGTATCGAGGGTGAACAGCGCGATGGGGACCGACGCGTCCAGCAGCGTGTTCCAGTCGATCCGCCACCACGTGTGGGTCGCGGTGAGCCCGATCGCGACGCGGAAGATGTCGGCACCGTTGCGGGCTGCGGGGCCGTCGGGATAGACGTAGGTGCCGCGGGGCGGCGCCTGCACCTTCAGGTCGCCGATTGGTAGGCCGGTAGCGCCGTGGTCGTCGTAGAGGAAGTCGGTCCAAAAGAGGGCACCGCCGGCAACGCGGCCGGTGCCACAGGTGCGCGGAAACTCCTCGCCGAACGGCCATCCCGACGGCACCGGAAGTTGCGGCTCTGGGCGCAGGGCCGCCGGCGGCACACCCTCGGGCATCCCGTCGACCACGACGAGTTCAGCTGGTGGCGTGGGTGCCGTTGTGGCGGGATGCACCAGCGTGTCGGCGATGTGGCGTGCGATGCGAATTGGAAGAAGAGTCAGATCCAGAAGTGACATCAAGCCCAAACCTACGCGCCGGAGACGCCCGGATGCTAAGCCGCGGGCACCACGATCAGTTCGTGTGGCCGATTGTTGACGGCCAGGCCGCCGTCTTCGGTCACGACGACGATGTCCTCGATACGGGCACCCCATAGGCCCGGGAAGTAGATGCCCGGCTCGATGGAGAAGGCCATGCCCGCGGCCAGCGGCAGGTCGTTGCCCGCGACGATATAGGGCTCCTCGTGAACCGAGAGGCCGATGCCGTGACCGGTGCGGTGCACGAAATGCTCCGCCAGCCCGGCATCGGCCAGCACATCGCGGGCCGCCGCGTCGACCGCCTCGGCCATCACGCCGGGGCGGACCGCCTCGACGGCCGCGCGTTGCGCGCGCTGCAGCACCGAATAGCGCTGTGCCACCTCGGAATTCGGCTCGCCAATGCTGTAGGTGCGGGTCGAGTCGGAGTGATAGCCGGGCTCGTACGCCCCGCCGATGTCGACGACGACGATGTCACCGACTTGCAGTTCGCGGTCCGAGTAGCCGTGGTGCGGGTCGGCGCTGTGCGGTCCAGAGCCGACGATGATGAACGACACCTCTGAATGCCCTTCGGCGACAATCGCTTCCGCGATGTCGGCGGCCACGTTGGCCTCGGTGCGGCCAGGGATCAAAAACTCCGGCACCCGGGCATGCACGCGATCGATAGCCGCGCCTGCTTTGCGCAGCGCGTCTATTTCGCCTTCCTCCTTGACCATCCGCAGCGTGCGCATCACGTCGGTGGCCAGGACGGGCAGCACCCCGAGCACCCCGGCCACCGGCAGCAGGTGCAGGGCCGGCATGGAATCGGTGACGGCGGTTGCCGCGGGACCGCCGCCGAACGCCGCCCCGACCAATTGGTAAGGGTCGTCCCCGTCCACCCAATCTCGCACCGCCAGCCCCAGTTCCGCGATGGCCGACCCCTTGAGCGAGGCCAGCTCGAGCCGCGGGACTATCACCATCGGGTCGCCGGACGCCGGCAGAACCAGCGCGGTGAACCGCTCGAGCGTCTGGGCGCGCGACCCGACGAGGTAACGCAGGTCGTACCCAGGCGTGATAACCAGCCCGGACAACCCCGCGTCGGCGGTCGCCGCGGCCGCCACCGCCAGCCGGCGGGCATACACCCCGGCGCCGAACCGATGAGATTCCATGGCAGCCAGGCTAACCGGTTGGCGTCGGCGCTGGCAGGATAGCCAGCATGCCTGCGCCGCTATTGCTACTCGACGGGGCCAGCATGTGGTTCCGGTCGTATTTCGGGGTGCCGTCCTCGATCACCGCCCCAGACGGCCGGCCCGTCAACGCCGTGCGCGGGTTCATCGACTCGATGGCCGTGGTGATCAACCAACAACGCCCCAGCCGGCTGGTGGTCTGCCTGGACCTGGACTGGCGACCGCAGTTCCGGGTGGACCTCGTCCCCTCCTATAAGGCGCATCGCGTCGCGCAGCCAGAGCCCGCAGGCGAGCCAGACGTCGAGGAGGTCCCCGACGACCTGACACCGCAGATCGACATGATCATGGGCCTGTTGGACGCCTTCGGGATCCCGACCGCGGGCGCCGAAGGATTCGAGGCGGACGATGTGCTCGGCACGCTGGCTGCCCGAGAACGCCGTGACCCGGTGGTCGTGGTCAGTGGCGACCGCGACCTGCTGCAGGTGGTGTCGGACGATCCGGTTCCGGTCCGGGTGCTCTACCTGGGCCGCGGGCTGACCAAAGCCACCCTGTTCGGGCCGCCTGAGGTCGCTGAACACTACGGTGTGCCGGAGCATCGGGCGGGGCCGGCCTACGCCGAATTCGCGCTGATGCGCGGCGATCCGTCCGACGGCCTGCCGGGCGTCCCGGGCGTCGGTGAGAAGACGGCGGCGACCCTGCTGGCTCAGCATGGGTCGCTGGAACAAATCCTGGCGGCCGCCCACGATCCGAAATCGAAGATGGCCAAGGGATTGCGCTCGAAACTGCTGGGCGCGGCCGACTACATCGAGGCCGCAGGGCAGGTGGTGCGGGTGGCCACCGACGCGCCTGTCAGCCTGTCCACGCCGACCGACGCGCTACCGCTGGTGGCCGACGACCCGCAACGCACCGCGAAGCTGGCGACCAAACTGGGCGTCGGGTCCTCGATAGCCCGGTTGCAGAAAGCGCTCGACGCGCTGCCGACGTAACCGGCTACTGCGGGCGGCCGACCTCGTAGGTGCCCTTGTTGTCCTGGAAAGTCACCGTGACGTGCTTGGGGGCGCCGTCAATGCTGACGTCGCAGTCGAAGGTGGCACCCTTCTTGACGGTGGGGTTCTGGCCGTGGTTGCACTTGACGTTCTGGACGTTCTTGGCCCCATAGCCGTTGGTCTCGTCGGACAGGACCTGCTGCACACCGGTCTGCGCCTTATTGACGTCCAGCTTGGTGGTGACGAAGAACCCGGGCTGCCAGAAGCCGAGTATCAGCACGACCGCGATGAGCAGGAAGGCGATCACACCGCCCACGCCGGCGATCACGCCGACCGACCGCTTCTTGGCCGGCTGCTGGTCGTACGGCGGGTACTGCTGCGGGTATTGGCCCGGCTGACCGTATTGCCCGGGCTGACCGTACTGTCCCGGCTGCCCGTATTGCCCCGGCTGCTGGTACTGGCCCGGCTGGCCGTACTGCCCCGGCTGCCCGTACTGGCCGGGCTGCGCATATTGCCCGGGCTGCCCGTACTGCCCGGGCTGCTGATATCCGGGCTGCTGCGGGTATTGCTGCGGGTACGCCTGTTCGGCGGGCTGTTGGTACTGCGGGTAATCGGCGGGCGGCGTGTACGCCGGCGCCTGCCAGGTCGCCTCCTGGCCCGGCTGCTGCTGCCAGGGCGAACCGACCTGCGTCGGCTCGGAGGAGTGATCGCCACCCTGGCCGGGCGGTTGCCACTGCTGTTCCGGTCCCTGCGGTCCGCTCATCGTCTCTCCTCAGCCCCTTGTGTCTCGGCACGAATCATCGGCGTTGTGATTTCCGCATCTACGGTAGCTTCGGCTCAGCCTACCCGGCGTCAACAGCGACGACGCCGCGCCGAATGTCATTGATGGCGCGCTTGGCGGTGGCCCGCAGCTCGGGGTCCGGGGCGGCGTTGCGAACCTGGTCCAACAGATCGAGCACCTGGCGGCACCAGCGCACGAAATCCCCCGCCAGCAGCGGCGAGCCGGTGCCGACCGGGTCGACGGCCGCCAGCGCAGCGGCCAGGTCGCCGGTCTTGGCCCAGCGATAGATGACGTTGACGAAACCGTCGTCGGGCTCCCGACTGGGTGCGATCCGGTGCGTCTGCTCGTCGGTGCGCAGCGCATACGACAACCGGGACGTTTGCTGCAGCGCCTGCCGCACTTCCTGGGTCGGCGCCTCGGCGGCGAACGCCGCCCGCGGGCCCTCACCGCCCCTGGTCTCGTACAGCACCGTCGAGACCACCGCGGCCAGCTCGGCGGGCTTCAGATCGGCCCACGCGCCGGTGCGCAGGCATTCGGCGACCAGGAGGTCGCTCTCGCTGTAGATGCGGGCCAGCAGCCGGCCGTCGTCGGTGACGTGGGGATCGATGTCCGGGCCTTGAACGAAGCCACGCTCGGTGAGCAGGCCCACGATCCGATCGAACGTCCGCGCCAGCGAATTGGTCGCGGCGGCAACCTTTTTCTCCAGTTGGGCGTTGTCCCGTTCGATGCGCAGGTAGCGCTCGGCCAGCCGGACTTGGGATTCCAGGCCGGCGTTGTTGTGTGACGGGTGCCGACGAAGCTCCTCTCGCAAAGACGCCAGCTCGGGGTCGTGAAAGCCGTCGTGGTCGCCGCGGCCGCTGCGCCGCCTCGCCGGAACGGCCAATCCGGCGGCCGCCGACTGCAGCGCGGACGCCAGGTCACGACGGACGCGCGGTTGGCGGTGCTCGACCCTCTTGGGCAACGGCATCGAACCGACCGGGGCCGCCGCACCCGAGTAGTCGGCCGTCGAAATCCGGCCCGCCCAGCGGTTTTCGGTGAGCACCAATGGGCGCGGGTCGTCGCCGTCGCGGGCCGATTCCAACACCACCGCCAGCCCGCCGCGCCGGCCGTGGGTGATGTTGATGATGTCCCCGCGCCGCAGCGCGGCCAGCGCGTCACTGGCCGCCTGCCGGCGCTGCAGCCGCGACGCGCGGGACTGCGCGCGCTCCATCTCGGTGATGCGCGCACGCAGCCGGGCGTAGTCGAGGATCGGCGCCTGCGGCCCGCCCAGCTCGGCGGCGATCTCGCCGAGCATCGCGTTGCCGCGCTCGATACCTCGGACCAGGCCGACGACCGAGCGGTCGGCCTGATACTGGGCGAACGACTGCTCCAGCAGCCGATGGGCCTGCTCGGGACCCATCTGCTGCACCAGATTGATCGTCATGTTGTACGACGGGGCGAACGAGCTGCGCAGCGGGAACGTGCGGGTTGAAGCCAATCCCGCGACCGCGGACGGTTCGGTGGTTTCTTCGGCGGGATTCCAGAGCACCACCGCGTGGCCCTCGACGTCGATGCCGCGCCGCCCGGCGCGCCCGGTCAGCTGCGTGTACTCCCCCGGCGTCAGCGGCATGTGCTGCTCGCCGTTGAACTTCACCAGCCGTTCGAGCACCACCGTGCGGGCGGGCATGTTGATGCCGAGCGCCAAGGTCTCGGTGGCGAAGACCGCCTTGACCAGACCGGCCGTGAACAGCTCTTCGACGGTGTGCCGGAAGACCGGCAACATCCCGGCGTGGTGGGCCGCCAGACCGCGCATCAGCCCTTCGCGCCACTCGTAGTAGCCGAGCACCGCCAGGTCGGCGTCGGCAAGATCACCGCACCGGTGCTCGATCACCTCGGCGATCTGCGCGCGCTCCTCTTCGGTGGTCAGCCGGAGCGGCGAGCGCAGGCACTGCTGGACGGCGGCGTCGCAGCCGGCACGGGAGAACACGAACGTGATCGCCGGCAGCAGTCCCTCGGAGTCCAGGGTCGCGATCACGTCCGCCCGGCCGGGCGGCCGATAGAACCGCGGCCGGCCGGGCGCACCGCGTCCGCCGCGCCCCCGCCGCGGTTGCCAGTCCGACATCCGGTCCGCCTCGCGGCGGTGCGCGATGTGGCGCGCCAGGTCCGGGTTGACGCGCGCCTCGCTGACGGCCGTTGGTTGCTCGCCGGCTTCCGGGTTTCGGTAGTCGAACAGATCGAAAAGCCGCTTGCCCACCAAGACGTGTTGCCACAGCGGCACCGGCCGATGCTCGTCGACCACCACGGTCGTATCGCCCCGCACCGTCTGGATCCAGCCGCCGAATTCCTCGGCGTTGCTCACCGTCGCCGACAGGCTGACCACTCGCACCTCGTCGGGCAGGTGCAGGATCACTTCCTCCCATACCGGGCCGCGCATCCGGTCGGCCAGGAAATGCACCTCATCCATCACCACGTAGGAAAGCCCTTGCAGCGCAGGCGAATCGGCGTAGAGCATGTTGCGCAGCACCTCGGTGGTCATCACCACCACGGGAGCGTCGGCGTTCACCGACATGTCGCCGGTGAGCAGGCCGATCCGGTCGCGGCCGTAGCGCGCTGTCAGGTCGGTGTGCTTCTGATTGCTCAGCGCCTTGAGCGGCGTGGTGTAGAAGCACTTTCCGCCCGCGGCCAGCGCCAGATGCACGGCGAATTCGCCCACCACCGTCTTGCCGGCCCCGGTCGGCGCGCAAACGAGCACGCCGTGACCGCGCTCGAGCGCGGCGCACGCCCGTCGCTGAAAGCCGTCCAGCGCAAAGGGCAGTTCTTCGGTGAATCGGGTCAGCTCGACGAGCTCCGTCACGTCCTGTGGCACCGACGGATTAGGTGACATCGTCATGCTGGCCGGTGAACGACGGCTCCCAGACCGGGTCCTGTATCGGTGCGGGCGGCTCGATGACCGATGCCTCGTCGTCCGGGATCACCGCCTGGGCTTCGCGCTTGGCCTTTCGCCTGTCGTGCAGGCGGGCGATCTGGATGGCGAACTCGAGGAGCACAGAGAGCGCCACGCCGAGCGCGGTCATCGAGAACGGGTCGGACCCGGGCGTGAAGACCGCGGCGAACACGAACATCCCGAAGATCAGGCCGCGCCGCCAGGACTTGAGCCGCTCGTAGGGCAGCACGCCCGTCATGTTGAGCATGACGATCAGCAGCGGGAATTCGAAGCTGACGCCGAACACCACCAACAGGTTGATCAGGAACCCGAAGTACCGGTCCCCGGACAGCGCGGTCACCTGCACGTCGCTGCCCACCGTCAGCAAGAAGCCCAGCGCCTTGGACAGCACGAAGTAGGCCAGGATCGCGCCCGTGACGAACAGCAGCGCCGCGGGGATCACGAACCCGACCGCGAAGCGACGCTCCTTTTGGTACAGCCCCGGCGTGATGAACGCCCAGAGTTCGTAGAACCACACCGGGCAGGCCAGCACGACCCCGGCGGTCAGCCCGACCTTGAGCCGCAACATGAACTGGTCGAACGGCGCCGTGGCCAGCAGTCGGCACTGACCGTCGGCGCTGATGCTGGCGCGTGCCGATTGGGGCAGGGAGCAGTAGGGGTGGCGCAGCCACTCGCCGAGGCTTTCCAACCCGAAGATCGAGTGCGAATACCAGAAGAACCCGAAGATCGTGGTGATCAGGATGGCGGCCAGCGAGAGCAGCAACCGGGTGCGCAGCTCGGTCAGGTGATCGACGAGCGACATCGTCGCGTGGGGATTGGTTCGGCTGCGCCTGTTACGCGGATTGAGGCGCTTCAGCACGCCGGCAGTGCGCGCTGAAACCTTGAAAACTTTCACAACGCTCGTTCAGTAGCGTTCGGCCACCGCGACGATGACGGCGGGCTACGCCGGGCGTGCTTCGGAGTGCCCCTGCTCGGCCGCCGGAGCGTCAACTCGCTGCGACTGCACGGGAGTGGGGTTCGCCGCGGAGGGGGCGCTGTTGGTCGCGCTGTTGGTCTCCAAGGCCGGCGACTCCGCTTTGTTCTCGGTCTGCATTTCGCGCAGCTCAGACTTGAAGATGCGCATCGACTTGCCCAACGAACGTGCTGCATCGGGGAGCTTCTTGGCACCAAAAAGCAGGATCACCACCACAGCGAGGATCGCCCAGTGCCACGGACTAAGACTGCCCACTTTGATTACCTCCAGACGTCTACCCGATGCTACCGCAGTGCGACGGTCCACCGGGCCGCCCGCGCCGTCACGTCAACGGGTTAGCGCCTGATAGGACTCGCACGCCGCGGCCGCCGCATCCCGGACACGTCTCGCGAGTGACTCCGGTTCAAGCACCCGCACGTCCGACCCAAAGCCGAGCACCAGGCGCGTCATCCAGTCCTCGGAGGCGTAGGTCATCACCGCGTCGCAGGATCCGTCCGGCAACTCCCGCACCTCACGCATCGGGTAGTACTCGAACATCCACGACGCCGAAGGCGCGACCCGCAGTTTGGCCGACGGCAGTGACGGATCTCCGTCGAACAACGACGTGTCCGGCGGCGCCTGCAGCGCCAGTTCGGGTGGAGCCGCCGGCTCGTCCAACTCGGTGGCATCGACGATCCGGTCGAAGCGGAACAGCCGCACCCCGTCCGCTTCCCGTGACCAGGCCTCCAGGTAGCTGTGGCCGCCGATCAGCAGTACCCGGACGGGGTCGACGATCCGGCTGGTAAGGGTGTCATGCGACGCGGAGTAATAGTCGATGGCCAGCGCGTGTTTGTGCTGCACGGCCGTGCGGACTGCGGCCGCCGCGCGGCTTTCCGCAGGCGCTGGCTCGTCGACCGCTGCCACCGAGCCGGCGGCGTCGTGCCCGATGGCGCCGGCCGCCGCCTCGATCTTGGCGATCGCGCTGCGCGCCGCCTCCGGATCGACGACGCCCGGGATATCGGCGAGTGCGCGCAGCGCCACCAACAGACCGGTGGCCTCCGGCGAGGTGAGCTTGAGCGGCCGGTCGATGCCCGCGGAGAACGTCACCTCGATGGTGTCGCCGGAGAACTGGAAGTCGATCAGGTCACCCGGGTAGTAGCCGGGCAGGCCGCACATCCACAGCTGGTTGAGGTCCTCTTCCAGTTGCTTGGCGGATACCCCCAGGTCGGCGGCCGCCTTGGCCCGGGTGACCCGCGGGTTGGCCTGGAAATACGGCACCATATTGAGCAGCCGGATCAATCGGGTGGATATGGGAGTCATGGGCGGTTCGCCTCCTCCACGTGGGCGCGCAGCCGCGCCAGCACGTCGTCGCGCAGTGACTGTGGCTCGAGCACGACGGCGTCGGCCCCATAGCCGGCGATGTCGCGCGCCAACCGGTCGCTGGATCCGATGTCGATCTCGACCACGTCGCCGTCGCGGCCGCCCAGTTGCCGCGTGCCGGTGGACCTCCCGGCGCGCCGCAGCGCGGTGGCCCGCCCGTCGGCGACCCACACCCGCGCCTGCCCCCCGGTCGGGATCTCGGCCACGGTACGGGCGACGATCTGGCGCAGGTCCACGTCCTCGGGCACAACGACTGCACCGGGCGGCCCGATCGGCCTGACCTCGGCGCCGATCCGCGACAGCCGAAAGGTGCGAGTGGCGTCGCGGTCACGGTCGTGGCCCACCAGATACCAGCGACCCTTCTGGGTCACGACGCCCCACGGTTCCACGGTGCGCATGCTGTACGGCTCGGCCCGCGACGGCCGGTGCGGGAACTGCACCGCCTGCCGGGAATCGATGGCCGACAACAGGACTCCGAGAACCTCCTCCGACCCGCGCAGCCCGGGCACGCCGGCCGGGGAAGCGATGGCCACCGGGGCGTCCGGGTCCACGTCCACCCCTGCGGCACGCAGCTTGAGCAACGCGCCTTGGGTGGCGGTGATCAGTTCGGGCGACTCCCACAATTGCGTCGCGACGGCAACCGCGGCCGCCTCGTCCGAAGTCAGCTCGACTGCCGGCAGCGAGTAGGCGTCGCGGTTGATGCGGTAGCCCTCGGTGGGGTCCTGGGCCGACGCCCTGCCGACCTCCAGCGGTATGCCCAGATCGCGCAGCTCGTTCTTGTCGCGCTCGAACATGCGGGAGAACGCCTCGGCGCTGGGACTGTCCGCGTACCCGGCCACGCTGGACCTGATCTTCTCCGCGCTGATGTAGCCGCGGGTGGACAGCAGGGCGATGACGAGATTGACCAACCGCTCGACTTTCGAGGTCGCCATTCGCACCAGGTTATAGCTGGCGCGCGCGCCGCGCCTGCACCGGCTGGCGAGTCGCAGCATTAACAATCGCCACATCAGTCACGAGCTGGCGGGCACCCCAGCCCTTGAGGATTTGATAGCGCCGGCGCTATCACGTTTCCGGCGCGAGCATGGGCAGCCACGGCGGGGCTCGTGTGACCGGTGCGACCAATGGTGAGCGGTCGAGCTACATGCTGGCGATCAGCCGCTTGACCCGCTCGTCGACCGCCCGGAAGGGGTCCTTGCATAGCACGGTGCGTTGGGCCTGGTCGTTGAGCTTGAGGTGCACCCAGTCGACGGTGAAGTCGCGGCCCGCGGCCTGGGCGGCGCTGATGAACTCGCCACGCAACCGGGCGCGGGTGGTCTGGGGCGGATGGTCGACCGCCTCCGTGATCTCCTCGTCGGTGGTCACGCGCGCCGCAAGGCCCTTGCGCTGCAGCAGGTCGAACACGCCGCGCCCCCGCTTGATGTCGTGATAGGCCAGGTCCAGCTGGGCGATCTTGGGGTCGGACAGCTCCATGTTGTAGCGGTCCTGGTAGCGCTGGAACAGCTTGCGCTTGATCACCCAGTCGATTTCGGTGTCGACCTTGGCGAAGTCCTGGCTCTCGACCGCGTCGAGCTGACGCCCCCACAGGTCCACCACCTGCTCGATTTGGGCGTTGGGCTCACGGGTCTGCAGGTGTTCGACGGCGCGGGTGTAGTACTCGCGCTGGATGTCCAGCGCGCTGGCCTGACGCCCGCCGGCCAGCCGCACCGGCCGCCGGCCGGTGACATCGTGGCTGACCTCCCGGATGGCACGGATAGGGTTGTCCAGCGAGAAGTCGCGGAAGGGAACGCCGGCCTCGATCATTTCCAGCACCAGCGCCGCGGTGCCCACCTTGAGCATGGTGGTGGTCTCGCACATGTTGGAGTCGCCGACGATCACGTGCAACCGCCGGTACTTCTCGGCGTCGGCGTGCGGCTCGTCGCGGGTATTGATGATCGGCCGGCTGCGGGTGGTGGCCGAGGAGACACCCTCCCAGATGTGCTCGGCACGTTGGGAAAGGCAGAACGTCGCCGCCTTGGGGGTTTGCAGCACCTTGCCGGCCCCGCAGATCAGCTGTCGGGTGACCAGGAACGGCAGCAACACATCGGAGATCCGGGAGAACTCGCCGGCCCGCACGATCAGGTAGTTCTCGTGGCAGCCGTAGGAGTTGCCCGCCGAATCGGTGTTGTTCTTGAACAGGTAGATGTCCCCGCCGATGCCCTCGTCGGCGAGCCGCTGTTCGGCGTCGATGAGCAGGTCTTCCAGCACCCATTCGCCGGCCCGGTCGTGGGTGACCAGCTGCACCAGGCTGTCGCACTCGGCCGTCGCGTACTCGGGGTGGCTGCCCACGTCGAGATACAGCCGGGCACCGTTGCGGAGGAAGACGTTGGAGCTGCGCCCCCAAGACACGACGCGGCGGAAGAGATAACGGGCGACCTCGTCCGGGGAAAGCCGGCGATGGCCGTGGAAGGTGCAGGTGACACCGAACTCGGTCTCGATGCCCATAATTCGTCGCTGCACGTAATCGAGGGTACTGGTTGTCTGACCGGGAGGGCACGGAAGCCGCGCCTACGGGCCCCGACGAGTTTCGCGCGGCCCGCTAGCGCCTCCCGCGACGGCTCACCAGCACCCTGGGCACCAGCTGTCCCAGAACCGCGCCCGTGCGCTCGGTGTTCTGCCGATAGCGAACACGCGCGGACACGCCCGATTCAGCCCGCGGAGTCGCCGTTGGAATCCGGTGCTTCGCCGTTGGTTTCCGGCTGCTTCGAATCCCCCTCTTGCAGCAGGCTTTCCAGGGCGGCCCGGTTGATCCGCCGGAACGCTCGCCGCGGCCGGGAGACGTCCAGGATGGCAACCTCCAGGCTGCCCACATCCGGAGACGGATCCCCGTTGGAACCGTCCGCACTGCCGGCCCGCAACGCCTTCACGGCGATCTGCGTCGCGTCGCGCAGGTCGGCGTTCTCGGCGTAGGACTCCTTGAGCGCAGTGGTGATCGGCTCCGTCGTACCGCCCATCACCACGAAATGCGGTTCGTCGGCGATCGACCCGTCGTAGGTGATGCGGTACAACTCAGGCGGTTTCGTCTCGCCGTAGTGCGCCACCTCGGCGACGCACAACTCCACCTCGTACGGCTTGGCCTGTTCGGTGAAGATGGTGCCCAAGGTCTGGGCGTAAACGTTGGCCAGCTGGCGCCCGGTGACGTCGCGGCGGTCGTAGGCGTAGCCCCGGGTGTCGGCGAACTGGATTCCACCGCGCCGCAGATTGTCGAACTCGTTGAACTTGCCCGCGGCCGCGAAGCCCACGCGATCGTAGAGTTCGCTGATCTTCTGCAGGGACCGCGACGGGTTCTCCGCCACGAACAGCACACCACCGGCGTAGACCAGCGCGACCACGCTCTTGCCGCGCGCGATGCCTTTGCGTGCGAGCTCGCTGCGCTCGCGCATCGCCTGCTCGGGCGATATGAAATAGGGAAAGCTCACTTCTCACCGCCATCGGGGCCGAAAGTATCTGCGCGCGAGCGGCTTTCGATGACTTCGCGGGCCAGCTCGGCGATCCGCCGCTCGGGCACCTCGGCCGCCCCTTCGGCACCGATGGTGACCGCCGTCGGGTAGATACCGCGCACCAAGTCGGGTCCGCCGGTGGCGGAATCGTCATCGGCGGCGTCGTACAGTGCCTCGACGGCCACCCGCACCGCGGAATCGGCATCGACGACCCTCGAGTACAACTTCTTGATGGACGACTTGGCGAAGATCGACCCCGACCCAACCGACTGATAGCCCTCTTCTTCGACGTTCCAGCCGCCGGCGGCGTCGAACGAGACGATCCGGCCGGCGCCCTCAGCGTCGGCCGCGTGGATGTCGTAACCCGCCAGCAGCGGCAGGGCCACCAGGCCCTGCATCGCGGCGGCCAGGTTGCCGCGCACCATGATCGCGAGCCGGTTCACCTTGCCGGCGAACGTCAGCGGCACGCCTTCGAGCTTCTCGTAGTGCTCGAGTTCCACCGCGTAGAGGCGCGCGAACTCGACGGCGATGGCCGCGGTGCCCGCGATGCCCGTGGCGGTGTAGTCGTCGGTGATGTACACCTTCTTCACGTCACGCCCGGCGATCATGTTGCCCTGGGTCGAGCGACGGTCGCCGGCGATGACAACGCCACCGGGATATTTCAGGGCCACGATGGTGGTGCCGTGCGGCAGCTGCGAGCCGGCCCCGCCGGCTTGCGCGCCACCGAGACTCGCCGGCAACAGCTCCGGCGCTTGACGGCGCAGAAAGTCAGCAAACGACGACAGGTCTACGGCGGGATTTGCCGGGAGTGGGGAGTTGGTGAACAGGCGGTCAGAGAAGGGCCAGGTCACTGTCCGCCCTTTTGGACGTATGCCCGGACGAAGTCTTCAGCGTTCTCTTCGAGGACGTCATCGATCTCGTCGAGCAGATCGTCGGTGTCCTCGGCTAGCTTCTCGCGGCGTTCCTGGCCCGCGGCCGTGCTGTCGGCGAAATCGTCGTCGTCGCCACCACCACCGCCACGCTTGGTCTGCTCCTGAGCCATCGCCGGCCTCCTGCTTCATCTGAACTTGTTCAGCGGCTTGCTTGGTTCCAAAGCCACACTGCCCCGCTGGTATCTCTACCCTACCGGTCAACCCCGACGTTCCCCGGTTTAACCGGCTTAGCTGGTGAGTTGTTCCACCAGTTCGGCGGCGCTATCCACCGAGTCCAGCAGTGCTCCGACGTGCGCCTTACTGCCGCGCAGCGGCTCCAGTGTCGGAATCCGCACCAGCGAGTCGCCACCCAGGTCAAAGATCACCGAGTCCCAACTGGCCGCGGCGATGTCGGCGCCGAACCTGCGCAGGCATTCACCGCGGAAGTACGCGCGCGTGTCGGTCGGCGGGTTGTCCACGGCCTCCAGCACCTGGTGTTCGGTGACCAGACGCTTCATCGAGCCACGCGCGACGAGCCGGTTGTACAGGCCCTTGTCCAGCCGGACGTCGGAATACTGCAGGTCGACCAGGTGCAGCCGCGGCGCCGACCAGCTGAGATTCTCCCGCTGCCGGAAACCCTCGAGCAGGCGCAGCTTGGCCGGCCAGTCGAGCACCTCGGCGCATTCCATCGGGTCCCGCTCGAGTTGATCGAGCACCTCCGCCCAGGTCTCCACGATGTCGGCGGCGCGAGGGTCGGGGTCGCGGCTGTCGACCAGCTTCGCCACGCGGTCCAGGTAAATCCGTTGCAACGCAAGGGCCGTCAATTCGCGACCGTCGGCCAGCGCCACGACGGCCCGCAGGGACGGATCGCGGCTGATCGCGTGGACCGCATGCACCGGCCGGGCCAGCACCAAGTCGCTCAGATCGATCCCGTGCTCCGGGCCGACTTCGATCAGGTCCAGCACCAGCGCCGTGGTGCCCAGCTTCAGATAGGTCGACGTCTCGGCCAGGTTGGCGTCGCCGATGATGACGTGCAACCGGCGGTACCGGTCGGCGTCGGCGTGCGGTTCGTCGCGGGTGTTGATGATGCCGCGCTTGAGGGTGGTTTCGAGGCCGACCTCGACCTCGATGTAATCGGAGCGCTGCGACAGCTGGAACCCGGGCTCGTCCCCGGACGGCCCGATGCCGACCCGGCCGGAGCCGGTCACCACCTGCCGGGACACCAGAAAAGGGGTCAACCCGGCGATGATCGACGAAAACGGCGTCTGCCGCGACATCAGGTAGTTTTCGTGCGCGCCGTAGGAGGCGCCTTTGCCGTCCACATTGTTCTTATAGAGCTGCAGCTTGGCGGCCCCGGGCACGCTGGCGACGTGCCGGGCGGCGGCCTCCATCACCCGCTCGCCGGCCTTGTCCCAGATCACCGCGTCGAGCGCGTCGGTGCACTCGGGCGCCGAGTATTCGGGGTGGGCGTGGTCGACGTAGAGCCGCGCCCCATTGGTCAGGATCATGTTGGCAGCGCCGACCTCGTCGGCGTCGACCACCGGCGGCGGTCCGGCCGAGCGGCTCAGGTCGAAACCACGGGCGTCGCGCAGTGGCGATTCCACCTCGTAGTCCCATCGGGTGCGCTTGGCGCGTTGAATGCCGGCGGCGGCCGCATAGGCCAACACCGCTTGGGTCGAGGTGAGGATCGGGTTGGCGGTCGGGTCGGACGGCGACGAAATTCCGTACTCGACCTCCGTCCCGATAATCCGTTGCATGCGTTCAGCGTAGGCCGGGCGACTATCCGTCCTCGCGCAGGGGGAAAACGCCCGGCACGAGGTTGCCGCGCCACTAGGGTGACCGGATGTGGACCCAACTCTGCGCCGCACGCCGGACCGCAGGCAGGCGGCCGCGGCTGAACAGTGGTTCTTAAAGCGTGGGTTGCCGTCGGTGCTGACCCGGCGCGGCCGGTGGCGGCGGCTGTGGCCGCGATGCGCTCCCGTGCTGGCGGCCTGGGCGGCGGTGGAGGTCTGCCTGCTGGGCGTCTATTTCGTCAGCGACGGCAACGAGGTCTTCATCAGCGGAACGCCGACGACTCACCAGTGGGTGATTCTGGCGCTGCTCGCGCTCGCTCTCCCGCTGGCCGTGCTGGCCGGTTGGCTGGTGTCGCGGACGTCGAGCGGGCGCAACCGCGCGACCGTGGCGACCGTGGCACTGGGCCTCGCGGTCGCGTGCGGTGTCATCGAATCCGGCCCCATGCAGTTGACCCGGCACGCCGTCATCCTGGTCCTGGTGTTGGTGCTGACCGGCAGCGGCGTCGGGTCGGTGTTCGCCTGGGCGGTGCGCATGACGATGGAGCACCTGTCCACGGTCGGCACGCTGGCGGTCCGTGCCCTGCCCATCGTGCTGCTGACCGCGTTGGTGTTCTTCAACACGTACGTCTGGCTGATGGCGGCGAACATCAATGGCGAAAGACTTTCGCTGGCAATCGTTTTCCTGCTCGGCATTGCAGGGACCTTCGTCGTGTCCAAGACCGTGGAACGGGTGCGGCCCCTGTTGGAGTCGATGGCATCGCTGCCCCAAGGCAGCGAGAACCTTGCCGGCACGCCGTTTGCGACGATGCATGAGAACGCGGCCGGCTCCCCGCTGAAACGCGCAGAGCGCCTCAACGTGGTGTTCCTGCTGGCGACCTCACAACTCATCGAGATCCTGGTGGTGGCCGCCGTCGGCGCGACGATGTATCTGGTCCTAGGCCTGATCATTTTGACGCCACCGCTGCTCAAGGAATGGGCGCACAACACCGCCACCACCTCGACGGTATTCGGCTTCACGTTCCCGGCACCAGATTCGCTGATCCACATGTGCCTGTTCCTGGGCGCGCTGACGTTCATGTACATCAGCGCCCGCGCGGTCGACGACGCCGAGTACCGGGGAATGTTCCTCGACCCGCTGATCGACGATCTGCACACTGCCCTGGCGGCCCGCAACCGCTACCGCGGCGCCGTCGCGTCGTCCGCGCTTGCTGTTGACGGCACCGACGGTAGTGACTAACTTCACCGTGTGTCCGCCCCCGAATCCGACCACGTCGGTAAACACGCGCTCGACCTGGCCGGAAAACGCTACGGCGAAGTGCTGCTGGTAACCGCCGGCGAGGCCGGCCCGCAGGCAACGGTCTACAACAGCTTTCCGCTCAACGACTGCCCCGCCGAACTGTGGTCCGCGCTCGACCCGCACGCCATCGCCGCCGAAAACGGCGTGGCCGCAGCGCTGCTCAACGGTCCGCGGTACTGGCTGATGAACGCCATCGAGAAAGAAGCCCAAGGTCCCCAGGTAACCAAGACCTTCGGCGGCATCGAGATGATCCAGCAGGCAACGGTCCTGTTGTCCTCGATGAATCCCGCGCCCTATATCCCGAACAAGGTCAATCGCCACACGGTCTTCGTCTTCAACGCCGGACAACAGATCTACGAACTCACCGACCCCCAGGGACAGCACTGGGTGATGCAGACCTTGAGCCAGGTCGCCGACCCCAACCTGTCGCAAGCCGATCTGCCGCGACTCGCCGACCGGCTCGACCTGCCGTCGGGGTGGACCTACCAGCCGCGTGTTCTCACCGACGAGCTGCGCGTGGACACCCGCACCCGGGCGGCCCAAGTGCTGCAGGACAATCTGACCAACAGCTATTCGCTGGTGACCGACTGACGCGGAACCGCGCCGCGCCGGCTTGTCGCCCCTACAGGTATTGGCCGAGGTTGGATTCGGTGTCGATGGCCCGCGACGCGCTCGAGCTCTTGCCGGTGACCAGCGTGCGGATGTAGACGATCCGCTCGCCCTTCTTGCCCGAAATCCGTGCCCAGTCATCGGGATTGGTGGTGTTGGGCAGGTCCTCGTTCTCGGCGAACTCGTCGACGATCGAGTCGAGCAGATGCTGGATGCGCAGACCCGGTTGCCCGGTCTCCAGCACCGACTTGATCGCGTTCTTCTTCGCCCGGTCGACGACGTTCTGGATCATGGCTCCGGAGTTGAAGTCCTTGAAGTACATGACTTCCTTGTCACCGTTGGCGTAGGTGACCTCCAGGAACCGGTTGTCGTCGATCTCGGCGTACATCCGCTCGACGACCTTTTCGATCATCGCCCGGATGCAGGCCGAACGGTCGCCCCCGAACTCGGCGAGATCGTCGGCATGCACCGGCAGGGTCTCGACCAGGTACTTCGAGAAGATGTCTTGTGCCGCTTCGGCATCGGGCCGCTCGATCTTGATCTTGACGTCCAGGCGGCCGGGCCGCAGGATCGCGGGGTCGATCATGTCCTCACGGTTGGAGGCGCCGATCACGATGACGTTCTCCAGCCCCTCCACCCCGTCGATCTCACTCAGCAGCTGCGGAACCACTGTGGTCTCGACATCGGAGGAGACGCCGGTGCCGCGGGTGCGGAAGATCGAGTCCATCTCGTCGAAGAACACGATCACCGGTGTTCCCTCGGACGCCTTCTCGCGGGCCCGCTGGAAGATCAGCCGGATGTGCCGCTCGGTCTCGCCGACGAACTTGTTCAGCAGCTCCGGGCCCTTGATGTTGAGGAAGTAGGACTTCGCCTCGCGCGCGTCGTCCCCACGCACCTCGGCCATCTTCTTGGCCAGCGAGTTCGCGACCGCCTTAGCGATCAACGTCTTCCCACACCCAGGCGGGCCGTACAGCAACACACCCTTGGGCGGGCGCAGCGCGTACTCCCGGTACAGCTCCTTGTGCAGGAAGGGCAGCTCCACGGCGTCGCGGATCTGCTCGATCTGGCGAGTCAAGCCACCGATGTCCTGGTAGCTGACGTCGGGCACCTCTTCCAGCACCAGGTCTTCGACCTCGGCCTTGGGGATGCGCTCGAACGCGTAGCCCGCCTTGGTGTCGACCAGCAACGAGTCGCCCGGCCGCAGCTTGCGCGGCCTGGTGTCGTCGTTGAGCGCGTCGGGGTGCCCCTCCGGCAGGTCCTCGGCCACCAGCGGCTCCGCCAGCCACACGATGCGCTCTTCGTCGGCGTGACCGACGACCAACGCGCGGTGCCCGTCGGCCAGCAGCTCTCGCAACGTGGAGATCTCGCCGACCGATTCGTAGGTGCCGGCCTCGACGACGGTCAGCGCCTCGTTGAGGCGAACCGTCTGGCCCTTCCGCAGCGACGCGACCTCGATGTTCGGCGAGCAGGTCAGGCGCATCTTGCGGCCAGAGGTGAACACATCGACGGTTTCGTCCTCGTGCGCGCCCAGCAATACGCCATAACCACTCGGCGGCTGCCCGAGTCGATCGACTTCCTCCCGCAACGCCAGTAGTTGCTGGCGCGCCTCTTTGAGCGTCTCCATCAACTTCGAGTTGCGGGCCGCAAGCGAGTCGATACGGGCTTCGAGTTGATGCACATCGCGCGCGGAGCGGGCGCCAGTTTGCCCGGCCGCATGCTCGAGTTGCTCGCGCAGCAGCGCTGCCTCGCGGCGTAATTCTTCCAATTCGGCAGCATCGCCGGGGGACATGCCTGACTCGCTGGGGGTACCGAATGCTTCAGAACGCTCTGAGCCACCCATGTTGCGCTCCTTTCCCACACCGAATTGGCGCGGTGAATACTTCAAAGCTACCGGCGATTGACCAATGATGTGCGGAGTCAAATACCCACGAAAAGTTAAGATTTTCGTCTCGCTGGTAATCTCGGCCACTAATCTCGCTGATCGAAAGGGCCGCCGTGACCGCAAAAAGCCTCGCCACCGGCCTAGTCGGCTCAGCCGACGCCGGGATGGTGAGCGCGGGTGTGAGTTCAGTTGCACCCGTTGGCCCGACCGCACGGCGGGTGCCCGTTTCGCACAGCGCCCCGACCCCGCAGCCGTCCTGATCGACTGGATGCACCGACACCTGTCCGCAACCTTGAGCGCCGCCACCATCCTGGCGGCGGTCGGTTTCTCGGGATGTTCGTCGCATCAGCAACCCCGAATCGCCTCCTCCATGCCCGCTGCGGCCCCAGCCACGTCGAGCACGGTCGCTAGTTTTCCGACTACCCCGCTGCCGACGCCTGAAGCCCTTACCGACATCTTGACCCGGCTCGTCGACCCGAACGTACCCGGTATCAACAAGGTGAGTCTGGTCGAAGGCGCGACCCCGGAGAGCGCGGACACTCTGGGCAAGTTTTCCAACGCCTTGCGCGACAACGGCTACCTGCCCATGAACTTCGTCGCGCACGACATCGCCTGGTCGGACAAGACCCCCGCCGACGTCGTGGCGACCATCGACGTCAACACCGCCCAGCGGGCAAACGCCAGCTTCCACTTCCCCATGGAATTCACGCCCTTTCAAGGGGGTTGGCAGTTGTCCCGGCGAACCGGCGAAATGCTGTTGGCGATGGGCAAGTCGCCGGCGGTGACCCCGCCCCCCAACCCGGCACCGGCTCCGCCTCCCGAGCCGGCCCCCGCACCGGCTCCGGCAGCACCGGCTCCGCCTCCCGTGCCGGCTCCGAGACC
>NZ_LZSV01000034.1 GCF_001665605.1 Mycobacterium sp. 852014-50255_SCH5639931
GCGGCGTCGACGAACGGCTGCAAGATCCAATACGGCAGCAGATTGGACAGGACGATCTTGAAGTACGGTCCCGACGCGACGGATTCCCCTAGCGATGCGGCGAATTGGCTGACATACGTGAGGGTTTGAGCCAGGTCGTCTTTGCGTTGCACCAGCACGTCGCTGATGGCACGCAACTGCTCCAGCACGGGATTGAGGTTCGGATTGTCGTTGATGAACCCCTGCACCTCGGCCGAGAAGGCGGAAATGTTCTGCAGCAGGACGCCGATGGCGCGGGCGCGTTCGTTGAACGCCGCCAGCAGCGTCTTGGCGTTGACCAGCAACCGGTTGATTTGTTCGCTGCGGTCACCGAGCACACTGGCCACTTGGTGGGCCTGAGCGAGTAAGTGCTTGACCTCTTCGTCGCGCTTACCGATGGTGTCGGAGAATTTGGTTAACCCGTCGAGCGTGGCACTCAAATGCGGGTAAGTCTCATTGATTGTCTGCGACAGGACATTCAGTGACTGCTTGACGGTGTCGATGTTCCAGCCGGTGGCGGCCTTGGTGATGTCGAAGTTCGCGTCGTAGAGCTGATATGGCGTGGTGCTTTGGCCCAGTGGCAACACGGCCCCGGGCCGCAACTTCTGGGTTCCCCGTGGCTCGATCTCGAGCACCTTCTTACCCAGGATGGTGTCGGTCTTGATCGCGAGCCGGCTCTCGCTGCCGATGGTGTTGGGACCGATGTTGAACTTGATCACGACGTGGTCGCCGTCGATAGCGAACGCCTCCACCTTTCCGACATTCACGCCGGAGATGCGCACCTTGTCGCCCTTGTTGAGCTGACCGGTGTCGGTGAACTGCCCGTAGTAACTCGGGCTGGCGAAGATCATCGGGATACTGGTCAAGCTTTGGCCGACGGCGACCACGAGCACCAGCACGGTGATGCCCATCAGCCCGACCCGGTTGCGGTTGAATTCCGTCAGCGTTCTCATTGCGGCGTGCACCTACCGGTGGGCTGCTGCCAGATCCGGACCGTGCGTACCGGACCGCCGGCCTGCAGTCCGTTCCACTTGATCGTGAGGTCGCAGACGTAGAAGTTCACCCAGTCGCCATAGAGCCCGATGCTGCGTCCGATCAGGTTGAGCGCGGTCGGCGTCTTGTGGATCAGATCGCCGAGCTGATCGCGTTGGTCGACGAGCGGTTGCTGAAGAGCCTGCAGATAGTTGATCGCCTTGTGCAGCAGAGCGCGGTTGTCCGCGAGTAGGTCGGCCACCGTACCGGCGGCGTTGCTGATGTTCGCGGTGCCGGCGGCCAGCGGGTCGGCGTGGTGTTCCAGCCCGGTGATCAATCTCTCGAAGTTGTCGACGGTCTGATCGAATTCCTTGCGATGCCGAACGGTGGTGTCCAGCACGGTGTTCAAGTTCTTGATCACCTCACCAATCGCCTGGTCGCGTTCGGCGATATGCGCGGTCGCCTGCGCGGTCTGGTCGAGGATGTCGTTGATGGTGCCGCCCTGGCCCTGAAACACGGTGATGATGGCCGACGCGATGGTGTTGACCTTGTCGGGATCGAGCGCCCGGAACAATGGCTTGAAACCACCGATCAGGGCGTCGAGATCCAGCGCCGGCGAGGTTCGTGACAGCGGGATGAATCCGCCCGGCGGCAGGACCCGGTCAGCGCCCTCGCCCTCGCCGCGCTTGAGCTCTAAGTAGCGGTCGGCGAACAGATTGAGATAACGGATCTGCGCGGTCGTCGACTGGTAGAGCGGTATCGAGCGGTCCACATCGAAGTCCACCAGTACCCGCTGGCCGCCCTCGATCAGCCGCACCTCCTTGACCTTGCCGATCTCCACTCCAGCGGCGCGGACGAACTGGCCGTTTTTCAGCCCGGTGGCGTTCCCGAACTCCGCGTGATAGTGGTTGGTGCTGTTGAAGCGCACCTGAGCGAACACCACGACGATCGACACGGTGATCAGCAGCAGCACCAGCGAGACGATGCCGAGCTTGATAGCGGAGCCGGTGATTTTCATGGGTTGATCGTGTTGTCCCCGACTTGACGGCCCCACACGTACTCGATTGCATACGGTGAGCCGGTGTCTAAGTGGTTGTAGGGCGCGAGGCTGGCGCCGGTGTCCACCACCAGACTTGGCGCCGGCCACAGGTCATGGGTGACGGCCTGCCAGCAACCCGGCGCACCCCCGGGACCGCCGCGTGCGTTCACCCGCGGCAGATTGTCCGGATACACAAAGGGATTCGGTGCCCCGCCGACCAGCCCGGCCAGACCGAGGAGCCCCATGGTGGCCGCCGTGCCGGCCAATCCCGGGAGCGTGAGAATGCCTCCCAAGCCTGACGTCAGCTCGGTCATGGTTCTGAGCGCGTAGCCGTTGCCGCCGCCCGTCGTCGCATAGGCCGCCGGTTCTTCGTCGTAGTAATTGCGGATGGTGCAGAAGATCTCGGGACTGTAGGTGTCGAGCAGCTGGGCGGTCGGCACCAGATCGGCGGCTCCCCGCTGAAAGTAGGGCCCGCCGCGGGCGAAGATGTCTTCGCCGGTGTTGCCCAACCCGGCCGCGGCCAACAAGGCGGCATCCAGGTCGGCTTCGTGCCGGTGCAGCGTGCGTGCCGTGATCACCGCGTTGTTGAGAGAGTCGAACAGGTCGGGTGCGGCCTTGGAGTAGACGTCGCCCAGGGCCGCCAGCCCTTGAATGTCATGCCGGATCTGCGGCATCTGCGGATTGATGTCGTCGAGGATGGCGTTGGCGTTGACGATCGATTGCCCGAACTTGTCGCCCAAGCCCGTCAACGCCTGCGCGGCTGCGGCCAGCGTCAGGTTGACCTTGACCGGATCCAGCTTCTCCGTGATGGAGGTGAGGGTCTCGAAAAGAGTATTGAACTCCGTTGTCACCGACCTCGCATCAATCACGTGCTGCGGTGTGATACGTTGCGGCGTAGGGTTTTTCGGCGAGGTCAACGACACATACTTGTTGCCGAACACCGTGGTCGCCTTGATATTGGCGTCCACGTTGGCCGGGATCAGCTCGATGTACTTCGGATTCACGTTCAAGTCGAACTTGGCCGCCTGTGTGCCGTCACGCTCGATCTCCGAAATGCTGGCCACCCGGCCGATTTCCACGCCGTTGTACGTGACCTTCGACCCCGGATCCATGACCAAACCGGCCCGGGGAGCCAACATCGTCAAGCGTGTCGTCGGCGTGAGCCGGCCCCGAAATTGCAACCAGACGACACCCAGTACCACCGCGAAGACCATCAAGAACACCACCGCGGCCGTCCTGTACGGCGGAATGCGTTTCGGGTTCTCCTTTACCGGGGTCGTCATGGCGGCTACACGGTGAGATTGAAGTTCGGGGTTTTGCCGTAGACCGCCATCGCGGTGAGCACGACCACCACAACGATCGTGATCAACGACAGCCGCATCGACCGGCCGACCGCTTCACCGACGCCGACCGGCCCGCCGGTGGCGGTGTAGCCGTAGTAGCAGTGGGTCGTCATCACGACCACCGCAACCAGGATCACTTCCGCGAACGACCAGCCAACGTCGTTGAGGCGCAGGAATGTGTGGAAGTAGTGGTTGTACGTGCCGATCGACTGCCCGTAGAGCAGAACCGTGGTGACCTGCTGGGACAGGAAAGCCATGGTCATCGCCAGCCCGTAGAGCGGGATGATGACGATCAGGCCCGCCACCACCCGGGTGGAGGCCAGGTAGGCGACCGACCGGATGCTCATCACTTCGAGCGCGTCGATCTCCTCGCTGATGCGCATGGCGCCCAGTTCGGCGGTGGCGCCGGCGCCGACCGTGGCGGCCAGCGCCTGACCGGCGGCTACCGGTGCGACAAACCGCACATTGACCAGTGCGGCCAAGAATCCGGTGAATGCCTCGACACCGATGTTGCCCAGCGTCGCGTAGCCCTGGATCGCGACCAGCGAGCCCGCGGACAGGGTGATGAAACCGACGATGGCCGCGGTACCACCGACCACGGCCATCGCGCCGGTGCCCATCCCCATCTGGGCAACCATTCGCAGCAACTCTCTGCGGTAGCGGTGCATGGCGAAGGGGATCTGCCCGACTGCGGTCAGTGCGAACCAGACCATCTGCCCGATCTCGACCAGTGGCCGAGACGGGACGTCCCCGTACCGGATGACCAACGCCGATGTCCGGGGGAAGCGGACGCGTAGTGCTGCAATTGTGGACATCTCAGCGGCCTGTCCCGAACCGGACGCCGATGGTGGTCAGCGCTGCGTTGACCGCGAAAAGCGCGATGAAGCACAGCACCACCGTCTCGTTGACGGCGGTGCCCAAACCTTTGGACCCACCGCGCACGATCAGCCCCCGATAGCAGCCGACCAGGCCGGCGATCAGCCCGAACGTCGCGGCCTTGACAAACGCGATCACCACCTCGGGCAGGCCGGTAAGCGCCGTCAACGTGGAGAGGTAGGCACCGCTCGAGACATTCTGCAGGTAGACGCTGAAGAGATAGCCGCCCCCCAGACCGACGGCGACCACCAGGCCGTTGAGCAGCACCGCGACGATTGTGGAGGCGACGACCCGGGGCACCACCAGCCGGTGGATCGGGTCGATGCCGAGCACCTCGAGCGCATCGATCTCCTCGCGGATGGTGCGCGCGCCGAGGTCGGCGCAGATAGCGGTGCCGCCCGCGCCGGCGACGACCAGCACCGTCACGATCGGGCCGAGTTGGGTGACCGCGCCGATCGCGGCACCGGCACCGGAGACGTCGGCGGCGCCGATCTCGGCCAGCAGGAGGTTGAGCGTGAAGATGAGAAGCACGGTTTCCGGGATGGACACCGCGATGGTCGGCAGCAGGGATACCCGCATGAGAAACCAGCCATTCCAGATGAACTCGCGCCACTCGAACGGCTGCCGCAGGGCTTTTCCGGTCAACACGCACATGCGGAAGAACCCGCCCGCCACTTCGGTGCCCGGCCGAATCCTGCTGCCTACTCTGCTGGCAACCGAGTGCGAGGTGGTCATCCGCGCCGCCCCTGACGTGGCCATGCAACGAGCCGCGACACCTCCGATGCTTCTTCGACTGCACGGCGCCTCGTCGTTAGCCGGAGACCGCGGCACTGTCCGTGATCGCGATCAGCACGCCGGTTCGTAGGGCGGCTGTTCAGCGAAAGGCCTTTGAGTGCAGAGCGTTTCGAACGAAACGGGATAGACGAGGAATCGGCACTCGCACACCCCACCCTTCGGCTCCATGCCGCCCTAGTTTGCGCCACGCATCACTATGGCATTAGACCGTACGGTCAGTCAATAACCCGAGACGCCTGGGTGAACTGCACTGGGAGTGCATTTGTCACGAGACCGCACGCTACCTAAATTATTTTGGCCATTACCAGGCTCTTTGACCATTTGGCGTGGCTGCCCTCGCGTTCCCTGCCGCCGTGGGCAAGAAACGCCAGGCGTACGAAACCGACCCATCGTACAGTGACGGCGTTGGTGCGTCTTGCCTCGACAATCGCCGGCCACCGACGGCTGGGCACATCAAAACGGCAAGTGTTGCACCAATCTCCGCCCCGCGCAGGGGTATCCGCGGCTACGCGTCAGGCAGCCGGACCCGTGACGGCGCCCAGGCATTCGCGCACCACCGAGACGACCTCGGCGGACGGGTCCGCCCACTTGCTGAGCCCCAGGCGGTCGAGTAATAGTCCGCCGAGGAACACGTCGACGAACGCGGCCCCGACTTGCTCGGGTGTTCGGGAAGCGGCGGGATCGAACCACACCCACATCCACTGCAGCGATCCCCACAGCTGCAGTGCCGCGAGTTCGACGTCGACGCTTCGGAAAACGCCGCTGTCGACTCCGCTGCGGATCTCGTCAATCGCCAGCGTTTGCAGCTGATGGCGCAACTTGCGGACCTGCTGCATCGCCGGGTCATCGGACAGCTGAACCACCTCGCGCTGGCTTGCCACCGTCGCGTCGCGGGCGATGACTTGGAGCAGTGCGGAGGTGTAAATGATTGCGGCAACGCGTTCGTGCGGTGCGGCAAGTCGAGCCCAGGCCATCTGTAGCGCATCGAGTTGGCGGGCGAGGTGGGTTTCTTCAAGCTCCCGCAACATCTGCGCTTTGGTTCCGAAGTGGTGAACGATGGTGCCCTTCGACATGCCAAGCTCGTCGGCGATGTCGCCCATATTCGTTCTGTCGTACCCGCGTTCGGCGACATAGCGGACAAACGCGTCGAATATCTCGCCACGCCTACCAGGTCGGGGCATCGTCCACCCTTCGGCTCAAACTAACCGTACGAACGGTCTATCATAAGCGCCGCGATGTCAAGATACCTTGAGGCTCCGCCACTGGGCCCCGGACACTCTTGGAAGCAGCCAGAACCCGCCATGCCGAATAGCGCCCCTGGCGATCAGGCCGATGAATCTTTCAACACACTATGCCGAACGGCGTGTCATAGCGTTGCTACGAGCAGGCCGTTCCGTCGCCGGCGGGAGCTACAGCGCCCTCGGGCCACCGAACCTCTCCGGCGCGGTTACCACATACGTGTTGGCCGTGGCTGTCGGTTTGATCTCACCGGCGGTGTACACGGTCATCAGCTCTCTGCCATCGCTGTCGACGACACATACATAGGTGTCGGTTTCGGCGTCGTAGTCGAAGCTGTCCCAGGCCAATAGGAACGCCAAGCAATTGCCGTCGCGGTCGGTGACGATCAGCTTGTGCACTCCCGAATCCCTCAATAGCTCGGCATCCTGTGCGCGCTGTTGAGGGACCTGGCTGGTGTGGAGCGTGGCGTGTGACATTTGTGTACTCCCTTAGCGAGGGTGTCTCCTACTAGCCTAGGCTCAACTGCTCAAGTAATCCGAGCCTTCGGGGGAAACGTTTCTCCCCGAATAACCACCCCGCCCAGGGCACTACGGCCCCTGTCCAGAGGTCGTAAGTCGCTTACCCGAGGTGACCGGGCTGTCGGCAAACCGCTAAGCGCTCGGGCGCCCCTGCGAGCTGTGGCCGCTAACGCGGGACGGGGTCTTGGGGCGCACCGCCACCAGCACCACCCCGGCGGCGAAGACGGCAGCGGTCGGCCACGAGAAACGCCCGTCCGGTGCGAAGCCGCCCTGCGCCAACAAGTGCAATCCAACGGCGGCCAGGAGGGCACCGGTCAACATGATCGCCTCGGCCAAGCGATCGCCGAGCGGCAGGCCGAAGGTGGGCAGCGGAACCGCGAAGAACCGCCGCTGCCACCAAAGCAACAGCAGCTCGACCGCCGTCACCACGCTGAGGATCGCGATCCACTCCAGCCGAACCAGCCACCACGCCACCGAACCCTCGTGGGGTTGCGGTATCAAGCCGGCCGGATAAGCGACGATCGCGACGATGACGACCGGAATCATGTGCCACAGGTAAAGGGCCATCACGTTGGCATTGGCGGTGGACAGCACGCGCTGCACCGGGCGGTGATGCAGGACCCGGTCGAGCATCGCCGCGAGTGCGATGGCCAGCCCCGCTTGCGTGCAAGCGAAGGCCGTCATCGCCACCGTCGGGGGCGACGTGTTCTCGATCGCCTCGCCCGGAACGCCGATCATGCTGACCGGATACGGTCCCACCCGGATCAGCAGCGCCAGAACGACGGCCGAACCGACCGCCAACAGTATCGGTCTGCGGCCGGCCAACAGCCCACCGTGCCAAGCGATCCCAAGCTGGTAGAGCAGGCCCCAGCACAGCAGGTAGTTCAGCGAGCCGATATAGGGGACGTGGCCCGCCAGCGAAACGGCATCGACCAGCACGACGCCCGCGGCCAGCACCGCCGGCGCCTTGAGACCCCAACGCCTATGTGCGGCAACGGCAATCGGTGTCAGTGACACCACCAGCACGTACACGGCGAGAAACCACAGGTGCATGGCGACGGCCCAACCCGCGTATTCCATCACCGTGCCTGCCACGTGCCGAACCTGCAGAACCACCACGACCAACGAAACCAGCGCGACATACACCGTCGTCGGTCCCAGCACCCGAGCCAGTCGGTGCCGAATCCAGTCCTGGCGCGAGAAACTGTCGGCGTCGCGGCGGTGCGACCACGACACCGCGCCGGCGTAACCGGCGACGAAGAAGAACACCGGGACCGCCTGGAAGATCCATGTCAGCCATTGCGTCCACGGCATGTCGAGCAGCGGGTTCTCGCGACCGAATTGCCCGTCATGGTAGGTCACCGAACCGGCAAGCCAGTGGCCCAGCACGATGAGAACCACACCCGACGCGCGGTAGAAGTCCACCGCCAGATTGCGGGCCGGTCGCGCGGTTTCTACGTCGTCCATCGGATCGCGGCAAAATCGATGCGGTGCACTCGCGCAACGGTACCCGCCCCGTGGGGCGAAGTCGCTGCGCGCACAATGACTCCATGAAGCAAGCTCGGCTCGCCAACCTGGAGGTCGGCCGCCTGGGCCTGGGCGCGATGGGCATGTCCGTGGCCTACGCGGGCGCCGGCAGCGACGACGCCGAGTCGATCCGCACCGTTCATCGCGCCATCGACCTGGGCGTCACGCTGATCGACACCGCCGAGGTCTACGGCCCCTACGTCAACGAAGAACTGCTTGCGCGTGCCTTGCAGGGGCGGCGCGATCAGGTCGTGCTGGCCACCAAGTTCGGCCTCATTTCCCACACGGGACGCACCGGCCCGGACAGTAGCCCGGCCAACATCCGCATCGCCGTGGACGGTTCGCTGCAAAGGCTGGGCGCCGATCACATCGATCTCTACTATCAGCACCGCCTCGACCGCGAGACCCCGATCGAAGACACGGTCGGTGCCCTGGCGGAGCTTGTCGCTGCCGGGAAGGTGCGGCACGTGGGCCTCTCGGAGGTCGGTGTGAACACGATCCGGCGCGCCCACACCGTGCATCCCATCACCGCCGTGCAATCCGAATATTCGCTTTGGACCCGCGACCAAGAAGAGGCGATATTGCCGCTGCTGCGCGAACTGGGGATCGGGTTCGTCGCCTACTCACCGTTGGGCCGCGGCTTCCTCACCGGTGCCATTCGCTCCACCGAGGGGTTGCCCGACAGCGACTACCGCAAGACCAATCCGCGGTTCTTCGACGAGAACTTCCAGCACAACTTGAAAAGCGCGGATGAACTGCGGAGCATCAGCGCTGACGTCGGTGCCACACCCGCTCAGGTCGCCCTGGCCTGGTTGTTGGCGAAAGGCTCCGACATCGTGCCGATTCCGGGAACGAAGCGCGTGACGCGACTCGAGGAAAACGTCAGTGCCGACGCGGTCGAACTGACGCCCGACCAGCTGTCCCGGCTCGACCGACTCACCCCACCTCAGGGTGGTCATCACGCCGAAGCGCAGATGGGGTGGATCGACCGATGATGGGCGCCGACGTACGAGCCATGCTGCGGCGCAAGGGCTTTCGGACGTAGCGGACTGCCTAGTCCGCGCTGGCCAGAGCCGCAGTGCCGTAATGCTTTTCGATCAGCGTCCACGGGTCGGCGTAGGGCCCGCGTCCCTCGAGCCGGCGCTGCACCATCAGGACGGCACGCAAGACCGGGCGCAAGATCGGGCTCAGCAGTCGCACCACGGTCCGCGTCGGGCCCTGCGTCTCGGCGATCCAGCCCAGGGTCTCGGACCAGTCGTGCTCCTGAAAGTCGAGCAGCGCCTGCGCTTCGGTCGTGTCGTACCAGCCGGTGAAGCTCCAGCCGCGGTCGTCGGCGGGATCGCCGGGCAGGCTGGCCGACGGGCCAAGCCCACCCAGGCCGACGGCTTCCATCAGGCCGTCCTCGAGCTCGCGTTGCGTGAGCACGTACGACTCGTTGCCGCCGATCAGTATCACCTTGCCCGCGATGGTCGCTTCCCGATCAACACCGTTGGCGAAAGCAAGCGCCACGTCGCGGGCGTCCACCGCGTGCATGCGGTTGTCGCCCGGCATCGACCGCATCAGGAGCAGGGAGTCGCCGTTGACCGCCGTGTGCGTGTCCGGCGAGATGACCCCGCCCAGGCGGAAGAGCGCGAACGGCAGGCCGCTGGCGCGGATCGCCGCCTCGGCGAGCACTTTGTCCTGACCGTATTGATCGATCGGGTTCACCGGGGTGTCCGGGGTGATCCGCTCCGGCTGGCGGTAGGGGTTGCGCGATCCGTACACCGCGGCGCTGGACGCCATCAGGAACAGGGGCGGGCGGGGGAGTGCGGCGCACGCCGCCAAAAGATTCTCGGTGCCGCCCACGTTCACCTTGCGGGCCAGCGCCGGTCTGCGATACGAGAGCGGGGACACGATCGCGGCGAGGTGAACGACCGCTTCGGGCCGATGGGCCGCGACGAGATCACGCACCGCCTCGGCGTCCAGAAGGTCGGTATAGGCCGGAATCAGCGTCCCGGGGTGGCGGCCGGCGGCCAGTTCTTTTTCGACGGCGACGGTGTTGTCGTTGCGCAGATCCATCGCGATGACAGCGCGTCCCCGCTCGAGCAGGGTCTGCGTGCAACGCTTGCCGACCTGTCCGAAGGCGCCGGTGACCAGAACAGTGGAGGCGGTCATGGCCTTATCACTGTCCGATCAGCCCGTGGGCGACCCGGCCGATCGCCCGGCGGATTCGGTCGGAGACATAGAGAGAAAACACGGGAGTGACGATATCCTCTCGCAGCCGAGTTAGTTTGGAGCTCTTGATGAACCACTGTCCGCCGATCTTCTCGTAGGTCTCGTGGTAGTGCCCGTAGCCCACCAACGTCACCCCGGGTCCGAACCGGACGACGTCTTGCAGGGCCCACACTCCGCGCGCGGTCGTCGCCGACGTGAGCGCGATTTCGGGGGCATGCACCTGGTGCGCCGTGGCCTGCGTCGGCCGCCCGAGCGCCTTGCGCGTGAACGCCACGAAGTCGTCCGCGCCCTCGATCACCTTGCCGCCGGCCTCCGCTGTGTCGCTGACGAAGTCATCGGTGAAGACGGTGCGCCAAGCCGCCCAGTCCTTGCTGTCGAGATTCCGGCAATAGCGGGCCTTGAGCTGCTTGATGGATTCGATGGCCAGCAGCGTCGCGGTGTCCGCGTCGGCCACCACGCCCTCCGCGCGCTCTGTCATTGCGGCTCGATCCCGTCCCTCAGCGTCCCGGCGTGACGTTTCACTGGCGAAGTGTAAACCTCTCAGCCTTTGAAGTAGACGACCTGATGGGTGGTGACCAGCAGGGTGCCATCTCGTGTCCACAGCTGTGCGCTCTGGTCGAAGTAGCCGCGGGTGAAGCGATTGGCGTGCGCGCTGCACAGGACGAAGTCGTTCCCCACCCGGTCGAGTTCGTCCTGATCGGCGTGGAAGTACGCCGTCAACGAGATCGTTCCCGACGGGACGAAGCCGCCGCGTCGTAGGAACACCCGCGGGTAGAAGGCATCCGACAGCGCGGCCAGCACTGTGTAGTCGACCGGGCGTCGCGCGGCGTCGCGCACCCACAAGGTGGTCGTCGACGAGGGGCTCGGCTGCCCGTCTTTGCCGGGCATGGGGCCTTCGGCGAACCGCATGTCGTACAGGTTCGTCCAGCGAACGAGGCCCGGATCGGTAGCGGGCAGCTGCTCGGGGTCCGGCGCGCTCGGTGGGCGGCTTTCGGTATCGGCCCAACCGTCGCGGCGGACGGCGAATAGCGCCGTTGCCGTGGTCTTGACGTCGCCGTCCTGGCTGAGTTCGACGATCCAGTGCTGGTTGGAGCGGTTGGTGCGTGCCGCCCGCAGTGAAATGTCGAACTCGCCGTCGGCGATGGGGGCGGCGTAGTTGACCGTCAACGCGAGCGGCTGGCCGATCCGGTCGGGGTGCGATTCGACGGCGCGCAGCATGACCGCGGCCGTGATCCCGCCGAAGGGCCCCACCATGTTGGCCCATTCCGGATGGGTTCGGCCGCGCCTGGTGTGGGCGTCGACGGTCTCCAGCCGGATGGCGTCGTCGAAGGGATGTGTATCGGTCATGCTGAGTACTGCAGACTACGGGCCTTCGACCCCGGCGTCGGACACGGGGCGGTCGAGCGACCCATCGGAAAGGCGAGTCAGGATGGCCAACTCCCAGGACAAATCTCCCGCTGAACTGATCGACGCCAGGATCAAGGAGTTAGGGGATTGGCGCGGCGAGATGCTGGCCCGCATCAGGGAACTCATCAAGGACGCCGATCCGCACGTGGTCGAGGACTGGAAGTGGCGAGGTGTTCCGGTCTGGTATCACGACGGGATGATCTGTACGGGCGAGACCTACAAGAACGTCGTGAAGATGACCTTCGCCAAGGGCGCCTCGCTGAAGGATCCTTCGGGGCTGTTCAACTCCAGTCTCGATGGCAACACCAGGCGCGCGATCGACTTCCACCAGGGCGACAAGGTCGACGAAGAGGCATTAAAAGCGTTGATCCGCTCCGCGGTGGAGCTGAACCGGTCGTAGGCGCCAACCTGTACAGCCGCGGGAGCGGTGCTGTACAGTCGCCCAGCACAAGGTCGACGCTCGAATGGGAGGCCATCCGGTGACGCCCGAGTCGGTCGAAGACTTCCGGAGGCGGGCCAAGGCCTGGCTGGCCGACAACCTCCCGCGGCTGGATTCCGGCGACGCGATGGTCCTGCAGCGCGACGAACTGTCGTCCTGGCGGCGCGCCCGCGAACTGCAAAAGAAGTTGTACGACGGAGGATTCGCCGGCATCTGCTTCCCGCGCGAGTACGGCGGCCTCGGTCTGGGCTACGAGCACAAAAAGGCGTTCGACGCCGAGGCCCTGGCCTACGAGACGCCGCTCATGCTCAACGTTCCGTCCTTCGCCATCTGCTGCGCGACGATCCTCGACATGGGCAGCGAGGAGCAGAAGCGCACGCACATCGCGGCCGCGCTGCGCGGCGACGAAGTGCTGGTGCAGCTGCTGTCGGAACCCAGCGGGGGGTCGGACCTTGCGGGCGTCCTCACCCGCGCCGAACGCCGGGACGGGCGATGGATCCTCAACGGCGCCAAGACGTGGAGCACGTGGGCGTTCGCCGCCGACTACGGTCTGTGCCTGGCCCGGACCGACTGGAGCGTGCCCAAGCACGAAGGGCTGACGATGTTCCTGGTACCGCTCCGGCATCCCGGTGTCACGATCAACCGCATCACGCAGGTGAACGGCTCGGTCGAGTTCTGCGAGGAGTTCTTCGACGACGTCGACCTCGGTGACGACGCCGTGGTGGGGGAGCCGGGGAAGGGATGGGACGTCGCGTCGCGCCAGCTCTACCACGAGCGCCGCGCAATGGGTGACGGATCGGAGTTCACCAGCGGGCCGGGAATCGCTGAGGCTGAAGACATTTCGGTTGACCTGCTGTCCTTGGTCGAGAAGACGAACCAGGCCGGCAGCGAACGAGTCCGCGAGATGGTGGGTAGGGCCTTGGTTCATCGGTCCGTGCACGGACAACTCAGCGAGCACGTTTTCCACGCCGTGACCAAGGGATCCCTGCCACCCCCCGCGGGATCGATCATCCGGCTGTCCATGGCCGAAGTGCACGACGTCGAAAACGACACCGCGTTGGCCGTCGCCGGGCCGGCGGCCGTGGTCGACGACGAGGCGGGACTGCTCGACATCGGCACCCGCTACCTGGGCCGTCAGATCGCCAGCATCGGCGGCGGGACCACGGAGATGGCGCGCAACGTGATCGGCGAGCGGGTGCTGAACTTCCCGCGCGAGTACGCCGCCGACCGCGGCGTGCCGTTCAACCAGGTGCGGCACGGAAAGGCCTGAGGGGGGCGGGAATTGAGCGACCGACTCCGCGACATCCGAGAGCTGGCGGGAGACTCCGAGGCCTACCGGGACGAACTGTACCGGCGCTGGACCGGTCTGCTCAGTTACCGCTACATCGGCCGCAAACACTCGTCGATGGACCTCGGGGAGGTCGACGACACCGTCACCATCCGCCGCGACATGCGCAACGAGGCCGGGGGAATTATGGTGGCGCCATTGGCCATTTCTTCCCCGGAGGGCTGCCAGACCGACATGGTCGCGGTGCCCAACCCGGTCATCGCGTCGGTACAGATCGTCGACCCCGGCTATGACGTCAGCCGGGTCGAGATCGTCGACTCCGGCATCGTGCACCAGGGCCGCACCATGGGCTACGGGCGATGCAAGATCGTCGACGCCGACAACCCGGATCGGGTGATTGCCTTCAACGAGGGGCAGGGAGCGATCATCGGCATCCCGCCGGAAGGCCTTGACCGGATGGACGTTTCGGGTACCGAACTGGTGATCGAGGATTCGCCGGGCCTGCCGCCGCTGTGGCAGGCGTTCGGTGCCGGCAGGCGTGGCGACGGCCATTGGGTACTGCCCGAGCTCAGTACCGAACTCGCTTCCCCGGACGCCGCGCTGCACATCGGCCCGCAACACGTCGTCCTCGAAACCGCTGCTATCGACCTTGCCGCCGAGGTGGCCGGCACGCGAAGGCTGCAGGTGGTCAGCTGGCACGTCATGTTCATGTCCCGCGGCAAGGTCGGGCCCTTCCGCGTCGAGGGCACCGCACATCCCGGCGGCCCCGGACGCGTCGGCGTGCGCATGCTGCTGCACGACGAGGGGAACGCGGACAAGGCCGTCACCTCCGCCGCGGCGATCTTCGACATCGTGGGCTGACTCAACCCTGGTCATACATCTGTCCGCGTCTGTATGGTGCTAAAGACTCACACGACAGGAGAATCGCGGTGGCAGAACGGTTGGCCGGGAAGGTCGCGCTCATCAGCGGGGGCGCGCGGGGAATGGGCGCCTCGCATGTGCGGACGCTGGTGGCCGAGGGGGCCAAGGTGGTGTTCGGTGACATCCTCGATGACGAGGGCAAGGCGGTCGCCGCCGAGGTCGGAGACGCAACTCGCTACCTGCACCTCGACGTGACGATGCCCGAGGATTGGGACGCCGCCGTGGCCGCCGCCGTCAGTGAGTTCGGCGGCATCGACATCCTCGTCAACAACGCCGGCATCATCAACATCGGCACCTTCGAGGACTACGCGATCTCGGAGTGGCAGCGCATCCTCGACATCAACCTGACGGGTGTGTTCCTCGGCATCCGCGCCGTGGTGAAGCCCATGAAGGAAGCCGGGCGGGGATCGATCATCAACATCTCCTCTATTGAGGGGATCGCCGGCACCATCGCCTGCCATGGGTACACCGCCACCAAGTTCGCCGTCCGCGGCCTGACCAAGTCGGCGGCACTAGAGCTCGGGCCCAGCGGGATCCGGGTGAATTCGATCCATCCCGGGCTCATCAAGACGCCGATGACCGAGTGGGTTCCCGAGGACATCTTCCAGACGGCGCTGGGCCGCATCGCCCAGCCCAAGGAGGTCTCGAACCTCGTCGTCTACCTGGCCAGCGACGAGTCGAGCTATTCGACCGGCTCGGAGTTCGTCGTCGACGGCGGCACCACCGCCGGCCTGGGCCACAAGGACTTCTCCGCGGTCGACACCGCCGGGCAGCCGGACTGGGTTACCTAGCGGGAGCTAGCGATTCGGTTTCCTCGGCCGCCTTCTCTTCGCTTGGCTTGGGCCACGGGGAAGGAATCGGACGTTGCCGCACACGCTGCGGCCACCAGAACCACTTGCCCAGCAGCGCGGCGATCGACGGCGTCATCAGCGACCGGACGATCAGGGTGTCGAACAACAGACCCAATCCGATGGTGGTACCGACCTGGCCGATGACCGTCAGCTCGCTGACCGCCATCGTCATCATCGTGAAGGCGAACACCAGGCCCGCCGAGGTGACGACCGAGCCGGTGCCGCCCATCGAACGGATGATCCCGGTGTTCAGGCCGGCGTGGATCTCCTCCTTGAACCGTGCCACCAACAACAAGTTGTAGTCCGCGCCCACGGCAAGCAGGATAATCACCGACATCGCGAGCACCATCCAGTGCAGCTCGATGCCGATGAGGTGCTGCCAGATCAATACCGACAGGCCGAACGACGCGCCCAGCGAGAGCAAGACGGTGCCCACGATGACGGCCGACGCCACCACGCCGCGGGTGATGAGCAGCATGATGATGAAAATCAAGCACAGCGAAGAGATCCCGGCGATCAACAGGTCATAGGTGTTGCCGTCGCTGAGGTCTTTGTAGATCGACGCGGTGCCCGCCAGATAGATCTTGGAGCCCTCCAGCGGCGTGCCCTTGAGCGATTCGTAGGCGGCCTTCTTGATGGCGCCGATGTGCGAAATGCCTTCCTGCGACATCGGATCGCCGTCATGGCTGATGATGAAGCGCACGGCATGGCCGTCGGGGGAGATGAAGTTCTTCATCCCCTTCTTGAACTCAGCGTTGTTGAAGGTCTCCGGCGGCAGGTAGAACGAGTCGTCGTTCTTCGACGCATCGAACGCCTTACCCATGGCGTTGGAGTTCTTCTGCGCCTCGTTCTGCTGATCCTGCAGACCCTTCTGGGTCGAATACATGGTCAGCATGGTGGTTTTCATGGCCTTCATGTTCTCGATCATCGACGGCATCAGCGCCACCATCTGGGGCATCAGCGTGTCGAGATGGTCCATGATGGGCAGCAGGCTCTCGATGTCGTCGGTCATGATGTCGATGCCGTCCAGACCGTCGAACACCGAACGCAGCGACCAGCACACCGGAATGTCGTAGCAGTGCCGTTCCCAGTAGAGATAGCTGCGGATGGGCCGGAAGAAGTCCTCGAAATCGGCCATGTGCTGGCGCAATTCGTTGATGTCGATGGTCATGTCGTGCATCTTCTTGACCATCTGGTGCATGTCGTTGGCCATCTGCGCGGTGATGCTCGACATCTTTTCCATGCTGTCGATGGTCGTCTGCATCATGTCGGCCTGGTGCAGCATGTCGGCCATCTGGTCTTCCTGGTACTTCTGGTTCATCTGCTGGGTGACGCCCTGCATGCTGATCTGGAAGGGTATCGAGGTGTGCTCGATCGGCGTGCCCTGCGGCCGGGTGATGGCCTGCACGCGACCGATTCCCGGCACCCGGAAGACCGTCTTGGCGATCTTGTCGATGACCAGGAAGTCCGCGGAGTTCCGTAGGTCGTGGTCGCTTTCGATCATCAGCACTTCGGGATTCATCCGCGCCTGGGAGAAGTGCCGATCCGCGGCCGCGTAACCCTCGTTGGCGGGTAGGTCGGTGGGCAAGTAGTTGCGGTCGTTGTAGTTGGTGCGGTATCCGGGCAGGGTCAGCAACCCGATGAGCGCGATCCCGATCGTCACGACCAGGATCGGCCCGGGCCAGCGCACCACGAGAGCGCCGACCTTGCGCCACCCGCGAATGCGTTGCGTCCGCTTGGGTTCGAGCGTCTTACGAAAGCGGGTCACCACCGAAATGACCGCGGGCCCAAGCGTGAGTGCCGCCGCGACGACGACCACCATGCCGATGGCCAGCGGAATTCCCAGCGTCTGGAAGTAGGGCAGGTTCGTGAAGTGCAGGCAGAAGGTCGCGCCGGCGATGGTCAGACCCGATCCGAGCACCACGTGCGCCGTGCCCTTGTACATGGTGTAGTACGCGTCTTCGCGCGATTCGCCAACGGCGCGGGCTTCCTGATATCGGCCGATCAGGAAGATCGCATAGTCGGTCGCGGCCGCGATCGCCAACGTGACCAACAGGTTCGTCGCGAACGTCGAGAGCCCAATGATCTTGTAGTAGCCCAGGAAAGCAACCATCCCGCGCGCGGCCGAAAGCTCGAACACCACCATTACCAACGTGAGCAAGACGGTGACGACCGACCGGTAGACCAGCAGCAGCATCCCGATGATCACCGTGAACGTGGCCGCGGTGATGAGCTGCAGGCTGCGGTCACCGGCCGTGTGCTGATCCGCCGAGAGCGCCGCCGGCCCGGTGACGTAGGCCTTCACCCCGTGCGGCGGGGACACGCTCTTGACGATGCTCTGCACCGACTCGACCGATTCGTTGGCCAGGGCTTCGCCCTGGTTACCGGCCAGATAGACCTGGACGTAGGCGGCCTTGCCGTCGTTGCTCTGGGCGCCCGCCCCGGTCAGCGGATCACTCCACATATCCTGAACGTGCTCAACGTGTTTGGTGTCCGCGTCGAGCTTCTTCACCATCTGGTCGTAGTAGGCGTGCGCGTCGGCGCCGAGGGGCTTTTCGCCCTCCAGCACAATCATCACGGAGCTGTTCGACTTGTACTCGTTGAAGATCGCACCCATCCGCTTGGTCGCGACGACCGACTGCGCATCGTCGGGGGCCATCGACACCGAACGCATCTTCCCGACCTCGTCCAGCTGGGGGACGACGACGTTGAGCACCGCGATGAGCGCGATCCAGCCCAGGATGATGGGCACGGCGAACGTTCGGATGAGCCGCGGAATCTTCTCCCGCACCGGTTCGTCGGCGACGGGAATGGTGTCGGTGCGGGCGTCATCGAAGTGTGCGCTCATGCGGATTTCACCAAGCAGAAGGTCAGGGCGTGCACGCCGTTGGTTTGGTTCTCGGCCTTGACTTCGTCGTCGATGGTGATGCGACAACCGAGGGAATTTCCGTCGCTTTGGGCCGAGAGATTCGGAAAGACCGAGGGGGCGGTAGTGCTGAGCACCAGCGTCCAAGGCAGGGGTGCGCCGTCGACCCGTCTCGGGTCGGCGGACAGGTCCAGATAATTCACGTTGGCTGTGCTGGCCGTGCCGAAGACCTCATACTTGACAACCTTTGGCTTGAACGGCTTGGAATCATCCAGCCGCGGGCTCGTCATGACGCCCGTGTCGTGGGCGCTGAAGAACGACTTCACGCGGGCCACGGCGAAGCCGCCGACCACCAGGACCGCGACGATCAGCAGCGGCAACCACGCGTTGCGCACAACCTTCACCTCAGGTGGTTCCCTTCCCCATCAGGCCGCCGTCATCGGTCAGCGTCAGTGTGACCTGTGCACCAGCTCATGGGCAGGGAAGCGTCACGACCGCGACTTACGTTGCACCGCAATGGTTCTCGCCGATCACTATGATGCGTGCACGCTTGATCGCCCGTAGTTGGAACGGTCGCCCAAGCGCACCGGCGGTCGCCCCCAGTACCGACACCTACTTCATGAAGCGTCTTTGGATACTGCCTGATGAGCATAGTACATAATGTGCATACCTTGCACACCATGCAACAATTGCTCGCGGTGTTTCAAATCACTTTGTAAAGATGCTGTTGACCAGCGCAGCGGCCCGCTCGACGTAGGGCATCGGCGTGTCGTCGGCGGCGCCGGCTTCCCCGCTTGACCAGCGCTCGATGCCCGAACGCACGGCCGTCAACGCGAGTGCGGCGATCAACGCGACTATCTCGTCGTCGGCTCGCATGCCTTGGCGGCGCGCGACGACATCGGTCAGGTGATTCTGGAACCGCTCCAAGTCGGCGAGGAATGCCGCCAGCACCGCCGGGGAGGTTTTGGCGAGTTCCAGCATGCCGGCCGCCTGTTCGCGTTTCGGGGGTACGTCGCGCAGGTGGTGCGCCGCCAGCGTGATCAGCTCTTCCAGCACCACCGAATAGGGGGCGGGGCCGGCCGCGACGAAATCGGCCACCAGCTCCGGGGGTATGTCCGAAGGGCCGTACGCGATCGCGGACTCTTTATTCGGGAAGTAGTTGAAGAACGTGCGCGTCGACACCCCCGCATCGGCGCAGATCTCATCGATGGTCACCTTGTCGAATCCGCGTTCCAGCGCGAGGCGCACCGCGGCGTCGCGAATGTCGGCGCTCGTCTGGCGTCGACGACGCTCGCGCAAACCCACGGGGTTGGACATAGCACCCATAGTTGCACGTTCTGCACAATTTGCAGTCAAAAGGCGGCGGATTCGGGTCACGCGGGCCTTTCGGCCCGCGGCGGGCGCCGTTCGCGGCTGAGGGCTCGTCGGACGGGCCGGGTGCACCGTTTGCCCTCCGCCGGAGGTCTTAAATACGTTGGTGCACAAGGAGTTCGATTGATTCGGCGCAGGGGGAGCTGCCGGCATCCGCGGCTAGGCGCGCGGCGCGGCGAGGGCGTCCCGAAGGTGATCGCACTGACTGGCGAAGAAGTTCACCGACACCGGCGCCTTATCCGCGATCTGGTCGAACGCGTGAAAGGCGCCGGGGGCTATTTCCTCATGCACGGGAACACCCGCCGCGCGCAGGCGCCGGGCATATTGCAGGCACTCCTCATAGAAGAGGTCCAATGTCCCGACCCCGATCCAGGTCGGCGGCAGGCCGGACAGATCGTCCCGACGAGCCGGGGCCGCCTGGTTGGGGTCGGCGTCGTTGAGGTACCAGCGCCAGGCCAGTTGGTTGTCGGTTTCGTTCCACATGATGCGCCTCTGGCCCCTGTGGTTGGCGCCGGTGCGATCGTCCAACATGGGATACACCAGCATCTGGTAGGCCAGTTCGACGTCATTGCGGTCGTGGGCCAGGTGGGCGAGTGCCGCGGCGAAGTGCCCGCCGGCGCTGGCCCCTCCAACAGCGATCCGATCCGGATCTACCCATGGTTGACGTGCGAGCCACAACAGCGCCGCATAACAGTCCTCGAGAGGGATCGGATACGGGTGCTCGGGCGCCAGCCGGTGCTCCACCGCCGCGATCGCGACCCCCGCGCGGTGGGACAACTTGCGAAGGTACTTGTCGTCCTGGGCGGCGTGACCCATGATGGTGCCGCCGCCGTGGACCCAGAGCAGTGCCGGTCCGCGGTGGGGAAAGTTGATCGGACGATGCAGGCGAACGGTGACGTGCTCGTCCACCGTGGCGACCGGTACGTCCCGCAGCCGCCCGGTGCTACTGAAGAGGTTCATGATCGCCCGCTGCACCTTGAGACCGCGGTGCAGGGCGTATCCGCGAGGCAGAAATCGGGCCACCTTGCGCAGGCCGGGATTTACCGCGTGCCCTGAGGTGAAGGCATTGTCGGCGGGTCTGTTTGCCATCGATGCCTCTGCTCCCTCGCGCCGGCCGACACGCTGAACATACAGGACCACCGTTGTGTCCACGGGCATCTTCAGTTCCGTTAGCTGGCGACGCTTCGGGGCCGCCGATTGGTCGGGCCGGGGACAGGGTATCCGCTGGCGTGGCCTCGACCCTTACCAAGATCATCAGCGTTCTGGATCCCCGGACCGGTGACACCGTCACGCAGGTGCCGATCACCGAGCCGGCCGACTGCGACGATGCCGTCGCACGCGCCGCGGCTGCGGCCGACGCCTGGGCCCGCACCCCGCCGGCCGAACGGGCCGCCGCGATCGCCGCCGCTGCGGGCGACGTCCGCGCCGCGGCCGACCAACTCGCCGAACTGAACGAGCGGGAAACCGGCAAGCTGCGCGGCGACGCGCGCGGCGGCGTGGACGCCGGAATCGACACGCTGCTGCAGTACGCCCAACTGGGGCCGCTCCATCGTGGACACGCTTTGCAGGGCGGATGGTCCGCAACTGATCTCATGGTTCCCCAACCCCGCGGCGTGGTCGCGGTGATCACGTCGTGGAACGATCCCGTCGCGGTGGCGGCCGGATTGCTGGGCGCGGCCCTCGTGGCCGGAAACACCGTGGTACACAAGGCCAGCGAGCGCTGCCCGCAGACCGGCCGGCGGTTCGCCGAACTGCTGGCCGCCCGGCTGCCCGATGGCGTGCTCGAGATCGTGGACGGCGACGGAACCGTCGGGGAACGCTTGGCGGCTGCGGAGCTGGTCGACGTCGTCGCGCACGTGGGCAGCAGCGCAACCGGCCGAGAGATCGCGCGCGCCTGTGCCGAACGCGGCGCCAAGGCACTGCTGGAGAATGGCGGAAACGACGCGTTGATCGTCGACGCCGACGTGGACCCGGCCTGGGCGGCCGGCCAGACCGCACTGGGCGCCTTCGCCAACGCCGGACAGATCTGCGTCTCGGTAGAGCGGGTCTATGTCGTGCAATCGATCGCCGACGCTTTCCTCAATGCACTGATCGACGAGGCGATCTCGTGGGCCGATCGCATCGGACCGCTGGTCGACGAGCGTCATCGTGAACACGTGCACGCGCACGTCGAAGACGCGGCCCGGGCCGGGGCCCACGTCCTGGTCGGCGGCGAGCCGCAGTCCGGGCCGGGCTCGTTCTATCCGCCCACGGTGTTGAGTGACTGCACACCCGAGATGCTGATCATGCGCGAGGAAACGTTCGGTCCGGTCGCGCCGGTGCGGGTGGTGCCGGACTTCGCGGCGGCGCTGACCGAAGCCGCCAATGATCGCTACGGCCTGGCCGCCACGGTGCTCACCGGGAACATGGCGCATGCCCAGGAGGCGTGGCGCAGTCTTCCGGTGGGCACGGTGAAGATCAACTCCGTCTTCGGCGGTGCGCCCGGCGGAGCTTCCGAGCCCCGCCGTGCCAGCGGCACGGGCTTCGGCCTCGGGCCCGAACTGCTCGACGAGATGACCGCCACGAAGCTGGTGCACTGGTCGGCGCCGGGCGACTGATTGCATCGCGTCATGAGGTCGCGTCAGGCTGGGTCGGCCTCCCAGCCACTGGGAAGCATCGGGACGGTTGATTCGCCGCCGAAGCCGTCGCCGGCCAGCCTGGTCAATCCCGCGGCGCGCCGCGTGGCGGATCCGGCGAAACCGAGCGGTTCTGCGCCCTGGTCGGAGGCCATCCCTGAAGTTGACAGCGCATCGCTTGAGGCGCTGAATTCGGGTTCCAGGTCCAGGAATTCGTACCGGTAGCCTCTGTGTGTGCGGCGGGGTGCCGCTCGCGGACGCCCCCGGGTTTGTTGCTGTTGTGCCGCCGGACCCGCCGCGGTCGCCGCGGCCGCGGCGGTAGCTGCGGTCGCCTTGCGAGATTGGCCGGCAACGTTGGACTCCGACCCGGCGCCGAACACACCCACCAGATATGGGGACACGAAATTCTGTGCGGCCACGGCACTTTCCGGTCCCACCAGCGTTGGGGGCGGGGTGGGCGGCGCGCCCGGTGTGGCCGCAGCGGCTGGCGCCGGCGCCGATACCGCCGACGCGTGAAACGGTGCGGCGCTGATGGTCGGTGCGGCGGCGAGCGCGGATAGCGGCGGGGTTTGGGTGAGGGGAATTGCCGTCGCCGGCAATGGGGTCGGAACCGCGGCGGGGACAGGAGCTGCTGCTGGCAGTACCGCTAGCCCCGCCAGCCCCGCCAAGCCGCCTGCCGCTCCGGCGGGAATCGCCAACATCGGCGTAACCAATCCGAGGGTGTAGAGCGGATTGCTCAGAAAAGAGCTGAGCAACCCCACCGGGTTGAACAGGAGAAGGTTGATGAATACGAGCGTTCGGTGAATGACGAATTGCAGGGCGAGCATCACGATTGTCTCGAACAGCTGCGCGGGATTGTGGGCATACATAGGGATCAGGGTCTCCACGCGCGAGAGGAACATCGACAAACTCGGGTGCATCGACCAGCCCTGCGGCGAAAAGGGATTGAAGGGGAATAGCGCTTGCAGCCACTCCTGGAGATTTTGGGGGAGTGAGGTGCCCATGATGTAGGGGTTTCCGCCGCCCATGCCCGAGCCGCCGCTCATTCCGGAACCGGAATCCATGCTCCTTGTGCCCATGCCCGCCTTCATGATCTGCGGCACCCCCGTACTGGATGAGGCCCGGGCGACCGCGGCGGTCGAGACGGCCTGGTAGGTGCTCATCGTTGTGGCGGCCTGCACCCACATTCGCGAGTAATCGGCCTCGTTCAGCGCTATCGGAATTGCGTTGATACCAAAGAAGTTCGTCGCCACCAATACCGCATGCGTGGCGTGGTTCGCCGCCAGCTCGCCTAGCGGCGGCATCGCGGCCAACGCCGTCGTGTATGCCGTCGCGGCCAACTCATGCCGCGCGGCCATCTCGGCGCTGGCTGCGCTGGACTGCATTAGCCAGCCGAGGTACGGCGCGTGGGCGGCCATGTAGTGCGCGGCGCTCGGCCCTTCCCATGCGCCGGCCTCAACCTCGCCGAGGAGCGAGGTGAGTTCGCCGGCGACCGCGGCATACTCGGCGCTCAGTGAATGCCAGGCGCTCGCCGAGGCCAGCAACGGTCCGGGACCCGGCCCGCTGGACAACAACATCGAATGGACCTCGGGCGGAAACGCCATCCAGATCGGCGCCGTCATCGCCGGTTCGTCTTTCCGGGCCGTCGCGGGCGAGCTACGTCATGGATAGAAATCAACGCTGGCCCTCTTGGTGGGCGGATCACGGGGTTGATCGTAAGGTTGTCCAGTTACGCATATAAGGAGATATCGCTGTGATATTCCTGTAACTACGGTTCAAAAGTAACGATCTGTCCGTGCGGCTTCATGCGCGATACCGATACGGGATGCTCCCGCATTGGGAGGTCAAGCAACGCGTAACGCGGCCCGGCGGTCGCGTGGGGTCGTGCCGTTCGGGGGCGACATGATGCGTCTGTGTCACCAATACCGTTGGGGCGGAATGCAATTCGTCACAGTGACGAATTGCAGGTATGTACGCGGGAGTGGGAGCGGGGCCGCCACGCCACCAAAATCTGGATTGTGCTCGGGCGTCGGTCGTGGCCCGGCTTGCCGAGCAATTCGGTCGCGTCATCAAAAGCGGGGGCCCGGGGCGCGGTAGGTGTACCAGGGTTGTCCTAGCGTGTCTGGTCCGCCGGCGCCCCGGGCGGAGAGCAATTCGTCACAGTGACGAATTGAGGCCATGCACGCGGGAAGCCGGATCGGGGGCGTCGCGGACCGTCGGCCGCCCGATCCTGGCGCGTGGCCCGGCTTGGGAGCTCAATCGTCGGGTCCACGAGCAATCAAGTTCGTAAGCGCCGCGTCAAATGCCGCACTGATGGTGACGCCGCGCGGGCATGACAGCTTGTCTCGGCGGAAGTCGCTCGAGCGTTGTCGAGTGCCACCCTTTCATGCGATGGCCTGGTGGGCATTGTGCCGATAAGCGACATTATGTCAAGTTGTAAATTGGTTATTGGCATGCGATGCGCGCCACCCCCGCACCACCCCACTGGCGTCATCGAGTCAGCGCCTCGAGCTGATCAAGACCGTGGCCGAAGCCGACCACGTCGTCCTATCCACCAGGATCGCCGCGCTGATCCTGCTGCTCTACGGCACTCCCGTCAGCAAGATCAGTGAACTCACACTCGATGATGTCGACGTGACACCAGCGCGAACAACGATCAAAGTTCGACCCCGCTTCCCTAGCCGATCTCCTCGGCTACTCAACCAAGATCATGAACATCCACGCAGCCCGCGCCGCCGTCCCGATAGCCACCTACCCAGCGGCCAAAGCGCCACGCGCTAACCGCCACTAACTACCAACGGACGCAAGAGCGCCGCCAAAGCTGTCCGGCAAGCGCGAACGGCATGAGATCAACCCGGCAATCGCGAGCTACCTGTCGACCACTCGATCGACGGTCTCGCGATCTGGCGTGCTGAGATGTGCGATCACCGAGTCGGATCGGCACAGGGTCACGCCGATGTTGGTCATCTCGGCGCGGCCGCGTTCGTAGAGTCCGGATACGGCGTCCTCGACCAGTACGACCCGGTAGTCACGCTCGCTGGCCTCATAGATGGTGGTGCGGGGACAGTTCGGGTAGTTGCACCCGGCGATCACCACGGTGTCGACGTGGTTGTCGCGGAGATGCTCATCGAGCGCGGTGCCGAAGAAGGCACCCCACCGGGGCTTGTAGAGGATGACCTCGCGTTCGCCCAGCCGCTGCGGCCGTCCGGAAAGCAACAGCTCGTCGTCGAATTGTGCGCCCGGGCCGGGCGTTAAGCCCGGAGCTAGCAGACGTCCGGGCGTGCCGGGACGCAGCATCGGGGTTGGGCCGGCAACAAGGTGTCTGCGGGCCGGCTCGGCGTTGCTTCCGTCGCCCAGGTAGAGCCGTACGACGTGCACGATCGGTAGGCCCGCGCCGCGAAATGCCCGGCACAGACCGGCGATCCGGGGCACAGCGGTCGATGTTCCCGCGATCTCCAGTGCTCCGCCATCGAGGGTGTCGGCTTGAACATCGATCGTCAGCAGAACTGCAGAATCGAAATGCGGTTCGACAAGGGACTGCACGCTCACAGCATAGATACCTCGACGCGGTGAGCGATACGGCGCCAAACGAGCACACCGCAGAGTCCACGAAACGCCGAAACCGCTGCGCTAGGGTACTTCGCGCGCATGACAAGAACAGGAATTAGATGCCGACCCACACGCCGATCACCAAGTCTGACAGGGCTCGCCGTCCCCGCCGTATCCGTAGCTAACCTATTGTCAAGATCGCGCCCGCGGCGACGCCAATCACCGCCACGAGGGCCACCAAAATCACCGTGATCGACGCGCGCACGATCTCTTCTTCCTTGAGTCGCCAGCGCGGCTTCAATTCGACGAGAACGGTGTCCTCTAGACAGGCCATTGCGTTCACTTTTGCGGCCGCCAAAAGGACATCGTCATGCCCGTCGGCCGCGTCTTGCTCGATTTGGTCGTGCGCGGCGATTGCGGTCGTCATATCAGCCCCCCAAGGCTCGCAGACGCCGGTAGGCGTTATTTGGAAGGTCGAATTCTTCGGCCTTCTCGTATATCCAAAGATACGAGTGCGAGATCACGATTGCGGTAACGATCCTTAACGGTCACAGCACACAGTCGTGGGCCCGCACTGCGCGGCGAGCCGTGTAAGCCGCCGTCAAGTTGCCATCGTGACGGAAGACCTCCCCCGCTCCAGCGCGCGGGAGGGATATGCATGAATCGAATACGGAGGATTACCGGAAACCACTCCGTTTTCGGTTGCACGCCAGCGCATTTGGACTCACGTAGTGTGTCCGCAGCTCGTCTAGCCGTGTATTCGATCAGTCGTGTATGGCCTCGTACCTCAGCAGGACGGTGCCGCCCGGGAAGGTGCGGTTCTCCAACAGGCGCAGCGAGATCCATGACGGCAGTGTGGGGAAGAACCGGGTGCCACCGCCCACGGCGGTGGGCGTGACCACGATCCGGTACTCGTCCACCAGTCCGGCCTGCACGATCGGTGCGGCCAGCGTCGCGCCGCCCACCTCCAGCCTGCCGTCGGTTTCGGCTTTCAGCTTCGTTACCACCTCGACCGGGTCGCCGTGTTCCAGGCGGGAGTTCCAGTCGGCGGACTTGAGAGTGCGCGAGAACACGACCTTGGGCATGTCGCGCCAGATGTGGGCGAAGTCGACGATCAGAGGGGTCGCGTCCGGGGCCTTGTCGGCGGTCGGCCAGTACGAGGACATCAATTCGTAGAGCCGGCGCCCGTAGAACGCGCACGCGGTCTCCCGCTCGAAGTCGTTCCAGTATTGGTGCAGTTCTTCGCTCGGATCGCTCCAGTCGATGTTGCCTTGCGCGTCGGCGATGTACCCGTCCACCGACACGTTGAAGCCATAGATGAGTTTGCCCATGCAGATCAGACTGCACCGGAGGGCGAAACTCATCGCGACGCCACATGGCACACCACAACATGCAGTGATCGAATATGGCGGGTTACCAGTAAAGCCTTCCATGTTCATCCATGCCACAACAGTTTTCAGATGTCGAGGACATAACGTAGTGCGTGGTCAATGGCCTGTATCTGTCCGGGGCCAATCACTCTCTTACGAGATGAGGCGGTCATCGCGCACACTAAGACACGCATCCGACGCTTGGAGGACCGATCCCGGAATGAGCCCTGTCGCCGAATTCGACTTCATCATCGTGGGAGCAGGCAGCGCGGGCTGCCTGCTCGCCAATCGGCTCAGCGCCAACCCTGAGCGACGGGTGCTCTTGATTGAGGCCGGCGGCAAGGATGATTGGTTCTGGATCAAGGTGCCGGTGGGCTATCTGTACACGATCGCCAACCCCCGCACCGACTGGTGCTTTACGACCGAGGCGGACCCGGGCCTGGCCGGCCGCAGCATCCACTACGCGCGCGGCCGGGTGATCGGCGGCTGCTCGTCGATCAACGCCATGATCCACATGCGCGGACAGGCCAGCGATTACGACCTGTGGGCACAGGCCACCGGCGACGAGCGCTGGCTCTGGGGTAGCCCGGACAGTCCCGGCGAGACACTGGCGATCTACAGAAAGTTGGAAAACTTCTTCGGCGGAGCCGACGACTGGCACGGCGCCGGTGGTGAGATCCGCGTCGAGCTACCACGGGTGCGCTGGAAGATCTTGGACGCCTGGCAGGCCGCCGCCGCCCAGGTGGGCATCTCCCCGATCGATGAATTCAACCTGGGCGACAACGCCGGCTCTGCGTACTTTCACGTCAACCAACGGCGTGGCCGTCGCTGGTCGATGGCCGATGCCTTCTTGCATCCGATCACCCATCGGCCGAATCTCACCGTCTACACGCAAGCTCAAGCCTTACGGCTCTTGATGGATGACCAGGTGTACGAGGATCAGCGTCGGGGCGCCTGGACCACGGCGCAGCACCGCATCGCCGGTGTGCGCCTGCTCAAAGGCGGCCAAATCGTCGATGTCCGGGCACGCCGGGAGGTGATCCTGAGCGCCGGAGCTATTGGGTCGCCACATCTGATGCAGGTCTCGGGTCTGGGCCCGGCGGGACTGCTCACCCGGCACCAGGTGCCGGTGGCCGTCGATCTGCCAGGAGTGGGCGAAAATCTCCAAGACCACTTGCAGATTCGCACGATCTACCGGGTCCGGGGCGTCCCGACAGTCAACACGCTGTATCGGAATTGGATCAGCCGTGCGGGCATGGGTCTTCAGTATCTGTTGTTTCGATCGGGGCCCATGACAATGCCGCCTTCCACCCTGGGGGCTTTCGCCAAGAGCGACCCCGCGCTAGCCAGTGCCGATTTGGAGTGGCATGTGCAGCCCCTGTCCTTGCCGAAGTTCGGCGAACCCCTGCACCCCTTCGGAGCGATCACTCCCTCGGTGTGCAATCTGCGACCCACCTCGCGTGGTTATGTGCGCATGGCCAGTGCAGATCCACTGACCAATCCGAAGATCTTGTGCAACTACCTGTCGACCGACGCCGATCGCCAAATAGCGGTGACCGGCCTCCGGATGACCCGGCAGATCATGGCAGCGCCGGCGCTCACCCGCTACGGTCCGCAGGAGTTGCTTCCCGGCCCGCAACTGGTGAGCGACGACGAGCTGCAGCAGGCGGCCGGTGAACTCGGTACGACCATTTTTCACCCGGTGGGCACCTGCGCGATGGGAGCCTTCGACGCCCGCGGTCTGCCGCGGTCGGCCGCCACGGTGCTCGACACCGACTGCCGCGTGTACCGGGTGGCCGGCCTTCGAGTGGTCGATGCTTCGGCAATGCCCAACATCATTTCCGGCAACACCAACGCGCCGACCATGCTCATCGCCGAACGTGCAGCGCGGGCGATCGTGGAATAAGTCGGTTAACGTCGCCCAAGCCGCTCCCCTGCGTCGCGCGACCTGCGTCTGCGCGCCTCCTTGAGGAGCAATACGCACAAAATCGAATGTGCAGACTTACCAGTAAGAGGAAGAGTTGCTTTCCAACGTGTTTTGTTGCAGCGCAGCATGATTCGGGCTAGAGCCCGGATGGTACGGCCTTGCCGTTTACCGTCACGTCGACCTGGTCGGTCTTCGGGTTGTACTCGATCTTGCCGTGCTCGAAGTTCGACACGAGCAGATCGCCGACGGCGTTCTGGTCGCTGATGGGGAAACCCAGCGGACCTGCCGAGCCGTTACTGCCCGTGATTGCAGGCGTGCCGTCCGGGGCGCGTGGGATATTCCAGGCCTCCCGGATTTTGCCCAGGGTGATATACGCGGGAGTGCCGGCCTCGCCGTTCTTGGCGGTGATCACGCCGCCCTGGAACTGCTGGAATACCAGGCCGCTCTCCCGTGTCCCGGCGTTGCGGTCACCCGTCAGCGGCTTGCCGAGAGCCTTCTTCTGATCCTCGGTTGCCGACGAGTACTTGGCAGCGATCGGGCCGGTCAGGGTCACCTCGACGTCCCGCTCCCCGATGATCTTCACCTCGGTGGGCGGCGCTGGGGTTGTCGATGTGGAGGTGGCGTTCACCCCGACCGTAGGCGGTGCCGACGCGTCGACGCTCTTGCCATTGCTGCAGCCCGCAGTGATCAGCACGACGGCGGTCAGGCCGACGACTGCCGCGTGGCGGTAAGCGATCGTTCTCATGGGCTTCCTCTCGCGTCTTCCTGTGGTGTGGATCAAGTTGCGGCTGACCTCGCCCGGTCGGGACCATGACCGAACCAACGTTGTGCTCGCGCCGGCCAACGCTCGTCCCCCTGTTTTTGCCCGCCGCCCAAGCCACCCTAAGGCACCGCTTGATACCGGGCTCGTGACCCAAAGGATCACGAAAGTCATTGGGCTACGTCGTCAATCTGGCACGATGGGGATTTCGGGCGACACGGCACAGCAGGTCGTCAGCGCCGACGGCGCCCGCCATAAAGGAGTTTCCGTGGGCCTATTCAAAAGGAAGAAGCGGCCCGGTACGGCTCCCGCTGATGCCAAGGTTTACTACTCCAACCCTTTCGGTGACACCAAAGACGGCGAACAAAAGCCGTTCTTGCTTCAACGCAACGGTGTTTGGTACGTCCCTGTTTTTCGCAGCGTGGAATCGATGAAGGAGTTCTATGAGCGAACGAACCGCGCCGCCTACATGATCCTTGAGGGTGACGTAAAGAGTGTGATGGAAACTAACCGTTCTATTGAGGTGATGAAAACAGCGGGAATCGTCATTGAACCTTTGAGCGACCATCCGGTTGTGATCATGCCTGATTCTTGACCGAGGCTGAGCGGCACGAATTGTGCCCGTGCGTCCGATCACTTCTTGAGGTTCGCTTGCAGCTTTGGGTAGAACGTCGACGACGTCCTCAACGCCCAGAAGCTCTTTCGGCAGCTCGATTTCGCGGACGGATTGCCCGAGCCCAGAGATGGGCCCACCTGTTCCCAAGCGTCAGCGTTCGATTACGGTCAACGAGCCATGATTTAGGTCGCTGGTGACGTAGGCGAAGTGGGTGGTTGGGTCGACGGCGATGGCGAGTGGATTGTTACCGACGGCAAGGATTCCGGTGACGATGCGCTTAGTGGTGTCGATCACTGACACGGACGCGCCGCTGTAGTTGGCCACGTACGCGGTGTTCGTCGGCGGATCCACCGCTACACCCGCGGGGCGCTGCCCGACGGGCACACTCGCGGTGACGCCGAGGGTGGTGGTGTCGACCAACGATACCGATGCATCATCCCCGCTGGCGATATAGGCGGTGTGCGATGCGGTGTCGATGGCGATACCGGCCGGGTGAACGCGAAGCGCGACGGAACCGATGACGGTTCGGTTCGTGGTATCGATGACCGTCACCGTTGGATCGGAATTGGTGACAAACAAGCGGTGGGCGGTCCGATCGATGGCTACCCGGCTTGGGCCCTTTCCGGTGGGCACCGTCGCCGTCACAGCATGCGTCATCACATCGATGACCGACACCGATGCGTTGTCACCACTAGTGACATAGGCGATGCGGGCATCCGGGTCGACCACTACCCCGCCCGGATGGCTGCCGACACCTATCCGGGCGATGACCGTGCCGTTGGCGGTGTCGATGACCGACACCGAGGAGTCGTCATAGTTGGTGACGTAGACGGTCCGGGTAGACGGATCCACGGCAACACCCACCGGGTGGCGTCCAACAGCGACGGTGGCCGTGACCGCACGGCTGGCGGTATCGACCAGCGACACGGAGTTGGAACCGGTGTTCGCGACATAGGCGGTGTGTCCGGCGGAGTCGACCGCGACGCCGAAGGGGCCATTGCCTACCCGGATTGAGGTGGCGATCGTAGGTGGACCACTCGGCACTGTCGTGACTCCCGAACTGGGCGTGCCTCCCCCGCTAGGCGCCGACGGCGGGGCGGCCGTCGCAGATCCCGTCGTCTGCACAGATCCAGGCGTCGATGTGTGTGTGCGCAGAAGATATAGGCTCGCGACTCCCAACACCACGACCACTCCAATCACCGTGGCGGCGGCCACCCAAGATCGCTTGGCGCGCTTGCGGTTCCCCGCCGTCTCCTGCCGCGGGTCGCGGTGCAATGGTTTCTGCGCTTGCTGCGTTGGCTCACTCGGCCATGAGCCCACTTGAGTGGGGGCAGTGGCGGGGTGGGACTGCACATTCGGGTCCCCGAGGCGCAGCGGCACCGTGATCGCGTCACGCGCGGCTCGTGCCATGTCCACAGGGGTGGCGTAGCGCTGCTCGGGGTCCTTGGCCATGCCAGTGGCGATGACCGCATCGAACGCCGCCGGCGCGCCGGAGTCAGACGGGCGCGGCGGTGGGGCCGACAGATGCCCCGCCACTTGATGCTCGATGCTGTCACCCGGATATGGGGCGACTCCCGTCAAGCACTCATAGAGCACGCAGGCAAGCGCGTAGATGTCGGAGCGTGCATCGGGCTGGCCGACTCTGAAGCGCTCCGGCGCCATGTAGCGCAGCGTGCCGACCACCGCGTCGGTCCCCGTCAGACCGGTCTCGCCCAGAATGCGCGCGATCCCGAAATCGATCAGATACGCAAAGTCGCTTTCATCGAGCAAGATGTTGGAGGGCTTGATATCCCGATGCACCAATCCAATCTTGTGCGCCGCATGCACGGCGCGGGCCACTTGTTCGACGATGTGCACCGCGCGCGACGGAGGCATCGAACCGGAGGCCAGCACGGTTGCCAGGTCGCGGCCGTCGATCAGGCGCATGTCGACGAATAGCCGCCCGTCGACCTCGCCGTAGGTGTGAATTGGCACCACGTGAGGGTTGTTCAACCGTGCCGCTGAGTGGGCCTCGCGACGGAATCGCTGTTGAAACGTCTTGTCCGCAGCAAAATGCGCCGGGAGTACTTTCAGCGCGACTATCCGATCGGTGACGGTGTCATAGGCTCGCCAGACCTCGCCCATCCCGCCTCGGCCGAGCAAATTGATTAATCGGTACCGGCCGAACGGGGTCCCTTTCATGGAAACCTCCCGACGGCTGCAATTCAGCAACACCATAGTCCACCGCCGGTGCGCAGACTTGCAACCGCTTCGCCAGCGGGAGCGCGGCGACCCGGACGCGGTCTGAGGCGGCGCCACGAGTCGTCGTTCCCGAATGCGCGTGCCGCCTCTGTCGTCGCTCGGGGTTGACGAAGTGGTCAGGTTGGTGGGTCCCGCAGTGCACCGGTTCTTGACCGCGCCCGCCGATGAGCTGGGGCTGGACCGGCCGCCACAATAACCTGCCGGGCAGCCACCGCTATACGGCGGTCGCCTCGATGATGCTGAGCGGCGACACGGTATCGACGACGCGATTCAACCGGAAACCGGCGTGGTCGAACAGCCGGCGGTACTCGTCCGCGGTGCGTTCGCGTGCACCGGCGACGACCAGCATCTCGATGTCCACCCACTTGCCGTGGAAGTCCCGGTCGTGGTCGGGAATGACGAACTCGCAGAGCAACAGTCGCGCGCCGGTGCGGGCCGCGGCGCGGACGTTCTTCAGGATGCGGGCGGCATCTTCCTGGGGCCAGTCGTGAATGACGTTCTTAAGCACATACGCGTCGCCGCCCTCCGGCGCGGAATCGAAGAACGAGCCCTCTTCGATCCGGACGCGGTCGTCGACCCCGTACTCGCGGAACAACTCCGAGGCGCCCGCCACGACTTCCGGAAGATCGAACAGCACGCCGCGCGCATTCGGAGCCGTTTGCAGGATCGCCGCCAACAGCCGACCATGTCCGCCACCGACATCGACGATCGTGCCGAACGCGCCGAAGTCGTAGGCCGCGGTCAAGGGCACGGTCGCGAACTCGGACACATTGGTCATCGCAGAGTTGAAAATCCCACCGAGCTCCGCTTCGTCGGCCAGGTACTCGAAGATCGGTTTGCCGCGAAGTGCTGGGACCACCGGATTCCCGGTCCGGATCGCGTCGGTGAGGTGGCTCCAATGCTCGCGATGCTGAGGTGACCCGACCCATCGCGCCATCCCGGCCATTGACACGGGCGCGTCGGTGCGCAGCGTTTCCGCGAGCGGGTTAAGTGCGTAACGCCCGTTGCTGCCCTGGCTGAAGATCCCGATGCCGATCAACGCGCGCATGAGTCGACTCAGTGCGTCGGCGTCGGCACCGACCCGCTCTCCCAGTTGCTCGCCGGACAACGGGCCATCTGCCAGGGCATCCGCCACGCCAAGATCCGCCGCGGACGTGATCGCCTGAGCCACCCACGCGTTCAGGATCAGTTCCATCATCACCGCCGTAGGCGGCGCGGAGCGCTGGCGCAGCCGCGACAGGTGGTGGCGGGCCCGTTCAACGGCTCGCGCGACCTTGACCGGCGGGACCTTCGACGTCAAGTGACTCCCCTTCTCGTTCATAGTCGCCACAATCAACCCTCTCCGCGGGCTCAGTTCCCTCAGGCGCTCAGGCAGGAATGACAGAGCCGTTGTTGCTGCGGCACATCAGCGCACACACTAATGCGCCAACGAAACCCGTTCGTCTGAGTGCTCCTGCTGCGCGACCGATCAATTCGTCCGCATAGGAACTATGCCCGCGGAGCGTGGATATTTCAATAGTAGTTGAAATAAACGCCCGCTCCCTCTAGAGTTCTGGCCAGGGGCCTGATGAACGGAGTCGCCATGTCACGTCTAGTCACCAAGGTCGTCGTTGCGGCGATCCTCGCATTTACCGCCGTAACAGCGACGGGATGCGTTCCGGCCGCCACTGTAGGGCCTCCCCTCGGGGTCGCGGCGGGTTAAAGCTCTTGTGGTGTAACAACTTCGACGGTCAGGGCGGGTGGCGCGCGCACGTTCGGTTCTCCCTTAAGGCACGAGCAGCAGCGCGGTCGTGATGAGCATGACGGCGGCGGTGACGCCGTGAACTCCCCACGCGATCGACTTCGAGCCGCCGTTGCGGAGCACGATGGTCGCGTCGACGAGCGGAATGATGGTGGCGGCCAACATCACCCAGCCGATCAGGTGGGTCGCGCCCGCGACCATCAGGATGATGACGAACACCCCCGTGGCGATGTCGCGGATGCCCTTGACGCTTAGGTACGCACCCGCACCCGGTCGGTCCAGATCGGCGAGCACGCCGTAGCCGGCGGCCGCGACGCGCGGCGAGACGAGGAAGCGCGCACCGATGAAGATGATGCCCGCGGCTAGGAGTCCGGCCAGCGTGTAGCCGATTGTGGTGGTCATGGCCATGTCGAGCGCTCCTGGGATTCGCTAGTGAATCGGTGAAAACGGCGTTGGGTCAAGCTGTGTCATCTGAACGTCGACGATGTCCTCGACGTCGAAGCCGGCCATGTCGGCGGCGAATTCGGGGCTGGTCATGACATCCCGGGTGAGTTGTTCAGGGTCGGCGCCCGGCGGGTAGCGGATCAGCGCGACGAGTCGATTCGCGCCGCCGCTGCGCTCGGTCCACACGCCGTGGGTCGTGACCCCGAATGCCTTGAAGGTCGTCAGGTGGCGAGCCCAGTGAAGCGTCACGTACTGCTGCAGAGCTTGAGGTGATCTCAGCGTGTAGATCCTGAGCTGAAACATCGAGCCCGCTCTCCTTCAGTTGAAGTCGACTGGCTTGGTGGCGCGTCAGATCATCAGCACCACGCATAAGGTGGCCACGGCCAGACCCTGCAGCGTCGCGCGGGCGCCGATGATCGAGTCCCACTTCTCTTGCAGCGCACGCCCTTCCGATAGCCGCCGGCTAGCGCCCGCAGCCGCTGTCAGTCGCCGATTGATTGGTGCGCTCACCTTCGTGTACAGCGCAAGCCAGACCAACAGCAGAACCAGCGCGACGCCCGCCGCGATCGCCTGTGCCCAATGCGCTGCCACCGTGGCCAGCACCGCGCTCGTCGCGGTGGCAACAACCCCGAGTGCCCCGGGCACAGGCATGCGCCGGTCTCCGTATTGGTGCACGCGTCCCATGACCACGACCACGGCATCGTCGTCGACCAACGCCAAGGCCGGTCGCAACACGATCGCGCAGAACACGTCGGTCCCGTAGACCACTGCGGTACCCAGTACCGCGACGAGTGCAACGGCACGGGTGATGACGTCCAAAACCATGTCGTAACTCCAATCACGTCCTAACTGCTAGCAACGCTAACCCCGGAGCGCACTGGTGTCAATAGCGTTGCTAGCAGTTCTATCGGCGCTACAATTCCGCAGTGGACGATCGTCGTGAGCGTGAGCGGCGGATGATCGTCACCACGGGATCGGCGGCCGCATGTGGGTCACCACGGGATCGCACCGTCGCGGTTGACGAAGCTGCCGGTCGGACCGTCGGCCCCGATTTGCGCCATGCGGACGATCGCCTCGGCGCCCTCGGCCACCGTCTGCGTACCGGTATTGCCGTTCAGGTCGGTCTTCGTGAACCCGGGATCGACGGCGTTGATCCGGATGTGCGGGAACGCCTTGGCGTACTGCACCGTGACCATGTTCAACGCCGCTTTCGACGCCGGATAGGCCACCCCGGAATACACGTCCGCCGGGGCGGGCGCAAACAGGGTCAGTGACCCCAGCCCGCTGCTGACGTTGACCACCACCGGTGCGGCGGACCTATCCAGCAGCGGCAAAAATGCGTGCAGTACGCGGACTGTCCCGAAGACATTGGTTTCGAAGGTCTTTCGCATCACCTCGGCGGTGACATCGGCGGGCCCGATCACGGCATTGCCGTCGGCTCGTTCTTCGATCGCGGCGTTGTTGATGAGAACGTCGAGACCGCCGTCGACCTCGACGGTCCGGACCGCGGCCCGCACCGATGCGTCATCGGTGATGTCGAGTTGGATGGCTTGCGCGCCCACGGCCTCGGCGGCTCGGCGGCCCAGCTCGGGGTTGCGGCTACCGAGGTACACGGTGTGTCCCGCCGCCGCCAGCTGTCGAGCGGTCTCCAGGCCGATGCCCTTATTGGCCCCTGTGATGAGTGTCGTCGTCATGCCTCCACGGTGCGCCCGGGTTCTACCCCCAGCCAGGAGTCCCGTCTTCCTAGGACTGTCGATACCAGGACGGCCAATCCGAAAAGGCGCACAGTGGAGGCATGGCGACTACGGAATTCGGGCTGGCGTTGCGACGCTGGCGCGACCAGGTGACCCCGGAAGCCGCCGGACTGCCCGTCGGAGGCCGTCGGCGGGCTACGGGCCTGCGCCGCGAAGAAGTCGCGCAGCTGGCCGGGATCTCGGTCGACTACATCACCCGGCTGGAGCAGGGCCGGGCGGTCAATCCATCCGAACAGGTCATCGAGGCCCTCGCCCGCGCGTTGCGGCTGTCCTGCGCCGAACGCGCCCGGTTGTTCAATCTGGCCGGCCGGGTGCCGCCGGGCCAGGGCACGGTGCCGGCCTACATCCCGCCGGGCGTGCAGCGGATGCTCGATCGGCTACGCGAGACGCCGGTGGCCGTCTTCGACGCGGCGATGACGCAGCTGATGGCCAGCCCGCTCTACGTTGCGCTGATGGGCGAGCACATCGGCAACGAGAGAAACGCCTTGTGGCGCAACTTCCTCGGCTCGCCTGGTCGAGTACGGCACACGCCGGAGTCTCTGCTCGACCTGCAGACCGCACAGGTCGCGGCGGTGCGGGCGACGGCGCAGCGCTACCCCGCCGACCAGACCGTTCGACGGTTGATCCACGAAGTACGCGCCGGGAGCGACCTGTTCGCCGCGCTGTGGGATTCGGGCGCCGTCGCAGACCACCAGCTGGCGTCGCGCAAGATCATCGACCACCCGGAGGTCGGCGCCATCACCCTCGACTGCGACGTGCTGACCGTTCCCGGCGCCGACCTGACGATCATGCTCTACACCGCCGAGCCTGGGTCCGAGGATGCCGAACGGCTGGCGCTGCTGGGGGTCATCGGCACCCAGCCGCTCGTCGGCTAGTTCGTCGCCGCGCGCCTGCGGGGAGGCCAGGACGTCGGTCGGCATCGCCTTCTTGATTTCGCAAGGTAGGGCGTCAAATACTCGCCTGATGACAGCGGAAGTAAGTGCCGTGGACACGACCCAGACCCTCTTGAAAGTCGTTGCTGCCGCGGTGTTGTCGGTCCAGGTTGTGACCCGGTCAACGGATAGAGGAAATGTGGCCGAGGTCTGGCGTCGTGTGCGAGCACGGAGCTACAGTGGGGCTGTTGGTCGCACTAGGCGCGCGAATCCAATTTCGGCATGGGCGGTGAGAGACAATGACCGGCACTCTGCACAACGAGCATCTCCAGCACGAGCACGTGCATGGCGCGGGTTGCGGTCACGTCGCGATCCCGCATGCGGATCACGTCGACTACGTGCACGACGGTCATGTTCATCGGCAGCACGAGAACCACTACGACGAATGTGAGTCCGCCGCCCACGAGGTGCACGAGCCGCACGACCATCGGCACGGCGAAGGGTGTGGCCACGTCGCGATCCCGCACGGGGATCACGTCGACTACGTACATGACGGCTGTCGGCACGCCGCTCACGGCGAACATTACGACGAGCACTGACGCCCGAGCGTTAAGGAACCTCAGTCCTCGCTGTCGTGCACTGCTTGGCCGCCCTCCGGGGCCCAGGTGCCTGGAATCATCGGCATGCTGGGCCCGCCGCCGAATTCATCACCGGCCAGATCGGCCGGGCCCGTCGCGGCATCGGTTTCCTTGCGTGCTGCGCCGCTGTACCCCAGATTCCCGGCACCGCGTTCTGACGCCATTGTTGCCGGTTCGTCCCGGTCCGGATCGACGTCGACGTTCATGTCCATGAACTCGTCGCCGTGGCCGCGCTGCCGCGCCCGCTGGCGCAAGGACTTGTCACCCATACCCGTTCCGGCCGACTACGTCCCGGTTACGACTCGGACCGTCTCCGATTTGCCCATCGATGAGCTCACCAGCAGACGTGAAACGAAGCGGTAGGCCAAACACGACTCGCTCTACCCTCCGTATAACTCCTCCGTCGACAGATACCGCGGACGGGATCAAAGCGGAGCTTAATGCAGGTGCGAAAGGGGCCGTGCCCAAACGTATTTAGGCGAGAGAATCAGCGTGCGAGCGGCTAAGTCCCAGATTCCGACAACAGAGTCACCTCCGCGTGAATCGTGCGGCCGAACTTGCGCCGCATGAGCCGGTGTGCGGACGGCACCAGCACGCCATGCAGAACAGGATATTTCTGCCGCAGCAGACGTGCCGCCTTCTGATATTCAGCCCCCTCTAGCAGACGCACGCGGCCAGGCAGCGCGGTTCCCGTCGGCTTCCCCGATGCCGTCGCCGGGCCGAATTCAACGCTCGGGTTACGGCGAATCCGGCGCACTTTGACCGCCCGTTCGAAACTTCGAAAGTAGGCGCGATCTCCTTCCACCACAATGCTGACCGGGCTCGAGCCCGGAGTGCCGTCCTTGCGAAAGGTGGTGAGCGCGATGGTCTTCTGGCGCACGAAGGGCACCAACGTCGGGTTGGCTGCCGTGCCAACGGAGCCCAGAACGTAGCCGAGTTGACGCAACCGCAGCCCGAATGCCAGGGCCAGGGCAACTGACACCACTCCGAGAACCCACGCTTGCGCGGCCGAACCGCCCACGTCGAGGTCCACGACGTGGTTCACCGTGTGCACGGTGTTCGCCGCGATGAATCCCGCGAGCGCCGTTGCCAACGCGTCCGCCCAGATCAGCGCGAGGAGCAGGGTGACGCCCAGGCCCAGCTGGAACGCGCCCACGTCATGCAGGAAGTGCCGATGTGCATCGAATCCGACGGCATCGGCGAACGAATTCGGATCGACTAGGCACCAGATCCCGATCCCAGCGGTGGTCGCCCCCACGGCCGCTGTAACCGCGACCAGGTAGATCTGCGCGACCGTACTCAAGCGATTCATCATGCCGCCCTTCCGACGATGCTTCCTTACTGCTCCTACTCGCTAGACGGAATTGGGCATCAGTATGTGACGAGGCGGGCGATGGCGCCGACGGGTGCCCAGGCTTGCGCCGCGTCGCGCGGCACTCAACGGTTCACGCGGAAACGTTTGAGCCGTGTTGTGGTTCCGGATATCAATTCGACCTGGCTCCTTGGCAATCGCAGGTGGGCTGCCAGTAGCCGGGTCACGGCGTCGTTGGCCTTGCCGTCAACCGCAGGTTCCCGAACGTAGACGGTCAGCTCACCGTCAGGACCGACCTCAACGAGGGGCCCCTTGCGACTGCCGGGCTTGACCCTGACGAAGACGGAGTCGCTCATGCCGCGTAAGGCTACCGGCCGGGCACACGCTCCCCTGCCGGTTCCTGGTGGCGCCCTGCCATAGCTGACGTAGGAAGAGGCCGCGCTCTGGTTTGCGCCGCTCGACTGGTTGCGCCTCCGGACGATGGCTTGCCCACCATGCGGACGCTCCGATGAATTCCGGACACTTCGGCAGTCAGACCTTTCGGGACGAAGAAATCGAAGCAAAGGTGGATCCCATGTCACCCAAAGCCACGGCCCTGCCGCCGGTCGTAGATCAACAAACATGGCGCGCCGCGCTCGACGAATTGCGCAAAAGGGAGAAGGCCGCCACTCGAGAATTGGATGAGGTCGCCGCTCAACGCCGGCGTCTGCCGATGGTCGAGTTGGCCGACTACACCCTGATCGGGGCTGATGGCCCGATCCGCCTGGTCGACGTGTTCGCCGGCCGCTCCCAGCTCATCGTGTACCACCACATGTGGTCGGACGGCGCGGAGTGGCAATGCGGCGGATGCACGGGCTTCACGTCGCAGTTCACCCGACTGGAGTTCCTCGACAACTACGACGCCCGGTTCGTCATCGTCACCAACGGACCGATCGAGGAAGCCCTCGCCTACAAGCGGAAGGTCGGCAACCGCATGGAGTGGTACTCGTCGTCGCGGAGCCCCTTCGCCACCGACATGGATGCTCCGCCCGGCGGCGGTTTTGGCGTCAGCGTGTTCCTGCGCGACGGGGACACGGTGTACAGGACCTGGCATACCAATGGGCGGGGCACCGAGCAGCTCAGTCACTCCTTTGGCCTGATCGACATCCTGCCCTGGGGCCGGCAGGAGGAATGGCTCGATTCGCCCGAAGGGTGGCCCTCTCGCCCCACTTACTCGGGTTGGCTCGACTCCCCCGATATCGCAGCCGCCTACGGGCCCGCCAGTGAGGACAACGAATGAGCGCAACCGCCGAACGTTACGTCGTCACCCGCACCATCGCCGCGACGCCGGCCGAGATCTTCGCGGTGCTCGTCGACCCGTCCCGCCACCAGAAAACCGAGCCCACTGACTGGGTCCGTGACGCGGTGGACGCCGCGCCCATCACCCGCGCGGGCCAGATGTTCGCGATGAACATGTACCTCACCCAGGCCGGCGGTGACTACGTCACCCACAACCTGGTCAATGTGTTCGACCAGGACCGTGCCATCGGGTGGATGCCGGGCATACTCGACGATGCGGGCAACCACAATCCCGGTGGTTGGTTCTGGCGCTACGACCTCGCACCTAACGGGAACCACACCGACGTGACGCTCACCTATGACTGGAGCGGCACACCGCAGGAGTTCCGCGACCGAGTCGGCGAGATGCCGATCTTCGGCGAGGACTACCTCGTCGCGTCGCTGGCCACGCTGGAGCGATCGGTCGCGAACTGAGCCGTCAATTGGAAGACGACGACTATGGCGCCGCGAGCGTCGAGATGCCAGAGACTCGCGGGATCTCGGAAGCGGGCAACGGGCGGCAGAAGAAGTTCCCCTGTACGGCGTCGCAACCGTAGTCCTTGAGTCGTTGGGCCGTGGCGAGGTCCTCGACGCCTTCCGCAACGGTGGCGATGCCGAACGCAGATGCCAACTCGATGACCGAGTGCGTAATGATTGCGGCTCGGTCGTCGTGCAGGATCGGCGCGATGAATTCGCGGCCGAGTTTGACTTCGTCGACCGGTAGCTCGCGCAGATAGGTCAGAGTGGCGTAGCCGCTGCCGAAGTCGTCGATCGCCACCCGGATGCCGTTCTTCCGGAGACGATTGAGCACCGTGCGGGCCTTAGCCAGGTCGGCCACCACCAAATCCTCGGTGATCTCAATCGTGAGAGAACCAGGAGACATTGCGTATGTGTGGAGCACGGACATGATCCGGTCGGGCAGCGCATCCTTATCGAGGGAGGGCGCCGCCAGATTGATCGCGACCGGGATCGCGGCGCCTGCCGCATGCCAAGCGGCAGCGTCGGCGACCGCGCGCGACAGCACCAGATCGGTGAGCGCATGCATCAGCCCGTGCTCGCGAACCAGGGGCAAAAACTGGGCGGGCTTCAGTACGCCAAATCGCGGGTGCTGCCACCGGACGAGCGCCTCTACTCCGCGCACGGAACCGGTCAGCAAGCCGAATTTCGGCTGGTATAGCAGGGTCAGTGAGCCGTTCTCAATGGCGCGTCGCAGTTCGCCGAGCAGCTGGAGTCGCGCGATGGCACTGTCGTATGCCGGCGCTCCGCCAAGTTGATCGTCCATCTCGGGTGTGAACGTCCTGACATTGGCCGAGTTCGCCTGCCGGGCAACGGATCGTGCCGAATCGGCCTGTCTGAGGAGATCACCCGGCGTGGGGGCGCCGGCGAGCCCTGAATTAGCCGATGCCACACCGATGCTCACGCGCACGTCCAGGCGGTGATCCTCGATGTCGATGGGTTCCTCGAAAGATCGCGCCAACCCGTTGGCAACCTGCATTGCCGCGTCGGGACGGTCTTCGACCAGAATCGCGAATTCGTCACCGTTCATCCGCGCAACGGTGTGAATGTCGTTGGTATTGGCTTGGATCCGCTGGCCGACGGCGCGCAGGAGCTCGTCGCCGACGTCATAACCCAGTGTGTCGTTCACCAGCTTGAAATCATCGACGCTCACCGTGAGCACGCTGACCGGCACGCTGTGCTGAACGTGCAAGCGCAGCGCGTGCGCCAGGCGATCATCAAATAGTCGCTGATTTGCCAGCCCCGTTAGCGGATCCCGTAGGGCGGCGTCAGAGACCGCGACGAGCAGACGTTGCTTTCGGTCGAGCAGCAAGATGTGGCGGGCCAGGGTGGTAACGAAAAGTACGACGCAAACCAAGAAGATGAACGCCTCGCCCCGGTATGCGGGCCAAAAGTGCACGGTACCAACGACAATGGCCAGCAACACGGGCAGGTAGGGCAGCCACAACGATGCCCTCGAAGAGGGCTGCGAAAAACCGAGGTCGGGTTCCTGGCTCGGCTGAGAAGTGATTCCGGACAGCGCGACAAAGTACATTCCGCCTGCCCACCCGAGAACCACGAGGTTATTCGGCGCCTGGTCGGCGTGATCCGTTGCGACGTGGACCACCCCGGCCACTGCGATGATGCCCCACCCCAGCATCATCAGCGTGGGTGAAAGCTTGCGGCCCGCCTCGGCCTTCCTCACCACGACGAAGGTCGTGGCGACAAGCCCCACATACACGCCCGCGGCGGTGGCCAGCAGGATCGCTGGAACGCTGACCGTCTGTGATGAGTGCGGCGCGCGACCCAACGCCAGGATGACAAGAACGATCAACAGCGACGCGGTGACGAGGATGCCGTCAAGCAGGAGGCCGATCCCAAATCGCGCGTCATCCCGGCTGGGAATTGCGAGCGCGGCCGCCAGCGCGCACAGCGGCAAGATGAGGTAGCCGAAGTTGGCCGCCGAGAGGCCCGCGACCGGAAGACTGCCACCCACCGCGACGTAGCACCACACTGCTTGGCCGGCGGTCCAGCCGAGCAACCCGGTAGACAGAACGGTCCACGCGAGGCGTTGGCGGCCTCGAGAACCGCGTGCGGCACTGGCTGAACATGCGAGTACAAAGACGCCTGCAATGACGGAGCCTGCCGGGGCGACTAGCCCGCGGCCCGAGGCGCCGTTCGAGATGAACAGCATCGTCGCGAACGCGAGGAGCCCGATAGTTGCCAACACGACCACCACAACGCGGCTTCGTGTCAGAGACAACATTCCCCTCAATCTGCTGGGTGCGGTTCGCAAGCAGGATAAGACACACCGCAAAGTAGTTCTGCAAATTTGCTTACCTGTTTCTCGGCCATTACGGCCCCGAACGGGATCAGGACACCGCACCAGGTCCAATGGCTCTGGAAGCCTCACTTTTGAGAGGGTGGGCGTATGAACGAGACCCGAAACCGCGTACTCCTGCCCACTTTCGCCGCATTGCGGTTTGCGACAGGCCTGAGCGCATGGCTTGCTCCCAAAAAGACAGGGGCTCTGATCGGGTTGGGTTCTGACCGTCAGCAGCCGCTGACCACCCAACTGTTCGGTTCCCGCGAACTAACGCTGGCCATCGCCATCATGGACACCGCCTCACCTCGGCTGCGCACGCGCGCCCTGCAGCTGGGCCTTCTAGTCGACACCTTGGACGTCGTCGCAGCGGTCCACGGCATGCGGCGCCAGACGTTGTCGCCGGCCGGCGCGATCGCCTGCGGGGGTGGCGCGGCGCACTTTGCCGGCTTCGGGCTGGCTGCGCTGACCGGCTAAAGACGGCAAGCGCGACAGTGAATGAGAACGCGGACCCGCCTTCGGGGTTTCTCGCTATTGTGCATATCTGCGCAGCTTTGAAGCGGCACACTTTTGCGGCCGTGCTAACGCCAAGAAGAATGGAAGGGAATCGAATGCCCTCACCTCGTTGGCTGGCCACACTCGCCATCCCCGTGATGGCCGGCGCCGCCCTGGTTAGCAGCGCCGCGCTTGCGGTTGCCACCCCACAAGACGACGCATACCTCGCACAACTGCGCGCCGTCGGACTCAGCTGGCCGCCCCAGACGGAAGAGGCGCTCATCGGGGAGGCGCACCTCATCTGCTACGACCTCACCTGGGGTTGGACGCCACAACAAATTGCCGACGACGTTCACGCCCACTTGAACGCGAGGGGCGTGACGTTGTTGGACGTCGGCACCATGGTCGACGCCGCGCACTCGATCTATTGCCCCGGCAACGTGTGCGACGCCCCCAGCCTCTGCACCTGACGGGCCGGCGCAGGGCTACTGCCAACGAACAACTCAACTGGCTGTAGCGTGACGGCCGTGAAGTCCTCCCTGGTGTATTCCTCCGTCGCGGTCTGCGTCGCAGCAACCGTTCTGACCCTCGCCGGATCCGGCACGGCAACCGCGGCCGGCTCGTGCCCGACAGCACCCGCGCAGAATGGCGGAACGTCGGACTGGACGCTGGCCGGAAGCACCGGCAGCGTAGCGGTTACCGGGTCCACGGACACGACGGCACCGCGCGTGGACGTGACGGCGCCGTTCAGCGTGACCCAGACCCAGGTGCATACGCTGCACGCCGGAGACGGACCGGTGGTCTCCCCCACGGCCACGGTCTCCGTCTGCTACATGGGCGTCAATGGACGTGACGGGTCGGTGTTCGACAGCAGCTATCAACGGGGCGCCCCCGTCGACTTCCCGCTCAACGGCGTCGTGCCCGGATTCCAGAAGGCCATCGCGGGGCAAAAGGTCGGGTCCACGGTGGGCGTCGCGATGACTTCCGCGGATGGATACCCCAACGGCCAACCCAGCGCTGGAATCCGGCCCGGAGACTCGCTCGTGTTCGCGATCAAGATCCTCAGCGCATCCAGCTAGCTCGGCGCGCTAAAACCCCTGTCGCTCAACCGCTCAGCGGCGCGAACATGAGCGCGGGATCAATGCCGAGTTGCTGAGCGACATGGGTGGTATCCCAATACTCGCGCCAGTAAGTGATCGAGCCGTCGCGGACACCGAAGAACGCCGTGACGTAGAACGTGACGGCGACACCGTTCATGGAGTTCACATCGACGCGCTCGACGACGACGCTGTCACCGTCGGACAAGATGGTGCGGATCTCGCTCCCCTCGACCATTCCCGTCGAAAGTGTGTTGTGCTTCTCGAGTTCCGCGCGCGCCGCGTCACGCCCGCGAACGACCGGCGAAAGAGGCACATGAAGTTGCCAGACAAAGTCGTCGGCCATGAGCGCGGTCATCCCGTCGATGTCCATGCTCTCGCCGTAAGCGGCATGTATAAAATCGACTACGAGTTTCTCGTTGTCATTTTTGGGCGCAACGCTTTTCGCCATCTTGCTTCCTTTAGACGTCATCGGCTCTATTCGCTGAACTGTAGATGCCGAGAGCCGTTTGCGTTTGGCTTCGCGCGATCAGCTCACGGACGGCGGAGGCTGATGATGGTGACGTCGTCTTCGATGTGGCCCGACGCCATCTCCGTCCAGATTCGGGACGCCGGCGTCGCGCCCGCGCTGCCGAGCGTCTGGGCCAACCGGTCCCGCTCCGCCGCCCCGTCCGCAGCAATCACCACTGTAATCTGAGCTGGCCATGAGCCCGATCGCCAACTCGACACGCCGCCGCCTGTCGGTCGCGATGAAGGACGGGTCAGCGGCCGAGCACATCGCTGCCGAGCAGAGCCCATTCATCTCCGAGTTGCTTGCCGGCCGCGTCACCGTTCACGGCTATTCCGAATACCTGCTTCGGTTACGCGTGGTGTACGCGGCCCTGGAGGACGCCATGCGGGCGCACCGCTACGACCCTATGGTCGCCGCCGTCTACGACCCGGCGTTGGAGCGACTGACCGCCATCGACGCCGATCTGCGGCACTGGCGCCCCGACGGCGCCCGCGCAATCGACTCCCCCGCGGCGATGGCTTACAGCGAGCGCGTCCGCACACTGACCTGGGGTGGCTCCCTGGTGGCCCACCACTACACGCGATACCTCGGAGACCTTTCCGGAGGCCGGGTCATTTACAAGGCTCTCGACCGCACGTTCGGTCTTCGCGGCGTCGGGCTCGCGTTCTACGAATTCCCGATGCGGTCCAAGCCGTACAAAGACGCCTATCGCGCCCGCCTTGATGCGCTCCGCCCCGGCGCTGATGACATCGATCGCATCGTCGACGAGGTCAGATTGGCCTTCGGCCTGAATCACGCCTTGCTCGACGAGCTCGCCGACCACATCCCGACTCCAGGGCGTTGACGCCCGTGCACCGTGCGCCGCCCTAGCACAACGGGGCCTACATGGGTCCGGGCAGCTCGCCGAGGTCGGAGAGTTCGGCGTGGACAGAGGTGACAGCCGCCCGGTATTGCTCCTCGCTCAGCGTTTTGTTGTAGTACCGGTTCATCCGCAGCTGGTATTGCAGATCCCGCAATTGCCTGATGCGGTCCAGCCGGGCGATGTCGCCTGGCGAGAACTTCAATTGCTCAGCGGTGATCTGGCCGGCCATGACTTGCTCGATCGGTGCGAGCCGATAGCCGCACCCGGCGAGGTATTCGAAGTACGGGCCGCAGTAGGGACGTCCGCCGGCTTGCCAGCTCAGGCGGGCGGTGTTCCATTCAAACGCCGCGAGCACCATCGCCAGGGTCACCATGGCCGGCCGTGTGTCGATATCGCCCGTCGCACTAAGGTTTTTGTATTTTGCTTCGTCGGTCCCGAGCAGCAGTTGCGCGGCCACGTGCATGCTGGCGCGGCAGTGCAGGTCGGCCAAGTAGTGGAAGTTGCGGGCAATGAAGATGTCGGTCCCGGGCGGTGGCGTGCTCCCGGCGACGATGTTGGTGCGAATCCAGTCGCGGCGCGCCGTGGTGACCGCGGCGGCGCGGCGATCCAGCTCGCGTACTAAGACCCAATCGGTATTGGCCTGTACCGCGGCTTCGGATTGCAGCTTGGTCGGCTGGGCGCCGGTGTATGTGGGGCCGGCCGTCACTTCGTTACGCGCGAGTGGGCGTCCCATGTCCCAGGTCAGGTAGCGGACGTACACATCGAGATCGGGAACGTCTGACCACTTGGCCAGATTGCCCAATGTCGTTTCACCGGGCACCAATCTGCAGATGTGAGGTTCTTGTTTGAGGTCGTCGCGCGTGTAGATCGTGCCAAGGTTGCGTCGGCAGACCGCATCCTTGGTGTTGACGTCGGCAACCCAGCCGGCCGGTCCGGCGATTCCCGGTACATAGTGGGTGATTTCAACCAGCAGGTCGTCGACGGTGGCCGACTCGGGGAAGACCCAGAAAACCCGATGGGACTCGGTGTCGTCGCCCATCGCCACGCTGTCGCGATCCAGCGTGACTTTTACCGTGTCGGTCATGCTGGGGATTATGTCCCGACGTCAGACATCCACGCCATTCACTAGATGTTGAGCCCCGAGAACATGATTCGGCTGGGATCGTACTTCTGGCGCACGGCGGTCAGCCGGGACAGGTTCGAGCTGAAGTACCGCGAGGCCGGTTGGTTAGCCTCGATGTAATTGACGTATCCCCCGACCGAGTACGGCCCAACGGCCTGGTGTGCGGTGTTGAGCCAGTTGGTCGCCGCCGCCGCGTCGCCGGTTTCGACGTACCACTGCACCAGTGCGTACTGCCGGCGCCACGGGAAGGCGGTTGCCCCCGGCGCCACATCGGCGAGGGCGCCGTCCAGCGCATGCATGATCGCCAACATGCGGCCCGCTCCACGCGGAAAGGCGTCGACCGCCTTGGCGATGCCCTGCGCGGTGGCCGCGTTGACGACGGGCAGCACGTCGGATCCGCCGACGTATCCGAGCGGTGACGGGTTGAGGTTCCCGACGGCCAGGTACTGCACCAGGTCGAGATAGTTGAAGGTGTGGTTCTCGGTCCCAGTCGGTTGCACCCCAACGGCTTTGGTGATGGCCGCCCCTACGCTGCCACCCGATCCGACCGGGCACGTCGCCATGATGCGGCAGTGCGTCCCCATTCCGTCGACGGTGGCGTCCGCCAGCGCCCAGCTGTTCCGGTCGGCGATGCGCAGCCAGTTCTGCCAGCCGACCAGTACTTGCGCGAATGCCTCGGCCGGGAAGTTGAGGTTCACCACGTCAAGATCCGTCGTGGGAAAGGTGGCGAAGGTCAGCGAGGTGGTCACGCCGAAGTTGCCGCCGCCGCCACCGCGCAACGCCCAGAACAGGTCGGGATTGCTGGCGTTGGACGCGGTCACGGCCTGACCGCCGGGCAGCACCACCGACGCCGACAGCAGTTGGTCACAGAGCAGCCCCGCGTGGCGGGAATTGGCGCCCAGTCCCCCGCCCAGGGCGTGTCCGGAGGCCCCGACCGACGGGCAGGTACCCGTCGGGATGCCGCGACCGGCGCCTGCCAAGGTCTGGTGCATCGCGTACAGGCTGGTCGCGGGCGTCACCGTGACGTTCCCCGTGCCGGCGTCGTAATTGATTCCTCCGGGCAGCTGACGCAGGTCGAGCACCATGACGCCGTTCGCCGTGGAGGCGCCGATGTAGGAATGCCCGCCGCTGCGCGGCGCCACCTTCAGGTTGTGCGCGGCGGCGAACGCCATGGCCTTCTGCACGTCAGCCGGCGACGTCGGGGTCACGATGGCAGCAGGCGTCGAACCGTTGTAGTTGGTGTTGAACACCTGCTTGGCCGACCCGAAAGCGCCGTTGTCCGGTAGCAGCACTTGTCCACCGATGGCGGTGGACAGACCCTCCCACCCGGTGGGATTGGGGGCGGCGGTGGCCCGGGCGGAGCCGAAAACCGCACCGGCGGCCAACGCTCCGGCGGTACCCCGCAGGAACGCCTGGCGTGAGATCTCACGCGCCACCGTCGGGCTCCCGCGTCTGCCTCATGTCCGGCATTGTCAAACGCGTGACAACGAAAACCTCGGTGCCCCAGGCCGTGTGACCGGATCGAAACCGATACGAGCCGCCCCGGTGATGTACCCGCCGAGCACGGCGGGCGCCGCCTCAAACAGACACGCCGCTCTGCGACTCGTATTGTCTGCAGCATGAGCGCCGCTCCGATGTTCACGCCCGGCCAGTCCCCTCGGTAGCCGGGTTCAGGCGCGTGGGTGCTCTTGTGCTGGCGCTTGCGGGCCTGGCGTTTCTCGATTCGCTGAACGTCCTTAATCTGGGCGTGGTCTCGGCCGTCATTTTCGACAGCCGGTTGAATCGCCGGTCGCCGATTCCGGGTGCCCTGAGCTTCATCGCGGGTGTGTTCGCCGTGACAACCACATTCGGGCTGTGCACGGTACTGGGCCTCAGCTTCTTGACCCACGCCGTCGATTTCCACGTGACACCGGCGATCCGTTTTCGCGGCGAGCTGGTGCTCGGCCTCGTGCTGACCGGCCTGGCGTACTTCCCGTTGACCGCCCAATCATCGGCTCCCGGCTGGGCTCTGGCGGCGATGCGCGAGCGGCCATGGCTGCTCGGGTTTCTCGGATTGGCCGTCGGTAGTGGGCAGGCGCCAACCGCAATCCCCTATCTCACGGGGCTGGCCATGCTCGCCGCCCTGCACCCGAGGCCACCGTTCTGGCCCTTGGCGATCATCGCCTATTGGGCGATCGCGCTTTCCCCACCGCTGCTGATCCTTGCCCTTTCGATGAGACGAACCATGCGCGCCAAGCGCATTCAGCGCAGGCTCGTCCGCGCCCTGACCCGCTACGGCCCGATGTCGGTGCGGCTGTTGTTCCTGGTCTTCGGGATAGGACTGGTGGCCGACGCGCTCGTCAATCACAGCGCCCTGTGGTGACGCGGCACTCTTTCTCATCTCTTGCATAGCGAGCCGCAATATCTTGTTGCGTGTGACTGATCGTCAAGAGCGCGCGACGTCCTTCGGCTCGATCGCCGAGGACTATGACGGGTTTCGTCCGCACCCTCCGCAGCAAGCCGTGGACTGGCTGATGCCACCCCATTGCGGGGTGGCAGTCGACTTGGGCGCGGGCACCGGGCTGTTCACCCGCACACTTCTGGACAGGGCGGCGGCGGTCATCGCCGTGGAACCCGATGCGCGCATGCGGGCCGTACTCACCGAGCGGTCTCCCGAGGTTCGTGCCGTCGAAGGGACCGGGGAGTCGATTCCGCTTCCCGACCTTTCCGCGGACGCGGTGTTCGTTTCGTCGGCGTGGCACTGGATGGATCCTCAACGGGCCGTTCCGGAGATCGGCCGGGTACTGCGCGACGGCGGGCGATTCGGCCTGATCTGGACCAGTCGAGATCGTGACGTTGATTGGGTGCGCAACCTCGACCTGCTGCCGGGCGAGGACACACCCGAGGCTGAATCACCCGACCGCTTCCGCCGCCGCCACGAAAACGTTGTGCTCCCCGACCCGCAGATCTTCCACAACGTCGCCCGCGAGACATTCACGTTCGCGCGGACGATGAGCATCGACGATGTCGTCGCAATGGTGGGCACCTACAGCCGGGTGATCATCGCGTCTGCGGATGAGCGCGCGGAGCGACTCGCCAATGCCCGCGCTGCCCTGACTGCACGTTTCCCCCGGGCCGAAGCGATCGAGGTCCCCATGAAGTCCCGGTGCTGGCGCGCCGATCGGATCCCCCGCGGTGTCGGACGCTAGGCGCTAACGCCTCAGGCCTGGGGGCCCTCCGACGGCGGCCAGTGCGATCCCGGCGACGCCTCGCCGGGTGAATCGTGTTCCCCGCGGGCCAGCGGCACCCACCGCTCGCTCGGGGCAGGCTGCTTCGACGACGGAAAGTCCCGCAGCTTGCCCGACGGCTTGGCATCCCATTTGGCGAAGGTCAGCGGCGTCTGCAGCCAGGTGTGCAGCAGGCAGTACACCGCCTGCAGCGAATCCAGGTGGGTGCGTTCCCAACCGTGGCTGCCGTCAAGCCCGAAGCCGACGAGCGCCGCGCGGGTGCCCGCGCCCGCCTCGATCGCCGCGGCGGCATCGGAGCGGTAGAAGCGAAAGACATCCCGCGCGCAAGGGATTTCCTGCTCCTGCGCGAGCCGGCACAGCCTGCGCGTCAGGTGATAGTCGAACGGACCGTGCAAGTCGGCCATCGGAATGGTCACGCCGTCCTCGATGGAATGCTGGCCGGGCGCGCACACCGCGTTGTCCACCGAGACCAATTCGGCGACATCGGCGGGCAAGCCGTGGCTCGCCCCGTGGCCGACTTCCTCGGTGATGGTGATCATCACCATCGTGCGGTGCGGCAGCACCACCTTGTTCTCGGCGAAATTCTTGGCCAGCGCAAGCGCGATCGCGACGCCCGCCTTGCCATCGAGGTGCCGAGAAACGATGTAGCCGTCGGCGGTCAACTCGGGGCTGGCGATAAAGGCGACGAAGTCGCCGATCTGCAGGCCGAGGCGGACGAGGTCCTCTCGCGAAGACACCTTGCGGTCGACGCGGACCTCGACGTGTTCCCAGTCGGTTGGCTGCAGGTCGATCTCGTCGCCGAAGGCGTGCCCACTGGCCTTGAGCGGCATGACCGTGCCGGTGATGAATTCGTCGGGGTCGTCGGAGAAGATCCGCACCCGGGCGCCCGCGGCGAACCGGGCCGAGAAGGTGCCGACCGGAATGACCTCGAGACGGCCGTTGTCCTTGAGCCGTCGCACCATGCAGCCGATGGTGTCGGCGTGAACGACCACCGCGCGGTCGATGGCCGCCGATTCCCCAGGGAGTTCGGCGGTCAGCGCGCCGCGCCGGGTCAGGGAGAACGGCACACCAAAGTCGTCGAAGATGTCGCCGATGAGCTGCATCACCGCGTCCGTCCGCCCCGCCGGACTTGGCGTCTGCAGCAGCGCGAGCAGCGTGTCAACCATCCACGTGCGGTCGGCCTCGGCCATGGCCGCGCTGTGACGCACGGTGTCTCCTCTCGAGTCGTCCGGAACCGCGTTCAACCTACCGCGTGGTCACCGTCGACTCACCGGTCCGGGCAGGTGTCCCCGCCGAAAGGGGGCACCCCTGTCCCCCGCCTGCCAACACGGTAGAGCACCTGGTGCCCGGACGCCCGTTGGCGCAACCGGATTCGCTCGCGCGAAGGCGGCGGACTTAGCTCATCAGATGTTATGGGTTGACGTTGGGACACACCTGCTTGATCCAGGCGGTAAGCGCATCCCTGTTGGCGTTGAGGTCAGGATCGTTGGGTTGTGCTCCGACGGTGGTGACGAAGTGCTCGATCGCGGCCTTCACCGTTTCGGGAGGCCCGTACTTTTCCAGCGTGTCGGCGAACTTGCGCGCATCCTCGGGTTTCTGGGCCACCATCAGGTTGTCTTTCGTGAAGGAAATGTCCAGGCAGGTGGATTGATCGAAGGAGCCGCCTTGCGTGGAGGACGAAGGTGTCGTCGCCGGCGGCGCCGAGCTGGGCGCCTGCGAGCCCGAGGTCGCCGACTGGCTGGACGAGGAGCCCGACGTTGACGTGCCGTTCGAGCACCCCGCTGCAACGATCGTGATGGCGACCACTCCCGCGATCATGGTTCGGTCTAGCCGCATCGGAGACTCCTCTGTTCCAACGAATGGCGTTTGCTGCATGCACCTTACCGGTAACTGACATACCCCCGGCGCGGTTTTAATTCGTATTTGAATCGGAGACGCGCTGCGGTACCTGCGTTGGTGGACGGCACTCGCCGGCTTTGTTGCCCTAGGAAACCCTTGATCTGCGAACGATTCCCGGTTGCGGGGCGCCGAGCGGGGCCGATCCGTCGGTCTTGGCTCGGCCGGCGCGCTACGCGATCGACATGAATCCCGAGGCTCAAACGACGATTCACGGAACACTTTTCGAGGAATCACGCAATTTGCTGTCCGAGCGGTTATGCTTCCGTCCACCTCTCAGCTTCGTGGATGAGTCTGGCCGCGCGGAAGCTTGAAGAGCTGAACGCGACCGTGAAAGGTGAGCTACACATGCGCCGACTGTCAGCCGCGATCTCCATCGCGGCCATCGGATTACTGGTTGCCGCGTGCGGCAGTAGCAACGAAGGTGGCCCGGGCTCGTCGACGACGACCTCGACGCGTCCGCCGGTCGCGCAGGCGGCGCTGTCGGGGTTGTTGCTCGGTTCGGCGGAGATCGACAGCGGGCTGGGTGTGACCGGATCGAAGAGCAAGGAAAAGAACGACAAGCTCCAAGACGACAACGCGAAGCAGCCGTGGCCCGCGGGCTGGAAATTCCCCGACGACTGCGTCTATGCCATCGGCCCCGGTCAGGCTCCCGTGTATGCGGGCAGCGGTTACACCGCGGTCAGCGGCGACGACGAGGTTGCGTCCCTTCCCCCGAATTCCAATGAACCGGATCCCGAGGTGGGCCAGGTACTGGTGCTGTTCCCGTCTGCCAAAGAGGCGAATGCCTTCTTCAGCAGCTCGGCGCAGCGCTGGCCGGCCTGCGCCAACCGCCAATTCACCACTCCCGCCGGGCAGGACACCCCCGAGACGGGGTGGCAGGTGGGACCGGTCTCCAACGCCAACGGGATGTTGAGCACCACCCTGACGATGACACTGCGCGACAACGGCAACGTCCTGCTGACCATGACCTGCCAGCGCGCGCTGACCGTGCGCAACAACGTGGCGATCGATGTCGGTGTGGTCCGCAAGGAACCGGCGGACTTGGCGGTCAAACTCGCCGGCCAGGTCGCCGGCCGAGTCGACAAGCAATGAGCCCGTACGCCTAGGAGGCGGACGCCAGTTCCGCGATGAGGTCCGCGAGCGCGAGGATCCGCTCCGCGTTGCGGACATGCAGGCTCTCGACCATCCGACCGTCCACCGTGATGACACTGGTCCCCGCGGCCCGCGCCTCCTCGTAGGCCGCGACAACCTTACGGGCGTCGGCGACTTCCTGCTGCGACGGACCGAACAGGTCGTTGGCCGGGCCGATCTGGGACGGATGGATCAAAGTCTTGCCGTCGAAACCCATTTCGCGGCCCTGCCGAGCCTCTGCGCGAAATCCGTCTTCATCGGTGATGTCGTTGAACACGCCGTCCAAAATCACCTTTCCCGCCGCCCTGGCACCCAGCACCGCCAACGCCAACGCGGGCACGACCGGCGCGCGGCCAGGCACGTGCAATCCGTGCAGATCGTTCACCAGGTCGTTGGTGCCGATCACCAGCGCGGCCAGTCGCTCGCTGGCCGAAGCGATCTCCTCGACCCTGAGGAAGGAGCGCGGCGTTTCGATCATCACCCACAGCTGCAACGACTCCGGGGCGCCGAGCTTGACCAGCGTCGCGGTCAGCGCTCGGACCTGATCGCCCGACTCGACTTTCGGCACCAGTACGCCGTGGGCGGCCGAACCGGCCACGGCGGCCAAGTCCTCGTCGTGCCACTCGGTGTCTAAGCCGTTGATGCGCACCACGACCTCCCGGGGCCCATAGCTGTCCGGACAGATCGCGTCGCACACCGTGGCCCTCGAGTCGGCTTTGGCGTCGGGTCCTACGGCGTCCTCGAGGTCGAGGATGACCACGTCCGCGGGCAGCGATTTCCCCTTCTCCAATGCGCGGGTCTTGTTGCCGGGCAGGTACAACGCCGAGCGGCGCGGGCGCAGAGTCGGTGCCATCCAGTGATTCGCTTCCTGTCTCGAGCTCAGCGGGGGCTTGGTGAGCGCGGCTTAGGCAGAAAGTACCCTTCGATCTCAGGTGGTGTAGCCGCGCAGTCCGTTGGCGGCGAACATCCGAAATCCTGCCGCCGCGGCGGCCGAATCCCAGGAGGGAGCGACGAGTGTCTTCACTTGGTTCGGCGCGCACCGAGGGCGACAGCTGGGATTTGGCTTCCAGCGTTGGGGCGACCGCGACGATGGTCGCCGCGTCCCGGGCGCTGGCTTCCCGCAAGCCCGATCCGCTGCTGGATGACCGGTTCGCCGAGCCGTTGGTGCGCGCGGTCGGGCACCCGTTCTTCGTCCGCATGCTCGACGGCCAGATCCCGCTCGACAACGACGACATGCCCCTGAGCCTGCAGCAGCGTCGCGAGCAGATCGCCGTGCGCACCAGGTTTTTCGATGAGTTCCTCACATCGGCGTCCAGCGCCGGGATACGTCAGGCCGTGATCTTGGCCGCCGGGCTCGACGCCCGCGCCTATCGGTTGGCCTGGACGGCGGGCACGGTGGTTTACGAGGTTGATCAGCCCGAGGTCATCGCCTTCAAGAGCGAAACGCTGGCCCGGATCGGCGCCGAACCGACCGCCGAACGCCGAACGGTAGGCATCGACCTGCGCGAGGATTGGCCAACCGCGCTGCGTGGCAACGGATTTGACCCGACGGCGCCGACGGCCTGGATCGCCGAAGGCCTGCTCCCCTACCTGCCGCCGCAGGCGCAGGACCGCCTCCTGGACAGCATCACCACGCTCAGCGCATCGGGCAGCCGGCTGGCCACCGAGAACATCACGAACATGGGCGTGTTCACCGACGAGCGCGCCCGGGCGATGCGCACCACGTGGCGCAAGCACGGACTGGACATCGACGTCGCCGATCTGGTGTGGGAGGGGGCGCGCCAACCCGCCGGAGAACACCTGGCTGCCGCCGGCTGGGTCGTCACCCCTCACCCCACCGATCAGCTATACGCCGACTACGGCTTCGTCGTTCCCGACAACGAAATGCTCAAGGAATTTCGGCACGCCATCACCTACATCAGCGCAGAACTGGGCTGACCGCGCCGACTAGGAGTCCGGCCTGGCGTCGCGCCACTCCCGCTCGAACGGCAACCGCCACGCATTGGGTGCGATCAGTTGGTGGATGGCATTGGGGCCCCAGGTGCCCGGTTGATACATCTTCGCCGGCGGGGGGTCGTCGAGCAGGTCCTGCGAACGCTCCCACAACGATTCGATGCCCTCCGCGGTGTTGAACAGCGTGTGGTCACCCCGCATCGCGTCGAGGATGAGCCGTTCATATGCCTCCAGCACGTCCACGACGGTGTCGATCTCCTGCGAGGAGAACTGCATGGACAACTTGTCCAACTTCATCCCGGGGCCCGGCCGTTTGCCGTAGAAAGACAGCGACACCTTCGAGTTGTCGGCGAGGTCGAACGTCAGGTGGTCGGGACCCTGAGTCCCGACCCCCGAGCCGGGCGGAAACATCGTCCGGGGCGCCTCTCGGAACGCGATCGAGATGATGCGGATGCCCTCGGCCATCTTCTTGCCGGTACGCAGATAGATCGGCACACCCGCCCAGCGCCAGTTGTCGATGCCGACCTTGAGGGCGATGAACGTCTCGGTGTCGGAATCCTTTGCGACGCCTTCCTCTTCGCGGTATCCGTTGTACTGGCCGCGCACCACATTGGAGGGCTTGACCGGCAGCATCGAGCGGAAAACCTTGTTCTTTTCTTCGCTGATGGCAAAAGGTTCGAGCGCCGTGGGCGGCTCCATGACGACGAACGCCATCACCTGGAACAGGTGGGTCACGACCATGTCCTTGTAGGCGCCGGTCTCCTCGTAGAAGTTCGCCCGTTGATCCAGGCCGAGGGCCTCGGGGATGTCGATCTGGATATGGTCGATGAAGTTGCGGTTCCAGATCGGCTCGAACAGTCCGTTGGCGAAGCGGAACGCCAGAATGTTCTGCGCGGCCTCCTTACCCAGGAAGTGGTCGATACGGAAGATCTGGGATTCCTCAAACGTTTCGTGCACGAAGTCGTTGAGCGCCACCGCGCTGGCAAGGTCGGTTCCGAACGGCTTCTCCATCACCACCCGCGAGCGCTCGACGAGTTTGGCGTCGCTCAGCATGGTGATGACTTCGCGCGCGGCTTTGGGGGGCACCGACAAGTAATGCAGCCGCCTGACGTTGGGGCCCAGCTCGGCTTCGGCTTCGGCCACCGCCGCCGCCAGCGCTTCGGGTCCCTTCCCCTGCGGTACGTAGGTGACGATCTTCGCGAAATTGGCCCACTGTTCGGACGTGAGCTTGTGCGTGCCGAACGACTCGATCGCGTCCTTGGCGATCTCGCGGAAGTCGTCGTCACTGAGGTCTTCCAGCGACGTCGCGACGATCTGGATGTCGGGCGCAAGCTCGGACTGGTCCAGATAGGCCAGCCCGGGGAGCAGCTTGCGTTTCGCCAGATCCCCGGTCGCACCAAACAGAACGATGACGTGGGGATCGAGGGGCTCGGTTTCGTGGCGGCGCGGACGCCTGTCGGCCGCCGGGTACGAGATGGTCTGCGGTTTCTTATCGGCCACCCCTGCGATACTTCCACCGCCACGGCGTAATGTCGCGTCCGTCACTCCTAGCTCGGCCAACGCGGCCGTCGCCGCCATGAACCGAGGATCACAATCGCCGCCCGGTTACCAGCCGGCGGATGGGGTACTGGATAGCGACGGGCCGTGCCCGACCACAGTCGATGGAAAGCGATATGACGAAACCCGACAAAGACCCCCGGGGCCACTCTCAGGAGCTCGAAGACATCGTCGACCGGCTCGAGGAGAAGGTCGCCGACGATCGGGAGGCCGAAGGCGTTGCCGGCAAGCCCAGCGACCGGGAACGCGCCCCCACCGTCGGCTCGGGCGATGAACCGCCGGATTAGACCGAAGGGCCGGGCGGGGCGCCGAACCAGGCCGTGAGCGCGTCGCCCAGGCCCTCATTAGTGGCGTTTCCGACCCAGGCCACGTGCCCGTCCGGACGAATCAAGACTGCGTCGGGAGCCGGTACGGTGCCGATTGCCGGAAGCTCCCAGTTACCGCCATATTCCGCGTCGATCAGCTGGACCGTGTCCGCCCGGGAAGCCAGGTCGAATCGGCCCGCTCCGCCGAGGTTGAGCAGCACCGGTCGGGCCCGATGTAGCAGCGTGAAAACCCGAAGTGGCCCCTCGGCGGTGACCAGGTCAAGATCGGGCATGCGCCGTCCGAGCAGCGGGTGTGCGTCGCCCAGGTCGTAGCGGATGTCCAGGCCGGACATCATGGCGGCGAACCGTTGGCGAGGTTCGTCCATGGCGAGCAGGTCGGCCATGGTGTCGCGCAAGGCCCTGGTTCGGTCGTCGGGGCGAAGAAGCGCCATCTGTGCGATCGCGTTGCGCAGCACGCGCGCGGCGACCGGGTGCCGTTCGGTGTGGTAGCTGTCGAGCAGGCTGTCGGGGGACGTGCCGTTGACCACCTGCCCCAGCTTCCACCCCAGATTGACCGCATCCTGCACGCCGGTGTTCAGCCCCTGGCCGCCCACCGGGTGGTGGACATGCGCGGCGTCCCCGGCCAGCAGGACGCGCCGGTCTCGATAGGTTGCGGCTTGCCGCGCCAAGTCGGTAAATCTGGAAAGCCAAGCGGGACTGTGTATCCCGTAGTCCGTTCCGTAGACGGCGATCAGCGCCTCACTCAGGTCGCCTACCGTGGGTTCGCTGCTTGGCCCCAGGCGCCGCTCGGTGACCATGACACGCACCGGCCCGCCCTCCTCCGACGCGGAAAGGGAATGCACGCCGAGTGCATCGTGGCGGATGCCCCATACCGGCGAATCGCCTGTCCCGAAATCCATTTGGACCTCGCCGAGCAGGTAGCTGGTCGTCGGCTCCCAGCCGGGGAAATCGATGCCGGCGGCTTTACGGACCACGCTGCGCCCGCCGTCGCAGCCGACGAGGTATGCCCCTCGCAGGAATCGACCATCGGACAATGCGACGTTGACGCCACTGTGGTCCTGGGCGATGCCCGTCACCTCATGTTCGCGATAGAACCGCACCCCCAACTCGTCCACCCAGTCGGCGAGTATGCGTTCGATCTCGTTCTGCCACAACGCGAGACCGTAGGGGTGCCGGGTGGGAAAGTCGCTGATGTCCAGCCGAATCTGGGAGAACCCGGCGACCTGGGCGACCTGGCCCCGGGCAAGAAACCGATCGGCGATGCCCCGCTGATCGAGGACCTCGATGGTGCGCGCATGCAGACCCCCGGCGCGCGCACCGATGAGGTCCTGGCCTGCGCGCCGCTCGACTATCGCCACATCGACCCCCGCCAACGCCAATTCACCGGTCAACATCAGGCCTGTCGGGCCTCCTCCAGCGATCAGCACCGCGTGGTCGACGTTCTCGTGTGACAACACTCCCAACCCCCTGCTAAGAGCGAAAATTGGCTTCGGCCAGCGATTGTGCGGCATCACCCCGCCCTTGCCGCAAGCCCCCCGGTGCGCTATAGGTTGAGAGTGGGAGGGCAATAATTCACGTATGGTCGCGTAGCGCGTCGATCGCTCGGTAGATCCGCTGCTCGCTCACCGGTCGCGGGGTGCCCAGCTGCTGGGCCCACAGGCTCACCCGTAATTCCTCGATCTGCCGCCCAAGGTCGCGGACGTCGGACGCCGCCTGCCGCGCGGGTGGCAGCGACTGTGTCAAATCGTCGTAGGCGCGCTGCACGGCGCGTACCCGCCGCATTCGCTCCCGGTCCGCGTCGATCCCGTGCGGCAGCCTCTCGAGGCGCCGGCGGATTGCGCTCAGGTAGCGGGTGAGATCTCCCAGGTGGGCAGTTCCGGTGGCGGCGACGAACCCCGGCGCCAACAGTCGATCCAGCTGAGCGCGGACGTCGGTGATCGCGTCGGACTGCGCGGGCGGCGGCCGGCCGGGCAGGGCGAGTTGCACGTCCTGCGCGGCGGCCAACACCTGCTCCATGCGGGCCACGATGTCGGCGGTCGCGGACACGAGCGCCGTGCCCACCCGCTCGCGTAGCGCGGCGAACTCCTCGCGGGTCCACACCGGCCCGGGCATCAGCGCGTCCGCCGCGGCGTCGGCGCAGTCCTCGAGCAGCGCGGTCAGCGAGCCGTCCGGGTTGGCGCCGAGCGCCAGGCGGGTCCGTGGGCTCAGTTGTCGCTCAACGGCTTTCACCGGCGACGCCACGCTCAGCCGCACCAATCGCCGCATCCCGAACCCCAGCGCGTTGTCCCGCTCCGCGGGCGTCGCAAAGACCCGCAGGTCGACCCCGCTGCCCGCGTCGACGAAGCCGGGGAAGCCGCGCACGGCGCGCCCGTCGACCGTTCGCTCGACGACACGCGGCAGCACGTCGAGGTCGTCGGGCCAGGTGCGCAGGCCCGCCCGTTCCAGCCCGCCGGCGACCGCCCCCGCCACGGCCTGACGAGCGGGCGCGGCCAGCCGTCGTTGCAACGCGTCGAGGTCCTTTCCGCGGGCGACCTCGGTGCCGTCGGGGGACTCGACGGCGAAGGTCACCCGCAGATGCGCCGGTAACTTGTCGAGGTCGAACGCGTCGACGGGCACCAGAACGCCGGTGCGACGGCGCAATTCGCGCTGCAGCGCCTCCAGCAACGGCTGCCCCGCCGGGTTGATCCCTGCCAGCACCGCACGGGCGGTGTCGGGGGCGGGAACGAAGTTGCGGCGCAAGTCTTTTGGCAGTGAGCGGATGAGCGCGGTCACCAGCTCCTCCCGCAGCGCCGGCACCTGCCAGGCGAACTCGTCACCGCCCAACCGCGCGAGCACGTCGATCGGCACGTGCACCGTGACGCCGTCGTCGGCGGCACCCGGCTCGAACCGGTAGGTCAGCGGCAGCGTGACGTCGCCCGAATGCCAGGCGGTCGGCCGCTCGGCGTCGGCGGTGTCGCCGGTGCGCAACAGAGCGTCCCGAGTGAAGGTCAGCAACTCCGGTGTCTTGTGGCGCTGCTTCTTCCACCACCCGTCGAAGTGCCGCGCGGAGACGACTTCGGCCGGGACGCGGGCATCGTAGAGCGCGTAGACCTCGTCGTCACCGACGACGAGATCGCGTCGGCGGGCGCGCTCCTCCAGCTCCTCGAGCTCGGCGCGCAGCCGCGCGTTGTCGCGAAAGAAGTGGTGGCGGGTCTGCCAGTCGCCCTCCACCAGCGCGTGCCGGATGAACAACTCCCGCGCCATCGCCGGCTCCACCCGGGCGTAACCCACGCGCCGTCGCGCAACCAGCGGCAGGCCGTAGAGCGTTACCCGCTCGTAGGCCATCACCTCGCCGCGCCTGGCGTCCCAGTGCGGTTCGCTGTAGGTGCGCTGCACGAGGTCGCCCGCGATCCGCTCGACCGCCTCCGGCTGGATGCGCGCGGCGGTGCGCCCGTACAGGCGGCTGGTTTCGACCAGCTCGGCCACGACCACCCAGCGGGGTGGTCGTTTGGTGAGCGCTGAGCCCGGTGCGAGGACGAATTGCGAGTTGCGCGCCCCCAGGTACTCGCGCCCGTCCTCGCGGCGCATGCCCACGTGCGACAGCAACCCGGCCAGCAGCGCCGCGTGCACCTGCGCCGGGTCGGCGGGTTCATCGGATGCGGTGCCTTCAACGATGCCCAGGTCGCGGGCGATGCCGCGGAGTTGCCCCACCAGGTCCTGCCACTCGCGGATGCGCAGGTAGTGCAGAAACTCATCTCGGCACATGCGGCGAAATCCGCTGCCCGTCAGCGTCTTCCGCCGTTCGCCTAGGTAGCGCCAGAGGTTGAGGTAGGTAAGGAAGTCGGAGTTCTCGTCGGCGAAGCGGGCATGCTTCTGACGGGCGGCCTCCTCGCGGTCGGTGGGCCGCTCCCGCGGGTCGTGGATGGTCAGCGCCGCGGCCAGCACCAGCACCTCCCGCACGCATCCCTCGGTGTTGGCCTGCAGGATCATCCGGCCCAGGCGCGGGTCGACCGGCAGGCGGGCCAGGCGGCGGCCGAGGTCGGTGATGGCGCCCTCGGCGTCGAAAGCTCCCAACTCCTGCAGCAGCTGCACGCCGTCGCGCACACTGCGCCGGTCCGGCGGGTCGAGAAACGGGAAGTTCTCCACCTCGCCGAGCCGCAGTGCCGCCATCTGCAACAGCACCGCGGCGAGGTTGGTCCGCAGGATCTCGGGCTCGGTGTAGCGCGGACGGGCCGCGAAATCCTGCTCGGAGTACAGGCGGATGCACACGCCGGCCGCGACCCGGCCGCAGCGGCCCGCCCGTTGAGCGGCAGAGGCCTGCGAGATCGGTTCGATCGGCAACCGTTGCACCTTCAAGCGGCGGCTGTAGCGCGAGATGCGGGCGTTGCCGGGATCGACGACGTAGCGAATACCCGGCACCGTCAGCGACGTCTCGGCGACGTTGGTCGCCAGGACGACCCGGCGCCCGGTGTGGGGCGCGAACACCTTCTGCTGCTCGGCGGTCGGCAACCGGGCGTACAGCGGAAGCACCTCGGTGTTTCTCAGTCCGCCCAAAGCCTCGGCGGTATCCCGGATTTCGCGTTCGCCCGAGAGGAACACCAGGACGTCCCCGGCTGGTTCGGCCTCGAGCTCAGCGATCGCGTCGACGATCGCCTCGACCTCGTCACGGGTCTCGGTGCGCACGATCTCGTGGTCTGGGTCGTCGGGATCATCCTCCCGGCCGCTTGACACGGGGACTTCCAGCGGACGGTAGCGGATCTCGACCGGGTGCGTACGCCCGGACACTTCGAGGATCGGTGCACCGCCGAAGTGGTCCGCGAACCGTTGCGGCTCGATGGTCGCCGAGGTGACGATCACCTTCAGGTCCGGGCGGCGCGGAAGCAGCTCGCGCAGGTAACCCAGTAGGAAGTCGATGTTCAGGCTGCGCTCATGGGCCTCGTCGAGGATCAGTGTGTCGTAGCGCAGCAGTCTGCGGTCCCGCTGAATCTCGGCGAGCAGGATGCCGTCGGTCATCAGCTTCACCAGGGTGCGGTCGCTGACCTGATCGGTGAACCGGACCGTGTAGCCGACAGTCTCGCCGAGCGGGCCGCCCAATTCGTCGGCGATGCGCTGCGCGACCGTGCGGGCGGCCAGCCTCCGGGGCTGGGTGTGCCCGATGGTTCCGCGGACGCCCCGGCCGGCGTCGAGACAGATTTTGGGCAGTTGCGTGGTCTTTCCCGAACCGGTTTCACCGGCGACGACGACGACCTGGTTCGCCCGAATCGCGTCGGCGATCTCCTGCCGGCGCCCGCTGACCGGGAGATCGGGATAGCTGATGGCCGGCACCGCGGCCTGCCGCGTGGCGACGAGCGCTTCGGCCCGGGTGATCTGCTCGGCGAGTTGTCGGAGCTGGTCGGGTTTGGCTCCGCGCAGGTTCTTCAGGCGCCTTCCGAGGCGTGCGGCGTCGCGGGTTGTCAGACCGTCAAGGCGGGTGCGCAGTTCGGCGACGGACAGTTCGGCCACTGGGGCCAGGGTAGGCGTGCGGTCGCCGTGGGCCGTTCGCCGAGCGTGGGTCTACGAACGAATTCGAGCCAGTTTTCATACGTAGGGCCCACACTCGGCGCCCTAGGGTGAACCCATGAGTCTCGTCACGTATGAGCTTGACGACCACGTCGCCACCATCACCCTCAACCGCCCCGAGGCTCGCAACGCCATCAACGGGCCTCTTCGCCAGGACTTGAACGCGGCGTGGGAGCGGTTCCGCGACGACCTGGACGCGTGGGTCGCGATCCTGACCGCCAGCGGCAGCGTCTACTGCGCCGGCGGCGACCTCAAGGACGGCGAGGGCTCGGTGGGCACCTTCGGCGGCACCTTCTGGGAGAAGCCGACGATCAACTCCTTCGAGTCCGGGATGGAGTTGTTCAAGCCGACCATCGCCGCCGTGCACGGGCCTTGCATCGGCTACGGAGTGACCGGCGTGCTCTTCTGCGACTTCGTCATCGCCAGCACCGAGGCGACCTTCTGCTTTCCGGAGGTGTCGATCGGCGTGCCCACCATCGTCGGGGCCATCCGGCTGCCCCAGCGGGTCGGCTGGGCCAACGCCATGGAACTCCTCCTGACCGGCAAGCCCATGAGCGCCGAGCGGGCCAAGGAGATCGGCCTGGTGTGGAAGCTCGTAGAGCCGGACGACTTGCAGGCTGAGGCCCGGGCCTGGGCCCGGACCCTGACCGAGGCCGCTCCCCTGGCCCAGCGGGCGACCAAGGAAGTGGCGTGGCGGACGGCGGACATGGGCTGGATCGAGGCCGTTCGCTTCGGGGAGACCATGCGCAAGGTGGCCGGGGCGACCGAGGACGTCGCCGAGGGGCTCCGGGCGTGGGCCGAGAAGCGCAAGCCCCAGTGGCGCGGCCGCTAGGAATGGGTGAGCGATTGCGTGCCGAGCTGGGCATGGTCCGTGAGGGCGGTGGGCCCGGCGCCGACCATGCCGAGATCGCGCTCGGGGACGGGCCGATCAGGCGGCGACTGGAATCGTCGATCCGCGCGCTGGCCGAGCACCGCGGCCCGCGGAGCAGCATCTGCCCGTCGGACGCCGCCCGGGCCGTGGGTGGCGAGAACTGGCGCGAGCTGATGCCCGACGCGCGTGACGTCGCGCGGCAGCTCGCCAGATCGGGTGACGTGGAGATCACGCAGCGCGGCACCGCCGTCGATCCCGAGGGCGACTGGACCGGCCCCATTCGCATCCGGACTACCGCCGACTGAGAGCTTCCGTTGCGCCGCAACATGATTCGGCGGTATGCGTTCGCTTCCTCGCCCCAGCGTCAACCGGCGGGACCGCTGCGGCTGGTGATGTGACAGGATTTCGGCATGAGTGGACGCAGATTTGGTCGCATAGTTGGTGTGTCGGTGGCGACGACCTGGGCTGCACTGAGCATCCCCGTCTGGGAATCGTCAGTCCTGCCCACCGCTGCCGCCGACGCATGCTCCGACGTCTCGGTGGTCTTCGCCCGCGGCACTCATCAGGAGCCCGGTGTGGGCAACATCGGGCAGGCGTTCGTGGACTCGCTCACCTCGCAGCTCGGCGGTAAGTCCGTCGACGTCTACGCGGTCAACTATCCGGCCAACGACGACTACCACAACAGCGCGAACGCCGGATCCACTGACGCGAGCACGCACATCCAAGACACCGTCGCCAGCTGCCCGAACTCGAGGATCGTCCTCGGCGGATACTCGCAGGGCTCGACGGTGATCGATCTGGCGACCAACGCGATGCCGCCCTCGGCCGCCGATCACGTCGCCGCCGTCGCCCTCTTCGGCGAACCCAGCAGCGGATTCTCGTCCATGTTGTGGGGCGGACAACCGCTACCGACGATCAATCCGGCGTACGGATCCAAGACCATCAGCCTGTGCGCCCCCGACGACCCGATCTGCTCCGGAGGCGGCAACATCATGGCGCACGTCTCCTACATCGACGCCGGAATGACCGCCCAGGCCGCGACGTTCGCGGCCAACAAGATCAACCAGGGCCCGGCGCCGCGCGTCTGAGGCGCGCGCCCGTCAGTCGTTCGCGCGTTCCTCTTGCCGCTGCCGCTTCTCGGCGGCCGCCAGTTGCGCGACGCGGTCCGCCTCGGAGCGCTTTTCGGCGGCGTCGCCCAGCTTGTCCTCGGCCTCGTCGATCTTCGCCGCCGCGGCCTTGGACGCGGCCTTCTCGGCGGCCTGAGTCCTGGTCTCCACCTGGCGTTTAGCCGACTCGACCGTCCGCTTCTGCCTGTCCGCCGCCTCGTCGGCGCGCCGCTTCGCCGCGGCGCTCTGCTGCTGGGCCGATTGCGCGGTTTCCCGTTTGCGTTGCTCGGCGGCGTTGCGGGCCTCTGTGATCTCCTGCTGCGTGGCCGCCTGCGCTTCCTGCCGGTCCTCGATCGCCTCGTCGCGGGCGCCCTTCAGCTTCGCGTCGGCCTGTTCCTTGCGGGCCGCGGCCTTCGCGTCCAGCTGCGCCGCGCGGCCCAGCGCGTCGCTGCGCTCGACGAGCGCCGTCCCCCGCTCGACCAGCTTCGGGTCATCGAGCACATTGCCGACCGTGGTGTCCAGCATGCCGAGCGAGCGCTCGAACAGCAGCCGCGCGGGCGCTTCGGTCGGGATTCGGGTGACGACCCGGTCCTCGATGACCTGCAACGGGAATCGGGCCAGCTGGTAGTGGAACCGCAGAACTGCGAACGGGACTTCGGATATTCTCATCAACTTCTCCTGTGTGTGGCCCGTCGTCAGGGCAGGTCGGCTTCGTCGGTCACGTTCTGGGCTTGACGTCGCAGGCGGTCGGCCTCCGACTCTTCGTTGCGCGCCACCTGGACCGACGTCTGGTGCTCGGCGACGGCGTCGATGATGTCCTCCGACGCTTCACGGATCTCGGCGCGCTCTTCGGCCTTCGCTCGCTGCGCTTCCCGCTGCGCGTCCAGCTCGGCCTGGGTCGTCTCGGCGGTCGCCCGCTGCCGCGCGGCCTGCTCGGCGGCCCGCTTCTGAGCCACCGCCTGGGCTTCGATCGATTCCTCGGCGGCGACCGCTTGTGCGTTTGCCGCGACGCGCTCTTGGGCGCCCTGTACCTTGGCCTCGGCCGCGGCGTCCTGCGCCTGCTTGGCCTGCGCCTCGGCGACGGCCTCCATCGCGTTCGCTTCCTTGCGCTCGTGCGCCTGGGTCTGCTCGAGTTGCCCCTCGGCGGTCAGCGACTCGTTGCCGGTAACGGCCCCGACGACCTCTTTGGCTTTGCCTTTGACCGAATCGATCAGGCCCCTGCGCGCTTCGTCGGCTTTGTTCTGCTCGCTCATCGAAAATCTCCTTGCGGCCTTTAGCCAAGAATTGCGTGCGTTCGTGTCACGCCAAGTGGTTCCACCGATGACGCCGATCAAACCCGCATGTGACCTGCGTCACCCACGCGTGGAGCCGGATGGGCGGCCCGGATGTTAATGAATTCGCCAGCACTGCAACAAAATTCGAACCGGGTGCGGTTGTCGCGGATGGGCGGCACTCAGCGCGGTACAGGCGCGGGTGGCCGATCGACTACGGTCGACCGTATGTCGAAAGCCTCCGGTAACGACCTCATCGACGACGTCACCCCTGGCGACTTCATCGCCGTCGACTGTGGGTCGGGCGAACAGCCCTACAAGGTGGTGTTCAAAGACTCCACCGACGCCGGTTACACCGTCACCTTCCAGGGCGACGACGGGGAGACCTTTCAGCTCGACCTGCCCGCCGGCACCACGGTGACGAGGTCGCTGGAGTCGAAGTGGGAATCCGTGCAAAGTCCCACTCCGCACTCGGAATCCTAGGTACTCGGCGTCCAACCGCCCGGATGCTGCTCATACGTGACGCGATCGCAGGGCGGGCGCCGCTGATTGCCCAGTAATCGCAGCATTCCGTTTGGGCGCGTTCTGGGCGGGAATGCAACGTCCCAACGGAGCGGCGTGAGTTGTTCGAGAACACGGACGACTGCGTCCGGGTGGCGATGCGACCCGGCATGAAAGCCGGGTGAGCGACACCGAAAGCCCAGGAAAGGACGGGCGTCAGCGATGACAGCACAGCCCCCTAATCCCGACCCGGTACAAACGCCCGGGCTCGAGGCCGGTGGCGGCGTCCCACCGGGATCCACCCCCCCTGCGGCGCCGCAAACAGCGGGCCTGGGTGAGCACCAACCGCCGCCCACCGGGCGATTCACCCCCAGTTCCGTACTCACGGTGATCGCCGTTTGCGTCTTCGTCGTGGTCTTCCTCGCGGTAGCGGTGCTGCTCGTCATGAAAATGGTTGGGGCGTCTTAAGATGACCGTCACCGCTGACGATGTCCGGCGGCTACTCGACTGCCAAGATGAGCAAGCCGCGCTGGTCGCGATCGAGGGCCGCATAGACGTGGCCTCGCCGGCGGAGTTGGATGCGCCGGATTACCGTGGCGCCCTACAGATCGCGACGCGCCAAGAGGTGCTGGACCGGGCCGGGGGCGCGCAGCTCTCGGAACGCGAGCTGGCCGAACAGGCCGAGGAGCTCGACACTGCGCTCCGCAATTTGGGTGCCTGACACTCGCTGCGGCCGCTGCAGGAAATCTCCGTGAACTCCGCAGCCGAAGGCCGCGGCGAAGTAGTCTGCCCGGAAGGGGGCTAGTAGCCGACGGGCGGAAGGTCGGAGCATGCGGCTGGTCGTCGATCTCAACAAGTGCCAGGGCTACGCGCAGTGTGTCCCCCTGGCCCCCGACGTTCTGCAGCTCGTCGGCGAGGAAGCGCTGGCCTACGACCCCAATCCGAACGACTCCCAACGCCTGCGCGTGCTGCGCGCGGCGGCCTCCTGCCCGGTGCAGGCGATCATCCTCGAAGTGGATCCGCCCGCTGACCGGGACGCCCGGTGAGCACCGCTTCCCTCGTCAGCCAGCTCGTCGATTCGTTCAAGTCCGATGGCCGAATCGTCATCGTCGGCGCCTCACTGGCCGGCCTGCGTGCGGCCGAAACGTTGCGGCAGAAAGGGTTTCGAGGCCCGCTCACCATCATCGGTGACGAGCCGCATGAGCCCTACGACCGCCCGCCCCTGTCGAAGCAGGTATTGAAGGGTTGGGTGCCCGCCGACCACACGAAGCTGCCCCGCCTGAGAACCGTCGACGCGGACTGGCGGTTAGGCGTCGCGGCGGTGGGATTGGACCGGTCCAACCGTCAAGTGTTGCTGGCCAACGGCGAGAAGGTCGACTACGACCGGCTGCTGATCGCCACCGGGACCAGGGCCCGGCCATGGTTCAACCCGGAGGAGGCCGCCCTGACCGGTTTGTTCACCGTGCGCACCCGTGATGATGCGGCAAGGTTGGCCGCCGCGCTGAAGGACCGACCCCGCCGGGTGCTCGTCGTCGGGTCCGGTTTCGTGGGTTCAGAGATCGCGTCGGTCTGCCGGGACCTCGACCTGCCGGTGACGGTCGCCGAGCGCGGCAAGGCGCCGCTCGCCGGCGCGCTCGGCGGCGTGATCGGCGATATCGCCGCACGAATGCAGATCGAGGCCGGTGTCGACCTGCGCACGGGTGTGGCGGTCGACGGCCTCGACGGCGACGCCGACGGCCGCGTTTGTGCCGCCCGCCTCTCGGACGGCACCCTGCTGGACGTCGACGTGGTGGTCGCCTCGCTGGGATCGATCCGCAACGTGGAATGGCTCGACGGCGCACAGCTGGCGAGTGGCTTTTGGGGAGTGGCGTGCGACGCCGGCTGCCGCGCGTTCGACATCAACGGTGTGGTGACCGACAACATCTTCGTCGCCGGAGACGTCGCGCGCGCGCCGCATGTCCTCTACGAGTACCAGTTCATGTCCCAAGAGCATTGGGACAACGCAGTTTTCGGCGCCGAGGTGGCGGCGAACAATATGATCAGCCTGGAGCTGGGGCGCCGGCCGCACCTGCCGCTGCCGTCGTTCTGGTCCGGCCAGTTCGGCGTCAACATCAAAAGCGTCGGAGTGTGCTCGTTCGGCGACGAGATCGTCTTCACCCAGGGTTCGATCACGGAACGCCGCTTCGCGGCCGCCTACGGCTACCGGGGTCGAATCGTGGGGGCGGTGACGTTCAACCATGGCAAATGGTTGCCGTACTACGCCTCGCTCATCGAGCGGTCGGCGCCCTTCCCGCCGCCCCCGCCGGGATACGACCGTCCGGTCATCTTTGAGCCGATGCCGGCCCGGTTCCCCGATCCCCGCGAACCGACCGCCATGCCCGACGTGGTGCTGACCGGACACGACCCGACCTCGCGTGGTGCCGAATTCCGGCCCCGGGTCCGCTGACGGTAGGAGACGACGATGGACGCCGCAATCGCCTGGGCCGAAGCGATGAAGTTCGGGAACCGCCCGAACCCCTACCCGTATTTCGAGGAGCTGCGCAGGACACCGGTGGCCAAGGTCGCCGACAAGACCTACGTCGTCACGGGCTATCAGGAGCTGCTCGCCTTGGCCCACGACCCGCGGATCAGCTCCGACATCAGCCGCAGCCCGGCCGGCGTCGGCGGCGACAAAAGCGAACCCGAACCCGGTGGCGAGCACATGCAGGCCTACGGGCGCGAGGCCAGCATCATCGTCTCCGACCCGCCCGACCACGACCGGGCACGCCGTCAGGTGATGCGCCACTTCGGCCCGCCGCACTCCCCCGGCCTGATCCCGAGCATGGAACCGTTCGTCGTGCGGCTGGCCGGCGACCTGCTCGACAAGGTGAAAGCCCGCGGCGGCACCCGGCTGGACGTTGTCGAGGACTTCGCCTACCCCATCCCCGTGGCCGTCATCTGCAAGATCCTCGGCGTGCCGGTCGAAGACGAGCCGATGTTCCATGCGTGGATCTTCGACTTCATGATGGGCGCCGACCTGGGTCCCGAGGGCGACACCGACGAGGGGCGCGCCCTGGCTGAGAAGGGCCGCGTCGGCACCGCGGCGTTGCTGGACTATCTGGGCGCCTTGGTGAAGAGGTACGCGAAGGCCCCCGGTGACGGCCTGCTGTCCAAGCTGCTGCACGACAACGGACCCGACGGTCCCATGTCGGTCAGGGAGGCGACGTCCAACGCCATGCTCCTGCTGGTCGCGGGCCACGACTCCACGGTCAACACCATCACCAACTGCGTGATGACCCTGCTGCGCAATCCCGGCTCGTGGGATCTGGTGCGCGACCGCCCGGAGCTGATCCCGCGCACGATCGAAGAAGTGCAGCGGCTGCAGTCGGCGGTGCAATTCTTCCCGAGCCGCAGCGCCACCGCTGACATCGAGGTCGGCGGGACGGTGATCCCCGCAGGGTCGGCGGTGCACCTCATCTACGCGGCGGCCAATCGGGATCCGCGCCGGTTCGACAGTCCGGATCGCTTCGACCCGCTCCGCGAAGACAACGAGCACTTCGGTTGGGGCAGTGGCATCCACACCTGCATGGGCGGGCCGCTGGCGCGCCTGGAGGTCAACCTGGCGCTCGAGACGTTTCTACGGCGCGTCGATTCTCCGGAATTGGTGGTCGACCCGCCGCCGTATCGCCACAATCAAGTGTTCCGCGGGCCGCGTCATCTCTGGGTTGACTTCGCGGCGATCGCCGATTGAACCCTCACCGGCCGATCGTGACGCGGTCACCCACGCGGATGACGCCTTTCGCCAGAACCGCGAGATAAGCACCCGCGCACGGCTGAGCACCGTGACCGCCTGTGTCCCAGCGGTTTTCGGCTGCCGGTGTGCGGAGCGCCTGCGGCGCGCGCGGCAGTGGGCCGTGTTCGAGCGTCGGCACGACGCACCGTGATGTGGCGGTCAGGACCCGCAGCCGCGCGTCACCGACGGCGATTTCCGAGCCAACCCAATCGTTTTCGGCGTAGGGCGGGTAGCCCGGCGGCGTCGTGATCACCAGGTTGGGCCGGTACCGCAGTGCCTCGACGCCGATGTGCTCGAGCGTGGCGGTGGTGATCGCGTGCAGCGGGGCCTCGTCGGTGAACGCGTCGCCCGGGGTCGCCTTTGCGATCTCGAGAATGCGGCCGCTGACCTCGGCGTCCAAGCCCAGCTCGAGCAACTTCTCCGGGTCCGGACGCACCAGCGTGGCGCCCTCGGGGCGCTGGGCGATCAGGCGAACCGGTCGACCCATCAGCCGCGAAAGCAGGTCGTCGATGCCCGGGTCGTCGACCGTCACACTGGTGCCGTCGGGCAGCGCGATCTTCACCCGACCGGCGTCTGCATTCGCGGTGCACTTCAGCAGGCCGCGCCACAACCGGGCGTTCTTGGCACTGGCGACATGCCCGGTGGCGGCGTCGAGCAACGCCAGCCGCCGGTCGCCTTCGGCGCCGTGCTCGTCGACGAACATGCTGGGCACGGATTCTCCGAGCATCGACTTCACGGGGTAGCGGAGCAGGCTGTGCACCTGCATGTCCACCGCGGCGAAACCTGAAAAGGCCGTCGAATCCTCCATTGCCCATCCCCACTCGGCGAGAGCGCACCAGCTATCCCGCTCAGCGTATGCGGGAGGGGCGCTAAAACCGGTGGTGGGTCAGGAAGCGATCAGCCCGGGCAGTAGGTCGACTCTGCCGCGCTGACCCAGCCGGTCATGTCCGAGAACGAGAAGCCCTTCGAACTCATGCTGGAATGCAAATCGGCCGCGATCGCATCCGGTGTTTTGCCGGCCATCCGGTCGGCGCAGACTGCGTGCCCCATCGCGATCATGTCGGAGTCACTTCCCGACGACCAGGTGAATCCGAGGTTGTGCAGTTTGGCGAGGTATGCGTCGTCCGTGCTGTCGGCCGAAGCAATGGCGGTGGTTGCGGTGAGGGCAGCGCCAACCATGACGGGAATTGTCAGTTTGGCCAGCCAACGCGGTGCAAGCATTTCGTGCCCTTCTTTTCTTTGTCGGTGTCGAGGTGGGGTCAGTATATGAGTGAGCGATGCCGCGAATATTAAAACTAAGAAAATTGCTGCGGCCAGTGCGTAACCGGCGGCGGGGACCACATTTGCGGGACCTGAGCGTGAGTATCGAGCGCACAAGCACGGCTGGCACGCCTGCCCGAAAGCCGGCGCTCAGCCAGGAGCCGCGGTGACGACAATCGATTCCTGTCCGGTTTGCCAGCCGGTCACGAAGGTTGGAATGGTGACCTGTTCGTCGGGGTGATCGGCGCCCGGGTCGTTGAGATGGATGATCTCCCTATTGGTGTCGATACCGGTGACGACCAGGAAGTGATCGGCCTTGGTCCGCTGGTCGCTGGTGTTCCAGATGACGGCGGAGTTGACCCAGGCGATCACCTTGCGATTACCGGCGAGGTACCGCTTCAGTGCGGGTAGACCGGTCTGATCCGGATGCGCCACGTAGGTCATCTCCGACTTGATGCCGTAGTGGTCGAGTAGCACTACCGCATCGGCCATTTCGATGCCGCCGTCGCCGTTGGTATGGCTCGGGTCGTCGCGCGGTGCGTAGATGGGGCCCGGATTGGTCTGTGAGGGCGTCGACTCCGCCAGCTTGATCATCTGCTGTTCCGTCGGTGCCTGGCCGGTGATCTCGCCGACCACGTCGGCCACCGACATCAGCCCGCAGTTGTCCTCCAGCGACTGTGGCTGCCAAAACTTTGCGGCCGCGGCGGGATCACCGTAGGTGCCGTCTTCGATCGACGGCTGCGCGCCGGCCGGCTGCGTCGGCGTGGGATTGCTGGGGGCGCTGCTGACGATGGTCGACGACGCGTTCGCTCGCGGCGTCGAGGGCGGCGCAGGGCGGCACGACGAAACCAGGAACACACCGGCCACGCCGACGCACGCGGCGACCACCGCGGCGCGGGCCGTGGACGCCGTCGTGAAAGTGAACATGAGCGCTCGCGAAGTTCGACGAGAAAAAGCTTGGGAGCGTGCAAACGGTAACACTTCGGCGCGCCCTTATAGGCGAATAATGCCGCGCCGGTGACGCGGCGCTTACGTGCTCAATAATTCAAAGGTTTCGGCCGATATTAACCGCGAAATGACGCCTCGACATACAAAAAGCATGCGAAACAATTGCCCGTGACATCTGTCGATATTGGACGTTTTTCTGCAGGCGGCAGTGAACGCAACGCGATCACCTATCGCCCTTTCTGGCTATCAGTGTGGGAGCAGGCGTTGCTTTTGCTCGTTGAATTCGTCCTCCGTGATGATTCCCGCGTCGCGCAGGGATGCCAGCTCGCGCAACTCGGCGGCGATGCTGGTGATCGGGCCACCCGCCGGAACCTGCGGCGCCGCCGTGCCATCCTGCGTCGCCTTTTGCGTTGCGGCCCTGAGTCGTTCGGCGCGGCCCGCGACACCCGCGCCTGTCGTACCGGCCATGGCGCGCCCGGCCATGCTCGCCGCGGCCATTTCCCCGAACAGGCTTCCGGAGCTGCTGGACGAGGCCTGCGCGGCGGCGCCGACGGTGGTGGCGGGCAAGGCCAGGGCGGCGGGCCGTACCGCGGGGGCGGCCGCCGCCCAGCCCGGGGGCACCGACAAACCGCCGACCATGTTCGCCTGGCCCAGGCTCGCCGTTGCGGCCGACCCGCCCGCGAGGTTGGTGATCACGGGGAAGGGCGTGGGGGGCACGGGCGCAAACCCGGGCCAGGACTGGACCCCTGCCCAGCCGCTGACGATGTCATCGGTGTGGAAACCGGTCAGAGCGCCGGAAACGTCGTAGGGAAGCGCCGTTACGCCGGCGGCGAGCCCCGCCGCCCCGAGTTCTGGGTCGACGAACACCGCACTCAGGTCGGCGGCCAGGCCCAGCAGGTCGCGCCCACCGAAGCCAAAGTCCAGGGGGCTTGCAAGGTTGAGCAGCGCGTCGGGCGTCGCGCTGAAGGCCTGCTGGGTCGGCGAGAGGGCGCTCTGCACCTTTCCGGCCGAGGTGCCGGCGGCCTGGTTGAGGGCGGCCGCTTGCCGCACCGAGCCGCCCGAATCCGTGCTCTCTTGCGGCGCGGCGAACGGTGTCAGCCTCGCGGCCGCCGACGCCGACGCCGCGTAGCCGTACATGGCCCCGGCATCTTGGGCCCACATCTCGGAGTACTGCGCCTCGGTGGTCGCGATCGCGGGCGTGTTCTGCCCCAAGATGTTCGTCGCGATCAGGGACATCAGCAGGCTGCGGTTGGCCGCGATGACGGGCGGCGGTACCGATTCCGCGAACGCCGCCTCGTAGGCGGCGGCCGCGGCTTTGGCCTGGCCGGCGGTCTGTTCGGCCTGCGCGGCGGCGGTCCGTGTCCAGGCCACGTACTGGGCGGCCGCGGCCGACATCGCCGCCGCCGATGGCCCCAGCCAGGGCCCGCCCGTCAACGCCGTGACCTCCGCCTGATACGAGTCCGCCGCCGAATGCAACGCGACGGCCAGCGCGTCCCAGGCCATCGCGGCGGCCAGCATCGGCGCCGCCCCCGGCCCGGTATACATCCGCCCAGAGTTGACTTCCGGAGGTAGTGCTGCGAAATCCATGAGTCGTCTCCTCCGGACGGTTCAACGGTGGCAACAGTGTTAACGGATCGTTGCTGGCCGTAGTGGGATTGCCCAACGGACAGCAAACAAATCTCGATCCTTTTAAGTAGTACAGGTACCGCGATGACGGTTGACCGAGCCCTGCCCCCTAACCGCGGAGCCTTCGCGGCAGACGCTCGAGCATGGGCGGTGACCAGGACTTCTACGACGTTGGGGTGTCCCAGAGCACCGATAAGTTACCTCCGTGAGGCGGCGAAACCCGTCAACCGCACCGGACGCGCCACGCCTGAGTCGCCCGGCGCCGGCGGGGTCCGCGTCCGGCGGCCCGACCTGGCCGGTCTGCTTGGATCGATACCGTCACCGCGAGTTAGGTCGGAGTGAATGAAATTTGTGCTGGCAGCGTACGGGAGTCGGGGCGACGTCGAACCCTGCGCCGCCCTCGGCCGCGAGCTGTCGCGCCGGGGTCACGACGTGCGCATGGCGGTACCGCCCGACAGGCTCCCCTTTGTCGAATCCGTAGGTATTGAGGCCGTCGCCTACGGGTATGACACGCGAGAGCAGATAGATGCGGCCATGAATTTCGTTCGCCGCGTGCAGGATCCGATCAGCGCGCTACCGCATGTCGCCGAGCGGGTCACCGAGGTGTGGGCGGAGAAAACCGCGGCGCTGAAGACACTGGCAGAGGGTGCCGACCTGCTGGTCGCCGGCATGAACGAGCAACGTCTTGCCGCCAACGTCGCGGAGTTTTACGGCATGCCGTTCGCCGCGGTGCACTTTTTCCCCGCGCGGGCGCTGGAACTCGGCGGAGTCCAGGCGCACATAACGAACGTCGCCGACGGCGCGCAACGGGAGGCGCTTGGCTTACCCGAAGCCGCCGGATCGTCCACCCGACAAGTGTTGGAGATTCAGGCCTATGACGCGCTCGGTGTGCCCGAGCTGGCGGACGAATCGGCGGAATCAGGGCATCGACGGCCTTTCGTGGGGCCGCTGACCCTGGAAACGCCGACCGATATCGACAACGAGGTGTTGTCATGGATCGCCGAAGGACCGCCGCCCATCTACTTCGGCTTCGGCAGCACGCCGATCACATCGCCTCCCGAGACGGTCGCAGTGATCAACGGGGCCTGCGAGCAGTTAGGCGAACGGGCGTTGATTTGCAGCGGCCCAAACGATTTCACCCACGTCGCGCGGGCCGGCCATACCGAGATCGTAGATGCGGTCAACCACGCGGCGATCTTTCCGGCATGCCGCGTGATTGTGCACCATGGGGGCGCCGGTACTACCGCCGCGGCCATGCGGGCCGGCGTTCCCATGTTGGTGCTCTGGCTGTGGCTCGATCAGCCAATCTGGGCATCCGCAGTAACCCAGCTGGGAGTGGGCATCGGCAGACCCTTTTCGGAATCGACCTACGATTCACTAGTCGCGGATCTGAGCTCCCTACTCGCCGGGGACCACGTCACTCGCGCCCGCGAGGTCGCCGCCCAGATGACCAAACCCGCCGAAAGCGTCGCCAGGGCCGCCGACCTCGTGGAAGACGCTGCCCGCTCGGACTGATCGACGCGTAGGTCCGATCAGTGGTGCAAAGCGGCCGGGTCGTGTAGAAGGTTCTGGTGCAAGAACCACCCCCTGGCTCTTTCGACCCGTCCGTGCTTTACGAAGCGATGGTCAGGCGGTGGTATCGCCGTTCGTCGGCCGAAGGGCACATCAGGGTGCCGGCCGTACCGAGCCTGCTCGACGAGTACGTCCAGTTATGCGGCAACCTCTGTGCCACGCTGGGCGTCTGGCACACGCCCGAACAGTCGTCTGAGCTCAGGACCACGCTGGAGGCCGAGCTCTCGAAGGGTTTCAAGGCCTCTCCCCGTTCGGACATCGTCATCTCGTTTTACGCGCCGTTCGGGATAAGCGTGAACATCCGTGCCAAAGCCGAATGGCGGACACTCGATGCCGATTACGACGAGTGGGTGGCGGTCCGTCCGCCGCCCCTGTTCGGCACCGAGCCCGACGCGCGGGTGTTGGCTCTGGCCGCCGAAGCGGCCGACCCGACGGCTTGCCGCGTGCTCGATGTCGGAGCGGGGACCGGGCGCAACGCCCTGCCCCTGGCCCGCCGCGGCCACCCGGTGGACGCGGTCGAGATGGCGGCGAAGCTCGCCGGCGTCATGCGCTCGGAGGCAGAGAGCGAATCGCTGAGCGTGCACGTGATTCAGAGCGATGTCTTCACCGCGATGGAAACCGTCCAGGAGAAATACCAGCTGATGGTCCTCTCCGAGGTGGTGCCCGACTTCCGAACGACGCACGAGTTGCGGGGCGTCTTCGAGCTCGCCGTCGAATGCCTCGCTCCCGGCGGGCGTTTGGTGTTCAACGCCTTCTTGCCCCGCGAGGGCTACGTCCCCGACGACGCGGCGGTGCAATTCGGTCAGCAGTGCAACACCATGATCTACACGCGCGACCAGATGACGACCGCGGCGGCCGGGCTACCCCTCGAGCTGGTTGCCGACGACCCCGCCTACGAATACGAGAAGGCCCACTTGCCCGAGGGTGCCTGGCCGCCCACGGCCTGGTTCGAGGGATGGGCCACTGGCCTCGACGTGTTCGACGTCGACCGCGACCACTCGCCGATCGAGTTGCACTGGCTCGTTTACCGAAAGGTGGACTGAGTCCAGCGCGTCGAACGTGTATGTACTGCGAGAATTTGGCGGAATTTTCGCGCTGAGTGCACGTTCGGTGCGGGATTCACGCGGTCAAATCACGGGTGGCCGGCCCCTCCAGCAAGGTGCCGTCCGGTGCGAAGCGCGACCCGTGCAGCGGGCATTCCCACGCCTGGTCGGCGTCGTTCCAGTTCACGATTCCCCCCAGGTGCGGGCACACCGGCGAAACCCGATGCTCGGTGCCGTTAACACGGCAACGCGCCTCCAGGTGCCACGGCGGCCCGCTGACCAAACCGCCCTCGTCTGCCCCGGGGCTGCGGCGACCGGTGCGCAGCAGGGGGGTGACCCAGCCCTTGGCCAGGTCGAAGCCCACCTCCAGGTTGGCCTGCATTGCGGTCGGGATGCCGGACAACTCGTGCGGGCTCCAGCTGGCGAACGCGCGTGCCCAGTCCATCCGCCCACCCAGGATGCGGCTGGACAGCGCCAACGCCGCGGCGGCGCCGTTCGTCATGCCCCACTTGTTGAATCCCGTTGCCACGAAGATGGTTTCGGTCCGAGGCAGGATGGGCCCGACGTAGGGCAGCTTGTCGATGGGCGCGTAGTCCTGCGCCGACCAGAAATGCGTCTGCTCGGCACCCGGATAGTGCTTGCGGGCCCACGACGCCAGTTCCTCGAGCGCCTTCGACGGGCTCTTCTTGCGCCCCACGGTGTGGCCCGCCCCGCCCACGATCAGCCGTTCGCCATCCGCCACCGGCGCGTAGCGCACTGAGCGGGTCGGCGAGTCGGTCGAGATCATCATCGGCCGCGTGATGTTGCCGGGGACCTTGAACGCCATGCAGTAGGACCGGCTCGGCTTGACGCGCGCGAAATATCCGCCGCGATCCAGGATCGGGATGCCGGTGGCGAGGACCAGTTGCCCGGCTTGGAGCTCCACGTCGCGCTGGGTGGCGTCGTTGACGTGCACGCGCACGCGTTCGCCGCGGCTCGACACCCGCCGGACTCGCGTGTGCTCGACCAGCCGCCCGCCGCGGTCGAGCAGCTCGGTGGCCAGCGCGTCCAGGAACGGCATGGGATCGAACTGCGCCTGGTCGGGCAGCCGCACCCCGCCGTGATACGGGAACGGCACGCCGGCGTCGTCGTCCCAGACGGCGGGCAACCCCACCGCCTGGCAGGCCTTCAGCTCCAGGCGCGCGGACGGCACCCCTTTGGCGGATTGGGCATAGGTGTAGGCGTCCTCGCGCTGCACCGGTATGCCGTGCGACTCGCAGTATTCGACCACCCAGTCCTGGCCTTCGCGATTCCCGTCGACGTAGGCGCGGGCCAATTCCCTGCCATGCCTGGGCAGGATCTTCGACAAGTGGGTGCTCTGCAGCAGGCTGATCTTCGCGGTGGTGTTCCCGGTGGCGCAGGCTCCCACCGTGCGCGCTTCGAGCACCAGCACGTCCTTGCCGGCGCGGGCCAGCAGAACCGCGGTCATCAGCCCGGTGATGCCGGCGCCCACCACGATGACATCCGCCGAGCGGGAACCCTCGTCAAGCTTGCTTGCGGCCCAAGGCTGTTCGGCCCGATCGGCCAACCATAAAGACGTCACGCGTGGCCTAATACCCCGGCTGGACTCAGGGAAACACCGCCGCGGGCTGACGGACGCTGTCAGCCCCGCTTCAGCTGCGCTTTCGCCTCCTTGACTGATTCTCCCGCGGCGCGGCTGGCTTGCTTGGCCCGCTCGTAGTGCGCTTCGGCGCGTTCGAGTTCGCGCTCGGCGGTTCGCACAGCCGCGAGCGCCTCCTCACGGCGCTGCCGGGCCGCAGTGCGCTCCGCCCGGCGCTCCGAGAGCCTGGCCTCGGCGTCGGCCTGCTCGCGCTCGGCGGCTGTCACGGCCGCGGTCAGCTTCTCGAGCCGGCGCTGCACCGCCGCGGCGCGCGGGGGCTGCTTCGCCGGTTGTGGCCGCGACGGCACGGACCGCTCCTTCGCCTTCCCTGTCCGCGCAGCCGTTACGGGCGCCGCGGCGCCGAAGTCGGCGAAACCCGACCACTGCTCCGGTCTGGCCAACCGGCCGAGGCGCTCCCTCACCTCGGGGTCGGCGATGGCCGCTTGCAGCGTGCTGGTGATGTCGTCGCGCACCGCCGACGATGGGTTGCTGACGTCGGCGGCCTGCAGTGCGGCTCGAGTGAGCTCGCCGACGAGCTGGTGCTGCTCGGCGGACAAGTCCCGGATACGAGCGCCGTCCATCGCGGCGTGCGCGGCGCGTAGTCGGTCACCCAAGTCGGTCAGGCGCCGTTTGGTGTCGGCGTCGCGCACCGCGAGCCGGTTGACGATCCATGCCGCGGACGTCGGTTTGTTGGCCGCGGAAATCCGTTTGGCGCCGGCGTCGTCCCCCCGGCGCTTGGCCGCTGCGGCTAACTTGGTGCGCTGCGCCGTGAAATCCTTCGGCGGCGCCGCATACAGACTGTCGAGTTCGTCGTCGGCCATGACGCCATAATCCCCGCCGTTGCGCCGGTCGGTTTAAAAACCGCACGTCCGTGGCACCTGATGGACAACATCGTCCTGCTGGGCAGCGATTCGACCCGGCAACCAACGGAACGCAAGGATCCGACAGCTCAATGATGTCCAAGACCAGTGACCGGTCCGTCCACCGGATCCTCGCGGATCGCAAGGCCCGCCGATTGCTGATTGCCGCGCTGGTGGTCGTCGCGGTGGTGGGCGCAGTCGTCGTTGCGGCATCGCTGGACTGCTTCGGTGGTGGCTGCGGTCACCGCAGCTCCTCGTCGAAAACCTCCGGGCCGGCGCAAATCACGATCACGCCGGGGCCCGATGCGCACGACGTCGACCCGGTCGCGCACGTGATGGTCAAGGCCGACGCGGGAACGCTGACCGATGTCCGCATGGTCAACGAGAGCGGCAAGTCGGTGCAGGGCGTCACGACACCGGATAACACCGTATGGAAGCCCACCGTCCCCCTGGGCTATGGCCGCACCTACACCCTGACGGTCACCAGCCGGGGCCCCAATGGCGTTGCGTCGACGCAAGTTTCGTCCTTTTCGACGCTGAAGCCGTCCAATCAGACCAAGGTCTCGTTCACCACCACGTCGGAGGCCGCCCTGAAAGACGGCGGGACCTACGGCGTCGGAATGGTGGTCGTGGCCCACTTCGACGAGCAGATCGCCGACCGCGCCGAAGCCGAGCGGCATCTGGCGGTGACCACCGATCCCAAGGTGGAGGGGTCGTGGTTCTGGGTCGACGACCAAACCGCCCACTGGCGGCCGGAGCACTACTACGCGCCGGGCACGACCGTCACCGCCGAGGCCAAGATCTACGGAATTGGCTTGGGCGGCGGACTGTTCGGGCAGGATGACACCAAGGTGTCGTTCCGGATCGGCGACGCGCACGTCTCGATCGCCGACGACGCCACCCATCAGGTCAGCGTCTTCAACAACGGAGCCTTGGTCCGCACCATGCCCACCTCGATGGGGATGGGGGGCACTGAAGACGTCGGCGGCAAGAAGATTTCGTTGTGGACGCCGTCCGGCGTCTACACCGTGCTCGACAAAGGCAACCCGGTCGTCATGGACTCCTCGACGTTCGGGCTGCCCAAGAACTCCCGTCTGGGCTACCGCGAAACGATCAACTACGCCACCAAGATCAGCACCGACGGCATCTATCTGCATGAGCTCGACGCCACGGTGTGGGCCCAGGGGCACCAGGACACCTCGCACGGATGCCTGAACCTCAACGCGGACAACGCGAAATGGTTCTACGACTTCTCCGTGCCGGGTGATGTGGTCGAGGTCCGCAACAGCGGCGGCCCGCCGTTGACACTGGCGCAGAACGGCGATTGGACGGTCAGCTGGGACGACTGGCGCAAAGGCGGCGCGCTGAAGCCAACCTGACACCAGCGTGACTTAGCTCGTTCGTCACCGAGAGTTGTGCCCCACTTCACAGTAAACTCTTGACTCGTTCCAGATAAGTGCGTCATATTGGTGCAGTGTCCTCGACGGCCGATTACGCGGAGCGACTGCGGATGGCCGATCTCCGGGTGACCCGGCCCAGGGTCGCCGTGCTGGAGGCGGTGGACGCTCACCCGCATTCGGACACCGAGACGATCTTCTCGGCGGTGCGCGTAGGCCTGCCCGATGTTTCCCGCCAGGCCGTGTACGACGTCCTCAACGCGCTGAGCACGGTGGGTTTGGTCCGCCGGATCCAGCCTTCCGGGTCGGTCGCCCGCTATGAGTCGCGCGTCGGCGACAATCACCACCACGTCGTGTGCCGGTCTTGCGGCGTCATCGCCGACATCGACTGTGCGGTCGGCGAGGCGCCCTGCCTCACACCGTCCGACGACAACGACGTTCTGGATGGCTTCGTCTTGGACGAGGCCGAGGTCATCTATTGGGGCGTGTGCCCCGACTGTTCGACTGCAGGTTCCTAGACCGCAGCCCAATCACCCCTAAGAAAGGAATGCCGTGCCATCCGATATCTCCGAAGGTCGGCCGCCCCATGAAGACAGCAAGACGGCTAGCACCAGCGAAAGCGAAAACCCCGCAATCGCCTCCCCCAAGCCGAAATCGAATGCGCCCCTGACGAACCGGGACTGGTGGCCCGACCAGGTCGACCCGTCGATGCTGCAGCCGCACAACCCTCGGTCCAACCCGCTGGGCGACGACTTCGACTACGCCGCCGAGTTCGCCAAGCTCGACGTCAACGCGCTCAAGGCCGACGTGATCTCGTTGATGACCACCTCGCAGGACTGGTGGCCCGCCGACTACGGCCACTACGGCGGCCTGTTCATCCGGATGAGCTGGCACGCGGCCGGCACCTACCGCATCTTCGACGGCAGGGGCGGCGGCGGCCAGGGCATGCAGCGGTTCGCCCCGCTCAACAGCTGGCCGGACAACGTGAGCCTGGATAAGGCCCGCCGGCTGCTGTGGCCGGTCAAGAAGAAGTACGGCAACAAGATCTCCTGGGCGGACCTGATCATCTTCGCCGGTAACTGCGCCCTGGAATCGATGGGATTCAAGACCTTCGGCTTCGCGTTCGGCCGCGAAGACGTCTTCGAGCCCGAGGAAACCCTCTGGGGCGAGGAGGACACCTGGCTGGGCACCGACAAGCGGTACTCCGGCAAGCGCGACCTCGCCGAGCCCTACGGGGCGACGACGATGGGTCTGATCTACGTCAATCCGGAAGGGCCCGAAGGCAAGCCGGATCCCATCGCCGCGGCGATCGACATCCGCGAGACGTTCGGCCGCATGGCGATGAACGACGAGGAGACTGCCGCGCTCATCGTCGGCGGGCACAGTTTCGGCAAGACCCACGGCGCCGGCAGTGGCGATCTGGTCGGACCCGAGCCTGAGGCCGCTCCGATCGAACAGCAGGGGTTGGGCTGGAAGAGCTCGTACGGCACCGGCGTTGGCAAGGACGCCATCACCAGCGGCCTGGAGGTGGTCTGGACGCCGACCCCGACCCAATGGGACAACACCTTCCTCGAGACGCTGTACGGCTACGAGTGGGAGCTCACCAAGAGCCCCGGCGATGCCTGGCAGTTCGTCGCCAAGGACGGCGCCGGCGCCGGCACCATTCCCGACCCGTTCGGCGGCCCGGGTCGGGCGCCGACGATGCTGGTCACCGACATCTCGATGCGCGAGTCCCCGATTTATCGCGACATCACGCGGCGCTGGCTGGACCACCCCGAGGAGCTGACCGAGGCGTTCGCCAAGGCCTGGTACAAGCTGCTGCACCGCGACATGGGACCGATCAGCCGCTACCTCGGGCCGTGGATTCCCGAGCCGCAGCTCTGGCAGGACCCGGTTCCGGCCGTCGACCACGAGCTGGTCGACGAAAGGGACGTCGCGGAGCTGAAGAGCAAGGTCCTCGGGGCGGGCCTGTCGGTTCCCCAGCTGGTCAAGGCCGCCTGGTCGGCGGCCGGGAGCTACCGCAACACCGACAAGCGCGGTGGCGCCAACGGGGCGCGGCTGCGGCTGGAGCCGCAACGGAACTGGGAGTGCAACGAGCCCTCCGAGCTCGACAAGGTGTTGCCCGTGCTGGAGAAGATCCAGCGGGACTTCAACGGCTCGGCATCGGGTGGCAAGAAGATTTCGCTGGCCGACCTGATCGTGCTGGCGGGCTCCGCGGCGGTCGAGAAGGCGGCGAAGGACGCCGGCTACGAGATCTCGGTGCACTTCGCGCCGGGGCGCACCGACGCCTCCCAGGAGAACACGGATGTGGAGTCGTTCGCGGTGCTCGAACCGCGGGCCGACGGCTTCCGCAACTACATCCGGCCCGGGGAGAAGGCTCCCCTGGAGCACCTGCTGATGGAGCGGGCATACCTACTCGGTGTGACCGCCCCGGAGACGACGGTGCTCGTCGGCGGCCTGCGTGCGCTCGGCGCCAATCACGGCGGCACCAAGCACGGGGTGTTCACCGACCGGCCCGGCGCGTTGACCAACGACTTCTTCGTCAACCTGCTCGACATGGGTACCGAGTGGAAGCCGTCGGAGACCGCGGAAAACGTCTACGAGGGCCGAGACCGGGCCTCGGGCGCGATCAAGTGGACCGCGACCGCGAATGACCTTGTGTTCGGGGCGAACTCGGTGCTGCGCGGATTGGCCGAGGTCTACGCCCAGGACGACAGCCACGGAAAGTTCGTGGAGGATTTCGTCGCGGCCTGGGTCAAGGTCATGAACAACGACCGGTTCGATCTGAAGTAACACCCGGATACCAGGCGGTGCCCCGCGGGCCATGGGCTCGCGGGGCGCCGTGCCTTAGGTCAACGAGCGCGATCGTTCCCGCGACACATAACCTATGCAGACGACACGCCGCAAACTCGTTTATGTCTCGTGACGTCAACGGGCTCAGCGCGCGAAATCCCACTGGCCGAAGTCGGGCGCCAGGACCTCGTCGATGTCCACGTTGATCCCGCCAAGCAGCGGGCTGGGGTTGCTCGGGCTGTTGACCACGGACTGGTAGAGCACAGCCGCGGGTTCGCGCTGTCCATGCGACCACGACTTCGTCTGCCACGCCCAGCGGTGCCCGGGCGTGGTCGAGTTTCCAATGACGCCGTCGCGGATCGCCCAGCCGCACGCGCCGGCATGGCCGTAGATGCCGGTGCGGCCCACGCCCAGGACCGAGTTGATTCCCCGAAACCATTGCACGGCAACGCTATTCCAGACGTTGACGTCAATGTCGTCGTCGATGCTGAAAAAGATCGGGGCCGAGGCCGGACCACCGGCCGCGGCGTGCAGCCGCGAGGCGGTCTGCGCATCGGCCACGCCGCCGTCGTAGCCGCGCGTGCAGTCGGACGGGTCGGGCCACCCGGGTTTGCCGTATTGGAAGTTACTGACGATCTGGAGGCCCGCCGCGCGCAGCGAGTCCGCGTACTCGTGGGTGATGGGCTTTGCCTCGAAATTGGCCCCCGGCCGTGACTCCGACACATAATTCACCACCCCGCCATAGCCCGCCGATTTGATCTCGTCCGGGGCAATCCTGCGTTCGGCGAAATCGATCAGCCGCATGTCGGCGGCGAATGCCTTTGGATCCGCGGAGTGGGTGGCCAGCGTTCCGAGGCCGAGTAAAGCCGGCGCCGCGGCAAATTTCAGGACGTCGCGCCTCGACACCCATCGCCGCGCGCCGCGTCCGCCTGCTGCAGCCGAATCCTGCACCGCGCGATGGTAACAAACAGCGCCCGACCTGGACGAACCGCGCCGCGGGTGCACCGGCTGATCCCGGGCACGTCGACGAGGCCCTCGGCCGCCGCCCCGACCGCCCGGGCTCGCCCCGCCATGGCGTCGGCGCTCTGCTCCCGCAGCGCCCGCACCTGCTCGTCACCCGCGGCTGGGTATAGCGGCAAATACCCGTGCCTCGCCGGGGCCGGCCGAAGGGTTCAATCCCGTTCGGGGCCGAGTGGCATGATCTTTGGGTGCCGGATTTCCGTCAGACCATTTACCCGGGACCCGGTGACACCCGACCTCGTTGCGCTCGATTAGGTGATCGAACTATAGTCTGGACACATGTCCAGTTTGCTGTCACGGGGTTCGGGAGCCCGTTGACCGCGATGGATTCGGCGCCATTCCGCGGTCATTCACCAGCAAAGAAGAGTTGAGTATGCGAATTGCCCTGCTGTCCTACCGTAGTAAAACCCATTGCGGCGGACAGGGCGTCTACGTGCGCCATCTCAGCCACGGTCTGGTGGAACTGGGTCATGACGTCGAGGTGTTCTCCGGCCAGCCCTACCCCGACCTGCTCGACCCGCGGGTGCGGCTGACCAAGGTGCCGAGCCTCGACCTCTACCGCGAACCCGACCCCTTCCGGGTCCCGCGGCCCAGCGAGATTCGCGACTCGATCGACCTGTTGGAACTGCTCACCACGTGGACGGCTGGTTTTCCGGAACCGCGGACGTTCACCATGCGTGCCGCCCGGTCGCTGGCGGACCGGACGGCCGACTTCGACGTCGTCCACGACAACCAGAGCCTGGGCACCGGTCTGCTCACCATCGCGGGCGCGGGACTGCCTGTGGTGGCCACCGTGCACCATCCCATCACCCGTGACCGGGTGCTTGACCTGGCGGCCGCGCGATGGTGGCGAAAACCGTTGGTGCAGCGCTGGTATGGATTCCTGGCGATGCAGCAGCAGGTGGCGCGCCAGATCCCGGACCTGCTGACGGTTTCGTCGTCGTCGGCCGCCGACATCGTGAGCGACTTCGGGGTCTCGCCGGACCAGCTGCACGTGGTGCCGCTGGGCGTGAACACCGAACTGTTCAAGCCGGGATCCGTTCCCCGGCAACCCGGGCGGGTCATCGCGATTGCCAGTGCCGACACACCGCTGAAGGGTGTGCGCACCTTGCTGCATGCGGTCGCCCGGCTGCGTACGAGCAGGGACCTCGAGCTGCGGCTCGTCGCCAAGGTGGAACCCAACGGCCCCACCCACAAACTGATCGCCGAGCTCGGCATCTCCGACATGGTCCACATCACCAGCGGGCTTTCCGACGCCGAGCTGGCCGCGTTGTTCGCCTCGGCCGAAGTCGCCTGCATTCCCTCGCTCTACGAAGGGTTTTCGCTACCGGCGGTGGAGGCGATGGCCAGCGGCACTCCGATCGTCGCGAGTCGGGTCGGTGCGCTCCCCGAAGTCCTCGGCACCGACGGCGCGTGCGCCGAGCTGGTACCGCCCGCCGACGTCGACGCGCTCACCCGCGCACTCGGAGACCTGCTGGACTCGCCGGAGAAGCGACGGAGCCTGGGCAAGGCGGGACGAACCCGCGCAGTCAACGTGTTCAGCTGGGAAGCCGTGGCCGCCCAAACCGTGAGGGTGTATGAGCGGGCGATCGCACGCAACGCCGCCTCGGCCACTCCCAAAGGGGAAACGCAATGCTGACAGTCGATTTCGACCGGCTACGGGTGGGGCCGGCGACGAAGGTCATCGACGTCGGCTGCGGAGCCGGCCGGCATGCGTTCGAAGCGTACCGGCGCGGCGCCGACGTGGTCGCGTTCGATCGCGATGAGAGCGAATTGCGTTCGGTGGACACCATTTTGCGCGCGATGGCCGAGGGCGGTGAGGCGCCTGCCCGTGCGTCGGCGAAGGTGGTCCTGGGTGACGCCCTGAAGTTGCCGTACGCCGACGAGACATTCGACTGCGTGATCGCGTCCGAAATCCTGGAGCACATACCGCACGACGACGCCGCCATCGCCGAATTGATCAGGGTGCTCAAGGTCGGCGGCACTCTGGCGGTCAGCGTGCCACGCTGGCTTCCCGAGCGGGTGTGTTGGCTATTGTCCGACGAATACCACAGCAACGAGGGTGGCCACGTGCGCATCTACCGGGCCAGCGATTTGCGCGCCAAGATCTCGGATGGCGGAATGCAATTGACGCATTCCCACCACGCGCACGCACTGCACTCCCCCTTCTGGTGGTTGAAATGCGCTGTGGGCGTGTCGAACACCGATCACCGAGCCGTGTCGGCGTATCACCAACTCCTGGTATGGGACCTGATGCAACGGCCGAAGATCACGCAGCTGGCGGAGTCGCTGCTCAATCCGCTGGTCGGCAAGAGCGTGGCGATGTATTTCGTCAAACAACCGCCGGCCGAAAGCGAAGCGACGGTGGGATATTCAGTTGCGTCGGTCTAACCCACCATCGGTCCCGGGCGTCCTTACCCCCGAGCAATGCCGTCAAACCGCGCGTTCAATCGCGGCCATGCAGGAGCCTACCGGGGCCATCCCCTGGTCTGAGGGGGGCCACACCGATCCATGGGATCACGTGGAGTGCGCGATGGCGCTCACCGCCGCCGGACTGCTGGAACCGGCGCGCGCCGCGTTCGAATGGAGCCGCCGCACGCAGCGGCCGGACGGCTCCTGGCCCATCCAGCTCCGCGCGGGCGTCGTCGAAGATGCCAACAGCGACAGCAACTTCTGCGCCTACATCGCCACCGGCGTCTGGCATCACGTGCTCGTCACCGGCGACCGGCGCTTCGCCGCTCAGATGTGGCCGGTCGTGCACAAGGCGATCGACTTCGTCATCGACTTGCAGGTCGGCTATGGCGAGATCTGTTGGGCCCGCGGTGAAGCCGGTCCTTTGGAGGAAGCGCTGCTGACCGGTTGCGCGAGCGTGTTTCACAGCATGCGGTGCGCCTTGGCGCTGGCGGCCCTGGTCGGCGAGCCTCAGCCGGAGTGGGAACTGGCGCTGGGCCGACTCGGGCACGCGATAGCCGCGCACCCCGAGGCCTTCACCGAAAAGGACCGCTACTCGATGGACTGGTACTACCCCATTCTTGGTAGCGCGCTGCGGGGGCCAGCGGCGTCCGCGCGAATTCAGCAGCGTTGGGACGACTTCGTGGTCGGCGGACTGGGCATCCGCTGTGTGGTGGACCGGCCCTGGGTAACCGGCGCCGAGACATGCGAGCTGGTGATGGCGCTGGACGCCATCGGTCAGCGGTCCGCCGCCCATCGACAGTTCGGCGCCATGCAGCATCTCCGCGAGGAGGACGGCTCTTACTGGACGGGTTTGGTGTTCGCGGACGGGAAACGCTGGCCCGAGGAGCGCACCACCTGGACGGGAGCGGCGATGATCCTCGCCGCGGACGCGCTGTCGAACACCACTGCGGGCGCCGGGATTTTCCGTGCCGAGGGATTGCCGATGGGTCTGCAGAACGACTTCGACTGCGAATGCGTCGCTACAGGATCCGGCTGGTGACGTGAGTCCGGCTAGATCTGCTCGCCCGGCTGACCGCTGACACGTTCCAGGACCCTCAGCGATCCGGTAGCCGATACCTCTCGGAACTGGCCGGAATCGATTGCGCGACAGTAGATGTAGTAAGGGGGTCGTCCGCCGTCCCTGGGGTTCGGGAAGACGTCGTGGATGGCCAGCGCGCCGCCGACGGCCACCCACTTCGCCCATCCGTCGAAGTCCTGGTTCGCGGCGGCCTCACTGTGGCCGCCGTCGATGAACAAAAACCGCAGCGGCGATCGCCACCCGGAGGCCACGATCGGCGACTTACCCACGACCGCGACGACGTGGTCGTCCAGCGCCGCCGCATCGAGCGTGCGACGGAATGTCGGCAGGGTGTCGAACAATCCCGTGACTTCGTCGACCAGCGAGGCATCGTGGTACTCCCAGCCGGCCTGGTGCTCCTCGGAGCCGTGGTGGTGGTCGATCGTGTAGAGCACGCCCGCGGTTTGTTGGGCCGCGGCGCCGAGCAACAGGGTGGATTTGCCGCAATATGTGCCGATCTCGACGGCGACGCCGCCGTCGAGATACCGCAGCGCGGCGTCGTAGAGCGCCCGTCCCTCGTCGGCGGGCAGGAACCCTTGCACCTGTTCGGCCATTGCGAACAAGCGCTCGGGCGCACTCGCGTCGACGTGACTCATCAGCTGAACCTATCGTTCGCGCCACCGGCGCCCCCACGGTGGTCGAGGTGGCCGCCGCGCGACCGGACTGAGGTCGCTTCGCCTAAGCCCAGCGGCCGGGCCGGGACCGCTCTACCATCATGCTGTGCTTGCCCGCAGACTCTGTGACATCGGCCTGGCGGCGGTCCTCATCGCGGCCGCGGCGGCGTTGCCCGCTGCGCTCCCGTCGTCCGCAATTCCCAGCGCCGCGGCCGCGAACTGCCCACAGGTGCAGGTGGTCTTCGCCCGCGGCCGGATGGAGTCGCCGGGACCGGGAGCGCTGGGCAACGCGTTCATCAGTTCGCTGCGATCCAAGGTCAACAAGAACATCGGCGTCTATGCCGTGAATTACCCCGCCGACACCGAGGTTGCTCAGGGTGCCAACGACATGAGCCACCACGTTGGGGACATGATCAACAATTGCCCGAACACCCGGCTGGTGCTCGGCGGCTACTCGCTCGGCGCGGCGGTGACCGACGTGGTCCTCGCGGCGCCCATCAGCGCATTCGGCTTCGACAGCCCCCTGCCGCCGGGCGCCGACCAGCACATCGCTGCCGTGGCCCTCTTCGGCAACGGCAGCCAGTGGGTCGGTCCGATCGCGAACTTCAACCCGACCTACAACGACCGGACCATCGAGTTGTGCCACGGCGCGGATCCCATCTGCAACCCCGCCGACCCGAACACCTGGAAGGCGAACTGGCCGCAACACCTCGCCGGTGCGTATATCGATGCGGGCATGGCCAACCAGGCGGCCGACTTCGTCGCCGGCAAGCTCTGATCGATCCGGCGCGCCGGATCGATCGCCGCCTCGCACGCCCGCTGGTGATGACGCACGACGAGCACGACGGCGATCAGCACGATGATGCCCTGGATGGTGCCGCCGACCATGATCGACGGCGGCGATGCCGCCATTCCGCGCCGAAAATGATCGATCGCGTGCAGGGCGTACGCGGCGGCGAACCCGATCATCGTCGTGGTGAGCGGACGGTGCGCGGTACTCGAAAACCAATTATTCGACATCGCTTCTCCCAATCGACTTCTACTACTCACGGTAGTAAACGATGGGAATGATGTACACGGGCGCAATCCGAAAATCTCGGGGCACGACCGTGGCTCTCATGCGACGGCTCCGCTCGGCGGCGGCGCATTGCCCCGCAGAGATGGACGGAGTTATCAGAATGATTTTTCGGCTTGATTAACGCGTGCGAGCAAGCCCACGCCCTGGACGCCTTTGGCGCAATTTGCGCACGGAAAGGTTCAGGCCGGGGTGTTGGTGTTGGAGTAGAGCTTGAAGTCGCGGATCAGCGGAATGACCTCGCCACCGGCCACCGCGGCACGCTGGCTGGCGCGGAAAGCGGGATGACGGCGCATCGCCTCACGGCGTTCGCGTTCCTGGCGCCGAGCCGCAGCCCATACCGGGTGGGACTGAAGGGAAATAACCGTCGCTCCCGTTGAATTCGCCACGATCGTTAACTCCTCCCAGTGCAACCCGCAAATGCTACGCCTTGTGGTTATCGGCTTGTGATCTCAGGATGCCCGACCGATCCTGAGACCAAACCATCCACGAAGTTGAGAATTAGCCATGAATTTCGACTAATCCTTCAGCCGCTACCGCGCCGCCGTCCGTGCTGGCCCGCCGGCGATTCGAAACGTTAGCGGCGAGCACCGACAGATTTCGGAGTTCGGTCGAGACGGCGGTGGCTGCTATCGTCCCCGCGTATGCCCAAGATGGACCGCCGCCGCATGATGTTGACGACCGGGATCGGCGTGCTGGCAGCCGCGCTGCCTGCGCCGGAGGCCCTGGCCCGCCCGGGTCGCACACCCGCTCCCGCCGCTCCCAGCGGCCAAACCGGCACCTACATTTTTCATGACGAATTCGACGGACCCGCCGGCTCTGCGCCGGATTCTTCGAAGTGGACGGTGGCGAAGGCCCGGGAGACCATCAAGGATCCGACGTATTGGGAGCTGCCCGAGCACATCGGGCAGTACCGCGACGATCGTCGCAACGTCTTCCTCGACGGCAACTCCAACCTGGTTCTCCGCGCCGCCAAGGACGGCCCCACCTACTACAGCGGCAAAGTCCAAAGCCTCTGGCGCGGTGGCGTCGGCCATACCTGGGAAACCCGGATCAAGCTCAACTGCCTGACGGCCGGCGCCTGGCCGGCCTACTGGCTGGGTAACGATGACCAGGGCGAGATCGACGTGATGGAGTGGTACGGCAACGGCAGTTGGCCCTCGGCCACCACCGTGCACGCGAAAGCCAACGGCGGCGAATGGAAGACTCACAACATTGCGATGGACAGCGCCTGGCACACCTGGCGCACGCAGTGGGACGAGGCCGGCATCCGGTTCTGGAAGGACTACTCCGACGGGGCCCAGCCCTATTTCGACGTGCCGGCGAGCTCACTGCCGGATTGGCCGTTCAACGGGCCGGGCTACGCGGTCTACCCGGTGTTCAATCTGGCGGTCGCAGGTTCCGGCGGCGGCGATCCAGGACCGGGAACCTATCCCGCCGACATGCTCGTCGACTGGATCCGCGTCTGGTAGGCGGGTTCAGTGGGTGAGCAGGGCGACCGCACTCGACGATTTGCCGCCCGGACGGCGCAAATCCGGCCGAGGCAGCCAGGCAAGCGGACGCATCCAGATCGGTAGGCGATGCAATCGGTGGGCGGCCACCAGTACCGACTCAGCCTCGACGGTCCGCCAACCAAGGTCTTCGAAAAAGGCCAGGCCGTTGTCGGGTGCGAATTTGAACGGCGCGTTTTCCGAGATGCCGGCGACGTTCTTGTTGATCCGCTTCTTCAGGCCCGGAAAGGCGAAATCGAGCATCCACCACGCGACCTCGGGGCGCTTGATCGCGTCTGAAAGCCCGGCGACGGCGGTGGGCTCGAGGTACATCGACAGACCCTCGGTCAGCACGAAGGCCTTCGTCGCACCATCCAACGCGTCGTTGAAGAACGTGTCTCGGGCGCGCGGGTCGGCGAGGTCAACCGCTATGCGGTGGAGCCGGCAGCGCGGGGTCTGATCGCTGAGTACTTGCGTCTTTTCCTCGAGCAACTTGGGCAGATCGGCCTCGATCCAGGTGAGATCGGGTGGGAGGTCTAAGCGATAGGGCCGGGTGTCCAGACCGGCGGCCAGATTCAGCACCCGGTCGCAGCCGTTCGCGAGCGCGTCGGCAATGGCGTCGTCGATGAGCTTGGTGCGCGCGACCAACCAAAAGCCGCTGCGATCGGTCCAGCGAACGTTGTCGACGATCGCGCGGCCGTGTTCACCGGCGAGGCGCTCCGCGAGCGGGTCGCTGAACAGCGCGTCGGGGCGGGCCGATTCGGTTGCCCGATGCAACGCCGTCCACCGGGCCGTATCGGAAACATGGGTGATCGTTTGGCCTGGGCGTGACATACGTTGCGTTATAGCAGCCCCGCTGCCGCTCTACTGACCGGCCCTGCCACCGGCGAGCCACGCTTCCGTCACCCCGCGGGTCTGGGGCGGTGGGTAGCCGGTGTCCGGTCGGCCGATTTGGCCGACCTTGACCGTCCACGCCGACGTTGAGCGGTCGATGCAACTCCCGGCGCCCTGGCTGGGCAACCACAGCACCGCGGTATTGCCGCCGCCGCCGGGGCCGCACCCGTAGACCGGGACATACCCGTCGGCGCGCCCGCTCCAGGCGCCGCCGTTGCGGAAAAGGCAATGCGTACCGTCGTCGAGGGTCAGCGCGAACGGGTCCGGCATAGCGGTCGGGTGCACCGGCGGCAGCGGACCGTCGTAGTTCACCCGATGCAGGCGCCGGTCCCACGGATCGTCCACGCACAGTAGCGATCCCGGGGCCGACGGCCAGCACGTGCCGGCGCCGGCCGCGGTCGGTGAGCAGTAGTACACGTTGTCGGCCACCGCCGACGGTGACGGCGTGCTGCAGTCGCTGGCTTGGCCGACGTCGCCCGGTCCGGACGCCACGTGGTAACCGTTAATCGGTTGGCCGTCGGGCCCGACCGCCACGACGGTGAGCTGCTGGGTGGGAGGCGGGTCCGCGGCGGCCGACCCGGGCAGCGAAAGGGCGGCCATCATCAGGACGGTGACGGGGACTACGACGAATCGCGACAGTGCCTTCATCGAGCAAAACCTTCCGCTCGGCCCCCATGATTGAAGGGTACGGTGCGCATATGCCCCATCGAAACCGTCGCTTCCTGCTTCGCGAACGACCTACCGGCCGCATCGGTCCGGGCACTTTCGAACTCAGCGAAGAGCCGATCCCCGAGCTCGACGACGGTGAGGCGCTGGTGCGAGTGGATTGGATCTCGCTGGACCCGACGAACCGTATGTGGATCAACGACACCCCGTCGTACTTACCTCCAGTCGGGATCGGTGAGGTCATGCGCGCGGGCGGGCTCGGTGAGGTCGTCGCATCCAAGAGTTCGACATACGCGGTCGGCCAGAAGGTGCAAGGCCTCCTCGGCTGGCAGGAGTACGCGGTCCTCTCGGACACCGCGATGGTGAACCCGGTCGACGTCGCGGAGGGCATCTCGCCGAGCGCCTACCTGGGTGCGCTCGGGATGACCGGGCTCACCGCGTGGATCGGGATCCGCGACATCGGCAAGCCGCGGCCGGGCGAGACGGTCGTCGTCTCCGCGGCGGCGGGCGCGGTCGGGTCGGTCGCCGGCCAACTCGCCAAGGCCGCCGGCGCTCGCGTCGTCGGGATCGCCGGTGGGCCCGAGAAGTGTGCGCTGCTCACCGACCAGCTCGGCTTCGACGCGGCCGTCGACCACCGCGCCGACGACTGGGCCGCCCAGCTGGCGGCGGCGACGCCCAAAGGCATCGACGTCGACTTCGAAAACGTCGGTGGCGACCTGATGGACGCGATTTTCACGCGCCTCAACATCGGCGCCCGCGTCGCGCTCTGCGGCCTGATCTCCGGCTACAACGCGGCCGATCCCCCGCCTGGCCCGCGCGCATTCGGCAATCTGCTCATTCAACGCGCCACGTTGCAGGGTTTCATCGTGCTCGATCACTTCGGGCGCGCGCCGGAAGCGATGACTGAAATCGCGGGCCTCATCGAGGCCGGAAAGCTCACGCCGCTCGAGACCGTCGTCGAGGGCTTCGAGCAGCTGCCGACGGCGATCAATATGCTCTTCGACGGCAAGAACGTCGGCAAGCTGGTGGTCAAGGTCGGCTGATCTCAGCCGAATTCGAGTAGGGCGAAGACGCCGCGATAAGGCTTCGCGGGCGGGAAGCGCCAGAACGCGGGGTATAGCCTCCCGAAGAAGAAGCCCCGCCCCGCGGGCATCGGTACATCGTGCACAGCACGGATCCCGGGCACGTTTTCCGCGAGCTTCGCCAGTTGACGCACCGAGAGGCTGAACGGCATCGGCGGTACCCGGTAGCGCTTGGACGATCGCAGCCCCCTTCGCGCGACCTTCTTGACGATCGTCGGCGGCAGGTCGAAGAACATCCGGCCGCCGGGAAACCGCTTGGCGCACTGGCTGATCAGTCCCAGCGCCTCGTTGGGCTGTAGGTACATCAGCAGCCCTTCGGCGGTGATGAACACGCCGTTGCCGGTGTCGACCTTGTCCATCCAGTTGTAGTCGAGGGCGGACTGCGCGAGATGAGTGATCCGCGTGGATTGCGGCAGCAGCCGCTGCCGAAGGTCGATGACCTGAGGCAAATCCACCGAAAGCCAACTGAATTGCGCGCCGGGTAGGGCGCGGTCCAAGCGCCAGAAGGACGTCTGAAAACCTTCGGCAAGCGCGACTACGGTCGCCCTGGGATGCGTGGTCAGGTATTCGATCGCGCACCGGTCGACGGCCAACGAACGCAGCGCCATCTCCTGGCCCCTGCGCCCGAACTTCTCGAAGTCGAAGTCGAAGGACTCCACCAGCCTGATGGCCATCGGATCGTCGATGATCGGGTCCGGGCGCCCGGCCTGATATGCCCTGCCGTAGAGGGTCAGCAGCGCCGTTTCCGAAACACCGGTCAGCAGCCCGGCATCCACTTTCTGGTTGTCTCGATTCGTCATCACGCCAAACCGTAACCGGCTCAGCGCCGAATGTAGCTGCCCACGCGCCGTTGCATGCCGGGCGGCTAGGCCGGTGCGGAAGACGGATCGATCGGAATCGCGATCTCGTTGCGACGCCGCATCGGCAGCGTCCAGGGCGGATCGTAGAACCAGCCCTCGGCCTCTCCCGTGGTCTTGATTCCGTTGTCCCGCAATGTTTTCACGAGCTCATCGGTGCGAGACGCCACCGCCTTGGGGCTGCGGTCACCGCTGAATCGCAGCACGGCTATGGTCGCGGGCGGCACGGTGACGAGGCGGACTTGATCATCTTTGGGCGCGGGAAGGGTCTCCATCGTCCACTTCTCGGGCATGAAAAACCGGATCACCCAGCCACTCTCGGCGCCGGCGGACTGAACGACGGGCGCGGTCATCGCGATCTGCTGGCCACGACGGCCCGGCTGCTGGCTGACGGGTGCCGTCATCGAGATCGATTCGTTACCCCGATTGCCGCCGAATATGTACCCCGCCAGTCGTCGGAACCCCACGTCACGAGCGCGGTTTTCATCGGCGTCGACTGTCGTCTCGGCGGCAATCCGCGGACCGTAGCGGCGTATCTCGACGGTGCCGGTGAGCGGATGGCGCGTGTACTTCGGCTCCTCGAGGCCGACGCGAATCCCGCCCACCGCCAGGACCGATTCGGCGACCTGCTCGGCGAGCTTGATCGGGTTCATCATCAGGACCATTTGACCCACCAGGCCCTGGTGACGCAAGTGAGGTCACTCCCCAACGACGGTGTCACCCGGCCCTTGTCTTTCGTCGTGGGTGAGGGTAACGCGCGTCCATCCCGGTGTGGCGGGTTGGGATCGGTAGCCGATCCGGGGGTCTGTACTTGGCCCAACGACGACGCCAGTCCGGCGGCGCCCCACGAAAGGAAGTCAGAAATGAAGATCGTCCCGGCCAGCATCGAAGAGCAGATCAATCGGGTGGACCGGCAACGCAGCCTGTACATCGGGCTCAGCGCCGGCGCCGTGGCGCTGTGGAGCGCGTTCCGGCTGATCTGGGCCCTCTACATCGGGATGACATTCGGCTGGTTCTTGGGGTCGATGGTCTTCCAGTTGGTGCTGTGGGGTGTGATCGGTGCGGTCTCGGCGGTTGCGGCCGCCGGGTTCCTGACCCGCTACGCCAAGGGATCTTGACTCGTCCATAGGGCAGCGCGAAGTTCCGGACCTCATGGAGGTTCGGAACTCTTGCGTTCGAGGGCTAGAGCTGGGCCCAGACCGACTTCGTCTTCAGGTAGGCCTCGATGCCCTCGCGCCCGAACTCGTGACCCCAGCCGGACTGCTTGTAACCGCCGAACGGTACGTCGTGGTCGAACACCAACTGGCAGTTCACCTGGACGCTGCCGGCCTGCAGCCGCTTGACGATTCGGTGGGCGCGGCCGAGGTTTTCCGTCCAGGCCGTGGCCGCCAGGCCGTAGGTCGTGTCGTTGGCCATGGCCACGGCCTCGTCCTCGTCGTCGAACGGCAGGATGCTGACCACCGGTCCGAAGATCTCCTGCTGATACAGCCGCATGCCGGGGTCGACGTTGGTCAGCACCGTCGGGTGCACGAAGTAGCCCTTGCGGTCCAGGCGGTAGCCGCCGGTCACCACTTCGACACCGTCACTCTTGCCCTCGTCGATAAAACCCATGACGCGGGTCAGTTGCTTCTGGCTGATCAGCGGTCCGCTGACGCAGCCCTCCTCGCTGGGCGCGCCCAGCTTGAACGTGTCAGCCATCAGCACGATGCCTTCCACCACGCGGTCGTACACCCCACGCTGCACGAAAATCCTTGAGCCACATACGCATCCCTGCCCGGAGTGTACGAAGATGCCCAACGACGCCATCATGATCGCCTTGTCCAGGTCGGCGTCGTCGAAGATCAGCACCGGCGACTTCCCGCCGAGTTCGAGCATGACCTTCTTCAGGTTGCCGGCCGAGGCCCGCACGATCTCCTTGCCGACCTCGGTCGACCCGGTAAAGGCGATCTTCTCGACGTCGGGATGCGCGGTGATCGCCGCACCGGCGGTGTGCCCGTAACCGGTCAGCAGGTTGACCACTCCCTCGGGGACGCCGGCGTCGTGAATCAGCCTGTCCAGCAACAGCGCCGACAGCGGGGTCTCCTCGGCGGGTTTGACGAGCATGCTGCACCCGGCCGCCAGCGCGGGCGCCAGCTTTGCGCTGGCGTTGAAGATCGGGCCGTTCCACGGGAAGATCAGCCCCACCACCCCGAAGGGCTCCTTGAGGGTGTAGGCGTGCATGTTGACGAAGGCGTCCGTGGCGATGCCGTCCGTCTTCACGTCGTACGCGACCCCGTTGAGTTTGGAACACCAGCCCGCGTAGTAGCGGAAGAATTCCGAGCAGGTCGACATCTGCAACTGAGCTTGCATCAACGGCATGCCGGTGTTGAGCGAGTCGAGTTGGGCGAACTCTCCGGCATGCTCGTCGATCGAATCCGCGATGCGCCACATGATCTTGGCGCGCTCGCGGCCCGGCAGCTGGGACCAGACGCCCGACTCGAAGGAAGCCCTCGCCCGCGCGGCGGCATCGTCGACCGCCGCTTCCCCGCAGTCGGTGAACTCGGTGATCGTCTCCTCCGTGGCGGGGTCGATGACCGCGATGACCTCGCCCGTTCCCGGGCGCTTTCGGAGGTCGTCCAATACCGTCTGCAGCGTCATCCGATCCCTTCCGTATCGCGGGGCCGTTCGGCCGGCGCACAATGCTGAGCACTTGCTTAGCATTGTGTGTGCGGCGCGGTCAAGGCCGCGCTCACGGATCAGGCCGCGGCGCCGGGCCGCGAAAACGGTTGGTATCGACTACCTAGCGCAGCACTCAGCGCAGTTCTTGGATGCGGATCAGGTTGCCCGCGGGATCGCGGACCGCGCAGTCCCGCAGTCCGTACGGTTGTTCTGTCGGCTCCTGGACGATGTCGACGTCGCCGGCCTGCAGCTGCTCGAAGGTGCGGTCGAGGTCCTTGGTCGCCAACAGCAACGTGGCGTAGCTGCCCTTGGCCATCATCTCGGCGATGGTGCGCCGCTCGTCTTCGGTGATGCCCGGGTTGGCGGCCGGCGGATTCAGGACGATCGACGTGTCGGGCTGGTTCGGGGGTCCCACGGTGATCCACCGCATCTTGCCCTTTCCGACGTCGAGGCGGACTTCGAAGCCGAGGGTGTCGCGGTAGAAGGCGAGCGAGGATTCCGGGTCGTCGTGTGGCAGGAAGCTCGAGTGAATCGTGATGTCCATGGCGTCAGGCTAAGCGCGGTCCGGTGTCCGATGCTTCTCGATTCCTGATCGGTCTGGTCACCTGTTTGGTCACGCACGGCGGCATTCCGGCCAGCGCGTCCACCCCCTGGCGCCGGTAGGTGCTCGGCGGCACACCGACCAGTTCGGTGAAGCGAGTGCTGAAGGTGCCCAACGAGGAGCAACCGACGGCGAAACATACGTCGGTGACGCTCAGGTCGCCACGCCGCAGCAACGCCATCGCGCGCTCGATGCGCCGCGTCATCAGATAGGAGTACGGCGACTCGCCGTAGGCGCGGCGGAACTCGCGGCTCAGGTGGCCGGCGGACATGTGCACCTCGCGCGCGAGCGCCTCCACGTCCAACGGCCGCGCATACTCGCGATCGATCCGGTCGCGGACGCGGCGGAGCAGCGCGAGGTTGCGCAGGCGCTGCGCCGCGTCGGTTCCTTGGCGCACAGGTAATCCTTACGCGCCGACCAACTCTGGATGGAACTTGGCCGCCATCCGGCGCAGCCCGTCACGCCAGTCGACCGTCGTGCCGCCGATGAGCTCGTGCATCCGGTCGCTGTCCGTGGGATTGCCGCGCAGCGCTTGAGCGCTCACCTCGAACACCGGTTCCTTGCCCACCAGCGAGCTGAGGTAGCCACACCACTCCTGGATGCTGACCGTTTGGTCGCCGCACCAGTTGACCGTGGTCGCCGGGACCGACGCCACCTCCAGCAGCTTCGGGATGGTCGCGATGATGTCGTCCTCGTGAATCGGGTTGTAGCGCGCGGGTTCCCCGGGCGGGACCGGGATCGGGATGCCCGCCAGCATCATCTCCATGTGGTAGAACGGCCACCCGCCGTTGTCGCCGTAGGGGACGTTGAGCCGGGCGATGGTGGTGGGCACTCCGAGGGCCCGCGCCATCGAACGGGCGACGACCTCCCCGGCGATCTTGGAGATGGAGTAGGTGGGGAACAGGCACTTGTGGTTGTCGCCCAGGGCGGCGGCCTCGGTTCGCGGATTTTCGTCCGGCGGGTCATAGACGGCGGCGGACGAACAATGCAGAAACGCCTTGGCATCGCGGCAGTGCGCCATCAGCAGACCCACCGACTCCGCATTGGCCGCGAGGTCCTTGTCCCAGTTCCCGCTCTTGGCCACTGCCAGGTTGAGGATGTACTCGAAATCGGTTGGCAGACTGGCGAAGTCACCCGCCGCCAGGTTGACCTTCTCGCAGCGGACGCCCGCCTTCTCCAGGCCCTCCCTTGCTGCCGGATCGGTGAAGCGGGCGATGCCCCACACCTCGTTGTCGGCCGCGAGCGCCCGCGCAATGGGGGTCGCGATTTGACCGGTCGGACCGGTGATCAGGATCTTTGAGCCGCGCATGCGCTGATAGTAGCGACTCACAGCCCCGGTTGGTCTTCGATGATGCCGAGCCAGATCTGCGCGACGTCGATGGCGACTTTCTCGCTGATGAAGGCGTGCTGCGTCCCGGTATAGATGTCCCGGAAAGCGCGCTCCAATCGAGTGCCCTCCCGGATCGAGCTGGTGCCCGCTACCAGGTGCGCCCACTCGGCGCAGCTTCGGGCCGTGTCGGTCGCAAAGACCGCAGCCACGCGCATGTCCGCGCGCAGCACCGGTGTGAGCTCCTCCCCGGACGCGACCGCGGCCTCGGCGGTGGTGAACGCGTCGAGCACCAGCAGACGAGCGGCCCGCCAGGCCGCGCGGTGGTGCGCCAGCCCCTTCTGGAAGGTGGGGCGGCTGGCCAGCGACGCCATGTCGCTCATCCGGAACTTCGTCGCCGCCAACTCCTGGACGTCGTCGAGCATGCTCTTGGCGACACCCAGGGCCCATGACGCGTGGCCGGCGGCGGTCACCGGCATCAGCCCCATCCGGGTGGCCGGCGACGTCCCGCGATACGGCTGACGCACGAAGAGCTCGAAGGTGCGGCTCGCCGGTACGAACACCTCCTGGACGCTGTAATCGTAGGACCCGGTTCCCTTGAGCCCCTGGACAAACCAGCCGTCGTTGAAGCTGATCTGATCCCGGGGAATCACCGCGACCCGCATCTCGGGGAAGCCCTCACTGATCCAGCGCATTTCGCCGTTGTCCATGGGAAAGAACCCGGCCGCGACGTACTGGGAGTGCCCGATGCCGGAGCCGAAGTTCCACGACCCGCTCACCAGGTAGCCGCCATCGACGGCGGATCCCTGCCCGTTGGGGAAGAATTGGCCGCCCATCGTGACGCGGTTGTCGTGCGCAGTGAACACCTCGGCAAAACCCTCGTCGGGCAGATACGTCGCGGCGGCGAAGGAAGACGGCAGGTTGGCGATGCCAACCCACCCAAAAGAGCCGTCCTGCCAAGCCATTTCGATCCAGGTCTCGATCATTTCGGTGAAAGACGGTTCCGTACCGCCCGCCGGGGCCGGGTTGAACGCGGACATCAGCCCGCTCGCCCACATCTCGTCGACGATCGCCGGGGTAAGGGTGCGCATCCGCTCGGATTCTGCGGCCTCGGCGCGCACCAGGTCGCGCATACCGCGGGCGAGCGAGACAACCCGGTCATCGGTGTCGGCAATCGACGTCATCCACCTGTCCCATCATCGCGACGGCATCAGCGGGAAACTGATATCGGTGACCGTACCAACCGCTTAACGTTGGAAAGAATGAATCGCGGGACACGGGGCCGGAAGCGGTGCGGCGAATTCTCGCCTTACCGTAGGGGGCGTGCGCTGGATCGTTGACGGCATGAATGTGATCGGGAGCCGCCCGGACGGGTGGTGGAAGGACCGCGGTCGCGCCATGGCCGCATTGGCCGACCGCCTCGACCGATGGGCGGCCGCCCAAGGGGACCACGTGACGGTCGTGTTTGAGCGGCCGCCGTCGAGCGCCATTCCCGCAGCGGCGATCGAGATCGCTTATGCGCCCCGGGCGGCCGCCAACTCGGCCGACGACGAGATCGTCCGGCGCGTCCAGGCCGACCCCCGGCCGCACGACATTCGGGTGGTGACGTCGGACAAAGGGCTGAGCGACCGCGTGGTGAGCCTGGGCGCCTCGGTCCACCCCGCTGCAAGCTTCCGCGACCTCATCGACCCCCGGGGGCCGCGAGCCTCATGAACACCGGCCGAGGCGGCCCCACGGTCAACCGGGTCTGCGCATCCGCGGGAATCGACATCCCGATCATCCAGGCGCCGATGACCTATATTGCCGGCGCGCAGCTGGCCGCCGCGGTGTCGAACGCGGGCGGGCTGGGCGTCATCGAGACCACATCCGAGCAGGGCCGGGCCGACCTGCGGCGCGTCCGTGACCTCACCGACCGTCCGGTGGGCGCGAACATCGCGCTGATCATGAACCGCGACCCGGCCACCGTGGATCTCCTGGTGGCCAACGACATTCGCTTCGTCACCACATCGGCCGGCGATCCGGCGCTGTTCATCGGCCGGCTCCACGATGCCGGGATCACCGTGTTCCATGTGGTGGGCACCCTCGCGGCGGCCCGGAAAGCCGTCGACGCCGGAGTCGACGGGCTCGTGGTCGAGGGCGTCGAGGGCGGCGGGTTCAAGAACCGATTCGGTGCGTCGACCATGGTGCTGCTGCCGCTGGTGGCGGCGCAGGTCGACGTGCCGATCGTGGCGGCGGGAGGGATCTGCGACGCGCGCTCGATGGCGGCCGCCTTCGTTCTCGGCGCCGAGGGCGTGCAGATGGGCACGCGGCTGCTCGCCTCTGCGGATTCCCCGGTGCACGGCAACCTCAAGCGGGCGGTCGTCGCGGCCGATGAAACCTCCACCGTGCTCCTCCCCCTCGACGGCAAACGCATGATGCGGGTGATCCGGACGGCCGCCGCAGAAAGGCTGGACACCGCAATGTCTTCCGGCGACGGCGCCGCGGCGTTGCAACGGGTGCAGCGGCTGTATTTCGACGGGGACATGGACGCCAGTGTCGCCAACACCGGTCAGGTGGCCGGGCGGATCGAGGACATCCCGCCGGCCGCCGACATCATCCAGCGGATGTGGGCGGGATGCGGCGAAGCGCTGGCGGCCACCGCGGATCGGCTAGGGCGGCCGGGGCTTAGCTTGGGCGACTCTTGACGTCGAAGACGACCTGTTCGCCTTCGACTTTGGTGATGCGCATGTGCGCGGTGTAGCCCTTACCCTCCGGGCCGGTGAAGTGACAGTCGAACTCTTGGCCCACCTTGGCTTCGACACCGGAGGGACAGCTCACGTCGGTCGGGTGGAATCCCGTTTGGCGCGAGACGACGTCGACGACGGATTGCGCCGCGCCGTCGGGTTTGACCGTCGACTTCGCGCTGCATCCGGCGACCTGCAGGGCCACCAGAGTAGCCAGCACGCCCGCGACGACCGGAAATCTGCCGCAACCCATAGCCGGTCAGGCTAACACGCTATCAGTGCGTTAGAACAGCTCACAGCGACGGACATTGTCAGCTCGCAAACGAGCGACTGGACGCCCGCGCTCCGGGCAACCGCAGTCGGCGGATCGGGTTAGCCCGCCGCGGCCAGTGCCGCGTCGTAGTTGGGCTCCTGGGCGATCTCGGGGACCAACTCCGTGTAGGTGACTTTTCCGTCGGCGCCGACCACGACGATGGCCCGGGCCAGCAGACCGGCCATCGGCCCGTCGTTGATGGTGACGCCGTAGTCCTCGCCGAAGCTGCTGCGAAACGCCGAGCCCGTCTTGACGTTGTCGATGCCCTCGGCGCCACAGAATCGGGCGAACGCGAACGGCAGGTCCTTTGACACGCACACCACCGTGGCTCCGCTCGCGGCGGCGCGCTCGTTGAAGGTCCGGACGCTGGTCGCGCACACCGGCGTGTCCACGGACGGGAAGATGTTGAGCACCACGGCTTTACCGCCGAGCTGGTCGCTACTGACCGCCCCCAGATCGCCGCCAGTCAGGCTGAAGGCCGGCGCCGGGGATCCGACGGCAGGCAGCTCGCCGACGGTGTTGATCGGGTTTCCACGCAACGTTATCTGTGCCATGCGGACAGTCTGCCAAGCCCGCTTCGGCCGCCATGGGCCAGGTCCCATGTCCTAATTGGTGGGTTGCAGGGCGTAGACGACATGCCGCCGCGTGCCGAACACTTGAGTCCATGACTCGCAAGGTCGTCATCGCCGGTTTCCCCGGCGTGCAGGCGCTCGACGTGGTGGGCCCGCACGATGTCTTCACCAGCGCCTCGCTGCTCACCGGGGGCGGGTACGACGTGGTGGTGGGCTCCGTCGGCGGCGGCCCCGTGGCCACCCCGACCGGGCTGGCCTTCGTCGCGTCGCCGCTGCCGGACCCGAACGACCCCAGCGAGAAGATCGACACGGTCGTGCTGCCCGGGGGCGGAGGTGTCGAGGCGGCGCGGTCGGATGCCGAGCTGATCGGGTGGATCAAGGCCGTCGCCGGTACCGCCCGTCGCGTGGTCACCGTCTGCACCGGCGCGTTCCTGGCGGCCGAGGCGGGGCTGCTGGACGGGCAGCGGGTCACCACGCATTGGGCCTTCGCCGGTCGGTTGGCCCGCGAGTTCCCCGCGATCGACGTCGACGCCGATCCGATCTTCGTCCGCACCTCGGACACCGTATGGACGGCCGCCGGTGTCACCGCCGGGATAGACCTGGCGCTCTCGCTCGTCGAGGACGACCACGGCACCGAGGTTGCGCAGACGGTCGCCCGCTGGCTGGTGCTGTATCTGCGCCGCCCCGGCGGGCAGACCCAATTCGCCGCGCCGGTGTGGATGCCGCGCGCCAAACGCAACGCGATCCGCGAGGTGCAGGAGGCGATCGAGGCGGAACCCGGTGGCGAGCACAGCATCGACGAGCTGGCCCGTCGCGCGGCCATGAGCCCGCGCCACTTCACCCGCGTGTTCACGGCCGAGGTCGGCGAGGCGCCCGGCCAATACGTCGAACGCGTCCGCACCGAGGCCGCGCGCCGCCAGTTGGAGGAGACCGACGACACCGTCGTCGCGATCGCCACCCGCTGCGGCTTCGGCACCGCGGAAACCATGCGGCGCAACTTCCTTCGCCGGGTCGGCATTCCGCCGGACCAATACCGCAAGGCCTTCGCCTGAACCGAAAGGACGACACCATGACCCAAATCGCGATCGTGACCTATCCGGGATTCACCGCGCTCGACATGATCGGCCCGTATGAGGTGCTGCGCAACCTGCCGGACGCCGAGGTGCGGTTCGTCTGGCACGAGGCCGGGCCGATCACCGCGGACTCCGGTGTGCTGGTCATCGGGGCCACCCACTCACTGGCCGAAACACCCTCGCCCGAGGTGATTCTGGTGCCGGGCGGCCCGTCGACCCCGGTGCATGCCCGCGACGAGGCGCTGCTGGACTGGCTGCGCCGAGCGCATCGCATCGCCCGATGGACGACGTCGGTGTGCTCCGGGTCGGTGATCCTGGCGGCCGCCGGCCTCCTCGAAGGCCGGCGGGCCACCTCGCATTGGCTGACCATTCCCGCGCTGAAGGCCTTCGGCGCAGTCCCGGTGGCCGACGAACGCGTCGTGCATGAAGGCGACATCGTGACGAGCGCGGGCGTCTCCGCGGGACTCGATCTCGCGTTCTGGCTGGCCGCGCAGATCGGCGGCGAAAGCCGCGCCAAGGCAATCCAACTCGCGATCGAATACGATCCGCAGCCGCCGTTCGACTCCGGCCACATGTCCAAGGCGTCGGCCACCACGAAGGCGGCCGCGACCGCGCTGCTGTCCAGGGACAGTGTGAAGCCGGCCAACGTGAAGGCCGCCACGATGCTGGCGTGGGAGCAGGCGTTGGCGGCCGTGCGGTCGCGGCGACGGGGGCGACAGCCGGTGACTAGTTAGTCAGGCGCCCGGCTGCAGGATTTCGTCGGACTCGAGCCGGCCGCCGGCCTGCAGCCAGGCGGCCACCACGCCGGGCGCATCCCGGTTGGGGTTGTAGATGTCCTCCTCGCTGGAGAACAATCCGTCCCCGGCGTAGACCAGCCGGGTCCAGTTCGGAAACCAGAAGGGTTCACCCTCGGGGTCCGTCGGATGGTCGAGCAGATTCTTGATCATCACGACGACGGCGTCGTTGTCCTCGTCGTAGGCAGTCCAGTCGGACGGAAATCGCATGTGCGGGAACGGTGCCATGACGGCGACGATCCAGTCCCGGACGGCCTCGCGGCCATGGAACACCCCGTAGTGATGTTCGGTGTAGACGACATCCTCGGTGAAGAGATCGGCGAACGGTCGCCAGTCGCCCGAGGCGCTGCACCCCTCCACTACCCGCGTGTAGTTCTGGACGGCTTGCTCGATTTCTGCCCTGGTGAATTTGCCCATGGCGGACACACTAGAACGTGTTTCGGTTACAGGAAGCTCGTCTGGATAGGGATATGGCATGAACGTCTTGAAGTTGTTTGATCTGCGCGGCAAGCGGGCGCTGGTAACTGGGGCATCCAGCGGCATCGGCAAGAAAGTGGCGCAGGCATATCTGCAAGCAGGCGCCGACGTGGCCATCGCGGCGCGGCGAGCCGAGGGTCTGGAACAGGTCGCCCGGGAGATCGCGGCGGACGGCGAAGGCAGGGTTGTGCCCGTCCGCTGCGACGTGACCCAACCCGATCAAGTGACCGAGATGCTGGAGCGGGTGACCGCGGAGTTGGGCGGCGTCGACATCGCGGTCTGCAACGCCGGCATCATCACGGTGAACGGGATGCTGGACATGTCGCTCGACGAGTTCGAACGCATCCAAACCACCAATGTCACAGGCGTTTTCCTCACGGCGCAAGCGGCGGCCAGGGTGATGGTCCGGCAGGGTCAGGGCGGCGCCATCATCACCACGGCCTCCATGTCGGGCCACATCATCAACGTGCCGCAGCAAGTGGGCCACTACTGCACGTCCAAGGCGGCGGTGATTCACCTGACCAAGGCCATGGCCGTGGAGTTGGCGCCGCACAATATTCGGGTCAACAGCGTCAGCCCGGGTTACATACTGACCGAACTCGTGGAGCCGTTGACGGAGTATCACCGGCTGTGGGAGCCGAAAATTCCGCTCGGGCGGATCGGCCGGCCCGAGGAACTGACCGGCCTGTACCTCTACCTGGCGAGCGAGGCTTCCAGCTACATGACCGGTTCGGACGTCGTGATCGACGGCGGATACACCTGCCCGTAGATCATGCGACGACGATGCGGCGGCCGAAACGGGCTCGCACACCGGGCGAGAAGAGCGCGCGCAACGGCTCGCCCGCGGGCCGAACCTTGCTGGCCGCCACCAGCTCGTCGTGCAGCTCGACGATGTCGGCCGCGTGCAGCGGCCAGGTCTCGTGTTCGTTCGGTACCCACCAAGTGCGGCCGGCCGTGCGGGTGTGCGCACCCCATCGGGCGGTGAGCCAGATTTCCAGCGGTGTCGGTTTCACCGGGGCGCCGATGGCGATCTCGATCCGGCTGCGCAGGCCGCGGCGGGGCCACCGGCGCACACTGTCATATGTGACGCGGTCGCGGTGCCGGTTCGTCCGCATTTTCGCCCAGGTGTACGGAACGCCGAGGCCGACCCGGGCGACCGGCACGACCGCGAGCCGCGCCGTTTCCAGCGACCGGAACAGCACACCGTGCCGGCCGGCGTCGTCGACCGAATACAGCCGGACGTTCGTCTCCGGGAAGCTGCCGAAGTACGGAAGTCGTAGCACGGAGCCAACTTTGGTGCTGCCCATGACGAATGGAACCAACCCGACGTAGGTCATCCCGTCGGCGAAGACGTCGGGCCTGGTGCCGGGCGGGTACATCGTCTCGACGGTATCGGGCCGCACCGGCCAATGGATGAAGGTCAATTCACGCCAGCACTGATCGAAGGTGACGGGGCCGCGAAGCGGCGGCGGGGTGACCGGGTATCCCTCGAGGCCCCGACCGCCGCCGGGTTCGGGCGCCGGTAACCCGGGAGTCGCGGTCATCGGACCATCGTGACACGCGCCGCGGCTAGGGGTGACGGGCCGGCGTAACCGGCGCGAACCGCGCGATTGTCGCCATGTCGAAGTACTCCCGGACCTCTCTCTGAGTTTAGCTCAGCCGCAACGCATTACGAGCCGTTGATCCAATCTCGCGCTTGTTGGATTTGGCCGGCGGGAAAGTGCTGGATCTTGGCCGACACAAAGTGCGAGGCCAGATGCTCGGCGACATCCCCAAGAAGCGAGTCGGTGACCACCGCGACTTTCTTGATGTGCTTTTGATGATCGTGAATGAAGCGGAAGTGATTGACCATCGCCCCGAAGCTGTCCCAGCCGGGGAAGGACGCCGCGCTGATGATGAGGCCGGCGAGGTCGCCGTTCGCCTCGATCTGAGGATCGACAGACTTTGCGAGTTCGTCGAAATCGCTCTTGTCGAGCGCGGCCTTCGGCCGCACTTCCAGGATGGAATGCTCGGTATCCAGGTCGTATTCGATCATGGTTCGCTCCTAGTGGATAGCGGGTCTGAGAGGGCGATGCCGTCATGATGCCGTTGACCGGCCAAACCGATAAGAGGCGAAGGTCATCGGCGACACGCCGCGGCTAGGCCTAACTTTCTATTTCGCCGGAGATTCCGCGTTCGAGGCTGACCCGCGTGGTGGAGGGCAAGACGACGAGCCCCTCGAGTTCCTGGCGCGCCAACTCATAGGCCTGCCGGCGTTCCTGCCCTGTCGCGGCGGAATCCGCCGCGACCCGTAGCAGGTTTTGAGCGCGCGCGATCCGCTGCTGGTCCGCTCGAGAGAAGTCGCTGCGGCGTCTGCGCATCGCCTCCGTCTCGGCGGCGTGGAAGGCGGTCACGTAATCCTCGACGGCGGCCCGGTACTGCGCGGCTGCTTCGCGGTCGTCGAGTAGGTCTTCGGCTTTGGCGGGGCGCAGGAAGTCGGCTCGGAGCTTGGCTTTGTGGAAGGCGACCGTGAGCGGGTCGCGCATGTCCGTCATGAGGGGGAAGTCGAGCAACTTGGCGACGTCGAGTTCGTACTCGAGCCAGCGCGCGTCGGTGCGGCTGTGCTCCTCGAGGACGCGGCGCAGCGACCGCCACTGGGCGACGTGGTTGTCCCCGGTGTCCGGTATTTCCGTCCGATCGATCTGCGGGGGTGGTTCGGCCGGCCGACGGTTGGCGCTGAATGCGCGCACCGCGGCGATGGTGGCCCCAGCCAGGGGCAGGATGACGATCAAGAGCTCCGCCAACCGGATGAGTAAACCCACACGGCCAGGATGCCACCCGCGCCCGGCCAAGACGCACGTCGAACGTGGGGCCTAAGGACGAATCCAGGGCCGTACCCGGACATAGGGCCTACAGTCGGCGACCCAGGGAGTGGCGATGTCACGTCTGCGGTCGCACCCCGAGGACGTCGCGAAACAACGCCTGCCGCAGCGCGAGTTCACGCGGGTCACTCCACAGGTGAAAACCCAGCCGGTTCATCACGTACGCGAAGCCGACGCCGGTGTCCGGGTCGGCGCAGCCGAAAGAGCCGCCGAAGCCGGGAGTCCCGAAGGCCCGGCCCGAAGAGCCGAATGAAAAGTGCGGCACGGGTTTACAGAAGCCGAGGGAATACGCCACGTCGACGTTCATCACCTTGTCGCGGACGCCCTGGCTCGGCGCGAGCGCCGGCGCCGCCAGAGCGTCGACGGTGTCGCCGCCGAGGCCGAGCTCGGCTCCCCCGGTTGCCGCGCTGCCGTACATGCGCGCCACCGACCGGGCGGTGCCGATGCCGTTGGCCGACGGGATCTCGACCGCCCGAACGTCCTCGCGGTTGTAGTCGCCGTTGAACGCGTTGACCCCGCGCGGGACTGCGATCGCGCGGGCGGTCAGGCCGACCGGGTTGAGCGAGGCACCCACGAATCCCCGGGGCATGACGTTCAAATGCAGCAGCGTTTCGGCGCGCACCCAGTTGTGGACGTGCGCGACACGCTCACGGTTGACCCCATCCGGCAGGCCGATGTGCAGGTCGAGCCCCAGCGGCCGGACGATCTCGTCGGCCATGAAGCGGCCCAGCGTGCGGCGGGCCGGGTCCGTCCGGCGGATGAGCTCGGATTCGTACCAGCCCAGCGTGATCGCGTGGTAACCGTGCCGCGAGCCCGGTCGCCACGCCGGCGCCTGGGCCGCCAGGATGGGCGAGAGCCTGGCCGGGTCGGCGACGTCGGCAAGCGCCGGCTTCGGTTTGAGCGCGCACAGGCCGGCCTGATGCCCCAGGAGTTGGCGGACGGTCACGTCGCCCTTGCCCGCGCGCGCGAATTCCGGCCAGTAATCGGCCACCTTGGTGTCATAGGAGATGAGTCCGCGGGACACCGCGACGGCCACGACCAGGGCGGCGACCCCTTTGGTCGTGGAGAACATGTTGACCATGGTGTCGGCCTGCCAGGGTTTTTTCGCCAACCCGTCCCGGTAGCCGCCCCACAGGTCGACGACCTTGACCCCGTCGCGGTAGACGGCGACGGCCGCGCCGACTTCCGCGCCGTCGCGGAAACTGGCGCGAAAGGCGTCGGCGACCTTTCCGTAGCCGACATCCACGTCGCCACCGATCAAGTCCGCCGACACCGCAACCTTGAGCACCATCGTCACGCCTCCGAAAGGAGACTAAGCCAGCGCCGGACGCGAGCAGCGTTTTTCGGGCGGTCTCAGCCCAGCCGGGTCAGTGGGCGCCCAAGCTGCCGCTCAGGTACTGGGCGCGGCAGGCCCGGCGCGCCAGCTTGCCGCTGGTGGTACGGGGAATGGCGCCGGCCGGCAGGAAACACACCTCGGCGACCGTCAGCCCGTGGCGGCCCAGGACCGCGGTCCCGATGGCCTCGATGGCCGGCCGCGGGTCGGCGCGGCTGGTGCCCGTCGCCCGCTCGGCGATGATCACCAGTCGCTGTTCGGCGTCCTCGCCCGGCACGGCGAAGGCGGTCACGTATCCGCGCCGCACCAGCGGGGACGCTTCGGCGACGGTCGCCTCGATGTCCTGTGGGTAGTGGTTGCGGCCGCCGATGGTGACCATGTCGACGATCCGGCCGGTGACGTACAGCTCGCCGTCGAGATAGGTACCCAAGTCCCCGGTCCGCAGCCATGGGCGATCGAGCACCGAGCCCTCGGCGTGGCCGCCGTCGGCGAGCCGCGATCGCAACCAGGCGCCGAACGCTCGCCCGGTTTCGTCGGGCAGTCCCCAGTAGCCCCGGCCGACGTTGTTGCCCTGCACCCAGATCTCGCCGACCTGACCGTCGGGCAGTTCTGTCCCGGTGGCCGGGTCGACGATGACGGCCCATTCGCTGCGGCCCACCTGGCCGCAGGAGACCTGCGCCACGGCCTCGGGGTCGCCCGCCGCAACCCGCACCGCGCGGCCGGCGCCCAGTTCCTTACGGTCGAAGTAGGCGGCAGTCGCCTCGGCGGCGGGCGCGATGGTCGCAACGAACAGGGTGGCCTCCGCGATGCCGTATGACGGCTTGAACGCCGTCGGCGGCAATCCGTACGGGGAGAACGCCTTGTTGAAGGCCGTGATCGCCTCGATGCTGACGGGTTCGGACCCGATGATCAGCACCACGTTGCTCAGGTCGATATCGTCGCCCGGTGCGGGCAGTCCCCGCTGGGCGGTCCATTCGTAGGCGAAGTTCGGCGCCGCGGTGACGGCCCGGCCCGTCTGGGCCGACAAGGCCTTGATCCAGCGTTGCGGCCTGCGGACGAACGCGGCGGGCGACATCAGCGTGGAGTGGCCGCCGTATACCGCCGGGAAGCCGATCATCGATAGTCCCATGTCGTGGTAGAGCGGCAACCAGCTCACGCCGTGCGTGTTGCGGTCCAGCAGGTCAATGGAAAGGATCATCTGCACGAGGTTGGTGCCGACCGCCCGGTGCGTGATCTCGACGCCGACCGGGGGCCGCGTAGAGCCCGACGTGTACTGCAGGTGGGAGATGTCGTCGTGGCGTAACTCGGTGGGGGCGAATGAATCCCGCGCCGAGTCGGGGATCTCGTCGATCACGATGACCCGTGGCCGGTGCCGTTGCGGGAGGGTGCTCAGAAAATCCTCGACCGCGTTCCTGGCCGGCGCTGTGGTCAACACGGCCGTCGGCTGCGAATCGCGCAGGGCAGTGTCCAGGCGTTCGGCGTGGCCGGGCAACTCGGGCGCGAACAGCGGCACCGCAATGGTTCCGGCTTTGATCGCCGCATAGAACCCCATCACGTAGTCGAGGCTCTGCGGCGCCAGGACCGCGACCCGATCGCCATGGCCGGCGACTTGTTGGACGCGCGCGCCGATGGCCTCCAGCCGGACACCGAACTGGTTCCACGTCACCTCGTCGACATGCCCGTCGGCCGAACGGTTGTAATCCAGGAATCGGTACGCCACGGCGTCACCGACGTTGGCGATGTTGCGGTCGACGAGCGAGATCAGCGTGACGTCCGGCGGCACCAGGATGTTGCCCGCGGCATCCAGGCAGTCCTCGATATCGAGCAGGCCGGGGATGGCCTTGGCGTGCTGCCGGGAACCGAACTCCATGGCCCCTACTGTAGGCAAGGGGATGCGGCAACCGCCGTGCCGCGAACGTGATTGTCGGCATGCCACGCGCGAAGGACCTTCGGTGGGAATCGAATTCGCCAGTCGGCGCCGGCGCGTCGGCGACAGTTGTGCGCCCTCGTCGCGGTGCCCACGGCGTGGGCGGTAGCCTACGCGCGAGCGGCATGCAGGGTCGTCGATTATTGCACCGGGAGTTGGCCATGTCAGGCAGGACGTTTTCATTCGAGATCAACCGCACGAGCACCGCGCCCGCCGCGACGCTGTTCCGGCTCGTGACTGACGGCGCCAACTGGTCGAAGTGGGCCAAGCCCATCGTCGTTCACTCGAGCTGGGCCCGGCAGGGCGATCCCGCGCCCGGCGGAATCGGGGCCGTCCGCAAGGTGGGGATGTGGCCCGTGCTGGTGCAGGAGGAGACCGTCGAGTACGAGCAGGACCGCCGGCATGCCTACAAGCTCGTCGGCCCCCCGACTCCGGCCAAGGATTACTCGGGCGAGGTGGTCTTCACGCCTAACCCCGCGGGCGGAACCGACATCCGCTGGACCGGCTCGTTCACCGAGGGGGTGCGCGGGACGGGTCCGGTGATACGGGCAGCCATGGGCGGAGCGGTCAGGTTCTTCGCCGGCCGGCTGGTGAAGGCTGCCGAGCGGGAATCGAACGCCGGGCGGTAGCACCGGGCGCATGACGGCCGCGGGAGGCGGCCGCGCCGCTACTTCGCGTCGACCTCGTCCTGATATTTCTTCGTCATGTGCGCGACCGCGTCCAACTGCGACTGCGCCAAGCTATCCCGGGCCTGCCCGGCGCGCGCGGCGGCGTCCAGCGTCGGCTGCGCCTGGCCCTGGAAATGCGGCATGACTTCGGCGGCAAACAATTCGGCGGACCGTTTGGTGGCGGCCGGGTTGGCCCACTCGTGGCCCATCTGCAGCATGCAGCCGAACCCGCCGGATTGATCCCACAGCCGCTGAACCTGCTCGCGCGCCCGATCGGGCGTGCCGATCACGCCCGCCCCGTTTTCGTTGATGACGTCGATCATCTCGTCCAGCTGTTCGCCGGGCATCGTCATCTGCGGGAAGGCGGCCACCTTCTGGAAGTAGCGGAACCACGGCTCGATGCCGAACTTGACCTCTTCCCGGGCCTGCTTTTCCGTTTCGGCAAGGTGGAAAAGGCCGACCAGGCTCCAGTTCTTGCGGTCGACCTGCGTGCCGAAGGCCGCCGCGCGCTCCTCGACGATGCCCCAGTGATACGAAAGCGCGTTGAAACCCTCGACGGTCAGCGTCGCGCCGATGGACAGCAGGCCGATGCCATGCTTGCCGGCCAGCCGCGCGCCCGTCGGTGACGCGACCGCGGCAACCGACAGCGGAATCCCGCCGTCGGAATAGGGGGCGAGCTGCAGCTTGGCGTCGAACAGCTGGTGCGTTGCCGTCTTGGCGCTGACGGTCTCCCCCGCCAGCAGCCGCACGACGATGTCGAGATTCGTTTCGAGCAGTTCGCGGGTGTCGGTGGGCGTGAGCCCGATCATGGACGAGTCGCTGGGCAGGGAGCCCGGCCCCACACCGCCGATGATGCGGCCATGGGTGAGGTGATCCAGCAGCATCAGCCGGTCGGCGACCCACAGCGGGTTGTGGTACGAGAGCGAAATGACCCCGGTGCCAAAGCGGATGCGTTTGGCGCGCTCGGCCGCGGCGGCGATGAAGACCTCGGGCGAGCTGATGATCTCGCTGCCGGCCGAGTGGTGTTCGCCCATCCACACTTCGTCGAAGCCGAGTGCGTCGAGGTGCTCGATGAACTGCAGGTCGCGCTGCAACGCAAGCGTGGGATTGGTGCCCGCCCGATGGAACGGGGCGATGAAGTATCCAAACCTGAGCTTCGCCATCGAGGCTCCCTTGCATCCGATTGGCCTGAACCATAACTCGAATGCGGTGTTCGGCCTAGGCCGTCACGGAAGAACCCCCGGCGATCATCGGTTTTCAGCCGGCGGGGCCAGGTGATCCCGGCCCCGCCGACTACGGGAGCAAGTCTCTGTCGCGGTGCGTTACGGCGGGCTCAGCGCGTGGATGTCAGTAGCCGCCGCAGACGTTGCCGACGCATCCGCCGCCGCCGCCCGGGCCGCCGCCGCCACCCCCGACGCCGGGGATGCTGCCGCCTCCGCCGCCGGGGCCGCCGCCACCCGTGGGGCCGCCGGGGACGCCGCCGCCTCCGCCGCCCGGGCCACCGCCACCGGTCGGCCCGCCGGGGACGCCGCCGCCACCACCGCCGGGGCCGCCACCGCCTGTGGGGCCGCCCGGAGCGGTGCCGCCGCCGCCAGGTGTGGACGGAGCCACGCTGGACGACGGCGTGGTCGTCGGGGTGGTGCTGCTGCTGCTCGGCCCTTTATTGCCGCCGCCGCACCCGACCGCGAACACGAGCATGGCCGCACCGCCGAAGAGCGCGACCGAAGTCCTGGCTGCAGATCTCATCGAAGTCCCCAATCCCCACTTGCGCCACGGCAACTGGTCCATTTCTCCTTACCCCGGCACGCGCCCGTGCAAACGGGATTCGATGCGGGACTTCTGCCCGGAAACGGCGATGGCCCATCCACCGGGATGGGCCATCGGTACAAGCGGCGGGCGCGGCTGGCGCCAGGCGAAAATCGCAACGGAAGCGAGTGCGTGGGAGCCGATGGCCCATCTCGGGCTAATGGGCCATCGGCGAGCCAAATCGTATCCTCGGACAACTGTTGCTATGCGGGAATTTGCTGCATCAGTAATAAGAAATTTTCTTATTCGTAAATTGGATACCGCATTCGCGTCGTGACACGCCGCCGTGAGCCGCATCAGCAGCCGCAGTCAGACCTGCGCCCACCTGAGCGAACGGCGTCCGCTCCCTAGGCTTCCTTCGTGATCAACTTGCGCAGCGCCACCCGGTCGGGAGTCAGCAGCTCGGCGATGCGCGGCTTGTTCACCTCGGCGACGATGATCTCGCCGACCTCCTGGTAGACCTCGCTGAAGATCCCGTGGGACTTCATCTTCTCGGTCTGATAGAGGTTGTCCTCGGTCGGCGTCACGTAGTAAACCGCGTCGGCCTTGAACCGGTGCACCAGCCAGAGGTGAATCAGCGTCATCAGGCGCTTCTGGCGCAGCTTCTCGGCGAAGGTGTTCTGGTCACGCACCTGCAGGATGCTGCGGCCGTGCCGGTCCTTGATGGGATCGACGACGACATTGGCCAGCTGCTCGTTCCCGTTGCCGTAGATGCCGAGCTCGAGAACGTCCGAACCGGCGCGGCGGGGCCGCAGGGTCACCCGCAGCTTTTCGCCGAGCTGGTAGTTCTCGCTCCACAGCGCCAGCCACTCCTCCAGCAGCTTCTTGGGCACCTCGGTCTGCGCGAGGTGCTGATGCTGGGTCGAGCCCTTGCCCATCGCCTTGGTGGTCGCCGTACGCCCGGACGATGCCTGCAGCGCCGCGTCGCTGCGTGGTCCGCCGACCAGGGTCTGCGGGGTCCGGTAAGGCGACTCGACCAGGCGCATCTTCCGCTGCAGCCGAGCCAGCGCCAGCATGCCGTCCTGCTGCAGCGACGTGGCGAACTCCTCGGCGGCGACACCGTCGATCTGGTGGCCGCCGTAGGTGATGAAGTTGAAGACGAAGCCCATCTTGCCGAGCTCCTCGGGGAAGCGCTTCATCTCCTCGTCGGTCATCCCGGTGGTGTCCCAGTTGAAGGACGGCGAGAGGTTGTAGGCCAGCATCTGCTCCGGGAATTCGGCGTGGATGGCGTCGGCGAACTGACGGGCGTCGGCGAGATCGGCGGTCTTCGTCTCCATCCAGAGGATGTCGGCGAACGGCGCGGCCGCGAGCGACTTGGCGATGGCGTACGGAATGCCGCCGCGGATCTGGTAGTAGCCCTCCGGCGTCTTCGACAACTCCGGCTCCCATGGCGGATCGACGCCCAGTTCCTTCGCCTTCTCCCGCGCGGCGTAAAGCGATGCGCGCGCGGCGAACTCGCGCCACTCGTCGGGGGTCATGCTCGGCGACTCGTCTTCGGTCTCGCCGAACGAGAGCACCTCCGCGACGGCCTCGCTGTAGGTCATCAGCCCGGCGTCGTCCTCCCACGCCGCCACGAATCGCGACTCGACCTGGTCGAAGAGGTCATCGATCGAGCCGTGTCCGTCCTCCCGCAGGGCGTTCACGGCCTCGGAGATCAAGCCCTGGATGCCCTGGCGCTCGAGCCAGGCGCTGGCGGCGGCGTACTCGGAGTCGGCGAGGGCGTAGAGCAGGTGGCCGTTGAGTTCCTTGACCCCGAGCTCGTAGAAGCGCCGGACCAGCGCCAGGAAACATGCCTTGTACGAAGGGATGTTGAGGTTGGTCGCGCCGAGCAGGAACGGCTGGTCGCGCTCGTCGGCGCGGCTGTCGATGAGGTTGGCCGCCTCGGCGTCGGTGCGGGCGACGATGATGCCGGGCACCTTCATGACGTCGAGTTGGAACCGGGCCGCGTTGAGCCGCTTGATCTGTTCGTCCGACGGCACCAGCACCTTGCCGCCCTGGTGGCCGCATTTCTTGGTGCCCGGGCGCTGGTCTTCGATGTGGTAACCGGCCACGCCGACCTCGACGAAGCGGCGGATCAGGTTGCGCACGTGCGGGTCACCGCCGTGGCCGGTGTCTGCGTCGGCGATGATGAACGGCCGGTAGTCGTACGCGGGTGTGGTGGCGCGCTGTCGTTCGGTCATGTTCAGGCGCTGGTATTGCTGGTTGCGGTCGGCGGTGAGCAGGGCGCGCACCAGCACCGCCGCGTCGTCGGGCACCTGGCTGAGGGGATAGCTGGCGAGGTCGGGACCGGGGTCTTCGGTGGTGGATCCCTTGGCCGAGGTTGCCCAGCCGCCGAGGTAGATGCCCTCGATGCCCATCCGCTTCATGGCCACCGCCTGGCCGGGCGAGTAGGGGCCGAATGTCGTAATGCTCTTCTTCGCGGCGAACAGCTCGCGCAGCCGGTCGTAGAAGGCGGCGGCCGCGTTCCGTGCCACCGGGTAGTCGGTCGGGATGGTGCCGCGCTGCTCGACCACCTGGCGGGCCGTGTAGAGGCGCGTGATGCCGGCGAAGCGTGGGTCGTCCATGTACCGCTGCGTGGCGGCGATGTCGTCTTCGAACGATGTCCGGACTTCGGTGTCCGAGTCAATGATGGCCATGGCCCTACGCTCCTCTTCGGCACGATTCCCCTGGACGGAGTCTATCCCCGGAGATGACCTTTCAATCAGGGGCCGAAAGACCCATGCCAAAACTGTTGCCGGACGCCTGTATCCGCAACCCGGCGACGGCGCGGCACGGCCGCGGGCCACCAGGCGGGCGGTCTCGGTGTGCACCGCTTGCGGCGCAACACTTTTCGCGCGCAAGATCCGGCTCAGCCGGGACCGCCGGGCGCGCGCCCGGCCAACCACTCCCGCTGGCGACGGACGAACTCCGCGTTGACGACCCTCCCGTGGCCCGGCACGTAGACCGCGTCCGCCCCGCCGACCGCGAGCAGCCGCTCGAGGGTGGCCGGCCAGGCGGCCACGTCCGAGTCGGCGTCGATCGCGGGATCGGCGGACTCCTCGACAAGGTCGCCGGTGAACACGACGACCGGGTCGTCGGCCCTCCCGGGGGCGACCACCACCAGATCCGAGGTGGTGTGGCCACGTCCCAGGTGGGCGATCGTCACGGTGCGGTCGCCGAGGTCGATGGTGGCGTCGAAGACTCCGCGCCGCGGGGGTCGCAAGGCGGCGATCGCTTGGTCTATCTCCGCGGGGTCGGCGCCGTGGTGCAACGCGTCGTCGCGCATCCGGTCGGTCCCCGAGGACAGGCATTCGACCACCTCGGGCGCGCAGTAGATGTTCGCGTCCGCAAACGCCGAAGAACCCAGAACGTGGTCAAAGTGCTTGTGGGTCAGGACGATAGCGCTGACCGGGCGGCCGGCGAGCCGTCGCACGCCTGCGTCGATTGCGGCCGCCTCGGCGAGCGTCGTGCCGGTGTCGACCAGCAGTACCCCGGTGCGGCCCCACACGAGTCCGACCGTGACATCGCAGAACGGCAGCCGGCAGCGATGCACGCTGGCGGTCAACCGTTCCCAAGCGAGATGCACACGAGCAAGGTAGCGTCAACCGGGCCTGAGCGGCCGGGGAGGAATCTCTAGATGCGCGCAGTCGTCATCACCAAGCGTGGCGGTCCGTCGGTCCTGCGGGTCCAGCAGCGGCCCGATCCCCCGCCGCCGGGTCCGGGGCAGCTGCGGGTGGCGGTGCGCGCGGCGGGCGTGAACTTCGCCGATCACCTCGCCCGCGTCGGCATGTATCCGGATGCGCCGAAGCTCCCGGCGGTCGTCGGCTACGAAGTCGCCGGGACCGTCGAGGCCGTCGGCGACGGTGTCGATCGCGGCCGCGTCGGCGAGCGGGTGCTGGCGGGTACCCGCTTCGGCGGCTATGCCGAGATCGTCAACGTGGCCGCGAGCGACTCAGTGCCGCTGCCGGCCGCAATGAGCTTCGAAGAGGGCGCCGCCGTTCCGGTCAATTACGCCACCGCGTGGGCCGCGCTGCACGGGTACGGGTCGCTGCGCACCGGGGAAAGGGTGTTGGTGCACGCCGCGGCCGGCGGGGTCGGTATCGCGGCCATCCAGTTCGCGAAGGCCGCCGGGGCCGAGGTGCATGGCACCGCGTCGCCGGCGAAACACGAGAAGCTGGCCGAACTGGGGGTGGACCGGGCGATCGACTACCGCCGTGACGGTTGGTGGCGTGGCCTGGATCCGTACGACGTGGTGCTCGACGCGCTGGGTGGCACGTCGCTGCGGCGGTCCTACGCGCTGTTGCGGCCGGGTGGACGGCTGGTCGGGTACGGGGTGTCGAACCTGCAGCATGGTGAGAAGCGCTCGCTGCGGGCGGCCGCCCCGCACGCGTTGGCGATGCTGCGCGGGTTCAACCTGATCGACCAACTCTCGGAGTCCAAGGCGGTGATCGGCCTCAACATGCTGCGGCTGTGGGATGACCGCGGCACGCTCGAGCCGTGGATCACTCCGCTGGCCCAGGCGCTCGCGGACGGAACGATCGCTCCCGTCGTCCATGCGGCGGTGCCGTTCGCCGACGCACCGGAGGCGCACCGCATCCTGGCGGCCCGGGAGAATGTCGGCAAGGTAGTCCTGGTGCCGTGAGTTTTTAGCGGCGCTGCAGTGGTTATCTATCTCCCATGGCTGTCACCGAATCCCGCGAGGTCGTCATCGAGGCGACACCGGATCAGATAATGGATGTGCTGTTCGACATCGAATCGCTGCCCGAGTGGTCCTCGGTTCATCAGAAGGTGGAGGTTCTCGAGCGGGACGATCAGGGCCACCCCACCAGATCGAAGCAAGTGGTCAAACTTGTCGGTGTCAGCGACGAGCAGGAGTTGGCGTACACCGTTCACGACGACGGCGTCAGCTGGACTCTGGTCAGCGCCAAACAGCAACGCGCGCAAGACGGTCGCTACACGCTGACGCCCGACGGAGACTCCACCCGGGTGAACTTCGATCTCACCGTGGACCTGTTGATGCCGGTGCCCGGGTTTTTGATCAAGCGTGGGTCCAAGAGCCTGATGGACACGGCCACCAAGGGATTGCGTAAACGGGTACTGGAGCGCAAGGGCGGCAAGTAGCGGCACCCAGGCCGCCGAATCGGGCGCTTCCGGATGGGCGCCGCGCGAGCGACACTGTTCATATGAAACCGAAACCCGTGAGCAACTTTCGACGGGTCGCATCTCTCGCCGGTGCGTTGGCGGTCCTCGGCGCGGTGGCCGGCTGCGGCGGCCACGGTGACACGCGTATGACAGCGCCGTCGACGCCGAAGGTCACGACCCTTGGGCGCACCGTCCCGGCCGCCCCCGCCGACGGACCGTTGACCATCAGCAGTCCGGCGTTCCGCGACGGTGCGCCGATCCCCGTGCAGTACACGTGCAAGGGGGCGAACATGGCCCCGCCGCTGACGTGGTCGGCCCCGTTGGGGGCCGCACTCGTGGTCGACGACCCGGACGCCGTCAACGGCCTCTATGTGCACTGGGTGGTGGTCGGAATCGGCCCCGGTTCCGGCAGCACCGCCGACGGTCAGACGCCGGCCGGCGCGACCACCCTGCCGAATACCGCCGGCGAGCCCGCGTACAAAGGCCCCTGCCCGCCGGCGGGAACCGGCACGCACCATTACCGGTTCACCCTCTACCAGCTTCCCAACGACTATCAGCTGCCCGACGGGCTCGCCGGTGTCCAGGCGGCGCAGGCGATTGGCGGCGCCGCGACCGCGCAGGCGCGGCTGACGGGGACCTTCGGAGGCTGAGGCCGCCCTCAGGCCATATCGTCGAGGGCCTGATAGCCGGCGTTATAGCCGGGTGTGAACGTGATGCCGGGCCCGCCGTGGCATCCCGCACCGCCGAGGTAGAGCCCTTCGATGGGAATCGGAAAGTCGAGGAATCCCTTGGGGCCGGGCCTGTTCGGGCCCATCAAGTCCGGATGCAGCAGCCCGTGGCAGAAGTCGCCCGCGGGCGCCCCGAACATCGTGTTCATGTGGTAGGGCGCAAACGTGATGTGGCGGATCACGATGTCCTTGAAATTCGGGGCCAACCGGGTGATCTTGTCGATAACACGCTGTGCCATAACATTTTTGAGTTGTCCATGGTCCTGGCGGTCGACTTCGACCGGGAAGGCGTACGCGTAGGCGCTCGCGGCGTGCTTACCGGGCGGCGCCATGCCCGGATCGTGCACGGACGGAATCTGCATCCCCATCGACGGGTTGTCCGGCACCACACCCCGACGGCAGTTCTCCCAGTTCAGCTGTTGTTCCTCCGGCGCCCCGAAAATCCCGACCGACTGCTGCATGCCTTCCTCGTTCAAAAACTCATAGGGCGGGGCGAATTCGGGCAGCCCGTCGAGGGCGAAGTGGATCTGCACGAACGACGCGCGGTGGTCTCGGCCGGAAAGACGTGAGATCAGCTCCCCCGGCACGTGTTCGGGGGCGATCAGCTCGGTGAGCGTGACGTCCGGCGCGAGGTTGGAGACCACGATCGGCGCGGTGATCGTCGAGCCGTCGCGCAACCGCACCCCGGTCACGGCGCCGTGGTCGACGAGGATTTCCTCCACCTTGCTGCGGAAGCGGATTTCACCGCCGTGGGAGACGAAGAGCTCACGCAGGTGTTCGGTGAGCGCACCGATGCCGCCCTTGAGTTTGGTCATCATCGCCGTGCTGTCGTCCGGCACCGCCAGAGCGAATGCCAGGCAGGTGGCACTGCCCGGCGTGTAGGGGCCGCGGTAGGTGGAGTTGACGGCCAGGAACGCGAGCATCCCCCGCATGACCGCGTGCTTGTCTTTGTCGGGCAGGTAGCGGTCGATGACGTCCATCGCCGACCCGAACAACATCTCGTGAATCGCGCGTCGTTCCGCGTCGTTTGCCGCGCACGCGTACATCTCGTCGAGGGTTTTGGGTGGCGTGCGAACGTCGAAGCGGCCCAGTGCCTTTGCGGGTCCCTGGCTCCAGCCGATCAGTTCGGCCATGCCGGTGACGGCCTCGATGCCGTGCTTGGAGCCCAGGTGCGTCATCAGTTGCATCGGGTCGCGGTAGAAGATCATCGGCTCCTCGCCGTGATCGCCGATGTTGGTCGACATCACCTCCGGCTCCACCGTGGGCAGGGTGTCCAGCCCGAGATCCTTGGTGATCTGGCTCGCCGTCGGGAATTGGACGGAGCCGGCAATCTCGTACCGGAAGCCGTCGATCAGTTCGACGGTCGCCGCCATGCCTCCCGCATAGGTGTTGCCTTCCAGGCACAGCGTCCGCAGGCCCGCACGCTGCAGTACCGCGGCCGCGGTAAGTCCGTTGTGGCCCGCTCCCACGACGATCGCGTCGTAGTCCGACATGGCGTCCTCCCTCATTGGCGCGTGACAAGGATATGTCAGTACTGACATGATAGGAAGATGTCAGTTCTGACAAATTTCGGCCGGCTGGGATACCATTCCGGGGGGATGAACGCGCCGACGAACCGTCATGAGCTACGCCGACGATCGACGCACGAGGCGCTGCGCCAAGCGGCATTGAAAAGCTTTGCACGCAAAGGGTTTACCAACGTAACCGTGACCGAACTGGCCCGGGAGGCCGGCGTAACCGAACGGACTTTCTTTCGCCACTTCCCCACCAAGGAGGCGGTGCTCTTCCAGGATTACGAGACGCAGCTGGCATGGCTGGCCGAGGCGCTCGCCGACCGTCCCGCGTCCGAGTCGCTGTTCGATGCGGTGCTGGCGAGCGTCGCGGCCTTCCCGCACGACCTCGAAGTGGTCCGCCAGGCCGCGACGGCCCGCGCGGAGTTGATCAGCGCGGAGCGCATCGCGAGCCATCTGCGCGTCGTGCAGTCGTCGTTCGCCCGGGTGCTGACCGATTTCGTCAGGGATCGAAACCCGGGCGTGGCGAACGTCGATCTGCTCGCCGAGGTGACCGGTTCCGCCCTGGCCGCTGCGCTTGTTGTGGCAGTGGAGAATTGGGGCCGCAACGGCTGCAGGGGCGACCTCGGCGAACTCGTCGTGTCCAGCCTGGAGCTGCTGCGCTCGGGTTTTGCGCCGCTCGCCTGATCCGTTGGGCTTCCCGCGCTGAGCTCACATTCAGACGTTCTGCGCGCTCTGGACGGCCGCCTCGACGAAGCGGCGCAGCACGGCGTTGCGGGCGCGCGGCAGGAACGCTATCGAGACCGGGCTCGTGGGGGCTCCGCGCAGCGCGACGAACCGGACGCCGGGGTGGATGTTGCGCCGTACCGCGACGTCGGGGATCACACCGATCCCGCGATCGGCCGCGACGGATTCGAGCCACTCGTCGAAATTGGTTGTCTCAACGACCGTTTTCGGTCCCTCGCCCGCCGGCCACGACCATGGCCCGGTGGTCCCGCTGGCGGTGTTGACGACCAGCGGCCACTGCGGGACCTCGGCCCAGTCCAGCTCCGATCTGGTCGCCAGCTGCGAGTGGACCGAACACACGGCCACACGGGACTCGTCGAACAGGTGCACCACCCGCACCTGGGTAGCCGTCACCTGACCGCGGACGACGGCGACGTCGACCCTGCCCTGCTGGACGGCGCTCAGCGCATCGTCGGTGCGGACCAGCCTGACCGTGGTCCCGGTGGCCCGCTCGAAGCGGGCGACGGTGTCCTGCGCCCACGGGTCGGGCAGCAGCCAGCTGAATCCGAGGCCGATGCTCGCCTGCCGGCGTACGGCGCCGAACGCCCGCTCGAGCTCGGCGAGGACCCGTTCGACGTGGTCGAGGAAAGTCCGTCCGGCCTGGGTGGTCTCGACGTGCCGCGAGGTGCGGTCCACCAGCGTCACGCCGAGCGCATCTTCCAGTTGGCGAATGGTGCGGCTGAGCGCCGGTTGGGTGATGCGAAGTTCGTCGGCGGCCCGCGTGAACGACTGCAGTCGCGCCACCGCCTCGAACGCCCGGAGGTGGCGCAACTCAATCCGACCGCTCGCCAATGCGCCCATGCCTGACAAGCATAGATCGATTACAGCAGGCATTTCACAGGCCATCTCGACGGACCTAACGTCATAGCCAAGGACATAGACAGAGGAGACGAAATGCCACTGCTTTACATCGACCTCATCGAGGGCCGCACGCCGTCGGAGGTCGGGGCCTTGCTCGACGCGGTTCACGAGTCCGTCGTCGAAGCGTTCGGGGTGCCGCCGCGCGACCGCTATCAGGTGGTGCGCAACCATCCCGCCCACGAAATCGTCGCTTGGGATACCGGTCTCGGCATCAGCCGCTCGTCGCACCAGGTGATCGTCAACGTGGTGAGCCGGCGGCGCACGCGGGCGATGAAGGAGAAATTCTACGAGCTGCTGGCGACCAACCTGGCCGAGCGGTGCGGCCTCGACCCGGCCGACCTGATCGTCTCGATCACCGAAAATGGCGACGAGGATTGGTCTTTCGGCCATGGCCGGGCACAGTTTCTCACCGGCGAGCTGACATGAGTCTCGACACCCGGCTCACGGAGTTCTTCGGCATCCAACACCCCATCGTGCTAGCCCCGATGGCGATGATCTCCGGTGGCCGGCTGGCGGCGGCGGTGACGTCGGCCGGTGGCCTGGGCCTCATCGGCGGCGGCTACGGCGACGCGGAATGGCTGCGGCGCGAATTCGACCGAGCCGACGGGGCTGACGTGGGCTGCGGGTTCATCACCTGGAGCCTGGCCCGCCAACCCGAGCTGCTCGACGAGGCCCTGGCCCGGCGGCCCGCCGCGATCATGCTGTCCTTCGGTGACCTGCAGCCGTTCGCCGACCGCATCCGCGCCGCCGGTGTTCCCCTCATCGCGCAGGCGCAGACGCTCGACCACGCGCGCCAGGCCCTGGACGCCGGCGCCGACGTGGTGGTGGCGCAGGGCGGGGAGGCCGGCGGCCACGGCATGACCGTCCGGTCCACCTTCACGCTGGTGCCCGACGTCGTCGACCTCGCCGCCGCCCGCGCACCGGACACGCTCGTGCTGGCCGCGGGCGGGGTGACCGACGGGCGCGGCCTGGCCGCCGCGCTGGCGCTCGGCGCGGACGGCGCGCTCGTGGGCACCAGGTTCTGGGCGTCCCCGGAGGCGTTGGTGTCCCCCCGCGCGCACGAGCGGGCGCTCTCGGCCACCGGCGACGACACCGTTCGCACGCGCGCCTACGACCTTGTGCGGCGGCTGGATTGGCCGGCCGGATACAACGCCCGAGCGCTGGGCAACGCCTTTCTCGACAGGTGGCATGGCAACGAGGACCAGCTGGCGGTGGAGCTGCCCGAAGCCGTGGCCGACTACGAAAAGGCTTTCGTTGCTGAGGATTTCGACACAGCCGCCGTACTCGTCGGTGAGGGCGTGGGACTCATTAACGATGTCCGGCCGGCCGCTGACATCGTGCACGACATGGTCCGCGACGCGGCGCGAATCCTCAATAAGGATTCAGTACAGGGGTGACCAGTCGGATGTGCGCAGCAGGCGGCTTTCCCACTGGTCGCGGTATTTCAGCGCCTCGACCATATAGCTGCCGGGCTTCCGGTGCTCTGGGGCAGTCTCGGTTGTCAGCAGGTGGACGAGCGCTGCATAGTTGTTGAAGTTTTCAATCTTCTGCCACAGCATCGCTTCTCGTCGGCGGTGACTACCGTGGGCGACCTGAAAGCACGCTTGAATATCGAGGATCCGCATCTCTTTTGGGGCTTTGGACAGCAGCCGGTAATAGATCTCGTCCCACATCCGGATGTAGTCATCGAGCGCGGCGTCGGGCCAGCCGGTGTCTTCCATGAACAGGCTCAGGGGGTGGGTCGCACCGTCGGTGGGCACCGTCGCCAGGTCGACGGTCTGCAGCGGTGACCAGGCGACCGGCAACAGCAGCTTGCCCGTCACCTCGTGGCGCAGGTTGTCCATTTCACGCATCCACGGCTGGAGGTCGCCGCGTTGGGCTCGGCGAGCCAGCCTTTCCCAGGCCGCACCGTCGACGATGCCGGTGATGGTGACCACGTTGTAGGACAGCCCCGAACCGTGGGCGTGATTGGTGTACCAGAGCAGCCGGGCGTCGTCACCGGCGGCGAGCATCGGCATCCAGCCCTCGCGGTAAGCGGCCTCGAATTCGTCCTGCCGCGCGCCGACCACTTTGTGGGTCTCGTGTAGGAACAGCATCGGAACTCCTTGCCGTCAAGCGTCTTCGGCGATCAGCGCGGCGAGCTCGCGGCGGTTCACCTTGCCGGTCGAGCTGTAGGGGATGTGCTCGACGATCGCCAGCCGCTCGGGCAGCTTGAAGTAGGCGATCAACTCGCGACAGTGTGTTCGCAGCTGTTCGAGAGTCACTGGCGCGCACGCCATCACGGCCGCCCCCACTCGCTGGCCGAGCTCCTCGTCGGGGATTCCGGCGACCGCGACGTCGCGCACCGACGGGTGCGAACGAAGCGCTTCCTCCACCTCGATCGGCCCGAACTTCTCGCCGCCACGGTTGATGGTGTCGCTGAGCCGTCCGCTCGGGAAGAGGTAGCCGTCGGGGTCTTGGCGGGCGAGGTCACCGGTGCGCAGCCAACCTTCGGTGACGTTCTGGGCGGTGTTCACCCACAACTCGCCGACCGTTCCCGGCTCGACGTCCTCTCCCGTCTCGGGGTCCACCACTCGCACGTCGACACCGGGCAGCGGCCGGCCGACCGATCCCGCGTGGGCCGGATCGCGGTGATCGGCGGGCAGCAGCGTCGTGTAGGCGCCGAGGGTCTCCGTCTGCCCGAATACGTTGGCGAACGCCACATGTGGGAGGGCGTCCATCGCCCGGCGCACCAAACTGATGGGTGCGGCAGCGGCGCCGTAGGCGACGGCGACCAGAGACGACAAGTCGGCGGCGGCGAAGTCGGGATGGTCGAGGATGCGCTGCAGCATCGCGGGAACCAGGAACGTGGTGCTCACCCGATGCTCGGACACCAGGCGCAACCACTCGCCCGCGTCAAATCGCTGCTGTACCACCGACGTGTTGCCCGAGTACAAACTGCCGAGCGTGCCCAGCGCGCCCCCGACATGGAAGAACGGGACGCACATCATCCCCACCGAGGGTCTGGCGTCGGCCCGGAACGGTGCCGCCATCCCCTTGATCCGCTTTGTCAGCTGCCGGCCGCTGATGCCGACGGCCTTCGGGAGTCCCGTCGTCCCGCTGGTGAACAAGACCAAGGCGTCGCGGCCAGCGTCGTCGCCGGCCGGCGGCGCCAACCCGCCGGGGCCCTCCAGCAGATCGCTCCCCGTGACCACCGCCGGCGCACCGGCCTCGCGGAGCCGCTCGGCGTACGGCTCCCCCGCCACGGCCACCTCGGCACAGCCCGCGCTCGTCAAAAGCCTGTGGAGTTCGGACGGGGTCAGCGCAGGGTTCATCAGCGCTGCCGCGGCACCGATGCGGGCCGCCCCCAACACCGTCGCGATCGAGAGCACACTTCCGCCGTCGACGACGGCGACGCGTTGGCCGGCGGCTACACCGCGTTCGGCCAGGCCGGCGGCGCACCAGTCCACGGTGGTCGCCAGCTCGCCGTAGCCGATCGAATGCCCATCGACGATGAGCGCAACGCGGGCGGGATCGCCATTGGCGGCGGCCTCGAGCATCGTTGCGATAGTCATCGTGTGCGGCTCAGTAGAAGGGTGACCATGCGGAGGTGCGCAGCAGCCGGCTGGTCCATTGGTCGCGCAGGTCGAGGGCGTCGTGCATCCAGGTGCCCGGGGCGCGGTATTCGGCTGGAATCCGGGTCTGGAGCAGCCCGAGCAGCTGGTCGGGCCGCTGAATGCGCTGCATCAGGACGACCTCCCGGTGCAGGTGGCTGCCCAGCGCGGGCTGAAAAGCCGCCTGGATCACCAGCATTGACGATGGCCGCTGGAGGTTCTGGGCATACACGTCGCCGCTGCGAGCGATGTATTCCTCGAACTTGTCCGGATAGGGCCACATGGTGTCTTCCATGTAGAGGGTGAGTTCGTGCTCCCGGCCGTCGACCGGCACCTCCTGCGACGTGATTTCCTGCAGTGGCGACCACTGCAGTGGCGCCAGCAGTTTGGCCTCGACGTCGTAGCGCAGGTCGTCCAGCTCGCGCATCCACGCCTGCAGATCACCCTGTTGCACCCGGAGCGCAAGGCGCTCCCACGCCGGCCCGTCCCGAACGGCGGTGACGGTCACGACGGTGTAGGACGGTCCGCTGCCCTGGGCGTGGTCGGCATACCAGAGCAACCGGGCGTCGTCACCGGCGGCGAGCATGGGCATCCAGCCCTGCCGGAACGCGGCCTCGAAATCGTCTTCGCAGCGGCCGCGCACCTTGTGCACCTCGTGCATGAACAGCACGTCGAGACGGTAACCCCGAACGCGTTCCCGGGTCTACAGGTCTGCGATCGCGCCCTGGACAGCCGAGTTGCGAACTGGTTTGCTCGACTCAGTAATTAACTCACCGGGCAGGAGTCGCCGATGGCCCGTCTCAACGTGCCGGATGGCCCCGGCGGCGAAGCCGCCATGATCTGGACGCTGCGGCCGCAACTCGGCGACATGGTCGAGCGGATGATCCGCGGCGCATACCAGCAGAGCGTTCTGCCGGCCGATGAGCGCGAGCTGGCCAGGATGCGCATCGCCCAGATCAACGACTGCGTCGCCTGCTCGGGCTTTCGGGCCCAGTCGGTGCTGGACGCCGGCGTGGCGCCGGAGCTTTACGACAACGTCGCGGCGTACGCCAGCTACCCGGGTTACACGCCCCGCCAACGGCTTGCCATCGAGTACGCCGAGCGCTTCGCCACCGACCATGCCTCGCTGGACGACGCCTTCTTCGGGCGGCTGCGCGAGTCGTTCTCCGACCCCGAGATCCTCGATCTCACCCTCTGCGTCGCGGTATTTCTGGGCCTGGGACGCTCGTTGACCGTGCTGGGCGTCGACCAGTCCTGCGCAATCGATCTCTAGTAAGGAACCGAATGGACCTGGCGACCGTCGACGAATTACTGACGACGACGCGGTCGGTGCGAAAGCGCCTCGACTTGGACCGGCCGGTCGGCCGCGAGGTGATCCTCGAGTGCATTCGGCTGGCGATGCAGGCGCCCACGGCGAGCAACGCGCAGGACTGGCGCTGGCTGGTGATCACCGACGCCGACAAGCGCGCCGCTATCGGCGAGATCTATCGCAGCATCGGCGCCGAATACCTTGCTTACGCGACCAAGCAGGCGTCCGATCCGCAGACCCAGCGCGTGTACGCCGGCGCGCTGGCCCTGACCGACACGCTGGGTAAGGTCCCCGTGCACGTGATCCCGTGCCTGGCGAACCGCATCGACAATTCGACTCTGCTGACCGCCGCGTCGGCCTGGGCGTCGATCATCCCGGCCGGCTGGAGTTTCCTGCTCGCCCTGCGGTCGCGGGGGCTGGGATCGGTGTGGACGACGATGCATCTGGCCAAGGAACGGGAAGTGGCCCAATTGCTCGGTATCCCGGACACGGTGACGCAGGCCGCGCTGTTCCCGGTGGCCTACACGATCGGCACCGACTTCCGGCCGGCCACGCGCCCGCCCGCGGAAACCGTGACGTTCTGGGATAGCTGGGGAGACGGCTGATGCAGTCCTACACCGTGCGATTCCACGTCGATGCACCGCCGGCGAAGGTGTGGCGGGTGCTGCATCCGCCCGCACCGCCCAACGCGCCGCGGCCCCGAGTCCTCAAATGGCCCACCGGCAGCATGGAGATCCTCAACGAGGGCAACGAGGCCGGCGAGGGCCTGGTCCGCACCTGCGTCTACCCGGTGCCCAAGTACCTGCTGTCTGGAGGCCGGGCGCGGTCGTGGGAGACCGTCACCGAGGCCGAAACCAACAAGCTGTCACGCTACGTGGCCGTCGGCGCGCCGCTGTGGTCGCGGGCCGAGGGTTATCACCGGCTTGAGGAGCAGCCCGACGGCACCACGGTGCTGACCTTCCACGAGACCTATCACGCCTACAACCCGCTGCTGCGGTTCTTCCTCGAACGCCCGGTGCACGCGAAGATTTCTCGAGACAACCTCGATACGTACGAGCACGCGCTCGGCTACGCCGGCCGCGTGCGGCGGCTCCCCTGAGGGTTCGTTGGGCGCCGTGACCATGGGTTACGTATCCGGGGGTGCCGGCCGGCGGATGCCGCTTTGCGTGAATTTGGCTGTTCAGCCCGGTACGCTGACGTGCTATGGGGTTTGAGGCTGGCGTATTTACGGCCGGACGGTTGGCCGTCGCGGGGTTGATGATTGCGGGCTGGGCAGTGTCGGTGGGCGTCGCGGGTGCCGACCCGGACCCGACGGGACCCGCACCCGGACCGCCACCGTCGTCGGCCTCACCGGCACCCTCTCCCGCGGCCTCGTCGGCGCCCTCACCGGCCGCCTCTCCCTCGCCGTCTGCTGGGGCCTCACCGGCCGCCTCGCCGGCACCGGAACCGAAGACGAGCATCGACAAGGACGGCATCTACAACGTCGGGTCCGACATCGTGCCGGGCATCTACAGCTCCGGGGGGCCCCTCGACAACGGCACCTGCTACTGGAAGCGGATGAGCAATCCGGACGGCAACATCATCGACAATTCGATGAGCAAGAAGCCTCAGGTGGTGCAGATCGACCCGACCGACAAGGCGTTCAAGACGTCGGGTTGTCAGCCGTGGCAGCTGACCCCGGACGCCGCCCTGCCGCCGACTACACCGCCGGCGGGAGTGCAGAGCACGCTCGGCCTCCTCAACGGCCTGCTCGGCGGCGGCCAGGGCGGGCAACAGCCGCCCTCGCCCGCGCCCCACAACTGACGGTCCTCACGGGCCGTGGCCAGTGCGCAACAAGCTGTCGTCGTCGGTGCCGGTGTCAGCGGTCTGACGTCGGCCGTGTGCCTGGCCGAGGCCGGCTGGTCGGTGCGAGTCTGGACAGCCGCCACGCCACAGCACACGACCTCGAAGGTGGCGGGCGCGGTATGGCTGCCGCCACGGCCGGCGGAGCGCGCAAGCGACACGCTGGATTGGACCGAGCACTCCCTGCGGGTCTTCCGCGAACTCGCGGACGACGCCGACTCGGGCGTTCAACTGTCGCCCGCGATGGCGGTCGGTGAACTGACTGCGGCCGAGGCGATGTCGTCCGCCGCGGCGTTGATCCCCGACCTGCGCCCCGCCGACTCCGCCGACCTTCCGGGCGGCTTTGGCAACGGCTTTCGCGCCACGTTGCCGATGATCGACATGCCGCACTATCTCGACTACCTCACCCGGCGGCTCGCCGCGGCCGGCTGCGCAATCGAGGAGCAACCGGTGCGGTCACTGGCCGAGGTCGCCGATGCCGCGCCGATCGTAGTCAACTGCGCCGGTCTGGCCGCCGGATCCCTGACCGGCGACGACACGCTGCGCCCGCTGTTCGGCCAACACGTCGTACTCACCAATCCCGGTCTGCGGCAACTGTTTCTGGAAATCAACGGCGGGCCGGAATGGACCTGCTACTTCCCCCACCCACAGCGCGTCGTGTGCGGCGGCATCAGCATCCCCGGCCGCAGGGACACCACCCCGGACCCCGACGTGACCGAACGAATCCTGCACCGCTGCCGACAGATCGAGCCACGGCTCGCCGAAGCCGAGGTGATGGAGATCATCACCGGGCTGCGTCCCGACCGCCCCTCGGTGCGGGTGCAGGCCGAGGCGCTGGGACGTGCCCGGTGCATCCACAACTACGGCCACGGCGGCAACGGCGTGACCTTGTCGTGGGGTTGCGCGCGCGACGTGGTCCGCCTCGCCGGTCAGCGGGAGGCGCTGTGAGCATCGACTACAGGTTGGACGCCCACATCGTCACCATCACGATCAACCGTCCCGAAACCCGCAACTCGCTGGACATGGAACACTTCCGCGACCTGGCCCACGCGTGGGCGGCGTTCCGCGACGACGCCAGCGCCTGGGTGGCGGTGATCACCGGTGTGGCGCAAGACTTTTGCACCGGCGCCGACCTCAAGAAGTTCATCCCTGAACTCACCGGCGACCTGCCGCAGCCCGAAGGGTGGAACAAGGACGACGCCATCCACGCCGTCCTGCACCGCTTCCCCGTCTACAAGCCGATCATCGCCGCGGTCAACGGCACTTGCGTCGCGGGCGGCTTTGAAATGTTGAGCTCCACCGACATCCGGGTCGCCGTGCCCGCCGCGCGATTCGCGGTGATGGAACCCAAGCGGGGCCTTTTCGCCGGTGGCGGCAGCACCGTGCGGTTGCCGCGTCAGATGCCCTATCCGCTGGCGATGGAGTTGCTGCTGACCGCCGACATGGTGGACGCGCAGCGCGCGCTGGCGATGGGGCTGATCAACCGCGTCGTCCCGCCGGAACGGCTGATGGATACCGCGTACGACTACGCCGAGCGCATCGCGGCGAACGCGCCGCTCGCGGTGTTCGCGACCAAGCAGTCGGCCGTCGAGGGCCTGGCACTCGACCTCGCGTCGGCGTACGACAACGAAACCCGGCACAGCGACCGCATTTTCGAGACCCAGGACGCCAAGGAGGGGCCGCGGGCCTTTGCCGAGAAGCGTCCGCCGCGGTGGCAGGGCCGCTAGCGCCGGCTGACGTCCCGAATGATCAGCGACAGCACCCAGCTCACGATGGACAACACGATCGCGGCCCAGATCGCCGTCCACCAGAAATGATCGATCTGCAAACCCCAATGTGTGGTGTGCTCGGTGATCCGGGCGGTGATCCACAACATCAGCGCGTTGACGACGACATGGAACAGCCCCAGGGTCAGGATGTACAGCGGGATCGACAAGAACTGGACGATCGGCTTGATGAACGCGTTGACCAGACCGAAGATGACGGCGACGACGAAGATGATGCCGACCCGTTCCAGCTTCGTGTCACCGCCGACGAACGTGATCCCATGGACGAATTTTGTGACCAGCCATAGCGCGAAACCGGTCAGTGCGGCGCGAAGCAGGAAAGGGCCCATGCCCAAGATCCTCTCACCAGGCGTGCGCGAAGGGCAGCCTGTTGAGTTGAATGCTGATATTCCTCGCTAAGCGTCGCCGCGCTGCGACGACAGGTACTTCACCATCTGGCACAGGTTGACGACGGCCGCGCTCAATTTGTGGATCGTCGCGTCCCGATCCGCCACACACGACTGCCAATCGGGGAACTCCTGCGGAGCTTTCTGATTGTCGGCGTTGAGGTGCATCTTCTGCTCGATCTGGTCGCACAGATCGGCGAGGGTCAACTGACCCGGCGCGCTGCTATCGGAGAACCATTTGTCACTCATCTGAGATCGTCGCCTTCCAAAAATCCCCGGCTTTGTCCTGAGGCTATCGGGCCGACCGCCACGAGGATTGCGCGGCCGCTTAATTTAAGTTGTAGAAGCGCTGGGCGTTGAGCCCGCCGATCTTTTCGCGGGCCTCTTCGCTGATATCCGGGCGGGTCCGCAGGTGCTTGGTGCTTTCCGGCCATTCACCGTCCCAGTGGGGGTAGTCGCTGGCGAACATGATGAAGTCGGCGCCGAGCACGTCGATCACCCCGGGCAGGATCGGTTCCTCCGGCTCGCACGTCACCCAGATGTTGCCGGCGGACAGGTACTCGTGCGGGTCGCGCCGCCAGCCGCGTTCGACCCAGTCGCCGCGCTTCTCGTAGTGCTCGCGCAGGCGATCCATGAAGAACGGGACCCAGCCCGCGCCCGCTTCGAGGAAGGCGACCCGCAACCGCGGGTGGCGCTCGAAGACCCCGCCGGAGACCAGTGCCGTCATGGCCGTCATCTGATCGAACGGGAAACTAATGCAGTGCACCTGAATGTAATTGGTGAAGCGGTCGACACCGATCTTCGGCAGATGGATGCCCGGGGCGCCGTGAATGCCCAGCGGCATGTCGAGGTCGACCGCGGCGGCGTAAAAGGGGTCCAGGTCGGGGTGGTCGAGGTTACGCGTCTTGAGCGCCGGCGGAACCAGAGTCGCCACCAGCCCAAGCTCTTTCGCTTCGGTCATGACGTCGATCGCCGCCTGGCCGTGCTCGATGGGGGTTACCGCGACGCCGCGCAGCCGTCCACCCGACGGGGCGCAATAATCCGCGATCCACTGGTTATAGAGCCGGGAGAATCCCGCCCCGAACTCGGGATCCTCGAGCGTCGGGGCGCACAGCCCCAGGCTGGGGTACAACACCATGGTGTCGATGTGGTCGCGATCGGCGTCCCCCAGCACGCCTTCGGTCGACCGGCAGTTGATGTCCGGCGCTTTGCTGATGCCATGCTCGGGCGGACACCCGGCGCCCGGGCCCTGATCCTCCGGATAGTTGCGGCCTTCGAACGTCAGCCGCAGCCGACCGTCGGTGCTGGGCTTGACATGCTGCGGCCAACGTTTGATCGCTTCGATTGCCAACGAGGGGTTCTCGGCAACGTGTCCGTCGGCGTCGATGATGCGCATGTATTCGCAACTTACTCTCGCGCCATCGCGCCCGGTACTGCACGATGCTGACGTGACAACTCAACGGTTGACCGCCGATCAGCGAAACTCATTCATCGCGGCGATGTTGGGCTGGACGATGGACGCCTTCGACTACTTCATCGTCGTCCTCGTCTACGCCGACATCGCAAAGACTTTCCACCACAGCAAGGCGGAGGTCGCGTTCGTCACCACGGCTACCCTGATCATGCGTCCCGTCGGCGCGCTGCTGTTCGGGCTGTGGGCCGACCGCGTCGGTCGGCGGCTGCCGCTGATGGTCGACGTGATGTTCTACTCCGTGGTCGGCTTCCTGTGCGCGTTCGCGCCCAACTTCACCGTGCTGGTCATCCTGCGCCTGCTGTACGGCATCGGCATGGGCGGCGAGTGGGGTCTTGGGGCCGCGCTCGCCATGGAGAAGGTGCCGGTCGAGCGACGCGGGTTTTTCTCGGGGCTGCTGCAGGAGGGTTACGCGTTCGGCTACCTGTTGGCGAGCGTCGCCTCGCTGGTGGTGATGAACTGGCTGGGGCTGTCCTGGCGGTGGCTCTTCGCGCTGAGCATCATCCCGGCGCTGGTCAGCCTGATCATCCGGTACCGGGTGGAGGAGTCCGAGGTCTGGGAGGCCGCACAGGACCAGATGAAGCTGACCAGCACCAGGATCCGCGACGTGCTGCGCGACGGGGCGATCATCCGCCGGTTCTTCTATTTGGTGCTGCTGATGACGGCCTTCAACTGGATGAGCCACGGCACTCAGGACGTCTACCCGACCTTCCTGACATCGACCGCCAACCACGGCGCCGCACTGTCCAGCGTGACGGTCAAGTGGATCGTCATCGTCTACAACCTCGGCGCCATCATCGGCGGCCTGTTCTTCGGCACGCTGTCGCAGCGATTCAGCCGCCGCTACACCATCATCTTCTGCGCGCTGTTGGGACTGCCGATCGTTCCGCTGTTCGCCTACTCGCGCGCCGCCGCGATGCTGTGCCTCGGCTCGTTCCTCATGCAGCTGTTCGTACAGGGCGCGTGGGGTGTGATTCCCGCCCATCTGACCGAGATGTCGCCGGACGCCATCCGCGGCCTCTACCCCGGCATCACCTACCAGCTCGGGAACCTGCTGGCCGCGTTCAACCTCCCCATCCAGGAACGGCTGGCCGAGTCGCACGGCTATCCCTTTGCCCTAGCGGTGACGATCGTGCCGGTGCTGATAGCGGTGGCATTCCTGACGCTGATCGGCAAGGACGCCACCGGAATTCGTTTCGGCACCGCCGAAAGCGCCTTCCTGCCAACCGAAGTGACGTGAGTCAGTCCGACTGATTCAGCAGGCGCAGCAGCAGGTGCATCGCCACCGTTGTCGAGCGCTCCCGGATGTCCGAGCGGTTGCCGGGCAGCCGCAACCTGCGGGTGTCCCGGCGACCGTTTGAAAGCTCCACCGTGAAACAGACCGTCCCGACCGGTTTTTCGGGAGAGCCGCCGCCAGGGCCGGCGATTCCGGTGATCGCGACGGCGGTGTCGGCGCCGAAACGGCGTAGCGCCCCGGCCGCCATCGCTTCGGCCACCGGCTCGGACACCGCGCCGTGGGCCTCGATCAGCGCCGGATCGACGCCCAGCAGTTCCGCTTTCGCATCGTTCGAATAGGCCACCACCCCGCCGGCCACATACTCCGACGATCCGGGCCGGTCGGTCAGTCGCGCCGCCACCAGGCCCGCGGTGCAGGATTCAGCCGTCGCGATCCGACGACCGGCCAGCGCTTGGCCGACCAGATCGTCCACGGTCGAACCATCTTCGGAGAACAGCTGCTGTGCGTGGCGGTCACGCACCAGTTGGATCAGCTTCGCGTAACTGGCGGCCGCGTCCGGCTCGTAACGCGTGACCATCTCGACCTCGCCCCGCCGCAAGCAGGTGGTGATCTCGAGCGACTCAAAGCCCGGCACCGACGCCTGAGCTTCGCGCAGCGTCTCGGCCAGACCCGACTCGGGCAATCCGAACATTCGCACGGTCTCCTGCCGATAGAGCGTTCGGCCGGCGATCGCCTGCTGGGCCGTGGGCGTCTCGATGGCCCGGTGCCACATCGGCTGCAGCTCGCGCGGCGGCCCCGGAAGCACGATGACCGTCGGCTTGCCGGGCACGACCACGCCGGGCGCGGTGCCGACCGGGTCGAGCACCTGCGATCCGGCGGGAATCATCGCCTGCTTGCGATTGGCGGCGCGCACCGCCTCGAAGTCCACGCCCTCGAAGCGCGCCATCAGCTTCTTGAGGATGTTCGCGATCTTGTTCTCGGTCTCGTCGTCCAACACCAGCTCGCGGTCGCAGAACCGGGCCACCACCTCCACGGTCATGTCGTCGGCCGTGGGACCAAGGCCACCGCTGGTGACGATCAGGTCCATGCCCTGGTCCGCCATGAAGCGCAACTGCGCCTCGATGTCTTCCGGGCGGTCGCCACAGATCGTGATGTGCGCCAGCTCGACGCCCAGCTCCAAGAGGCGGTCGGCGATCCAGGGTCCGTTCGCGTCCTGGACGCGCCCGGTGAGGACTTCGGTTCCGGTGACGACGATTCCTGCGCGTGCACTCACCGCCATGAGCCTACTGGCCGGGCTGAGAGACAATGAGCCGATGACCGAGCTCGAGGTCTTGCAGGCCGACGTCACCAAGCTCGAACTCGACGCGATCGCCAACGCGGCCAACACGCAACTGCGGCGCGGTGGTGGTGTCGCCGCGGCCATTGCCCGCGCCGGCGGCCCGAACCTGCAGCGGGAATCGACCGAGAAGGCGCCCATCGGGCTCGGGGATGCCGTCGAGACGACGGCCGGCGACATGCCGGCGCGCTACGTGATCCACGCCGCGACCATGGAGCTCGGCGGCCCCACCTCGGCGGAGATCATCGCGCGGGCCACCGCTTCCACGCTGCGGAAGGCCGATGAGCTCGGCTGTCGCACCCTCGGCCTGGTGGCCTTCGGTACCGGCGTCGGCGGCTTCCCGCTGGATGAGGCGGCGAGGCTGATGGTCGACGCCGTCCGGCGACACGAGGCGAAGTCGTTGGAGAAGGTGGTGTTCGCCGTGCACGGCGACGCGGCCGGGCGCGCGTTCCGGGACGCCGTTGCCGGCTAATCCTCTTCGAGGTAACGCTCGACGGAGGCAACCTTCTGCGTCATCGCGTCGCTGACACCGGCCCGCCAGTCCGCCTTGATCACCGTGCTGACCCGGGGCGCGCGAGCGGCCACCGCCTCGACGGCTCGCTGTACGACCGCCATGACTTCTTCCCAGCTTTCACCCTCGATCACGGTGAACATCGAATCCGTCTTATTCGGCAGGCCGGAATCGCGCACCACCCGAACGGCTTCGGCGACGATCTCGCCGACACCCTCGCCCACACCCATGGGCGTGACGGAGAACGCGACAAGCACAGACACTCAACGAGCCTACCCAACCTTTCGGGTGTTGGCCTGGCAGCATCAAGGCCCATGCGGGTTTTGGTGCAACGGGTCGCGTCTGCGACGGTGTCGGTCGGCGGTGAAGTGGTGGGCGCCATCCGGCCCGCCGGTCAGGGCCTGCTGGCCTTCGTCGGTGTCACCCACAGCGACGATCCCGACAAGGCGCGACGGCTCGCCGAAAAGCTCTGGTATCTACGCATTCTCACCGACGAACGGTCAGCCGCCGACGTCAACGCGCCGATCTTGGTCGTCAGCCAGTTCACCCTGTATGCCGACACCGCCAAGGGCCGACGACCGTCCTGGAATGCGGCCGCCCCGGGTGCGGTCGCCGAGCCCTTGGTGGCGGCGTTCGCCGACGCGTTGCAACGGCTGGGCGCCGAGGTCCACAGCGGGGTGTTCGGCGCGAACATGCAGGTCGAATTGGTCAATGACGGCCCGGTCACCGTGCTACTGGAGCTCTGACCCGCGATTGCAGGTACGTTGGGGCAGGCCGATTTTTCGTGACCGATCGTTAACGGGAGGGGCGACCATGAGTGCGACGCCCGAGTTTGGCTCGCTCCGTTCCGACGATGACCATTGGGACATCGTCAGCAGCGTCGGCTACACCGCCTTGCTGGTGGCTGGATGGCGTGCGCTGCATGCCGTGAGCCCGCAGCCGTTGGTCCGCGACGACTATGCCAAGGTCTTCATCGACGCCTCGAGGGACCCGTATTTGGCGGGGATGCTCGCCAACCCGGGGACCGCCGAAGACGAGATGGCCTTCCCCCGTCTCTACGGCGTACAGACCCGCTTCTTCGACGACTTCTTCGTCGCCGCCGGCGCCGCCGGCATACGTCAGGCGGTGATCGTGGCCGCCGGCCTTGACTCCCGCGCATATCGACTCGAATGGACAGAGGGCACAAGGGTTTTCGAGGTCGACTTACCGAAGGTGTTGGAGTTCAAGGCGCACGTGCTCGCCCAGCACGGCGCCAAACCCAAGGCCCCCAGGGTAGAGGTTCCCGCCGATCTGCGCACCGACTGGTCGAGGGTTCTGGAGGCCGCAGGCTTCGACGTGGAACGCCCCAGCGCCTGGTCGGTGGAGGGAGTTCTGCCGTACCTGACTGACGAGGCCCAGAACACGCTCTTCACCCGGATCAGCGGACTCAGTGCGCCTGGCAGCCGGATTGCCATCGGCGCGTTGGGATCCCGTTTGGACCACGACCAGCTTGAGGCCTTGGAGACGGCGCACCCCGGCGTCAACATGTCCGGCGACGTCGATTTCTCCGCGCTGACCTACGAGCCGCAGACCGACCCCGCGGAACGGCTGGCGGCGCACGGGTGGGCGGTCGACCCCGTCCGCAACACGCTCGACCTGCAGGCCGGTTACGGGATGACCCCGGCCGACGTCGACGTCAAAATCGACAGTTTCATGCGGTCCCAATACATCACGGCAACGCGGTAGAAGGCCTAGGGCGTCAACAGGATTTTCACGTCGTCGCCCGACCGCGACGCCGCGGTCGCGTAGCCCTTGGACGCTTCGTCCAACGGCAGCGTGGTGGTGAAGATGCCGTCGACGTCGAGGCGCCCGGACTGCAGCAGCGGGATCAATTCCGGCCAGGTGCGCTGCACCGGCGCCGTCGTCATCCGCAGCGTGATGCTGCGGATCAGGCAACCCAGGGCGTTGAGCGGGAACGGATTCATGTCGTGCACACCGACAACCGACACCGTGCCGCCTGGCCGCACCGCATTGAGTGCATCCGTCAGCGACGCGTCAGTGGCGACGGCATCGATCACCGCGTCGGCGCCGCGGCCCCCGGTGGCGGCGAGGATGGCCCCGACCGCCGGCGCCTTGAGGGGCGTTGCGCCCCACTGGGCGGCGCGGTCCAACCGTCCCTGCACCTGATCGACCGCGAAAACCGTTGCGGCTCCTTGGAACAGTGCGCTGCGCAGCGAGCACAGCCCCACGGCGCCCAGGCCGATGACCGCCACGGTGCCACCGAACGGAATATCGGCGCGTTGCGCCGCCGCCCAGCCCGTGGCGAGGTTGTCGGTGAGGAGCAGCGCCTGTTCGGTGCTGATGCCTTCCGGCACCTTGAGCAGCTGGAAGTCGGCCGCGGGCACGGCCAGCAGGTCGGCCTGCGCTCCCCCGAGCAAACCTCCGCCGAAGATCTGAAAGCCCCTGTGGCACATGACGGGATCGCGGGTGGCGCAGCCGGCGCAGGCGCCGCACCCGGTCACCGAGGACACCATGACGAGGTCGCCCACCTTGACGGTGCGTACCTCCGGCCCCGCCTCGACGACGGTGCCGATCGCCTCGTGGCCCAGCGCAATTGGGTCGGGCATCGGGAAATCGGCCTCGTAGAAGTGCAGATCGGATCCGCAGATGCCGGCGGCGGCGACCTCGACGATAGCCCCGTCGGGTCCGGGAAGGGTGGGATCGGGCCGGGTGTCGACCCGGATGCTGTGGGGCCCGTCGACGACTACCGTACGCATAGTGGCGTGCTCACTTCCTTTGCCGCACAACAAATTGGGACCAGTCGGGCTCACGCACCGCGGCCCAGTACTCGTTGAGGCGCCACGGACTGACGGTGTGGATCTCCCCGTCGGCGTTCTTGAAGTAGGAGTGTGTGACCGCGGGGTGCGCCCACACCATCTTCTTGATCTGGGTCTGCGTCCGGTCATGCCAATCGGTGGCGGCATCGGGCTTCGGCTCCAGCGAATGCACCTCTGGGTCGGCCAGCCGCGCCAGGCACTGGTCTATGTAGCGCATCTGCAACTCGGACTGAAAGATCAGGCTGCCGCCGTGGGCGAGGTGGGTTCCGGGCCCGTAGATGATGAACAGGTTGGGGAACTTTGGAACGGTGATGCCGAGGTAGGCGTACGGCCGGCTCCCCCACATCTCGCGCAGGTCCACCCCGTCGCGGCCGGTGATCTGCAGCGGCCACAGCACGTCGGTGTGCCGGAAACCGGTGGCGTACACGATGACGTCGACGTCATGCGCCACACCGTCTTCGGTGACGATGCCGCGCGGGGTGATCCGCCGAATGGGCGTGCGCACCAATTCGACGTTGTCCCGCTGCAGTGTTTGCAGCCAGCTGCCGTTGTCCTGCAGGGTCCGTTTGCCGCAGGCGGGATAGTCGGGCATCACCTTGGCGAGCAGGTCGTGCCCTTCTCCGATCTGGCTGGTGATCCACTGGGAGAACATCATCTGCGCGGCGGCGTTGATGTCGCTGACGGCATGCTCCTGGTCGGCGTAGTCCGGGTCGCCTTCCGCGGCGTCCAGTCCCTTGTCGGATCCCGGCCAGAGGACGAGGAAGCGGTACCACCGCCCGTAGAACGGCAGGTGGCGCATGGCCCAGCGCATCCCGTCGCCTACCTCGTCGTGATACATCGGGTTGGGGAACATCCACTGCGCGGTCCGCTGAAACACGGTGAGGTGCTCAACATCGGGGGCGATGGCGGGTGCGATTTGGAAACCGCTGGCGCCGGCGCCGACGAGCGCGACGCGCTTGCCCCTGATGTCGACGGAGTGGTCCCAGGCCGCAGAGTGGAACGACGGGCCCGCGAAGCTGTCGGCGCCGTCGAAGTCCGGAACGTTGGGCCGGTTCAACTGACCGACCGCCGTGATCAGGGCACGGGCGCGCACCGTGCTCGTCCGGCCTTCGGCGCCACGCAGCCGGATACTCCAGGTGGCGTCGTCGTCGACCCATTCGGCGGCCACAACCTCCGTATTCCACAGCACGTGCTCGGCCAGGTCGTGCTTCGTCATGACCTGGGTGAAGTAGTCCTGCAGCTCGTGCTGTTCGGCGAAGAAATGCGTCCAGTCGTTGTTGGGTTCGAAACTGTAGCAATAGAAATGGTTGGCCACGTCGACGCGGGCACCGGGATAGCTGTTCTCCCACCAGGTTCCGCCCGGCCCGGCGTTCTTCTCCACGATGGTGAAGGGAATGTTGGCCTGCTTGAGCCGGACTCCGGCCAGGATGCCCGATTCGCCGCAGCCGACGACGAGGACCGGAATATCGGCCGCGCTGTCGGCCGGCAGGGTCGTCGGGCGGCGTGGATCAGCCCCGTCGAGGTCCATCTCTTCCAGCACCAGGGGCAGGTAGTCGTCGGTCACATGCTCGCAGGCCGCCCAGTCCATCATTTCGCGAATGAGGTCGAGGCTCAGTGGCTTCGGCTCGGGACAACCGCGGTCCCGATACTCGGTGATCACCGGCAGGGCGGCCGCGCGGGCCCGCGCCTTGTCCTCCTCGGACATGAAGCCCTGAATCTCGTTGAGGAAGACGCCCATCTGCTTGAAGTCGCGGATGAAGCGCGGGTCGCCGGTGATGTGCACGAGCGAAAGCAACAGCGTCGGGATGCTGACATCGGCGAGGGCAGCCTCGATCTCCGCCGTGGACGTGGTGAAGGGATCGCCGGCATAGGCGCTGCGCATCGAGCCGATCCTCTCGGTGAACGGGATTCCCAATTACGCTACTTACCGTTTCGTAATTGGCAGCACTACGCTACCCGCTGGCGAGGAAGGGGATCAATAGCCTGACCGCTACGGCGCGTCGTCGCGCGCAGCGGTTGCCCGGTGCGCCATTGCCTGAGGCCGCCCTTGCGCTGCTGCGAAACAATGGGTCCAAGTCGACGAATGCTCCCGGTAAGCCGGAGATGGAGGAGCGTCATGGCCTCGTTACTCACGGCCTGCGGCGGATTCCTGTTCGCCGTCTTGTGGATGGATCTCATCTTCGATGTGCAGGTCCTCCGATTTCGTTCTGCGCCAACCGATCTGCCGGAGGCCGTCCTTGCCTCCATCGCGGCTTACTACCATCGCGCGACCACCACCTCGCGTCCGATGAGCCGGCTGATCGCCGCCGTCATGGTGATCCTGCTGGGCGCGTTGACCTACCAGTCCGCGCGCGGGCACGACCCCTGGTGGCTTCTGGTGCTGTCGGCAGTCCTCGCGGGGAGTCCGACCATGCTGGCGTTGACGCAAACGGTTCCCGATGCGGTGCGGCTGGGGCGCCGAACAGACGGTCCGCCCGAGCAGACCCGCCTGGCGCGGTCCGTCTGTCGGGATCACCTCGTGTGCGCAGGCTGCATGTTCGCGTTCCTGGTGCTGTGGCTCGCGCGCAGCGCGGCACTTTGAGCGGCCGACGGGTCGTAGTGACAAAACGCAGGTCAGGACCCGCTGGCCACGTCAATGCCGTCCGTACTAAACTAGAACACGTTTCAATTCGGCCGCGTCCCAGGAGTAGGCATGCACACCGCCATCTGCGATGAGCTTGGTATCGAGTTTCCGATCTTCGCGTTCACCCACTGTCGTGATGTCGTGGTCGCCGTCAGCAAGGCCGGCGGTTTCGGCGTGCTCGGCGCGGTCGGCTTCACCCCCGAGCAGCTCGAGATTGAGCTCAACTGGATCGACGAGAACATCGGCGACCACCCGTACGGCGTCGACATCGTCATCCCGAACAAGTACGAGGGCATGGACTCGCACCTGTCCGCCGAGGAGCTGGCCGACACGCTGCGCAAGATGGTGCCCCAGGAACACCTCGACTTCGGCAAGAAGATCCTGGCCGACCACGGCGTGCCGGTCGAGGACAGCGACGGCGACAGCCTGCAGCTGCTCGGGTGGACCGAGGCGACCGCGACGCCCCAGGTCGAGGTGGCGCTCAAGCACCCGAAGGTCAAGATGATCGCCAACGCGCTCGGCACTCCCCCGGCCGACATGATCAAGCACATCCACGACGCGGGACTCAAGGTGGCCGCGCTGTGCGGGTCGCCGTCGCAGGCTCGCAAGCACGCGGACGCGGGCGTCGACATCATCATCGCCCAGGGCGGCGAGGCCGGTGGGCACTGCGGCGAGGTGGGCTCGATCGTGTTGTGGCCGCAGGTCGTCAAGGAGGTCGCCCCGGTGCCGGTGCTGGCGGCCGGTGGCATCGGCAGTGGCCAGCAGATCGCGGCGGCCCTGGCGCTGGGCGCGCAGGGCGCGTGGACGGGCTCGCAGTGGCTGATGGTCGAGGAGTCCTCGAACACGCCGGTTCAGCAAGAGGCGTACGTGAGGGCGGGCAGCCGGGACACCGTTCGCAGCCGGTCGTTCACCGGCAAGCCGGCCCGCATGTTGCGCAACGACTGGACCGAGGCCTGGGAGCAGCCGGACAACCCGAAGCCACTGGGCATGCCGCTGCAGTACATGGTCTCCGGCATGGCGGTGCGGGCCACGAACCGGTACCCGAACGAGAGCGTGGACGTTGCGTTCAACCCGGTCGGTCAGGTTGTCGGCCAGTTCACCAAGGTGGAGAAGACGGCCACGGTCATCGAGCGCTGGGTCCAGGAGTACCTGGAAGCGACGAACAGGCTGGACGAACTCAACGAGGCCGCCTCCGTCTGACGGCGGAGCTAGACCTCGTCGTCGAGCTCGTCGCGGCCGCTGAACATCTCCCTCGTCCGGTCCACCGCATACGTGCCGATGTCGATCGAGTTCTGAACAATGCCGCTGGCACCGCCGGAGATGTCACCCCGGATGATGTCGCTGGCGTTTTCGACGATGTCGGAGGCCTTCTCGACCGCGTTGGTCGCGATGTCCCTGGCCGCGTCGACCGCATCTTTCGGGGTGAAGCCCATCTCGAGTCTCCTCTCGTGGCAGGACAGTTGGTATGACTCTAGTCCGGGCGTAGTGCTTAGTAGTTGACCAAGGTGCGCCAGTAGGATTCGGGGATCTCGGCCCCGGACCGCAATATTCGGGCCAGCCCGACGGCCATCGCGATGCCCAGCAGGCCCAGCCACAGTCCGGCCAGCCCGATGATCGCCCACAGCACGGTGGTGACGACGGGCCACGGCGACAGCACCGCCAGGACCGGTGCGAAAAAGAAGCCCGTCCCGATGTACCACGCCGAGCCGGCACGATCCGAAGCGAGAACGAAACGCAGCCAGCGCGGGACGAGGGTCTCGCCGGGCCGGCCGTCGTCCATGGCTCAGCCGCTCACTCGGCCGGAGGGAAGAATCCCGCCCCGGTGAACCAGCCCTCTTGCCAACCCCGCTCCCCCAGGCACAGCATGGGCAGCCCGCGATCCGATTGCGCCGCGGCTTGTGGCCCAGGACACTTCGCGCCCGCCTGCTGCACCCCGTACAGCGGATAAGAGATGACCCAATATCCGGTGGTGGCCGCCGGGAACTGGTTGGGCGGAGGGAAGTGGCACGCCTCGGCCTGGCCGCTGGGGCCCCGGCCGAAGATAAAGCTCTCATAGTTGTCGCACGGCGCGCCCAACGACGCCTGATAGTTCATCCCCGGCACGTCGCCGTCGTATCCGGCTGCCGCGCACGGCGCCACGCCAATCGCAATGCCCGCTATAGAAGCGGCGCTGAGCAGTTCCCGAATCATGTTCCACCCCGCCTGTCGTCGCCGGTGACCTGCACCAAAGCATATCCATCGGGCCGTCGGTCACAAGACCGTATTCGCGGTCGGGATGAGAAACGAGGAACACGTTCCAATTCGCACCCCGCGATCTTGCGTCAACGCTTCCCAACCGTGGTGCGGCAATGGTTTATTTGCACAAAGACGACTAGACCACTTCGTCATCGAGGAGCGGGCCATGCCAACCGTCGAGCCAACCGCCGAGCCGGTCCCCAATCTCCCCCCCGGATTCGACTTCACCGATCCGGACATCCACGCCGAGCGCCTGCCGGTGGAGGAACTGGCCGAACTGCGACGGACCGCACCGATCTGGTGGAACGAGCAGCCGATCGGGGTGGGCGGATTCGACGACGGCGGCTTCTGGGTGGTGTCCAAGCACAAGGACGTCAAAGAGGTGTCGCTGCGCAGCGATGTCTTCTCCAGCCTGCAGAAGACCGCGCTGCCGCGCTACAAGGACGGCACGGTCGGCGAGCAGGTCGAACGCGGCAAGTTCGTCCTGCTGAACATGGATGCGCCGCAACACACCCGGCTGCGCAAGATCATCTCGCGGGCATTCACCCCCCGATCCATCGAGCGCCTGCGCGGCGACCTCGCCGAGCGCGCCCGGCGCATCGTCGAGGAAGCGGCCGCCCAGGGCCGCGGTGACTTCGTCGAGCAGGTCTCGTGCGAGCTGCCGTTGCAGGCCATCGCCGGGTTGATGGGTGTGCCACAGGAAGAACGCAAGAAGCTCTTCCACTGGTCCAATGAGATGGTCGGTGACCAGGATCCCGAGTTCGCCAACAACGACGCCATCACCGCTTCCGTCGAACTCATCATGTATGGCATGCAGATGGCGGCGGACCGGGCGAAAAATCCGGGGGAAGACCTCGTCACCAAGCTGGTCCAGGCCGACATCGACGGCCACAAGCTTTCCGATGACGAGTTCGGGTTCTTCGTCATCCTGCTTGCCGTGGCCGGCAACGAGACCACCCGCAACTCCATCACGCAGGGCATGATGGCCTTCACCGACTTTCCCGATCAGTGGGAGCTGTTCAAGCGTGAGCGTCCCGCCACCGCGGCCGACGAAATCGTCCGCTGGGCCACCCCGGTGACGTCCTTCCAGCGCACCGCACTGGAGGACTACGAATTGTCCGGCGTGCAAATCAAAAAGGGTCAGCGGGTGGTGATGGTCTACCGCTCGGCCAATTTCGACGAGGAAGTCTTTGACGACCCGTTCACCTTCAACATCCTGCGCGACCCCAACCCGCACGTCGGGTTTGGCGGCACCGGCGCGCACTACTGCATCGGGGCGAACCTGGCGCGGATGACCATCGACCTGATGTTCAACGCGATCGCCGACGGCATCCCGAACCTGGAATCGATCGGAAAGCCCGAACGGCTACGGTCGGGCTGGCTCAACGGGATCAAGCACTGGCAAGTCGACTACCACACCAACGGCGCGAAATCCCCTGCCGCGCACTAGCATCAACCGCATGGCAACCCATCGAGCTGTTCACGTAAAGTCGGCCGGGGCACCGTTGGAACTGGTCGATGTCGAAACCAAGCCACCAGGCCGTGATGAGGCGCGGCTAACGGTCACCGCGTGTGGAGTCTGCGGTACGGACGCACACTTTGTCTCTGGTGGCTTCCCGGGCATGACGTGGCCGTTGACCCCCGGGCACGAAATCGCCGGAACGATCGCCGAGCTCGGTGCAGGTGTGGAGGGTTTCGCCGTCGGCGATCGAGTCGCGGTCGGGTGGTTCGGCGGTTGCTGCTACCACTGCGATGAGTGCCGAAAAGGCCACTTCATTCATTGCGAGAACGGGAAGGTCCCCAGTTACCAGTATCCGGGCGGCTATGCGGAATCGGTGACTGTCCCGGGGAGTGCGCTCGCCCGCATACCCGCAGGGCTTTCCGACGCAGAAGCCGCCCCGATGGGCTGCGCCGGCGTTACCACCTACAACGCGTTGCGTCATACGAAGGCAGTGCCCGGCGACCGGGTCGCCATCCTCGGTGTCGGCGGCCTCGGCCACCTCGGGGTGCAGTTCGCCCGGGCGATGGGTTTCGAGACCATCGCCATCGCTCGTGGCAGCGGCAAAGAGGAGGACGCCCGGAAGTTGGGTGCCCACCACTACATTGACTCCACCGCCGCCGATCCCGCAGAAGCGCTGAAGGCCCTGGGCGGAGCGGCAGCCGTGCTGGCGACCGTGGGCAACTCGTCGGCGATGGCCGCGACCGTCGGCGGAATATCGCCACAAGGCGAGCTCGTCACCATCGGCGTCACGCCCGAACCCTTGCCGATCAGCCCCATCCAACTGATCACACCGGGGGTCAGCATCGTCGGTCATCCTTCCGGCACGGCGAAAGACGTTGAAGAGACGATGCATTTCGCCGTGCTGTCCGGCGTGCGGGCGTGGGTCGAGGAACTACCGCTGTCACAAGCCGCCGACGGATACGCGGCGTTGGAGCAAGGGCGTGCGCACTACCGCACAGTGCTGACGATGTGATTACAGTCGGCCTATGACCGACGAGTGGAGCTTGGACGCAGCCGACGGCGAGCTACTTCTTGCCACCGGCGTTCGGGGGCGGGCGGCGCGAATGGGCCATCGTCTCACCATCGCCATGACCCGCTGGCATGCCACCGTGGGCTGGGCCGGCTCGGAACCCGCCACCGTGGAGCTTGTGGTCGAAACGGATTCCCTCGAGGTGTTGCGCGGCGAGGGCGGGGTGAAGGGGTTGTCAGGTCCCGAGAAGGTTTTGGTGCGGTCCAACGCCTTGAAGTCGTTGGAGGCCGGCCGGTTTCCCGAGATCCGCTTCCTCGCACGGGCCATCGACAAGACCGGTGAGGGGTACCGGCTCACCGGCCAACTCGAAGTTCGGGGAAAGTCACGGGACCACGTAATCGACCTGCGCACAGCGGATCTCGGGGACGCGTGGCGTATGTCCACCGAATCAACGGTCCGGCAGACCGACTACGGCATCAAGCCGTACTCATTGCTGATGGGTTCGGTCCAGGTCGCCGACGACGTTTCGGTGTCCTTCACCGCGATTCACGCGAAAACCGCCTGAGCGCCTGTCCCGGCCGAGTCAGGGTTGCGGCTGGGCGGGCGCCTGCGGGGCCGGGGCACCCGTCGCGTCGCCGGTGTCGCCCGGAATGTGTTCGAGCATCCGCGTCAGGTAGGGCTGCCGGTTATTGGGTTCCGGCTGCTGCTCGTCGGGCGCGGCGGCCTCCGTGATCGGTTCGCTGGCCTGGACTTTCGCCTGCGGGGTCAGCGGCGCGACGACCGGGGGCGGTGCGACGGCCTCGGCGACCTGCGGCGTCGGTGCGGGCTCCGTGTGCCGAGGGACGGGATTGCTGGCCGGGGCCAGCTGAATGCCCACCGCAAGCGATATCGAGGAGACAAAGGTGACCACACCGGCGCCCAGCGTTGTCACCGCCCCGGCGTACGACAGCTTTCGCGGCGCCGGCGGCGCGGCGGCGGATTCAGTGGGGTGCACCACCAGCTGGTCGTCGGTGAACTCGGTGCTTCGGGCGGCGGTCAGCGCCGCGCCCCGCGCGATGGTCACCTGCGCCATCCCTTGCACGAATACCGGCACCGGCAGCGTCTTTTCGAGCTGCCGGGATAAGCCGTCGATGTTGCTGTGCGCGCCGATGACCACTACCCCGGCCGGCTGCCAGCCATTGCGGTCGAACATGCCGGTCAGCCAGCGAGTCAGGCTGTCGAAACCGCCGCGCACCTGCTTGGTCGCAGTCTGCGTTTCCCCTTCGCGGGTATCGACCATGACGACGGTCGTCGAGTCGTGTTCAAGGAGACAGACCGCGGTCTGCTCGTAGCCGATGACCGGCGCGATGGCCTGCGCGACGGTCTCGACGGCATCGAGTTGCCGGACCGGCACGACGTTGTCGAAGCCACTGTCGGTCAGAGCTTCCAGCAGCAACGCGGCGTGGGCCGCCGCGTCGTCGTTCCACGTCACCCCGATGACCCGCAGCCGATGGTCGCTGGCGGCCGCCTGCGCTTCCACCCGTGCGATCTCGTCCGCTACTTGCTCCGCGGTACTCACAGCGCGCGGGCCGCGACCGGCGTCCAGCGCCAGCTCCTGATGATCCAGGATGGTGCCCTCTGCGCCGTGTCCTTCAGCGAGGACCCACCCAACGGCGGTCGGCGTCACTGATAGCCCAAGTACCGTATCCAAACTCATGCCCCAATCGATCCCGGACCTCCGACGCCCTCAGCGCGCCCACGCACACCAGAAACCCCTGGTCAGGTGGGTCGTGAGGGCCGGAACGGACCGAGATAACGTGGTCTCCATCGGCTTGCTCCGTGAGAGCCTACGCGGTCGGCGCAAGTCCGGCTGCCCCGGTTCGACCTCGCCGGAGAATCGGCCCGTCGGGAACCGATCGATGCGTCCGCGGGACGCGCAGGTGGGAGAAGGGCCGTCGGCCGCGGGAAACCACGCCTTCCTCTCCCGGCCATAAACGTCTTACGGGTACCGAATCGACTTTTCGGCGGTGGTTCGGCGTCGCGGCGCCGCCGGACGTCATGGCGGGATCGAAAATGGTGGCTTTGCGCATTTTGGCCCAGCCCGCCCTAGGCCCCGCTGCCAGGCGTTTTAGGCGGCCTATCCGTCAAAGCCGGGTGCCGGCCAACCGGCGCGAAGGTTGCGGCGCTCTTATCCCGCGAGCGCAATTGGCGGGGGAATTGCGATACCAAACTGAGACACCCCCGCGTCCAGATCGACATTCGGGCTATTCGCACTGTAAATTCCTGCCTGAGACGACGGTCACATACGACAAGGGGCAGGTATGACAGATCTGAGCGAGATGGTCCGGGCCTGGGGGCGCCGGCTTTTAGTCGGTGCAGCCGCGGCTGTCACCCTCCCGGGGCTGATCGGTCTTGCCGGCGGCGCACCGACCGCGGGAGCGTTCTCGCGCCCGGGCCTGCCGGTTGAATACCTGCAGGTGCCGTCGGCGGGCATGGGCCGCAACATCAAGATCCAGTTCCAAAGCGGCGGCAACGGCTCCCCCGCGGTGTACCTGCTCGACGGGTTGCGCGCCCAGGACGACTACAACGGCTGGGACATCAACACGCCGGCGTTCGAGTGGTACTACCAGTCAGGCCTGTCGATCGTCATGCCCGTCGGTGGCCAGTCCAGCTTCTACAGCGACTGGTACAGCCCGGCCTGCGGCAAGGCCGGCTGCTCGACCTACAAGTGGGAAACCTTCCTGACCAGTGAGCTGCCGCAGTACCTGGCCTCCAATAAGAGCGTCAAGTCCACGGGCAGCGCGGCGGTCGGCATCTCCATGGCCGGCTCCTCAGCACTGATCCTGGCCGCCTACCACCCGAACCAGTTCATCTACGCCGGCTCGTTGTCCGCCTTGATGGACCCCTCGCAGGGAATGGGGCCCTCCCTGATCGGCCTCGCGATGGGCGACGCCGGCGGCTACAAGGCGAACGACATGTGGGGCCCGTCGAGCGACCCCGCGTGGCAGCGTAACGACCCTTCACTGCAGATCCCCAAGCTGGTGGGCAACAACACCCGGCTCTGGATCTACTGCGGTAACGGCACCCCGTCGGAGTTGGGCGGGGCGAACATGCCCGCCGAGTTCCTGGAGAACTTCGTCCGCAGCAGCAACCTGAAGTTCCAGGACCAGTACAACGCGGCCGGCGGCCACAACGCCGTGTTCAACTTCAACGCCAACGGAACACACAGCTGGGAGTACTGGGGAGCCCAGCTCAACGCCATGAAGCCGGACCTGCAGGGCACCCTGGGTGCCACTGCCGGCGGCGGCGGATAGCCTCACCTGCCCCGAGGTCGCTGCTGCGCCCGACGACGACGCCGTCGGGCGCAGTAGTGCGTCATGGCCCCTTTGGGTGTCAGCGGATCAACGCGGCGCGGCGAATTGGTCGGTGACATCCGTCCAAGCCGTCGCGTCCCTGCGGTGATCGTTCATGTTGCGGCACTGGCCGTAGACGCGTAGGACGCCGAGGTGCGGTTCGTCGTCGTGGCGGTAAACGATCACTGTGACGCCACCCTTGGTGAGTGTCTTCGCGAACGCGTGATTGTTAGGTGGTAGGCCCTCGGCCCAGCCATCGCCGGCCAGCGTCGCGGCGATTCGGGTGATGTAGGTGTCGGCCGGTGCCGCGGCGGGCAACGAGAACGTCAGGTAGATCGAGCCCTGATACGGGGGGTCGTCGCGGTTTTTGCAGGACATCAGCGAGTAGCCCGCCGAGGACGCCTGCAGACCCGTTGCGGTGACGATGTGCTGGGCCGATTGGACGACCTGAGCCTTCGATTGATCGTCGCTCACCGGACTGGCGGGATGGTCGAGGGCGTCGGCGGGCGTCGAATGCAGCCGATCCACCATGATGAGCGCCGCACCGAGCAACAGGGGAATCGCCAGCGCGACGGCAATCAGCGCACGAATCTGCCTCGAGCGCAACGATTTCCCGCGCTTCCCGCCAACGCGGCGCGGGCGGCGACTGTCCATGGTCGACGACATCAGCACCTCAGGCTAACTCCGAAATGCGCTCGTATCCGGCGCTGCCGCAGAATCATGGTCATGCAGAGCCGGTGCATGACCCTGGTTACCCGCTGCGCCGGCATGGTCGTCGGGCTGGCGATCCTGGCCGCATCGCCGGCGAGAGCCGACGATGCGAGCCCCCTCGCCGAATTGGTCGACGCCGCCGCGCAGCGGTTACAAATCGCCGAGCCGGTGGCCGCCTTCAAGTGGACCACGCACGGGGCCGTCGAAGACCACGGCCGCGTCCAGCAAGAACTCGCGAAAATGGCCGCCCAGGCCTCCGCCCGGCGGATCGACCCCGACTATGTCACCCGGCTATTCGGCGACCAGATCCGCGCCACGGAGGGCATCGAATACGGCCGGTTCGCGGATTGGAAACTCAATCCTGATGCCGCCCCGGCCGAGTCGACGGACCTGTCGGCGTCGCGATCGGCGATCGACGACCTCAATCAAACGATGCTGAACCAGGTCGTGGCCAACTGGGACCTGCTGCATTCGACGGCCTGCCCCGCGCAACTCGGGCTCGCCGCAAGCGGCGCCATCCGCGCCCGCGGCCTCGACACCCTGTATCAACGGGCGCTGGCGTTAGCAACTCAGTCATATTGCCAGCAATAATTTAATTTTTCCTCATCGGTTTCTAACACTTTCTTTTTGCTCCGCGATATTGCCGTTTCCGCAGATAGAAGGCATATCTCGCGGCATTTTCGAATGGGTAACGCTTTGGCCACAGCGCCCGAAATCCATGACATGAAACTTCTCTGCAAGCCCCTCGTCAAGTCCCTGGCGGTCGGCGGGTTCGTTGCAGCGTCGATAGCTTCTTCCACCGGTATAGCCACCTCCGCACCCACGCCCAACTGGGACGCGATCGCCCAGTGCGAGTCCGGTGGCAACTGGCACGCCAACACCGGAAACGGCAATTACGGTGGACTCCAATTCAAGCCGGGTACCTGGGAGCGGTACGGCGGCGTCGGCAACCCGGCGGCCGCGTCCCGAGAGCAGCAAATCGCCGTAGCCAACCGGGTTTTCGCCGACCAGGGGGTGGAGGCGTGGCCGAAGTGCGGCGCCAATTCGGGCCTGCCGATCGGTTGGTACTCGCACCCCGCGCAGGGCATCAAGGAGATCATCAACGGGCTGATCCAGGCGGCGGTGCCGCGCTGACGGTCAACTGTGCTCGCGGTCTATGACCGAACGGCAAGCTGTGTTTGGATCAGGCCATGGAAGGTTCGGCGACTGTTCATATGGCGGCGTCTGCGGACAAGATCTGGGATCTCATCGCAAACGTTCGCAACATCGGCCGGTTCTCCCCCGAAGTGTTCGAGGCCGAATGGCTGGGCGACGCGAGTGGCCCGGCCCTCGGCGCGAAATTCCGTGGTCATGTGCGGCGTAACGAGATCGGGCCGGTGTATTGGACGACGTGTGAGGTGACCGCGTGTGAGCCCGGCCGCGAATTCGGGTTCGCGGTGCTGCTCGGCGATCGGGCGGTCAACAACTGGCACTACCGGTTGGCGCCCAGCGGGGGCGGCACCGACGTGACCGAGTCTTTCCGGCTCAACCCGGCCCCATGGCTCGGCCTCTACTGGGTGCTCGGGGGTTTCCTGCGTAAGCGACGCAACGTGCGCGACATGACCAAAACCCTGAACCGCATCAAAGATGTGGTCGAGGCCGGCTGACGCGCCGTGAAATCGATCTTCATCACCGGCGCGGGCAGCGGCATGGGCCGGGAGGGGGCAAAGCTGTTCCACGCCAAGGGGTGGCGGGTCGGCGCCGTGGACCGCAACGGTGACGGCTTGGCGACGCTGCAGGAAGAACTCGGCGGCGACCGGTTGTGGACCCGCCAAGTCGATGTGACCGACAAGGCGGCCCTGGAGGGTGCCCTCGCCGATTTCTGCGCCGGCAACAGCGACGGCGGGCTCGACATGATGTGGAACAACGCCGGCATCGGCGAAAGCGGATGGTTCGAGGACGTGCCCTACGAGGCCGCCATGCGAGTCGTTGACATCAACTACAAAGCGGTGCTGACCGGCGCCTACGCGTCGTTGCCGTATCTCAAGAAAACGCCTGGCAGCCTGATGTTTTCGACGTCATCGTCCTCGGGCACCTACGGCATGCCGCGGCTCGCCGTCTATTCATCGACCAAGCACGCTGTCAAAGGCTTGACCGAGGCGCTCAGCGTCGAATGGCACCGGCACGGGGTCCGCGTCGCCGACGTGCTGCCCGGTCTGATCGACACGGCCATCCTGACCACGACGACGAATCACTCCAACGACGGCGGCGCGCCGAGGACTGCGGACGAGCTTCGGGCCACCGCGCCCAAGAAGGGGTTGTTCCGGCTGATGCCGGCGAGCAGTGTGGCGGAAGCCGCGTGGCAGGCTTACCACAACCCGAAGCGGTTGCATTGGTACGTGCCGAAGAGCATTCGCTTGATCGACTTCTTCAAGGGCCTGAGTCCGGAACTCGTGCGACGCAGCATCGTCAAATCCCTACCCGCGCTGATGCCGAAGCGGCAGTGAAGGAGGTGAACCGGTGCGAAACCGGTTAATCGCGGTGGTTTTCGTGTTGATCGCCGGTGTCGGCGTCGCGGGGTGCGGGCAGGCCCAGACCACGCCCCGCAAAGCGGCCCGCCTGACCATCGACGGCGCCACTCACACCACCCGCCCTCCGGCGTGCAGCCAGAACCAGCAGTACCGCACCATCGACATCAAGGACCGCGACGGCGGCGTCGAGGCCGTGGTGCTGACCAGTGGCTACCGGGTGATGCCCCAGTGGGTGAAGATCCGCAACGTCGACGGATTCACCGGCAGCTTCTGGGAAGGCGGTGTGGGCGACGCGCGCGCCGACGTCACCAACGACGCCTACACGATCACCGGCAGCGCCTACGGCATCAACAGCAGCAACCCCGACAAAGTCGTGACGACGGAGTTCAAGATCATCGCCGAGTGCTGACGGTGTCCGAGGTCCGGGCATAGGCTCGGTGACATCGATCGATGGAGGGCCGGTGAAGGAACGATTGCACTGGTTGGCGATGCACGGCTTCATCCGGGGCGTCGCGACGCTCGGGGTCCGGCGCGGTGACCTGCACGCCAGGCTGATCGCCGACCCCGGGGTGGCCGCCGATCCGGTGCCGTTCTACGACGAACTTCGGGCCGCGGGGCCGCTGCTCAAGGGTCGCGTCAGTTATCTGACGGCCGACCATGCGCTCGCGCACGAGCTGCTGCGCTCCGACGACTTCCGCGTGCTGGTGTTCGGGGCGAATCTGCCCGGGCCGCTGCGCTGGCTGGAACGCCGCAGCCGCGACGATCTGCTGCATCCGCTTCGCGCACCGTCGCTGCTCGCCGTCGAGCCGCCAGACCACACCCGCTACCGCAAGACGGTGTCCGCGGTCTTCACTCCCCGCGCGGTCGCCGCACTGCGCGCTCGCGTGGAGCGGACCGCCGCTGACCTGTTGGATCAGCTGGCCGCCGAGTCCGGTGCCTCGCAGGTCGTCGACATCGTGGGCCGGTATTGCTCGCAACTGCCGGTCGCGATCATCAGCGACATCCTCGGCGTCCCAGAGCGTGACCGGCCGCGCGTCCTGGAGTTCGGTGAGCTCGCCGCACCGAGCCTGGACATCGGATTGACCTGGCGGCAATACCGCAGCGTGCAGCGAGGGCTCGCCGGCTTCAGCTCCTGGCTAGGCGAGCATCTCAGTCAGTTGCGGCGCACCCCGAGTGACAACCTGATGAGCCAGCTGATTCAGATAGCCGAAAGCGGTTCCGCCGAAACATATCTGGACGAGAACGAGCTACAAGCGATCGCCGGGCTGGTATTGGCGGCCGGGTTCGAGACCACGGTCAACCTGCTGGGCAACGGGATCCGTATGCTCCTGGACGCTCCCGACCGCCTGGACGCCCTACGCGAACGACCGGAGCTGTGGCCCAACGCCGTTGAGGAGATACTGCGGCTGGAGTCGCCGGTACAGCTGACCGCGCGGATGGCGCAAGGCGACGTTGAGCTGGCCGGGAAGCGGCTCCAGCGTGGCGACTTGGTGCTCGTCTATCTGGCCGCCGCCAACCGCGACCCGTCCGTCTTCGACGAGCCGCACCGCTTCGACATCGAACGGCCTAACGCGGGAAGGCATCTCGCGTTCTCCGGGGGCCGGCACTTCTGCCTGGGCGCCGCGCTGGCGCGTGCCGAGGGCGAAGTCGGGTTGCGTACGTTCTTCGAACGCTTCCCCGAGGTGCGTGCGGCGGGCATGGGAAGCAGGCGCGACACGCGGGTGCTGCGGGGCTGGTCGTCGCTGCCGGTCGCGCTGGGGCCGGCACGGGCGATGGCTCGCGTCGACGGCTAGCGCGGCGTGCCGGGAGGACCCCCGCGCTGTTGACACCGGTTCGGCAACCGAGTTTATTTGCGCTATGACAGACGTTTCTATGATCTCGGTCGAGGATGTCGTCCTCGGGCTATGGCAGGCGCTCTCGCGGCGGGACTGGGAGGCGGTCAAGACGTTCTTGTCCGATGACTGCCTCTACGTCGACATGCCGGTTCCGGCGCTGTCGGCGCGCGGACCGCAAGACATCGTCAAGCGGCTGAAGATGGGTCTCGAGCCGCTGGCGGGCTACGAGAACCACGACGGCGTGCTGCTGTCCAACGGTGCCGACGTGATGTACGAGCACTCCGAGACATGGACGTTCACCACGGGTGAGCGAGGCGTGCTGAGATTCGTGACGGTCCACAAGGTCGAGGGCGGCAAGGTCACCGTCTGGAAGGACTATTGGGACATGAACAGCCTGGTCAGCTTCGCTCCCCCGAACCACTTCGAAAACCTCGCGACGGCCGACACCAGCTGGGTCTTCGACGCGACTAGCTTGGTCTAGCAGACTCGTCCTCGTCCCGGATTTAGACGCGTAATCGTTGCCCGCAGCGTTATATGCCATGTGACGGAATCTTTGCTGGATCCCGCTGCGTCAATCCCCTGCTGGCAGTTGGACCTCCGCTGGAAGAACCGATCCCCTCGCACTATCAGTACCTACCTGTCGGGGTTAACTCATTTCCCTCCTGGTGTGAGCGCACAAGCACTCCCCCAGAACTGACCAAGCGGAATGTTCAGGGCTAGGTATCCAGACTGAGAAACGCGTCAGCGCACCCAACCACGTTGTCGTCGTGGCAGGTTGGGCAACCGCGTTCGAGTATGTCGGTCACGGCGGAGGAGGGCGAGATCTCCTCCGATCCGCTTGCTGGGTGGTCGCCGGGTCCGTCTGGCCAATGAGGCCCTCCAACGCCGAGCGGTCACGCTCGCGATGCTGCGCGATGACGGTACTCGAGACGGTAACTGCGGCGCCGAAATCGGAGATTTCGGGTGCGGTCGTCTGGCGACTTCAGGGCGGGCGCCTCAACCGACGCCGGTTGCACTCGATCTCGCGATGCTTGCTAAATGGATAGGAAACTCTATCCCTAGAGGCACCCCAATCTGGCTTCCCGGTCATTCCGGAAGCAGTGCTTTGTCCATCACCATTTCCTTCATGAATTCGTCATGAATCAGGCAACGACAACGCACATGACCGAAACGAAGTCAACGAGGAGAATGCCATGACCGCCCGTAACATCCACCCGTCGACCGCCGTCGACCAGCAGAACCCTCTCCGGTCGGCGCTCTCCAGGAGCTTCCGCGTCGCCGTCATCGTGACCGTGACTCTGGGCACCTTGGCTGGGACCGGGCTGGTCCTGTCGCTGTTGAAAGCGCTCGCGACGAGCAGGTACGGCGTCTACTTCGGGGTCTAGCCCGAAGTGAGCTCGGCATCTTGAGGAGGTTCCATGTTGAAGTCGGATATCGCGGTTGTGCTCGCCCTGGGCGCCGCGCTGGCATCCGCGATCGGCGCGGTGAGCCGTCAACAGTCGGCGCATGAGGTCACCGACGAACCAGTCGGCCACTGGGAGTTGTTCCGCATGTCGTTGCGCGACGCCCGGTGGTGGCTTGGCGGCGGGGGGGCCGTTGCCAACTACAGCCTGCAAGCCGCCGCGCTGGGGGTCGGGTCGGTGATGTTGGTGACGGCGCTGCAGGTGACGGCGCTGCTATTCGCCCTGCCGGTCTATGCGCGGCTGACCCATCAGCGGGTTACCCGCCGGCAGTGGATGTGGGCGACGGTGCTCGCCGTCGCATTGGCGGTGGTCGTCACGGTTGGCGACCCGAAGGCCGGGCAGTCGCAGGGGTCGCTGACGACCTGGGCTGTGGTGGCCCTGGTGTTGGGTCCGCTACTGGTGTTCTGTGTCCTGGGTGCGCGTATCTGGCCCGGTCCGCGTGCGGCTGTACTGCTGGCGGTGGTTGCCGGTTCGTCGCTGGCCCTGTTCGCGGTGCTAACGAAAGCCGTCGTCGCGGCGGCCGGACATGGTTTCGGGGCGCTGCTGTGCGCGCCGAAATTCTATGTCTGGATACTGGCGGCGTTGGGAGGGATGATCTTTCAGCAGTCATCGTTTCGCGCTGGTGCGCTGACCGCCTCAATGCCGACGGTGACCGTGGCCAAGCCAGCGGTGGCATCGGTTCTGGGCATCGTGGTGCTCGGCGAGACCCTCAACGCCGATGGCGTGGGCATGATCGTCCTGGCGTCGGCGGCGACAGTGGTGCTTGTCGCGATAGTGGCTCTAGCCCGCGGCGAGGCCCATACGGCGGCGCTCAGTAGCGAGCAAAACGCGGAAACCTCTGATCAGGCTACGGTGCCCGAGACACTAACCCGGCCGCGCGTAACGTTTGGGTCCGCGGTGCCATCGACACCTATTCTTGGCGAGCGCAGCTGTCGTGCCGCATGAGTCACCTTGGTCTTCGACGCGACAACCTTGGTCCGAGCACTGTGCTCAGGCGTCGGGAAACATTCTGGGCTGCAACGGATTCGGCGGCATCGGCGCTTACGTCGCTTGGATGGTCACCCCTCGTATGTCGACCATCACAGCGCCTTGCTCAGCGCCGACGTCGCCAACCGCTATAAGTACTGTTGGACGCCGCCGTGGCCGTGGCAGGTGCCGCTGGCGTGCGGGTGTTCGCTGAAAGACCAGCTTCCATCCGCACATTGCGCGGTGGCGCCCTGCGGCTGCGAGCCGCCCTGCTGCGGATACGGCACGCAGTCGCCGGAACTGGCTGTGTAGCACCCGGGCGACGAGTAGGCCGGTGCGGCGAAACCACCGGCGGCGGCGGCGATGACCGCGGCGACGAGAGGTGCTCGGAGCAACATGCTCCCAAACCCCTTTCTTGTTCGAAGTTTGGTGACGTTGCCCGATTCGTCGATTGGAGCGTAAGCCGCGCGGCGGTTGATCACACCGGAAATTGGAAATATTGGCTACGACTCGGCCAGCGTCCTGAGGCGCTTCAGGGTCCCGGCGAGCGTGCGTCCCACCTGGCGCACGGCGATCCGGTCCGCGATGTACCCGAGCAGCCCGCCCGGTGCCTGATACGACAGGCGGAACGTCACCTTCGTACGGCCGTCGCGCGCGTCGCGCAGCCGGATCCGCCCGCGCAGGGTGATGCCGGTGAGGCCCACGAAGGCCAGGTCGCGGTCGTCGTCGAACTCGACCACTTCGATGAGTCCCCCGACCGGGACGGAGCCGATCTTCCAGTGGACGGTGTAGCGCGCACCGACGCCGGCCGGTTTGTCGTTCGAAGCCTCCCAGCGCTCCAGGTTCGTCATGAACGACGGGTAGCAGTCCGGGTCGCTGACGATCTTCCAGACCGCGGAACGGTCGGCGTTGATGACGCAGCGGCGTTCGACGCGCATCAGCCGATCACCGGGAATCGCCGCTCGGCGGCCAGCCGGTCAACGCCGCCCTGCAGGCTGGCCATCACCTTGTCGTGCACCGCCTGGTCGTCGCCATCGACCTCGATCGGGTGTTGGACCTCGATCACGATCTTGGTGGGCAACGGGATATGGCCCGCCAGGTCGCTGACGTTGAGACCCCAGGGCAGCGCCAGCGATATCGGGATGCTTTTGAGCCGGAGCAACTTGTCCGCCATCAGCAGCTTGGCCAACCACTGCCCGCGGTTGAGGAACAACGCGCTTTCCTGCCCGCCGACGCTGGCGACGGGCACAATCGGCACTCCGGCCTCGCGAGCGAGCTTGACGTAGCCCATGCGCCCGCCGAAGTCGACCTTGTGGCGTTCCCACGAAGGCCGGAACACCTCGTAGTCGCCGCCGGGATAGACCAGCAGCGCGGCGCCGGAATCCAGTGCGAGACGCGCGTTTTCGGGGTTGGCGGCAACGGTGCCGAATTTGCGCAGCCAGCCCAGTGGCGGTGCGGACACCACGAGGTTATGGGCCAACTGGTAGAAGGGCCGCTCGACGCCGAAGTACGAGCAGAAGGCCAGTGTGAAGACGAACGTGTCGGGCGGCACGTTGCCGCCGCTGTGATTGCCGACCAGCAACACCGGCCCCTCGGCCGGAATGCGATCCAGGCCCCGCACGTCCGCCCGGAAATAGAACGATGCGAGCAGCCAGGTGCCCGGGAGCTGGTCGCGGATGTAGTCCGGGTCGCGCTGGTCGAGGTCGGCCTTGGGTACCCACGACACGACCTTGTCGCGGGCCCACTCCAAGACGCCCTTCGCGGTCGCCATGATCGGCCGTATACCCCGGCTTCACCGGGGGTCAAACGCGGTAGAGACCTGCGGCGTTGTGGTGAGCGATCAGGTCGACCACCCGGATGGCGTCGTTCTCGCTCCAGTCGTCGTTGACCACGAAGTCCCGCAATACGCGATGAATGCCGGTGCGCCACAGGGCCGCGCCGAGGAAGTGCAGTTCCGCGGGGCCGAACCCGTCCGAGGAGTAGAGGATCTTGCGGAAGGGGGCCAGCTCCAGCAGCCGGGCGATGAAGGCCACCGACCGCGCGCCCAGCTGGTTCACGCTCAGCCCACCGTCGAGGTAGACGTTGTTGAAGGCCTGTGCCAGATATCCCGCCTCGCGCTCGTACGGGTAGCAGTGCAGCAGGACGATCGGGGTGTCCCCGGACTGCCGCAGGAAGTCGAGCAACAGCAGCGGGTTGGTTTTCTGCAGATCGCAGTCGCGGTCGCCGAGGCCGACATGGAATTGCAGGGGTTTGCCCAGCCGCAGCGCCTGATGCAACCCGAAACGCAGCAGCACCCGATCCTGTAACCGGGTGCCGCCGCGGTAGCGCCACCGGGCGGCCGCCTCGGCGACCTGCGACGGTGACGGCTCGGTCAGGTCGCCGTCGAACCCGCCCCGGTAGGCCAGGATCGACTTCGTGCCGACCGCCGTCGCCGCGCGCCGCCGCAAAATGTCCTCGAAGGCCGCCGCATAGTCGCCCGGCGCCTGCGCGGCCTGTTCGGCGATCTGCTCGAGGCGAATTACCTCGTACGCGCGGCCGCCGGACAGTTCGGCCATGCCGGCCGGGCCGGCGGTGCCGGCGTCAATCCCGGTGTCCACCAGCCAGTCGCTCACACCCGCGGCCGGCAGGAACATGCGGGCCAACTCGGCCTCGCTGAACTGGCCACGGTGCTCCCAATACGATTGTGGGTCAACGTGTTTAGCCAGCCCTAGGATTGGACCGCAGTGCGCGCGCACGGCGAAGCCGAGTTGTGAGTCGAACCCTGGACCCACGATGGGTTCGGTGTTGGCCTCGTTGAGCGCGTTCTCGAACCGTTGCCGATCCCCCGCCGTCAACCAGCAACCGTGGACGTGTTGATCGATCAGCCTCACTTCACCGATGTGCAGCGCCAGGGCGTCGGGCGTCATCGCGTGCCCCGTCACAGGGTCCAGGCCATCCGGAATTTGTCCGCCAGTTCCTCGGTGTCGAGGTCGCCGTACCGCTCGTGTTCCAGGCGGCGTACGGCGACCACCATGTCGACCGCCGGATCGCCGAGAATGTCTCGCAGCAGCACTGAATTATCCAGTGCCGCAATCACTTCGGCCTGCCCCCTGGCGAGGCTGACGACATCGTCGCGCTCGCGGTCGGAATCGGACAGGGTCGCCGGGTCGATCGTGATCTCCGGTGGCAACGCCGCCTGACGCTTGATTCCATCGAGCGCCAGCCCCAGGATCGCCGCCGACGCCAGGTACGGGTTGGCGGAGGGGTCGACGATCTTGACTTCGACGTTCCCGCCGCGCGGGTTGCCGGGCCCGCCCGTGATGAACCGCACCGCCGCCTCGCGGTTCTCGGTCCCCCAGCACGCGTACGCGCCGGCCCAGTTTCCGGGGTGCATCCGCAAGCCGGACACGATCGACCCGCACAACACGCCCTGCGCCGCCGGCAGTCCGCCGACCAGCCCCGCCACCGCGCTCTCCCCCGCTGGCGTCATGCCGTGGGCGCCGGCGCCGTCGGAGAACAGCGGGCCATCCGGCGCTGTCAGCGAGAAATGTTGGTGGGCACCGGATCCCACGCCGCCCGCGAAGGGCGCGGGTGAGAGGCTGATGCGAACCCCGTGGCGGCGGGCCACCCGCCCGATGACGAGCCGCAACAGCACCAGTTGGTCCGCGGCGGCCACCGGGGATTGTGGCGCCAGGGAGAGTTCGAACTGGTTGGCGCCGTACTCGGGGTGAAACTGCTCGATCGCGATGCCCGCCGCCCCCGCCGACCGGGTGACGTCCCGGACGAACGCTTCGTGCTCGAGGATGCCGGCGACGCCGTACTGCGCCCACAACGTCGACGGGAGGCGGCCGCCGTCGGGCGCGACCAAGAGGAATTCCACCTCGTGCCCGATCACCGCCTCGATCCCGGCTTCGGTGAGCGCGGCTTCGACCCGGCCCAGCGTGCCGCGGGCGCAGGCGGGAACGGGCGTGCCGTCTTGCTCGAAAAACGCGGCGGGCGCCCACGCCAGCCCGTCGCCGACGATGCGCAGGGCCGACACGTCGATGCGCAGGCGCTGGTCCCCGATGACGCCGACATCGGGCGTGAAGGCGATGCCGCTCTGGTCGATCGCGAAGGCGTGCCACGAGGGGCTGGCGCCGAGACCTGGATCCGCGAACGCGTTGGTCCGCCGGATCGGAACCGTCTTGGCCAGGGTGAGCCCGGCGGGATTCACGACGGTGCCGATGACGGTGTCGACGCCCTCGGCCTCCAGTTGGGCGATCCCCGCGGCCGCAAGCGGTGTGCCGGTCATGGCAGTCATTGTGCAGCCTTGAGCCGCCCTGGCTGACGAATTCAGTTCTGGCGGGCGACCAGCTCGGTGACGAACCGATCGAGGAAGCCGTCGATGGAAGTGCCGCCCGCCGGCCGGATGACGAATTTCGTCAAACCCGCATCGATGTAGGCGTCGAGTTGGCGGTGCAGGCGATCCCATCCGGTGGCGATCAGCTCGGCGGGGTCAACGTCGGGACGACGCTTCCGGGCCGCCGCGGCCAGCTCTGGGGGCAGGTCGCCCTCTGCCACGGCCAATGAGATCCCGAAATGGTCGGGGTCTATCTGCCGGCCCGCTTGCGCCGCGGCGCATTCGATCGCCTCACGGCCGGCCCGGGCCTCTTCGGGGGTCAGGAAACTGCCCAGCCAGCCGTCGCCGAGCGCGCCGACCCGCCGAAAGGCCCCCGGCGCCGAACCGGCCAACCAGATATCCAGCGGCGGGTTCGGCCTCGGCATGACGGAAGCCTCGTTGACCGTGAAATATCGGCCGGTGTAGCTGGCCGAATCCTCGGCCAGCGTCGAGCGCAGCACCCGCAGCGACTCATCGAACACCGCGGCCCGCTCTCCGTCGGGGACCACGAACACCTCGCGTTCGGCCGGAATCGCCGACCGCAGACCGAAGACGGGAAGGACCCGCTTCGGCGCGACGGCCGCCAACGACGCCAGTTGTTTGGCGACCAGTACCGGATGCCGCCCGGGAAGCACAGCCACCGAGGTGCCGACCTTCAACCGGGTCGTCCGGGCGAGGGCGTAGGCCATGCCGACCACCGGATCGACCGCCGGGGAGTAGACCAGCTCCGAGAACCACAGCGAATCCACCCCGCTGGACTCGAGCCGATCCACGATGGGGGCCAACCGATCCGGGGCGGTATCCGCACCCAGGCCGACGCCGAAGCGAATCTTCACCCGTGGAGCAACACCGTGGTGCCCCGGTTTGTGCCCGCGGGAGCGGCTATGCCCGGCTGGGAATGGTCAGCTTGCAGGCTTGGCCGATATCGAGGGTCCGCAACACTCGACCCATGCCGACCCATAGCGCGCACGACAGGGCCAAGTCGGCCAGCAGCTCGTCGGAGAAGTGCTCGGAGCAACGGCTCCAGAAGTCCTCGTCGTCGCGCAGGGCGGTGTGATCGCTGGCGAATCGGTCCGCGAACTCGGCGGCCAGCCGCTCCTGCTCGCTATAGCCGGGCCAGGTGCGCCACTCCCGGGCGTGGTCATACAACTCTTCATCGACTCCGGCGGCGGGCCCGTCCTCGTCGCGGGTGTTGACGCAGACGACGCATTCGTTGCGGTGGGCGATCACTGCGCGGGCCAGTTCGCGGGTGCGCAGCGGCAGCCGGTTCTTGGTGTAGACCGCGTTGCTGAAACCGCCGAGCGCGCCGCCGATGTCCGGGGATTTCACAAACCAGCCGGCCAGGTCGTCGTCGGCGAATGTTCCGATTCGGCTCATGGCGTGATGGTACGCCCGGAGCGCCCGTTTCAGGGTGCGGGCACCGGGATCTTCGTGGTGGGACTGTCGTCGTTCCAGTCCCGTTGCGCGAGAACGCGGCCCGCGACTCGATTCAGCGCCGCTTCGACCACGCGACGATCCGGTCGTCCGTCGAATCCCGGTGACCGGGCGAGCTTGTCGACCAGCCAGCCCACCAGCAGCGCGTGCACGTATTCCACCTGCTGGGCCCCCGCGGGGGTCAGCCACATCTGGTCGCCGTCGCCCCGGGCGTATCCGGTGGCGATCAGGCGCGAAAACGTGGGCTCCAAGACCTCGAACGGTATCCGTAGGTAGTCGGCGATGTCGGTGAGCCGGGCCGTGCCATACATCTCCCCGTAGCGGTTGATGCGCAGGACACCCCACAATCCGGCCACTTCGAGTCGGCAGTCGGGTCGCATGGCGATGCTGCGCAATCGCATGCCGGGCACGCCGCGCAGCATGCGTTCGACCGCGCCCTCCAGCATCTGATCCGGTGTCTCGGTATTCGGCATGCCGAATGCATCGCCAAGATCGATTGTGCTGTCATGCATTTCCCGCAACGGAACCTCCCGCAGGAACAACGCCAGGACGAACCCCACCAGCGCGACCGGAACCGCCCAGAGGAACACGTGGGTGAGCGACTCGGCGTATGCGGCGACGATCGGAGCGGCCGCCTGGCGGGGCAACCGGTGCAACGCCTCCGGCGACGCGGCGGCCGCGGCTGGCGCGCGGCTGGCCACCATCGCCGGGCCGATCCGGCTGTGCAGGAAGTTCGTGAACAGTGAACCGAAGATCGCTGCGCCGAACGAGCTGCCGATCGTGCGGAAGAAAGTGACGCCGGAGGTCGCGACGCCGAGGTCGTCGAAGCCCACGGTGTTCTGCACGATCAGGACAAGGGTCTGCATGCACATGCCGATCCCGGCGCCGAGGATGACAAGGAACAGCGATTGAACCAAAACCGATGTCGACGGGTCCATCCGCGACATCAGAAAGAACGCCACCGCCATGACGGCGGTGCCGGCGACGGGAAAGACTTTGTATCTGCCCGTGCGGCCGACGATGACACCACTGCCCATCGAGGTGGTCAGCATCCCGATCACCATCGGCAACGTGCGCAGGCCCGACGTGGTGGCCGAGACGCCGTCGACGAACTGCATGTACGTCGGCAGGAACGTCAGGGCGCCCAGCATCGCGAAGCCGACCACGAAGGACAGGACGCAGCACACCGTGAACACCGGACTTCCGAACAGCCGGGTCGGCAGGATCGGCGCGGCGGCGCGGCTTTCCACCCAGGCGAAGACGCACAACGCGATCACCGAGCCGACGAACAGGCCGATGATCATGGGCGATCCCCACGGGTAGGTGGTCCCGCCCCAGCTGGTGGCCAGTGTCAGCCCCGAGGCGCCCAGGCCGACGAGCAGGATGCCGGCGTAGTCGATGACCGGTTTGGTGCGGTCGGACAGCGCCGGGATGGCGGCAGCCGCCACGAAGAAGACCACGACCGAGATCGGCACGTTGATCCAGAACGCCCAGCGCCAGGTGAAGTGGTCGGTGAAGTAGCCGCCGAGCAAGGGACCGATCACGGTGGTGACGCCGAATACTGCACCCATCGCACCCTGGTAGCGGCCGCGATCCCGCAGTGGGATCACCTCGCCGATCAGCGCCATGGCGGTCACCATGAGCCCGCCGCCGCCGATGCCCTGCAGCGCACGCGACGCGACCAGCATGCCCATCGAGCTCGAAAGCCCACACAGCACCGATCCGGCGACGAAGAACACGACGGCCGCCTGGAACACCCGCTTGCGGCCGAAGAGGTCACCGAACTTGCCGACGAGGGCGGTGATGATGGTCGAGGCGAGCAGGTAGCTGGTGACCACCCACGATTGATGGCCTGCGCCACCAAGATTGGCGACGATGGTTGGCAACGCGGTCGCCACGATCGTCTGGTCCAGCGCGGCCATCAGCATGCCGAGCAGGATCGCCACGAAGATGAAATTGCGTCGCTGCGGGTCGACCAGCGCGCCGCTGGGCGCGGCGTCCGTCGATGAACCGCCGCGAATTGCTGTCGGGCTCGTCATGCCTGCCTTCCGTCGGCAACCGTTGCTCAGGGATGCCCACGGTTAACCAAAGGCAATCTAACCGCGGCAGCGAAGTGGTCCCGGGGTTTGGTCCACCTCCTCTAGCCAGTGGAATCAACACGGGCGCTGGCCTCTTGCCCGAGGCCGAAGACCTGCACAGCGGCTGACTTCCCTTTCAGGGCGTGCGATCCGCGATCGATTAGTGCGGGTGGTCGAGAACCCATGGCATTGACGGACTGCTCGGTGAGAAGGATGGCGTCGCCGGTGGTCTTGGTGAGCTGCTCCACGCGGGCAGCGACGTTGACGGTGTCACCGATCAGGGTGAACTCGAGCTTGCCTCCGCCGCCGATGGTGCCGGCGATCACCACGCCGGTGTTGATGCCGATGCCGATTCGAAGTGTGCCGCCGAATCTTTCGGCGACACCGCGGTGAATCAGCGCCGCGGCGCTCACCGCGGCGTCGGCATGATTCGCGAGATCGTTCGGCGCACCGAAGACCGCCAGTGCGCCGTCGCCAAGGAACTTGTTGACGTGCCCGCCGGCGGCCACGACGGCAGGCACCACGATCTCGAACAGGGCATTGAGGCGGGCCACCGTGTCTTCGGCGGTATTCGCCTCGGCGAACGGCGTGAAGTCGCGGATGTCGACGAACATCACGGTCACCTGGCGCCGGTCTCCGGTGAACACATCGTCACCCTGCTCCAGCAGGCGCGCCGCCAGCGCTGGGTCGACATAAGTGCCGAAGGCCGCGTGGAGTCGTTGCCGCTCAGCCAAACCGGCCTGCATCCGGTTGAACGATGCCGACAACGCGCCAAGATCGTCGTCCTGGACCACCGGCAGGCGCTGGCTGTAGTCACCGGCCGCAACACGTTCGGTTCCTTCGGCAAGATCGCGAAGGGGTTGGAGCGACGGTGAGAATGAGGCGCCGACAGTGATCGGCACCGCGAAGAAAAGCACTAACCCACAGGCGATTACGACCACCAGCACGGGAACCTCCCGAACTCGGTCGATCGCGACCGCAAACATCGCGCCCGCGACAGCGAAGATGAACGCGGCCGCAAGCACGGTCAGGTTTGACCACGCGGCGAAAGTCGGGCGAGACCGGGGCAGGATCTCACCCATTCCTGTGTCGCCGGCGAGAGCGACCCTGGCGGGCCGCAGCGCCCCTTCCGGGTAGCTGTGCACGGCGATCAGCACCACCGAAATTCCTGTGGCGGCGCCCAGGATGCCGTACTGGACCAATCGTGACCCGGTTCCCCCGGCGATCGCACCCACCAGCAGGAACAGCACCGCGATGAAAGCAGCGTTGGCCGCCACCCCTCGCGGCCCGGCCGTCCGGCTCCAGGCGTAGGTGGCCTCCAGCGCCCTCGCCCGATCGACCTCACGCCCGGCTGCCCATCGCTCCACCAGACGGGTCGCGCCCAGTCCGGGAAGATTGGTCACGTACATCATCACCGGCACGATGCCAACGGTCAGCGCTGCCGCCTCGAGGTAGCGATCAGATTTTTCGAAGGCGACGATGAGAAGCGCAAAGAAGAGGTAGACCGGCAGCAACTCCGCGAGGCTGACCGCATAGATCGCCCACGAGTACCGCGTCCGGCATCGATCCCACGCCCACTGCCAGATTCGGTCCATGCCGGGAGACTAATCCGCTGGCCACCTTGCCATCCGGGTTTGAACGCGCAGCTATCTCGCGCCACCGTCTGCTCGGGTAGCCGCGCGGCAATCTCGTCCGAGCGGAATCGGGCGTCCGGCCGCTGGGCCTGAGCGGTGTTAGCTCGGCGGCCTCGAGACGCACTGCGCCGAGTAGAGCTCCACGCCGAGCTTGTCCATCAGCTCCAGCTGCGTCTCGAGGTAGTCGATGTGCTTTTCCTCGTCGGCCACGATCTCTTCCAGCAGATTGGCGCTCGTGCTGTCCTGCTTCTCGCGGCACATGATGATGCCGGGCTTGAGCCGGTCCATCACCTCGTACTCGATGGCCAGGTCTGCCTCGAACTGCTCGCGCAGCGTCTGGCCGATGCGCAGCGAGAACAGGCGCTGGTAGTTGGGCAGCCCGTCGAGCAGCAGGATGCGATCGGTGATCGCCTCGGCGTGCCGCATCTCGTCGAAGGACTCGGCCCGGGTGTGCTCGGCGAGCTCGGTGAATCCCCAGTTGTCCTGCATCTTGGAGTGCAGGAAATATTGGTTGATCGCGGTGAGCTCGCCGGTCAACTGCTCGTTGAGCAGGCGCAAAACATCCGGATCCCCTTGCATGATCACTCCCCTACGGTGACGTGAAACGGTGGTCATTTCATGGCTCCGGGCCGGGTGCGCGGGCTGACCGCACCGTGCCGGGCCGTACCCGCACTTTGCCACGACGGGTGGCAATCTTCCAGCAAGGTATGGCTGTGCTCAGTGTGTGTTGCTTGCGGCCCGCGTCGGGCACGTTGCTAGCGACTAAGGTTAGACTGCGCTAACGAACTTAGGTTAGACTCAACTAATAACAGTCTCGGTTCGGTACTACTTCTTCAAATCCCGATGACACGGGACCCCGAGAGGGAGGACGAAGTGCGCTCGCTTGGCCACGCCGTCGACGAAGGGAATGTCGCCAGCATGCAGGGGATGCGCTGATGTATGTGTGCCTGTGTGTCGGCGTCACCAACCACACGGTGTCCGAAGTGGTCGCGCGCGGTGCTTCCACCTCCAAAGAGGTCGCGGCCGCGTGCGGGGCCGGTGGCGACTGCGGGCGCTGCAAGAGGACCCTGCGGGCGATCATCGCCGCGTCGGCAAGTCTCGAGACCGCTCCGTCGCTTTAGCCCCGGGCTTTGTTGAAGTCCGCCAGGGCAGCCGCATTGGCCTGTGCGCCCATCAGTTCGGCGAAGTGGGCGTTTTCCCGCGCGGTGGCCGCCGCGATCTCCGGACGCACCGGTTCCATCATCGTGTGCTTGACCGCCATCAGGCTCGAAATGGGCCGACTGGCAAGGACTTCCGCGTGCCGGCGGGCTTCGGGCAACAGCTCCTCGGGATCGCAGACCCGCCAGACCAGGCCCATCCGCAATGCCTCGTCCGCGTCGACCCACTCCGAGGACATCAACAGCCAGGCGGCGTTCTGCCGGCCCACCAGCTGTGGCAGCAGATACGACGAGGCCGCTTCCGGCGCCACCCCCAGGCTGGTGAACGGACACTTGAGGCGGGCCGTCGACGACATGAAGGCCAGATCGGCGTAGCCCAAGATGGTGGCGCCGATGCCCACGCCCACACCGTTGACCGCGCAGATGAGCGGCTTGGGGAACGTGCTGAGGGCGTCGATCAGTCCGACGAAACCGTGCTTGCCCGGAGTGAAATCCGGATCGGTGATGCGGGCCTGCATCTCGGCGAGGTCGGTACCGGCGCTGAAGCCGCGGCCCGCGCCGGTCAGCAGCACCACGGCCACCTCGGGGTCGTCGGCAGCGGCCAACAGCGCTTCGGCGGTCGCGTCGTACAGGGCTTCGTTGAATGCGTTCAGCGCCTCGGGCCGGTTCAGCGTGAGGGTGCGCACCCGCTTTTCGTCATTGATCTGCAGCGTCACGGCTGCAGCCTAACGACGTCAGCCGTTGCTGTAGACGCGGGTGGGCGCGATCAGCACGACGGCGCGGCGCTCCCGGGCCATCACGCGGTCGTACTCGTCCCAGTCGTCGTGGGTGCCGCCCGCGGCGGTGAAAACCTCACGCAGCAACAGCCGCAGCTGGTCGTCCGTGGTCAGCCATGGCCGCGTGTCCTCGGGGCCGGCGAGCTCGGCGCGGCCCTCGACGGTCGCCCACTGCCATCCCTTGCGGAAGGTGACCGCCAGCTGCGGCCGAGCCCGGAGGTTGGCCAATTTGACCTTGCCGTAGGTGGTGAAGCCCAGCACCTCCTCGCCGCTCTCCGGGTGCGGCAACAAACCGACGTTGACCAACGAAGCCTGCACCGTTCCGTCGGCCCGAACGGTGGACACCACCGCCAGGCCATTTTCCGCGGCGGCCAACGCCACGGCGTCGCGAAGAGTTGTCATAAGAGTTCCTCGATAAACGGTGTCTTGAAGACGTAGCGGCTGGTGGGGACGGTGTCGATGTTTTCGTTGGCGCCGAACGCCGTGGTGCTGGTGACCATTCGGCCCAGTCGGTCCTGCAGGTCGTTGTCGTCGGCGGCACCGAAGAACGCCTTGAGATCGGTGATCGCCTCCTGCGGGAACAACTCTTCGACGATGCCCGCGATTCCCGGTGCGTCCGGGGTTAGGGTGCGCACCACCCAGTTCTGGGTGTAGCCGAAGGTCGCCTGCGTCTCGATGGCCACCGAGGTGTGGTCGCGCTGCCACCGGGTCAGCCAGCTCTCCCGGTCCAGGCCGGCGGGCCGGCGCAGCAGCGCGATATTGGCCAATCCCGCTGTGCGAAAACCGGATTCGATTACCGGTGCGCTGAGCGGGACCGACTCGGTCACCAGATAGGCGGCGAGTTGTTCGCATTCGGCCTCGAGCAGGGCCAGCGCTGCGGACATCTGCTCGCCGTAGCACTGTTGGGTCCACATGCTCACCACCGCAGCGACCGGTGGATCCAGCGTCGTGAGCGTCATCAGCGAATGGCGCACGGCGTCGTCGCGGACGTTGACCGACAACCCCGGCAGACCCAATTCCAACAGGGCGCCGGCGACCGGGCCCCGCTGGCGGGCGCACCACTCTTCGTCCGAATCGGAACGCATGAGGACGGCGATGACCTTTTCCATAGGCAGAACCTACCTGCGCCGGCCGCGCTATTTGACCAGCCGGACGGGATGTTCGTCGCTGATCAATCTGCCGATCATGTCCGCCAATTGCCGGTAGGACTCGTCACGGCCGCTCGACGAGCGGTACACCAACCCGATGCGCCGTCCGGGGCGGGGCGTGGCGAACTGCGCCAGGCCCAGGCGAGTTCTCGTCGCCTCGACCGGCACCGCACTCTGCGGGATCAGCGTCACCCCCAGGCCGCCGGTCACGCACTGCACCGCGGTGGCCAGCGACGCCGCCCGGGTATTGGCCAGCTCCGCCCGCACGCCCGCCTTGTGGCACACGTCCAGCGCCTGATCGCGCAGGCAGTGCCCCTCATCCAGCAGCAGCAGGGGCAGGTCGGCCAGGGCCGTCGCCGGAACCCGCCGCTTTCCCGACAGCGGATGTCCGGGCGGTAGCGCGAGGACGAAATCCTCGTCGTAGATCGGGATCGCAGTGACGCCGCCGGTGGCGGCGGGCAGGGCGATGAGCGCCGCATCGAGCGCACCCTCGCGCAACACCGTCATCAGCCGTTCGGTCTGGTCTTCGGTCACCCGCAACGTCATTCCGGGGAACTGCTCGGCCAGGCCGGCCAGCACGGTCGGCAAGACATAGGGTGCGACCGTCGGGATCAGTCCCAGCCGCATCCCGCCCCGCAGCGGATCGGATGACCCCACGGCGGCGGCGGTGAACGCGTCCACCGCCTCGATGACGGCCTGGGCGCGTGGCAGCAGCGCCGTGCCCTCGGTCGTCAACAGGACACGCCGCGTCGAGCGCTCGATGAGCTGGGTGCCGAGCCCGGTCTCCAGCGCCGCGAGCGCCTGCGACAATGTGGACTGGCTGACCCCGAGAGCGGTTGCGGCGCTGCTGAATTGGCGCTTTTCGGCGATCGCGGCGAACGCGCGGAGGCCAGCGATGGTCGGCTGATAAATCTTATCGGGCATACCGATAAGTGTAGTGGGAAATATCACCTTTACTTCAGGCTGGGTGAACGGGCACCATAGGCAATGAAAAAGCTAATCTTGAGTGAATCCAAATTAGGAGAGCCATGCCTTTGCTGACCATCGGCGACCAGTTTCCCGGCTACGAGCTGACCGCGTTGATCGCGGGCGATCTGTCCAAGGTCGACGCCAAGCAGCCCGAGGACTACTTCACCACCGTCACCAACGAGGACCACGAGGGCAAGTGGCGCGTTGTGTTCTTCTGGCCCAAGGACTTCACCTTCGTGTGCCCGACCGAGATCGCCGCGTTCGGAAAACTCAACGACGAGTTCGCCGACCGCGACGCGCAGGTCCTGGGCGTCTCGATCGACAGCGAGTTCGTGCACTTCAACTGGCGTGCGCAGCACGAAGACCTGAAGAAGCTGCCGTTCCCGATGCTCTCGGACATCAAGCGTGAGCTGAGCCTGGCCACCGGCGTTCTCAACGCCGATGGTGTCGCCGACCGGGCGACCTTCATCGTGGATCCCAACAACGAGATCCAATTCGTTTCGGTCACCGCGGGATCCGTGGGACGCAACGTGGAGGAAGTGCTGCGGGTCCTGGACGCGCTGCAGTCCGACGAGTTGTGCGCCTGCAACTGGCGCAAGGGCGACCCGACGCTCGACGCCGCCGAGCTGCTCAAGGCCTCGGCTTAGTCGCGTAGGGTCTGAACAGGGAGGCGAGATGAGCGTAGAAAACCTCAAGGAAGCGCTGCCCGAGTACGCCAAGGACCTCAAGCTCAACCTCGGCTCGATCACGCGCACGACCGAGCTCAACGAGGAGCAGCTGTGGGGCACCCTGCTGGCGAGCGCCGCGGCGACGCGAAACACTCAGGTAATCACCGAGATCGGTGCCGAGGCGGCCGACATCCTGTCCGCCGAGGCGTACAACGCGGCGCTGGGAGCCGCATCGATCATGGGCATGAACAACGTGTTCTATCGTGGCCGGGGCTTCCTCGACGGCAAGTACGACGACCTGCGTGCGGGATTGCGGATGAACATCATCGCCAATCCCGGCGTGGAGAAGGCGAACTTCGAGCTGTGGTCCTTCGCGGTGTCATCGATCAACGGATGCCCGGACTGCGTGGCCTCCCACGAACACACGCTGCGCGAGGCGGGAGTCACCCGGGAGACCATCCAGGAGGCGCTGAAGGCCGCGGCCATCATTTCCGGCGTGGCACAAGCGATTGTCGCCTCCCAGACGCTGGCCACCGTCGGCTGACGCAGTGACGGCACCAGCCTGGATAGCACACGCGATCTGGTGGCAGGTCTATCCGCTGGGGTTCGTCGGCGCCTTTCCTTCGTCGGAGCCGCCGCGGCCGGGAGAACACCGGCTGCGGCGGCTCGTCGACTGGTTCGACCACGCCATCGCACTGGGCGCGTCCGGCGTTGCGCTGGGCCCGATCTTCGCCTCGCGCACCCATGGTTACGACACCACCGACCACTACCGCATCGACCCCCGGCTCGGTGACGACGCCGATTTCGACCACCTCGTCGCCGAGGCCCGTCGCCGTGGCCTGCGCATCCTGCTCGACGGCGTGTTCAATCACGTCGGCGTGGATTTCCCCCGTTACCAGGAGGCGCCGAACGACGAGGCCGCAGCGCGCTGGTTTCGCGGGCGCCCGGGACGCTTTCACACGTTCGAGGGTCACTCGGAGCTGATCACACTCAACCACGACAACCCCGAAGTGGTCGACTACACCGCGGACGTGATGGCGCACTGGCTGGAACGCGGTGCCGATGGCTGGCGACTCGACGCGGCTTACACGGTGCCGGAACGGTTTTGGGCCTCGACACTCCCCCGGGTGCGCGAGCGCTTCCCCGAGGCGTGGTTCGTCGGCGAGCTCATCCACGGCGACTACGCCGCCGTCGTGCGGGCTGCGACGTTCGACTCGGCCACCCAGTACGAGCTGTGGAAGGCGATCTGGAGCAGCCTCAACGACGGCAACTTCTTCGAGCTGGACTGGGCGCTGCAGCGGCATGGCGAGTTCCTGGCCAGCTTTGCCCCGCTCACTTTCATCGGCAACCACGACGTCACCCGCATCGCCAGCCGGCTCGACCGCCCCGAGCACGTGGTGCACGCGCTGGTGATCCTGTTGACCGTCGGCGGCGTGCCCAGCGTGTACGCGGGCGACGAACTGGGACTCCGCGGCGTCAAGGAGGAGCGCTACGGCGGGGACGACGCGGTGCGCCCCGAGTTCGGCTCTCCCCCAATGAAAGTGGATGCGTTCGGCGCCCAGATGTGGGCGCTGCACCAGTTCCTGGTCGGGCTGCGCCGTCGTCACCCGTGGCTGCACCGGGCCTCGACCACCGCGCTGCGGCTGGAAAACCGGCATTACCTGTACGAGACCCGCAGCGGCGACGACGCGCTGCTGGTCGCGCTCAACATCGACGACGAGCCGATGCGCGTGGGGCTGTCGGAACTGGGCACGTCCCACCGGCGGGTCATCGGCGGTTCGTCAGCCCCGCCGCAAGAGGTGGTGGACGCGCTGGTCGTGGAACCGCACGGGTGGCGGATCTTAAGCCCGGCCTAGGCGTTCCAGAGTCAGCTGGTCCTGCCGGCCGTCGTAGTACTTGTCGAGGACCGCGAGGAATTCCTCGTTGTCGTCCGCGGCGCGGGCGAACAGCGTCATCGACGACCGCAGCTTGAGGTCGTCGGGCGAGCCGAAGATGTCCGCGACCGATCGGCCCTGCACCGCGTCAACCAACCGGGCGCACTCACGCAACCGCGGGCCGAGCAGCTCATGGCCCAGGTAGGCACGCGCCTCCTCGAGCGAGGAGATGCCGTAATGCACCGCGGTCGGGCTGCCGCCCAGGCCGCGTAACTGCGGGAAGACAAACCACATCCAGTGACTGCGTTTACGACCGGAGCGCAGCTCTTCGACCACGTTGCGGTACACCGGGGCCTGCGCGTCGACGAAGCGCTGGAGGTCGAAGGGGTCGCTCGCCGATTCCATGTGACTACGGTTGCACATATGGCGGTCAAACGACGAGTGCCCAAGGTGCGCGACCTCGCGCCGCTGATCCAGTTCAAGCGACCGCAATTCGACGCGACCAAGCGCCGCCTCGACGCCGCGCACACGATCGAAGATCTGCGCCGCATCGCCAAACGCCGCACGCCCAAGGCGGCGTTCGACTACACCGACGGCGCCGCCGAGGACGAGCTTTCCATCCAGCGAGCCCGGCAAGCGTTCCGCGACATCGAGTTTCACCCCACCATCCTGCGTGATGTCAGCAACGTCACCGCCGGCTGGAATGTGCTGGGCCAGCCGGTGGTCCTGCCATTCGGCATCGCACCCACCGGCTTCACCCGACTGATGCACACCGAGGGCGAGATCGCCGGCGCCGCGGCGGCGGCCAAGGCAGGCATTCCGTTCTCGCTGTCCACGCTCGGCACCTGCGCGATCGAGGACCTGGTGACCGCTGTTCCCCAGGGCAGGAAGTGGTTTCAGCTCTACATGTGGCGCGACCGGGAACGCTCGATGGCGCTCGTCCAGCGCGCCGCCGATGCGGGGTTCGACACCCTGCTGGCCACTGTCGACGTCCCGGTCTCCGGCGCCCGGCTGCGCGACAACCGCAACGGGATGACGATCCCGCCGACGCTGACATTGCGCACCGTCCTGGATGCGGTGCCGCACCCGAAATGGTGGTTCGACCTGCTGACCACCGAGCCGCTGGCGTTCGCGTCGCTGGACCGCTGGCCGGGAACCGTCGCCGAGTATCTGAGCACCATGTTCGACCCCAGCCTCACATTCGATGACCTGGAGTGGATCAAGGCCCAGTGGCCGGGTAAGTTGGTGGTCAAGGGCATCCAGACGCTCGACGACGCCCGCGCCGTCGTCGATCGCGGCGTCGACGGCATCGTGTTGTCGAATCACGGTGGGCGCCAACTGGATCGGGCCCCAGTGCCCTTCCACCTGTTGCCCTCGGTCTCGCGTGAGGTCGGCAAACACACCGAGATCCTGCTGGACACCGGCATCATGTCGGGCGCCGACATCGTGGCGGCGATCGCGCTGGGCGCGCGGTGCACGCTCGTCGGACGGGCCTACCTGTACGGGCTGATGGCCGGCGGCGAACCCGGCGTCGCCCGTGCGATCGAAATTCTTTCCCAAGGCGTGATCCGCACCATGCGTCTGTTAGGTGTCACCTGTCTCGAGGAGCTCTCGCCCAAACACGTCACGCAACTGCAACGCCTGGGGCCTGTCGAACCGCCCGCGTGACGGCGCTACTGCAGGCGGGCGACGTGTTCCGTGCGGTTGCGCACCAGGTCGTTGAAGGCCTCGCCGGGCCCGACGTGTTCGAAGAGTTGCGGCGGGTAGTGAGTGACATACATCGTGCGCCGGCCGCCGGCACCGGTCGGCCGGGGTGAGGCGTGCATCAGGTCCTGGACGTGGACGGTCACGTCGCCGGGGGCGGTGTCGATGCTCACCACCGGGACCCGTTGGAGCCGATGCTCCCAGCGGTAGTGAATCGCCTGACCGTGGCTGCCCGGCACCACCTGAAGGTTGCCGGTCGAGGCGTCCGAGCCGGTCAGTTGAATGCCGATGCTGACCGCGGGGCACATGAGAGCGTGCCCACCCATGCCGCAGTCCTGATGCCAGGGGATGTTGGACAGCCCGCTGGTGTTGCCTTTCACTTTGAGCAACACCGCGCTGCCTTCCATCCGGTCGGGTGCGGGGCGCAGCGCGGGATTGATGAGGGTGCCCAGCCTGGACACCCTGGGATCGTTTTCCAAGGCGGCGAGGACGGGCGAGTGCAGCGTTGCGTAGACCAACCTGCACAGCACGCTGCCGCCGTCCTCGTCGGTGACCCACCACGAACGGTCATCCCCCGGCCGGGCCTGGGCCGCGAGGCGGTCGACCTCGCGGTTGGCGGCCCGCATCTCATCGGCGTCGAATACGCCCCTGACGTGCAGGTAGCCCATGGTCTGCAGCTGTGCGGACAACTCGGCGTTGTCCGCGTCGAGCGTGAATGTGGCGAGCGGGTCGCGCCCCTTCAGATCGGCGCGGGCCGGATCGTACGGCGGGACGCCGGCGTGCAGGTAGCGCAGGACCGGGTCCCAGTCGGCCAGTTGGTCGAACCCGCCCCGCTCGAAGGACAACTCGTCGCTGAGCAGGAGGTTGATGACCGTGCGGATCTGGCCAACCATGTCCTCCCACGCCCGTCGGGACAGCCGCACGACGGCGTCTCCGGTGCGCTGCCCCTCGCCGACGCGGATCGTCGGGCCATCGACGGCATAGGTGACGGCATCGTCTTCGACCAGGAAGGTGATGGCGCCGGCGGAAGCGAGATCTCTGGCCGCGGATTCCAGGACATCCGGGTCGAGGGCGGTCGGGGCGGGGTGCGTCAGCGGCACGGGCCGATTATCCAAGACCGCCAACGTGATAGCCACCACTTACCCGCCGCGGAGCCGCGGAGGGGAACAAACCGGCACCCGCCTGGGTTGAGCGCATCAGACTCAGTTTTTGGAGGATTGATGGCTGAAGCCAAATCGGTGCCGGTGCTGTTTGTCACCGACACCATCGTGTTGCCCGGAATGGTCGTTCCGATCGCGCTCGACGAGGCCGCGCGGGCGGCAATCGACGCTGCTCAGGCGAGTGAATCCGGGCAGCTGCTGATCGCGCCCCGGCTGGACGACCGGTACCCGTCGCACGGTGTGATCGCCAAGGTTTTGCAGGTCGGACGCATCGCAGGCGGCGGCACCGCGGCCGTCGTGCGCGGTGAGCGCAGGGCGCAGATCGGGGCCGGGGCGTCCGGGCCGGGCGCGGCGCTGTGGGTCGAGGTGACCGAGGTCCCCGAGGTCGAGGCGACCGACGAGATCAAGGCACTGATGGCCGAGTACAAGAAGCTGCTGCTGGCCATGCTGCAACGGCGCGAGGCCTGGGAGATCGTCGACTACGTCAACCGGCTCACCGACCCGTCGGCCTTGGCGGACACCTCCGGCTACGCGTCCTACCTGTCCAGCGAGCAGAAGCGGCAACTGGTCGAGACCGAGGATGTCGCCGAGCGGCTGCGGGTGCTGATCGACTGGACCAGCGACCACCTCGCCGAGGTCGAGGTCAACGACAAGATCGCCGAGGACGTGCGCGAGGGCATGGAGAAGACGCAGAAAGAGTTCCTGCTGCGCCAACAGCTGGCCGCCATCCGCAAGGAATTGGGTGAGGGTGAGCCCGACGGGTCCGATGACTATCGCGCCCGCGTCGAAGCGGCCGACCTGCCCGAGAAGGTGCGCGAGGCCGCGCTGCGCGAGGTCGGCAAGCTGGAACGGTCCAGCGACCAAAGCCCGGAGAGCGGCTGGATCCGCACCTGGCTGGACACGGTGCTCGACCTGCCCTGGAACGTCAGGACCGACGACTCGACCGACCTGAAGGCCGCGCGTGAGGTGTTGGACGCCGACCACCACGGGCTGGACGACGTCAAGGACCGCATCGTCGAATACCTGGCCGTGCGGGCCCGCCGCGCTCAGCGGGGGCTGCAGCTCGTCGGAGGCCGCGGCTCGGGCGCGGTGATGGTGCTGGCCGGTCCGCCCGGCGTCGGCAAGACGTCGCTGGGTGAGAGCGTCGCCCGGGCGCTGGGCCGCAAGTTCGTGCGTGTCGCCCTGGGCGGTGTGCGTGACGAGGCCGAGATCCGCGGGCACCGGCGCACCTATGTGGGCGCGCTGCCGGGCCGGATCGTGCGGGCCATCGGCGAGGCGGGTTCGATGAACCCCGTTGTGCTGCTGGACGAGATCGACAAGGTCGGTTCCGACTACCGGGGCGACCCGAGCGCGGCGCTGCTCGAGGTGCTCGACCCGGCCCAAAACCACACGTTCCGCGACCACTACCTGGACCTGGACCTGGACCTGTCCGACGTGGTGTTCCTGGCCACCGCCAACGTCATCGAGAACATCCCGTCCGCCCTGCTGGACCGGATGGAGCTGGTGCAGATCGACGGCTACACCGAGGACGACAAGGTCGCCATCGCCCGGGACTACCTGCTGCCCCGGCAGCGGGACCGGGCGGCGCTGACCGAGGACGAGGTCACGCTGACCGACGCCGCTCTGCGCAAGATCGCCGCCGACTACACCCGGGAGCCCGGCGTGCGGCAATTCGAGCGGCTGCTGGCCAAGGCGCTGCGCAAGGTGACGACCAAGCTGGCCGAGACGCCCGGGCCGATCACCATCGACGAGGTGGATCTGGTCGACTACCTCGGCCGTCCACGGTTCACTCCCGAATCGGCCGAACGCACGGCGGTGCCCGGCGTGGCCACCGGTCTGGCCGTCACCGGCCTGGGCGGTGACGTGCTCTACATCGAAGCGGGCGCGACGGACGGTGAGGCGGGCTTGCAGCTCACCGGTCAACTGGGTGACGTGATGAAGGAGTCGGCACAGATCGCGCTGTCCTTCGTGCGTTCCCACGCCGCCGAGTTGGGCGTCGATCCCAAGGCCCTCGACCGGCGCATCCACGTGCACGTTCCCGCGGGAGCGGTGCCCAAGGACGGCCCGTCGGCTGGTGTCACCATGGTGACCGCGCTGGTCTCGATGGCCACAGGACGTCAGGTGCGATCCGACGTCGGCATGACCGGCGAGGTCACGCTGAACGGGCGGGTATTGCCGATCGGCGGCGTGAAGCAGAAGCTGCTGGCGGCCCAACGGGCCGGCCTGGCAACGGTTTTCATTCCGGCGCGCAACGAGCCCGACTTGGATGACGTGCCCGCGGAGGTGCTCGACGCGCTGACGGTCAAACCGATGACCGACGTCGCTGACATCGTGGCGCAGGCGCTCGAGCCGGTGGCCGAGACCGTTACGGTCGCTGCTTGATGAGCTTGGCCGGGACCCCCGCCCGGCGTAAGGGCCTGACCTGCCCCGACGCCGGCGAATAGGGCGAAGAGGTTTTCAGCGTCCACGCCTCGGGTATCTGGGGTGTTGGAGGTTCGACTGCCCGTCAGGGCGGTGGGGTGAGCGAATCACCAAGTCAATTGGTTCAGCTGCACTTCAGGCGGCCAATCCGCTCGACAAGGGGGTTCACTTATGAATCTGAACAAGATCGCAGCCGGCGCGCTCATGGCCGGCACCATCACGTCCGCGGGTTTCGGCATCGGCGCCGGTATCGCACAAGCCGGTCCGGATGGCCCGAATGTGCCGAATCCGAACGTGCCGGGCCCGAACGTACCGGGAGGCGACCGGGATGTTCCGGCGCCGGGCCAATTCGTGCCGGGACAGCCTATTTGTAACCCCGGCGCGCCGGGCGTCAACTGCAACGCGCCGGGCACCCCGCTTCCTCCGGGACAAAACGGGTTCCCGCCGCCGGGGCACTACAACGACCCGATCCGCTACGGGCTCCCGGCCACCTGGGTTCCGCCAGTGGGTGACCCCGACGGGACCCAACTTCCCGTCGTGTTCAACCCGCAGCTGGGTCAGTGGGGCGTCAACACGTCCACTGGTTTCCAGGTGTTCACGCCTGCAGGCGGGACGTCTGGTTCAGGCCAGGTCAGCGGCGGGGTCAACCCCGGGACCTAAACCGGCATAACGAGACAGCCGCCCCTTCGGGGGCGGCTGTTTTCGTTGCACGGTGACATGGCGCCACGCTCGGCGTTGAATGAAACCGTGACTCTCAAACGCCAAGTCGTCCACCGCGTGCAGCGGGTGCTCGTCAACCCGGTGGGCCGGCAGATGCCGGGGATCATCCTGGAAACCACCGGCCGCAAAAGCGGCAAGCCGCGGCGCACCGCCGTGGGCGGACGCCTGGTCGACAACCAATTCTGGATGGTCTCCGAACACGGCGAGCACTCCGACTACGTCCACAACATCAAGGCCAATCCGGCCGTGCGGGTGCGCATCGGCGGTCGATGGCGCAGCGGCACCGCTCACCTGATGCCCGACGACGATCCGCTGCGGCGGCTTGGCGACCTCCCGCGGCTCAACAGCGCGGTGGTGCGGCTGATGGGCAGCGACCTGCTGACCATTCGGGTGGATCTGGACTGACGCGCCGCGCATGGCCTACGACGAGAACCTCGCCAACGAGATCCGCGAACTCGTCGCCTCCGAGCCCGGCGTCGAAGAGAAGCGCATGTTCGGCGGTCTCGCGTTCCTGGTGAACGGCAACATGTCCGTGGCCGTCAGTGGCCAGGGCGGCCTGCTGGTCCGGGTACCGGCGGACGAGCTCGAAAAAGTGCTGCAGCGCGCTCACGTCAGCCCAATGGTGATGGCGGGCCGCGACGTTCGCGGCTGGGTGAGGGTGGAGCCCGCCGGGATGCGGACCAAACGACAGCTCGAGGGCTGGGTGACCCGCGGTGTCGGCTACGCGCGCAGCCTGCCGGCCAAGTGACCGGCGCGGTTTGCTAGCACTCGGCGCGGGTACGTGACCAGGTATGTCCGAACGCCAGCAACTGGTGCGACGGCTGCTCGACGTTGCCGGGACCACCTACGCCGCCGAGGCGCGAATCAAGCTCGCCGACAAGCCGATGCCGCTGTTTCAGCTGCTGGTCATCTGCATGCTGGCCAGCGAGCCGATCGATGCCGCCATCGCCATGGGCGCCGGGCGCGAACTGTTCACGGCGGGCCTGCGCACGCCCAAGGCGGTGCTGGCCTCGGATCGGCAAGCCATGATCGACGCCTTCGGCCGCGCCCAGTACGTCCGCTACGACGAAAGCTCGGCCACCCGCCTCACCGACATGGCCGAACTCGTGCGCGACGAGTACTCCGGCGATCTGCGGGAACTCGCGGACCGCAGTGGACGCGACGTCACCGCGGCGAAGCGGTTACTCAAGGGTTTCACGGGAATCGGGGACACCGGGGCCGACATTTACCTGCGCGAGGTGCAAGACGTGTGGACCTGGGTGCGGCCGTATTTCGACGACCGCGCCACCGCCGCGGCCAAGCAGCTGGGTCTGCCTACCCAGCCGGCAAAGCTCGGAGCCCTTGCGCCGCAAGGCAACGCGCGGCTGGCGGCCGCGCTCATCAGGACGTCCCTGGACGACGATCTGCGCCGGCGGGTGAGCGGTTGACCGTGCGGATCGGTACCTCCGGGTGGTCCTACAACCATTGGGCCGACGTGCTGTACCCGCCTGGCCTGCCCACCGCGCGCCGGCTCGCCCGCTACATCGAGGTGTTCGACACCGTCGAATTGAACGCGAGTTTCTACCGCTGGCCGAAGGATTCGACCTTTGCGGGATGGCGTCAACAGTTGCCGGACGGCTTCAGGATGTCGGTCAAGGCGCATCGTGGACTGACTCACTACCGCCGTCTGGCGTCCGCCGGGCCGTGGATCGAGCGCTTCGAGCGCTGTTGGGAACTGCTGGGTGATCGCGCCGGGGTACTGCTGGTTCAACTGCATCCCGAGCTGCAGCGCGACGACGCGCGCCTGGATGCCTTCCTGGGTAGCGTGCCGGCGTCGATCCGGGTGGCCGTCGAGCTGCGCCATCCGTCGTGGAACGACGAGGCCGTCTACGACTTGCTGGCCCGCCGCCGCGCCGCCTACGTGGTCATGAGCGGCGCCGGGCTGGCGTGCGTGCCGCGGGCGACCGCCGATCTGGTGTACATCCGGATGCACGGGCCGGATCAGGACGCGATCTATGCGGGCTGCTACTCGGACGACGAGCTGCGCCGGTGGGCGGACCGGATCGCCGCGTGGCAGGACGAGGGCAAGGACGTGTGGATGTATTTCAACAACGACCTGGGTGGCCACGCCGTGCGCAACGCGCTGACGTTGCAAGAACTTTTGCGGTGACCCGGCGCGAGTAGGCTGGAAATGTCGACTGCAGGACGGAGTGACAATCATGGCCAGCTCTATCACATTCGTCATCATCGGCGGCGGACTTGCTGGAGCAAAAGCGGTAGAAGCATTGCGCGACAGTGGGTTTGACGGGCAACTCAGCTTATTTGCTGAAGAGAAACATCTGCCCTACGAGCGACCTCCGCTTTCCAAGGAGTATCTGGCTGGGAAGAAGTCGCTGACCGATTTCACCGTGCAGAACTCCGACTGGTACCGCGACCACGATGTCGACCTGAGGCTCGGTTCGCGGGTGTCGGCCGTGAACCCCGCCGAACATAGCGTCGCGCTTCCCGACGGCACCACCATGCGGTACGACAAGCTGCTGCTGGCGATGGGATCGGCCTCCCGGCGGCCGCCGATACCCGGGTCCGATGCCGACGCCGTCCACTATCTGCGCACCTACGACGATGCTGTGTCGCTGGATTCGATTCTCACCGAAGGATCTTCGCTGGCCGTGGTGGGAGCCGGCTGGATCGGCCTGGAAGTGGCCGCCGGCGCCCGCCAGCGTGGCGTCGACGTGACCATCGTCGAGACGGCCAAGCAACCGCTGGTGGCCGCGCTGGGCGAAACGGTGGGTGAAGTGTTCGCCCGGCTTCATCGCGATCATGGCGTGGACTTGCGGCTCGAGGCGCAGGTGGAGGAGATCACGACAACCGGCGGCAAAGCCACCGGACTGAAAATGCGCGATGGGTCGACGGTGCCGGCTGATGCGGTGTTGGTGGCCGTCGGCGCTGAGCCGAACGTCGAACTCGCCGAACAAGCCGGGCTCGCCATGGGCTCGGGCTCTCAGGGCGGCGTGCTGGTCGATGCGTCACTGCGCACCAGCGATCCGGACATCTACGCGGTCGGCGACATCGCCGCCGCAGAGCACCCCCTGTTCGGCGGCCGGATCCGCACGGAGCACTGGGCCAATGCGCTCAAGCAACCCGCGGTGGCGGCGGCCGGGATGCTCGGCAACCCAGGCGAATATGCCGAACTGCCCTATTTCTTCACCGACCAGTACGACCTCGGGATGGAGTATGTCGGGCACGCGCCCGGCTTCGAGCGCGTGGTGTTCCGGGGCGACGTTGCCGGACGTGAATTCGTCGCATTCTGGCTAGACGGCGACGACCGGGTGCTGGCCGGGATGAACGTCAACATCTGGGATGTGCTCGACGATGTCAAAGCGCTGATCAGGTCCCGGAATTCCGTCGACCCCGACAGGCTGGCCGACGCGGAGGTCCCGCTGGCCGAGTTATTGGGCTGACGGTTCAACGGGCACCCACGTCCCGTCAATCACGTCGGGCGGGCGCTGCACCTGCAACCTTTCCCGTTCGGCGCGGCGGCGTTTGATCCGCAGCCGGGCGTCGCCCGGCATGGTGGCCAGCTCGTCACACGTAAGGTAGTACACGTCCTCGACGGCGTCGATCAGGTCCGCCGCGACTCGACGGGATCCCAATTCCCGCAACGTCATCCGGAGTTCATGGGTGAATCGCAGAGTGGTGTCGTGGGCCAGCTCGCGGGAGTCGCGAGCGCTGGTGGCCAGCCGCTGGGCCAGCGTCGGCGGCGGCGCGTCGGTCGAGGCGGCGTCGGCCACCGCGACTTCCCCGGCCGCGCGCAGCAGCATCGCCGGATCGTCGGCATACGTCTGGCTGGCCAGCTCGGCCTCCCCGGGACCACGGTGCGCGACGCGGGCGACGGCCGCATCCACCGCGGCGGCGGTGGTGGGTGACAACGCGCGGATGCTGGCGAGATTGCCTTCCTGGGCGAGCGCACACAACGGCGGGTCGGCCCGCAGCACCGCGGCCAGCTCGGCGGTCTCGGTCGCGACCATGGTGCTGTCCATGATCATGTCCACCCCGGGCACGCTGCGCGCCGCCCTGCTGCGCTCCAGCGCCGCCGCGGTGACGCCGGAATCGATCAGCCACAACGCGGTGAGGATCCAGCCTTGGTGAATGCGGTCCCGCAGCAAGCGAATCCGGACTTCCAGGCCGGCGTCGGGCAGCGACCCCAACTGCGCGGCGTCGAGGTGTTCGGTTTCGGCTGCCGCGCCGTACGCCCGCGTGTCGGACTTGAGATGGCGCAGCAGGGCCAGCGATCGCCCCGCGACGACGGCTTTGGCGACGTAGCCGAGAGCACCGCCCGCCAGCGCGGGCTCACCGAACGGCAGGGGGTCTCCGACATGCGGCCGGCCGACGAAAGCGTTGCGGGCGACGGCATCCTGGTCCCAGCCGGGCAACTGCGCGGCCGCGACCATGTTGACCGACACCCCGACATAGGCCCGATGACCGAACACGGCGACGGCCCTGTTGCCCCACTCCTCGCCTACCACGTCGCCCAGCGCCAGCACGTGACTGAGCACCCGGTTCGCGGCGCGCAATCCGCTCAGCTGAACATCCAGCGTGATCGGGGTGAGCGGCCCGGGCAGCGCCTCGCCGAGGTTGCCCGCACTGAAAATCGGGAAGCGCGGATCGACCCGGTCGTCGAATTCGCCCTCGACGCCCTCGGGCGCCGCGCTGTGCTCGTCGCCGGAGGGATCGGGGCGTGGGGCAACCTCGACCGGGAGCGCCAGTTGGCGCCCGTGGCCCGTGGCACCCACGGCGGTGATCTGACGGCCGACCAGGCCCCGGGCGGTGTCGGCCACTGCCTCAAGCGCCTGCCAGCCGAACTCGAACGCCCAATCCTCTTGCACCGCAGCGATATCCATGTCCGGAATGAGCCGGGGCCAGCTGCGCACCCGATTCAGCCGGGACCGCGGATCGGCGGATCGCAGCATCCGCCACGCCGTGATCACATTGACGGTGTCCGGGGAGGCGAGGTCCACCACACCGGAGCGGTCGGTGTTCAGCGCCGAAACCAGGAAGCGCACCAAATCGTCGACGTGCAGCACCCGCATCGGGTCCGCCGAAACCTTGGTGCGCAGCAGCGTGGCCACGGTGCGGCACACCATCCAGTCGAGCTGCCGGCCCACCGGCGGGGCGATCCGGACAACCAGGCTGGGCCCCCAACTGGTGGACACCAGTTCCTCGGCAGGCTTGAACAGTTCCGGCCGTCCCGCGGCCTGGGACACGAACAGCAGCCGGGCGCCGGCGCGCGCGGCCACATCGGTCACGTGCGCGAGGCCCTCGATATCGGCGCTGCCGGGTGCCGTGATGTCGATGGGGGCGAGGTGGATCACCGCGTCGGCTTCCTCGGCGAGCTCCCGCAGGACCGGGTTGCGCAGCGATGCGCAAACAAGGTCGACGTTGCGGTCAAGGCAGGGATGCGGCCTCTCAGCAATGCCGCTGACCGTGTGCCCGGCAGCGACCAACTGCCGTGCGACCAGCCGCCCAAGTGCGCCGGTGGCGTCGGTAACCAGGATCTGCACCTGGGTCTCACCTCCCCGACCTCAAACTAAACAATAGGCAAGACGGCATGACCTAGCGACCGTTACCGGGCAAACGGCACCCTGAGCTGGCGGGAAAGTTTCGCCGGGTTATTGCAGCGTGGCGCTGCCGTCCGCGGCGACGGCAACCTTGGCGCCGCCGATGTCTTCACGCACGGTTACCTGCGCCGCCGCGCCGTCCGTGATCAGGGCGAGGGTCCGCGCCCCGTCGGGCGTGCGCACGGCCAAGAATGCCTTTTCCGGTCGCCCCTCGCGATCGAACGGCGTCGTCCACGCTTCCACCGTGCCGACGCCTTCCCACTCCACCAATCCCTCCCGGGTGGGCTCTCGGTCGACGACCGGTTGCACGTCCTCCCAACGGAACTCGGCGGGCGGCTCGGTGCTGTACACGCCGAAGCTGTGCTTGGTCAGGTAGCCGCCGTTGGCGGTGATCAGGCCGCGCCGCCCGGGATTGGCCGCCAGCAACTCCGCTATGGTGGCGATCGAGTGCATCACGTAGTTGCTCCACGGGCCGCCTGCGAACGTCAGACCCCCGGTGACGGTGAGCGGGCGGGCGGGATCGTCGACGGGCAGGCCCAGTTCGGCCGCCGCCACCTGAACGGCCGAGGGAAAGCAGGAGTACAGGTCGACGTAGTCGACTTCGTCGATGCCCAGGCCCGCCAGCTCCAGCGCCCGGCCTCCGCCGATCCGGATGGCCGGAGAGCGATGCAGCTCGTCACGCTCGGCGATGGCGGAGGTGTCATGCGCGTCGGTGCCCGCGTGCGGGTAGATCCAGCGATCGGCGGGGATCTGCAGGCGCCTGGCCTGCTCCACCGAGGTCAAGACGAGCGCGGCGCCCTGATCGACCATGTTGTTGGAGTTCATCAGCTTGGTGTACGGCCAGCTGATCATCCGGTTCTGCGGGCCGGGCTCGCAGATCTCCTCGGCGGTCACCGGTTTGCGGATCCATGCGTGCGGATTGTCGACCGCGACGGCGTTGAAGCGGGCCCACAGTTCGCCGATGCGCTTGCGGTGGTGCTCAACCGATTCGCCGTTCGCAATCCGCAGGGCTTGCTCGAACAGCGGGTAGACGAAGGCCGGCCGGTCGAGCCGGATCCTGATCTCCGCGTCGCCGGCCATCGGGACGTCGTCGCCGCTGACCTCGGCCATTGGGACCGAGTCGTCCTGAACGGTCCACTCGAGTTTGCCGCCCTTGGCCCGCAGGCCCCGGCGGGTGCGCCACGTCTCGGCGCCGGCCAGCAGCACCACCTGAGCGCTGCCCCGCTGGATGTCCAGGCACGCCTGGTTGACCAGCGACTGCGGCACGTTCCCGCCGACGGGGCTGTACAACGTGGTGAAGTCCATCGCCCCGATCCGCTGGCCGAGCAGCAGCCCGGGATCCCGATAGTGCGCCGACAGGATGTTCACCACTCGGATGGAATCCACGGCCTCGATCACCCGCGAATCGGCGGCTCGCCGAGCGGCGGCCGCCATCAGGTCCACCGGCTCGACGGACCGCTTCTCCGGGTCGATCTCGTCGCGGTGGTTGACCTGGCCGAAGCCGATCAACACCGGTGTCCTGGGGTGCACGGTCATACGACGAATTTAGCGTGGCTATCGATCAGTCTGGTCGCGCGGGCCGGATTCGGCGCGCGTTATGGGGGACCGAACAGCACGCCGTCGCTGATGAGGCGGTCGATCTCCTGCGGGCTCATGCCGAGCAGCCTGCGGCAGACGTCGACGGTGTCCTGGCCGGGCAGCGGCGCAGGCCGCTGGGGCGCCCGCGGGATGTGCTGGAACGGCGCGGGGCCCGTCTCGGCCGGCAGCGGACGCTCGATGAGGGGGTGCAGCATCTCGGCATAGACTTTCCGCTCGACCAGCTGGGGGTCCTCCAAGATGTCCGGCGGCCGGTTCATCGGCCCGGCCGCAACCCCGGAGGATTGCAGCAGCTGGGCGGCCCGGACCGGGGTGCGCGTGCGGGTCCAGGCCGACACCAATTCCACCAGCTCCCGCCGGTTCGCCAGCCGCGCCTCGCCGGTCGCGAAGCGCGGATCGTCCGCCCATTCCGGGTGATGGAAAACACCTGCGGCGCAACGCCACTCGTCGTCGGATTCGATCGAGATGACGCACCACTCGTCGTCGCCCGCGCACGGATAGACGGCGTGCAGGCTGCTGGCCTCGGAGATTCTCGGCACGCCCGCGGCCAGGGCGGCCTGGGTGACGTACAAGGTGTCGAGTTGGTTGATGACGGCTTCGGCTTGCGAGATGTGCACGTGCGACCCGCCGCCCGTCCGGTGGCGGTGGATCAGCGCGGCCAGCGCCGCGATCGCGGTGATCCGCCCGACGACGTGGTCGGGAAAGATGGTCGTCGCGTCGTAAAAGGCATGCCGTCCAGCGTGATTCCGGTTCTCCGGTTCGTCGGCCGTCCACAACCGGGTGACACCGGTCGCGGCGCGCACCAGCGGCCCGTAGCCCATCCGGGTGCTCCACGGGCCTTCGTCGCCGTAGGCGCTGCTCTCGGCGAGCACGACCCTCGGGTTGACCGCACGCAGATCGTGGTAGGAAAAGCCGAGCGCGGTAAGCGTTCCCGGCTTGAAGTTGGCGAAGACGGCGTCGGACTCGGCGACGAGCCGGGTGAAGATCTGCTTGCCCGCCGGGCTGCGCAGGTCCAGGCCCATCGCCAGGTGGTTGCGATGTGTCCAGGCGAACGACTCGCTCATGGCTTCGCCGACGCGGGCCTGCCGCAACCCGTCCGGGTATTCGGCGCTTTCGACTTTGATGACCTCGGCGCCGAGGTCGCCGAAGAGCCGGCTCAGCTCGCCGCCGGCGACGATGATCCCCAGATCCAGGATGCGAAGGCCCGCAAAGGGATAGTCGCCGACACGGCCGGATGGCGATTGCACGACCGCCGGGTTCCCCCGCCAGCCCGGTCCGTCCCACCCCGCGGCCGGGGCCGGGCTGCGGAAACCCGCGTGCCGCCCGTCGACGACGAAATAGCCGGTCGGCACGCTGGTCCGCACCCCCGGGACGAGCTCGGCGTCGGTGATCGCGCCCACCGCCTGAAAATGCTCGGAATTCATCGCCCACGACGGCGTCAGTACGGCGGCGATCGGCACGCCGTGAGCCTGCCCCGCGGCCACCAGATCCTTCATGGTCTGTCCGGCGAACAGCGCCTGGACCAGCTCGCTGATCTGGGGCCACGCAGCGAAGCGTGCGCCGATCACGTCGTATTTCGGGTCCTGGAAATCGTCCGGCTCGCCCAGCCAGCGCCGCAGGCCCCGCCATTGGCGCGGCGCCATCACGCACAGCCGGACGTAACCGTCCTTGCAGGGGTAGATCGGGTACGCATCCTGGTTCTTCGGGCGCCCCCGCCACTGCCCGCTGCGCCTGATGCCGGCGGCGACCTGTCCGTGCGCGCCGAACGCCGGGTCGAGCGACATGACCACGGCGTCGAAACGCGAGAAGTCAATGTATTCGCCTGTGCCGGTACGCAATCGGTTGTAATACGCCACAAGGGTTGCCCACGCCGCCTGGGCGGCGGCGGTGGCCGACGCAATACCGTCCGGTGGCAACACGGGGGTACCGGTGGTGGGGCCGGATCGTGACAGGGAGCCGCACATCGCGTACAACACCGGATCGGTGGCCCGCCACAGCGACCGCGGCCCGGTCGCGCCGAAGTCGGTGATTGAGAGCACCACCAGATGCGGGTGCTGGGCGGCCAGTTCCTCCACCGACGTCCCGAAGGTCGGCGCCTCCCCATAGAAGCCGTCGTCGACGACGATGTCGGCCTGGGCGGCCAGGTCGAGGAACACGCCGCAGTCGTCCTCGTCGAACGGGTCCAGCACAACGCTGCGCTTGTTCGCGTTGTGCACGGCAAATGGGATACTCGCACCGGCCAGCGTCGGCCGCGCATCGCGCGCCGGGCTTCCGGTGGGGGGTTCGACCTTGAGCACGTCGGCGCCCAAGTCGGCGAGCAGGCGCGTCACCGCGTCGCCGTTGCCGCTCGACAAGTCGAGGACGCGCACGGCGTCGAGCAACCCGTCGGACATCAGCACACCGTACCCGCCGGTGCGGACGGTCGCCCCACCAGCCAAAAAGCCAACCCGGCAAGCTGATTGGGAGGGCGAACTCGCGGTCGGCTATCGTCACAGGCCGATCGGCGAGGCCACGGGCGAAACGATCCGACGGAGGCATCTGATATGAGCGCGCACTTGACCTACATCGAGGCGGTGGTGGTCGGCGCGTTCCAGGGCGTCACCGAGCTGTTCCCGGTTTCCAGCCTCGGGCATGCGGTGTTGGTGCCCGCGGTGGTCGGCGGCCGGTGGGCCGAAGACCTGAGCGTCTCGGCCCCCGAATCGCCCTACCTGGCGTTCATCGTCGGCCTGCATGTGGCCACCGCCGCCGCGTTGCTGGTGTTCTTCTGGCGGGACTGGGTGCGCATCGTGGCCGGATTTGTGTCGTCATTGCGGCATCGCCGGATCAACACCCCCGACGAGCGGCTCGCCTGGCTCATCGTGGGGGCCACCATTCCGGTCGGGCTGGCGGGGCTGGTCCTGGAAAAGACGTTCCGCACCACGCTCGGCAAGCCCATCCCGGCGGCGATTTTCCTGCTGCTCAACGGCATCGCACTCTACGCGGGCGAAGTTCTTCGCCGGCGCGTCGCGCCCGGGACCGACCGCGAGCAGAGGGTCGGCGAACAACCCGCGCACACCGGGGAGGCCGTGGACAACCGCCTGGCCCAGCTCCCCCTGCGCCGCGGCATCCTGATCGGCGCTGCACAGATCCTGGCGCTGCTGCCCGGCATCAGCCGTTCGGGCATCACCATGGTGGCCGGCCTGTGGCGCGGCTTGTCCCACGAGGACGCCGCCCGGTTCTCCTTCCTGTTGGCGACGCCGATCATCCTGGCCGCCGGCGTGTACAAGATCCCGGAGTTGTTCGGACCTCAAGCGGCCGGGATAGGTGGCCAGGTGCTGGCCGGCAGCATCGCCTCCTTCGTGTGCGCCTACCTCGCCGTGCGGTTCCTGACGCAGTACTTCCAAACCCGCACCCTCACACCATTTGCCATCTACTGCGCCCTGGCCGGCGGCGCCAGCCTGGTGTGGCTCGCCATCAGCTGACGTTGTCGTTGACGACCGGCACGAATACTGGCCGTAGCCTGGCTGGAGGTACGAAGTAACCGACGAGTCGAGGCAACGCGCATGAGCCGCTCCGGGTCTGAAGGCACCGGACCACGCCAGGAGTCGGTGTGGGACTACCCACGCCCGCCCCGCGTCGAGCCGTTCACCGGTCGCATCACCGTCGAGTTGGGTGGTGTAGTCATCGCATCCACCCGTCGGGCCTGGCGGGTGCTCGAGACCAGTCATCCGCCGACCTATTACCTGCCGCGCGACGCGTTTACCGAAGGAGCCCTGCGTGAGGCGTCCGGTAGCTCCTGGTGTGAATGGAAAGGCCGGGCAACCTATTACGACCTGTTCGGCGGCGGCGTCGTCGCCCCGAAATCGGCTTGGAGTTATCTGAGTCCGACGCCCGGATTCGAAGCCATCGCCGGGGCGGTCGCGGTGATGGCCGCCAACGTCGACCGCTGCACGGTCAACGGAGAGGTCGTCGTGCCCCAACCCGGCGGCTTCTACGGCGGCTGGATCACCAGCTGGGTGACCGGCCCGTTCAAAGGCGTTCCCGGCTCGACGGGTTGGTGATGGTGCCGCTACACCGGTTCTATCCGGTAACGAACCAAGCGCCGCGTGTCATTGCCGAAAACCGCTGTGCGGCAAGTCCCGTCGGTCCGCCAGCCGTCACGCTCGTAGAATCGTCGAGCGTCGGTGTTGCCCTCCAGCGCCCACAGCACGGCGCCCGACACACCGACTTGCCGCAGCCGCGCCCGGGCGGCCGCCATCAGCGAGCTCCCCACCCCCGCACCCAGTTAGGCCGGGTCAACATACAGCGCCACCAGCTCACCGGCGTTCGGCGGGTCGTTTTCGCGGCACAGGCCCGTGGTGGCGAAGCCGCGGATCGCCGACCCGTCGACCGCGACCAAGGTGGACGGCATCCGCAACCCCACGCGGCCGAAGGTGTAGCGGTCGACTAACGCCTCCGGGGTGAGGCTGTCCAGGTAGTCCTGGGCGATGAGCCCCCGGTAGGCCGACCGCCATGACCGCACGTGCAAACAGGCCACCTCGTAGGCGTCCGCCAGGACCGCCGCACGCACCTGGGTCATCGTTGCAGTATTCGACGATCTGGGGTCAGATTGCCTAGTTGACACCCGTCAAGACTTCCGGAGGGTACGAAAATGGCAGACACGGCGTCCGTTGGGCTGAAGGTCCGCGGCAAGGTAATCGTGATCACCGGCGGCGCCCGGGGCATCGGGTTGGCCACCGCGACCGCGTTGCACAATCTGGGCGCCAAAGTGGCCATCGGTGACATCGACGAGGTGCGGGTGAAGGAATCCGGCGCCGCGCTGGGCCTGGACGTGTACGGCAAGCTCGACGTCACCGACCCGCACTCGTTCGCGGACTTCCTGGACGAGGTCGAGCGCCAACTCGGCCCGATCGACGTGTTGGTCAACAACGCCGGCATCATGCCGCTCGGCCGGATAGTCGACGAGCCGGACGCCGTCACCCGGCGCGTCCTCGACATCAACGTCTACGGCGTCATCCTGGGCAGCAAGCTGGCCGCCCAGCGCATGGTCCCCCGCCGATCCGGACACGTCATCAACGTCGCGTCGCTCGCCGGGGAGACCTACATCGCCGGGGCGGCCACCTACTGCGCCAGCAAGCACGCGGTGATCGGCTTCACCGATACCGCCCGGCTCGAATGCCGAAAGGCGGGCGTGAAGTTCTCGGTCGTCATGCCGACGTTCGTGAACACCGAATTGATCGCCGGCACCTCGGGGGCCAAGGGGATCAAGAACGCCGAACCCGCCGACATCGCCGAGGCGATCGTCAAACTGGTGGCGCATCCCCGGCCCCGAGTGCGGGTCACGAAGACGGCCGGCGCGATCATCGCATCGCAGAAGTTCATGCCCCGTGCACTGTCCGAGGGGCTGAACCGCGCGCTCGGCGGCGAGCACATCTTCACCGACGACGTCGACCCCGAGAAGCGCAGGGCCTACGAGTCGCGGGCGCGCGGCGAGGAGTGAGCACCGCGTCGGGCGCCGTTCACCGCAGGCGCGGACAATCGGCGGGGTGAGCCTAGATACCCAGACAACCGCTCCCCTTGCCGACGACGAACTCGACCTGATCAACGCATACTGGCGCGCCGCCAACTATCTGTCGGTCGGACAGATCTACCTGCTGGACAACCCGCTGCTGACCGAACCGCTGTCGCCCGAGCACGTCAAACCGCGGCTGCTGGGCCACTGGGGCACCACCCCGGCGCTGAACCTGATCTATGCGCACCTGAACCGGATCATCCGCGACCGCGACGCCAGCGTCATCTACGTCACCGGGCCCGGCCACGGCGGCCCCGCGCTGGTCGCGAACGCGTATCTCGAAGGCACCTACAGCGAGGTGTACACCGGCATCGAGGAGGACGCCGAAGGGCTGCGAAAGCTGTTCCGGCAGTTCTCTTTTCCCGGCGGCATCCCCAGCCACGTCGCCGCCCAGACGCCCGGCTCCATCCACGAGGGCGGTGAACTCGGCTATGCGCTGGTGCACGCCTACGGCGCGGCCTTCGACAACCCCGATCTGGTTGTGGCCTGCGTGATCGGCGACGGCGAGGCCGAGACCGGGCCGCTGGCCGCCAGCTGGCATTCCAACAAATTCCTCAACCCGGTCACGGACGGCGCGGTGCTGCCCATCCTGCAGCTCAACGGCTACAAGATCGCCAACCCGACCGTGCTCGCGCGTATCCCCCACGCCGAACTCGAGGCGCTGCTGCGCGGCTACGGCTACCGGCCCATCACGGTCGCCGGTGACGACCCGGCCAACGTGCACCAGCAGCTGGCGGCCGCGCTCGACGACGCCTTCGACGACATCGCGGCCATCCGGGATGCCGCGCGGCACGGCAACCAGGTGGAACGGCCCGTCTGGCCGATGATCGTGCTGCGCACCCCTAAGGGCTGGACCGGCCCGAAGGTGGTGGACGGCAAGAAGGTCGAGGGCACCTGGCGAGCGCATCAGGTTCCGCTGGCCGAGACGCACGACAATCCCCAGCATCGGGCGCAGCTCGAGGAGTGGCTGCGCAGCTACCGGCCTGAGGAGCTTTTCGACGGCGACGGCAAGCTGCGCGCCGAGCTGCGGGCGCTGGCGCCCCGCGGCGATCGCCGGATGAGCGCGAACCCGCACGCCAACGGCGGCCTGCTGCTGCACGACCTCGACCTGCCGGACTTCCGCGACTACGCGGTCACGGTGTCGCGGCCGGCCGCGGTGACGCACGAGGCGACCCGGGTGCTGGGAACGTTCCTGCGGGACGTGATCGCGCGCAACTCCGACCGGTTCCGCCTGATGGGCCCCGACGAGACGGCCTCTAACCGGCTGGACGCCGTCTACGGGGCGACGGCCAAGGTCTGGCTCTCCGAGCTCGGGCCCGACGACGAGAACCTCGCCGCCGACGGGCGGGTGATGGAGGTGCTCTCCGAACACCTGTGCCAGGGCTGGCTGGAGGGCTACCTGCTGACCGGCCGGCACGGCCTGTTCAACTGCTACGAGGCGTTCGTGCACATCGTCGACTCGATGCTCAACCAGCACGCCAAGTGGCTCGCCACCAGCCTCGAGCTGCCGTGGCGGCGGCCGATCGCGTCGCTGAACTACCTGCTGTCCTCGCACGTGTGGCGCCAGGACCACAACGGCGCGTCACACCAAGACCCCGGCTTCATCGACCTGGTGGCCAACAAGCGGGCCGAATTGACCCGGGTGTACCTGCCGCCGGACGGCAACACGCTGCTGTCGGTGGCCGACCATTGCCTGCGCAGCCGCGACTACATCAACGTCATCGTCGCCGGCAAGCAGCCGGCGCTGGCCTACCTGGACATGGATCAGGCCATCGCGCACTGCGCGCGCGGCGTGGGCATCTGGCCGTGGGCGAGCACCGCCACCGGCGAACCCGACGTGGTGCTGGCCTGCGCCGGGGACATCCCGACGCTGGAGACCCTGGCCGCCGCCGACATCCTGCGCCGCGAACTGCCGGAGTTGGCGGTCCGGGTGGTCAACGTCGTCGACCTGATGCGGCTGCAGCCGGATTCCGAGCACCCGCACGGTCTGCCGGACAAGGAGTTCGACGCGCTGTTCACCCGCGATAAGCCGGTCATCTTCGCCTACCACGGCTACCCCTGGCTGATCCACCGGCTCACCTACCGCCGCACCAACCACCCGCACATCCACGTGCGCGGGTTCAAGGAGCGGGGCACCACCACGACGCCGTTCGACATGGTGATGCTGAACGATCTGGACCGCTTCCATTTGGTGATGGACGTCATCGACCGGGTCGAAGGGCTGGCCAGCCGGGCCGCCGAGCTGCGCCAACGGATGGTCGATGCCCGGCTCGCCGCGCGCATCTACACCCGTGAGCATGGCGAGGATGACCCGCAGATCGCCGGCTGGACCTGGGAGTCGAGCGAGCAGAACGAACATAGTGAGTGATGGGAGCGAGACGACCGATATGCCTGGGAGTCGCCGAGATTGCCGTCACGGCTGCCCTTGGGGCGTCCATCACAACCGTGACGGCAATCTCGTTTGGCCGTCGCGGCGGGGGCCACCGGTAAGCTGGACGAATGCCTGACGCTGCCGAGACACCCGACATTCACCATCCGGTGATCTCGCAGCTCTCGGCGCTGCACCGGGTTCGCATCCACCTCGACATCGCCGTCGTCGTCGCGGTCTTGGTGCTGACCAACCTGGTCGCGCACTTCACCACTCCATGGGCCGCCATCGCCGTCGTTCCCGCCGCCGCCGTCGGCCTGGTGTTCCTGATGCGCGCCAACGGTCTGGACTGGGCCGATCTGGGCTTGGGTCGCGAACACTGGAAGTCGGGGCTGGGCTACGCGCTGGCCGCGGTGCTGGTCGTGGCCACGGTGATCGCCGTCGGGGTGCTACTCCCCATGACCCGGCCGATGTTCCTGAACCACCGCTACGCGACGGTGTCCGGCGCCCTGATCGCCTCGATGGTCATCATCCCGCTACAGACCGTGATCCCTGAGGAGCTGGCGTTTCGCGGCGTGCTGCACGGCGCGCTGCATCGGGCGTGGGGGTTCCGCGGCGTCGCGCTGGCGGGATCGTTGCTGTTCGGGCTGTGGCACGTCGCGACGTCGCTCGGGCTTACCAGCAGCAACGTCGGCTTCACCCGAATTCTCGGCGGCGGCGTCGTCGGGATGCTGGCCGGGGTGACCGGCGCCGTGCTGGCCACCGGAGCGGCGGGATTCGTCTTCAGCTGGCTACGCCGTCGCAGCGGCAGCCTGATCGCGCCGATCGCGCTGCACTGGTCGCTGAACGGCCTGGGGGCGCTGGCCGCCGCCCTGGTCTGGCACCTGACGGCCTGAGGCCGGTCATACCAGCAGCACCGCCGCGCCGGCGATACGGCCGGCGCTGAGATCGGCCAACGCCCGATCCGCTTGGCTCAGCGGGTATTCCGGCGTGGTGACCTCGATGTGGTGCCGGCCCGCGAAGTCGAGGAACGCGCGCGCGTCGGCCCGGGTGTTGGAGGTGACCGAACGGACCTGGCGTTCCTGGAATAGGTGACGCTGGTAGTTGAGCACCGGGATATCGGACAGGTGGATGCCGGCGATCGCCAGGGTGCCGCCGCGGTCCAACGCTTCCAGCGCGGGCAGCACCAGCTCGCCGACCGGCGCGAACAGGATGGCCGCATCCAGCGGAACCGGAGGCGGGTCGGCCGCGCCCTGCGCCGACGCCGCGCCGAGCTGCATCGCCAGTTCACGCGCCTCGGCTCCCCGCGTCATCACGTGCACCTCGGCGCCCTGCGCCAATGCGACCTGCGCGGTGATGTGGGCGCTACCGCCGAAGCCATACAGACCCAGCCGTCCGCCCGGCGGCAGCTCGGCGCGCAGCAGGGAGCGATAGCCGATGATGCCGGCGCACAGCAACGGCGCCAACTCGCTGTCGCTGTAACCGCTCGGCAGTGGGTGCGCGAAAGCGGCTGGAACCGTGGCGAATTCGGCGTAGCCGCCGTCGGCGTCCCAGCCGGTGTAGCGAGATTGAGGGCAGAGGTTCTCGTCGCCGCGGCGGCAGTACTTGCACACGCCGCAGGTGTGGCGCAGCCAGGCGATCCCCACCCGGTCTCCCACCTGAAATCCGTCGCCCGCCTCGGGGCCAACCTCGACGACTTCGCCCACCACCTCGTGGCCGGGCGTGACGTGGTCGCGGTGTACGGGCAGGTCGCCCTCCGTGACGTGCAGGTCGGTGCGGCACACCCCGCAGGCCCGCACGGCGACCAGCAACTCCGCCGGTCCGGGGCGCGGGACGTCGGTGGTGAATTGCTCCAGCGGGCCGGTGTCCATCGGACCGGGCCGGCGCACCCGCCACGCGCGCATGGTCGTGGTGGTTAGCGGTGGAACCATTCGTCCATCATGCCGCTAACCACCACGGCCGCAACGTGCTAACTGATCAGGTCCGCCGCACCATGCCGACGATCCAGAGCAGGATCAGCGACCCGAGCAGTGCGGTGAGGAAGGTGAAGATAAGGCCACCACCCGCGGTGTTGACGAAGAAGCTCAGGATGAAGCCGCCGATCAACGCGCCGATGATGCCGATCACGATGTCCATCAGGATCCCGGCGCCACTGCCCCTGATGATCTTGCTGGCGAGCGCACCCGCCAGACCACCGATGATGATGTATCCAATGATTCCGACGCTCGTGAACGTTGTTGAGCGGGCCAGATATTCGGTAGCTGCCATGACGTCCATGCGGGTCTCCTTGCAATCGCTGGCAAAGCCCAGCGAGTTGCTGGGCCATCATCTCGGTATACCCGCTTTGCGTAACGGAAGAGGTTCCGTTTCGGAGACGGTTGGCGCATCATCCGGACGCGCCGATCGCACGTTAGGTCGATTGCGTCCGCTGTGGTGCCGGCGCTGGGGCGGGGCTGACCTCTCCCGCCGCCGCCGGCGCCGGAGCCGGTGAGGGCGCCGGGGCTCCCGGAGCCGGAGCGGGTGCCGGGGCTTCCGGAGCCGGAGCCGCCGGCGCGGGTTGGGCGCCCGGGGCCGGCTGTGCACCAGCGGCCGGCGCGGGCGGCCCCGCCCAGGGCTGGATGGACTCCGCCAGCGCCTTGGCCGCGCCCTTGTCTACTGGGTCGTTTGCCGTACCGAGCCACACCACGAACCAGCGTTGCGGCGGTCCGCCGTTGGGCGTGTTCGCGGCGGGCAGCCCGACGACGCCCGTCCAAATCTGGCCATTGGGCTTGGAGGCGTCGCTGAACTTGACCTCGTAGTACGACGCGCTGCCGGTGACGCCGTTGGCCCCGGTGAGTGGGGTGCTTTCCTGGTTGATTCGGGTGCCCGGATACGGCAGGAAGAACTCACCCATGTCCGAGCCCAGCCGCACCGCGGCCTTGGAGTTGTTGGCTTCGGCACTGGCATAGAGCTTCTGGTCCAGCCGGCCCATCACGATGCGGGTGTCGTTGGCCACCGGCGGCGGCTGGTCGGGCAGCGGCGGCTGCCCCGTCGTCTTACTCAGCAGCGCCGAGCCGTAGTCGAGGTGGGACGCGTCCGACTCCACCCAGCCGGGGGGAAGCACGTAGCTGAAGCCACCCACGGCGTTGGCGATCCGCCCGGCGTTCGGGTCAGCCGGCGGCGGAGGCGGCGGCGCGTTCGGGTCGACGGGCGGTGGTGGCGGTGGCACGGGCGCGTTCGGATCGACCGGTGCCGCAGGAGCGCCGGGCGCCGCAGCGGGAGGTGGGGCGGCCGTCGTCGCCGGCGGGACTGGAGTCGGGACTTCCGGGTCGGCGTACGAGGTCGCGGGCAAAGCGATCGTGACGGCGCTGGCACTGGTCACCGTGGCTATCGCCAGCGTCGCCCACAGGCCTTTGCGACGTGTCGAGTTGGGTTCCACCTGGTCCATGGCGACGAACCTACCGTGTTACCGCTGTGACGCAAGGAGCCTTGCGGACAATTGCGATGCCGTTTTTCCGATGTTGCCGATGTGCAACCCACCGCGCGGCCAGGCGCTCAACTGCGCCCCTCAGTGCGCCACCGGATACAACGCCACCTCATGGGCTTTGACGGAGAACCACACCTGCTCTCCGGGCGCCAGCCGCAGCTCCGAGGCGGCATCGACGGTGATCTCCGCGGCCAGCCCGGGGGCGCCATCGGGTTGCTGCTCGCCGCGCACCAGCACCGCCGACCCGCGAATGTCCATCTCCGCCACCGTCACCTCGACCGTGTTACGCGGGCTGCCGTGCGGCCGCTCCCGATAAACCGCCACCGCCGTGGGCGGGAAGACCGCGATCGCGTTCCGTCCCTCGGCAAGCTCGTCGCCTCCCTCGATGGTGGGGGCCGCGTGCCAGCGGGCGCCCGAGCGCGCCTGCAGCGAGCTGTCGGGGCCGACCGTCCCGTTGACCAGGTTGATGCCGGCGATGCGCGCCCCGAAGTGGCTGCGCGGCGCGGTGAGCACGTCGGAGACCGGGCCGATCTCGGAGACCTTGCCGGCCTCCAGCACCAGCACCCGGTCGGCCAGCGTGAACACGTCGAGCAGGTCGTGCGTGATCAGCACGACCGCGCACCCGGTGCGGCCGACCGCGCCGCGCAACACCGCGCGGATCCCCGCGGCCGCGGCGACGTCGAGACCCGTCAGCGGCTCGTCGAGCAGCAACACGTCGGGCTCGGCGGCCAGCGCCCGCGCGATCGCCACCCGCTGGGCCTGACCGCCGGACAGCTGGCGCGCCTTCCGGTCGGCCAGCGGCTCGGCGTCCACCTCGCGCAGCCAGCGCAGCGCCGTCGCCTTCTCCGCGGCCCGGGCCGGGCGCAGCCGGCCACGACGGCTGTGCGGCCCGAACGCCACGTTGGCGGCAACGCTCATGTGCGGGAACAACAACGGGTCCTGCAACAGCAGGCCGACGCGGCGGTCATGGGTTGCCACGTCCACCCCGGCCTCGGTGTCGGTCAGCACCCGATCCCCCAACCGCACCAACCCGCGATCCGGGCGAATCAGCCCCGCGATGACGTGTAGCGCGGTCGACTTGCCCGCGCCGTTGGGTCCGAGGACCGCCAGCACTTCGCCCGCCGATACGGAGAACTCGACGTCCAGCTGGCGGTCCGCCACAACGGCGCGCAGCTGCAGGTCACTCACGGTTGCCTCGCCTCGGTGACGGTCAGCCGACCAGCGCCCAACCCCAACACCACCACCGCCGCCACGGCCACCAACAGGATCGACAACGCCACCGCCGCGTCGGCGTCGGTGACCCGCTGCAGGTAGATCTCCAGCGGCAGCGTGCGGGTGACTCCTTGACGGGACCCGGCGAACGTCAGCGTCGCGCCGAACTCCCCCAGCGAGCGGGCGAACGCCAGCACCGTCCCCGACATCAGGCCCGGCAGCAGCAGCGGGAGGGTGACCCGCCACCAGACGGTGCTGGGACGCGCCCCGAGGGTCGCCGCCACGACCTCGAAGTCGGCGCCGGCGGTACGCGCGGCCCCCTCCAGGGAAATCACCAGGAACGGCAGCGAGACGAACGTCTGCGCCAACACCACCGCGGTGGTGCTGAACGCGATGCTGATGCCGGCGGCTTCGAGGTACCGGCCGAGCAATCCGAGCCGGCCGAACGCGTAGAGCAGCGCGATCCCACCCACCACCGGCGGCAGCACCAACGGCAGCAGGATCAACGGCCGCAACAGCCGCACCGGCCGCGCCGTGCTGCGGGCCAGCACCAACGCCATCGGCACGCCCAGCAGGACGCACAGCAGGGTGCTGGCCACGGCGGTCTTGAGGCTGAGCAGCAGGGCCGTCCGTGACGACGGGCTGGTGATCAACGACCAGAAATTCGGCCAGTCGACCTTGATCGCGATGGCCAGCAACGGCAGCACCACGAACGCGGTCCCCACCGCGGCGGGGAGGTACACCCACCGCGGCAGATCCGTGCGAGGCTCTCTAATACGTGCTCCTCTAACCCTGGCCGGGAGATCTACACCGCCTCAACCTAGCGCTGGGCGTGTTGGGAAACGGCCAGCGCGCGGCTGTTCCGCCGATGTGCGGGTTCGGAGCGCGTTTGTTGTGAGATTCTGCTGAGGTGCCAGCGCCTTCGGGTGTCGTGACGTTTCTGTTCACCGACGTTGAGGGTTCGACTCGTCGGTGGGAGGCCGACGCCGACGGGATGCGGGTCGCCCTCGCGGCCCACGACGACGCCTTGCGCGAGGCGATCGAGGCGCACGGGGGCTGGTTGTTCAAGCACACCGGTGACGGCGTGTGCGCCGCGTTCGCCTCGCCACGCTCGGCGGTGAATGCCGCCGTGGCCGCGCAGCGCACACTCGAGTTGCCGGTGCGGATGGGGATGGCGACCGGCGAGGCCGAGCTGCGCGACGGCGACTATTTCGGCACCGTGCTCAACCGAGCCGCACGGGTGATGGCGGCCGGTCACGGTGGGCAGATCCTGCTGACCGAGTCGACGGTAGCCCTGCTGAGCGGAGTGGATCTGGTCGATCTGGGTCCGCGACGGTTGCGGGATATCCCGATGCCGGTCCGCGTGTTCCAGGTCCGCGCCGAAGGCCTGCGGACGGAGTTCCCGCCGCTGCGGGCGCTGGATACGAGTCCGGGAAATCTGCGTCCCGCGGGCACCAGTTTGATCGGCCGCGAGGCCGCCGTCGCCGACATCGAAGCGGCGGTCAAGGCGCATCGGTTGGTAACGCTGACCGGAGTGGGTGGGGTCGGCAAGACCCGTCTCGCGGTAGAAGTGGCCGCGCAGCTGGCCGACGAATTCCCGGACGGGGTTTGGCTTTTCGAGTTGGCCGCGGTCACCGATCCGGCGTCGGTGCCCGACGCGGTCGCGGCGGTGCTCGGCATCACCCAGCAGCCGGGCAAGACCGTCAGCGAGTCGGTGGCCGCCGCGTTGGAGGACCGGGTCAGGCTGTTGGTGCTCGACAACTGCGAGCACGTGCTCGACGCCACCGCCGACCTGATCGAAGTCATCCTCGCGCGATCGTCGACAGTGCAGATCCTTGCCACCAGCCGCGAAGGGCTCGGAATTCCCGACGAGCAGGTCCGCCCGGTTCGCTCCCTGGACGTGGCGGCGGGAGTGGACTCAGCTGCGGTTACGCTGTTCGTCGAACGCGCTCAAGGTATTTCGGCGGGCTTCTCGATGGCCGACGGCGGCGAAGCCGCCGCGGTGGCCGAGATTTGCCGGCGGCTGGACGGGATTCCGTTGGCCATCGAACTGGCCGCCTCGCGGATGGCGTCAATGACCGCCAGTGAAATCCGCGATCGCCTTGACCACCGCTTTAGGCTGCTGGTCGGCTCGCGGCGCGGACTGGAACGCCACCACACGCTGCGCCACGCCGTGGCCTGGTCGTATGACCTTCTCGACGAGACCGAAAAGACGGTGCTGGACCGCTGTTCGGTCTTCGCCGGCGGATTCGACCTCCAAAGTGCTTGCGCGATAGCCGGATCGGATCGCCTCGACGAGTACGCCATCCTGGAGGTATTCGACGCCCTGGTGCGCAAGTCGCTGCTCGTGACCGATAAGTCCGCGGCGCGCACCCGCTTTTCGATGCTGGAAACCATCCGCCAGTTCGCCGAGGAACAACTCATCGCATCGGGTGCGGCAGACGCGGTCCGGACCGCGCACGCCCATTACTTCGCCGGACGGGAAGCCGACCTCATGGCGCTGTGGGACAGCCCGCGACAGCGCGAGGCATACGGCTGGCTCACGGTCGAGCTGGCCAACCTGCGCATCGCCTTTCGTTGGGCCGCCGACCACGGCGACCTGGATGCGGGCGCCGCCATCGCCGCGTATGCGGGCTTGCTTGGTCCGTTTCTCGAGAACTACGAACCCATCGCCTGGGCCGAAGAAATGGTCGGACCCCTTCATGCCGTCGAACACCCGCGGCTGGCAGCCGTATGCGTGGGGGCATCGCTGTCCGTTCTTGTCGGCCGGTACCAAGAGGCCGTGGGCTACAGCGAAATCGGTCAGACGGTTATCGCCGCCGCAGGCGACAAAGTGTCGTACTTCGGCGAGGCGTTTCTCGGCAGTGCGTATTTGTTCGTCGGGCTGCCCGAACGGTACCTCGAGCTGTGCCGCGCCCAGGTGAGGCGCAGCGGCGACGCCAACACGTTCGGGAGGGCGAATCTGGCTTTCGCTTTGGCCGTCTGCGGTTCGGCTGACGAGGCGATGGCGATCGCCGACGGCCTCATCGATGCCGCCGAAGCGAACGGAAATCCATGGGTGCTAGCTTACGTACTTTTCGTGTACGGGTACGCCGTCCGGGCCACCGATTCGGGTCGCGCCCTGGCGGCGCTGCGCCGTAGCCTGCTCGTCGCGCGGGACAGCGGCAACCGGTTCTACGAGACCCAATTCCCGTACTGGGCCGCCGGACTCATGGCCGAGCAAGGGGACCCCTGGGCGGCCTTGGATCATCTCGCCGTGGCCATTCGCAGTAACCACGAGTCGGGCAACATCGGCATGATGTACAACGCGCTCGCTGTCTTCGCCGTGTTCCTCAACCGGCTAGGACGCTACGAACCAGCTTCCACCATCGCCGGGTTGGCGGCGGTCAGTCCGATGGCAGCAACGACCTTGCCCGAACTCGGAGAAATGATCGCGGATCTTCGCAAGGTCCTCGGCGACCAAACCTACGAATCGCTCGCCCGCAAGGGTGAGGTGATGACCACGGCCGACATCGTGACCTACGCCTATGACCAAATCGACAAGATCCGAACCGATTTCGAACGGCCTGCTGAATTCTAGGGTTTGGCGAAGCCGTACTGGGCCAGGATGTTCTGACCGGTGCCGCCGGTCACCATGGCCAGGAACCGTTGCGCCAACACCGGTTGTGGGGCGTTCTTCAGCACGGCGATCGGATAGACGTTCACCGCGCCGGCGGCCTCCGGAAAGCTGACGGGGGTCACCTTGTTCCCGGCGCTGTGCGCGTCGGTCACGTACACCAGCCCGGCATCCGCCTGGCCGGTGGTGACCTTGTTGAGGACGTCCGTCACGCTCGGTTCCTCGCTCACCGGGTTGAGGTGGACGCCGGTGCTGTCTTCGACCCGCTGGGTCGCCGATCCGCATGGCACCGGCTTCTGGCAGATCACCACACCCAGCCCCGGCCGCGCGAGGTCGGCGAAGGAGCCGACCTTCTTGGGGTTGCCCGGCGCGGTGACGATCACCAGCGTGTTCGAGGCGAAGTTCGTCGGGTTGCCCGACAGCAGGCCGGCCTTGGCGACCGTGTCCATCTGCGCGGTGTCCGCCGACGCGAAGACATCGGCGGTCGCGCCCTGCGTCAACTGGGTGGCCAGTTCGGAGGATCCGGCGAAGTCGAATTCGACATTGCTGCCCGCGTTTTGGGCCTTGAACTGCGCGCTGATCTGAGTGAACGCGGGCTTGAGCGAGGCGGCGGCGAACACCACCAGCCTTCCCGAACCCTGCGGGGACGGTTTCGAACCGCACCCGGCCAGGCCCGCAGCCAGGACCATCGACACCACACCGGCCAGGGTCCCGATCCGCCGCATGCGTGCACCCTAACCCGCCGAGGATGCGGCCCGCTTGGGGGCCTAAACGTCGCAAAAAAGTGCCCGACGAAGAGTTACGCAACTGATCCGCGCGTCGCGGCGTCAACAATTTCGCCGACTAGCTACTGTCCAGTAACATCTAGGCAGATTGATGCCATAACGCGCTGAGATCCCAGGCAGATCCCCCCGGCGTCCTGTGGATGGCCACACGGAACTGCCCGGGTCTGGGTTCAACGTTGAACACGAGGAGGTCATGGCAGTGGAGGTGCTGGTCACCGGTGGAGACACCGAACTGGGGCGCACAGTGGCCGAAGGCTTCCGCGATGCCGGTCACAAGGTGACCCTCGTGGGTGCGCGGCGCAGCGACCTGGAGGTCGCCGCCAAGGAATTGGACGTGGACGCGATCGTCTGCGACACCACCGACCCGGCAAGCCTGACCGAGGCCCGTGCCTCGTTCCCCCATCATCTGGACACCATCGTCAACGTGCCGGCGCCCTCCTGGGAAGCCGGCGACCCGCGCACCTACTCGATCGGCGACACGGCCACTGCCTGGCGCAATGCCTTGGACGCAACTGTGCTGTCGGCGGTGTTGACGGTGCAGACCGTGGGTGATCACCTGCGCTCGGGTGGTTCCATCATCAGCGTGGTGCCCGAGACCCCGCCGGCCGGAAGCGTTGACGCCGCCATCAAAGCGACCCTGTCGAATTGGGTCGCCGGCCAGGCGGGCATCTTCGGCACCCGCGGGATCACCGTCAACGCCGTGGCCAGCGGCCGCAGCGTCCAGCCCGGCTACGACGGCCTCTCCCGCACGCCCCCGTCGGTCGCCGGCGAGGTGGCCCGGTTGGCGCTGTTCCTCACGACCCCGGCAGCCCGCCACATCACCGGCCAGACGCTGCACGTCAGCCACGGCGCGCTCACCCAATTCGGCTGAGGGCGTAATCCGCCGCCGAGCGGTATCGTCCCGCCCGGCGCCGCACTACGGTAGATCGCGTGGCTATTCGACTCGGTCTACAGATTCCCAACTTCTCTTACGGCACCGGGGTGGAGCAACTCTTCCCCACTGTTCTGGCTCAGGCCCGCGAGGCCGAATCGGCTGGTTTCGACTCGGTTTTCGTAATGGACCACTTCTACCAACTCCCCATGCTGGGCGATCCCGACCAGCCGATGCTGGAGGCTTACACCGCCCTGGGTGCGCTGGCCACCGCCACCGAACGAGTTCAGTTGGGCACCTTGGTAACCGGCAACACCTACCGCAACCCCTCGCTACTGGCGAAGATCATCACCACCCTCGACGTAGTGAGCCAGGGCCGCGCGATCCTGGGCATCGGTGCCGGGTGGTTCGAACTCGAACACGACCAGCTGGGCTTCGAATTCGGCACCTTCACCGACAGGTTCAACCGGCTCGAGGAGGCGCTGCAGATCATTCTGCCGATGATCAAGGGCGAGCGGCCAACCTTCTCGGGCAAGTGGTACCGGGTCCGCGAGGCTATGGCGAATCCGCGCTTCCGCGAACACATTCCGCTGATGATCGGCGGCAGCGGCGAGAAGAAGACGATCCCGCTGGCCGCGCGCCACTTCGATCACCTCAACGTGATCGCCGGATTCGACGAGCTGCCAGGCAAATTGGAGGTTGTGCGGCGGCGGTGCGAGGACATCGGCCGGGACCCGGCGACGCTGGAAACCAGCACGCTGACCACGGTGCTGGTCGACGAGAACGCGAAGCCCGATCAGATTCCGGCCGAAATGCAGCAACGCATGGTGGTGGGCGGGCCCGACTCGGTCGCCGACCAGATCAAGACCAAAGTGGTGGACGCCGGCATCGACGGCGTGATCATCAACCTGCCCTTCTACACCCCCGGCGTGATCAGCGCCGTGGGCGAAGCGCTGCGCCCGGTCATCGGCCTGTAGCCGCCGACGCCTCTCATGTGGGGTCGCGGATTGGTGCCGCCGCGGTAATACTCCATGTAGCAGCGTTTACCTGCGCCACGACGGCGCAGCGCAGAAGTGAGGGGCCGGGACGGCCATGAAGAAACGAGCCCTGGCGGCAGTCGCGGTCGGTGTAGCGTTCGCCGCGCCGCCGATCGCGCATGCCGACAACAACTGGATCGCCATGGCGATCTCGGACTCGACCGGCCACATCAACATCGCCGACGGAGCGGCCAGCCAGGGCGCGGCCGAGAAGGCGGTGATGGAGACGTGCCGCAAGAGCATCAGCGACTGCCGGCTGCTGGCCAGCGGGCAGGGCGGGTGCGTGGCGCTCGTTTTGAATGCGGCCAAGTCCCGATACTTCGGCGGCTGGGGTCCGACCCGCGAAGAAGCCGAAGCCCAGGCGCTCGAGCGGGCCCCCGGCGGAACGATCCAGGCGGGCCACGACCACTGCGCGGGCGAGGGCTCCAGCCAGTGATGCCGGCTTCGCGCCGATAGCTGATAACTGCGCCACACCGCCCGATGCCCACCAGGCACTTCGGCTCCGAACACCGTTAGTGTTGCAAACAACACATGCGTATCAACTAGGTTTCCGGGTATCCGCCTGACTAGCGTTGTGGCTAACTGCAGTCACGTGTCCAAAAGCCCCCGTCAGGAGCAGCGGAAACATGAGCCCCCCACGAGAAACCACAGCTGGAACCGAACGTCGCCATCAAGTCGTCATCATCGGTTCGGGATTCGGTGGGCTCAACGCGGCAAAGAAACTCAAGCACGCCGATGTCGACATCAAACTGATCGCGCGCACCACGCACCACCTGTTCCAGCCGTTGCTGTACCAGGTGGCGACGGGCATCGTCTCCGAAGGCGACATCGCCCCGCCCACCCGCGTCGTCCTGCGCAGGCAGCGCAACGTTCAGGTGCTGCTCGGTGACGTCACGCATATCGATCTGGCCGGCAAGTACGTCGTATCCGATTTGCTCGGCCACACCTACGAAACCCCTTACGACAGCCTGATTATCGCCGCGGGCGCGGGGCAGTCGTACTTCGGCAACGACCACTTCGCCGAATTCGCGCCCGGCATGAAGTCGATCGACGACGCACTGGAGGTGCGTGGACGGATCCTGAGCGCGTTCGAACAAGCCGAACGGTCGCGTGATCCGGAACGACGCGCCAAGCTGCTGACGTTCACCGTCATCGGCGCCGGGCCCACCGGCGTCGAAATGGCCGGGCAGATCGCCGAATTGGCGGCCCACACGCTGAAGGGCTCGTTCCGCGGCATCGACTCCACCAAGGCGCGCGTGATCCTGCTCGACGCGGCCCCCGCCGTATTGCCGCCGTTCGGCGACAAACTGGGCGCGCGGGCGCGCGCCCGGCTGGAGAAGATGGGCGTCGAGATTCAGTTGGGGGCGATGGTCACCGACGTCGACCGCAACGGCATCACGGTCAAGGACTCCGACGGCACCATCCGGCGCATTGAGTCCGCCTGCAAGGTGTGGTCCGCGGGTGTGCAGGCCAGCGGGCTGGGCCGAGACCTTGCCGAGCAGTCGTCGGTGGAACTCGACCGCGCCGGGCGGGTCAAGGTGCTGCCCGACCTGTCGGTTCCGGGGCACCCAAACGTGTTCGTGATCGGCGACATGGCCGCTGTCGAAGGCGTCCCGGGCGTGGCCCAGGGCGCGATTCAGGGCGCCAAGTACGTCGCCGGCGTGATCAAAGCCGAACTGGGCGGCGCCAATCCGGCGGAGCGCGAACCGTTCCAGTACTTCGACAAGGGCTCCATGGCCACCGTTTCGCGGTTTTCCGCGGTGGCCAAGGTCGGCCCGCTGGAGTTCAGCGGCTTCATTGCCTGGCTGATGTGGCTGGTGCTGCACCTGGTCTACCTGGTCGGGTTCAAGACCAAGGTCAGCACGCTGCTGTCGTGGACGGTGACCTTCCTGAGCACACGGCGCGGCCAGCTGACCATCACCGAGCAGCAGGCCTTCGCCCGCACCCGCCTCGAACAGCTGGCGGTGCTCGCCGCCGAGGCCAAGCCCCCAGCGACCGCCAGGCGGGCGAGCTAACCGGTCGCGGCCGAGTCGAACTGGCGCCGCTGCTATTTGCACGAAAGACGTTACGGCGCAACGTACATCATCGATCTACGCAGCACGCCCCGATGATCGTCGCGTAAGCCTCGGGTAGGGCTAGGCCTCCAGGTTCTGCAGCCGAACCTGGCCGCGGGCGACCACCCGGTCGTCGGCGTCGGTGATGGTGACCAGCCACAACTGTTGGCGCCGGCCGCGGTGGATCGGTTCGGCGGCGCCGTACACCATGCCTGAGCCGATGGAACGCAGAAAGTCCGTGTTGTTGTTGACTCCCACGACATTCCCGCCGCCGCGGGTGGCGAGCCAGGTGTAGGCGGCGACGCTGGCCATGCTCTCGATGATCGAGCAGTACACGCCGCCGTGCACGAGGCCCATCGGCTGCAGCAGTTTCGGGGTGACCTCGAGCTGGGCGCGGGCGCCGTCGGGGCTGAGTTCGGTGAATTGCAGCCCGATCTCCTGATCGAAGGGCGCGGTGAAATCCGGCGGCAAGGTCGTTTCCGGAGGCTGAGGCACGTTCTGTGTCTACACCATCGGTCGATCGTCGGCGCTCGCGGCGGGACGCCCGCCCAGAAACGGCTGAGCCCCGTGCCGCTGGGGCACGGGGCTCGCCGATCGAGGCGACCGGGGGTCACTGCAGCCCTCAGGACTCGCCGCGGTCGTCGTTCGCTCGACTCGGTTAGCATAGGCAAGGCTGCCCTAATTTCGCAAGCACTAATTCGGCGGCGCCCCGGGAAAGCTCGGTACGACGGTCCGTAGTAACCCGGAGTAAGATGTTGCTCGACGCTCAGGAGAGAACGCACTATGGCGAAACTGACCCGGCTCGGGGATCTGGAACGCGCCGTGATGGACCACTTGTGGTCCGCGCCGGAACCGCAAACGGTCCGGCAGGTCCACGATGCGTTGTCCGCGCGACGCGACCTTGCCTACACGACGATCATGACCGTCCTGCAACGGCTGGCCAAGAAGAATCTGGTCTCCCAGATCCGGGACGACCGCGCGCACCGATACGCACCCGTGCACGGCCGCGACGAGCTTGTCGCCGGGCTCATGGTCGACGCGCTGGCCCAGGCCGAGGATTCCGGCGGCCGGCAGGCCGCTCTGGTCCACTTCGTCGAGCGGGTGGGCGCCGACGAGGCGGACGCCCTGCGGCGAGCGCTCGCCGAACTGGAAGCCAATCAACGCCACAACGCGCCATCCGCTGGCGCGTTGACGGAGGACTGAGGGAGACTGACAGCGTGTCCGCGCTGGCCTTCACCATCCTCGCGGTGCTGCTGGTCGGTCCGGTGCCGGCCTTGTTGGCACGCGCGAGCTGGCCGCTGCGCGCTCCCCGCGCCGCCATGGTGTTGTGGCAGGCTATCGCGCTGGCCGCCGTCCTGTCCGCATTCAGCGCCGGCATCGCGATCGCCACTCGGCTGCTCATGCCCGGTCCCGACGGCCGGCCCACCGCCAGCATCGTCGGCGACGCCGGCCGGCTCGGCTGGCCGCTGTGGGCGGCATACGTCGGCGTTTTCGCGCTGACCGTGCTGGTCGGCGCCCGATTGATGGTCGCCGCGATGCGGGTGACCATCGCCAACAGGCGACGGCGCGCCCACCACCGCATGGTGGTCGATTTGGTCGGAGTCGGCCACGACGCCGCGCTCCCCCAGCCCTGCGCCCACACCCGTGACCTCCGCGTGTTGGATGTTGCGCAGCCGCTTGCCTACTGCCTGCCCGGCGTGCGCAGCCGGGTAGTGGTCAGCGAGGGGGCGCTGAGCACGCTCGCCGATGCGGAAGTCGCGGCGATCCTCACCCACGAGCGGGCCCACCTGCGAGCCCGGCACGACCTGGTTCTCGAGGCCTTCACCGCGGTGCACGCCGCGTTCCCGCGGCTGGTGCGCAGCGCGAACGCTCTCGGCGCGGTCCAACTGCTCGTCGAGCTGCTCGACGACGACGCCGCCGTGCGCGCGGCGGGTCGCGCTCCCCTGGCGCGGGCCCTGGTTGCCTGCGCGTCCGGCCGGGCGCCGTCGGGCGCATTGGCCGCGGGCGGCACCAGCACGGTGGTCCGCGTGCGCCGGCTGTGCGGGGAGGGCAACAGCCTGGCGCTCTCGGCGGCCGCATACCTCGCGGCGGCGGCCGTGTTCGTGGTGCCCACCGTCGCGTTGGCGGTCCCGTGGCTCACGGAATTGCGGCGCCTGTTCAACCTCTGAGGCGACGCCGGAGCCATCACCCCGGGCCGGCGCATGTCCGCTGTGCCACAGTGTGACGGAAAGCTTTTGGGCAAGGTTCTCCAACTTTGAGAGGCGAAGACATGGGTTCGTCGGATGCAAAGACCGCGACCGCGCAAATCGGCGTCACCGGCCTGGCGGTGATGGGCTCGAACATCGCTCGCAATTTCGCCCGGCACGGCTACACGGTGGCGCTGCACAACCGGTCGGTCGCCAAGACCGACGCGCTGCTCAAAGAGCACGGTGACGACGGCAAGTTCGTGCGGTCGGAGACCATCGCGGAATTTCTGGACGCCTTGGAGAAGCCGCGGCGGGTGCTCATCATGGTCAAAGCCGGTGACCCCACCGACGCCGTCATCAACGAGCTCGCCGACGCCATGGAAGAAGGCGACATCATCATCGACGGCGGCAACGCCCTCTACACCGACACCATTCGCCGCGAGAAGGCGATGCGCGACCGGGGCCTGCACTTCGTCGGCGCCGGAATCTCCGGCGGGGAGGAAGGCGCGCTCAACGGCCCGTCGATCATGCCGGGCGGCCCCGCCGAGTCGTACAAGTCGCTGGGCCCGCTGCTCGAGGAGATCTCCGCGCACGTCGACGGCGTCCCGTGCTGCACCCACATCGGCCCGGACGGCGCCGGTCACTTCGTCAAGATGGTGCACAACGGCATCGAGTACTCCGACATGCAGCTGATCGGCGAGGCCTACCAGCTGCTGCGCGACGCCCTCGGCAAGACCGCCGAGCAGATCGCCGACGTGTTCGACGAGTGGAACAACGGCGACCTGGACAGCTTCCTGGTCGAAATCACCGCGCAGGTGCTGCGGCAGAAGGACGCCAAGACGGGCAAGCCGCTCGTCGACGTCATCCTCGACGAGGCCGAGCAGAAGGGCACCGGCCGCTGGACGGTGAAGTCGGCTTTGGACCTCGGCGTGCCGGTGACCGGCATCGCCGAAGCGGTGTTCGCCCGCGCGCTGTCGGGTTCGGTGACGCAGCGCAAGGCCACCACCGGGCTGGCCTCGGGCGAGCTGGGAACCAAGCCGGGCGACGCGCAGCAGTTCGTCGAGGACGTCCGTCAGGCCCTGTACGCGTCCAAGATCATCGCTTATGCGCAGGGCTTCAACCAGATTCAGGCCGGCAGCGCCGAATACGACTGGGGCGTCACGCCAGGCGACCTGGCCACCATCTGGCGCGGCGGCTGCATCATCCGGGCGAAGTTCCTCAACCGCATCAAAGACGCATTCGACGAAGATCCCGACCTGCCGACGCTGATCGTCGCGCCCTACTTCCGCAGCGCGATCGAGGCCGCGATCGACGGCTGGCGTCGCGTCGTGGTGACCGCCACGCAGCTGGGCATCCCGATCCCGGGCTTCTCCTCCGCGCTGTCCTACTACGACGCCCTGCGCACCGAGCGGCTGCCCGCGGCGCTGACCCAGGGCTTGCGGGACTTCTTCGGCGCGCACACCTACGGCCGGATCGACGACGACCCGGACAAGCGGTTCCACACGCTGTGGAGCGGGGACCGCAGCGAAGTGCCCGCCTAGCGGGGTACTACTGGAGGACACGAGGGGGCAGGGCGACGACGATGAGATTCCTGGACGGGCATGGGCCCGGCTACGACCTGACCTACAACGACGTCTTCGTCATGCCGGGCCGGTCGGAGGTCGAGTCGCGCTTCGACGTCGACCTGTCCACCAACGACGGGTCGGGCACCACCATCCCCGTCGTGGTGGCCAACATGACCGCGGTGGCCGGGCGCAGGATGGCCGAGACGGTCGCGCGCCGCGGCGGCCTGGTCATCCTGCCGCAGGATCTCCCGATCACCGCCGTGCAGCAGACGTTGGATTTCGTCAAGAGCCGTGACCTCGTTCTCGACACCCCGGTGGTCCTGGCGCCCGACGATTCGGTGTCGGATGCGACCGCGCTGATCCACAAGCGTGCGCACGGGGTCGCCGTCGTCGCGTTCGAGGGCCGCCCGATGGGGCTGGTGAGCGAATCGTGCTGCCTCGGCGTCGATCGGTTCGCCAGGGTGCGTGACGTCGCGATCACCGACTTCGTCACCGCCCCGGTCGGCACCGAGCCGCGCAAGATCTTCGACCTGCTCGAGCACGCCCCGATCGGGGTTGCCGTGGTGACGAACGCGGACGGCACGCTGGCCGGCGTGCTGACCCGCACCGGGGCCGTCCGGACCGGCCTGTACGCCCCGGCGGTCGACGCGCGCGGGCGGCTGCGGATCGGCGCAGCCGTCGGCATCAACGGCGATGTGGGGGCCAGGGCGCGCTCCCTGGCCGAGGCGGGCGTCGACGTGCTCGTCATCGATACCGCACACGGGCATCAGGCGAAGACGCTCGACGCGATCCGCACGGTCTCCTCGCTCGACCTGGGCGTCCCGCTGGTGGCGGGCAACGTCGTCTCGGCGGAAGGCACCCGTGACCTGCTTGGTGCCGGGGCCGACATCGTCAAGGTCGGCGTCGGGCCGGGGGCGATGTGTACCACCCGGATGATGACCGCCGTGGGCCGCCCGCAATTCTCGGCTGTGGTCGAATGCGCCTCGGCGGCAAGACAATTGGGAGGGCATGTCTGGGCCGACGGCGGCGTTCGGCATCCGCGGGACGTGGCGCTGGCGCTGGTGGCCGGGGCGTCCAACGTGATGATCGGATCGTGGTTCGCCGGCACCTACGAATCGCCCGGGGACCTGATGCGCGACCGCGAGGACCAGCCCTACAAGGAGAGCTACGGCATGGCGTCCAAGCGGGCGGTGGTCGCCCGCAGCGTCGCCGATACCGCATTCGAGCGCGCGCGCAAAGCGCTGTTCGAGGAAGGCATTTCGACGTCGCGGATGGAACTGGACCCCGACCGCGGCGGCGTCGAGGACTTGATCGACCACATCACCTCGGGTGTGCGCAGCACGTGCACGTACGTCGGCGCCGCCAACCTGACGGAGCTGCATGAGCGCGCCGTCGTCGGGGTGCAGTCGACCGCGGGCTTCGCGGAAGGCCATCCGCTGCCGTTGGGTTGGTGACCTGTTCCGCCGGAATGGCGAGGGCTATGCGTGGATGCTCGGGCGCTGCAGCGCGTAAAGCGACATCCGCCGGTTTCTGGCGTCGTGCTCCCCGAGGAAGGTGCATCCGGCGTTCTCGCACAGCCGGCGCGCCGCGGTGTTGCGGTGATCGGGGTCGAACATGATGCGCCGGCAGCGGGGCTCTATGGAAAAGGCGCTGGCCACGATGCGGGGCAACAGCATCGGGCCCAGCCCCCGGTTCACCAGGTCCGGGTCGGCGATGGCGGCGTGCAGCCCCAGGTCATAAGCCTCGGCCTCGTAGTAATGTGAGATCGAATCCTTTGCGCCCCAATATAACTCGAGATAGGCGCAATCCTTTCCGCGGATGCTTCCGAGCAGCGGTAGCGAATACGTTCCGTCGAGCTGTGCGCCGAGATGCCGCTCCCACCGCGGCGTCGGCCAGTCGTATTCCCAGGCCGCCGCCAGGTGCGGGCGGTTCATCCACTCCGACACCATGCCGGCATCCCCGCGTCGAGCGACCCGCAGCGCGAACGGCGGCTCCAGGGCCGGGACCGGCGGCGGGCCTATGCGCGCGATCTCGTCGGCGATGTCGAAGCGCTCGCGCGGAAGTACTTGCGCGGATTGGGTTTCGGGAGGGGCCTCGGACGCCATGGTGCGCACAGCCTACCGAGTAAGGTTAGGCAACCCATAGTCAGGTCCCGTGGTGGCGAAGTGCGCCGACGAAAACGGTGGTTGACCGGACGTGGGACGGACCGGGCTACCATAAGTCAGCAAAGACGGAGGCGACCGCGTCCGCACCGGATTCAGGCAGCGAAGGGATCGACGTGCCGCAGGCACCCGTGCAGGCCATGGGATTTCGGGTGCGGCAGCCGTCGGACGAGCCGCCCGATGCGGAGCCTTCCCCGTCGAGTCCCACTAGGCAATCGGCCAACGGGCGGCGTGACCCATGAACGTCACCGTCGCCGTCCTCAGCGTCGTGGCCATTGCGGTGCTCATCTTCGGCAACGCGATCTTCGTCGCCGCCGAGTTCTCGCTCACCACGCTGGACCGCAGCGCCGTGGAGGCCAACGCCCGCGGCGGCGGACGCCGCGACCGGGCGATCCGGCGCGCCCACCACAAGTTGTCGTTCCAGCTATCCGGCGCTCAATTGGGCATCTCTGCCACCACATTGGCGGCCGGCTATCTGACCGATCCAATGCTGGCCGACTTGCCGCACCCGTGGTTTGACGCGATCGGGATATCCGACCGGGTGGCCGACGCGATCATGGCGTTCCTGGTGTTGGTCATCGTCACCTCGGTATCGATGGTGTTCGGCGAACTGGTCCCGAAATACCTGGCCGTCGCCCGACCGCTGTCCACGGCGCGGGCCGTGGTGGGCGTCCAGCTGCTGTTCTCACTGTTTTTCACCCCGGCGATCCGGCTCACGAACGGCGCGGCGAACTGGATCGTGCGCCAGTTGGGTATCGAGCCGGCCGAAGAGCTGCGGTCGGCGCGGTCGCCGCAGGAGCTGCTGTCGCTGGTGCGTTCTTCGGCACGCAGCGGCTCCCTGGATGCGGCCACCGCGTCGCTGGTGCGGCGCTCCCTGCAATTCGGCACCCGGACCGCCGAGGAATTGATGACGCCCAGGTCGAAGATCGTGGCGCTGCAGACCGACGACACGGTCGCCGACCTGGTGGCCGCGGCGGCGGAGTCGGGATACTCGCGCTTCCCGATCGTCGACGGCGACCTCGACGAAACCGTCGGCATCGTGCACGTCAAACAGGTGCTGGCCATCCCGGCGGCCGAGCGGGCGGGCACGCCCCTGATCACGGTGGCACAGCCCGTTCCCGTGGTGCCGTCGACGCTGGACGGCGACGCCGTCATGGGCGAGATCCGCGCCAACAGCCTGCAGACCGCGATGGTCGTCGACGAATACGGCGGCACGGCGGGCATGGTGACGGTCGAGGACCTGATCGAAGAGATCGTCGGCGACGTCCGCGACGAGCACGACGACGCCACCCCGGACGTGGTGGCGGCCGGGACCGGTTGGCGCGTCTCGGGCCTGCTGCGCATCGATGAGGTGGCCGCCGCGACCGGCTTCCGCGCGCCCGAGGGACCCTACGAGACCATCGGCGGACTGGCGTTGCGTGAATTCGGCCACATCCCGGTGGCCGGTGAAACGGTCAAGTTGCCGGCCCTGGACGCCGACGGGTTGCTGGACACATCGCTGCGCTGGCAAGCGACCGTCATCCGGATGGAGGGGCGCCGGATCGACCTGCTCGAGTTGATCGAGCTGCGTGGCGACAGCCCGGCGGCAGGGGGCTCCCGATGAACAACACCCTGGGCGTGTTCCTGGCGATGCTGCTGATCGGCGTCAACGCCTTCTTCGTCGGGGCGGAATTCTCGTTGATCTCGGCGCGGCGCGACCGCCTCGAAGCGCTGGCCGAACAGGGCAAGGCCCGGGCGGTCACGGTGATGCGCGCCGGAGAGCAGCTGCCGGCCATGCTGGCCGGGGCGCAGCTCGGAGTCACGGCCGCCTCGCTGCTGCTCGGGCGGATCGGCGAGTCGGCGGTCGCCGACCTGCTGCGCACGGCGCTGGGCCTGACCACCATTCACCCAACGCTGCTGCACACGCTGTCGTTCGCGATCGCGTTGGCGATCGTGGTGACGCTGCATGTGCTGCTGGGCGAGATGGTGCCCAAGAACATCGCGTTGGCCGGTCCCGAGCGCACGGCGATGCTGCTGGTGCCGCCCTACCTGGTCTATGTGCGAGCCGCGCGGCCGTTCATCGTGTTCTACAACAAGTGCGCCAGCGTGGTGGTGCGCGCACTGGGCGTGGAACCCAAGGAAGAGCTCGAAATCACCGTCTCCCCCATCGAATTGAGCGAGATGATCGCCGAATCGCGATCCGAAGGGCTGCTGGACCGCGAGGAGCACACCAGGCTGACCCGGGCGCTGCAAATCGGCACCCGCGTCGTTGGCGACGTGGCGGTCCCGCTGGCCGATGTCCACGCGGTGCGAGTGGCCGCGGCGGGCACCGGCCCGACGGTCGGCGCCGTCGAAGAGGCCCTGGCCCAGACCGGCTACTCGCGGTTCCCGGTGGCCAACGTCAACGGCGAATTCATCGGCTACCTGCACATCAAGGACATGCTCACGCTCGGTGACGACCCACGGACGGTGATTGACCTGGCGATGGTGCGGCCGCTGCCGCGGCTGCCCAAGTCGCTGCCGCTGGCCGACGCTTTGTCGCGGATGCGCCGCAGCAACAGCCATCTCGCGCTGGTGACCGGCGCGAGCGGCGACGTGGTCGCGATGGTGGCCATGGAAGACCTGGTTGAAGACCTCGTCGGCACAATGCGCGACGTATAGGGGTACTGGTCGCGGAGTGGGGCCGTAGCGAGCCCGTATGATTTTCAACGGCTACCAGTCAAGAAAGTGCTGGCGGGCGCAGGATGCCAGGCGCAGAGATGCGTTGCTGGAATTCGACCCCCGGGCTCGCCGCAGCGGCATGGTTAGAGCTGTCAGCGCGGCCTGACCTGGTGTGGCAGGTTTGGGCGGATACGCTCACCAGGCTGCTGCTCGGTACGCTGAAGACATTGCCACTCCGAGCCAATGGCGGCTTGGTGAGGCTTCATTATGGAGGAGAAACATGACTGATCGCGTGTCGGCGGGGAACCTGCGCGTCGCCCGAGTGCTCTACGACTTCGTGAACAACGAGGCCCTGCCCGGCACCGACATCGACCCGGACAGCTTCTGGGCCGGAGTCGACAAAGTCGTCACCGACCTCTCGCCGAAGAACCGGGATCTGTTGAACCGCCGCGATGAGCTGCAGGCACAGATCGACAAGTGGCACCGCCAACGCGTGATCGAGCGGTTCGACGTCGAGGCGTACCGCCAGTTCATTACCGAAATCGGTTACCTGCTGCCCGAACCCGAGGATTTCACGATCACGACGTCCGGCGTCGACGACGAGATCACCACGACCGCGGGACCGCAGCTGGTGGTGCCGGTGCTCAACGCCCGGTTCGCGCTCAACGCCGCGAACGCGCGCTGGGGCTCGCTCTACGACGCCCTGTACGGCACCGACGTCATCCCCGAGAGCGACGGTGCCGAAAAGGGCACCAGCTACAACAAGATTCGCGGCGACAAGGTCATCGCCTATGCGCGCAACTTCCTCGACCAGGCGGTGCCGCTGGAATCCGGGTCCTGGGCCGACGCGACGGGACTGTCCGTCGAGGACGGCCAGCTGAAGGTCGCGACCGCCGACGGATCCGTCGGCCTGGCCAGCCCGGAGAAGTTCGCCGGCTACACCGGCGAGCTCGGCTCCCCCAACTGGTCGGTGCTCCTGGTGAACCACGGCCTGCACATCGAAATCCTCGTGGACCCCGAGTCGCCGATCGGCAAGACCGACCGCGCCGGCATCAAGGACGTGGTCCTGGAATCGGCCGTCACCACGATCATGGACTTCGAGGACTCGGTGGCCGCCGTCGATGCCGACGACAAGGTGCTCGGTTACCGCAACTGGCTGGGGCTGAACAAGGGCGACCTGTCCGAGGAGGTCGCCAAGGGCGGCAAGACCTTCACCCGTGTGCTGAACCAGGACCGCACCTACACCACGCCCGACGGCGAGGGCGAGCTGACGCTGCCGGGCCGCAGCCTGTTGTTCGTCCGCAACGTCGGCCACCTGATGACCAACGACGCCATCGTCGACGCCGACGGCAACGAGGTGTTCGAGGGCATCATGGACGCGCTGTTCACCGGCCTGACCGCGATCCACGGGCTCAAGACCGGTGACGCGAACGGCCCGCTGGCCAACAGCCGCACCGGGTCCATCTACATCGTCAAGCCCAAGATGCACGGACCCGACGAGGTCGCGTTCACCTGCGAGCTGTTCAGCCGCGTCGAGGACGTCCTGGGCCTGCCGCAGGCCACCCTCAAGGTCGGCATCATGGACGAGGAGCGGCGCACCACCGTCAACCTCAAGGCGTGCATCAAGGCCGCGGCCGACCGGGTGGTGTTCATCAACACCGGCTTCCTGGACCGCACCGGCGACGAGATCCACACGTCGATGGAGGCCGGTCCGATGATCCGCAAGGGTGCGATGAAGAACACCACGTGGATCAAGGCCTACGAGGACGCCAACGTCGACATCGGCCTGGCCGCCGGCTTCAAGGGCAAGGCGCAGATCGGCAAGGGCATGTGGGCGATGACCGAACTGATGGCCGACATGGTCGAGCAGAAGATCGGCCAACCCAAGGCGGGCGCGACCACCGCGTGGGTGCCCTCGCCGACGGCCGCCACACTGCACGCGATGCACTACCACTACGTCGATGTGGGTGCCGTGCAGGAGGAGCTGGCGGGCCACAAGCGCACCAAAATCGACGAGTTGTTGACCATCCCGCTGGCCAAAGAACTGGCCTGGGCCCCCGAGGAGATCCGCGAGGAGGTCGACAACAACTGCCAGTCCATCCTCGGCTACGTGGTGCGCTGGGTCGCCCAGGGTGTCGGCTGCTCGAAGGTGCCCGACATTCACGACGTGGCGCTCATGGAAGACCGTGCCACGCTGCGGATTTCGAGCCAGCTGCTGGCGAACTGGCTGCGTCACGGGGTGATCACCGAGGAGGACGTGCGGGCCAGCCTGGAGCGGATGGCGCCGCTGGTGGACGCGCAGAACGCCAAGGACGCGGCGTACCTGCCGATGGCGCCCAACTTCGATGACAGCATTGCGTTCCTGGCCGCCCAGGACCTGATCCTGACCGGGACGCAGCAGCCCAACGGCTACACCGAGCCGATCCTGCATCGCCGCCGGCGCGAAGTTAAGGCCCGCGCGGCGCAATCAAATTGAGCTCGTGCCTTAATCGGGCTCACGGAGCATCGGTGCCGTTGACGACTAAGATCAGCGGCGGGTTCACAACAAGTCGGATGGATCGACGGAAAGGCGACGGACACCGCTATGGGTAGGCACAGTTTGCCCGACCCTGGGGACTCCGTCGACGAGCCATACGAAAGCGGCGACACCGACGACCGTCACCGGGACGCCGTCAGCGAGGACTACGCCGACGAGGGTGACTATCCGGTCGAGGACGACTTCGACGCCGAGGAAGACCCCTACGCCGCCGAGGAAGCGTTCGAGGCCGGCACCGCCGACGACTACCCGGAGTTCCCGCCGCGGCAGCCCGGGCCGCCGAGCGCGGAGCCACCGGCCTCGTCGCCGTCGCTGTTCGGCCGCGGCCACCGCGGCCTCGGCGATTGGCGGGGCGGCCATCGCAGCGAGGGCGGCCGCCGCGGAGTCAGCATCGGCGTCATCGTGGCCCTCGTCGCCGTCGTCGTGGTGGTGGGCAGCGTGATCCTGTGGAGCTTCTTCGGTGACGCGTTATCCAACCGCTCGCACAAGGCCGCCGGGCGCTGCGTGGGCGGTAAGGAGACGGTCGCCGTCGTCGCCGACCCGTCGATCGCCGACTCGGTGCAGCAGTTCGCGGAGACCTACAACTCCTCGGCCGGCCCCATCGGCGACCACTGCGTGGAGGTCAGCGTCAAACCGGCCGGCTCCGACGCGGTGCTGAACGGCTTCATCGGCAAGTGGCCCGCCGAGCTGGGCGGGCAGCCGGCGTTATGGATTCCGGGCAGCTCGGTCTCCGCCGCGCGGCTGGCCGGGGCCACGGCGCAGAAGACGATCACCGACAGCCGCTCGCTGGTGACGTCGCCCGTGGTGCTCGCCGTCCGGCCGGAACTGCAGCAAGCCCTGGCCAGCCAGAACTGGGGGGCGCTGCCCGGGCTGCAGACCAACCCGAACGGCTTGGCCGGCGTGAACCTGCCGGCCTGGGGGTCGCTGCGGCTGGCCCTGCCGATGAATGGCAACGGCGACGCGGCGTTCTTGGCCGGAGAAGCGGTGGCGGCCGCGTCGACACCTCCCGGCGCGCCGGCGACCCAGGGCACCGGAGCGGTGCGCGCCTTGCTGAGCGCGCAACCCAAACTGGCAGACAACTCGCTGACGGAGGCAATGAACGCGCTGCTCAAGCCCGGTGACGCGGCGACCGCGCCGGTGCATGCGGTGATCACCACCGAGCAGCAGCTGTTCCAGCGTGGCCAATCGTTGCCAAACGCGAAGGGCACGTTGGCTTCCTGGCTACCGTCCGGGCCGGTGCCGGTCGCCGACTACCCCACAGTTCTGCTCAGCGGCTCGTGGCTGACGCGGGACCAGACCTCGGCGGCCAGCGAGTTCGCCCGCTTCATGCACAAGCCCGACCAACTCGCCAAGCTGGCCAAGGCCGGCTTCCGGGTCAACGGAGTCAACCCGCCGAGCAGCCCGGTCACCACGTTCCCGGCGCTGCCGGCGACGGTGTCGGTGGGTGACGACGCGATGCGCGCGACGCTGGCCGAGGCGATGGCCAGCCCGTCGAGCGGGCTGGCCGCGACCATCATGCTCGACCAGTCGATGCCCGGCCAGGAGGGCGGGAAGTCCCGCCTGGCGAACGTCATCGCCGCACTGCAGGACAAGATCAGGGCGCTGCCACCCACCTCAGTGGTGGGGCTGTGGACGTTCGACGGCCACGAGGGACGGTCGGAGGTGCCCGGCGGGCCGCTGGGCGACCCGGTGAACGGCCAGCCGCGTTCGGCGGCGCTGACCGCAGCGTTGGACAAGCAGTACTCGTCGCCCGGCGGCGCCGTGTCGTTCACCACGCTGCGCATGATCTACCAAGAGCTGCAGGCCAATTACCACCCGGGCCAGACCAACTCGATATTGGTCATTACGGCGGGTCCCCACACCGACCAGAGCCTGGACGGTCCCGGATTGCAGGATTTCATCCGCAAGAGCGCGGACCCGGCCAAGCCCATCGCGGTCAACGTCATCGACTTCGGCGGCGACCCGGACCGCGCGACGTGGGAAGCGGTCGCCCAGCTCAGCGGTGGTGGCTACCAGAACCTCGCCACATCGGCGTCCCCGGACCTCGCCGCGGCCATGAACGCCTTCTTGAGCTGACGCGCTGGCCTTCGGCCGGTACTAGTAGGCGACCGCCCGCACCGGCTCGGTGTTGTCACACTCCGGGCCTAGCATCATGAGCGCTACCGAAGGAGCGCCATGAGCATCGACTTCACGCCGGACCCCCAGCTCTATCCGTTCCAGTCGCGCTGGTTCGACAGCTCGCAGGGGCGCATGCACTACATCGACGAAGGCCCCGCCGGTTTCGAAGGCCCGCCGATCCTGCTGTGCCACGGCAACCCGACCTGGAGCTTCCTCTATCGCAACATCGTCATCGCGCTACGCGACAGATTCCGCTGCATCGCACCGGATTACCTCGGGTTCGGGCTATCGGACCGGCCCGCGGCGTTCGGATACACCATCGAGGAGCACGCCCGGGTGGTCGGCGAGTTCGTCGACTACCTCGGCCTCGAGAACTTCCTGACGATGGGCCAGGACTGGGGTGGGCCCATCAGCATGGCGGTCGCGGTGGAGCGCGCCGAGCGGGTGCGCGGCGTCATCCTGGGCAACACATTGTTCTGGCCGACCGACGAATTCACGACCAAGATGTTCAGCCGGGTGATGTCCAGTCCGCCGCTGCAATACGCGATCCTGCGCCGCAATTTCTTCGTCGAGCGTCTCATCCCCGCCGGGACCGAGCACCGCCCGAGCGACACGGTGATGCAGCACTACCGGGCGGTGCAACCCGGCCCCGAGGCCCGCAAAGGCGTCGCCGAGATGCCCAAGCAGATCCTGGCCGCCGGCCCCCTGCTGACGCGGCTCGCCCGGGAAGTGCCGGCCAAGCTGGGCGCCAAACCCGCCTTATTCGTTTGGGGCATGAAGGACTTCGCGTTCCGGCCCGGCCCCACCCTCCCGCGCATGCGCGCGGCCTTTCCCGACCACGTCCTCGTCGAACTGCCCAATGCCAAGCACTTCATCCAGGAGGATGCACCGGATCAGATCGCCGAGGCGATCATCGAACGCTTCGGCTGACCTGCCCCGCGACTCCGAGCCACTAAGCGAACGCCTCCACCGGCGGGCACGAGCAAACGAGGTGGCGGTCGCCGTAGGCGCCGTCGATGCGCCGCACCGGCGGCCACACCTTCGGCCGGAAGTTCTTCCCGAGCGGATAGGCGGCCTCCTCCCGCGTGTACTGGTGCTGCCAGTCGGCGACCAACAGGCACTCGGCGGTGTGCGGCGCGCCCCGCAGCGGATTGTCGTCAACGGACCACTCCCCCGCACCCACCCGGTCGATCTCCCCGCGGATGGCGATCATGGCTTCGCAGAAGGCGTCGACCTCGGTCAGGCTCTCGCTCTCGGTGGGCTCCACCATGAGCGTGCCGGCCACCGGGAAGCTCATCGTCGGCGCGTGAAAACCGTAGTCGGCCAAGCGCTTTGCGACATCGTCGACGGTGACTCCGGTCGACTTGGTGATCGGCCGCAGATCCAGGATGCACTCGTGGGCGACCATGCCGTTCTCGCCGGTGTAGAGCACCGGGAAGTACTCGTCGAGCCGGCGGGCGATGTAGTTGGCCGACGCGATCGCGGTCAGCGACGCCGCACGCAGGCCCTCGGCGCCCATCATCCTGATGTAGGCCCAGCTGATCGGCAGGATCGAGGCCGACCCGTAGGGTGCCGACGACACCGGATGACCTTCGGGCAACTCCGGGGCATGCGGGTGCCCGGGCAGGAACGGGGCCAGGTGCGAACGCACCGCCACGGGTCCCACCCCCGGTCCCCCCCCCCCATGCGGAATGCAGAACGTCTTGTGCAGGTTCAGGTGGCTGACGTCGCCGCCGAACTTCCCCGGCCGGGCCAGGCCGACGAGCGCGTTGAGGTTGGCGCCGTCGACATACACCTGGCCGCCGGCGTCGTGGACGGCTGCGCAGATCTCGGTGATGTCGTGTTCGTAGACGCCGTGGGTGGACGGATAGGTGATCATCAGCGTCGACAACTCGTCGCCGTGCTCGGCGACCTTGGCGCGCAGGTCGTCGAGGTCGACGTCCCCGTTGTCGTGGCAGGCCACCACCACCACCCGCATGCCGGCCAACGCCGCCGACGCCGCGTTGGTGCCGTGCGCGCTGGACGGGATCAGGCAGATGTTGCGGTGGGGTTCGCCCCGGCTGGCGTGGTAGTCGTGGATGGCCAGCAGCCCGGCGTACTCGCCCTGCGAGCCGGCGTTGGGCTGCAGCGAGACGGCGTCGTAACCGGTGATCTGCACCAGCCAGCTCTCCAGGTCACTGATGAGCCGGCGCAGGCCGGGGGTGTCCGACGCCGGGGCGAACGGATGCTGACGTGCGAATTCCGGCCAGGTGATCGGTTCCATCTCCGCGGCGGCGTTGAGCTTCATCGTGCACGAGCCGAGGGGAATCATGCTGCGGTCCAAGGCGATATCCTTGTCCGCCAGCGTGCGCAGGTAGCGCATCATCGCCGTTTCGGTCCGATACTGCGTGAACGCGGGATGGGAAAGGAATTCCGAGGTGCGGGTCGCGATGTCCTTGATATCACTGGTGACGGGCTCGGCCGCCGAGCTGGCGAAGGCTTCCAGAATCGCCGCCACGTGCGCGTCCGTGGTGGCCTCGTCGCAGGCGACCGACACGTGGTCGGCGTCGACGCGCCACACGTTGACGCCGTTCGCCTTGGCCGCGGCCACCACCTCGTCGGCACGTCCCGGAACCCGCGCCAGCACGGTGTCGAAGAACGCGTCGTGCACCAAGGCATCGCCCAGTGCGGCGGCGATCGCCTCGGCGTGGGCGTGCACGCGGCGCGCGATCTGCACCAGCCCGTCGGCCCCGTGGTAGCTGGCGTACATCGCGGCCATCACCGCCAGCAGCACCTGCGCCGTGCAGATGTTGCTGGTCGCCTTGTCTCGGCGGATGTGCTGCTCGCGCGTCTGCAGGGCCAGCCGGTAGGCCGGGGACCCGTCGGCGTCCAGTGACACACCGACCAGCCGGCCAGGCAGCTGGCGGGCGTGCTTGGAGTGCACCGACAGGTATCCGGCGTGCGGGCCGCCGAATCCCATTGGCACACCGAATCGTTGGGTCGTTCCGAACGCGACGTCGGCACCGATGTCGCCGGGTGGGGTGATCAGTGTGCACGCCAGCAGGTCGGCGCCGACGGCGACCAGCGCGCCACGTTCGTGGGCCTGCTCCACCAGGGCCGCCCAGTCGGTGATGCGGCCGCTGGCGCCGGGCAGCTGGGTGATGACGCCGAAGAACTCGCCCGCGGGCAGGCCCTCGCGCAGGTCGGCGGTGACGATCTCGATGCCCAACGGGTGGGCCCGCGTCGCCAACACGGCAGCGGTCTGGGCGAACAGGTCGGCGTCGACGGCCAGGCGGTTCGACGTGCCGCGGGTCGCGCGGTGCATCAGCGTCATGGCCTCGGCGGCCGCGGTGCCCTCATCGAGCATCGAGGCGTTGGCGACTTCCAGTCCGGTCAGGTCGGCAACCATCGTCTGGAAATTCAGCAGCGCCTCCAGCCGGCCCTGGCTGATCTCGGGCTGGTACGGCGTGTAGGCGGTGTACCAGGCCGGGTTCTCCAGCACGTTGCGCAGCAGCACCGGCGGGGTGAGCGTGTCGTAATAGCCCTGCCCGATCATCGAGACGGCCACGGTGTTGGCCTCGGCGAGCGCCCGCAGCTCCGCCAGCGCCTCGGTCTCGGTGACGGCTGGGGGCAATTCGTCCAGACCGGGTGCCGCACCGCTGCCGGTGAGCTTGTCGAGGATGCCCGCCGGGACGGCCTTGGCGGCCAGCTCGTCGAGCGAGTCGACTCCGACGACGGCCAGCATGGCCGCGACGGCCTGGGCGTCCGGGCCGATGTGGCGGGCGGCGAAGGATGTTTGCTCGGGCACTGGCGAAACTCCTGGTGGCAGAGACGAAGCGTGCAAAGGGAGAGGACGAGCGGTCCTCTCCCTCTGTCTTCACCCGTGCGCCGGGCGCCTGAGAGATTCGGCGCCCGCTGATGTCTGAGCGCCTTTCCCCATCGGCGGGTGCCGACCGCGAGGGGTCAGCACCGCTTTCCAGAGGCATCGTTAACTCGGGCGGTCCGGGTGCCTGAGAGGTTAGCGGAGAGGTGTTGCTCCTTCGGCGTCCGTGGCTGGCCGTCACGGAACTCTCCCGCACGAGTGCGATGCGGAGCCCAGTTTACCCGGTAGAGCGAGTGCGCTTAACCGATCTTGCGGTCGCGCGTCTTGCGCCGGGACGCCAGCTCGTCTTCCGGGGCGGCGATCGACTCGCCCCCGTCGGCCCGCTCACCGGGGAAGTCGGCGATCACGCCGGTCAGCTCGCGCATTGCGCCCGACACGGCGATGCCGAACACGCCCTGCCCGCCCTGCAGCAGGTCGACAACCTCTTCGGCCGAGGTGCATTCGTAAACCGTGGTGCCGTCGGAGAACAACGTGATGTTGGCCAGATCTTGCACGCCGCGCTGACGCAGATGATCGACGGCGACCCGGATGTTGTGCAGCGAGATCCCGGTGTCGAGCAGCCGCTTGACGATCTTGAGAACCAGGATGTCCTTGAACGAGTAGAGCCGCTGGCTGCCCGAACCCGCCGCGCTGCGGATCGACGGCACCACCAATGACGTGCGCGCCCAGTAGTCCAGCTGGCGGTAGGTGATTCCGGCGATCTGGCAGGCGCTCGGGCCGCGGTACCCGACCAGCTCGTCCGGCACGGAGTCGTCAGGGAACAGTCCGGGCTGCACGGGCGCTTCCGGTGCGGCGGTCGGGTGGTCAGCTAAGTCCAGCTGTTCTTGGCGTGGCTGCTCGCTCACGGTGCTTCCTCTCGCCGATCGAGCTTTCGTTTCCAGCTGCGTCACTGGCTGCGTCGCAGCCACGTTTGCTCAGGCCCGAGTGCTAGAGAGCTTACGCTGTTCGATAGCTACCGCGCCCTTAAGTCGTGATCAAAGTATGGCTGCCGCCGGGCTAAGTGAGGGCGCTATCCGCCAGGCGTGTCGACATCCCGTGTTAGTTGAGATCCACCCGTGATGTCGGTGTCCAGGGTAGTACCCGGCCGACGCGCCGCGCCAAGCCGCTCGGACGGTCCCTAAGCCCGTCTAAGTGGCCTTGAAATCGTCCGGAGACACGCTGTCGAGAAACTCCTTGAACTTCTCCACCTCGTCCTCGCGGACGGCGGTGCCCCCCTCTTCGTCGGTCTCGTCGGGGATGAGCAGGCCGGCCTGGGCCAGTACGGCCTCCTCGACGTAGATCGGAACACCGACGCGCAGCGCTATCGCCACCGAATCCGATGGCCGGGCCGAAACGGTGATGTTGCGGTCGAAGACCAGATCGGCGTAAAAGGTGCCCTCTTGCAGATCGACGATCCGCACCTCTTTCAGCGAATGACCAAGCGCGGCAATGACATCCCTGATCAGATCGTGGGTCAGGGGGCGGGGAGGCTCGACGCCTTGCTGCTCGAGGGCGATGGCGGCAGCCTCCGATTGACCGATCCAGATCGGCAGGTATCGGTCGCCGTCGGTCTCGCGCAGTAACAGGACCGGCTGGTTCTGCGGCTGCTCAACGCGAATGCCGACAACACGAACTTCACCCATTTGTGTCTGCCCTCCGCATATGCCGCCGTGTCGGTTCTTGACGCAACGACGACGCCGGATCGTCGCTATGCCGCTGAAAACCAAGCTATCGACGAAGTCTAGTCCTCAGCGATGCAGAACGTCGCGAACGGCAGATTTGATCAACGACGTGTGCAAGGTGATGGCGAGGGCCGCCACCTCACGCGCCAGGTCGTCGGCGCGATCGCGGGCGCCGGCCTTGTCGGCTTTGACTAGCGGCCCGGCGATTTGGGCGATCAGATCGGATTGCCGGTCGGCTGCCGAGCGGAAAGCACGCAGATGCCGCGGCTCCACACCATATTCCGACAACGCTCGCGCGCATTGCAGGATGACCACGGCGTGTTCGTCGAAGAAGCCGCCCGGGCCGGTGGTGATCACGCCCGCCTTGAGGAGCGCCGTCAACAGGTCGTCGGCCACCCCGGAGCGCTCCAGCAGATCTTCACGACTCAGCCGGATGCTCGACTGCGCCACCGCGGCCGCGTCGGAACCGGTCCCGGAGCCCGGCTCGGCACCGACCTCCCCGACTCCCGCCACCGACACCAGACGTGGCCCGGCGTAGGGCGAGCCGAAGGGCGGCAGTTCCCCGTCGGGTTGCGCGTCCAACTGCGACCGGATGACCTTGAGCGGTAAGTAGTGATCGCGCTGCGCGGTCAGGATGAACCTCAACCGGGCGCAGTCGTATGCGGTAAATCTCCGATAGCCCGACGCGGCGCGCTGCGGCGTCACCAGTCCTTCGGCCTCCAGAAAGCGAATCTTGGAGATCGTGACATCGGGAAAGTCCGGCCTCAACAGTTCCAGGACCGCCCCAATCGACATCCCGGCCAGTGCCGGGCTATCGGGTGCGCTCACTAGCCTCCGGATCCTCCGTCCTCACCCTGCTTGGGCCCGGTCAAAAACACCAAGCGGAACTTGCCGATCTGTACCTCGTCGCCGTTGGCGAGCACCGCCGAGTCGACGGGCTCCCGGTTGACGTACGTGCCATTCAGGCTACCGACATCGACCACGCTGAATTCGTTGTTTTCCAACCTGAATTCGGCGTGGCGGCGACTGACGGTGACGTCGTCCAGAAAGATGTCGCTGTCGGGGTGCCGACCGGCGGAGGTGATGGGCTGGTCGAGCAAGAAGCGCGACCCCGCATTAGGCCCCCGTTTGACGACCAGCAGCGCGGAGCCTGCCGGGAGGCCTTCCACCCCGGAGACCGCGCTCTCGGTGCCCGCCTGCGCGGGAGCGTCCAGTTCGTTGAGGAAGTCGGCACGAAAGACGGAAGTCGTCTCCACCGTGACTTCGTCTGAGGTCTGGTCGTTGTCCATATCCGTCACGCGCTGCTCCTCACTGGCCGCTGTGGCGTTGTCTGACCGGGCCGCTCGGCCGGCTGCTCACTGGGTTTTCTCGCCCGGTACTGCCGATTACTAAGAGTCGTGCGTTCAAGTGTCGATGCGTCGACGGTACCGCGCATAGGTCTGCAATGTGCCCCCACCCGACGATCGGAAGACCGATTGCCCGCCTTCCCCCCGTCGAGCCGCCGCATCGCCGCGCGGGGCTGGCAGGCACATTAGCAATCGTCATTCGGTCAGTGTTCCGCGGTAGGCCTCGGCGTCAAGCAACGACGAGATGGCCGACTCCAGCGCCGCGACGTCCGACACCTGCACGTCCAGCAGCCATCCGCCCCCGTAGGGCTCGGAGTTGACCAGCTGCGGGCTGCCTTCCAGATCGGCGTTGACCGCGGACACCGTGCCCGACACCGGGGCGTACAGATCCGAGACCGATTTCGTCGACTCGACCTCGCCGAACGATTCACCCGCGGTCAGTTCGGTGCCCACCTCGGGCAGCTGAACAAAGACGACGTCGCCCAGGGCCGACTGGGCAAAGTCGGTGATACCGACCCGCACGGTGTCCTCACCGCTTCGGCGAACCCACTCGTGTTCGGCGGTGTAGTGCAGATCGGGCGGGATATCGCTCACAAGTCGTCCTGTTCGGTTGGGAGAATTGCTCACTTGACGGGCTGAGCGTATTGGTGCGGTTTTGGTTGCCGCAAGGTGGTCACGTCGACTCGGTCGGCCTGCCGGACGGACATCCGCGCACCGACGCGCTTGATGCTGTCCTCGGCGCCGCCCGGAATGTTCATCGCCGCGGCCAGGGTGGGCGGATCGCCAATCGCCAGAATCGAATACGGGGGCGACAGCGTCTTGGTGTCGACCGTCAGCGAGCCAGGCATACCCACTACCCAGGTATCGACACCGACTCGGACGGATTGGTGCGCGTCGTTGATTTCGATCGCCTCGGCGCCGGCGGCACGCAGTTCGTTGATCACGTCGAGTATCACCTCCGGCGAAACCCCCGGCCCGGGGTCGTCGATCGTGACGGTGACGCCCGGGCCGGTGGCGCCGACCGCGCCGGCCAAGATGGACAGGGCCGCCAGCTTGGCCTGCGCGGCCTGGATGGCGGCCTGGTCGTTATTGCCGGACGCCTGCAGCGAATTCAGCGTGTTCTGCAGTTCATTCACTTCGGCGTTGAGGGTGGCCTCGCGCTGCCGTAGCGAGTCCAACAACACCAACAAGTCCGCGGGGCGCGCCGTTTCCAGCGAATCGCCCGACTCATTCTGGCGGACCTGCGTGACGATGGCCACGCCCAACAGCAGACACAACAGGGCCGCCAACATCCCGAAAGCCAGCCGGGAACGACCGCCGCGGACCAGCGCGGACAGTCCTGTGCGGCGCACCGGCCCGATCTCCGGGCGCCCGCGTTTGGCGGGAAGTTCGTGGCGGCCGTGCTGCGTAGGGCTTGCTACGTCACCACTTTCGGCGGCGCCGTCCGCCGGGTCCTGGCTCACGCTGGCCTCCTGCCCGTCATGGCGCCGCTCCTCCACATCGCTCCGTCACGCCCCGAACAGCCGGCGCCGCAAGGCGGCGGCGTTGCCGAAGATGCGGATTCCCAACACCACGATGATCGCCGTGGACAACTGCGTGCCCACGCCCAGCTGGTCGCCGACGTACACGATCAGTGCGGCCACGAAAACGTTGAACACGAAGGAGATCACGAAGACTTTCGGATCGAAGATGCGTTCCAGATAGGCGCGCAATCCCCCGAACACCGCGTCCAGCGCCGCGACCACCGCGATGGGCAGGTAGGGCTGGACGACCTCGGGCACGGCGGGGTGAAAGACCAGGCCGAGCACGATGCCGATCGCCAGCGCCGCGATGCCGATCATGCTTGACTTCCCGTCCGGGACTCGCAAAGCCGTAGATGTCTGTCGAGGGCTGTTCTCACTGTGGCCCAATCTGTTTGGCGAACTTGATATCCCGGATCGATCCAGCGGGCAGCGTCAGGCCGTCGGCGGCGTCCACGGTGACGACGACACCGTAGGAGACCTCAAGCAGCTTAAGGCGCTGTCGGCCGGAGCTCTGGTCGAAGACGTCCCGCATGGCGCGGGGCGGCCCCACTGCCAGGATCGTGTACGGGCTGCTGGTGGGATTGTTGTCAACCAGGATCGCGCCGCCGGCTTGCCGGATGGTCACGTTGGGCCCGATGCGGACCCCACCGACCGAAATCGCCTCGGCGCCGCTGGCCCACAACGAGTTGACGACCAGCTGTAGATCCCGGTCCAAAATGATCTGCCTGCTGCCGCCGAGCCGCTGCTTGGAAACGTCGGAAAGGTTCGGGCTGGCGCCCGGATCGGTCACGGTGACCTTCAGCCCTGGGCCGATGACCGCCGTGCTGGCCGCCGCGAGGCCGAGCGCATCGAGGCGGGCCAGCAACCGCTGCCCTTCGGCGTCGTCGGCCAGTGCGCGGCGCTGCACGCCATCCACCTGGGAGGACAGTTCGGTGCGCCGCTGGGCGAGTTTGGCCGCAGTTTTCTCGGTGGAACGCACATTGCCCAGCAGCAGTTGCTGCGCCGAGCGCACACCGGGGGCGACCGAGCGGGCCTGCGCGACGGCGGCGGCGAAGACCATGGCGATCAGCAGCGCCGCCAATGCCTGCCACAGCCAGCCGAGGGCGCGGTCGCGCCCGTGCGCATGCGCCGCGGCGTCGCCGCGTTTGGCCGCCGCCGCGGCGTACCCGGGGTCCAGGTGCTCGGAGAGCAGGGCGCGCAGCAGGGACGGCACCGGGATCAGCTGCGGGCGCGCCGCCACGTGGGCGCTGCGCCCGGCGTTGGGGTCGTAGCCGCCGAGCAGGCGGTCCGGGTCAGCCATGTTCGACCGCCTTCGGCGCGGCGGGCGGGCGTCCACCGTGTTTGACCCGGGGCATCCGGCGCAGCACCAACGTCATCTGCACCATGTACTGCGCGAACGCCCACAGGTAGCCGTACATGCCCCAGATCAGGAACGCCCAGCCGCAGGCCCCGACGACCCGGCTCCACAGGGCGTCCCACGTCCCGAGTAGCACCAGCGGAAAACCGGACATCAACGCGAACGTGGCGGCCTTTCCGATGTAGGTGACGGGCAGCGCGGACAGCCCGCGGCTCCACAGCAGCGGCAGCGTCGCGGCCAGCAGCCCGTCGCGCACCAGCAGGATGGCGACAAACCACCACGGCACGATCCCGCTCAGCGCCATCACGACGGGAACGCAGACCATGTAGAGGCGGTCGACCGCCGGGTCGAGCAGCACGCCGAGCCGCGACGACTGATCGAGCAGCCGGGCGATCTTGCCGTCGGCCCAGTCGGACGCACCGCTGAACATCAAGATCCCGACCGCCCACCCGTTGGCGTGCGCCACCAGCAGGGCGTAGATGAACACTCCGATGAGCACCAGGCGGATCGCGCTCAGCGCGTTGGGGACCGTCAGCACCCGATTGGGCGGAAGCGCCGGCTCCATAAGCCGTGACCTTAGTCGAACGCCGGGTGCGCGGCTGGACACACACTCGGTCGCCAGTGTGCGGCTGGACGCACATTCGGCGCCCGCCGTCGACGACCTAGCGGAAAACGCCGGGCAGGCTCAGCGTGGACAGCGTGTCGTCGGACAGCGGGTTGTCGTTGACCATGTAGGTCCACGTCGAGGTGGGCCGGGCCAGCTTGGACAGATCCAGGCCCTGTTCCTCCTCGAGGACGTTCGCCGTCTCGAACGTCTGCTGCGCCGCCTCGATCGCATCCGCGGCCAGCGACGCGAATGCGTCGACCGCCAGCCGGTGGAACTCGTCCAGCGGATTCTGCCGGCCCAGCGCCCGCAGGTGGATGCTTTCGCGGATGTCCGCGAGGTACGCCAGATGATCGGCCCAGCCGCGGTCGAGGTGATAGAGCATGATCTGCCGGCAGATCCTCTCGAGGCGATCCTCGGGAATGTCCTTCGACAACTCCTTATACCGCTTGGGCGCGAGCTCGGCGAGCTCCTCGCGCGCACTTGCGGTGCGCAGCAACGTGTTTCGCCGATCGACGATGATGGCGCGCTGCTGGGCGATCAGCTGGTTGTAGCGCCAGGTATTGGCGTGCACATCGAGCATCCGGCCCTCGGCGACGCGCTGGGCGTGGTCGAGCAGCCCGGCCGCCTTGGGGCTGACGATGCGGCCGTCCTCGTCGGTTTCCATGGGTAGCTTGTTGCGGTCGAGGTTGGCCGCCACGACGTCGTCTTCCCAACTCGAGAAGAACACCGACGAGCCGGGGTCGCCCTGGCGTCCGGCGCGGCCGCGCAACTGGTTGTCCAGCCGCTCGGTGTGATGCCGCCCGGTGCCGACCACGTGCAGCCCGCCGAGTTCGGCGACCCTGTCGTGGTCGGCCTCGTCGGAGCCGCCGAGCCGAATGTCGGTGCCGCGCCCCGCCATCTGCGTCGACACCGTCACCACCCCGTACTTGCCGGCCTCGGCGATGACCTCGGCTTCCTCGGCGTCGTTCTTCGCGTTGAGCACCACCGCGGGCACGCCCCGGCGCAGCAGCCGCTCGTGCAGTTCCTCGGATTCGGCCACGTCCCGCGTGCCGACCAGCACCGGTTGCCCGGTCTCATGCACCTCGGCGATGTGCGCGACGATTCCGTCGTTCTTGGCCGCGGCCGTGATGTAGACGCGGTCGGACTCGTCTTCGCGAATGTTGGGCTCATTCGGCGGAATTGGGGACACGCCGAGCTTGTAGAACTGGCGCAGCTGCTCCCCGGCGGCCAGCGCGGTGCCGGTCATGCCGCACACGGTTTCGTAGCGGTTGATCAGTGCCTGCACCGTGATCGTGTCCAGCACTTCCCCGGTCTCGGTGGTCTCGATGCCCTCCTTCGCCTCCACCGCGGCCTGCAGGCCGTCCGGCCAGCGCTGCAGTTGGGCGATGCGGCCGCGGGCGGCGTTGATCAGGTGCACCGCGTCGTCCCGGACGATGTAGTGCACGTCGCGCTGCAACAGCACGTGCGCGTGCAGCGCGACGTTGACCTCGGTCAGGGTCGTGCCGACGTGCTCCTCGGAGTAGAGGTCGATGCCGCCGAGCGCCTTCTCGACCTTGCGCGCCCCGACGTCGGTCAAATGGACGTTGCGGCTGTCGGCGTCGGTCTCGAAGTCGGTGTCCGGTTTCAGCTGGCCGACCAGCTTGATGATCTCCAGCCGCGGCGTTTCCCGGTGCGTGGTGCCGGCCAGCACCAGCGGCACCAACGCCTCGTCGACGAGCACCGAGTCGGCCTCGTCGATCAGGGCCACGTCGGGGTTGGGCGACACCAGGTCGTCGACGTCGACCACGAGTTGATCGCGCAGCACGTCGAAACCGATCTCGTTGACCGAGGCATACGTGACGTCGCAGCCATAGGCGGCGCGGCGCTCCTCGCTGGTCGACTCGGCCGTGATCCAGCCGACCGTCAACCCCATCGCCTCGATGAGCGGGCCCATCCACTCCGCGTCACGGCGGGCCAGGTAATCGTTGATGGTCACCACGTGGACGTGCCGCCCGGCCAGGGCGTAGCCGGCAGCCGCGATCGCTCCGGAGAGCGTTTTGCCTTCACCCGTGGCCATTTCGATGACGTCGCCGGCGAGCATGCGCAACGCGCCGAGCAGCTGCACGTCGAACGGGCGCAGCGTGGTCGCCCGTTCGGCCGCCTCCCTGGCGATCGCGAGGAATTGCGGGATGTCCTCGGACTCCGCGAGATCGTCCAGCTTAAGCAGACCGGCGGCCTTGCGGAGCTGCTCGTCGGTGAGGCCGGCGGCCTCCTCGTCATACTCGGACGAGTCGGTGACCTGGGAAAGGGATCGGTTGCGGTTCTTTTCCGTGCTGGCGCCGAGCAGTCGCCAAAATCGGCTGCTCAGGCCGCCGGGTTGCGCGCGGGAGGTCTTTGGCACAGGTCAACGGTACGCGAACCGCGGACCGCCGCCGCGGGGCGCGACACGCCGCCCGTCGGGCCCCTCAGGCCAGGTTCGAGCGGCGTGGGTAGGCGACGTTGGGGTCGGTGAGGACGTTGACGACGGCGGGCAGGCCGCTGGCGAAGGCGCGTTCCAGCGCGGGCCGCAGCTCGGCCGGCGCGGAGACCAGCTCGCCGTGGCCACCCAGGGCACGCACCACCTCGTCGTAGCGGGTGCCCGGACGCAGTTCCGCCACCACCGAATAGCCGTACAACGCCTCCATGGGGTGCTTTTCCAGCCCCCAGATTCCGTTGTTGCCGATCACCGAGACGACGGGCACGTTGTGCCGAACCAGGGTGTCCCATTCCATGCCGCTGAAGCCGAAGGCGCCGTCGCCCTGCAGGAGGACGACCTGACGGTCCGGCCGGGCGAGCTTGGCTGCCAGGGCATAACCGGGGCCCGAGCCGAGGCAGCCGAAGGGGCCGCTGTCCAGCCAGCAGCCCGGTTGGTAGCTGTCGATCACCCGTCCGGCGTAGGACCCGAAGTCACCGGCGTCGATGACGACGATCGCGTCGCGGTCCAGCATTGGCGCCAGCTCCGCATACACCCGCATGGGATGCAACGGGACGCGGTCGTCGGCGAGCTCGGTCTTCTCCTTGCCGCGCGCCGCGGTTTCGGCCGCCCGCAGGTCGTCGATCCACACTCGATGGTCGGTCCCGCCGCCGGCGGCCAGCGCCGCGAGTGTTGACAGCAGGTCCCCATAGAGCTCGGCCTCAACCGGGCGGGGATGTTTGCGCTCGGGTTCGGCCCGGTCCACCACGATGAGCCGGGTTTGTGGCCCGAACACGGCGCCGAAGCCGAGCCGGAAGTCCATGGGGACACCGACGATCAGCGCAACGTCCGCCTCCCCCAACGCTTTTCCGCGCACCCGGGAGAAGGCCAACGGGTGATCGGCGGGCACCGCGCCGCGAGCCATCCCGTTCATCAGCACGGGGATTTGCAGTTCCTCGGCGAGGCGCAGCAGCGCCGCCTCCCCGTGTCCCCACCAGACGTTGGTGCCCGCCATGATCACCGGCCGCTGCGCCGCCGAGAGCAGGCCGGCGGCGCGACCCAGCGCGTCGCCGTCGGGAGTGGGCCCCGGCGCCAGGTCGGTAAGGGCCCCGGGGCGGCCGTGATCCTCGGACATGGAAAACACGTGGTCCATGGGGAAGTCGACGAAGCCGACGCCCGACGGGGCGCCGACCGCCGCCAGCAACGCCTCGTCGACGAGCCGGCCGGCGTCCCCGGCCGACTGCGCGGTGGCGGCGAAGCGGGCCAGCGGCGCCACGAACGGCACGTGATCGATCTCCTGCAGCGAGCCCATGCCCCACCGCTGCGCGGGCGCCCGGCCGCCCAAAACGACCAGGGGCGACTGGTTCTGCTGAGCCGCCGCCATCGCGCTCATGCCGTTGGTGACGCCCGGCCCCGCGGTGAGCGCGGCGACGCCGGGCACCCTCGTCACTTTCGACCACCCTTCGGCGGCGAAGGTCGCGGTCTGCTCGTGGCGGGTATCGATCAGCCGAATCCCTTCCTCGCGGCAGCCGTCGTAAACGGAAAACAGGTGGCCACCCGACAACGTGAAGACGGTGTCGACACCGCTGGCGCGTAGGCGCCGCGCGATGAGCCGGCCGGCGTGCAATGTTTGTGTGGGGATGGCGTCGGTGCTCATAACCGCAGCCTATCCAGATCCTTCGGGTACCTTCGCCGGAGGATTTGAAGTTCCGGCAGCGTCCACCAGCTCGACCCCGAGGAGATAGCGACCATGGGCCCGAAGCCGTTCAAGCCGTCGATCGACTGGTCGACGGCCACCGTGGATTCCCTGCGGTGGGTAGCCATCGCGTGGGTCGTCAGCGCGGTGGTGCTGTTCATCGTGCTGGTCGCCTTCAGGTATCTCACGCCCTGGGGCCAGCAGTTCTGGCGGATCACGCGCGGTTACTTCGTCGGTGCGGACAGCGTGCGGGTGTGGGCGATGCTGGGCGTGCTGTTGCTGTCCGTACTCCTGTCCGTGCGGCTGATGGTGTTGCTCAGCTACCAGGGCAACGACCTGTACACCGCGGTACAAAAAGCGGTGCAGGGCCTCGCGGCCGACGACGAAAACGTCAAACAGTCCGGGATACACGGCTTTTGGATGTCGATCGCGATCTTCATCGTGTTGGCGGTCTTGTACGTCATCCGGTTCATGGTGGACATCTACCTGACGCAGCGTTTCATCATCGCCTGGCGTATGTGGCTGACGGGCAATCTCACCGACGACTGGCTCGCCGGCCGGGCTTACTACCGGGACTTGTTCATCGACCACACCATCGATAACCCCGACCAGCGCATCCAGCAGGACATCGACATCTTCACCGCGAATGCGGGTGGTACCCCGAACATCCCCTCGAACGGGACGGGCAGCACCCTGCTGTTCGGGGCCGTGAACGCGGTGGCCTCGGTGATCTCCTTCGCGGCGATCCTGTGGAATCTGTCCGGCAACCTGAACGTGTTGGGCGTCGAGCTCCCGCGCGCGATGTTCTGGACCGTCCTGATCTACGTGCTGATCGCCACGCTGGTGGCGATCTGGCTCGGCCATCCGCTGATCTGGCTCAGCTTCAACAACGAGAAGCTGAACGCCGCGTTCCGGTACGCCTTGGTCCGATTGCGCGATGCCGCAGAGGCGGTGGGCTTCTACCGCGGCGAGCGAGTGGAGCGGGCGCAACTGTGGCGGCGCTTCACCCCGATCATCGACAACTACCGCAAGTTCGTCCGCCGGACCATCATCTTCAACGGCTGGAACTGGTCGGTGTCGCAGGCAATCGTTCCGCTGCCCTGGGTGATTCAGGCGCCGCGCCTGTTCGCCGGCCGGATCGACTTCGGCGACGTTGGGCAAAGCGCGACGGCCTTCGGCAATATTCAGGATTCGCTGTCGTTCTTCCGCAACAACTACGACGCGTTCGCGGCCTTCCGCGCGTCGATCATCCGGTTGCACGGGCTGGTCGACGCCAACGACAAGGGCCGCGCCCTGCCGACCATCTTGGTCAAGCCGAGCGAAGAGGCTCCTGTCGAGCTTCGCGACATCGAGGTGCGCACGCCGGCCGGCGATCGGCTGATCGACCCGCTCGATGTTCAACTCGCCGAGGGCGATTCGCTCGTGATCACCGGGCGTTCCGGTGCCGGCAAGACCACGCTGCTGCGCAGTCTGGCCGAGTTGTGGCCGTACGCGTCCGGGACCCTCTGCCGTCCGCAGGGCGACAACGCGACGATGTTCCTGTCGCAGTTGCCGTACGTGCCGCTGGGCAGCCTGCGCACCGTGGTGTGTTACCCGAACTCCCCGGACGACGTCTCCGATGCCGAGCTGCGAGAGGTGCTCACCAAAGTCGCGCTGGCGCCACTGCTGGACCGGCTCGACGAAGAGCGGGATTGGGCCAAGGTGCTGTCCCCGGGCGAGCAGCAGCGTGTCGCCTTCGCGCGCATCCTGCTCACCAAACCCAAAGCGGTCTTCCTGGACGAGGCCACCTCCGCGCTGGACGAGGGCCTGGAATTCGCGTTGTACCAGCTGATGCGGACCGAGCTGCCGGACTGTGTGGTGGTCAGCGTCAGTCATCGGCCCACCGTCGAACAGCACCACGAACAAGAGCTGCAATTGCTCGGCGGCGGGCCGTGGCGGCTGGGACCCGTGGAGGAGAAGAAGGAACCCGCGCGCGTCTAGCGCTTCCGGCCTGCGTGCGCTCCGGCGCGGCGGCCGAAGAACGAGCCCTCCCCCAGCTGCGTGCCGCTGGCGTAGCCCTTACCGTCCTGGGCGATGTTGGACGCGCACGCCCCGGCCGCGTACAGGCCCGGCACGACGGTCCCGTCCTCGCGCAGCACCTCGCCGTCCACGGACGTGGCGAGCCCGCCGATGGTGAAACCGGCGTACATCGCCTTACCCAATGACATGTCGAACGCCCCCCACGGCCCGTGATCTTGTGCCGCAAGGAATTCGGGCTGCTTGTGAAAGTCGGGGTCCTCGCCGCGGGCGGCGTCGGCGTTGTACCGGTCCAGCGTCGCGACCAGGTTGCCCTCCGGAATGCCAAGTGCGGCTTCCATTTCCGGGACGGTCTCCCATCCGTCGATCAGCGGGACCAGCGGCATCTTGGGGTGCTCCAGGTGCGCCTCGTCGACGATGAGGAACGCCGCGCTGTCCGGCTGATCCATGATGAACCCGGAAGTCCTGGAATGGTAGGAATCCTCGGCGACGAAGCGCTGTCCCAGTTTGTTCACGATGATGCCCGTCAACAGGATCGACGGCGGGTACGGCGGAGCCGTGATGAAAATCTGGTCCATGTGCTCGGTTGCGCCGCCGGCCGATACGCCCATCCGGATGCCCAGCCCGTCGTCGTAGGTGTTGCCCAGCACGAACGGTTTCTCGGCCAGCTTGGGGGTGTACTTGGCAACCATCTCCGGGTTCATCACGAATCCCCCGGCAGCGACGATCACCGACTTTGCTTTGATCGCACCGGTTTCGGAGAACTGCTTCCACATGACACCGCTCACCGAGCCCGAACCGTCCACGATGAGTTCGGTCGCGCCCGTCTCGTACCGGATCTGCACGCCCAGGTCCGCGGCGCGCTTCAGCAGCAGATCGATCACCATGCTGGCGCCACCGGTGTCTCCGGGCACGGGCACCTTGTGGCCGCGCGGCGCCGGCACCGCCTGCTCCAAGAAGGGCCAAACCTTCTCGTTGCCGGTGAACATCAAGCCCTCGGTGTTGGGCTGGATGACCGCCTTGCCCGGAAAGTAACTGCGCTCGAATTGAAAACCCAAGTCTTCCAGCCAATTGAAGTGCTCGACGCTGCCCTCGCAGTAGGCGCGGATCTTGTCGTGATCCGGCTGCCGGGACACGGCGACCAGGTACTTGTACATCTCCTCCGGCGAGTCGGCGTGCCCGGTGGCCTCCTGAACCGCCGTTCCTCCACCCAAATAGAAGTGGCCCCCGGCAAGCGAAGTCGTGCCGCCCGCCGCCGCGGCGCGCTCCAGCACCAGCACCTTCGCCCCGGCGGCCGCCGCACTGACGGCGGCGCAGCCGCCCGCGATGCCGAAGCCGACCACCACCACGTCGACGTCATCTGACCACGACGTCACGTCGTCCGCGCTGACCGTTGCCGGTATTTCCGTGCTCACTGGCGCCACTCCTCCTCATCGCTGAGCACTGCATCGTCGCTGGGGCGACTCACCGCTGCTCCTGTTTGATGTAGTCGTAAAACGCCCTCATCTCGGGCGCGATGTACGCGATCTCAACAAACGGCACCGCCGCCTGCGGCGCTGACACATAGGCGAACTGAATCCCGCCGGGCATCACGCCTTGCTGCACGACCGCGGCGCCGAATTCCACGGCCTCGGCCAACACCGCGTCGAACTGCTCGGGGTTCTCGGCCTCCATGCAAATGTGGTGCAGACCGGGCCCGGATTCGCGCAGAAAGTCACTATAGATGTTCTCCCCGCGGATGGGTTGGATCAGTTCCAACTGCATGTCGCCGAGATAGCTCAGCGAGATGCTGGCGACGAAATCGGCTGGCTTGCCAAGGTAGCTGCAGGATTCCGGAGCAAAGTGCACGTCGGGTATGCGGACCCATTTGCGCACTCCTAACAAGCCGGTGAGGGCGGTTTCGGTCGCATCCAGGTCGGTGGTAACCCACGCGATCTGCGTTGGCGATTGAACGGGAAGGGTCATCGTCTCGCAGGATAGTCCAGTGGCTCGGCAGCCAGAAAGGCCCGCGAAAACTTTGCCATGGTGAGCGGCTCCTGCGCTCCGCAGGCTGGGTGAACATGTTCTAATTCCGGCCGGCGGCCGGCCCGGGCCGTCAATGTTGGCTCAACACGTCCACCAGGAGCCGAAGCTGCGCGTCGAACACCGCCTCGGGGTCTGTCAGGGTATCCGCGCCGTATTGCCCGAACACCTCGAGACTGATCGCACCCAGCACCCCCGCCCACAACAGGAAGCACTTGGCGACCACCTGATCATCGCCGGGAAACCCGAACTCCTGGCGAATCCGCTCAAAGTCCGACGACATCGGTTGGGGCGCAACGGTATCGGTCAGCCTGATGTCGCCGGTGGCAATGCCGGACGCCACGGCGTCGAAAAAGGCCGCCACCACCCGGGTTCCCACGGCTACGGTGCGCTCCGGCGGTGCGTGATAGCCGGGCACCGGGCTGCCGTACAGCAGGGCCCAGCGGGCCGGGTGCGCGACGGCCCACTCCCGTGTCGCCCGGGAAATGGCGATGACATCGTCGCTCCAAAGGTCCCCGACCGCCTCGCGGGCGCGATCGACGGCGTCGGCCAGGTCCGAGTAGGCGTCGACCAGCAGCAAGGTCAGCAGCTCGTCGCGGCTGGACACGTAGCGGTACACGGCCGACGACACCATGCCGAGGTCACGGGCGATCGCACGCACGGACAACCCGGCCGCACCGCGGTCGACCAGCTGCTGGCGACCGAGCTGGATGATGCGCGCCTCGATCTGCTGCCGGGTCTCCTGGCGTTTGCCCACGCGGTCAGTCTGGCATAACCGAGATCACCGCTCTTGCTTTCTGGCCAGGAGTGTGGCAGTGTCGCCGGTTTAGAGAGCACTGCTCTCTGGAGATTGCGAGAGAGGATGCGACATGTCCACCCGATACGAAGAACCGAGCGGGGTCGTGCGGGCCGCCAACGCGGTGATCCGCTGGCTTGCCGAGATGGGTGTCAGCATCGCCGGCACCCATGCGCTGCGGGTGCGCGGGCGCAAAAGTGGGAAGACGCGGGCGGTCGTCATCAATCTGCTGACCGTTGACGGGGTGGACTACCTGGTCTCACCGCGCGGCAACACCCAGTGGGCCCGCAACGTGCGGGCTGCGGGCGTCGTCGAAACCGGCCCGCGCTGGCGCCGGCGCCGCGCCCGGGTCAGCGAGGTGGGCGACGCGGCCAAACCGGAACTGCTGCGGCGCTATCTGGAGCGCTGGTACTGGCAGGTCAAGGACTACGTTGCCGGGCTGACCCCGGACAGCACCGACGAGGAGTTCCGCGCCGTCGCACCCACGATCCCGGTGTTCGCCCTCGCGGAGGCGGACGAGGCCCGTTGAATCGCCTAGCGGGCGCCCCCGCGCGTCACGCCGAGGTCCTCACGGACTTCCTCTGAGGTGGCCCGCCACGACACCGCCGCCGGGAAATCCCCCCACACGCTGTTGAAGATTCCCACGAGCAGCCCCGGACCGGCGCTGGAAGGCAGGTACACCGGGCCACCCGAATCGCCGTTGTGGCTCTGCACGCCGTGCGACATGGTGAACCAGCCGTTGTTCACGCTCTCCACCGTTCCGCAGGTTTCGCCGGTGCTGACGCCGAAGTGACAGATCGCCTGTCCGGGAGCGAGCGCCGCCGCTGGATTCGAGATCAGTGGACGCCCGCCCGGCAGGACGTTGTTCGCCATCACGCCGTTGTCCAGCACGATCGCCTCGTAGTCGGTGATCAGCTGGTCGGTGGCCACCGTCGTGCCGCTGGGGGTGTTGTCCCGGAAGGCGGCCAGGCGGCCGATGACGGCCCCGCCCCGGTCGGTGACGACGCCCGCGCCGCCGCGGCAGTGCCCCGCGGTGAACGCGATCTTGAGGTTGGGGTCGACGTAGCCCAGCGTGCAGACGCGATTGTCCTGGCGGATCTCCATGCCCGGATAGACCATGACGGGGTCGGCTTTGGCCGGCGCAGGCGGCATCGATTGCGCGAACGCGGCCACGGTGATCGAAGCGGTGAACGCTCGCATTGCCAGGCGACGCACCATCCACTCCGATCCGTCCGGGCCAAATCTCGACCGATTTGAGATTACGGCGTGACTTTCCGTTACGCAGAAGTCTTCGCGCCGTCCGCCGCCGGCGTTACGGAGATGTCGCCAGGGAAACGGCGGCCTCGGTGCGGTCCGCGGTGCGTGGAGCCCAGCCCGGCGGGCCGAAGACATAGCCCAGACGGTCGCGCAGCCGGGTCGCGGAACGCCAGTCGTGGGCGATCGCGACGTATTCACGGATCTGCAGCTTCCAGATGTTGAACGTGTCGACCCGCTTGGTCAGGCCGTAGTGCGGGCGGAACAACTCGGCCTGGAAGCTGCCGAACAGCCGGTCCCAGAGGATGAGGATTCCGCCGTAGTTCTTGTCGAGGTAGATCTGGTCCATCCCGTGGTGCACCCGGTGATGTGACGGGGTGTTGAAGACGAATTCGAATGGCCGTGGCAGCTTGTCGATCCGCTCGGTGTGCACCCAGAACTGGTAGATCAGGCTGATCGAGAAACTGAAGAACACCATCCAGGGCGGGATCCCCAGCAGCGGCAGGGGCACCCACATCAGGATTTCGCCGCTGTTGTTCCACTTCTGGCGCAGCGCGGTCGCGAAGTTGAAGTATTCGCTGGAGTGATGGGCTTGGTGTGTCGCCCAGATCAGCCGGACCCGGTGTGCGATCCGGTGGTAGGCGTAATACAGCAGGTCGACACCGACGAGTGCGATGACCCAGGTGTACCAATGGGCCGCCGACAGGTGCCACGGCGCCACGTAGGCATAGATCGCGGCGTAGCCGAACAGGGCCAGCGTCTTCCACGCGGCGGTGGTGCCCACCGACACCAGTCCCATCGAGATGCTGGCGAGCGAGTCGCGGGTCAGGTAGGCGCCGGACACGGGCCGCTCGTTCTCGACGATGCTCTCCAGCTTTCGGGCGGCCGACCATTCCAGGGCCAACAGCAGCAAGAAGAACGGAACGGCGAGCAGCACGGGGTCCCGCAGCTGCGGGGGCAGCGCCGACACGAAGGCTGAAAGCGTACTCACAGGCATAAGACTACGACGACCGACCGGACAGTCAGGTCGCCTTGGTCCGACATCCGGCCCACACTGGGTTGACGGGCCGAACGACGCGAGGTGTGGGCAGTTGACCGCTGTGGTGGTGATCGGCTCGGGCTTTGCCGGATTATGGGCGGCGCTCGGCGCAGCCCGCCGCCTCGACGAGCTGGCCATTCCGACGGGCGCGGTCGACATCACCGTGTTGGCCACCCAACCCTTCCACGACATCCGGGTGCGCAATTACGAGGCCGACCTGCGCCCATGCCGCGTCCCGCTCGCCGGACTGCTCGACCCCGTCGGTGTGGCACATGTCGTCACCGAGGTGACCGCGATCGACACCGACGCTCGCACCGTCGCCACATCAGGTGGCGTGACGTACGACTACGACCGGTTGGTGCTGGCCTCGGGCAGCCAGGTTCGCAAACCCGCCGTACCGGGTCTGCGGGAGTTCGGCTTCGACGTCGACACCTATGACGGTGCCGTTGCGTTGCGGGACCATCCGCTTCGGCTCGCCGACGGTTCCCCGACGGCAGCGGCGGGCACGGTCGTCGTGGTCGGGGCGGGACTGACCGGCATCGAAGTGGCGTGCGAGCTACCGGACAGGTTGCGGCGGCTGTTCGCTGGGAGCACTGTCACTACCCGAGTGGTGCTGTTGGATCGAAGCCGCATCGGCTCCGACATGGGCGCCTCGGCGCGTCCGGTGATCGAAGCCGCGCTGGCGGCCAACGGCGTCGAGACCCGGGCGGGCGTGGGCGTCGCCGCGATCAGCGAGCGCGGTGTGTCGCTGACCTCGGGCGACCACCTGGCGGCGGCCACGGTGGTGTGGTGTGCCGGCATGCGGGCCAGCTCGCTGACCGAGCAGCTGCCGGTGGCGCGCGACCGCCTGGGGCGGGTGCCCGTCGATGACTTTCTGCGGGTCATCGGCGTCCCCGCAATTTTTGCCGCGGGCGACGTCGCCGCCGCCCGTATGGACGACGACCACCTGTCGGTGATGTCGTGTCAACACGGCCGCCCGATGGGACGCTACGCCGGTTACAACGTGATCAGCGACCTGTTCGGCGAGCCGCTGCTGGCTCTCCGAATCCCTTGGTATGTAACGGTTCTCGACCTCGGACCGGCCGGCGCGGTTTACACCGAAGGATGGGATCGGCTGCTGGTGTCAAGTGGCGAACGGGCCAAGGCGACGAAGCGGACGATCAACACCCGGCGGATCTACCCGCCGCTGACCGGGAACCGTGCCGACCTCCTGGCCGCGGCCGCGCCGGAGCTGCAGTCACGCCCCTAACGGTCCGATTGCGCTTCGTCGCCGGCGTACCACTGCACCGCGCGAACTCCCGGCTGCAGCGACAGCTCCGCCACCAACCGCTCCAGCCGGGACGGGGCGTCGCCGTCCATGAGTAGGTGCGCGGTCAACGTGACCTCGTCGTCGCCGGACCGTCCGGTATGGATGCCGCGCAGCGTGATGTCGTTGCCGCTCGCGTGCTGCACGATCTGAGCGCGCGCGTACTGCTCGTGTTTCGGGCGGGAGACCACCTGCACCAGGTAGGGCCGCAAACTTTCGTCTTCGTCGCCGGTGTTGTCGCGGTCGATCAGTCGGCCGAGGGGGCGCCCGAACACGTGAATGGCGATGACGGTCCCGGTGCCGATCAGCGCGAACACCAGGTGTCCCGACGCCGCCAGGACGCCGATCGCCGCAGAACACCACAGGGTGGCCGCGGTGTTGAGGCCCCGGACGTTGACGCCCTCGCGCAGGATGACGCCACCGCCGAGGAATCCGATGCCGGACACCACGTACGACGCCACCCTGGTGGGGCTGGTGTCCGCGGTGGCGGCGGCATAGAGCACGAACAACGTCGCGCCGCCGGCGACCAGCGCGTTGGTCCGCAGGCCGGCCCGGCGCGCCCGCCATTGCCGCTCCAGGCCGATGAGGGCGCCACATCCCACGCCGACGGCGAGCCGGAGCGCGAAATCGGCGACGCTCAGCGTGGTCTCCATCGGCACTCCTTCCCCCGAGTCAGCACCGGCGGAGCTAATCACTCTCAGGTGAACGGCAGGTGGCCCCGAGCCGAACCGGATGCGTTGCGTCCATGCGTGCGAAATCCATGCGCCGCCAAACGGTTCCCGTTATGGCCGACGCCAGGCTAGCCCTTGTTGAGTTGCTGGGGACAATAGAATTTCGCGGCGATCGCCAGGAACGACGTGGCGTGTTCCGTAGTGAGCCCGGGATTTTGGCCCTTCAAATCGTTGACCATCTGGGGGCCGTATTCGCCATTGCCCATTGCAGTGCACACCGCTTGGGCGAACTGGACCGCTGCCTCCGGCGTCTTGTAGGTGATGCCCGCGCTTCGCAGCGACGCGAGAAAGCTCACCTCGTCGACGCCGCCCGCATCCGGCTCGCCGTGCGCGGGCGCGGCGAGCGCGATCGCGGCGGGAACGGCGATCAGCGCCAGCAGCAGCCTCATAACCGGTGATTGTCTCATGGCGTGACGCCGACTGCAGCACTGGCTCGGCTTAGCGAAATAGCTTGTGGGCCAGTGTAATACAGCCTACACCAGCCCCGATCAGGCCTTGTTGAGCTGGTGCGGACAGTAGTATTTCGCGGAGATCATGGCGAAGTTGGAAGCCATCTCCATGTCCATGCCCGGATTGTGCATCTTCACGTCATGGACCAGCTCCAAGCCCGATTCCCCGTTGTTCAGGCACGAACACACCGCCCGGCCCGCCCCGACGGCCGCATCCGGACTTGCGAAGCCGAAGCCGGCAGTATGCAGGGCGGCGAGGAACGCCCCGTCATCGCCGTCCGGTACGGGTGGAGGATCGGCGTATGCCGGTGCGGCCAGGCCGATCATGACGGGCACGCCCAGTAGAACCAGTAACCGTTTCATTGCTCGCCTTCCTTGCGCATAGCTGCAGGGGTTGAATCATGTTGGCCATTAACCTAATTGGACATCGGCGGGCAGAACTTTGGACTTGTCGCCCTTTTTCAGGTGCACGGCGTGGATGCCGGGTTTCTTCGCCAGCTGCTCGAGCAGGGCGTCGAGACCTTCCTGGTCGACGTTGTGGTGCTGCACGGTTTCGGGTTTCTCCGAAATCTGCGCGACCAGACGCTTCAGCTGTTCCGGCGATTGCTTGTCTTTGAGGTCCTTGATGGGTTTCATCCGGTTGCGCACGCCGGCGCCGACCACGGTGGGCCCCCCGGAGCCGAGGGCGCTGCCCAGCATCCCCGCCATCCCCATCGAACTGAACAGGCTGCCCTCGCCCAGCGCGGCCGCCGGCACCGCCTCGGGTCCCGCGGCCGACAGTGCCGCGGCAACCGTTCGGATGGCCGGGGTGGCCGAGGCCCAGCTGGGCGGAACGCTCAACTGGCCCACCAACGTGCCACGCGCGAAACCCGCCGTCGGGGTGATCGCGTCGTAGAGCGTGCCCCGGCCGAAGCCCAGCGCCCCCAGGCCGGCGCCCAGCGCGTCCTTCGGTAGCGCGCCGTAGGCGGCGGGTGGGGCGAACTTGAGCCACTGCGACAGGGGGAAGTTGATCAGCAATCCGACGTCGTTGAACTGTGTGGTCAGGCCCAACGGCACCTTGACCGCGTTGTACATGGCCGTGATCAACGGCGTGCCGCCAGGAGTTGTGCCGAAGCCTTTCAAGAAGGTGGTGATGGTGGTGTTGTATTGGGTGGCGAGCTGCGAGAGCCATGCCAGTATCGGGTTGCCCGCCGTCGCGGTCGTGGTCAGCGAGTTGGCTGCCGCGCTGACCGTTGACCCGGCATTGCCGGCGGAGGTGCCGGCACTTTGGCTTATCGCGGCCGCCTGCATCGTTGTGCCGGCAGTGTTCGTGGTCGCGGGCGGCTCCGCGAACGGGGTAAACCTCGAGGCCGCCTCCGACGAGGTGGCGTAGCTGTCCATCGCCACGGCGTCCTGGGCCCACATCTCGCTGTACTGGGTCTCGGTGGTCGCGATCGCGGCAGTGTTCTGCCCGAACAGGTTGGTCGCCATCAGCTGCGCCAACAGGGCACGGTTCTCCGCGATCACCGGTGGCGGCACGTGCGCAGCGAACGCCGCCTCGTACGCGGCTACCGCCGCGTTGGCCTGAGCGGCGGCTTCCTGGGCCTGAATTGCGGTCTGCTGCATCCAGGTCACATAGGGTGCGGCCGCCGAGGCCATGGCAGTTGATGAGGGGCCCACCCATGGCCCGGTGGCCAGGCTCGAAACCACCGACGAATAGGCCGACGCCGCGGACTGCAACTCCGCGGCCAGGTTCTCCCATGCGGTTGCGGCCGCCACCAACGACTCCGGTCCCGGACCGGCATACATCCGGCCCGAATTGAACTCCGGCGGAAAGGCTCCGTAAAACATCTGTGATCCCTTACCTGGTGGCTGGCGGCTGGGTGGACGGTGCTGGGCTGGTGTGCGGTGTGTTCATGGCGGGTCACTCCTCGATGCACGGGATGACGATGATGGTGGCGGCGGCCGGGTCGGCCTCGGCAACGGCACCGCCCAGCGAGCTGGCCGCTGCGGCGGCACTTCCGCTCATGGGGTGGGTCGCGCTCGCGGCGACGGCCCGCCCCAGCAGGCTGGACAGACCCATTTGGCTGAAGACGCCCTCTTCGCCGGCCAGCGCAGCGGCCGGGCCGGCAGCCAGGTTGGTGGGCATCACCTGGGCGACGGTGCGGATGGTCGGCGCCGCCTCCGTCCAGCCCTGCGGTACCGACATGCTGCCGACGAGGGGCGCTTTGCCCATGGAGCCCGAAACCGGTCCGACGGCGGAGCTCAGCATGGGCCGGACAGCGCTGGGTCCGCTGGTCAGTGGCGCCAGTGCCCCGGAGATCGCCTTCGGGCCGGACAAATAGGCCGCGGCGCTCTGGCCGTTCTGACCCCAGGCGTACGCCTGACCGAACGACAGGAAGGGGCCACCCGGGACGCTGCTCCATGACTGGGGCGAATACGGACCCGTCAGCACCGACCAGATGTTGTTCCAGTAGTCGAGGTTTTGCCCGATTCCGGTGGTGATTCCAGTCCCCGTCGTAGGGTTGGCCGCCGCGACGTTGCCGGCGTTCATCAGGGGTTGCAGCGTGCTCAGCTGAGAGGCGGTGTTGGAGCTCGATTGCGCACCCGACTGCGTGACCGCGGCCGCCTGCATCGGGCCGGCCGACTCGTTGGTGGTCCTCGGCGGCTCGGCGAACGGCGTCAGTTGGGATGCGGTCGCCGACGACGCCGCGTAGCCGTACATCGCGGCGGCGTCCTGGGCCCACATCTCCATGTATTGGGCTTCGGTGGCGGCGATCGCCGGGGTGTTCTGGCCGAGGATGTTGGTGGCGATGAGCGTTGCCAGCAGCGCGCGATTGGCCGCGATCACCGGTGGCGGCACCGTGGCTGCGAACGCCGCCTCGTAGGCGCCCGCGGCCAGCTTGGCCTGGGCGCCGGCCTCCTCCGCCTGAGCGCCGGTGGCGTTCATCCACGCCACGTATGGCGCGGCGGCGGCTGCCATTGCTATCGACGACGGACCCGTCCACGGCCCCGTCGCCAGCGTCTCGATGGTCGAGCCGTACGAGGCGCTTGTGGCCTGCAGCTCCGCGGCCAATTCGTCCCACGCCGCCGCAGCGGCCAGCAGCGGACCCGACCCCGCACCGACGTACATCCGCCCCGAGTTGATCTCCGGCGGAAGCGCTCCGAAGTCCAACATCGACTACCTCCCGTCCCTCAAGTGGCCGCCAGGGTAGGCGCGGCTTTGCTGCCTCGGCCGCAACCGCGGCAAGGTTCTAATGAAATCCATCAGATCCGTTTTTGAAGCCACGAGCTCATTCCACATACTTCAAACAACGGGCCATTCCCTCCCTAACTCAAATCCACGAAGATTGCGCGACTCAACCCGCCATCCGCCCATGAATATAAGAGCATTGTGTCGGTAACGCATTTCAGGCCGCGTTCCCTCCACGTAACCAACTGTAAAAAGCAAATGTCACACCGTCATCGACTCTTGTGAGAACTTGTGGACGCACAGCTATTTGTGTGTGATTTTGCATACACCGAGGTAGTCGACGCTAAAAGCACAGTTAAGCAGCGGTTTAGCGCGACGCGCAAACCGCCATTTCTGGCAATGGAAGTCCTACGGATCGACGTTATTATCGATCGCGCTAAATTGATTTCCAGCTGAATGCAGGACGGATTGGAAGCGCTGAATCCCTCCTATCGCCCTATGGCAAGGCAGCAGAAATACGCATATGGAGCATATGCGCGATGTCGGTCGCGTATTAAACCCGCAAGCTCAGAGCAAGCGTGTCAACCCGATCGGGACGCAATTACGCCCAACCGAAGCCGACGGCGTTGTCGGTGCTGGCCATGTTGCTGCCGGCGGTCTAGAACTTCTGCCCGTGGGCCATTGGCCGTTGCTGGATCACCCGGAAGCTGCGACCAAGCCGGGTGATGAACCCCCGGCGGGCCACCGAGTCCGCACCGCCGCGGCAGCCTCGCGCGGCCGGTGCGTCGCGAACGAGGCTGACGCTCGGTCACCACCGACGCCGCGTGGACGCGAACGGTGGCTCCATGCCCGCCTGCCTCGCCGAACTGATAGCCGATTGCCATGGTGTTGTTCCCCTACTGTTCACCCACACGAAGGGTAGATGGGCTACTCTGCCGCGCCGCTGATTAGCTGCTGACAGTTTCCTGGGAGGCCCTGTTTGCCTGGTCAGCGATGGTTTCGGCGAGGCTTGGAGACTCCGCTGCGACGCCTATGACGTTGCTGAACGTGCCCTTTTTCTCAAAAGCAGTTTGTAGAAAACCCCCGGAGGGCCACCGTCACCCAGCCGGGTGGGCGGGTGGAATCCGGATCGAGGTCCGCTGCCGCGGCGGTTGCTCACGGCGGGGAAACCCGGCTGTACCGGACACCGCCGCAGAACCCTTCGGCGGCCGATTCGGCGCCAGGCCGCGAGCAGGAACCAGCTGAGGTGAGTTCGCGGCGCGAACTACGTCGTCTTGTTCTCGGCGACCGCCGCGCTGAGGCCCTCGGCCAGGTCCTCCTGGGTCAGTTCCTTGAACCGCAGGAGCTGCCGCTCGCTGAACTCGGTGACGTCGCTGGCCAGCACCGCATCCAGATCTTCGTCGTCGAGACGGAAACTGCGGTGATCGCGGGCCTTCTCGACCACATTGCGCACGAAACCGGCATTGCCGAGCGTATCGATGCCGCGGATCAGGTCCCCGTCTTCGGAGTAGTTCTCGTCGAGATAAAACCTGGTGTAGGAAGGCAATAGGGAATGCGCCGCTTCCTCGGTGATGACGTCCTCGTTCTCCTGGCCCATCAGCCGGGTCAACGCGACCAGCTCGTCGGGCGTATAGCTGAAGAACTCGATCACGGTCGAAAACCGCCGCCGCAGACCCTGATTCACGTCCAGCATCTTCTCCATCGCCTTCGCGTAACCCGCACCGAAGACGACGAGCTCGTCGCGATGGTTCTCCATGTACAACAGCAACGTGTTGATGATCGCGTTGCCGTACGGGTCACCTTGCTGGTAGCCCTTCTCGTGCAGCGTGTGCATCTCGTCGAAGAAGACCGCCCCGCCGAGAGCTTCCTCGAGCATCTCCTCGGTGTTCTTCTCCGCGTCGGCCATGTACCGGCCCAGCAGCTTGGTGCGGCTGGTTTCGACCACCACCGGTTTGCGCAGCACCGTCAAGCCGCACAACTGTTTGCTGAAGGCCCGCGCGACCGAGGTCTTACCGGTCCCGGGCGGACCCAGCAGCAGTGTGTGGCGCGAGGTCACCGGCACCGGAAGGCCCATCTTGGCGCGGGCCAGGTTCACCTTCGTCGTCGCCTTGATGAGCTTGATTTCCCGCTTGGCGCGTTCCATGCCCAGCATCGCGTTGAGCTCGGCGTCACCCTCGGCCAGGTACCTTGCGGCCTCCTCGGCGTGGCGAGCGGCCTCCGTCTCCTCCCGGGTCGGCGCGCTGTCCGCGTCCCACGGATCCGTTCGCGCCTCAATGGTTTCCGGGTCGGTGAGGACCAGTCGATAGGTCGGGTTATCCAGCGCTTCGCGGGCCGGGCTGAACTTCGGATCCCGCGAATACACCCGGCGCAACAGCTCGACGGCCTCGTCCTCGCGGCCCAGGTGCCGCAGGCACATGCCCTGGGTGTAGAGGGCGATGTTGGCCGCTCCCGGAACGCGGTCCCCTTCAATCGCGTCCTGGCCCCGCCGGATCGCCTCCTCGAAGACGCCGAGCGACGCGAGCGCCGTCGTCGCCATGGCCGCTCCGGCGGCCTTCAGTTCGGGCTGACGCCAGACCTTGCCCTCCGGAAATTGATTGAGCAGATCCGGCCACCGCCCGGTGCGGAAATACAGGATGCCCCGCACATAGTCGACCAGCTCCTGCTCGAAGGGTTGGCGCGGCTCGACCCCGTCGAGTAGTTCCGCCGCCTCCTCGTAGCGTTTGGCCTCAGCCAGCACGGCCGCGTAAGCGCACGCCAGTGACTCGCCGCTGGTGACGGCCAGCTGCAGGAACAAGCCGTCCGAGACCTGGGGACGGAAGTGCAATTCGGTGACCCCGAGCCGGCGGGTCTCCCATCCGAACGTGCGGATCGACGCCCACGCACCGGCGAGCACCTCGATGCTCCGCTCCCCCGCCAGCAACCGCGCCAGCCAGGCGTCACACATCCCGGGGTCCAGGTTGCTGGCCGTGGCGAACATCTGCGACGCCACCTGCGGGTTGTGACTGGGCTGGAGCCCATTGACCGATATCCCCGATGCCAGCAGGCCGGCGACCATCGCGTTGCGGGCGCCCTCAGCGGTCGATTGCGGCCGCGTCATTGCGCCACAGGCACGCCCGCCGGGCTCTCTCGCAGCTGACCGACCGACAGCGTGAGCTCGTCGTCGTCACGCACGGCACGGCTCGGAACGACAAGCGAGGCGTGTGTCGCGGGGGCGGGCAGGCTGGCGCGGACCGCGGCCAACTGCCGGCCGGTGAGGCGATTGAGGCCGGACGAAACATTCCGGGGCAGCCGCTTCTCGGTGTGGTAGCGCACCCAGGCCGAGACCTGCGGCCGGCCCGCGCGAGCGGTGAGCCGGACCGTCAGCACGGTGGCGACGGTGTCCGCCTGCCACAGCTCGTCGAGCGTGTCGGTGGTGATGTCGGCGGGCGTCACCCAGAAGCTGTTGGTGAAGCCGTTGAAGTGTTTGAGGTGGCGCCAGCCGGGCCTGCTCCAGGTGGGCTCCAGGTCGGCCAGCACCGCGCGGTCGACCTCGGTGATCTCCTCGGCGGTCAACGGCCTTGCGGCACAGGTAAGTCCATCGAGATCCTGAGCCAGCCGCTCGGTGGCCGCCACCAAAGTCGAAGCCAGCGAATCGCGGACCGCCACAGCGGCGATGTTGCGTTGCGGGTTCATCCGCAACACCAGCCAGGTGCGGCGAACGTACGAGGAAGGCTCTCCGTTCGCCACCTCCCACTCATCGGGGCCCCAGTCGCCGAGCTTCGACAGCTCGGCGGCGTTGCCGCCGCGGCGCACCTTCACCGACACGATATCGACGTTATCGAGGTGAATGTCGAACTGCCGCAAGCCATCAGCCACCGCCTGCACCAGCAGGGTGGGCGGCGAGGTCCGGTGCCGGTGGCGCGACGACGGGTCGTCGTCGTCCCCGTTCACCGCGACGACCGAGACCAGCTGGCCCTCGTACTCGCGCACGCCGACCTTGTCGCGCCCGAAGCGGCGCTGGTAGTCGACCGCCGGCGTGCAGCCGGCGCCCAGCGCGGTGCCGGGGTCGGCTGACCAATCCCACAGCCAGGTGGCCAATGCCGATGTCACCGTCACGCCGTGGTAGGTGACCAGCGAGAACAGAGCGATCAACGCCGCCAGCCCGACGCCCACCCAGAACGCGATGCGATAGGTGCCCTGCCAGGACTCCGGGCAGTGGCTGGCCACCACCAAGATCGCGACGTCGACCAGGAACACCGCGGTGACCCGCGGCCACGACAATGACAAACCGAACCTGCGCTGAGCTTTCATGACTGTTGCTGCTCCGCCCTTATTGCTGCTTTCGCGATCGCTTCATCAGCATCGCCGTTCCAAACACGCCCCCACCGATCAGTAACGCCCCGAGCAAGCCTCCGGCGGCCACCCACACTGGCACCATATCCCGGGGTGGGACGGGCTTCGGTATGTTCAGCGGCGCCGAAAGTTGCTGCGGCGGCTTCAACGGTCCTTCGGGTACGTCCCACGTCAGTGCCGCCACCGGGTCGACGATGCCGTGCCCGATCTGGTTATCCACGCCGCGCGCCGGCGCGCGGGCGGTTCGGGTCAGCCGGTTGATGACCTGGTAAGCCGACAGCTGGGGGAATTTCGCGCGAACGAGCGCGGCGACGCCGGACACGATCGCGGCCGAGAAGCTGGTGCCGGACGGAACCAGCAGCGTGTTGTCCGGCCCGTCGATCGCGTTGATGACGCCGTCGTCCCGGGGGGATAGCCCGATGACGTCGGTACCGGGCGCGGCGATGCCCACCCAGGGACCGGCCACGCTCGTCGATGCCTGCCCCTGGTTGCCCTGGGTCATCGGCCGGCCATCCTCGTCGACCGCACCCACCGTCAGGACATAGTCGCTGAACCAGGACGGCGTCACGACGGTGGTAACGGAACTCCAGTTGCGAGGATCGTTGGGCTGCAACGGATCATGCGCCGGATTCTGCTTGCAGTCCTTTTTGCTCGTGTCGCCGGCCGCGGCCACGATCACAGCGTTTTTGTCGACCGCCGCATAACGGACCGCGGCGCCCAGCGCGCGCTGGTCGACGATGTTGCGCGCGCTCATGCAGGTCACGTCCGAGATGTTGATGATCTGCGCGCCCATGTTGGCGGCGTGCACGATCGCCCGAGCCATCGTCTGGACACCGTCGATCTTTGCGCGAGTCTGCGGATCTTCGTCGCCGGTGTAGGCGTCCTTGAGGCCGAAGGCCTGGCTCGACTGGCGGATCCCGATGATGTCCACATCCGGGGCGACACCGCTGAACGCGTCCGGACCAGCCGAGGGCGGTGCCGGCGGCGGAGGTGGCGGGCTGGGCGGTGGATCCAGCGGGCGCGGGCCGCGCGAGTTGTCGACGCCGACCACGTGGCTCCCACCGGAGTAGCTGGGTATGGTCACCGTGCCGCCGCCGTGGTTGCCGGCCGGGGCCTGCCCGGCCTGCGGCGGTCCCGGCGGTGGACCTGCGGGCGCGGGCGGTGGCGGTGGCAGCCCGAACGGTCCCGGAGCCGGCTGTTGCTCCGTCGGCGAGGGCGGAACCATCGTCACGGTCTGGGGCAAGGGCGACAACGTCACCGTCTGGGGCGGCGGCGCTTTGGGTGGCGGTTCTGTAGTGGGGATGGTGACCGGCCGGCGCGGCGCGGCCGGTGGCACTCCGGCGCCGTTGGCCGGCGCGGCGCCGATCATCGAGGCCACGATCGTGCCGTGGGCGTCGCAGTCCGACAGCCCGTCGCCGCCCATGACGTAGTCACCGCCGGGGATCAGGCGCGGAAACCGCGGGTGGGGGCTCACACCGGTGTCGATGACGGCCACCTTGATGCCAGCGCCGCGACCGAACTGCCATGCCTCCTGCAGGTTCAGCATGTCCATGTACTTGGGCTGCAACCGGAAATCTGTGCCGGGCAGCACGCCGACCTCGGTGCAGTATGAATTCTGCTTCATCGGCGCCGACGGCCCGGGCGGGCCGTCGGGCGGCACCGCGCCGGGATCAATCGTCGGCGGCGAAATCGCATAAGCGGGTGGTAACCCGGCCAATGCTCCTGAGGCGAGCAAGATTGCGGCGAGGGCCGCAGCGGAAGCGCGCCCTCGCCACACCTTGCTACTACCGGTAGCGGATTGCGGCATAGACATTCATCAACCACAATGCCAGCGGGAAAATCGGCATCAGGCAGAGGTATTCGATCCATTCCACGAACTTGCGGAACAGCGGGCTGTAGATGGTGTTGGGCACCACGGCCGCGGACGTGAGGCCGGCCGCCGGCAGCAGGACCAGGATCGCCGCGCTGATCGACACGGCCAGGGGCGACTGCAACACGAGCGCGTACCGTGCCACCACGGCACCCACGATGAGGACGGCCGTCACGGCCAGGGTGATCGCCTGCCAGCGGTCGACGTAGGAGCGTCCGCGCAGCATCAGGAACCCGGCGCTGAAGCCGGCCAGCAACAGCGGCAGCCAGCGTTGGCCGGTGTGCGGATCCGACAAAGCCGCCAGCGAGACGATCATCAAGACGCCCAGCCCGACCAGCAGGCCGGTCAAGAAGGAGCGGGCGCGTTCGGCCTGCACCAAGACGTCGCGGACGGATGCGGGTCCCTCGAGGACCGGGGGGCCACCGTCGGAGCGGACCACGGTGGTCGGCAGGTCCGGCCGGGCCTCGAACACCCACCGGCTGGTCGCCGACGGGAAGACCGGCAGACGAATGCCGGCCAGGCGGCGCGAGAGGGCAGGCGCGGTGTGATAGACCAGCACGCACACGAGGACGACGCTGGTCAGCAGCGTCACCGCACTGGTCATCGCGACCATTCGCGCCAGGGCCGCGATCGCCGTGACCAGGCTGATGGTGATGAGTGCGGTGTAGAGCCCCAGCCGGCGGCCGGTGAAACGCAGGCCGAGCATCGCGGCGATGGTGAGCACGCCGAAGGCCAGCACTGCGTGTGGGGACCCCACTCCGCCGGGCGGCGCCGCCGCGGCGGCGACCGTGAGTGGCGCCAGGCCGCTCAGCAGCATGATGTCGGCGATGCGGCGATCCTGTTGGGTGCGGGCCCGCATCAGCAGCATCAGGGAAACGCCCAGCACCACCGCGGCGATCACCGCGGAGTACGCGGTCGGCAGCCAGGAGTTGTGGTGCCAGCGGTACCAGAGCAGCAAGCCGGACGCAGCCGTCACCCCGGACGCCACCATCGACGCACCGACCTGCACCGCAATGACCGGGTCGATCGCGGCGAACCGCTTGCTCAGGTTTGCCGCGACCGCGGTGGAGATGTGCTCGATGACCTGCGAGCGATGCTCGGTGTCTTGGATGAACCGGATCCACAGCCGGTCGCCGTCGTAGACGTCCTGTTCGGTCAGGGACTGGGTGGCCCGCAACGGGCTGCCGTCCACCAAGCAGAGCGCCCACCTGCCGCGGCCCGTGGCCTCCAGCGGGGCCTCCCCGAGCTCCCTGAGTCGGCTGTTCACCACCTTCAGCAGCGGCTCGGTCATCACCGAGACGGGGGCGTTGGCGTCCAGCAGGACGCCGATCTGTACGCCCGCCCCGGCCATAACGCCGACCACGACCGCCCGAGGCTGCGAAATTCCCTCAACGTCAGGCTGTAGCGCTTCAACTACCGCAGTCATCGCCCTGAACCCCTTACCGTCGTGAATGTGTAACCCCATGCCGCCAGCCGGGCGGGAGTCTGCGCCGGCCCGCTTTCCGGGGCGCTGCCGCCCCCGAGAAAGTGCAGCTCGACTAATCCGAATTCCATCTACCCCGCCTCGCGATTAAAACCTTGGTGACAGTGGTTTGAGATTTGCTGAATCTCTTAGAGAAGTATGCCGTGTTGGCTTCTCAACCGCATGTTGAGTGCAAAGACATTGGTGAACTTTATGTTTCGTCGAATGTCAGACCCTGCTGTGGGTTTTCCACTCGCCGTAAGGAAGGGTGTCCAGCACCGTCTTGACGCCCACCTGCACCAATTGAGGGGTCGCCGGGCAGATTGCCAGCCAGGCCTCCCCCGACCCGGCCGTCCGCGCCTGCTGGTACAGCGCGATGCGGCCGCCGGAACCGTCTTTGAGCGACAGCACCGAAGCGCTGGGACCCTTCGCGTCGTCCCGGTACTGACGCGCGTACACCGCGACCTCGGCCGCGGGATCGGAAAGGGCCTGTCCCAGCGCGGCCACGGTGGCGGCGCTGATGCCCATCCGCCGCAGGTCGCCGCCGGAAAACACGTTGAAGCCGGACTCCTGCCACGACTTCGTGGCTTCCAGCATTTCTTCCAGCGGCACGTTGACCGCATTGATCGCCGCGGGCTCGGCGTGGTGTATCGACTCGAGCGCGTCCAGCACCAGGGACGCGATCGAGGCGCTGTCCGCGATCGCGACGTCGTCGACGGTGATGTCGCCGCCAACGCGCACCGCGGACACCCAGTGCTGGCCGCGGCGGGCCAGCACCACCCGGAACTCGTTGTCGGGGATGTCGCGCGACCCGGGTGGCTGATTCTCGTCGTCGACCACGCCGTACAGCAGCTTGCCCCGCGACAGCAGGGCGATGACCTCGAGGTCCGGCGCCGCCAGCACCCTCATTCGAGCGGCCACATGTTCGTTCACCTGATCGTTTTCCACGATGCCCTGCTCGCGCATCACCGCCATGCCGGGATGCTCGTTGAGCCAGTCGCTCGAGTCGGTAGAGACAAATGGCCGGCACCGCAATTCAGGCGCGACGTGCCGAATGTCCAGGAGGGCCTGGAGCATCCAGAAACCGTCGACGTTAACGGTGATGTCGGTGCGGGCGGTCTGCTGATCCATCAATACCTCAAGGGTTCAAAGTGCACGGTAACCGCAGGACGCGGCAGCACACCGATCTGTGGTGTGCTGCCGCGCCTGAAGTTGGGGTTAGGCCCAGCTGGACCCAACGGCGCTGTCGGTGCTGGCCATGTTGCTGCCGGCGCTCTGCACCTTCTGCCCGTGGGCG
>NZ_LZSV01000035.1 GCF_001665605.1 Mycobacterium sp. 852014-50255_SCH5639931
GATGTGTATAAGAGACAGGTCCTGGGGATAGGGCCGCGGTTGGGCCGGCGGCCGGCCGCCCGGCGGCGCGGGCTGAGCGGGTGCGGGCTGGCCCGGCGGCGGCGCTTGGCCCGGTGGGGGCGCCTGGCCGGGCGCCGGCTGGCCCGGCGGCGGGGCCTGCCCCGGTGGCTGCGCCTTCGGGGCGGGCTTGGGCTGGACGGCCTGCGCCGGCATCGAGTTCAGCACCGGGCGGATGTAGAGGCGGGCTGTCTGGCCCAGGTTGCGGGCCTCGTTGCCGTCATTGCCGGGCACGGTGATGACCAGGTTGTCGCCGTCGACAACCACTTCGGAGCCGGACACGCCAAGCCCGTTGACCCGCGCACTGATGATCTGCTGTGCCTGTGCCAGCGCATCCCGGCTCGGGCGCGACCCGTCCGGGGTGCGGGCGGTCAACGTGACGCGGGTACCGCCCTGCAGGTCGATGCCGAGCTTGGGGGCGGCACGCTTGTCCCCGGTCAGGAACACCAACAGGTAGACGCCGACGAGCAGCAACAAGAAAACCGACAGGTAGCGGGCAGGGTGCACCGGCGCCGAAGACGATGCCACGTTCCTTCTATCTCCTCGAGTAGCGGTTCTTACCCCGGACAGAGCCCGGAACAGAGCCTAGTGCCGCGCGCGCGCCCGTTGCGCAAGCGGTCCGCCGCGGCGGCGGGATCTTCCGTCAGGAATCCTTGGTAACCCGACCCTCGTCGGATTCTGCCAAGTCGTTGGAGTCGTCACCGTCGGCCAGGTCTTCATCGTCGTCGGGCAGGATCCGGTCGCGGATGGCCAGCTTCATCCACGTGGTCACCACGCCGGGGGCGATCTCGAGATCGATGGTGTCCTCCGTGATCGCGACGACCGTCGCCTCCAGACCGGACGTCGTGTGGACGCGGTCCCCCGGCTGCAGTGACTCGTGCAGGTCGATGGTGGCCTGCATCGCGCGCTTCTGGCGCCGCGACGCGAAGTACATGAACCCACCCATGATGAGTAGGAAGGGCAGGAACAGGATCAAACTCTCCATGAACGGGCCTGTCTTTCGTAGTGGCGTTTAAGGCATTTCTTGTCGCCGGGTGCCGGACGGCCCGCGGGCCGCGCACCTCGTACCGGCCAGTGTGCCATTGCCGCAGGTCGCTCTCGACCGCCGCGGTGCGCGGGAGGCCCGATGGCGCCGCGCCGGATAGGCTTTAGTGGCGACGTGACAGGCGCGCCGCGGTGAGGAGGAAATCGTGGCCGGCCTCGAGCAGACTCGCCAGCTGGTCACCGAAATCCCCGGTCCCGCTTCGCTGGAACTGACCAAACGGCGGGCCGCGGCGGTGTCCCATGGGGTGAACGTCTCGCTGCCGGTGTTCGTCGCGCGCGCCTCCGGCGGCATCATCGAGGACGTCGACGGCAACCGGCTCATCGACCTGGCGTCGGGCATCGCGGTGACCACCATCGGCAATTCCGCACCCCGGGTGGTGGAGGCCGTGCGCGCGCAGGTCGCCGAGTTCACTCACACCTGTTTCATGGTCGCGCCGTACGAGCAGTACATCGCCGTCGCCGAGGAGCTCAACCGGATCACGCCGGGCTCCGGCGAGAAGCGTTCGGTGTTGTTCAATTCCGGCGCCGAAGCGGTCGAGAACGCCGTGAAGGTCGCGCGCACGTACACGCGCAAGCCCGCCGTCGTGGCGTTCAACCACGCCTATCACGGCCGCACCAACCTGGCGATGGCGCTGACCGCCAAGTCCAAGCCCTACAAGAGCGGCTTCGGCCCGTTCGCGCCGGAGGTCTACCGCGCCCCGGTGTCCTACCCCTATCGGGACGGACTGCTCGACAAGGAGCTGGCCACCGACGGGGCGAAGGCCGCCGCGCGGGCGATCGACGTGATCGAGAGCCAGGTCGGTGCCGACAGCCTCGCCGCCGTCATCATCGAACCTATCGCCGGCGAGGGCGGATTCATCGTGCCCGCCGAGGGATTCCTGCCCGCCCTGCTCGACTGGTGCCGCAACAACGACGTGGTGTTCATCGCCGACGAGGTACAGACCGGCTTCGCGCGCACCGGCGCGATGTTCGCCTGCGAGCACGAGGGCATCGAACCCGACCTGATCTGCACCGCCAAGGGCATCGCCGACGGGCTGCCGCTGTCGGCGGTCACCGGCCGCGCGCCGATCATGGACGCATCGCACGTCGGCGGTTTGGGCGGCACATTCGGCGGTAACCCAATCGCTTGTGCGGCAGCACTGGCCACCATCACCACGATCGAAAGCGACGGACTGATAGAGCGCGCTCAACAATTGGAACGGCTGATCACCGAACCATTGTTGCGTCTGCAGGCCAGCGATGACCGGATCGGCGATGTGCGTGGCCGCGGCGCCATGATCGCCATCGAGTTGGTGAAGTCAGGGACCTCGGAACCCGACGCGGAGCTGACTCAGAAATTGTCCACCGCTGCCCACGCCGCCGGGGTCGTCGTGTTGACCTGCGGCATGTTCGGCAACATCATCCGGCTGCTGCCGCCGCTGCCGATCAGCGACGAGCTGCTCAACGAGGGGCTCGACATCCTCGGCCGGCTCCTGGGCGACCTGTAAGGACCTGGGGACTCATCAGCCCGCGTGGGCAATCTCACAACGTCCGCCGCGGCGAGCCCATGGTGGAATAACGTTACTTTAGCTAACGTTCTAACCGTCAGCGCATCGGCGCGAAAAACGACTCACTATCTTTCATTGCAAGGGAATTTGTTTATGTCGACCACCAATCGCGACGAGCGGCTCGAGCGCCGCATCGAGGACCTGACCGCCAACGACCCGCAGTTCGCCGCCGCGCGCCCCGACCCGGCGGTCGAGGCCGCCGTCGAAAAGCCCGGGATGCCACTCCCGCAGGTCATCCGGACCGTGCTCGAGGGGTATGCGGACCGGCCGGCCCTCGCGCACCGCGTGGTGGAGTACGTCGAGGACGCGGCGACCGGACGCACCAGGCTGGAGCTGCTCCCCCGCTACGAGACCATCACGTACCGCCAGCTGGGCGACCGCGTCGAAGCGCTCGGCCGCGCGTGGGCCAACGACGAGGTACACGTCGGTGACCGGGTCTGTGTGTTGGGCTTCAACAGCGTCGACTACGCCACCATCGACATGGCGCTGGCCGTCATCAGCGCGGTGTCGGTGCCGCTGCAGACCAGCGCGTCGCTTACGTCGCTGCAGCCGATCGTGACCGAGACCGAGCCCACTGTGATCGCGGCGAGCGTGAACCAGCTGCCCGAGGCCGTGGAGTTGATCCTGAGCGGCCACCGGCCCGCCAAGCTGGTGGCGTTCGACTACCACCCCGAGGTCGACGACGAGCGCGAGGCCGTGGAAACCGCGCGCACGCGGCTGGCAGACGCCGGCGTGCTGGTCGAGACGCTGGCCGAGGTGCTCGAGCGCGGCAAGGCGCTGCCGGAGGCCGCCATCGCGGTGCCCGACTCCGACGACCCGCTGGCCCTGCTGATCTACACCTCCGGCAGCACCGGCGCACCCAAGGGCGCGATGTACCCGCAGAGCAACGTCGCCAAGATCTGGCGCCGGGGCAGCAGGAACTGGTTCGGCGAAAGCGCCGCGTCGATCACCCTCAACTTCATGCCGATGAGCCACGTCATGGGCCGCGGCATCCTCTACGGCACGCTGGGCAACGGCGGCACCGCCTACTTCGCCGCCAAGAGCGACCTCTCCACGCTGCTGGAGGACCTCGAACTAGTGCGGCCGACCGAGCTGAACTTCGTGCCGCGCATCTGGGAGACCCTGTTCGGCGAATTCCAGCGCCAGGTGGAGCGGCGGCTGGCCGACGGTGCCGACCGCGCAGCGGTCGCGGCGGAGGTCCTGGCCGAGCAGCGCCAGTACCTGCTGGGCGGGCGGTTCATCTTCGCGATGACGGGCTCGGCCCCGACCTCGCCGGAGTTGCGCACCTGGGTCGAGTCCCTGCTCGAGATGCACCTGATGGACGGCTACGGCTCGACCGAGGCCGGGATGGTGCTGTTCGACGGCGAGATTCAGCGCCCGCCGGTGATCGACTACAAGCTCGTCGACGTGCCGGACCTGGGCTACTTCAGCACCGACCGGCCGCACCCGCGCGGTGAGCTGTTGCTGCGCACCGAGAACATGTTCCCCGGCTACTACAAGCGGGCCGAGACCACCGCCAACGTGTTCGACGAGGACGGCTACTACCGCACCGGTGACGTATTCGCCGAGATCGCGCCCGACAAGCTTGTGTACGTCGACCGCCGCAACAACGTGCTGAAGCTGGCGCAGGGCGAGTTCGTGACCCTTGCCAAGCTCGAGGCCGAGTTCGGCAACAGCCCGCTGGTGCGCCAGATCTACGTCTACGGCAACAGCTCCCAGCCCTACCTGGTGGCCGTCGTGGTGCCCACCGAGGAGGCGCTGGCCTCGGGCGACCTCGAGACGCTCAAGCCGAAGATCGCCGACTCGCTGCAGAACGTCGCCCGTCAGGTGGGCCTGCAGTCCTACGAGGTGCCGCGCGACTTCATCATCGAGACCACACCGTTCAGCCTGGAGAACGGTCTGCTGACCGGCATCCGCAAGCTGGCATGGCCGAAGCTGAAGCAGCACTACGGCGAGCGGCTCGAGCAGCTCTACGCCGAGCTCGCCGAGGGGCAGGCCAACGAGCTCGCCGAATTGCGCCGCAACGGCGCGAACGCACCGGTGCTGCAGACGGTGAGCCGGGCCGCGGCCGCAATGCTGGGCACGGCGAGCACCGAGCTCACCCCCGACGCGCGCTTCACCGATCTGGGCGGAGACTCGTTGTCGGCGTTGACGTTCGGCAACCTGCTGCGCGAGATCTTCGACATCGACGTCCCGGTGGGCGTCATCGTCAGCCCGGCCAGCGACCTGCAGGCCATCGCCAACTACATCGAGGGCGAGCGCCAGGGCACCAAGCGGCCGACCTTCGCCGCAGTGCACGGTCGCGACGCGACCACGGTGCACGCCGGCGACCTCACCCTGGACAAGTTCCTCGAGGCCGAGACGCTGGCCGCCGCGCCCAGCCTGCCCGAGCCCACCACCGAGGTGCGGACGGTGCTGTTGACCGGCGCGACCGGCTTCCTGGGCCGCTACCTGGCGCTGGAATGGCTCGAGCGCATGGACATGGTGGACGGCAAGGTGATTGCGCTGGTCCGCGCCAAGTCCGACGACGAGGCTCGCGGCCGGCTGGACAAGACCTTCGGCGTGGGCTCCCCGCACGGCGACCCGAAGTTGGTGACGCACTATCAGGAACTCGCCGCCGACCACCTCGAAGTCATCGCCGGTGACAAGGGCGAGGCCAATCTCGGCCTGGACCAGCAGACCTGGCAGCGGCTGGCCGACACCGTCGACCTGATCGTCGACCCGGCCGCTCTGGTCAACCACGTCCTGCCGTACAGCGAGCTGTTCGGCCCGAACGCGGTGGGTACCGCCGAACTGATCCGGATCGCGCTCACCACCAAGCTGAAGCCGTACACCTACGTGTCGACGATCGGCGTCGGTGACCAGATCAAGCCGGGCGAGTTCGTCGAGGACGCCGACGTCCGGCAGATCAGCGCGACCCGCGCGATCAACGACAACTACGCCAACGGCTACGGCAACAGCAAGTGGGCCGGCGAGGTGCTGCTGCGCGAGGCGCACGACCTGTGCGGACTGCCCGTCGCGGTATTCCGGTGCGACATGATCCTGGCCGACACCACCTACGCCGGACAGCTCAACCTGCCGGACATGTTCACCCGGCTGATGCTGAGCCTGGTCGCCACCGGTGTCGCACCCGGTTCGTTCTACGAGCTGGACGCCGAGGGGAACCGTCAGCGTTCGCACTACGACGGCCTGCCGGTCGAGTTCATCGCCGCGGCGATCTCCACGCTGGGGACGCAGCTGCTGGACACCGGGGACGGCTTCCAGACGTACCACGTGATGAACCCGTACGACGACGGCATCGGGCTCGACGAGTACGTCGACTGGCTGATCGACGCCGGATATGGGATCCAGCGGATCTCCGACTACGGCGAATGGCTGCGGCGGTTCGATCAGACGATGCGGGGCCTGGCCGAGCGGCAACGCCAGTACTCGCTGCTGCCGCTGCTGCACAACTACCAGCAGCCCGAGAAGCCGATCAACGGATCGATGGCACCGACCGACCGCTTCCGCGCCGCGGTGCAGGAGGCGAAGATCGGCCCCGACAAAGACATTCCACATGTCTCGGCGCCGATCATCGTCAAGTACATCACCGACCTGCAGTTGCTCGGACTGCTGTAAGCACAAGACAGCGATCGCCCAGTCCGTCGCGGACTGGGCGATCGCTGTTCTAGCTGAATCGGTTACTGCTGTGGGTGCGGCCAGCGCAGGTACGCGGCGTTGGCACCCGACGCCGGGCGATGGCGACGCCACCCCCGCTTCGGCTCCGGGTCGGCAGCCGTGCGCGGCTTGGTCAACGCGCCGGAGGACACCTCGGCGGGCTCGTACGCCGAGTCGCGGTAGGGCTCGACGCCCGGCGCCGACGCGGCTGCCGCCGGCGCGATGGGCTGGACGTCACGCGCCAGCCGCACGGCCGTGCGGGCCAGCACGACACCGCCGACGAAGACGATCAGCGCGCCCAGTCCGGAGAAATAGGTGACCTCGAGCACCGCACGCTTGCGCTCGGTGGCGGCGACCGGGTCACCGGCGGAGCCGATTCCCAGCAGCGGCGCGAGCTGACCACCGACGACGAACCAGGCGCCGGCCAGCACCGCCAGCCATCCGCCCAGCATGGCCGCCACCCGATTTCCAGCGACGATCAACAACAGACCGCCCAGCACGGTCGCGGCTCCCGGCAGGACCTCGAGCCACCCACGAGCCGAACTCCACGCCCACTCCCGATCGGGTGTGTAGGCGAAATTGAAGCGCGGTCCGACAAACGGTATTAACGCCCCCCAAGCTCCCAAGATGACCAGGAGCAATCCGCTGACCGCGCCACGCGAACGCGGCATGCTCAGCCCGCGGGTTTGGCCGTCTTCTGCGTATTTCATGACTTCCCCTCGTTGAATACCGGGCCTATTTCCGGCCGGAGATGGGTACCCGGCGGTTTCTAGTCGTAACCCATCGGGCGCGCGAAAACCACCGTGCCCCGTGACTATTGGTGCTGATGAGGCTGCTGTTACTGCTGAAGTCCGAGCAGCAGCAGCACGATCGCGATTACCGGGAAGATGCCCTGCGTCACCGCGGCGCGCGCCTTCTCCGGCGCGGACAAGAGCAGCACCACCGCGGCCGCCGCCATCGAACCGACACCGGCGAAAATCAGGGCCGCACCAACGGCGTTGTGCCGCAAGACGATCGCGACAATGCCCAGGCCGCTGACCACCGCCAGGAACAAGTTGTAGAAGCCTTGGTTGAAGGCCAGCAGCTTGGTGGTCTCGGCCTCCTCGGCCGTGGTGCCGAACGTGGCACGGGTGCGCGGCGAGGTCCAGGTCAACGATTCCATCACGAAGATGTAGATGTGCAATAACGCCGCCAATGCGGCGAATACCAACCCGGCGGCGATCATCGCTCCTCCTCGCTTGTTTCGAGGCCCGCGCGATGGTCACGCAAGCATCCCGCATGTCCCGGCGCCGGTGACTCTACCGATCTGCGGGTGGCGGAGTGCCCTGACGCGAAAGGGCGCCGGTAGCCAACGGCTACCGGCGCCTCCCGAGTTGCTAGTTACCGCCCTACACGCCGGCGTGGTGGCGGCGGTGGAACAGGCCCCGCCCGCGGGGCTCCGGCTCGGGCGCCGTTGCGTCCGCCCGCGCCCGCGTCACGCCGTGAGTCTCGTCGTACATGGCGGGCTCACCCGCCGGTACGGCGTCCCCGGCCACTGGCGCCGGTTCCCTCACCATGACATCGCGTGCGTGCCGAACCGCCAGGCGCGCCACGGCCGCCCCGCCCAGGAACACGATCAGGGCGCCCAGGCCGGTGAAGTAGGTGATCTCGAGCAGGGCTCGCTTCAGGTCCGTCGACGCCACGGGCTGACCGAGGCCCCCGATGCCCAGCGTCGACGCGAACGCGCGGCCCACCACGAACCAGGCGCCGCCGGCGACCGCCAGCCAGCCGCCGAACACGGCGCTGGCCCGGTTACCGGACAACAGCACGAGCAGGCCGCCCGCTGCCGTAGCGGCCCCGGGAAGCACCTCGAGCCAGCCCTTGGTCGTCGTCCACGTCCATGCCGGGTCGGACATGTACGCCCAATCGATGTTGGGCCCGAAGAACGGCACCAATGCGCCCCAGGCACCCAACAGAATCAGGAGCAGGCCGGTCAGCGCGCCGCGGGTGCGCGGCATGTACAGCGCGCGAGGGCGTTCATAGTCGTAGCGCGTGGTCCTCATCAGAATCTCCTTCAACAGGTATTGCTGTTGTGAGCCTGGTTACCCGGCGGCGCCTACGTATAACCTGCTGCGGGCCGCGCATGTGGTTTGCTGCGACCCTTCACCTAGGTGCGCGCGGCGCTGGTGGCGGCCCTCTGAGCAGGCCGGATCCCGCCGGCGCACGTGCGCGCACCGGTCCGGCGGAAAGGTCACGATTTGGCCGCAAGGGCAGGCCGCCGACCGTGGCGGCCCGCTTCGCCCGCCTACGCCGCTAGTCGAACAGACCGGGTTGGCCCAAACCGGCCGCCCCCGCCGGCGGGCTCATGCCCAGGTGGGTCCACGCCTGAGCGGTGGCCACCCGGCCCCGGGGGGTGCGGGCCACCATCCCGGCGCGAACCAGGAACGGCTCGCACACCTCCTCGACGGTGGCGGCCTCCTCGCCGACGGCCACCGCCAGCGTCGAAACCCCGACCGGCCCCCCGCCGAAACTGCGGGTCAGCGCCGACAGCACCGCCCGGTCCAACCGGTCCAGGCCGAGTTCGTCGACGTCATAGACCGCCAGCGCGGACTTGGCGACGTCGCGGGTGATCACCCCGTCGGCGCGGACCTCGGCGAAGTCCCGGACCCGGCGCAGCAGCCGGTTGGCGATGCGCGGTGTGCCGCGCGAGCGCCGGGCGATCTCCTCGGCCGCCTCGGCGCCCAGCTCGATACCCAGGATGCCGGCGGAGCGGGCCAGCACCCGCTCCAGCTCGGCTGGCTCGTAGAAGTCCATGTGCGCGGTGAAGCCGAACCGGTCGCGCAGCGGGCCGGTCAACGCGCCGGACCGGGTGGTCGCGCCGACCAGGGTGAAGGGCGCCACCTCCAGGGGAATCGACGTCGCGCCGGGACCCTTACCCACCACCACGTCGACCCGGAAGTCCTCCATGGCCAGGTACAGCATTTCCTCCGCGGGCCGCGCGATGCGGTGGATCTCGTCGATGAACAGCACGTCGTGCTCGACCAGGTTGGACAGCATGGCCGCGAGGTCGCCGGCGCGTTCCAGCGCGGGGCCCGACGTCACCCGCAACGACGTCCCCAGTTCGGCCGCGATGATCATGGCCAGCGACGTCTTGCCCAGCCCGGGCGGACCTGACAGCAGGATGTGATCCGGTGTGCCGCCGCGGTTCTTGGCTCCCTCGATCACCAGTTGGAGCTGTTCGCGCACCCGCGGCTGGCCGATGAACTCTTGCAGCGAACGCGGCCGCAGGCTGACGTCGACGTCACCCTCCCCGACGGCCAGCGCCGGGGAAAGCTCGCGGTCGGCGTAGTCGTCGGTCATTTGCGCCGCCCTCCCCCCCAAGCGGGTGGTGCCCCCACCTCATCGCTCCGTCCCCCGCAGGCTGGCGGTACCCCAACTGCATCGTCGCCGGCGCGGGTCATCGCGACTTACCCAGCAGCGACAGGGCGGCGCGCAGGGCGCCGGACGTCGTCGCGTCCTGCTCGCTGGCCAGCACCTTGTCGGTGGCCTCTTCGGCCTGCTTGACGGCGAAGCCCAGACCGACCAAGGCCTCGATCACCGGCCCCCGGACCGCGTGCCCGTTCACCACGGATGCGCCACCCGGTGCGCCCGCCGCGACGGCGCCGACCTTGTCCCGCAGCTCGAGCACCATCCGCTCGGCGCCGCGTTTACCGATCCCGGGCACCCGGGTCAGCGCGGTGACGTCGCTGTCGTGCAGCACCTGCCGCAGCACCGCGGCGTCGTGAACCGCCAGTGTCGCCATGGCCAGCCGTGGCCCTACGCCCGACACCGTCAGCAGCGTCAGGAAGAGGTCGCGGGTGTCGGAGTCTCCAAATCCGTACAGCGTCATCGAGTCCTCGCGGACCACCATCGCGGTGATCAGCCGGGCCTCGGTCCCGGTGCGCAGGGTCGCCAACGTCGACGGGGTCGCGTTCACCCGGTAGCCGACGCCGGCGGCCTCGATCACCGCATGGTCGAGCGCCACCTCGAGCACCTCGCCGCGCACCGACGCGATCATCGCGCGGCCTTGAGCTTGGCCAGATACTTATGCCGCTGTTGCTCGGCCAGCGCCTCGGCCGCGGCCATCCGGGCCATCATCGGCGCCCGCCAGCAGTGACAGATCGCCAGCGCCAGCGCGTCGGCGGCGTCGGCCGGGGTCGGTTTGGCTTGCAGCGCAAGGATTTTGGTGACCATCGCGGTGACCTGAGCCTTGTCCGCGGCGCCGTTGCCGGTGACCGCTGCCTTCACCTCGCTCGGGGTGTGAAAGTGCACGTCGATGCCGCGCTTGGCGGCCGCCAGCGCGACGACCCCGCCGGCCTGCGCGGTGCCCATCACCGTTGAGACGTTCAGCTGGGAGAACACCCGCTCGATGGCCACGACATCCGGTTGATGGGTGGCCAGCCAGTGCTCGACGGCATCGCTGATGGCCAGCAGCCTGTGGGCCAGCGGCGCATCAGACGGGGTCCGCACCACGTCGACGTCGAGCGCGACCACGTTCCGCCCGCGCCCAGTTTCCACCACCGACAGTCCGCATCGGGTCAGTCCGGGGTCGACGCCCATCACGCGCATTGCCCGCTCCCACCTGTAGAACAGCTGTTCGATACCCTAGCGGCCGGGGGCGACGGCTCCGCGGAGGACACGCGGCGGCGCCGCCGATTCCCGGCTCGGGACGTTACAGCGCCGAACCCGCGCAAAAGCTGTTAGCTTTACCCCACGTTCGCTCAAGCAATGTGGCAACGGAAGGGTTTGCGTGGGATCACTGCTGGTCATTATCGCGATCGTCCTGTTCATCGCGTCAATCGTGGTGTTGGTCATCGCTTTGCGGCGCCCCAAGCAACCGGCCCCGCCGCGCGGACGCCAGGATCCCCTCTCGTTCAACGCGATGCCGGAGTTCGGCCCCCGGCAACTCGGCCCCGGCGCGATCGTCAGCTACGGCGGCGTCGACTACGTGGTCCGCGGATCGGTGACGTATCGCGAGGGCCCGTTCGTGTGGTGGGAGCATCTGCTGGAGGGCGGCGACCAGCCGATCTGGTTCAGCGTCGAAGAGGACGACGGGCGCCTCGAGCTGGCGATGTGGGTCAGCCGCAAGGACATCCAGCTGCAGCCGGGCGACTCCTATGTCGTCGACGGGGTGACGTTTCACGAGTCCGAACGCGGTCGCGCCTCGTTCACCACCGAGGGCACCACGGGCCTGCCGGCGGGCGGCGAGATGGAGTTCGTCGACTGCGCCAACTCCGACGAGTCCGCGTTGCTCTCGTTCGAGCGCTGGGCGCCCGGCATGCCGTGGGAGGTTTCGACCGGCAAGCCCGTGCTGACGGGCGAGCTGACCGTGTATCCGGCGCCCCCGCCCTCGTCCCCCTAGGGCGCGTCGGTGCCCCTTCATCAACTCGCCGTGGCCCCTTCGGACGTCTCCGGGCAGAAGCTCGGACTCGCGCTCAACGCGCCCGCACCGCCGCCGCTGGCGACCTGCCTTCTGCACCACCCCGGTGGCGGCGCCCTGCGGCTGGGGGTCCTGGGCGCATCGCACGTCGTCACCGTCGAGCACGGCGCGGACCGGTTCTCCGAAGAGGTCTCCTGCACGGCACGCGGCCTCGGCGTCGACCTCCCGGAGCACACGGCCGCGCCCGGCTACTCCCTGCAGTCCCGCACCGACTCCTACGACGAGGCGGCCTTCCGCCGCATGGCGCGCGACCTTCGTGACCGGTGTGCGCGGGAAAAGGGTTGGCTCGGTGGCACTTTCCCCGGCGACGACGCCGCGCTGACCGCGCTGGCCGCCGAACCCGACGGCGCCGGCTGGTATTGGCAGACCTGGCACCTCTACCCGCGCAGTCCTTTTGGATCCGGCGGCGACGTGGTCCACACGGTGAGCCGGTGGCACCCGTGAGCCGCAATCGCCTGTTCGTCATCGCCGGTGCGCTGGCCGTCGCCGCCGTCGCCTGCCTGGTGCCCGGAATCATCTTGTCGCAGAAGAACATTGCTTCCTACATGGCGAGCCACTATCACGAGTACTCCCACGACGCGAACGGGAAGCGCTACGAATGCAGCGGACCTCCCGACGACGTGGCCGACACGCTCGCCGAGTATCAGGCCCCCGAGGCGCGGGCCGCCAACGGCGACAGTGAGTACCTGCGCTACAGCAGCAACATCGTGATCGTCGGCCCCGACGGCAATCGCCCGTGCAGCATCCGCCTGGAAGGCCTGAACGCCGGATACAGCCACGGCGCCTTCATCTTCCTGGGCCCCGGATTCACCCCCGGCTCACCCTCGGGCGGCGCCGGAGGTACGCCCGGCGGCCCCGGCGGAACCAAGTGACGGCTCACCACCACAAAGGAGAAAACCATGTACCTCGCCGTCGAGATCGGCACCGTCGACCTCAACCCCGTCCTGAAGGGCGCAGTCGCAACGATTTTGTACTTCCTGGTGGGCATGGCAGTGCTGCTTGTCGGGTTCTACGCGGTCGACGTGTTGACCCCCGGCAATCTGCGCCGGCTGGTGTTCATCGACCGCCGCCCCAACGCCGTCATGGTCGCGGGTGCGATGTATATCGCCCTGTCCATGGTCATCATCACCGCCATCGCGAACAGCTATAGCCAGCTGGGCCAGGGGCTCGTCGGCGTGGCGGTGTACGGGCTGATGGGCGTGATCCTGCTGGGGATAGCGCTGCTCACGATGCACCTTTTGATACCGGGCAGTTTCCACGAGCACATCGACGAGCCGGAGCTGCATCCGGGATCGTTCGCGGTGGCGCTGATATTGCTCGCCGTGGGAGGGGTCACGGCCGCTGCGGTGTCATGACGTCCGTTGATCTGCCGGTGCCAGAGGTGAGCCGGCCCGCGGAGCCTTCGGTGCGCTGGCGCGCCGTGCTGCTGGCCGCCGTAGCGGCATGTGCGGCGTCCGGCATCGTCTACGAACTCGCGTTGCTCACGCTGGCGGCGAGCCTCAACGGCGGCGGCATCGTCGCCACCTCACTGATCGTCGCGGGCTACATCGCCGCGCTCGGCGTGGGCGCCCTGTTGGTCAAGCCGCTGCTGGCGCACGCGGCGATCGCGTTCATCGCGGTGGAGGTGCTGCTGAGCATCGTCGGCGGGTTGTCCGCGGCGGCGCTGTACATGGTGTTCGCCTTCATCGACGACGAGTCGATGTGGATGCTGGCGGTGGGCACCGCCCTGATCGGTGGGCTGGTCGGCGCCGAGGTGCCGCTGCTGATGACGATGCTGCAGCGCGGCCGCAGTGGCGAGGCGCCCGACACCGGCCGGACGCTGGCCAACCTCAACGCCGCCGATTACCTCGGCGCGCTGCTGGGCGGACTGCTGTGGCCGTTCCTGCTGCTGCCGCAGCTGGGCATGATCCGCGGCGCGGCGGCCACCGGCATCGTCAATCTCCTGGCGGCGGCCGTTGTGGCGATCTTCGTGCTGCGCCGGGTCGTTTCGGCCCGCCAACTGGCGACGGCGCTGTGCGCGCTCGCCGCCGCGCTCGCCCTCCTCGTCACGCTGCTGGCGCGTTCGGCCGACATCGAGACCACGAGCAGGCAGCGCCTCTACGCCGACCCGATCATCGCCTACCAACACTCGGCCTACCAGGAGATCGTCGTCACCCAGCGCGGTAACGACATGCGCCTTTACCTGGACGGGGGCCTGCAATTCTCCACCCGGGACGAGTACCGCTACACCGAAAGCCTGGTCTACCCCGCGCTCGGGGCGAGCGGGCGATCGGTCCTCGTCCTCGGGGGCGGCGACGGGCTGGTGGCCCGCGAGTTACTGCGTCAGCCGGGCCTCACGAGGATCGTGCAGGTGGAGCTCGACCCCGCGGTGATTCAGTTGGCGCGCACCACGATGCGCAGGGCCAACGGCGGCTCGCTGGACAGCCCGCGGGTCAAGGTGGTGATCGACGACGCGATGCGCTGGTTGCGCTCGCCGCATCCGGACGTCGTCCCGCCCGGCGGCTTCGACGCGGTCATCGTCGACCTGCCCGACCCCGACACCCCGGTCCTGGGCCGGCTGTATTCGACCGAGTTCTACGCACTTGTCGGGCACGCGCTCGCCGAAGATGGCCTGATGGTCGTGCAGGCGGGCAGCCCGTTCTCGACGCAGACCGCGTTCTGGCGCACCGCCTCGTCCATCCGCGCGGCCGGCTACGCGGTGACGCCATACCACGTGTATGTGCCGACGTTCGGTGACTGGGGTTTCGCGCTGGCGCGCCGTGGGGGAAGCGCGCCCACGCCCACCGTGCCGCCCAACGCGCCCCCGCTGCGTTTCCTGAACCAGCACGTCCTCGACGCCGCCACGGTGTTTCCCGACGACACCCGCCCCCGCCCGCTCGAGCCGTCGACGCTGGACAATCCGCGGATCGTCGACGACATGCGGCACGGTTACGACTAGATCTGGCTCACTCCTCGTCGAGAGCGGCGAGCACCTCGTCCGACAAATCGACGTTGGTCCAGACGTTCTGCACGTCGTCGCTGTCCTCTAGGGCGTCGACGAGCTTGAACACCTTCCGGGCGCCGTCGACGTCCACCGGCACGCTGACCGAAGGCTGGAAGCTGGCCTCGGCGGACTCGTAGTCGATCCCGGCGTCCTGCAAGGCGGTGCGCACCGCGACCAGATCGGTTGGCTCCGAGATGATCTCGAAGCTCTCACCGAGGTCGTTGACGTCCTCGGCGCCGGCGTCGAGAACCGCCGTCAGCACGTCGTCTTCAGTGAGCCCGTTCTTCTCCAGCGTGACGACGCCCTTGCGGGTGAACAGATACGAGACCGAGCCCGGATCGGCCATGGTGCCGCCGTTGCGGGTCACCGCCACCCGGACCTCGCCGGCCGCGCGGTTGCGGTTGTCGGTCAGGCATTCGATCAGCACCGCCACGCCGTTGGGCCCGTAGCCCTCGTACATGATCGTCTGATAGTCGGCGCCGCCGGCTTCCTCGCCGGCGCCGCGCTTGCGGGCACGCTCGATGTTGTCGTTTGGCACCGAGGTCTTCTTCGCCTTCTGGATGGCGTCGTAGAGCGTCGGGTTGCCCGCCGGGTCCCCACCGCCGGTCCGCGCGGCGACCTCGATGTTCTTGATGAGCCGGGCGAACTCCTTGCCTCGGCGCGCGTCTTTGACGGCCTTCTGGTGCTTGGTGGTGGCCCACTTGGAATGGCCGCTCATTGGTGTCTCTTACCTCTTCTGTCTTCGAAAGTTCGCCAGCCGAGTCTACGTGGACGGCCGGCGGCGATTGCCCGGCCGCTCCCCTGGCGGCCCAGCCGCCCCAGCAGTCACAAGAACGCGGGTATGCGCCGTCACGAAGGTGCGTCAGGCGTTGCCATTGACGATGTCCACGAAGAGCTGGTGGACGCGCCGGTCGCCGGTCATCTCGGGGTGAAACGCCGTCGCCAGCTTCGCGCCCTGCCGCACCGCGACCGTGTGCCCCGACGCTTCGGCCAGCGCCTGCACGTCGTCGCCGGCCCGCTCCACCCAGGGGGCGCGGATGAACACCGCGCGCACCGGACCGTCCAAACCGACGAACGGTATGTCGCCCTCGAACGAGTCAACCTGTCGCCCAAAGGCGTTGCGCCGCACGGTCATATCGATCGCACGCAGCGGCAGCGCCTCCCGGCCGCCCGCGCCGGCGTCGAGGATTTCGCTGGCCAGCAGGATCATGCCGGCACACGCCCCATAGGCCGGCAGCCCGTCGGCCAGCAGCCCGCGCAGCGGCTCCAACAGGTCGAGGTCGAGCAGCAGGTGGCTCATGGTGGTGGATTCGCCACCGGGAATGACCAGCCCGTCGACCTTCTCCAGCTCCGCGCGGCGGCGCACCGGCATCGACTCGGCCCCGGCTTCGCGCAGCGCCGCCAGGTGCTCGCGGGTATCGCCCTGCAGCGCCAGCACCCCGATCAGGGGACGGCTCACGGCTGGAATCCGCGCGGGAAGCGGGTCAGCCCCTCCTGCATGACCGCCGCCACCATCTCGCCGGACTGGGTGAAGATCTTGCCCTGGCATAGCGAGCGACCGCCGCTGGCCGACGGCGACGACTGGTCGTAGAGCAGCCACTCGTCGGCCCGGAACGCCCGCATGAACCACATCGCGTGATCCAGCGACGCCACCTGCAGGTGCTGGCGGACGTCGAGGTGGTTGACCTGCGCCGACCCCAGGAGAGTGAGGTCGCTCATGTAGGCCAGCGCGCAGATGTGCAGCACCGGGTCATCCGGCAGCGGGTCGCGGTGGCGAAACCACACCTGCTGCTGGGAGGCCTTGCCGGGCGACAGCTGCAGGCGCTCGCGCGGCACGATGCAGACGTCCCATTCCTCGAACTGCTTGAAGCCGGCGTCGTCGAACACCTTGATCGAGTCCAGCCCGGGCAGCCCGTCGGGCGGCGGCGCGGCCGGCATGACGTCCTGGTGGTGGATGCCCTCCTGGTCGGTCTGGAAGGACGCCCCCATGCTGAAGATGATTTCGCCGTGCTGGATGGCGTTGACGCGCCGGGTGGCAAAGGAGCCGCCGTCGCGGGTGCGCTCGACGATGAAGACCGTGGGCTGGTTGGCGTCCCCGGGTCGCAGGAAGTAACCGTGCAGCGAGTGCACCTGATAGCGCGGGTCGACCGTGCGCACCGCCGAGACCAGTGACTGCCCGGCCACGTGGCCACCGAACGTGCGCTGGAAATATCCCGACTCCGGACTGAACACCCGACCGCGGTAGATGTTGACCTCGAGTTGCTCGAGATCAAGGATCTCTTCGATCGCCACCAATAGCCTCGGCTTACCAGCCGCGTTCGGCCAGCCGATGGGGCTGAGCGATCTGCTCGACGTTGATGCCCACCATCGGCTCGCCGAGGCCGCGCGACACCTTGGCCAGCACGTCCGGGTCGTCGTAGAAGGTGGTGGCCTTGACGATGGCGGCGGCACGCTGCGCGGGATCCCCCGACTTGAAAATCCCCGAGCCGACGAAGACGCCCTCGGCTCCGAGCTGCATCATCATCGCCGCGTCCGCGGGGGTGGCGATGCCGCCCGCGGTGAACAGGGTGACTGGCAGCTTGCCGGCCCGGGCCACCTCGACGACCAGGTCGTAGGGCGCCCGCAATTCCTTTGCGGCCACATACAATTCGTCTTCCGACATCGACGTCAGCCGCCGGATCTCGCCACCGATCGCCCGCATGTGCGTGGTCGCGTTCGAGACGTCTCCGGTGCCTGCCTCGCCCTTGGACCGGATCATCGCCGCGCCCTCGCTGATGCGGCGCAGGGCCTCGCCCAGATTGGTGGCCCCGCACACGAACGGCACGGTGAACTTCCACTTGTCGATGTGGTGGGTGTAGTCCGCCGGAGTCAGCACCTCGGACTCATCGACGTAGTCGACGCCGAGGCTCTGCAGGATCTGCGCCTCGACGAAGTGCCCGATACGCGCCTTGGCCATCACCGGGATCGTCACCGCGGCGATGATGCCCTCGATCATGTCTGGGTCGCTCATCCGCGACACGCCGCCCTGGGCGCGGATGTCGGCGGGCACCCGCTCCAGCGCCATCACGGCGACGGCGCCCGCGCCCTCCGCGATGCGGGCCTGCTCCGGGGTGACGACGTCCATGATGACGCCGCCCTTGAGCATCTCGGCCATGCCGCGCTTGACGCGCGCGGTGCCGGTTCGTCCGCTGCCGTTGGGTGACGCGGCGGTATCCACTGCTGATCTCCTTCAACCGTTGTCGCCCCAGTCTAGTGGGGGCGGGAGACGAGTTTTCCCACTGTGGACCCACAAAAAGGGGCCGATTGGCCCTAGGCCCGTAAATCGACCCCTTGCTACACACTTCATGGTTAGTTTGCTCACATCGGGTCTTCGAACGCGACGGATTGCGGGCCGCCTGATAACGGGGATGGCGGCCGCCGACCTGGCTGAGGAGGGGTCAGGATGTTGCCGGATTTCGTGCTCTTGCCGCCGGAGATCAACTCCGCGCGGATGTATGCGGGACCGCGCTCGGGTTCGATGTGGGCAGCGGCGGCGGCGTGGGACGCGTTGGCCGCCCAGTTGGGCTCCGCGGCAAGTTCCTTCCAGTCGACGGTGTCGACCCTGACGGGTGGGGCATGGCAGGGTCCCGCGTCGATGACGATGGCGACGGCCGCCGCCCCGTACGTGCAGTGGATGACCACGACGTCGGCACATGCAGAGCTGGTGGCCAACCAGACCCGGCTGTCGGCCGCCGCGTTCGAGGCGGCGTTCGCCGCGACGGTGCCCCCGGAGGTGGTCGCGGCCAACCGGGCCCTGCTGATGTCGCTGATCGCTACCAACCTCCTGGGCCAGAACACCGCGGCTATCGCCGCGACCGAAGCCCAGTACGCCGAGATGTGGGCCCAGGACGTGACGGCGATGACCGCCTACGACGCCAGCACCCGGGCGGCCGAGGCGACGTGGACGCCGTTCAGCAACCCACCCCTCACCCTGACGGGCTTGCCCACCCCGACCTTCACCTCCTTCGGGGAGCAGCTGTTTCAGGCCCTGACCCAGACGTTGACCCAGCAGCTGATGAACCCGATGTCGCAGCTGCAGATGCTCTCGACGCCCGCCCAGTTCGCGATGGAACCCATGAACATGATGGTGGGCCAGCTGATGTCCGGCACCAATCCGTTGCTGAGCGGCGCCGGCAGCGTCCCCGCGATGGATCCGGTCATGGCGTCGACGGTCAGTCCGGGCACCGGCGGCCCCATGACCGCGCAGCTCGCCGGGCGCGTGGTCTCGGCCAGTACGGGCCGGGCCGGCTCGATTGGGCCGCTGTCCGTCCCGGCGACCTGGGCCGACGCGGCGCCGGCGACGGCCCCGACTCCCGCGGCCACCCTGGCACCCAGTGCCCCGGTCAGCCCCATTTCGGCGAGTCTGTCCACCACGCCACACCTGCCCTCCACGGGCATCCCCGGGCGAGGGACGGCCACGGCCACACATTCGATCACCGGAACGCGCGAAGGTCTGGCATCGCGTGCGGTGCCGAGTTAGTCAGGGGGAGCGCCGATGTCGTTCGTGATCACCGACCCCGACGCGATGGTGACGGCCGCCGACGAGCTGCAAACGATCGGCTCGTCCATGGAGGCGACGAACGCGGCCGTGGCCGCCCCGACGACGGGAGTGCTACCGCCGGCCACGGATTCGGTGTCGGTGCGCGTAGCGGCGATGCTGGACACGCATGCCCAGCAGTACCAGGCGCTCAGCGCGCAGGCGGAACTGTTTCACAACCAGTTCGTGCAAACCCTGATCACCGCGAAGAACGCGTACGCCGAAACGGAGGCCACCAACGCGGCCGCCATGCAGTCGTCGACGGGGTCGGACAAAATCGCGCTGATCATGGGCGGCACCGGTAACCCGTCGCCGGACCTCAGGTACATGACGTCCATCGAACAGGCGTATCTCGCCCATAATTACTCCGGGTATACCCTGGTGAGTTTGCGTACGCCTGAACAGTTTTGGCCGATTACCGGACTCGGCAGCGAAACCTTCGGCAAGTCGGTCTACCAGGGTGTGGCAACGCTGAACAGTGCAATCCTGACGCAGACCGCCGTGGGCAATCACGTTGTCGTCGTTGGTTATTCGCAGAGCGCGACCGTTGCCAGCCTGGAAATGCGCTACCTGCAAGCTCTGCCGGCCGCCCTACGGCCGAGTCAGGACCTGCTGAACTTCGTGTTGCTCGCCGATCCGAACAATCCGATGGGCGGCATCTTGACGCACTTCATTCCGGGCTTCGGGGCGTTTCATTTCGCCACCCCGCTGACGACGTCCTACGCGACCTCCATTTTCACGCTGCAATACGACGCGATTGCCGACTTCCCGCTGCATCCCTTGTGGCTCCCGTCGGACCTCAACGCCCTTTTCGGGTTCCTGGATCTGCACCACACGGTCCCCTTCCTGTCCGCGGCACAAGTCGCCAGCGCCCTCCACGAGCAGATCGGCAACCTGACTTTCTATTTCATGCCCACCACGCAGTTGCCGCTGCTCGATCCGCTGCGCATGTTCCTGCCCATCATCGGAAATCCGTTGGCAGACTTGCTGCAACCGTTCCTCAAGCCGATCGTCGACTTGGGCTATGCGCCCGGGTTCTTCCCGGGTCCGGTGAGCATTGCCGGGTATCTCGGCCCAGGCGTTGTGTCCGGAATCGGGAACCCGCTGTTTGCGGGATTGCCACCGCTGGTCTCCAACGGTCTCCCGAGCGGGTTCTGACCGCGTCAGCGGATCGATTGCAGCGGGCCCGGCGCCCGGCCGCCGGCCAGCGCGGCCGCATCGGTGAGAAGTTCGGACAGCTGCATCGGGTACACCGTCTCACCGGCCGCGGCCAGTCGGGCTATGTCAGCGGCATCGCACCACCGGTGGCCGTGGATGTAGCTGCGTTCCAGGTCCGTTCGGTCCGCGGCGGACGGCTCGAACCGGTGGGTGCGGTACACGAAGTAGAACTCTTCGCTGTCGATCAAGGCGCCGTTGAACTCGAACACCTCGTCGCGCCGCCACACCGGGCCGATCATCTCCGCCGGCGCCACTCGTAACCCGGTCTCTTCGGCCAACTCCCGGGCGGCGGCCTCGGCCAGCCGCTCCCCCTTGCGCACCTCGCCGCCCACGGTGATCCACCACCTCGGCGCGTGATCGCGGGCGATGGCGGGATCCGAACCGCGCAGCAGCAGCACCGCGCCGGTCTCGTCGAGCAGCACCACGCGCGCGGACGTACGGTGGCTGAGCACCCCGTGGTCCCCGTGGGCCAGCGCGTGCGGCCTCTCGACGATCTCGAAATAGCTGGGCAGCGCGGCGGTTCCGCCGAGACGGAGCGTCCGCACCAGGAATCGTTCGCGCAGTGCCAGGGTGTCTCGGACGGCGTCGTTGTGGAAGCGGCGGGCCAGCACCACCCTGGCCTCGGCGTCGGCCAGCTCGGCGATCAGCCCGGTCGGCAGCGACGCCGGATCGACGATCGCCAGCGCGGCCGAGAGCTCGTTCTCGCACGACTCACGCGCCTGCCGGGGCGCGGCCTCGGCAGCGTCGGCCAGCGCGGCCAGCCGCCTGCCTTCCGAGGCGCCGCCGTAGGCGTCGATGGCGACCGCACGCGCGACAACCGCGCGCCGCGCCAGCGCACCGTCGAGCGCCTGCCACGACAGGTCGTAGCGGACGTGCAACCGGTCCAGCCGGTTGGCCGTCTGATAGGCCCAGGCACCCAATATCGCGAGGAGCCCCACGAGTATCGCGATGGGGACGATCAGCCACGTCATCAGCTCGCCACCTCGACCTTGGCGCCGGACGCGGCGACCGTCTCGTATACCCGCATGATCTGGCTGGCCACCACCGACCAGTCGTAGCGCTGGACCGCGGCCGAACCGGCCGCCACGTAGCGTTCGCGCAGCACATCGTTTTCTAGCACCGAAACAAGGGCATCCGCGAGCGCTACGCCGTCGCCGACCGGCACCAGGCACCCGACTTCGCCGTCACACAACACGCGCCGGAAGGCGTCCAGGTCGCTGGCCACCACCGCGGTGCCGGCGGCCATCGCCTCGACCAGGACGATGCCGAAGCTCTCGCCGCCAAGGTGCGGCGCGCAGTACACGTCGGCGCTGCGCATCGCCGAGGCCTTCCCGGCGTCGTCGACCTGACCCAAAAAGCGAATATGCTTCACCAATTCGCCTGCCTGGCCGCGCAATTCATCCTCGTCACCGCGGCCGACGACGAGCAGCTGCACATCCGGCAAGCGCTGGACCACCCCGGGCAGCGCATCGAGCAGGACCGACATGCCCTTGCGGGGCTCGTCGTAGCGGCCCAGGAACAGCACCGTCTTGCCCGGCCGCGGGTAGCCGTCCAGCCGCGGTGCCGAGGCGAACGAGTCGACGTCCACCCCGTTGGGGATCTCGACCGCGTCGGTGCCCAACGCCTCCATCTGCCAACGGCGGGCCAGGTCGGATACGGCGATCCGGCCGACGATCTTCTCGTGCATCGGGCGCAGGATGCCCTGAAACACCGTCAGCGTCAGCGACTTGGTGGTTGAGGTGTGAAACGTCGAAACGATCGGCCCCGCGGCGATGTTCAGGGCCAGCATCGACAGGCTTGGCGCGTTCGGCTCGTGCAGGTGCAGGACGTCGAAATCGCCTTCGGCAAGCCACTTTTTGACCTTGCGGTGGGTGGCCGGGCCGAACCGCAGCCGGGCCACCGAGCCGTTGTAGGGAATGGGGACGGCCTTGCCGGCGGACACCACGTAGTCGGGCAGGGCCGCCTGCGGCGAAGCCGGCGCGAGGACGCTCACCTCGTGCCCGCGCCGGCGCATCACCTCGGCCAGCTGCAGGACGTGCGACTGCACCCCGCCCGGCACGTCGAACGAGTATGGGCAGACCATCCCGATCCGCATCAGGTCTCCCTGAGTCGCGCCTGCTTGGCCTCCGACAGGTCTGCCAGCCACTGCGGTTGCAGCATGTGCCAGTCCTCGGGGTGCACGGCGATGTTCTTGGCGATCTGGTCCGCCAGCGCCTGGGTGATGACGCCGACGTCGCCGCTGCTGCAATCCAGCGGCGGCTGCATCCACACCCGCGAGCGGTCGTCCTCGAACCAGCAATGCGACGGCAGCAGCGCCGCCCCGGTCTCGATCGCGAGCTTCGCCGGGCCCGCGGGCATCCGGGTGGGTTCGCCGAAGAAGTCGACCTGGACCCCGGTGCGGGTCAGGTCGCGCTCGGCCATCAGGCATACCACCCCGTTGTCGCGCAGCCGCTCGCACAGCACCTCGAAGGGTGGTCGTTCCCCGCCGGACAGCGGCAGCACCTCGAAGCCGAGGCTTTCGCGGAAGGCGATGAAGCGCCGGTACAGCGACTCCGGTTTGAGCCGCTCGGCAACCGTGGTGAAGGTGCCGTGTGTCTGCGCGAGCCATACCCCGGCCATGTCCCAGTTGCCGCTGTGCGGCAACGCGCATATCGCGCCGCGGCCCGCGGCCAGCGCCGCCGCCAGATTGTCCTGCCCCGCGACCGACTCGTGGAGCTGGCTCGCCAGCTTGCGATGGTCCATCGTGGGCAGCCGGAACGCCTCCCGCCAGTAGCGGGCGTAGGAGGCCAGCGAGGCCCGCATCAACTCGTCGGGCACCTCGGCCGCCGGCACGCCGATGACGCGGGCCAGGTTCTTGCGCAGTTGGTCCGGGCCGCCGCCGCGGGCGGCATAGCGCGCTCCCGCCCCGAACACGGTGCGCGCGGCGAACTCCGGCATCGCCCGCACCGCCATCCAGCCGGCCGCATACCCCCAGTCGCTCGCGGTGCCGGATGCCAGGCGGCGGGGGGTGCCGATCAGACTCATGCCCGGGATCACGGCATGCGCTCCGTCGCGCCGGGCGAGGTCCAGACCGTGCGCAACCGCTGTACGCAGGTGACCACGCTGGCCGCCGCCAGCAGCCACATCGCCACCGGCAGCGCGGGCGGCCAGGCAACGAAGGGAAAGTCGGACACACCGGCACCTACCAGCACGATGATCAACCTTTCGGGTCGTTCGATGATGCCGCCGTCGCCGCGCAATCCGCTGGCTTCGGCCCGCGCCTTGATGTAGGAGATGACCTGCGACGTGACGAGACAGATCAACGTCGCCACCGCCAGCAGCTTGTCGTGCATGCCGAAGGCGATCCACCACAGCAACCCGCAGAACACCGCGCCATCACTGACGCGGTCGCACGTGGCGTCCAGCACGGCGCCAAAACGCGTGCCGCCGCCTCTTTCCCGGGCCATCGCCCCGTCGAGCATGTCGAACAGCACGAAGAACCACACCACGCAACCACCGGCGAACAGCTTGCCCATCGGGAAGAGCGTGAGCGCCCCCGCCACAGATCCGGTGGTGCCCAGGACGGTGACCACGTCCGGCGTCAATCCCAGCCGCAGGCATGCCCTGGCGGTGGGAGTGGTGAGCCGCGCGAACGCCGCCCGCGACAGGAACGGCACCTTACTCATGACTGGTTTGCCCACTCCGTGGCCAGCAGCTGGCGGGTTTCGCGCAGCAACTGCGGGATCACCTTGGACCCGCCGATGATGGTGATGAAGTTCGCGTCGCCGCCCCAGCGCGGCACGACGTGCACGTGCAGGTGTTCGGCCAGCGACCCGCCCGCCGAGGTGCCCAAGTTGAGGCCGACGTTGAAGCCGTGCGGCCGCGACACGTTCTTGATGACTCGAATCGCCTTCTGCATGAAGGCCATCAGCTCCGCGCTCTCCTCGACGGTGAGGTCCTCGAGCTCGGACACCCGCCGGTACGGCACCACCATCAGGTGCCCGGGGTTGTACGGGTAGAGGTTGAGGACGGCGTAGACGAGCTCGCCGCGCGCGACAACCAGGCCTTCCTCGTCGGACAGTTGCGGGATGTCGGTGAAGGGCTGCTCGGTCTTGCCGTTATCGCGCTTCATCGGCGCTTCGGCCAGATACGTCATCCGGTACGGCGTCCAGAGGCGTTGCAGGTGGTCACTTTGGCCGACGCCCGTGTCCAGGATGGCGTCGTCGGCGCGTTCCTCTTCGGTCACTGTCTATTCACCGCCGGCCATCTTTACGAGTTCGGCTGTGGGAACGGCATTTTGGCGATCGGCGATCCAAGCCACGATGGCGTCGACGGCGCTGTCCCGTGGCACACCGTTGATCTGCGTGCGGTCACCGAAGCGGAAGCTGACGGCATCGGCCTCGACGTCGCGGTCACCGGCCAGCAACATGAACGGGACGCGCTGGTTGGTGTGGTGCACGATCTTCTTGGCCATCCGGTCGTCGCTGGCATCCACCTCCACCCGCACACCGTGCGATTTGAGCTGCACGGCAATGCTTTCCAGGTAGGGCACGTGTTCGTCGGCGACGGGGATGCCGACCACCTGCACGGGCGCCAGCCACGCCGGAAACGCGCCGGCGTAGTGCTCGGTGAGGATGCCGAAGAACCGCTCGATGGACCCGAACAACGCGCGATGGATCAGCACAGGCCGCTGACGCGAGCCGTCGGCGGCGGTGTATTCGAGTTCGAAGCGTTCCGGCATGTTGAAGTCGAGCTGGATGGTCGACATCTGCCAGCTCCGGCCCAGCGCGTCCTTGACCTGCACCGAGATTTTCGGGCCGTAAAACGCTGCGCCGCCGGGGTCGGGAATCAGCTCCAGCCCGGAGGCCACGCCGACGTCGCGCAGGACCTCAGTGGCCTCGTCCCATATCTCGTCAGACCCGGAGTACTTCTCCGGGTCCTTGGTGGACAGCTCGAGATAGAAGTCGTTGAGCCCGTAGTCGGCCAGCAGATCGAGCACGAAATGCAGCACCGACGCCAGCTCGTCGCGCATCTGCTCGCGCGTGCAGTAGATGTGCGCGTCGTCCTGAGTCATGCCGCGCACCCGGGTCAGGCCGTGCACCACGCCGGATTTCTCGTAGCGGTACACGCTGCCGAACTCGAAGAGCCGCAACGGAAGTTCGCGATACGACCGTCCGCGCGACCGGTAGATCAGGTGGTGCATCGGGCAGTTCATCGGTTTGAGGTAGTAGTCCTGGCCCGGCTTGCGCACCGTGCCGTCCTCGTTGAACTCAGCGTCGAGATGCATCGGCGGGTACATTCCGTCGGCGTACCACTCCAGGTGACCCGACGTGACGTACAGCTGCGCCTTGGTGATGTGCGGCGTGTTGACGAACTCGTACCCGGCCTCGATGTGCTTGCGCCGCGAGTACTCCTCCAGCTCCCTGCGCACGACGCCGCCCTTGGGGTGGAAAACCGCGAGCCCGGAACCGATTTCGTCGGGGAAGCTGAACAGGTCCAGCTCGCTGCCGAGCTTGCGGTGGTCGCGGCGCTGGGCTTCCGCGAGCAGCTCGAGATGGTGGTCGAGCGCCTCCTGGGACTCCCACGCGGTGCCGTAGATGCGTTGCAGGCTGGCGTTTTTCTGGTCACCCCGCCAATAGGCGGCGGAGCTTCGGGTCAGTTTGAACGCCGGGATGTGCTTGGTGGTCGGGATGTGCGGCCCGCGGCACAGGTCGCCCCAAACCCTATCCCGGGTGCGGGGATTGAGGTTGTCGTAGGCGGTGAGCTCGTCGCCGCCGACCTCCATGATGTCGGGGTCGCCGGACTTGTCGTCGACGAGTTCGAGCTTGTACGGCTCGTTGGCCAACTCCGAGCGGGCCTCGTCTTTGGACTCGTAGACGCGGCGCTCGAACAGCTGTCCCTCTTTGACGATCTGGCGCATCCGTTTTTCCAGCGCCGCCAGGTCCTCGGGGGTGAACGGCTCCGCCACATCGAAGTCGTAATAGAAGCCGTCGGTGATGGGCGGCCCGATGCCCAACTTGGCGTGCGGGAACAGACCCTGGACGGCCTGGGCCAGCACGTGCGCGGCCGAATGCCGGATGACGCTGCGGCCCTCGTCGGTGTTGGCGGCGATCGGGGCGACCTCGACGTCGGCTTCGGGCACCCAACTCAGGTCGCGCAACTTGCCGTCGGCGTCGCGCACCACGACGACCGCGTCCGGGGCACCCCGGCCCGGCAGCCCCGCCTCCCGCACTGCGGCCGCCGCGGTAGTGCCGGCAGGAACCCGGATCGGGGCCTGCGGCGATCGCGAGCCCGGCTCGCCCGGGCGCTGCGGGTCGCCGCCATCGGCCTGCGGGGTGGGCTGTGCGGCGGCACTCATCGGGTCAATTCTCCAGGCTTGGACATGTCGGAACGATCGCGACCATGCTATCCGTGTGGCCGACCACCACCCCACACCGCCGGGCCAACACTGATTGACCCCTCGGTCGAAGTGCGCCTACCGTGCCAGCGTGGTTACCACCATCGAACGGTTGGCGGGGTGGGCCGCTGAACTGCGTCTCGACGATGTCCCCGACGCGGTGGTCGACCTGTGCCGCACCCAACGCCGATCCGTGTTCGCGGCCACGGCCGCATCGGCCCGCGACGTCGCGTCACGGCGCGTGCTCGCCGGTGTCGAAAGCTGGGCCGGCGATGGCCCCGCAGTGGTGCCGGGATTACACCGTTCCGTTGCCGTCGACGACGCCCTCTACGCCGTGGCCGCGTTGTCGATCGCGCTCGACTTCGACGACTACATGTGCTTCGCTCACGCCGGCCACTCCGCCGTATGGGTACCGGTACTCTTCGCCGCCGAGACCGGCGCCTCGGCGGCCGAGCAACTAACCGCCCAGGTGGCGGCCAACGAGCTCGAGGCCCGCCTGGGCGGCGCCTGCCTGCTCGGGCCGCTCAATGGTCAGTTGTGGTCGTTCGTGCATGCCGCCGGAGCGGCCGTCGGCGCCGGGCGGCTGCTTGGACTCGATGCGGGCCGGCTGGCGCATGCCCTGGCCCTTGCTCTCTACCAGGCTCCGCGCGCCACCGTGCCGGGGTTCATGGCCCCCGATTCGAAGCTGCTGACGGCAGCGGAACCGACCCTGGCCGGTGTCCGGGCCGCCCGTCTGGCCGCCAACGGCGTCACCGGCCCCCTGGATGCCCTTGACCACCCGCAAGGCTTCTTCGATGCGTTCTCCTACGCGCCGCTGCCCGCACTTCTGGGTGGGCTCGGCACCGGTTGGGCGACACGGACTCTGAGCGTCAAGCGGTATCCGGGCTGCGCTTATGTCGACACGACCGTCGACGCGCTGCACGAACTCGGGCCTCCGCCACCCGACGAGGTCGCGTCGGTGGTCGTCGATGCGGGCGTGCTGACGTGCGGGATGGATGCCATGTCGCACGGGTACACGGCCGAGCGCGTGCCCACACCGGTGACTATCAACTTCTCGATCCCGTGGACCGTTGCCGCCACGCTTGTTGCCGGCCGGCTCACGCCGGACGAAGTCAACGAGGAATGGCTGGCCGGCCACCACCGCGAACTCGCCGAGGTCGCCGCCCGGGTGTCGTTGCGGCACGACTGGTCGCTCACCTTGCGGACGGCCGAAGCGATGGCACCGCTCCTTCCGGTTCGCACTATGACAGTCGGCACGCCAACCCGCCGGCTGCTCGGCGCCGTCCGGCGAACTCGCAGGGAACACAAGGGCGTTCGCTTCGCCCTCGGCGACGGCATCGCTCTGCTCCGCGCCCTGCGAGATGGCCGAGTCGGCGCGGCCGGACGAGCGGCGACAGGACAGTTGTGGGCGCCGGCAGCGCTTGACGCGTTCACCATGACTTTCCCGGCCCGGGTGCGGGTGAGGTTGCGCGACGGCCAGGAGTTAGCGGCCGAATGCGGTGTTCCCCACGGCGGAGCCGGCAATGTGAAAACCAGTCCCGACGCCGTCAGCCGCGAAAAGCTTTTGGGGAGTGGACCTGCGGTGTGGGGCCAAGAGCGGTGTGACGACATCTTCGAGGCGATTGACGCCGACGCCGACGACCTGTGGCGCCTGCTGGGCCGTCAGGGCTGACCCGGCTTGAGCCGCACGAACAGAGCGTCGGCTTCGGTCAGCAGCGTGTCGCCGTCGGCCAACCGGCCGGAGACGAAGATCTTGCGCCCGTCCACCCGGTCGATGCCGGCGTCGAACTGCAATTCCTTCTCGATCGGCACGATGTGGCGGTAGTCGATCTTCAGGTAGGCCGTGCGCTGGTAGGGACCCCCGGTGAGCACCGAGGACGTCAACCCGAGCACGCTGTCGAACAGCATGCCCAGGCAGCCGCCATGCACGGCGCCGTTGCGGCCCAGGTGAAACCGGGCGAACCGGGCCGACCCCTGGATGCGGCCGTCCTCGGTCTTGCGGGCCTTCATGGGCACGGACAGGATGTTGCCGCGCATCGGCAGGTCCATGCGGCGCCCCGACGGGGACGCCCACTCGTCGGCGTCGAACGGAGTCAGCAGGGTCGACACCTTGTCCAGCAGGTTGGCGGCCTCGGTGATCACCGCGTCGGGCGCGTCGACGGCGCGGGCATGGTCCTGCAGGGTGCGCACGGCATCGATGAACCTGCCGTAGTCGGGCCCGCCCTTGGTCGTCGGCTCCGGCGGGTTGAACCCGCCGCCGCGGTGCTGCTGATGTTCCGCCACCAGCACACCGTATTGCGCGGGAAAGGCGCGGCGCGGTCAGACCGTCTGTTGAGCCCCGGCCGCCGAGAGGGTTTCGAACTCGTCGTCGGTCAGTGTGATCTCGGCGGCGGCCACGTTTTCCTCCAGGTGCGCCACCTTCGAAGTGCCCGGAATCGGCAGCATCACCGGCGACCGTTTCAGCAACCAGGCCAGCGCCAGTTGCGACGGGCTCGCGTGGTGCTCGCCGGCGATGCGCTGCAGCGGGCCGTCGGGGGCGGCCAGCGGCCCGGCGGCCAGCGGGAACCACGGGATGAAGCCGATGCCCTGCCTGGTCGCGGCGTCCAGCAGCGGTTCGGCGCCGCGGGCGGCCAGGTTGTACATGTTCTGCACCGACACGATCTCGGTGGTTCGCTGGGCCTCCGTGAGTTGGTCGACGTTGATCTCGGACAGGCCGATGTGGCGGATCTTGCCCTCGTTCTTCAGCGTCAGCAGCTCGCCCACCTGGTCGGCCAGCGGGAAGTCGCGGTCGATGCGGTGCAGCTGGAACAGGTCGATGGTGTCGACGCCCAGGCGCCGCAGGCTCATCTCGCATTCCTGGCGCAGATAGCTCGGGTTGCCCAGCGGGATCCAGACGTCCGGTCCGGTGCGCAGCAGCCCCGCCTTGGTCGCGATCACCAGGCCCTCGTAGGGATGCAGCGCCTCCCGAATGATGTCCTCGGATATGTAGGGGCCGTAGGAGTCCGCGGTGTCGATGAAGTTCACGCCGAGCTCGACGGCGCGGCGCAACACGCGGACGCATTCGTCGCGGTCGGACGGCGGGCCCCAGACACCCTTGCCGGTCAGGCGCATGGCGCCGAACCCGAGCCGGTTTATGGTCAGGTCGCCGCCGAGGGTGAAGGTTCCGGACGCTTCTGCAACAGTTTTCGAGTTTTGTGCGGTCACTTTTACGACCGTACGCCGGAAATGTCGCCGCGCATCTCGGCGTGGCAAGCTGAGCGGGTGGACTTAGCAGCGCTCGAGGAACTCCCGCTGACCTATCCCGAGGTGGGGGCGACCGCATCCGGCAACTTGCCCGCGGGATACGGCCACCTGCACACGGAGAGTCAGATCGGCACCGGTCAGCAGCGCTTCGAGCGGGCCGCCGACGCCGTCATGCGCTGGGGCATGCAACACGGGGCCGGGCTGCGGGTGCGGGCCAGCTCCGACATCGCGGAGGTCGGCACAGTTGTGGTGGTGCGCATGGGTTTTCTGCCCGCGCCATGCCGCGTGGTGTACGTCGTCGACGAGCCCGACATCCGTGGATTCGCCTACGGCACGTTGCCGGGACATCCGGAGTCCGGCGAGGAGCGCTTCGTCGTCCGGCGCGACCCCGTCACCTCCGCGGTGTTCGCGGAGGTGACGGCGTTCTCGCGGCCCGCGACCTGGTGGAGTAAAGCCGCGGGGCCAGTGGTGTCGGTGGCCCAGCGCGTCATCGCCAAACGCTATCTGCGCGGGGTTTGAGCCGGCCGGTTACCGGCGCCCGATGCTGCCGGTGTGCACGCCCTGCGCCAGCCGGGCGAGTGCGATGGCGCCGACCAGCAGACCGAAGTCGCGCAGCGCCACGTCGTAGAAGCCCGGCCCGGTGACGAGGTCGACGATGATCCCGGCCAGCCACGCCGCGACCACCCATGCGCCGAATCGCGGCACAACGGCGACCAGCACGCCGGCCACGATCTCGATGACGCCCACCAGATACATGCATTGATCGGCGGTCCCGGGCACCAGGTCGTTGATCCAGCCGGCCAGGTACATGCTCCAGTGATGCGGATGGGTCAGCACGTTGAAGAACTTGTCCAGCCCGAAGACTATGGGCGCGATGGTGAAAACGGTGCGCAGGGCGTAGTACGCCGACAGCGCCGGGTCCTTCAATTGGGCGGTGAGCGGTGGGGTGGCGTTGGTGGTGCTCATGGATTCCTCCTTCTAACAGATAATAGTTTGAACGTTAGAACCTGTAGACTGTAGCGTCAAGAGTTTTATCCGTTAGAAATGGCTGTTGACTTGGACGACGACTCCCTGGAACGCGACGCCGCCGGCATCGGGACGCTCGCCGACCCGGTGCGCCGCGAGCTCTACCGGTTCGTGTGCGCCCAGCCGGCGCCGGTGAGCCGCGACCAGGCGGCCGACGCGGTTGGGATTGCGAACCACCAGGCCAAGTTTCACTTGGATCGGTTGACCGCCGAGGGCCTGCTGGAAAGTGACTACGCGCGAGTGACCGGCCGATCCGGGCCGGGCGCGGGGCGGACGTCCAAGCTCTATCGCCGGGCGGGCCGCGACATCGCGGTCAGCCTCCCCCAGCGCGAGTACGAATTGGCGGGACGCTTGATGGCGAAAGCAATTGCCGAGTCCTCCTCCACGGGTGCGCCCGTTGTCGAGCTCCTCAACGGGGTCGCGCATGACTACGGGCAGACCATCGCCGCCACGTCGCGCCGGCCCACCAGCCCGGCCGCCGGACTCAAGTTCGCCGTCAAGGTCTTGAGCCGATACGGCTACGAACCCCGCGCCGTCGGCCGCAGGATCGAACTCGCCAATTGCCCGTTCCACGCGCTCGCGCAGGAGCAGACCGAACTGGCCTGCAATATGAACCACGCGCTCATCACCGGCGTCGCCGATGCCCTCGCGCCGCACGGTCCCGACGCCCAGCTGTGCCCGGGGCCCGACCGCTGTTGTGTCGTGCTCACCCCCGGCGACCGCTAGGCGGACGCTAGGAGCCCCAGGTGCTCAGCAAACGCTGTGCGCCCGAACATATTTCGTCGATCACCTCGGCCACCGACGCATCGTCGCGGATCATCCCGACGCCCTGACCGGCGTCCACGGGCGCGACCCGGCGGTCGTCGGCGGCGATGGAGGCCGCGAGGTCGTCGCAGGCCTGCGGATTGAGCGTGTCCTCTTTACCCGTCCAGCGCTCGACGAAGTCGTTGGTCAGCACCCGGGACGGGAATCGCGCGGGCCACGGCCGGGCCTGGGCGACGTCGAAGGCCCGGGTGACCGCTGTGTCGGTGGCCCGGGCCGCGATCAGCGCGCGGCGGCTGCCGTCGCCGGAGAGCGCCTCCGGACACGCGGCCAGGCGGGTGCCCACCCATGCCCCGCTCGCACCGGCGGCCAGCACGGCGGCCAGGCTGCGCGCCGAAGCGACGCCGCCGCCCGCGAGGACCGGCACCGAGACGGCGTCCAGCACGGTGTCGAGCAAGGGCAGCGTCGCGAGCTTCGTCTCACCGTGACCGCCACCCTCGGACCCCCGGGCGACCAGAATGTCGACGCCGGCGTCGGACGCCTGACGCGCCCCCACACTGTCGTATACCTGTGTGGCGGTGGGGATCCCGGCGTCGTGCGCCTTGGCGACCCAGGACCAGTCGGTTCCGAAACTGACCGACAGCAGAGCCGGCCGCGCGGCCAGGGCATCCTCGAGCAGCCCCGCCTCGGTGCGCATCACCCAATCGACCAGGCCGATGCCGAACGATCCCCGCACGTGCTGCAGCTGGGTTTGCAGCAGTTCCCTGGTGGCGACGCTGCCCATGCCGACCATGCCCAGGCCGCCGGCCGCGGTCACCGCCGCTGCCAGCCGACCCCCGGCAACGCCGCCCATGGGCGCGTTGACGATCGGCACCCGCAGCCCGAACTCCCTTGACCAGGGCGTGGAAAGCATCCGGCTAGTGAACCGACGGAATGGTCTTCAGCACGGTCAGCATGACCACCGAATCCTCGACCGCAAGCAGGGCGTGCCGTTCCGTCGGGATCGCTACATAGTCGCCGGTTCTACCCTCCCAGGCGTCACCGCCGGCGGTCAGGCGCACGTGGCCCTGCAGCACCTGCAGCGTTGCCTCCGCGGGGCCGTCGTGTTCGGAAAGCTCATGGCCGCCAAGCAAAGCCAGCACGGTCTGCCGAAGTTCGTGGCTGTGGCCACCGTGGATGGTGTGGGCGGCCCGCCCGCTGTGCGATTCCTTGGCCTCGGCCAGCTTTTCGGACGCGAGGCTGGTCAACGAGATCGATTCCATAGCTGAGTCCTTTGCGGTTGAACGGACACGATCAGGCCGTCAGTAGCAGTATCCCCGCCACGACCAACGCGATTACCTTGACCACCTCGAAGCCGACGTACACGTAGTGGGCTCGGGAGCGCGGACCGTCCGACCCGGCGAGCACTCTGTCCGAGCGGCGGGTCAGTCGGGGTCGCACCGCGATCAACTGCACGGCCAGCGCGCCGGCCGCGACGAAAATCGAGACGGTGACGCCCATCGTCGTCGGGCCCCCGGCCACGATCGCCACGAGCACCAGGGCGAAGCAGACCTCGACGGTGTTGAGGCCCCTGAACACCAGCCGCCCGATGCCGAGCCCGATCTGCAACGTCACGTTGGGCGCGCGGAATTTCAGCGGAGCTTCCAGGAACGAGATCGCCAGCACCATGCCGAGCCACACGAAGGTGACCGCAACCGCGATCGCCGGCCCGGTGCTCATTTGGCCGCGGTCCGCGGCGCCAGGTGCGCCACGCACAGATCCGGTTCGACGAACGCGTCGAGCCGATCGACCGACACCGGCGCCCCCCAGGCCTCCATGGCGCCTTGCATGAGGCCCAGATGCACCGGGCACACGACGGCGGTCCGATTTTCGGCCAACTCCAGGAACGGGCAGTGCCGCAGGCCGACCTGTTGCTCCCCGTCGGCCGCCCGGCGTTCGGGCGCGAAGCCGAGCTCGTCGAGCATGTTGACCAAGTGGTCGATGGCGTCGTCGGCGCTGGCGGGTTCGCTGGGCACCGCCTCCAGGCTGGCATCCAGTTTTTGCCCCCAGGCCCGGCCCGCGGCCAACGCCTTGGCACCGGCGTCGCGCTCTCCGGCGAACGCCACGGCCAAGATCTCGGCGAGCAGGCGATAGTGCCGCGTGCCGCCGCGGTCCATCTGCCGGACGGCGCGGAACATCAGCGGCGGGCGGCCCGGCCCCTTGCGATCCAGCTCGACGTGCTCCACCTGCCCGTCACCGACCAGGCTGTCGAGGTGGAAGCGGACGGTATTCGGGTGCACGCCCAGCACGTCGGCGATGGCGGCGATGCTCATGGGATCGGGCGACGCCCGCAACACCCGCAGGACCGCCCGGCGGCGGCTGGCGGATTCCCCGATCGACGTCTGCGACAACTTCACGGGACCCTCACGCTCCTTCCGCTTGGTCAGCCCTCGGCTGAGCGGCCACCAAAGGCGTGTCTACACCGAGCGGACCCATCTTGGCCGCCCCACCCGGCGATCCCAAGGGCGCGTCGCGGCCCGGCAGCGTTTCAGCGAAGAACGCCTCGTTGTCGGCCAGGTACGGTCTGAGCTCCTCGGGCAGGTCGTCCTCGTAATAGATGGCATCGACCGGGCACACCGGCTCGCACGCGCCGCAGTCCACGCATTCGTCGGGGTGTATGTACAGCGCGCGGCCGCCCTCGTAGATGCAATCGACGGGACACTCGTCCACACAGGCGCGATCCATCACGTCGATGCATGGCTTCCCGATCACGTACGTCATGGGCTAGAGTTTACACAACATTGCTTGTAAAAACGAGAGCGTTTGGGAGAACCCGGAATGCCACCTCTGAAAAACCCTGCGCGGCAGGCGGTCTGATGATCAAGCCACAACCCGATTCCCGGGCCCCCCTGCCCGCGGCGGGCCGCGCCGACGACGCCGTCGCGGGCCATTGGCTGCTGGCCCGGCTCGGCAAACGCGTTCTTCGGCCGGGCGGCGTCGAGCTCACCCGCACACTGCTGGCCCGCGCCGAGGTGGCCGGCGCCGACGTGGTCGAGTTGGCCCCCGGCCTGGGCCGCACCGCCACCGAGATCCTGGCCCGCCACCCGCGGTCGTACGTCGGCGCCGAGGGGGATCCCGACGCGGCCAACGTGGTTCGCGGCGTGCTCACCGAACTCGGCGTCGAGAATGGCGCGGTCCGGGTCGCCGACGCGGCGGCCACCGGATTGCCGGATGCGAGCACGGATGTCGTCATCGGGGAGGCGATGCTGAGCATGCAGGGTGACGCGACCAAGCACGCCATCGTCGCCGAGGCGTCGCGAGTGCTGCGGCCGCGTGGCCGGTATGCGATCCACGAATTGGCCCTCACACCGGACACCGTCTCGGAGGAGGTCAGCACCGACATCCGGCAATCGCTGGCGCGCGCGATCAAGGTGAACGCGCGGCCGCTGACGGTCGCGGAATGGTCGGGGCTGCTTGCCGACCACGGGCTGGTGGTTGACCACGTCGCGACCGCGCCGATGGCCCTGTTGCAGCCGCGCCGACTGGTCGCCGACGAAGGGCTGCTCGGGGCGCTGCGGTTCGCCCGCAACGTGCTGGTCCACCGGGACGCCCGCAAGCGGGTCCTCACGATGCGCCGCACGTTCCGCCGGCACCGCAAGCAACTGGCCGCCGTCGCAATCGTCGCCCACAAACCCTGACCCCGCGCGACATCGACTAAATGCTTTGCGCCGACGCCGGTTTCGCGTCTTCTGGGTGGGCGAGCCGATAGACCTCGATGAGGCGCGCCACATCGGTGGGCGTAACGATGCCGACCACCTGCGCGCCGTCGAACACCAGGGCACGGCTGCGGGGACCGGCCGGTGCCATCCGCTCCAGCAGGGCGGTCAGCGGCTCTTGCGGCGTGCCTGACGGCACCTCTTGCAGCGGTTGCGCGACCTGCCCCACGGTGACGGTGGCGCGCTGGCCGGGCGCGACCTCACGCAACCGACTCAACGTGATCAGACCGGTGATGGCCCCGCTCCGGTCGACGACCGGGTACGCCGAATGCCGGTCACCGAGCACATAGCGCTGGACGAAATCGTCGACGGTGATCCAACCGGGCGCGGTATGCGGCCCGGCGGTCATCGCGTCGGCGACGCGTACGCCGGAGAACATCTGCTGGGTCGATATCCGCGTCTCCTCCTCGCGACTGGCGGCGAAGATGAACCAGCCGATAAACGCCAGCCAGACACCGCCGACCACACCGCCCAACAAGAATTCGGCCAGCCCCAGCCCGATGAGGATGAAGGCGACCACCCGTCCGGCGTGCGCCGCGCCGATGCTCGCTCGCACGCTGTCCCCGTGGCGGCGCCACAGGATGGCCCGCAGCACCCGGCCGCCATCCAGGGGTGCGCCGGGCAACAGGTTGAAGAGGCCCAGCAGCAGATTGATGGCGGCCAACCAGGAAGCGACCCCGATCACGATGGGAGCGGCGCGCACGGTATGCAGCGCCGCGACCAGCCCGCCGAAGGCGGCGGCCAGCGCGAGGCTGGTGGCCGGCCCGGCGATCGCGATCCGGAAGGCCGCCTTGGGCGTCTTGGCCTCGCCGCCGAGGGTGGTCACGCCGCCGAAAAGCCAGAGCGTCACGCTCCCCACGGACACCCCGGCGCGGCGGGCGACGACGGCATGCGCGAGCTCGTGCGCCACCAGCGACGCCAGCAGCACCAGCGCGCCGCACGCTCCGGCCAACCAGTAGGCGCCGTGCGAATATCCTTTGACGGTTCCGGGCAGCGTGCTGGCCAGGCTCCAGGTGAACAACCACAGGATGACCAGCACGCTCCAGTGGACGTTCACCGGAAATCCGGCGATCCGCCCTATTGGGATCGCGTCGCGCACGTCAAACCTCCAAAGTCGTTGAGCAGAGCCGGTTCGACTGCCGTCTCTGGCTCGAAAGTAGGGCGCCGCCGCGGCCGCCGCTAGGGCACTAGGACCCCGCGCGGGCGGCCAATCGGCCTGCGTGGGACACGATCAGAATTCGCACCGGCGCCCCAGGCAGCCGCCGCTGAACGTGGCGTCGGCGGCAAGCAGGGCCTCCTCGGCGCCGACGTAGGTGAGCACCTGTCCGGCCCGAGTGCCGTAGCGGTAGACGGTGATGCCTTTCACCCTCGCCTTCCACGCGGCCAGATAGATCGCGCGGACGTCGTCGACGGTCGATTCCGCCGGCAGGTTGACGGTTTTGGACACCGCGGCGTCGACGTGCCGCTGCACCGCGGCCTGCATCCGCAGGTGCCAATCCGGGGTGATCTCCCCGGCGGTGGGAAACGCCGCCCGAACCTCGGCGGGGACGTGTCGGTCCGCGCGCACGCCGCCGTGCCGGGCGATTTCGGCGATCAGGTCGGGATGGTAGAAACCGCGGTCGCGGGCGAGCCGGTCGAAACACGGGTTGACCTCGAGCAGGCGTCGCCCGATGACGGCCCGGACGTAGGCGATCGCGAACATCGGCTCGATGCCCGCGCTGGTCCCGGCGATCAACGAGATGGTGCCGGTCGGCGCGATGGAGGTGAGCTGGGCGTTGCGCCGTGGCGCAGAGCCCGCGAAGCGGCTTTCCGGGAAGGCCGGAAACGGTCCACGCTCCTCAGCCAGCCGCTCGGATGCGCCATGTGCGACCTGGTTGACGGTGCGGGCGATCCGGCCGGCCAGGCGAACTCCGCGCTCGCTGTCATACGGAATGCCCAAGCCGGCCAGCATCTCCGCCAGGCCCATGACGCCCAGCCCGATCTTGCGGGTGGCCTTGGTGGCCGCTTCGACTTCGGGGAAGGGAAAGCGGCTGACGTCGATGACGTCGTCCAGGAAGCGCACGGCCAGTTCCGTCACCGCTGTGAGCCGATCCCAATCGATGCCGCCGCGGCTGACCATCCGGGCAAGGTTGATCGAACCCAGGTTGCACGACTCGTAGGGCAACAGCGGGACTTCCCCGCACGGGTTGGTGGCCTCGATCCGGCCCGACGCCGGCGTCGGATTGGCGCGGTTGATCGTGTCGAGGAACACCAGTCCGGGGTCGCCACACTGATGTGCGGCCTCGCAGATCGCGGTGAACAGATCGGCCGCGGGCACCGTCGCGACCGTCGTGCCCGTCCTCGGGTTGACCAGCCGATGGCTGCCGCCGCGCCCGACGGCGCGCAGAAATCGGTCCGTCACGCCCACCGACAGATTGAACTGGTTGAGCTCGCTCGCCGAGCGGGACTTGGCGGTGACGAAGTCGTAGATGTCGGGGTGCGATACGTCGAGCACCGCCATCGACGCACCGCGTCGGCGGCCACCCATCGAGATCACCGCGGCGGCGTAATCGAACAGCCGAAGGAACGAGAGGGGTCCGCTGGCCGTCCCGCCGGTACGGGCCACCGAATCGCCGGCGGGTCGCAGGTGGGTGAACGCGTAGCCGGTCCCGCCACCCGCCTGGTGTATGTCCGCGCTCTGCGCGAGCGCGGTGAAGATCGAGCGCAGCGAATCAGCCACTGGCAGAACGAAACACGCGGAAAGCAGCCCCAATTCGGTGCCAGCGTTCATCAGCGTCGGCGAGTTGGGTAGAAACTCGAGGTCACGCAGCAGCGCCGAAAACCGTTGGGCCCACACCGCCGAGGACCCGGACTGAAACCGCTCTTCGGCCCGCGCGACGTGGTTCGCGACGCGGTCCATCATTTCGCCGGTTGATTCAATCGGCCTGCCACGGTCGTCGCGCAGCAGATAGCGCTCGCCCAGCACCGTCACGGCGGCCACGCTCAATTTGAGTTCGTCGCGCACACCTATCAGCTCTTTGGTCGCACGCAATTCGGCATGGTGGCTGCGGTACACGGCATAAGCGCGGGCAACGTCGTCCAGGCCGGCCGCGGCCAGCTGCGCCTCGACCACATCTTGGATCTCCTCGACCCTCGGAATTGCGCTGCGGGCCTGACCCGCAAGCGCATCGGCCACCGACCTGGCCAGCCCGCCGGGCAAGTCCGGGTCGCGGCGTCCGACCTCCCGCGCGGCCCGAGCGATCGCCGTCTCGATGCGGCCCACATCGAAAGGCACCAGGCGTCCGTCCCGGCGCCTGACGCTCGACGGCCACCGCGCGGACCGCGCTGTCCCGACCATCGTTCGAGTATCCCCGTCACACCCAAAAGTCGTAGCCCGAAACGAGATAAGGACTTCCGTCCCTACCGTGGTGGCCCCTCGCGTGGTCGGATCGAAGACGTCCGTTTCAGACAACAGACATCCCAGGAGAAAACAATGACCAGCACACTGCCTGCGACGCAGAAGCCGCACATGCTGTTCCCCGAGTTCGCGGACTTCTTCTCGGCGTTCCCGTCGTTCGCCGGAATCCGTCCGATGTTCGACACCCGGCTCATGCGGTTGGAAGACGAGATGGTCGACGGCCGCTACGAGCTGCGCGCCGAGATTCCCGGCATCGACCCGGCCACGGACGTCGATATCACCGTCCGCGACGGTCAGCTCACCATCAAGGCCGAGCGCAGCGAGAAAAAGGAGTTCGACGGCCGATCGGAGTTCTCCTACGGCTCGTTCGTCCGCACCGTATCGCTGCCGTCCAACGCCAACGAGGACGACATCAAGGCCACCTACGACAAAGGCATCCTCACCGTCTCGGTGCCGGTCTCACAGCCCGCGCCCGAGGAGAAGCACGTAAAGATCGCCGCGAAATAGTCGGCAGAAGCGGGGCCCGGGCAGCGTCGCCCGGGCCCACCACGGCTGTTGCGGGCGCCGGCTCCGGTGATGACTTTGGGCCCTATCCGCAATCTGCGCGTGACGGAATAATGGCGACGTCTGACGTAACTTGGCTGGTGCGGTTGCGGCTGAACGAAGGAGCATGGCGGCTATGGGCGGTATTCCAACGTTGTCGTTGACCGACTCTGACGTGGACATCCTGGCTTCGGAATTCCTGCAATCGCGGTATCTCGGCCCGATCTATGCCGACTGGTCCCCCGATCGACGCCTCGACACGTTCCTGCGGCGCCGCGGCCTGTCGCGTGTTGCCGACGACGGCGACCTGGCCAATACCGTCCTGGAACGCATCATGGCCCACGTCGGCCGCGCCTCGCAGCGGGCGCGAGGCTGATTGCGACAGCGGCCCCTGGCGCCGGTGCTCAGTCGGCAACGCCTACTGCCGCTTCGAGCTCGGCCAGGCACTCCTCGGTCCACGGGATGAGCGTCTCGATATCGGGCACCACGTCGCGGCCCGCGGCATAGCCGAACCCGATCCGGTCGGCGTACGCGCATGTCGTGATGTTGAGCGCGTGACCGTCGTAGACCGTCGACACCGGATACATCTCCTCGATTCGAGCGCCGTTCCAATACATTTCGGCTACCGGTCCGCGAACATGGGAAATCGGCAGGTTGTATCCGGTCCGGATTTTCGGCGTGAACGGCAGCAGCGGGCCGACTGCCGTCGCTGCGATGCTGCCGGCGTTCGTCAGCAGTGACGCCGCCGCTCCCCGTTTGGCCACCCAGTGCTTGCCCTCGGACATGGATCGATGGATCGCGTTCAGCCGGGCCAGTGGGTCATCCAGGTTGGTGCCCAGCGGACACATCCACAGCCCAAACCTGTTGCCGTGCTGATCGTTTCGTGCCTCATGCTCGGGGTCGCGCACCGTGATGGGGCAGGCGGCCACCAGTGACCGGTTGGGCAGTTCCGCGCGATCAGTCAGCCAGCGGCGCACCACGCCGGCCGCCATCGCTGTGAGCACGTCGTTGCCGGTCACGCCGGCCGCCTGCCGCACGGCTTGGATGCGATCTTTCGCCCAGCTGCCCGCGGCGACCGCGCGCTCGGGACCCACGCGGCCGTTGAACCGGGTGTAGGGCGCCCCCAGGGGCAGCACCGTGGTGTGCCCGACCAGGGCATCCAGCACCGTCGCAACCTCGCCGGTGGCCACCCGCCCGATCAGCCCCGCACTTGACGCCGCCGCACCGGTCAGCGACCGCAGCGGCGCGACCAGACGAGACACCAACCCGGCCGAAGCCGGCGGCGAGGGCTCGGGACGGCAATCGGCGTAAAACGGCGGCATCGACCGGCGGTCGGGATCACTGCTGAGCGCGTCGGTGATCATCTGAAAACCGGCCACCCCATCGGTCACGCTGTGATGCACCTTGATGTAGAACGCGAAGCGGCCCCCGTCGAGGCCGTCGATCAGATACGACATCCACATCGGCCGGCTCCAGTCGAGGCGCATCGCGTCCAGCTCCCCGATCAGCCTCCAGAACCCATCCCCGGACACCGTGCGGCGCTGGCAATGTCGGCTCACATCAACGGAATCCATGTGCCGCCAGACCCACATGCCACCGGTCTCCACACCGCGATGCGGATACCTGCGGAGCCTCGGATCGATCGGGTCGTTCCCGCCCAGCGTCTTCCGGTGCAGTTCGTCGACGTAGTCGGGCCCGGCGCCGTCAGGCGGCGACAGGATCAGCACGGCACCGACGTGCATTGGGTTGGACACCCACTCCGCGGTCATCATCGCCGCGTCCAGCGGATCCAGCGGGTTCATTCTCCACCTCCGCGACTAGGCGGGGCGGTCGCGCCGGGGCACCGCCCCATCCAATAGGCCCGACTGCTGCAACGCAGCCTCGAGGAACCGCTGTACCGGTCGCGCACGGAAGAAGCCGGTATGACCGCCGCGGTACCAAACGATCTCCGGTTTCCCCCAGTGTTCCCACAGGCGGACCACCTGCTCGCGTGGATGCACGACCTGATCGGCGACGCCGGCGTAGATGAAGCGGCCCGGCATAGGCACGAGCGGAGCGAGCGACAGCGGCGACGTCATCCGCCCGATGGGCTCGGCGGCTTCGATCGTCCGGCGGCGCGGATCGTCGGGGCCAAGCCCGGAGTGCCGACTCAGCAGCCCGACCAGGTCTGCGACCGGGACGCCGAGAATCGCGCAGGTGAGCCCGGTTTCGAGGCTGGCGACCAACGCCGTGATGTAGCCGCCCAGCGACAGACCGTTCAACCCGATCTGCGATTCCGGCTCTTCTCGGCGTATCCAGGACAGCAACCGCCGGATGTCCCACACCGCCTGCGCAGTCGCGTGCACGTCGTCGAGGATGTCCTCGCCCGGAAACACCGCACCCTTCGGCAGGCCCCGGGCGCGGGGGCCGTGCATCGGCAGGACCGGCATGACGACGTTCAACCCGAGGTCTTCGTGTAACCGCCAGGCCCGGAACAAGGCGAGATCCAACGCGGCCCGACCCATTTCGGTTCCGTGGATGCACACCAGCCATGGGCGTGGTTGCGGATGGCGGAGCAACAGGGCGTACTCGCGGTCGTTCGCGGTGTAGCCCATCCACCGCTGTGCACCGGGTTCACCCGGCCGGGGCCGGTATCCGCTGTCGAAGAAGATGCGGTGGAAGGAACGCCTCCCCCCTTTGACCTCTCGCACCGTGACGTCCGAAAGTGGCGGCGGCGTGCCGAAAAATCGCCTCGGCTTAGTGAGCCATCCCCGATCGCCATAGAACTTCAGCCCCGCGGCCACCTCGCTCGTGATGCGCTCGAAATCCTCGGGGCGGCTGATCGGGCGCCGCGCCTTCAGACCCATCAGGACGACCTCGTCGCGGAACGCCTGGGCCGCCAGGGCGAGTGTGGGTCGCGCGATCGGAAGCTCGTCAGGGGCTTGGCCGAGGTATTCGCGCCATGACTCGGCGAAATATCGACCGGTGCTCGTGAACGGTTTGACGGCACTGCCCAGGCCGACGCCCCCGGGCGGGGTCAACGGCAAAGCGCCCGGGCGTCGTGAAGCGCCGTTGTTGGTTGGTACCGCCATGGTGGCAAATTAGCAGGCGCTGAAATCGTCGTGTTAGGGACTTACGGCCCGGTCGGGGCCGCGAAAGTCCTTGGCCGGCAAGCCGAGGGCGGGCGGCCGGTCTGGGCCGTATGACCGGGCGCGAAAGGTCTTTTGTCACTCGCGCCGATGTCTGGCCGGTCGTAACCTCGGAGCCGTCACAAGTATCTCCGAAAAACCCCTTGTCGATTAGGAGTGAGATCATGACCGAAGCACCGCACAAGACCGAGCCACGTTGGGCCGAACTCTCCGACGACGTGCTGGAATCCGTCGAATCCGGCCGCAAGCACGCCATCGAGGCCGTCCGCAAGTTCGTCGACCAGATCAGTCCGGTGCTCCCCGAGCAGTCGCGACGCAAGACCGTCGTCGACGCCGCGCTGGACCTGGCCGACGACCTGGTCACCGCCCGCATCGAATTCTTCCGCAACGTGGTGCGCAGCGCCGGTCAGGCCGTAAGCAAGCACGACGAATAGACCGCTGCCGCAGGCTATTCGACGTCCGACTCCCCCGATAGCACCCGGACGGCGTTCCGCACGGCGTGCTGCAATTCGACCGCAGCGGTCCAGCTGTCGCCCGAGGGCATGATCGGCTCCCCCACCGCAATGTCGATCGCTCCGCGGCGCGGGAAATGGTGTTCTGGGCGCAGAATCGTCCGGGTCCCGCGAATCCCCACCGGCGTGACGGGCACGCCGGTTCGGGCGGCCACTACGAAGGCGCCCATGTGAAACGGGCGCAACCCCGGGGCGCGGGCAAGGCGGCCTTCCGGGAAGATCACGAGCGACTGGCCGGCCCGCACCAGGTCGGCCAGCCGGTCGGTGTCCGCCACGCCGTGTTCACGCTCGTGACGTTCCACGAACTGGTGGCCCAGCCGCCTGAGCACGAATCCGTTGATGCTTTGATGCTCAAGGACTTCGGCGGCGACGAAGTGAAACCGTTGCGGCATTTCCGACGCCAGTGCCAGCGGATCGATCCAGCTGGGGTGGTTGGCCACCGCAATCGACGCGCCTGCCGGGAAGCGGTCGAGGCCATCCACGGTGATCACCGTCCCCGTGAGGCGAGCCAGCAACCGGACCGCGGCGCGGGCCACCCGCCAACGCCAATCCGCCCGCGGTAGCAGCAGCAGCGAGGCGGCAACCGCCAGCCCGAGGATCGTGTACACCGCCCACGCGTAGCCGGCGAAGGCCACGTCGCCCGCCGCGCGACGAACGCGGCGCAGTGAAGGCATCGCGCCGCGGAGGCGAAGCCGTGCCAGTTCCCACCACAACGCCCGTGGTCGCGCACCGATCTTGCCGGAGTGGTAGAGGGCCCGGCTGGCGGCCCGCCTGATCTTGCCGCTGGAAGTCTTGAGTACGGTGCGCGGTGGCGCCAGCACCACATCGTCGGGCGCTACCCCGAGCAGATCGACTGTAGTGGCCGCGATTTCGGAGCGTAACGCGGCGCGCGCGTCGTCTCGAATCGCTCGGGTCTCGGCCATGACCACGAGTCGCTCGGGGCCACCGGAGGGATCGGGAGAGGCGAATACCGCCACACAGCCCTTGCGGACACCTTGGATGTTGCCCACCGCCTCTTCCAGTTCCGCGGGGTGCAGGTTGCGTCCGGCCCGGATGATCATGTCCTTGATCCGGCCGGTGACGTACAGGTCAGCCTCGACCGTGTACCCCAGGTCGCCGGTGTCGAGCCAGGCGTCGTGGAACAGTGCGCGCGTCGCCGCCGGGTTGTTGAAATAGCCTGCGGTTGCCGACGGACCGCGGAACTCCACCCGCCCCTCACGGCGGTCACCCAATTCGTTGCCGGCCGCGTCGACGATCCGGATCTCGTGCCCGGACAGGGGTCGGCCGCAGGCGACGAATCGAAGGTCCCGCTCCCCGGGCTTGGCGGGCTCGGCCTGCCCGGACCTGACGAAGGTGTCTCGGCGAATCCGGTCGATGATCGGCCCTCGGTTCAGTGGGGGGAACGCCAGCCCCACCGACGACTCGGCCAGCCCATAGACCGGTGTCATCGCTTCCCGGCGAAACCCGTACGGGGCGAAGCGATCACCGAAACGTTCGATGGTGGCGGCGCTCACCGGTTCGGCGCCGTTGTAGGCAAGCCGCCAGCAACTGAGATCGAGTCCCTCGATCTCTTCGTCGCGGATCTTCGACAGGCAGAGTTCATAGGCGAAATTCGGGCCGGCCGACATGGTGGCACGGTTGGCATGGATCGCCCACAGCCATCGCGAGGGGCGGATCAGGAACGCCTGCGGGCTCATCACGACCAGCGGGACGCCGAAGTACAAGCTGCCCAACCATGCACCGATCAAACCCATGTCGTGATACAGCGGCAGCCAACTGACGAACGTGTCCGACCCGGTCGCCGCCGCGGCGCGACCCATCGCCCGGATGTTGGCGAGCAGGTTGCGGTGCTTCAGCGCGACCCCTTTGGGCTGCCCGGTGCTGCCGGAGGTGTACTGCACCAGCGCCAGGTCGTCAGTCCGCGGCCTGGGAAGCGATGATGGTGCGTGTTCGCCTGCGTGCGTGAGAGATTCGGGAACGAGGACATGACGCAGGCTTTCGACGTTCGAGCGCAACAGGTGGCCCAGGGCGACGGCCTCCGGCACCGTGACGAGCATCGTGGCGCGTGCATTGGCGAGGATGCCGGCGGTGCGACGCAGGTGGTCCGCCAGCTGAGACGGCCGCGCGGGCGGGTAGACCGGGACGGGCACCGCGCCGGCGAGGACCACGCCGGCGAATGTCACGAAATACGCCCGGCAGGTCGGCAGCATGATCGCGACAGCGTCACCCGGCATGACGTCGTGCGCGATCAGTCCGGCCGCCACCGCGGCCGCCTCGCGGTGCAGATCCGCATAGGTCATGTCGGTGCTGTTCCGGGGGTCACCCGCATCGTCGAGGATCCGGAGGTGGATGCGGCCCGGGGTCGCACCGACGTGCCAGTTGAGGGCGTCGTTGACGGTCAGCGCTGATTCGGGCGCCGGCGCGGACGATGCGGTGGCCGGAAGCGAGACGACGCCACGGTCCGCGCGCACCGCGGCGTGACCCCGACCCAGGACCGGGTTGAGCGCCGCCACCAGGTCGCGCGGTGTCTCCGCGCTGGCCAGGGTGTGGGGCGGCAGCGCCACCCCGAATTCGTCCTGCACGCGCAGCAACAATTCCGCCAGTTCCAGGCTGCCGATGCCCAGGTTGTCGAAGGAGCTGTCAAGCGTCACCGAGGGTGGCGTGGCCTGCGAGTGAACCTCTTCGACGAGGCCACGCACCAGCGCGAGGACGGGAGGAGCGCATTCTTGGTGTGCCATCGGTCGGCGCGACTCCTTCGACTAGCAAGCAGGTCCTATGCTGCGGCCGATTCCGGCCTTCCGATAAGGGCGCAAAGCCATCAGATGGCGGGGCATTTGTCACTTGCGTCCGCTAGTCGAATGCCTGGATCACCTGGCGGGCCACCTGCCGAATCTGCTCGTACACACCGCGATCGAGGGGCAGATCGCGAAAGCGCGGTATCTCCCCCGTCGCGGTGACCACGCCCGGTTCCTCGCGCTCCCAACACGCGTTCACCTTTTCGCCCAACGCGCGCGCGGACGGATTCTCGGAGAGCACGCGGCCATGGAAGCGCTTGATGCCGTCGACGCGGGCCGCGACCGCCAGTGCGCCGAGCAGCAGCGTACCGATCCCGCGCCCCTGGTAGCCGTCCGCCACGGTCAGCGCAACCTCTGCCGAGACGGGGTCGTCTTGATCCCGGACGAAGCGGGCATCGGCGACGACCGGCCCCGCCGGGCCGTTGGTGACGACCCAGACGAAGTGGTCCACATAGTCGACCTCGAACAGATACGTCAGGCGCGCGTCGGTTGGGGTGCCACCTTGATACCGCCGGTACAGCGTCTCCTTCGAGAAGGAACCGCTGCTCTTGAACCGCTCGGCATCGCCGGGCAGGACGGGCCGCAGCAAGAGCGGGGCGCCGTCCCTGCACGACACCGGGATGGGGGCGATGTACGCGGCCAACCGCTGCCGCGCGGTGCGCAGCATCCGGTCGGCGATCGCCGGCATGGCCAGCATGCAGTCGAAGGCCGCGCTGTATCCGGTATAGCCGTGCACGTCCTCCCGCGCGGTCACCGTCGCCGTTCTGGTCGCGCGCCGCAGCAACGCGATCTCGCCGACGATCGTCGCGGATGACAGCTCGGTGGTCATGACCCGGCCCTTCGGACCGACGTGCCTCACCACGACTCGACCGGACGCGATGATCGCGAAGGACTCCGCTCGTTCCCCCTGCCGCATCAGGACCTCCCCGGGTGCGGCGTGCAGGGGCTCGAGCAGAGCGGCCAGCGCCGTAAGGTCCTCCGCCGCAATGTCGGCGAACACCGGAAGCGCCGCCAGCTCCTCGGCGCCGACAGCACTCACGCCGGCCTGCCCGTCAGCCCGAGACTGCGGCCCGAATCACGCCCCGATTGCGAATCCATTGCTAAATCGGTCATCTCGCCAATTTCGTAATCCGGTGCGCCCGAAACGAGTAACGTGGCGATGCACCCTCCCCGATGTACGGTACGCGACCTGCACCGCCATCGCCGGAGAAGTAAGTAGGTGACGGTAGTGACAAAAGACCCTGTCGGACTGGGACTTCGGCAGGCCGGAAGGAAGACCAAAGCCTTTCGATAGTCGTGCTGTTGGCCTCTACGGCCGGACCTCTAGGGCTGGTCGGATAGATCGCTAAGGCTAGCGGGGAGGGAACATGAATACAGCGAAGTGGCGGCCGCATTGGTCGCAGCGCAGGTCGACGGCCGCGATCTATCAGCTGACCGATCGCCTCCACGAGGGACATGTTGCCCGAGTGCCCGCCCATCAGATACCCGCGACCGTGTCCGCTTGGTTGGCGGAGCTCGGCGCCCACAGCCCCTTGGTCGACGACCTGGAGCGCGCGGTCGAAGGCGGCGATTGGTCCGCGGCACACGCCCTCGGCGAGTGCCTCTCCATCGAGATAGCCCTGGCCGACTGACGGCCGGCACAGGGGCCCGTGCCCCGGGGACGTTTGCCGATCCCCACATGACTTTCGTCACTACCGAGTAGCCACCGCGCTCCGCAGGATCGAACGGTATACCGGTTCGCCTATGTCATCGGTAAACGTTTCGGGAGCAATGGATCGCGTTATGAAAGCACCACTGGCCTCAATGGAGAGGCCCGATTTCCGCAAGATTGAAAACCGCGCGCCCTCGGTGGCACAGATGTTCGTCAACCGTGTCGCCGCCACCCCGCACGCGGAGGCCTTCCGCTACCCGCAGGACCACACCTGGGCGAGCGTGACCTGGCAGCAAGTCGGTGAACGCGTCAGCAATCTCGCCGCGGGTCTGATCGCGCTGGGCATCGAGCATGAGGACCGGGTGGCGCTCGCCTCGGCGACGCGCTACGAGTGGGTGCTCGTCGATTTCGCGATCATGTGCGCGGGCGCCGCCACCACCACCGTGTATCCGACGACGAACGCCGCCGATGTCGCGTATATCGTCGCCAATTCCGGGAGCCGGGTGGTGGTCGCCGAAAACCAGGCCCAGCTCGACAAGCTGATCGAACACCGGGCCGAACTGCCCGACGTCAGCAAGGTCGTCGTCATCGACGGCAACGGCGACGGCGACTGGGTGATCACCCTCGCCGACCTGGATCTGTTGGGCAAGCAACTGCTCGCGGACTCACCCGACGCCGTCAACGAGCGGGTCGCAGCCGTCGGCCCCGATCACCTGGCGAGCCTCATCTACACCTCCGGCACCACCGGGCGGCCTAAGGGTGTGCGGCTGACGCACGGCGCGTGGACGTACACCGCCGCGGCCATCGATTCGCTGGACATCCTCGGCCCCACCGACCTGAATTTCCTTTGGCTGCCACTGGCGCACGCGTTCGGCAAGGTGATGCTCGCATTGCCCCTGCAGATCGGCTTTCCCACCGCCATCGACGGCCGCGTCGAGCGGATCGTCGATAACCTGGCCGCCCTGCGGCCCACCATCATGGGCGCGGCACCACGCATCTTCGAGAAGGCGCATGCCCGCGTCCAGGACATGATCGCCGAACAGGGCGGACTCACGAAAATGATGTTCGACTGGGCGATCAAGGTCGGTGTCAAGGTGTCGGAAGCCCGGCAGACCGGTACAAAGCCCTCGCTTGCGACATCGCTGGCCTACAAGGTGGCCGACCGCCTGGTGTTCACCAACATCCGCGAGCGGTTCGGCGGACGTCTGCGGTTCTTCGTCTCCGCCGCCGCCGCGCTGGACCGCGACGTCGCCCAGTGGTTCGACGCCGTGGGCATCATCGTGCTCGAGGGCTACGGGCTGACGGAGACCGCGGCGGCATCATTCATCAACCGCCCCAACGCTTATCGGCTCGGGACCGTGGGCTGGCCATTCCCCGCCACCGACGTGAAGATCGCCGACGACGGCGAGGTATTGCTCAAAGGCCCGGGCCTGATGACCGCCTACCACGACCTGCCGGACGCCACCTCCGAGGCGCTGGATGAAGACGGGTGGTTCCACACCGGCGACATCGGAGAGGTCGACCCCGACGGATTTTTGCGGATCACCGACCGCAAGAAGGACATGTTCAAGACCTCCCAGGGCAAGTACGTGGCGCCGTCGGCGATCGATGCGCGGTTCAAAGGCTCATGCCCGTACGTGAGCGAGATGGTGGTCTACGGCGAGGGCAAGCCCTACTGTGTCGCCCTGGTCAGCCTCGACAGCGAGGCGATCACCGACTGGGCCAACAAGAACGACCTGGCGGGCAAGTCCTTCGCCGAGATTGCGCGTGACGACAAGACACAGCAGCTGATCGCCGGATACCTCGACGCCCTGAACACCGAACTGAATCGATGGGAACAGATCAAGAAGTTCACGATCGCCGACCGCGAACTGACCGTTGAGTCGGGTGATCTGACACCGAGCATGAAACTGCGCCGGAAGGCGGTCATCGACAAATTCTCCGACCGCCTCGATGCCCTCTACGAGCGTTGACGACCAGGCCTTCCGCCCGGGACCTAAGACCCGGCGCTGGGGGCTAACGACTCTCGTGGATTTATGTCCACCGTCCATACGGTGGGCGGATATCGGCAATGGCAACAGTGGAGAGGGATGGCATGCAATCAGATCGCCTCAGGTGGCTGGTAAAAGTAAAAGGCCCATTCGCCTCGGTATATTTCGACGACTCGCACGACACCCTGGACGCCGCCGAGCAGCTCGAAGCGAAATGGAACGGCATCCGTCAGCATCTGCACGAGATGGGCGCTGACGGGGCAATCGTCGGCATGCTCGAGGATGCGGTGCTGCATCATCGACCTGCCGTCGGACGGCGCGGCCGCGCGGTGATCGCGACCGCCGAACATGTACTGATCAACGAGCACCTGATCAACCCGCCGCCGGCCACGGTGATTCGGGTGTCGGAGTATCCCTACCTCGTGCCGTTGATCGATTCGGAAATTCGGCGCCCCACCTACGTGTTCGCCGCGATCGACCGTACCGGGGCGGACATCAGCCTGTACCGGGGCGGTGCCGTCAGCTCCGAAAGCGTTGAGGGCGGGGGCTATCCGGTGCACAAGCCGACGACCGCCGGTTGGAACGGCTACGGCGACTTTCAGCACACGACCGAGGAAGCCATTCGAATGAATTGCCGTGCGGTCGCCGACGAACTCACGCGCCTGGTGGACGACGCGGATCCCGAAGTGGTGTTCTTGTGCGGGGAAGTGCGTTCGCTCGCGGATCTGGTTGCCGAACTACCCGAGCGGGTCTCCGAACGCGTGTCGGAGTTGCATGCCGGGACCCGCAAGAGCCATTGCGACGACGAAGAGATGAGCGAGCTGACGGGCGAGGAGTTCGCCCGGCGTCGTGGCATCGAGATGTCCGCCCTGGCCCAACGATTCGAAGCGGAGATCGGCCGCGGATCCGGACGGGCGACCGAAGGTCTTGCCGATGCCTGCCGGGCCCTTCGCGACGGCAACGTCGACACGCTGATCGTCGGCGAGCTCGGCGATGCCACTGTGGTCACCGGCAAGGCACTGACCACCATCGCGGCCAACGCCGACGCGCTGTCCGAACTCGGCGAACCGGTGGCACGGGTGGCAAGGGCCGACGAGGCGTTGCCTTTCAACGCCATCGCGGTGGGCGCCTCGTTGGTCCGGGCCGGTCAGCTGATGGCACCCGCCGAAGGAGTGGGCGCCCTGCTGCGCTACTCCGCAGGCGACCGGGCTCGTCGTCGCGGCGCATAGGCGCGAACCGCCATGGCCCACCACGGTTCTGGGCATCGATCCCCGACGGCCGCATTCGGCAGGCGGTGCTCGGTGGCGTGCACCACCCCAAGCAATCGGCATCACGATAATGCCGCGGCGTCCCGGTTCTATTGCACCGGAGGTTATATCGAAACGCCGGGTTGCGGTGGCTCGAGGGCGACATCGAGTTGGTGGGCGAAGACTCTGATCATGTGTTGGACGGCGACCTCGTTGCGGCCGATGATCATGTGATCGTGTTGGCCGTGGCGTACGCCTTGGCCACATTGGGGCAGCATGGCGAAGTCTTCGTCGCGCACGGCGGCGTGTACGGCGTCGTAGATGGTGTCGTAGCCCGCCCGCATATCGTCGTTGATGGCGGGGACGCGGGCCAGCCAGGTGTGGCGCACGGTGCAGCGAGTGGGTGAGCCGGCGGGCAGTATGTCGATGATTTCCACGCCGACGCTGCTGTTGGCCAGGATGAGATTGGGGTAGATCCAGTAGATGACGCCCATGTTGTCGCGGACGTCCCACGAGCCGTCGAGATCGGTTTCGAGGTTGGTAATCCACTTGAAGGGGAAGCCAAGTCGGTGATGTCGATCGTATTCGTCATAGACGGCGGTGTTGGGTAGGGCGTTCATGCCGATCAGGCTTTCGCCATGCACGAAGGGAAAGTGGTAACCCTCGCCAAACGCTTCCAGCGCTCCTTTCCAGGACACTTCGGATTCGAACTCGCGGTGGTCGTGGTAGCCGAATGAGGCGTAATCCAGTTCAGCCAGCTGCGGTCCGAGTGCGCCTAGGTGGGCATCGACGTCGATGTCAGCGTCGGCGGTGAGGACCGCCCAGATGAAGCCGTAGCGTTCCTGGCTGGGTAGCTCAACGAGCCCGTAGTCACGCGGATTGATTCCGTGGAAGCCGGACTTGCCGGGCATCATGGACAGTTCGCCGGTGTTGGTGTAGGTCCAGGCGTGATAGGGGCAGGTGAATCGGCCGGCGGTGCCCGATCCGCAGGCCGGCATCGCCCCCCGGTGGCGGCAGTAGTTCAGCAACACGTGCGACTGGCCGGACTTGTCACGAGTGATCAGCAGCGAAATGCCCATCACTGAGCGCACCACGTAGTCGTTGGTCCTTGCGATCTGGGCACTGGGCAGCACCGCCAACGGTGTGCGTCGCAGAAGTTGGGTCTGCTCGATCTCGGTGAGCTTGGGGTCGTTGTAATAGCGCAGCGGAACGTGCAGCACGTCGGCTGCCATGTCAGTAGTCTTATCGAGCACCAAGCGCAACGCCCGCCGAGTGAGATCCTTATTGAGATAACGGATATCGGTCTCAGGGTTCAAAGTCATGACCGCTCCTCTTCAACATGAGTTATGGGCTGCCCCGAGGCACCCAGTTGACGGATTCGAGGAACGGTCGGGGCCGGCAAGCCAACGCCGACGGAATACCAGCGCGCAGCGACGTTGGGGTCTTCCTCGTACTTTTTGAACCATCCAGCCGCGAACTCAGGCAATCTCTCGTGCTGCGGATCATGGTTGGGCGCCTGTGAACGCACCAGGCCGCCCAGCATCGCCAGCAGTTCACGCCGCCCGACCCCTGAATACGTCGATCGGCGGGTCTTATTGACCTCTCGCGCGGCAGCGATGCTCTCGCGGATCGCGCCGTACGACAACCCCTTTGGCATAAGGCGGCCGTAGTATCCGCCGTCCTCTTTCGGGACGTGCTTCTCGAAGCCACTCGCGATCATCGAAATGATCTCACCCATGTGCTTGACCACCCCAGGGATCGTGCACAGCCGGTACAGGTAACTGCCGTGAACGGCGTCGTAGACGATCAACGCCGAACTGCGGTGCTCGATCTCCTCAACGAAGTGCCACAGGAAAAGCGACGCGACACGTTCGTCACCAGGCCGAAACAGCTTGTCCTCATGGTCGAGGAACACTTTGAAGTACGGGGTGAACGTGGCCTCGACCACAGCGGCATACGCGAGGCGCCAGGCCAGCGGTTTGGTCGCGGTCAGGCGGTCGTAGGACGCAATGACCTCGTCTCGTGTCTCTTGCAGGCCCGGCCAACGCTTGATGAGTGCGCGTAGATGGCTGGCATGCGCGGCCGAGTGCTGAGCCTCCTGGCGCAAGTAGGCCCCGGCCTCCTCGACGTCGGCGGTGCTTCGCATCAGCGGTATCGCCTCACGCGTCGCTTCGACGATGAACTTTTCGAATCCCGGTGCGAAGAAAGAGATCACGTTGCACTGCATTCCGAATGCGGGCCGCTCCGGTTGCCAGTTGAACGGGACATCGGCGCTTGCGAAATCGAACCGGACTCGCCTGACCTGTAGGTCCGTCATGCGTCAAGGCTATCGATCCCACGCGTCCGCGACAAGACGTTGTCTAGAATTTGTATGGTCTTGTGGTCGCCATGCAGCGATGATATTGACACAGATGGTCTATGGCCATACATTTCTGGTTAATCGTCCAGTCCCAGTCCTCGCAGGTGAGCACATGAACCTGATCGTGATCAATAACCCCGCCGACCTTCCATGGCAAACCAATCTGTGCGATCTGATGCTGCTGACGATGTTTTCGGCGGCGGTGGCCTACAGCTTCGTGCAGCTCCGTCGTGGTCGGCGCATCTACAGCGCAGTACTGATCGCCGCTACCATCTACGGGCTCGTCCTGGAACTGGCCGGTATGGCCACGCTCAACATGTATCAGCAGGGCGACTTCATGTTGATGATCAACTGGCCTGTGCTCCCGCTGTGGCGTGGCACCACGATGATGCCCGCCTACGTGGTCATCTTCTACCCGGTCTTTCTGTTCACTGGCTTCAAGGTCGTCGAGGCGTTAGGCATCGAAAAGCGATGGCAGGCAGCCGTTACCGGCGGATTGTTCATGATAGCCCTCGACGCGCCCTACATCATCGAGGGCAACCTGCGCCACGTCGTGTGGTGGACCTGGGATCCAAACTTCAAGTTCTTCCAGTACTGGGTCGGGTGGCCCCTGCTCGACCTCTGCTGGCAGGGCATCTGGGATGCGGTGTTCATCTACATCATGCTGCGGGCACTACCGCGAATCGACGTCGCGGTAAGCAACGGTGCCGCCCGATGGTCGAACGCCAATGCATTAGGCGCGTTCCCGGCACTGGCTGCGCTGGCTGTCCTGATGCTCGGTCCGATCCTGATATCCCCGGTGGTCATCGTCACCGCACTGGGCGGACCGCAATGGCCGATCGTGATGCTGCTGGTGGCCGCCTACACCGCGGTCGCCGTGACCGCGCTGCACTCCGCGAGACCACACACTCCACCTGAGGGCATCACCGCGGGCATCATCTTCGTCTACGTCGCGAACCTTGGCGCGATGGTGGTCGCCAACGTGGCTCACGAAGGCGGCATCACGCCGTACATCGTCGTCCAGACCGCCGGCCTGATCATCGTCAGCGGAGTGGCACTGTTCCCCCACATCGCAGCACGCCGACGGCCAGCGGCGGTCCCGCGCGAACAGGCCACCCGAACACCACCCAGCACGGTGAGCTAGGAGAGTCGATGAGCGTTGCCGTCCTATGCCCCAATGTATTCGACGCCGGACTGCCGACGATCGCGTACGACTACACCGATACCCCGGCCGACGTCTACCCGCGAATCGAAGCCACACAGCAAACCGCCGCGATCGCCCTCGGGCCCTACGGACCCGAAGACCCTGGAAACCGGTGATGGGTATGAGCTGGCCGATAAGCCTGCCGATAGAGTTCTCCCGTGCGTAGCCACGGCTGGTCCGGAAACGCCCCGGGCACCGATGAAGAGGCTATCGACAGGATCCTCGATGCAGCCGACGACATTATCGCGCAACGGGGCTCGCCGATCCGCATCACCGACGTCGCCCGCATGTTGGGAGTCACAAGGCAGACGGTGTATCGCTACTTTCCCGGGACCGAAGCCCTATTGATCGGCAGCGCCATGCGCTCGGCAAACGGATTCCTCGACCAGCTCGCCCAGCACATCAGCGGGCTGACCGAACCGGTTGCCGCGATCGTCGAAGGAGTCGCCTTCGCTGCCGAAACCCTTGCGGGAGACCGACAGATCGAGAACCTACTCCGCAATGGTGCACAGGATGGCTCGAATATTTCGTTGACCTCCGACACCGCGCGGGCATTCGGACGCTCGATGTTCCATCGGCTCGACGTCGACTGGGATAAGCACGGGTTCGACGAAGCCGCACTCGACGAACTAGCTGAAATCAGTCTGCGCACACTGCATTCAATTCTCGTCGATCCAGGACAGCCCCCACGTGATGGCATCACTCTGCGTCACTTCGTGTCCCGCTGGCTCGGCCCCGCCATAGTCTATCCACGAGTCGCGCAAGCCATGGACGCCCTACGGGCCGCCTCAGCGAGACCCCAGCGGCGCAAGCCTCCAGCCGCATCCTCACCACGACCCATGCAGACCAAGGCCACCGAAAGGATGCTCAGGTCATCGCCGCCAACACCGATGCCAACCGACGCTGCGGCAAACAGGCAATGGCGAAGCTGACAATGTCAAAGTTTGGAGCGGCGGTCCCGGACGGGGGGATTGCCGGGACCGCCGCGGCTTCGGTTGGCCTATTGGCGTTCAGCTCGCCGGTGCGATGAGCCCGTAGTGTCCGTCGTAGCGGTGATACAACACGCTGCCACGGTCCCGGGCGGCGTCGACGAAGAACAGGAACGGCAGGCCGAGCAAGCCGATCCGCTCGATGGCCTGCTGGACTTCCAGCCGCGGGGCCGGCTGCGAACTGACGGTCAGCGGCAACTGGAACGGCGCCAGCTTATCGGCAGAGCCCGGATTGACCTGTGCCAGGCGGTATTCGGTCGGGCCTTCGCGGTATAGCACGCTGTCCTGCTGCGTGCCCTCCTCGGTGAAGAGGTGGAAGTCGTAGTCGAGCTGCTCCATCTCCAGCGCGGCCTCTTCAACCGTGCAGGTGGGCAGGCTGTAGGACTTGTGCCGCATGATCCCGCGTTCGCTTTCCGGTCGCGGGAAGTACTTCGGCCGGTGGTTGTGTTCGGTTTCGTGCCGCCATTCATGCGGGCCGCGACGGGGCATGCCGCCTCGCTTGGCTTCCCAGTGCTCGGCCGCACGCTCCAGTTGGCGACGCAGTCGCGCCTCGAGTCGATCGATGGCTTCCCGCGCGGTGACGCCTTCGACCTGTGCACGCACCGGCCGGCCGTTGACGTCCAGGCTTGCCTGCGCGACCACCCGGCGGGCCACCGCGGGGTCGCCGTGCTCGGCCAACCTGACGTGGGCGTACAGCACCGGTTCGTGGGCGAGGTGGCCGAGCTCGCCGATCTTGGTGCGCGCGTATTCCTCGGCGTCGGGCAGCTGGCCGTGCGTCGTTATCTGGACGTCGAAGGCAGTCGGTAAATCGGGTCGGTGTCTCATGGTGGCTTTCTTGCTTCGTCGCTGATCGCTCAGTGATGCAGACCCGTGATGGGTTCGTGGGTACTGGTTTGGATATCGACGGATGTCGCCGCCAACAGCTGATTCGCCAGATCGGACAGCGCGCGGGCGATCGCGAGCTCGTCGCCGATCGCGGCCACGGGCGGATCGGCCGGGTCGAGTCGCGCCAAGCCGACGCCGACGAGGGCCTTCCCCGCCCAGGACAGTCGTGCCTTCGCCCGGGTCCGTTCGTCGCGCTCTTCGACCAGCACGTCGATGCGGCATGTCTTGGTGCCGTCGTCGTTCTTTGTCATCACCAGATGCGACCATTCCGCGCCAGGCACCGAGTAGGGGCGGAAGTCCCGAATCGTGAGGTCGTTCGTCGGCCCGCCCCGACGCCGGGTCGGTGGGTTGAAGCGGCCAGCAAATATGTTGACGCGTACGAAGAAAATGTCGAACTTAATCGACATTATTGCTGGGCTTAATCGACAGTTTCGTTCGCGTATATCGTCGTGCCCAACAGTAACGGGCGTGTCCGACCTCCCGACACAGACCAAGTACCTGCATGCCTCGCGGGGCCGCCGGTCGGCTCCGCACTCGGGCGACGACCGCGAACAGGCGATACTGGCCACGGCCGAGCGCCTGCTGCAGGAACGGCCGCTCGCCGACTTTTCCGTCGACGACCTAGCAAAAGGCGCCGGGATTTCGCGTCCCACCTTCTACTTCTATTTCCCATCGAAGAACGCGGTGCTGCTGTCGCTGCTCGACCAGATGAACGCCAAGGCGCATGCGGCCCTCATGTCGCTCGGCGGCATATCGACCGACGACCCCGCGGAACTCTGGCGGGCCCGCATCGAGGCGTTCTTCGAGGTGTCGGGCGCTCACCCGGCGGTCGCCGTGGCGGGCGCCTCGGCGAAGGCGACCAACCCCGAGGTGCGGCAGTTGTGGTCCACGCTCATGCAGAGGTGGATCTTGCTGACCACCGCGGCCATCAAGGCGGAGCGCGGCCGGGGCGCCGCCCCCGACACCGTCCCGGCGGAGCAGCTGTCGGTGGCCCTGAACATGCTGAGCGAGCGGGTGATGGCCGCGACGTTCACCGCCGAGGACGAGGCGATGCCCGAGGACCGGGCGATCGACACGCTGCTGCACATCTGGCTGGCCAGCATTTATCAGCGCTGACCCAGCGCCCGGCTGGCGCGATCCAGGCTCTCGTCGATCAGCCGGTCCACCGCTCCCAAGTAGCTTGGCGACGCCGGCTTTCCCGCCAGGTCGGCGATCGCCTTCTGCTCCCCCAGAACGTCTGCCGCAGCTAGGTTTTCGGACATCCGATCGGCGTGCACCACCAGCCCCGCCAGCAGCTCGGCGCATTGGGATCCGGCGACCACGGTGCGCCGGGCCAAGGTGCGCAGTGCGTCCCACTCGGCGTGCCAGGCGCCGTCGGGCCGTTCGTCGTTGGCCAGCGCCGCGGCGGTGTGCAGGGTCGCCGCCAGCTGCGGCGCGGAAAGCGCGGCCCGACGAATGAGGATGGACAGCACCGGATTTCGTTTGTGCGGCATCGACGACGAACCCCCGCGGTTCCCGCCGCCCGGCTCGCTCAGTTCGCCTATCTCCGGGCGGGCCAGGGTGACGATATCCGAGGCGATGCGGCCCCAAGAGTCGGTGCAGCCGACGAACGCGTCGGCGGCCGCGGTGACCGGCGTTCGCGTCGTGTGCCAGGGCGATCGGAAAGTCAGACCCAAAGCCGTCGCCGCGCTTTGCACCAGGCCGATCGAGACCTCGGCGGGGTCGTCGGCACCGGTGAGCAGCGCCGCGAGCTCCGTGCTGGCCGCCAGTGTCCCGGCGGCCCCGCCGATCTGGATAGGAACGACCACCGCGGACAGCCCCTCGACGGTGTCGACGGCGCCGTTCAGCCAGCCGGCCGCCTTCGCGCCGAACGTGGTCGGTGCCGCGTGTTGGGTGAGGGTGCGGGCCACCATGGGCGTCGCCCGGTGCCGGGTGGCGAGCTCGGTCAGCGTCGAGATCTGCTCCGCAAGCTGCGCTCTCAGCTCCCCGACCACGTCACGCACTCCGAGCATCAGGCCGGTGTCCAGGACGTCCTGGCTGGTGAGTCCCCGGTGGACCCACGGCGCGACGGCCGGCGCAGCACGCTGCCGCAGCAGGGCGACGAGACCGATGACCGGGTTGCCGCCGTCCTCGGCGGCGGCTGCCAGGGATTCACAATCGTTGGAGGTCAGCAGCATTGGCAGGTCCATCCCGGCGCAGTCGGCCGGGGCCAGGCCTTCGGCGACCAGGGCGTCCAGCCAGGCGGCTTCCACCGCGACCATCGATTCCAGCAGGGCCCGATCCGTCATGTGGTCTCGGGCCCGGTGGTCGCCGGGCCACAGCAGGTTGGTCATCGCCCACCGTCCCGGTACGCCAGGAACACCGTTTCGCGCTGGCCCTGCAGGTGGATGTCGAAACGGTATTGCCTGCAATCACTTTCGGCGTCACAGAGCAAGGTGGCACGCCGCTCGGCATCGAGGCTCGTCAGCAGCGGGTCGGCGCTCACGTCGCCGCCGGGTAGGTAGGCCCGGGTGAACAACCGGTCCAGCAGCCCCCGCGCGAAGACGGTCAGGGCGAAGAACTGCGGCCGCCCGACGCTCGCCGGTCCGGGCGCCACCGTGGTGAAGCCGTATTGACCGGCGGCGTCGGTCGCCGACCGGCCCCAGCCCGTGAACGTCGCGATATTGCGGCGCAGCGAACCGGCCTGCCGCGGGATGCGTCCGGTGCCGTCCGGTTGCCACAGCTCGACCAGGGCGTCGGGAACGCCGTCGCCTGCGCCGTCGTAGACCGTGCCGTATAGCCGGACGGCGTGCGGATGACCATCGCCGACCAGGGCGCTGTCCCCCGGATACGGCAACCCGAGTTCTAGGAATGGCCCGACCGTTTGCCCTGGGGTGCAGGCGAATTCAGCCATCGTCGTCCTCGACCGGCGTTCGGGTGCCACCGGAGAGCACGACGTCCCACCGATACCCGGTCGCATACTCCGGCTCGGTGAGGTCGTGGTCGTAGCGGGCGATCAGCCGTCGGCGCGCGGCGGGGTCGAGGACCGACTGGAAGATCGGATCCAGGTCGAAGAGCGGGTCGCCGGGGAAGTACATCTGGGTGACCACGCGCTGCGGGAAGGCGGTGCCGAAGAGGGAGAAGTGGATGTGCGCCGGACGCCAAGCGTTGCGGTGATTGCGCCACGGATACGGTCCGGGCTTGATGGTCAGGAAGCGGTACGACCCGTCCGGCCCGGTCAGACACCGGCCGGCGCCGGTGAAGTTCGGGTCGAGCGGAGCCGGGTGCTGGTCACGCTGGTGGCGGTACCGGCCGCCGGCGTTTGCCTGCCAGATCTCGATCAGCTGACCCGCCACCGGTTTGCCCGAGCCCTCGAGCACCCGCCCGGCGACGATGACGCGTTCTCCGAGGGGTTGGCCTGGGTGGCCGGCCGTCAGGTCGGCCTCGAGCGGGTCGACGTCCTGGTGGCCGAAGCACGGCGAGCAGCGTTCGACCTCCTCGGGATCGACCGGCACCAGGGGTTGTTTGGGGTGGCGCAGGATGGTGCTCCGGTAGGGCGGGTAGTCGAGCCGGGGCTGCGCTTCGCTCCCCCGGTATTCGGCTGCGATGCTGGCGATCTCGGCCGTGATGTCACCCTGAGACGCGACGCACTCGGGGTTCATGTGCCGTGACGCTACTCTCGATGGCCCCGCACACCGGGCAAATCGGCGGCGCGGCCGGACTTACAGCGAGCGCACCAGCGCGGCCCGCCCCTTGGTGCGCATCTTGTAGAGGGCGGACCCGCGGTATTGCTCCATTTTCGCGGCCATCTTGTTGCCCAGTTCCTCGAGCTCCGCGTCGGTGATCTTGACCTCGGGCGGAGCCGGGATCATGTCGCGCTCCTCTTCGTCGGCGTGCGCCTCCAGCACCGTCTTGAAGGCGTTCCACTCTTCCTCGTAACCCGGCGCGCTCTGCGGGGTCCTGAGCAGCACCGAGAGCTGGTCGACCACCTGGCGGTGCTCAGCATGAGCGACGGCGATCAGCTTGGTGGCGTCTTTGAGGGCCGGGTAGTACAGGTCGTCCTCGATGCGGAAGTGGATGTCGAGCTCGATCAGCATGTCGTCGAAAAGGGCATGCCGCTCTTCGCTATTCACCGGCGCCTCACTGATCTTGCGGCCGAGGCCCTTGATCACGATGTGGTGTTCCTTCAGCACGTCGTAGGCGTTCACTGCGCTTTCCCTTCTCCGATTCCCACCGCTGCACCGAGCCCTGGCCCGGGCTCGCCCCGAACTTCGACCATTCCGTTGACCAACCTCGCCTGGTAACACGGCAGCGGCGCCGCCGCCGGGCCGCGCAGAACGTCTCCCGACTCGGCCGCGAACCACGAACCGTGCCAAGGGCATACGAGCCGGCCGCGGTCGACCCAGCCATCGGCCATCGGGGCGGCCAAGTGTGGACACAACTCCCCGAACGCCGCGACCTCCCCGGGGCTGGTCTGGCACACCACCAGCCCCACCCCGTCGACCTCGACGCGCACCGGCTTTCCGTTCAGCGAGGCCGCCGGCAGCACCGGCGTCCATTCCGCGGTGCGCAGCCGCGCGCCCGACTGGTCGATGCCGATGCCGGACTCGAACACCAACGCCCCGCCGAGGTAGCTGCCCGCGACGGTGATGCCGTAACCCAGTGCGGTGAGCGCGATGCCGCGTCCGTGGCGGCCTCGGCGGCGATCCCACCAGGACTGCGCGTACAGCCCGGTGGCCACCAGGTTCACCAGGCCGTGGACGGCACCGACCCGGCGATCGGATTCGTGGGTGTGCTGCCAGTCGGTGACACCGGTGACGGCCGAGCCGATGCTGGCCAGAATGCCCACCCCCAGGGCGCGCGACGCGAACTTCGACGCGTCGCGGACTTCGGTGGCGGGCTGGCCCGGAAGCAGGCTCAGGGCGTCCAACGCGACGGTGGTTCCCAGCGCGCCGCTCGTCAACGACGCCAGCGGCGGATGAACCGGGTGGCCGAGCCACACTCCGTGCAGCGCGTTGGTGACCGTGTTGCGGGCGCTGCCCAGGCCGTTGAAGGCGAAGCTCAACAAGTGTTCGAACCGGTAGCTCGGCCGATCCAGCCACTCTTGACGCCCGATGGCGGACACCACTCGCGATCCGAGTTTCTGCAATCGACCATCCAGGGACCGAGCAGCCATGGCACCAGCCTTCCTCACATACGTCGCCAAAAGTCAGCAACGCACGCAAAATCGAACGGTTTACCCCTCGATCACCGCATACTCACATGCGCAGCGGGGCCGACGTGACCACCGTAGCCCGGGCTTCTGGCCGCTTAGTCGTCAGAAACCTGTGAGTTACCACAAAGCATCCTTGTAGACCCCTGACCGCGGAGTGGGCCCGGCAAGCGGGGTGATTGACCACCGGCGGGTGGATGCGGGATTCTACTTAGCGGAATACTTCTCTGCACAGCAGACAATTGAAGGTGTGAGGGGGTCACTGTGACGGTCCATCGCGACGCCTGCGGCGGCCGTCTCGACGGCGCGTTCGCCAGCGTCCGCGACGGGATGATCCCCGCCTACATCTACAACGACAGTGAACTGTTCGCGCTGGAGAAGGAACGGCTGTTCGGACGGGCGTGGATGTTCGTGGCGCACGAGTCCGAGATCCCGCAGGACGGCGACTACGTGGTGCGCCGGGTGCTCGACGACTCCTTCATCATCACTCGCGACTCGAGCGGCGAAGTGCGCGCCTTATTCAATATGTGCCTGCACCGGGGAATGCAGGTCTGCCGCGCGGAGATGGGAAACGCCTCCAACTTCCGCTGCCCGTACCACGGCTGGACCTACCGCAACGACGGCCAGCTCACCGGCCTGCCGTTTCATCGGGAGGCCTACGGCGGCGAGGACGGGTTCGCCAGGAATGCCCAAACCCTGCTGCCCGCACCGAAATTCGCGAGCTACAACGGTCTGCTGTTCATCAGCATGGACCCGAGCGCCGAACCGCTCGAGGACTTCCTCGGCGACTTCAAGTTCTATCTGGACTTCTATACCAAACAGAGTGCCGGCGGCCTCGAAGTGCGGGGGCCGCAGCGCTGGCGCATCAAGGCCAACTGGAAGATCGGCGCCGAGAACTTCGCCGGCGACATGTACCACACGCCGCACACGCACGCGTCGATCGTGGACATCGGCCTGTTCCGCGAGCCGAAAGCGCAGAAACGCAAGGACGGCGCCACCTACTGGGCGCACCGGGGCGGCGGCACCACCTACAAACTTCCGCCGGGTGGCTTCGACGAACGGATGCGCTACGTCGGCTATCCCGACGAGATGATCGGCCGGATCAAAGGCGTGTGGACGTCGCGGCAGCAGCGGATGGTCGGCGAGGACGGTTTCATGATCTCGGCCGCCACCTGCTTTCCCAATCTGAGCTTCGTGCACAACTGGCCGAAGGTGCATGACCGCGAAGACCAAGTGCTGCCCTTCATCTCGATCCGGCTGTGGCAGCCCATCAGCGAGAACGAGACCGAGGTCTGCTCGTGGTTCGCGGTGGACTCCGCCGCTCCCCCGCAGTACAAACAGGACTCGTACAAGGCGTACCTGATGTGCTTCGGTTCGACCGGCATGTTCGAGCAGGACGACGTGGAGAACTGGGTGTCGCTGACCACCACCGCGGGCGGTTCGATGGCCCGGCGGCTACTGCTGAACAGCCGGATGGGGCTGCTGTCCGACGGCAGCCCGGTGGTCGAGCCGCTGACCGCCGAGGCGTTCCACGGGCCGGGCCGCGCGCAGGTCGGCTACAACGAGTACAACCAGCGCGCGCTGCTGAACATGTGGGCCGATTACCTGCAGGGGGCCGGCACATGACAAAGGCGTTGCCGTCCTTGCCGTTTCATGACGTCCGGCACCTGCAGGCGCACCAGTTCCTGGTGGACGAGGCCTATCTGCTGGATGCCCAGCAGTACGAGGCGTGGCTGGACACGATGACCGACGATGTCCGCTACGTGATGCCCGTGCGGGTCACCACCGCGCGCGGCGCCGGGTTCGACGCCTCCCCGGGGATGGCGCACTTCGACGAGGACAGATATTCGCTGAGCCAGCGGGTCGCGCGGATGGGCACCGAACACGCCTGGGCCGAGGATCCGCCGTCGCGGCTGCGCCACTTCGTCACCAACGTACGCACCTTCGAGCACGACGACCCGGCGCATCTGTGGGTGGACTCGGCCGAACTGCTGTTCCGCAGCCGGGGCGACGTGAACGAAAGCGCCTTGCTGTCGTGCGGGCGCGAGGACTTGTTGCGATGGTGCGATGATCGCTGGAAGCTGGCCCGCCGCAATATCATCGCCGACGAGTCGGTGCTACGGATGCAAAACCTGGCGGTGTTCCTGTGAATGACGAACTGCAGCGGCTCCTGGACGGCGCGGTCGGCGAACCCCTCGTCGTCGCAAACGAGTTCACCGAGGTGGTGGTGCGCCGGGTCGACACCCGAAACGGGTCTAGGCTGCTGATCGGCGCACCGCGATCCGGGCACTGGATCACCTTGGACGCACTCGAGGTCGAGGCCCTGACTTGGCAGAACAGCCGCACCCTGGCGGCAATGGTCGGCAATTCCCACGGGCCGCTGCTGCCCGATGAAGCCGAGGAGGGTGATGGCCGGCTGGCTTGAGGGCAAGCGCGCGCTGGTCGTCGGCGCCGGTTCCGGGATCGGCCGGGCCGTGGTGGACGCGTTTCGCATCGAGGGCGCGAAAGTTGCTGCGCTGGAACGCGATCACGAAAAATGCGAGACCTTACGCCGGCAGTTGCCCGATGTTCCGGTCGTCGACGGCGATGCGACCACCCGCGAAGCCAATGAACGAGCGGTCGCCGCCGCGGTGGACGGTTACGGCGGGTTGGACACGCTGGTCAACTGCGTCGGAGTCTTCGACTTCTACCGGGGCATCGGCGACATCGACGCCGATGACCTGCCCGGCGCTTTCGACGAGATGTTTCGCACCAACGTGCTCAGCCACCTGCAGTCCGTCAAGGCGGCGCTCCCCCGGCTGCGGGACGGAACGGGATCCTCGATCATCCTGACCGAGTCCGCGTCGTCGTTCTATCCCGGACGTGGTGGCGCACTGTACGTGTCGTCGAAATTCGCGGTCCGCGGCCTGGTGGCCGCCCTGGCCCACGAGCTGGCGCCGCAGATCCGGGTCAACGGGGTGGCGCCGGGCGGCACGCTGGGCACCGACCTGCGTGGGCTTGCCAGCCTTGGACTCGAGGGCGTCCGCCTGGACGACACCGCCGACCGGGCACAACAGCTGGCCGCGCGCACGCCGCTGAACGTCGCGCTCTCCGGGCAGGATCACGCGTGGAGTTTCGCGTTCCTGGCGTCCGACCGGGCCCGCGGGATCACCGGCGAAACCGTCCGCCCCGACGGGGGATTCGGGCTGGGCGCACCGCGATGACCCCCCTTGACGAGCAACGCGCGCTGGTGGCGCAGGGCTGCCGAGTGGCCGCGGCCCGCGGCCTCATCGACGGCATCCTCGGCCACCTGAGCATGCGGATCGACGACGAGCTCCTGCTCGTCCGCTGCCGCAGCGACACCGATACCGGGGTGGCTTTCACCCGGCCCAGCGACATCCGGCTCGTCACCTTCGACGGCGGCGCCGGCGCCGACGGCGAACTCGACGGGTACCGCGTGCCCAACGAATTGCCCATCCACGTCGAGACCATGTTGACCGATCCCCGGCACCGGGCCATCGCGCATCTGCACCCGCCCGCCGTGGTCGCCGCCGACCTGGCCGGCATCGCAATCCGGCCGATCTACGGCGCGTACGACATTCCCGGGGCGTGGCTCGCCCGCGGCGGCGTGCCCGTCTACGAACGCGCCGTGCTGATCCGCACCCCGGCGCTCGGCAAGGAGATGGTGGCCGCCATGCGCGGGCGGCCGATGGTGATCTGCCGCGGACACGGGATCACCAGCGCGGCCGCCACCGTGCCGGAGGCAGTGCTGCAGGCCATCAGCCTCGACGCGCTGGCCCGAATGTCGTTGCGGGTGCAAGGCGCCGGCGGGACCCTGCGGGACATCGACGACGCCGACTGGGACGACCTGCCCGACCTGGGGCCCTCGTTCACCACCGAGGCCGCCTGGCGGCACGAAATTGCGCGGTTGCCGGCCGACTGAGGTCGCGTCACACGCCGATCTTCGCCACCGCCATCAGGCCCCAGACTTATGCTGACCACGATGGCGAAAAACAGCCTTGACCCCACCACGCCGTTATGGCGTGCGGCGCAAGTGTTCCGGCTGCTGAGCTGCATCTACGCCACCGGGTTCCAGATCGCCATCAACCCGGACCTGCGTCGGCCCGCGCTGGGCTGGGTGCTGTTCGCGGTGCTGATCGGTTGGAGCGCGGCGTGCGCGGTGGCTTACTTACGCGGGTTCGGTCGCAAACCAGCGTGGGTGCTCGCCGAGGTCGTGATCGTCGTGCTGCTCATGTCGTCGAACACCATCGTCACCACCCCACACTGGGCGGCCGAAAATCAGACCTGGCCGACAACGCTGTGGGCCAGCAACCCCACGATCTCGGCGGCTATCCAGTTCGGCCCCGCCGGCGGCATGCTCGCGGGCCTGGTGGTGATGGCCACCAATTTCGCGGTCAAGAACTATCTCGCCCTCAACCTGGGGCATAACGCCACCGTCATCATCGAGCTGGCGATCGGCATGGCGATCGGCATGGCCGCCCAAACCGCGCGGCGCGCCCACGATGAGCTCCAACAGGCGGCCCGGCTGACGGCCGCGGTGCAAGAACGGGAACGCCTGTCCCGCCAAGTCCATGACGGGGCCATCCAGGTGCTGGCGCTGGTGGCCAAGAAAGGCCACGAAATCGGCGGCACCACAGCAGAACTCGCCGACCTGGCCAGCGAGCAGGAACGCGCGCTGCGACGATGGCTGGCCAGCACGGACATCGACCACGACACCGACGGCGCCACGATCGATCTGCGCACCCTGCTGCGCTGCCGGGAATCCGACCGGGTGTCGCTGAGCCTGCCCGCGACACCGGTGCCCTTGGGTCGCCGGGTGGGCACCGAGCTCGACGCGGCGGTTGGCAACGCTCTGGACAACGTGGAAGCGCATGCCGGGCCCGGCGCGCACGCGTTCGTGCTCGTCGAAGACCTCGGCGATTCCGTTGTGGTGAGCATCCGCGACGACGGGGTGGGAATCGCCGCCGGCCGGCTCGAGGAAGCGGCCGGCCAGGGGCGCCTGGGCATCTCTCAATCGATCGTCGGTCGGTTGACTTCGCTGGGCGGCAGCGCCCACCTGCGCAGCGAACCGGGAGAAGGCGCCGAATGGGAGTTGTGCGTGCCACGCGGAAAGGCGTCCCATGGCCGATGAGACCCCCACGACGGTGATGGTCGTCGACGACCATCCCATCTGGCGTGACGCGGTCGCCCGCGACCTGGCCGACGAGGGGTTCACCGTGGTCGCCACCGCCGATGGCGTCGCCGCGGCGCGACGGCGGGCGGCCGTGGTCAAACCCGACGTCGTGGTGATGGATATGCAGCTGCCCGACGGCGATGGCGCACAAGCGACCGCGGGAGTGCTCGCGGTCTCTCCCTCGTCTCGGGTGCTGGTGCTCTCGGCCTCGGACGAGCGAGACGACGTGTTGGAAGCCGTCAAGGCCGGCGCGACCGGGTATCTGGTCAAGAGCGCATCCAAATCAGAACTGGCGCAAGCCGTGACAGCGACCGCTGAAGGCCGCGCCGTGTTCACCCCGAGTCTGGCCGGGCTGGTGTTGGGTGAATACCGGCGGATGGCGCAGAGCAAGGACGACGGCCCCGCTCGGCCGAGCCTCACCGAACGCGAAACCGAGGTGTTGCGCTACGTGGCAAAGGGCCTGTCCGCCAAGCAGATCGCCCAGAAGCTGTCGCTCAGCCACCGCACGGTGGAAAACCACGTGCAGGCGACCTTCCGCAAACTTCAGGTCGCCAACCGGGTGGAGTTGGCGCGTTACGCCATCGAGCACGGCCTCGACGAAGAGCCGTGACCCGCAGGGCAACCAGGTGACTGCCCTGCGGGTCAACGAATCCTGCGGCTATCCGCGAACAGTGTTGGGACGCTTGGCCGAAGCGGCGGCCACCACGCGGGCGCCCACCAGCGCGGTCACCATCACGGCCATGCACACCAGGCCGTCGTCTTTGAGGCCCCACCTGATGGCGGCAAGGATGGCCACGCCCGCGACGCACAACAGGGCGCCGATCGCCGTTCCCCGCCCGCGCCCTGTCACCGCCGGGGCGCCGTCCCAGCCCGACAGTGGGTTGTTCTCCAGCGGCCGCAGTGCGACGAAAAGCACCGCCACGGCGACGGCCACGACGAGCAGTTGCGCGAGGCTGACGGCGAGGAAATCCCGCGAGCCCGGGTAACGAGGGCAGCCGAGGCAGTCAAAGACCAGATGCACGCCGAGCAGCACAGGCATGTGCCACAAGTACAGCGTCATGGCTCCGGAGTTACCGATAGCCGTCCACCACCACACCCGTGGCCGCTGGGCCCAGCGTGCGATCGCCGGCGCGGCCGCGATCGCCAAGGCGCTCAGGGCGATTGCGTGCCCGGCCAACAGCAGTGAGGGCGGGCTGGTGTTGGACAGCTGGTGATCACCGGTGCCGACCATGCTGATCTGGTACGGACCCCAGTGCACCAGCGCGACGTCGACGGCGAACCCGATGGCCGCGATGACGAGTGCGGCGCGCCCGGTGAGCAGCCGACGGCGGTACGCGATGCCGAACATGGCAGGGATGAGCCAGACAGCCAGGTTGAGGTAGCCCAGCGGCATCATGGCCGGCCAGTGCAGCCGAATGGCGTCGATCGCCGCGATGGTCGCGTAGACGCCGGCCACAGCCGCGGCGAGACGTCCCGCGCTGGTGATGCGGTACAACACCGGCATGGCGGCCAGCACCAGCACGTAGGCGCCCAAGAACCACAGCAGCTGCGTACTGACACCGGCCACCGGCTCGTAGATGTGTTGCGGCAGAGTTCGATACAGCACCGTCAGCGCGACCGCCCAAAACGCCAAGTAGTAGAACACCGGCCGGAACAGTCTGGTGCAGCGTTTCATCAGCCAGTCACCCCAGTTTGTGCCGGCAGACCACGACGATAGGCAGGCCGCGGCGCCGGCGAAGAAGAACAGCGGCATGATCTGCAGAAGCCAGGTCGCCGCCTGAAACACCACCGAGGTGGTCAGCAGGTTATCCCAGATCAAGACGTGGTTGCGGATGATGCTGATGGCCATCACGGTGTGGCCGAGCACCACACCGATCAGCGACGTGATGCGGATGACGTCCAGTACGCGGTCGCGGTCGGCTGGAGTGGCCGCCGCCACCTCGGCGACGTCGGGGAATCTTGTGAGAGCTGCCATGGCGATGGCACCGGGCCTTTCAGGGAATCTGTTGGTGAACAAGGGATTAAGCGGCGGGATGTCGGGACAAGCATGGCCGATCGCGCAGGGCTCGCGCCCGCGCAGTTCTACGCGTCTGACCTGAGTAGTACTACTCAGGTCGCGGCCGTATTGAGCGGGTCGTAGTCGGCCAGCAGTTTCTCGATGCGTGCTTCGTCCAACCGGACGCGCACCGTCGCGGCTTCCTGTTGGTCGCGAATCACCTTGGCCAAGGTGAACGCGCTCGACACCAAGAACAGGAAGGTGATGCCGAGAAACGATCGCTGCCACCCGTCGAGCGGAAGGAAGTAGATCCCGCCCAGCGCGGTCACGAGGCTGATCGCGAACGCGACAGCGGCTTGAACGAAGAAAGCGGCGGTGGTTTTGGACATGCTATTGGGAACGGTCATGCCAAACAGCCTGCGGCAACGTGCTGCTCGCCGGAATCCGTAAGACTACTCAAACCGAGGAGATCTCCCGCATGCACGCGTTACTGCGAAATACGTATGGCGTGGACGCCACTCCCTACCTGCGGCCCCCGTACGGCCATCACAATGCCGCGGTCGCTGCGGTGGCCGCCGACCTGGGCTACCAGGTGACCGCGTTGTGGTCCGGCGACTTACGGGATTCCGCGCTGGTTCCCGAAGACCAGATCGTCAGGATGGCATACCAGTCGTTCGTCCCACAGAACATCGTGATCGGCCACCTCAACCACCCACCGGTCACCCATGTGTACGGGCAGCTGGTGGAGATCATTCGGGCGCGTCGGCTGCGCACGGTGACGCTCACGTGTTCCTGCGACCGGAGCTCCCGCACCGGGCATAGCGTTCGAGGCGCGTCTCAGCCCAGTTGGTCGCCAATCTCCTTGGCCGCCTTGCCAAGAGCCGCGGCCACCGCGCCGTAGCGGGAGGCGTCCAGCCGGTTCTGCGGGGCGGCGGCGTTGAGCGCGAGGCGCAGGCCCGGCGCCCGCGTCGGTATGGGAACCGCGACCGAAGCGACGCCTTCCTCACTTTCCTCGCGGTTGATGGCGTAACCGCGCTCACGGATCGCGGCGAGCTCGGCCTCCAACTCGGTCCGGCTGCCGATCGACGAGGACGTGATGCGTTCCAACCGCTCGTGCGGCAGCAGCTGACGCAGCTCCGGTTCGGGCAGCTGCGCCAGCATGACCTTGCCCGTCGATGTGCAATGCGCCGGCATGGTGCGGCCCAGCCGCGACGCAACCCGGACCGCTGCCGGGCCTTCGACGGCGGCGATGAAGCGGACGCTGGCGCCGTCCAACATCCCGACGTGGATGGTTTCGCGCAGCTGCTCACCGAGGCTTCGCATGATCGGGGCGGCCGATCGCTGGATGTCGACGCGGCCGAAGATCGCGAACGCCACACCGGTCAACGCCGGTCCGGGCAGGTAGGCCTTCGACACCGGGTCCTGCCGGACGAACCCGCGGTAGGCCAGCATCGCCAGCAACCGATGCGCGGTGGACGACGCCACGCCCAGGTAGCGGGTGGCCTCGCTCAACCGGATCTGGGGTTGTTCACCCAACAACAGCAGCAGCTTGAGCGCGTTGTCTACCGACTCGATCGGATACTGCGGCGCAAGCGAATCGGCGGGCGGCGCCTCGGCGTCCTCCGCATCCGGCTCGCGCTTTTTCGGCATGACAGTGAAGTTACCCGGGGACAACGCGAAGAGGTTGCGACTCACAGCAAGCTGAGGACGGCCGCGCCCAGTAACCCCGCCCCGCTCACCACGGCCGCGGTGACCGCGATGGCCTTCCACCCGAAGCTGCGCGCGACCATCGCGGCTGCCGGAAGGCTCACCGCCGGAAGGGTGATCAGCAGCGCACCGATGGTTCCCGACGACGCACCCAGCAGCGCCAGACCCTGAAGGATCGGGATTTCTCCGGCCGTCGGAATGACGATGAGCGTGCCGACAATCGCGACCAGCGCGACGAGCAGCAAGCCCGGTAGCAGGCCGTGGTGGGCGGGTTGACCGAGGGTGAGCAGCCAGCCCCGGAACGCCCCGAGAACAAGTACCAGGACTGCGTACTCGGGCAGCAGGAACAAACGCAGATACAGCAGCGCCCGCACGAACCCGCGCGACCGTCGCGGGGGCTCGGCGTCAGCCGCGGCGGGCGCCTCCGGGGGCGTCGCACCCACGGACCCGCGGGAGACCATTCCGACCGCCGCCCCGACGCCAAGCACCGCCGCGACACCGACGATCACCCTGGTCAGGGTCCATTGCCACGGGCCGACCAGGAAGAGGAAAACGAGCACCGCCGGGTTCAGCAACGGATTGCCCAGCCAGTACGCGGCGGCCGCAGGACCAACGACGCCGTTGCGTCGCAAGGTGACCGCAACGGGCGCCGCGCAGCATGTGCACATCATCGACGGCATACTTGCCGCCCCGCCGGCCAGCGCGCTCGCGATGGGCCCACGCCGGTTCAACGCCCGCGGCAACCACGACGGCGGCATCAACGCCTGAACCGAGGCGCTGATCAGCAGCGCAACCACCAGCGCCGGCCAGATCGACGACACATAAGCGTGAAAGAACGTCGCGGCGGCGTGCCATGTCGGGCGATCCCCGGCGTGCACGCCACCAATGATGAGAATGCTCGATCCGGACCAATGATGGGTCCGATGGGCTGTGACGGCCTTCGCGGCATAGGGCAGCCACTTCGCCCACAGCAACCCCGCCACGAACACGGCCAGTGTGACGAAGACACCGACCGCGACGTTCCCGCGGCGCCCGATGTGAATTGCGTTGCCCTTCAAAGGCATAGCCATGATGAACGAGGCTAGCCCACGAAGTGCGATTCTTTTGCGGCGAGTGGATGGCCACGCTTACCACACCGGGACCGCGATCGCTATTATTCTCGGCTTCGTGTTCGGGGCTATTCCGTCTGGGTATCGCCGTTACGTCGCCATCGGGGACAGTCAGACCGAGGGCTTGTGGGACGGCGACGACGTCGTCGGTCTCCTCGGATTCGCCGACCGGCTCGCCGTCACGATCGATTCGTTCTTCCCGGGACTGCACTACGCCAACCTGGCGATCCGCGGCAAACGGGTCGCCGACGTCTTGTCCGAGCAGGTCCCGCAGGCCCTGGCGATGCAGCCCGATCTGATCACCGTGTGCGCGGGGATGAACGACGTCATCCAGCCGGGGCGGTCATTCGGTCCGGCCCTGGCCGACCTCGAACACGTCTACGCCGCGTTGGCCAGATCCGGCGCGACGGTGGTGACGACGACTTTCCCGAACGTCGCTCAGTTCCTCCCGCTCGGTCGGCTGGTGTCCGGGCGTCTCGCCCGCATCAATGCGGCGATCACGGCCGCCACCGATCGCTACGGTTTCCGGCTCGTCGACCTGTACAACGCGCCGTCGATGCGCGAGCTGGACACCTGGGCCATCGACCGGGTGCACGCCTCCACCAAGGGGCACATGCTGTTCGCCGCCGCGGCCGCCGAGGCACTGGATTTGCCTGGCAGCAACCATGATTGGGCCCACGGCAGCCCCGACGCGAGGCGCCGGTCGCTGACCGCAGGCACCTATGAGCAGTTGCGCTGGACGCAGGACAGTTTCTTCCCGTGGATCTGGCGGCGCCTGCGCGGCCTGTCGTCGGCCGACGGCCGGGAGCCCAAACGGCCACAGTTGGAGAGCCTCGGCGCGCCGAGCCGACCGGCCGACGCGAACCGGAGGGTTTAGGACGCGTATCGCCGGACGGTCAGGCATCCTGGACGCATGGATGTGGAGGCTTTGCTGCACGCGATCCCGCCGCTCGCGGTCTACCTGGTGGTCGGCGGTGTGGTCGGGCTCGAGAGCCTGGGCATTCCCCTTCCCGGGGAGATCATCCTGGTCAGCGCCGCGCTGATGTCGTCGCATGACGATCTGCCCGTCAACCCCGTCGGCGTCGGCGTCGCGGCGGTGATCGGCGCCGTGGTCGGCGACTCGATCGGGTACGCGATCGGACGCCGGTTCGGCATGCCGCTCTTCGACCGCCTGGGCCGGCGCTTCCCCAAACATTTCGGTCCCGGACACGTCGCGTTGGCCGAAAAGTTGTTCAACCGCTGGGGGGTTCGGGCGGTCTTCCTCGGCCGGTTCATCGCGCTGCTGCGGATCTTCGCCGGGCCGCTGGCCGGGGCCCTGAAGATGCACTACCCCCGGTTCTTGGCGGCCAACGTCTCGGGCGCCATCTGCTGGGCCGGTGGCACCACCGCGCTGGTGTACTACGCCGGAATGGCCGCGGAACGCTGGCTGGAACGGTTCTCCTGGATAGCGCTGGTCATCGCGATCGTGTTCGGGCTGATCGCTGCCTTCGCGCTGCGGGAACGCACCTCCCGGGCCATCGCCGAGCTCGAGGCCGAGCATTACCGCAAGGCCGACAGCACCGCGGCCGACGCAGCTTGAGCCAGCGGCTAGCTGGCCGCCTCGCCGAGATCCTCGGGCGCAACCGGACGGTGCTCTTCGATGAGGGGAACGGCCATCCTGCGGGCACGCAACGCCGCATCCACGTCGCCCACAGCCGCCAGAATGATGGCGCCCTTCATCAAGATGTGCCAGGACGAGGCGAAGTCCTCGACGTCGGTCAGACCCGCGGCGACGGCGCGCTGACGCACGATGTCGCGAACATGGTCGATGTGGGTGATGCAGGCCCTTCCCGCGGGGGAATCGGGCCCGAGCTCGAGCAGCACGTTGATGAACGAGCAGCCCTCATAGCCGTCGCGGAGCTGAATCCAGTCGTGCATGACGTCGAAAATCGCGAGCAACTGTTGCTCGGGCGTCTCGCCCCGCCGCCGTGACTGCTCCTCGATCAGGCCGTGGGTCCACAGTTCCTCGCGCCGCTGCAGCACGGCCAGCACGAGGTCGTTCTTGGTGGCGAAGTGCCGGTACAACGTAGCCCTGGCGACACCGGCCCGGTCGATCACCTCTTCGGTACCGACCGCACGGATTCCACGCCGGCTGAACAGCTCATATGCCGCGGCCAGGATACGTTCACGAGCCGACGCGGCGGGCGTTCCGACATCGGAAGTTGTCATAGCAACCCACAACATACTCTTAGCTGGCACAGGTAGACAGACAGACCTGTCTTGTTATAGAAAAGAGATTCGCATTCCGCGAGAAAGTCTGTCTTCAGAGGGCAGGACGGGCATCCATCGCAGCGTCGTAGACGCTGGTCGATTAGGAGTCCAAGATGTTGAGCTCGGCCATTGCAGAACCCATGACAACTACCCACCTGATGCTCAGCACGAAGCTGGTCTACGAGCTGGGCGACCCCAACAGCACGCTGCGCGCGTCAGCCGATCGCAGCGGCCCGGCGGTACTGATCTATGCGGGCGGGGAGGTAGACGCGTGCAACGAGCACACCTGGCGCCAGTTGGTCAGCGAAGTCGCCGGCATCGTCATCGCTCCGGGTGCCCTGGTCGTCGACGTCACGGGCCTCGATTTCATGGCCTGCTGCGCGTTCGCGGTGCTGGCCGACGAGGCGAAGCGCTGCAAGGAGCGTGGCATCGAGTTGCGCCTGGTGAGCCGCGAGCCGATCGTCGCGCGCATCGTCGACGCGTGCGGCCTGTCGGCCCTCCTGCCCATCTACCCGACCGCCGATTCCGCGTTGGCGTCCGCGGCCCGTTGGTGACGGCGCAGCACGGACACTGATAGGGCCCCTGCGCCTGGATGAGCGACCCTCCCACCTTCGGCGCGGAGGAAGAATTCCTCCTTGTCGACCCGCGAACCGGCGAACCGGCTCCGCAAAACGCCGATGTGGCCGCCGAGGCCAAGCGCCGGGGTGTTGAGCTGCAGCTGGAACTCAGCAGTTGCCAAGTGGAAACCACCTCCAGCGTGGTGTCGACCAGCACGGAACTCGGCCAGGAACTGGCCCGGCTGCGGCGCACCGCGGCACAGGCGGCCGAGGCTGCGGGGCTTCGGCTGCTCGCCGCCGGTCTTCCCCCGACCACACCGCATGAGTCTCCCGTCACTGACACGCCCCGCTATCGCCGGATCGGCGCGGAGTACGGGATGGTCGCGCACGAGCAAGGGATCTGCGGATGCCATGTGCACGTCGAGGTTCCCGACCGCGCGGCCGCCATCCATGTCAGCAACTGGCTGCGGCCGTGGCTGCCGAATTTGCTTGCGCTGGCGGCTAATTCGGCGGTATACCGCAGCGCCGACAGCGGCTACGCGAGCTGGCGCAGTGTCCTGTGGCGACGCTGGCCGGTGGCCGGGCCGCCGCCGTTCTTCCCGTCGCCCGACGACTACGCCCGCACAGTGCGGATGCTGATCGACAGCGAAGTGATCCTGGACGAGAAGATGGTCTATTGGGACGTGCGTCCGTCGGAGAACTTCCCGACGATCGAGGTGCGGGTGGCCGACGTGCCGGCGACCGTCGCGGAAACGGTGCTGCTCGCCACGCTCGTCAGGGCCGCGGTGATGACGGCGCTCGAGGCCCGCGGGCGCGAAGACGAGCCCGGGCGGCTTCCGCCGGCGGCCCTGCGCGCGGCGTACTGGAAGGCCGCCCACGACGGGCTCGCCGGTCGCACGCTCGACCTGATCCACGGCGGCGGAGCGGTGTCGGCTCGCGATCAGTTGGGCGCCCTCGTGCAGCGCGTGCGGCCGGCGTTGGAGACGCTCGGCGAATACGACCGCGTCGTAGGCGAACTCGACCGCGTCGCCATGCAGGGCAACGGGGCGATGCGTCAGCTGCGGGCGTGGCGCAAGCGGGGCGAGGTGATGGACGTCATCGACGAAGCGGCCGCCGCCACGCTGAGCTGAACCCCTTGGGGCACAGCCGCACCCGTCAGGCCACGGCGAGCAGTCGATACAGCCCGATCAGGCCGACGACCACGATCGTGGCGCGCAGCGCGTTTCCCGACAGCCGGCGGCCGTAGCGCGCCCCGATCAGCCCGCCGATCAGCGAACCCACGGCGATCAGCCCGGCGGCCGGCCAGCTGATCCGGCCGAAGGCGACCAACGTATAGGCAATCGCGGCAACGACATTGACCACGAGGGCCAGCAGGTTCTTGGCGGCATTCATCCGCTGTACCGACTCCGGCAGCAGCGCGCCCATCAGGCCGACCAACAGGATGCCCTGAGCGGCGGTGAAATAACCGCCATAGACGCCGACGGCGAATGTCCCGAACACCAGGACGGCCATGCGGCGGGGTGTGATGTGCTCGGGCGAGCGGCCCGCGGCCTCGGCGCGCCGGCCCGTCCACGCCTGAATCCGCGGCCCGGCGACCACCAGAGTCAGCGCCATGACCAACAGCACCGGCACCACTTCGGCGAAGACCTTCTCCGGCAGATGCAGCAGCAGGAAGGCGCCCAGCACCGCGCCGCCCAGCGACGCCGGAAGCTGCCAGCGCAGCCGATCCCACTGGCCGCGCAGCTCGGCGCGGTAGCCCCAGGTGCCCGACACGCTGCCGGCGACCAGACCGATCGCGTTCGACATAGTGGCCGTCACCGGTGGGAAGCCGAGGGCGACCAGCGTGGGGAACGTGATCAACGTGCCGGACCCGACCAGCGCGTTGATGGCGCCGGCGCCGAACCCGGCCAAGCAAATGAGAATCATGTGGGAAGGCGACACTGAAGAAAAACCTTAGCCTGCCGCCGGTTTCGGCATGCGGGCGACCGCCGGGTTATGCTCCCCGTCAGGCGGGCGGCGCTTCGCCCCCGCGGTCGACGCCGGCGCGCAGCTTGACCGACGCCGAATAGGCCAGCGTCCGGAAGTGCAGCACCGGGTCGTCGGAGGGCTCGATGCCGTCGGTGACGCGCATCGGGTCGAAAACGACGATGTCACCGCCGTGCTCGCGCTCGGTCTCCAGTCCGGTGATCTCGAGGGTGCCGACGGTCGCGATCTGCGTGCTCTGCCAGGGCGCCGACGGGTCCACCGTCGAGTCGGTGGGTCCGGCGATCTGCACGCGATATCCGAACCGCACCGGTCCGCCCTCCAGGCGCGCGTTCAGCTCGTCGGTGAGGAAGTCCGCGCCTTTGCCGTGGGCGGCGGATGCCGATAGGAAGTTCTCCGCGGCGGCCGGAACCAGGTGATAGCGAACGAATCTGGCGCTGCCGTCGGCGGCGACCCAGCGGAAGGCGTGCAGGCCGTGGTACTCGACGGTGGCGTAGCTCGCCGGAATCCTGTTGGCGTCCCGCACCACCGGTAGCGCGCCGAGCAGCTTCGGATGCGTGAGAAAGTATTTGGCCATGCGCAGGGGCGTGGTCAGGCCGGGCCGCATCGCCTTGAGCAGATCGACGAACCCGTCCGGTGTGCTGGAAACGAACAGGCGTGCGGTCTGCGTCGACACGTCGGTGGTGGAGCCGTCGGGCAGGGTGAACTTCACCGCCATCCCGCGGATGCCCGCCACGTTGTCGCGCTGTTTGGGATTGCCTGCGCCGTTGGAGAAGCGGATCAGCGCCGGGACCGTCGAACCATCGAGATGCTTTGCGCGCGTGAGCATGACCGCATCGGGTGTCGCGGTGAACGTGCCGCGGTAGAGCGTGCCTTTGGCGTGTAGCGCGCGGCAGCCCGGCTGCGCGCCGCCGGTGCCTCGGATCGCCTCGATCGCGTCATCGGGAGTGACCATGCGCGAATCTTAAGGCGCTAGGAGGGAAAGCCGAAGAGTTTGACCACACCGTGATCGCGACCGGCGGTGTAGCCGCCGTCGACGGCAATGGCCTGGCCGCTGACGAACGAGGCGTCGGGCGACAGCAGGAATGCCGCCATGGCCGCCACCTCCTCCGGCTGGCCCAGCCGTTGCAGGGCGTGTTCGGAGGTGATGGATTGCAACGGACCCTCCATACCCGGGAGACCGAAGACGCTTTGGGCCATTGGTGTTTCGATGAAACCCGGACAGATGGCGTTGGCCCGGATGCCGCTCGGCCCGTAGTCGAGCGCGATGTTCTTGGTGAGCAGCACGACGCCACCCTTGGCCGCGTTGTACGAACTGCCGCCCGCCGTGCCTTCCAGGCCCTCGACGCTGGCGACGGTCACCAGCGAACCGCGTTCGCCGTCGACGCGGGGTTGCTCGATCATCCGGGCCAGCGCCGCCTTCGCCACCAGGAAGGTGCCGGTGAGGTTGATGCCGATCACCCGGTCCCATTCGGCGCGGTCGAGCAGGTGGACCGGGCCTCCCCCGGCGACCCCGGCGGCGTGCAGGACGCCGTCGAGGCGGTCGGGCACGGCGGCCAGCACCGCGGCGATCGCGGCTTCGTCGGTCACGTCGGCGGTGACGAATTGGAATCGGGGGCCGAGGTCCGGCGCCGCGGCCAGGTCGGCGCCGATCACCGTGCCGCCCTCGGCCAGTAGGCGCCTCGCGGTCGCCAGGCCGATTCCGGACGCGGCGCCCGTCACGACGAAGGTGCGCGAGCCGGCTCGGTCAGGGTTCACCACGTTTGGTCCCCTCTTATCGGATCGTGTTATGCCGCAGAAATGTTGACACACCGCGTCCCACGCGCGCGGGCAAATTCTTGCACGCATCGCCTGCCGGCAGGTCGATAACGGAAAGCTATCAGCAAATAGCGGCCCAATCTTGGACACCACCCGCTTGCGGGGACATCGTAGAACCAGTGGGCGAACCCCCCGTTTGCCCCCGGATCAGGAGCCAGCGCATGTGTTCGTCGAGACTCGGGCCACCACGTTTTAAGCGGGTCGCCGCCACCGCGATGGCCGTGGCCACGGGATTGACGGCGACGATCGTGCTGATCGCCACCGCCGAACCGCCGGCGGTGCGACTCGCATCGGCCGAGTCGATCGCCGTTGCCGAAGGCGTCACGATCGCTCCGGCGCCCGGGTGGGCGCTCGGGCACCGTGGTCCGAATTGGGTGGCGCTTAGCAACGCCGACGGCAGCGCGCAGTTGCGAGTGGCGGTCAAGCCGGCCGGCAGTACCGATGTCGGCGCGGTCCTGCAGGACGACATGGATCAGTACGCATCCGCGTCCGGGCTGGGCAATCTGAGGAACTTGACGGCACCCGATACGCAACCGCTCCAAAGCGCCAACTTCCAGCAACGGGCGTCGGTGGATTACACCGCCGACGTTCCGGCAGCAGATGGACCGATTCCCGTCCTGGGCACCTTCACCGAGCTGCTGAACACGTCCAACCGACGGTCGGTCTTCATCGACTTCAGACAGAACAACAACGCGACTCCTCAGGCCGTCGACGACGGCGGGATGATGATCCGGTCGATGGAATGAGGCCCGCGGCTCATTCCCGATGAAACACCAACGGGCGCAGCATTAGCCGAGATTTTCCTCTCTGCCCGGCACCGACGCGTCGAACGCGTTCAGCGTGATACCGACCATCGAGAAACATCCCACCAGGAAGACGATCTCGGCGACGCCCCCAGCGCCAAAAGCCTCTCGCGCCGCTTGGTACGTCGTCTCCGGAAGCGCGCCGCCCCGGTTCAGCGCGGCCGCCATGTCGTACGCGGCACCCTCGTCGTCGTCGAGGTCGTGGGGACGTTCGCCCGCGGCGATCGTCGCGATCTTGCGCTCGCCCAGCCCTGCCCGCCGGGCGAAGTGCTCGTGCCCATAGATCTCGTAGCGAGCGCCGAACTTGGCGGCGGTCACCAGGATCACCAGCTGGTGGACGGCGTCCGGCAGCACCCTGTGCTCCCAGAGCGCCTTATTGAAGGCCCAGGCCGGCTTTCCGAATTGCGGGAAATGCAGCCAGCCGTTGAAGGGGCCGATCAGGGCGCCATCCTCGCGGCGCGCGACGAGTCCGTCGAAGTTGCGCTCGATCACCGCCGCCATGTCGTCATAGAGGCGCTTCTGCTCAGGGCCCAGGCCGGCCGGTGGCAGCAGCGGCAGACGCGTCTTTTCGGGCATAGCCTGATCGTGCGCCGACGCCGGTGCGCGTGCCAGGACTTGTTGGTGACCACTGGTAGGCGCAAGCTCCCAGTCAAACGGAGGGCCGCAGTGGCGTGCGCGGCCGCGACCGCGTATCACAGAGTGGAATAAATCGACCTCGGAGGGGTTCATGGCACCAGCCGACGCCACGGCGAACACGACGGAGACGCTCGCCGGATTCGTCGACCGGCACGCGCAGCAGCGGCCCGACGCCATCGCGATTCGCTACGGCGAACGGCAGTGGTCCTGGGCTGACTGGGCCGCGCGCATCCGGCGCGCGGCCGGCGCGCTGCGCGATGCCGGTGTGCAGCGCGGGCAGTGCGTGGCCTTTCTGGACAAGAACCACCCCGCCTGCCTCGAGGTGCTTTTCGCCGCGGCGTCGATCGGCGCGGTGACGACCGTCGTCAACTGGCGCATCGTCGGCGACGAACTCGTCCACGTGCTCGAGGACAGCGGCGCGCGGCTGCTATTCGTCGGCGCCGAGCTGCAGGGCGCGGCCGAGGCGGCAGCCCAACGAGCGCCGGGCGTGCAGCGCATCGTCGTGGTGGGCGACGAGTACGAATCCCTGCTGGACGCCGCGGCGCCCACGGGTAGCGATGCCGAGGTCGACGAGAGCGAGACCGCGCTGGTGATCTACAGCTCCGGCACCACGGGGCGGCCGAAGGGCGTCCTGCTGAGCCAGCGCGCGCTGGTCAATCACGCGGCGAACCTGGCGCCGGCGTTCCCGTTTGATGATGGGGACGCGAACCTCGTCGCCATGCCACTCTTCCACGTGGGCGGAATCGGCTACGCGCTCTTCGGCATTCGGGCCGGTGTGCCGACGATCATGACCCGCGAACCCGACGCCGCCGCCCTGATGGGCGCGGTGCGATCCGGCGCGACCCATGCGTTCTTCGTCCCGCCGGTGATCGCCCGGTTCCTCGACGCCGGCGAAGCGGCCCACGCCATGTTCGCGGGCCTGCGCTACATCGTGTACGGGGCCGCGCCCATGCCGTTGCCCTTGCTGCATCGGGCGCTGTCCACCTGGCCCGAAACGCGTTTCGTGCAGGTGTACGGGCAGACGGAACTGTGCGGCGCGGTCACCGCGCTCAGCGACGCCGATCATCGCGATTCCGCCCGCACGCACCTGCAGCTGGCGGCCGGAAAGGCGGTGCTGGGCACCGAGATTCGCGTGGTCGATCCGGAGACGGGCGCACCGGTGCCGGCCGGGGAGCCCGGCGAGATCTGGGTGCGGAGCAACCAGAACATGAGCGGCTACCTGAACCGGCCGGAGGCGACCGCCGAGACGATCACCGACGACGACTGGGTGCGCACCGGTGACGTCGGCCGCCTGGACGCCGACGGCTATGTGTACATCGAAGACCGGCTGAAGGACATGATCATCACCGGCGGCGAGAACGTGTACGGGCCCGAGGTGGAAAGCGTGCTCATCGAGCATCCCGCCATCGCCGACGCCGCGGTGATCGGCGTGCCCGACGACTTCTGGGGGGAATCGGTCAAGGCGATCGTGGTGGCCACCGGCGAGATCGATCCCGACGACGTCATCGCATTCTGCCGTCAGCACCTCGCCGGCTACAAATGCCCGCGAACCGTGGACTTCGTGGAATCGCTGCCGCGCAATGCCAGCGGCAAGATCCTCAAAACCGAGCTGCGCGAACCGTATTGGCGCGACCGGGCCCGGGGCATATGAGCGCGTTGGTGGACGCGCAGCGGCGCGCCCGCGCGATCAGTGTGCTGGGCGGACCGACCACGGTCGTCGACATCGCGGGCCGCCGGTTCGTGATGGACCCGACGTTCGACCCGCCCGGGGTGCACGCGTACCTGACCAAGCTCACCGGGCCCGCCGTGAGCGCCGAGGCGCTCGGCCCGGTGGACGCGGTCTTGATCAGCCACGACCAGCATCCCGACAACCTCGACGACGGCGGCCGCCGGATGGCCCTGGCCGCGCCGCTGGTGCTCACCCATCCGGGCGGCGCCGGGCGGTTGGGGCCGCCGGCGGTGGGGGTGGCGCCCTGGCAGACGCATGAGCTCTCCGGATCGCTTGCCGTGCAAGCCGTTCCGGCGGTGCACGGCCCGGCGGACGGGCAGCGTGACGAAAGCGGCCACGTCAACTGCGAGGTGACCGGGTTCGTGCTGTCCGGGCCCGGGCTGCCCACCGTGTACCTCAGCGGCGACAACGCCTCGATGGCGGCGGTCAAGGACGTGGCCGACCTGGTGGGTGCCATCGACGTCGCGGTGCTGTTCGCCGGGGCGGCCAGCGTGCCGACCAAGGAGCGCGGGCGGCCGCTGACGCTGACCGCGGCGCGCGCGGCGGCCGCCGCCGAGATCCTGGGGGCCCGGGTGGTGATACCGGCCCACGTGGACGGCTGGGCGCACTTCAACGAGGGCGTCGACGAGTTCGCCGCGGCGTTCGACCAGGCCGGGATCAGCGACCGGTTGCGGGTCGCTCCCCACGGGGAGTGGATCGACTTATAGCCGCCCCTCGGCGCGCAGGTCCGGGTGCACCCAGTCGGGCGAGCGGCGCTCCTTGAAGGCGCGGAAGCCTTCCCGCGCCTCCGCGTCGCTCAGGCTGCTGGTCATGCCGATGCGGTCATAGAGGCCCAGGTAGCTGTCGATGCTCGACTTGATGACACCGCGGGCGCGCGGCGCGGTGCGGCAGCACTGCGCGAGCAGGTCTTTGGCCGCGTCGAGCAGGCTCTCGTGCGGCACGACGCGGGTGACCAGGCCCCAGTCCAGGGCCTCGACGGCGGTCAGCACCCGTCCGGTGAACATCAGGTCGCGGGTGCGCACCGGCCCGATGACCCGGGTGAGCATCTGGCTGTAGTAGGTGTCGGCGTACCCGCGGAACAGCTCGGGCACGCGGAAGGTGGCCCGGTCGCTGACCACCGACAGGTCGCTGCACAGCGCGATCTGGAACCCGCCGCCCTGGCACAGGCCGTTGACCGCCGAAACGATCGGCTTGGCCGACGTGCGCACGGTGTCGAACGGGGTGACGTCCATGCCCAGCGCGCCGCCGAAGGTGATCCAGTTGTCGGTGGCTCCCCCGCCGCCCATGTCGCCACCGGGCGCAAACACGTCCCCGGTCCCGGTGATCAGCAGCCCGGCCAATTCGGGGTCCTCGTTGAGACGCCCGACGGCGTAACGGATTCCGAAGTACATGGCGGGCGTCAGGGCGTTACGCGCTTCGGGGCGGTTGATGGTGCACACCGCGATCGACCCCTGACGCTCGAACGTGAGGTATGGCGTGCCGAGCCAATCCCCCTCGGGCGGGCGGGGGGCGTCGTGCGAGGTCGGGGGAACCTGGGCCACGGGACTCCTCTTACGTCGGTCGCTACTGTCGCTCTTACAGTAGCCGTGGCGGCTGCCTAGAGGTACGCCAGCGTGGCCGTGCCGGTGGTTGCGGCCGCGTCGGCGATCACTTCGGCCAGTTTCACCTGCAGCGTGGCCGTGGCATCCCCCACCGGCTTCTCGCAGAATCGGCAGCTCGATTTGAATTGCGGCTGGTCGTCCTCGTCCGGCCAGAACCGGCGCGCCCCCACCATGGCGCCGGGATCGTACTGAACGGCCTGGTGCGGGGCGTCCTTGAGGATCCTGCCCACGGGATGGCCCTGCGGGCATTCGAGCTTCAGCGTGCCGATGCCCTCTTGGTTGCCTACCATCGTCCACCGTCCTTGTATGTCTTAATGTCGGGCACGTTAGCCGAGACCGGCGTCGCGGCGCAGCCACGACGACCCGTGTTGGGCTCACCCGCGCGCAGACCACCCGTGATGTCATCCGCCAACTACCTCAGCTCGAGGGCCCTGACAGAATTCGGATCGCGCGTTCTGCCAGCTCGCGCGCAGCAGTGACGGTTTGGGCGCAGGCCAGCATTTGCGCGCCCCGCCCGGCTTCGATCTCGACTGGGCTCAACAGAATGATGCCCTGTTCCTGTCTTCCCGGTTTGAAGAGCAGATCGTCAAGAGCACGAACAGCGTCGGCGAAACGCCGCGGCGGTTGGCTCTCACAGAATCGTTGTGCCACTACCAATTTCGCGCGGGCGGGATCCCGGCTCAATCGGTTCATGATTGTCATCGGAATGGAGACACCGCCCCAGCGACCGTTGCACTCAATCCAGTGTAGAGCCGCGGAGTCGAAGCTCTGCCCGACCAACAGCGCGTCGAGACTACACCGACCGAAGTATCCCAGCAGTTGCAAGACGGTCGCCAAACGCATCGCTTGATTGGCGAGTTGGTTTCGCCAGCGCTCCGGAAACTTCGCCGGCACTGACCCTACAAACGTACCTTCAGCGCCCTCGAGGATCTGCTCGAACAGGCCCTCGATGACAGGCGGGCCGGCGCCGATAGCCGGGATCCACAGCTGCACAGAAGGACTGCTCAACGCCGGCGCCTCCCATAACCCGACCAGCAGCGGATAAACGTCATACCAGCCAAGCGCATGCAGTGCGGCGAGAATGTATTCCTTGACGACGGACAGCGCAGCTCCGGCCACTTCAGTTGCGGCGACGCTCACGTTCCCGGCCCCGCCCGCACTGTAGGGCACCTTCACTACCACTCGTGCAGCCGATCGAGCCAATGCACGAATACGATGGGCGAGCGCGGCGGGACCGTACGCGGCTAACGTTGGAGGCAGGGCATTCTCGCCGAGGACCTCGCCGATCAATCGTGCGAACCACAGCTTGTCGTTGACGCGCCTGGTAAGCCGCGGCGATGAGCTCGCAACATCAACGTGAAGTTTCGCTGTCTCAGCAACGGCTGCGGCGAGTTGCCACGTGCTGCCCATGCCGATATGGGGGACGACGGTCAGACCGCCCTTTCGCCTCGTCGCTTCGACGATGCGAGAGAACACCTCGTCATCGAGCCGACAGCGCGCCGCCAGTGGCAGCAAAGGATTGCCGGCACCGGAGGACAAATCGAGGCCAATGACCGGCCCGGTCCCGAGGTAATGCGAACGGTAATGCTCGAAATCGGGGTGCGGCTCACGACTGAAAACAACGAGGTCATCGCGGCGCGCGAGAAGGGAAAGCCGATATTCATAGGTCAGTGCCTTCTCCGGTGTGGAAAGGCCAATTTCGCGCGTATCGCCGATGACAAGCCACAGGTCCCCCGACATGCCTGACCGCACGCGCTCCCCGAACACACTGGGCGCCGCCAGCGCCGGGTCCTCCGCAGCCATTTTTTGAGCTACCGCCTGAACGTGGCGCAACTCGTCCTCGTCAAGCGTTGCGGCAATCCGCGGGACTACCGGGAGCAGCTGTGTGTCCATTGCTGCCCAGCCCTGCTTCCTGGACCCACTGTGTAACGCGAGCCTATGCGCTGCGATCTGGAGATCGCCCACACTAGGTCACCAAATCCATTGGAAACAAACACCTACAGCGGCTCACTCTCGAACCTGAAGTGTTCATTCACCTTATACACACAGCACTCCGGGATCTCGCGCCAACTCTCATGACTGATCGGTTCAGAGGCGACGACAACTGCGCGGTAGAGCCGGTCGGTGTCATGGTGAATATGCGGGAAGCCGCAGATTTCGCAATCATGCACACCTTCACGCTCGATGAAGTAGAGCGTACGTCCCATGCGGCTGCCGACCATCTGTTCGCCGTCCGTCAAGATGACATTGAGGCCGATCGGTGCGGTCGGCTCGATCTCCTGGCACCACTCGGCAATTTGACGGAGCCCTTGGCGCAGCACATCCAGCAGCGGGCGATCCGGCGTACGCGCTTGCAGGCTGCGCAGATAGTGGAAAATATGTTCGCTGTCGGTGTCACCGCGGATCGCGTTGCATCGCTCCCTCGGCAGAAGCCCGAGCAATCGCGGGCGCAGCCGGTCGAAGCCGGGAACTGTGCCGTTGTGGATGAATGCCCAAGGACCATCGACGAAGGGATGGGTGTTCTCGATCTTGGGACCACCAACGGTTGCGCGGCGCACGTGGGCTAGCACCTGCCGCGAGAAGATTCGCGAGGCTGCCCGCCGGAAATGCTCTCCTTGGTAGGCAGCCCAGGCTTGCCGCTCGACGCGCGGGCACTGGTCCTCGTAGGTCGCAATACCCCAGCCATGTGCGTTCCCGCGGCCGGTCACGTCTTCGCGGCTCTGCACCATCAGTGCGTTTTGCGCGTAGGCGAGTGTGCACTCCACCTTGGTGGGCTCATTGGCGCGAAAACCATAGAGGCGACACATTGCCGTGATTGCCTTTCCCGAGCGCAACTATACTGTCGTTAAATGTGATGAGGAAGTTTGCTGCATGACAAATGCCTGGCAGCCATCGGATTTGGTCGAAGCGTTCAAGGAAGACCATGCTGTCCTTGGGCGTGGCCTGCACGAGGTTTCCGAGCATCTCAGGGCAGGCGACGATCGGGCGGCGAAGGCTCGTGGCGAGCGCGTCGATCGCGAAGCCGGCGCGCACATCGCCTTCGAAGAGCAGTTCTTCTACCCGGCGTTGCGTCGCATGTTGGGCGATGCCGAGGTCGACCTGCTTTACCAGGAGCACGGTGAAGGCCTGTCGGTCATCAAAGCCCTCGCGAAGTTGTCAGAAGGCGCGGAGTTGACCGAAACCGACCGTCGGACCCTGCTGCAATCCTCGGAGTTGACAGAGGCCCACGTTGCCGAATGCGGCGAATTGTTCGGCGTCATTGGCCGCATCCCACTCGAGGAGCAAGAGGCGCTCTATCGGGAGCTTCTCGCCTTACGTAAGGACGTGCCCCGTTGGACCGAGTTCGCCGCGCGAGCCAAGAGATAGCTGAGTCTGAATTACGCGTTCATTCCGCCGCCCCGCGCCGGAACATGGGATGGGCGGCAGTCATTCGAGACGCAGCGAGCTCAGAAATGTTTGAGGGCGAAGTGCTTTGGGCTCGCGCGAGCGGTGGGGCGGCCGACCCGTCTTCGTCTGCCAGCACGCTGCGAAGTCTGACGCTTACTGCCTGCGTCGGACCGCGAAGGGACAGACCATGCCGCACTTGAAACGGTCTAGGCCGGACATGACGGGGTGTTGTGACCTGATCTCCCGCCCTGAGCTGGTCCGATTCGGCGGCGGAACACGGTCAGCTCAAGTTCCGCTCAGTGAGACATCGGTCGCGACCCGGATCGGACGGGTCGGATTGCTCAAGCGGGACTCGACCGACAAGCGGCTCGAGAAGTGGAATGCTAAGTGCCAAGGAAAAGAATTGAGGTCGACATGCCAGCCGCCATGGCGGACACCGAACTCATTGAGGACGCGGTGCGGTCAGCATGCCGCGCGCCGTCACTGCATAACAGCCAACCCTGGCAGTGGGTGGCCGGCGGCGGTCAGCTGGATCTTTTTCTCGATCCGAGCCGGGCGATGGTTTCCGACCGGTCCGGCCGGGAGGCGCTGATCAGCTGTGGCGCCGCGCTCGATCACCTTCGAGTTGCATTCGCCGCTGCGGGGTGGCGAGCCCGGATCTCGCGGTTCCCCGACTCAAAGGATCCGAACCATCTGGCGTCCATCGACTTCACCCCCGCGGAGAACGTCACCGACGAAGAACGGCGTCGCGCCTCCGCGATCTGGGCCCGCCGGACCGACCGATTGCCGTTCATCGCGCCGATGAACTGGGAGGCGTTCGAGCCGTCGCTGCGGGGTGCCATCGACAACGATGCCGTGCATCTGGATGTCATGGCTGACGACGTGCGCGACAGGCTGGCACGGGCGTCGTGGGTGGCCGAATCGGTGCGCCTCTATGACACCGCCTATCAGGAGGAAATTCGTTGGTGGACAGCGCCTTTCGAGGCCGCTGAGGGCATTCCGTACAGTGCGCTGGTGTCGCCGGCCGAAAGGGAGCGCGTCGACGTGGGGCGGACGTTCCCGACGACGCATAACCTTGAACGGCGCACCGACATCCCTGCAGACGAGTCGACGATTCTGATGCTGTCCACCGACGACGACACTCGGCTTGGCGCGTTGTTGTCCGGCGAAGCGCTCTCCGCGGTGTTGCTGGAATGCACGATGGCGAACCTGGCCACGTGCCCGGTCACTCACGTCACCGAGCTCAAAGTCACGCGCGAGATGATTGCGGACCTGCTGGAAGAGGGCAGGCGGCCGCAGGTTCTGGTCCGTGTGGGTGTGGCGCCCGCGGCGGCCGAACCACCCAAGCCCACGCCGCGTCGACCGCTCAGCGAAGTTTTGCGGCTGCGGGGTTGAGGCGGCATGGCCGGTGCGCCAACCTGCATCTTTACTTGTGGTCCCGGCTGGGATCGAACCAGCGACCTTCCGCGTGTGAAGCGGACGCTCTCCCACTGAGCCACGGGACCGGCGCCGAGAGGCGAACGACGTCGAAGATTAGCACGAGCCTGGTCTCGACAGTACCGGCCGCCTGCGCGTCCTCGGTACGTCGCGATAGCCTGGACGCGGTCCGTACCAAGAAATTTGTATGTGCCCGCTCACGTCGACTATCGTCGTGCTTCGCACCGGGCGACGATGTCGTCCGAGGCGCGCGGATGTAGCGCAGTTGGTAGCGCATCACCTTGCCAAGGTGAGGGTCGCGGGTTCGAATCCCGTCATCCGCTCGAAGGTGCAAGTGGCATCAATCCAGCGGTGGAGTGGCCGAGTGGTGAGGCAACGGCCTGCAAAGCCGTGCACACGGGTTCGATTCCCGTCTCCACCTCCAGCTTTTTGAACCCCGGCGCGATTAGCTCAGCGGGAGAGCGCTTCCCTGACACGGAAGAGGTCACTGGTTCAATCCCAGTATCGCGCACCAGAGTTTTTGCACCTCAGAGCATATTTTTTACTCTACAGCACCCAACTGCTGACGATTCGCTGACAACACGGCACAGTGATGCGATCGTTTGCTATGCATCACGTTGCATAGGAAATGTAGTACAGTGTGTACTACACTCGCTGCATGGCTGACTGGACTCACCGAGGTGAGTACATCATCGCCAAACACGACGTGACGCCAGAGCAAGCCGATGAAGCATTAGACGATCCGAACGCGGTCACGTTCGCCCCCGACTACAACAGCAAGAGCGGGGATTCGATACGCACCATTGGCTATTCGATCAGCGCCCAGCATGTTCTGAGCGTCATCACCGTTGAAGAAGACGACATCGTCTACGGCGCGAACGCGTGGAGGTCGAACAGACGCGACCGCCAGCATTACCAGCAAGGAGGGCCGTGATGAGCAAAAAGAAGACTCTCGACGAGCGACGTCGCGTAGAGCGTCTTGCTGAGATCGGCGACGAAGCCGAAGCGGGCGAACAAGACCAGACGGTGAAGCCGATTCCTGAGCATGTCAAAGTCACGCGCGGCAATGCGCGTAGCAAGGTGCTGCAAGTGCGACTGAACCCTGATGAATATGCAGCGATTGAGCGGATCGCCGAAGCTCGCGGGCTGCCGGCATCGACTGTTGCTCGTGAGGCGCTGCTGAAGCTTGTCGCCGAAGAAGACGCCGAAGCTCAGCCTCTTGCGACGCTGGTGGCATTGGCTGACAGGATTAAGACAGTGGCAATCGGTTTCGTTCACGGCGGCGACGAACTGCTTCCCCCCAACGCTGACTTCAAGATCCCCAGCGACGAGCAACGAACGCGGGAGTATTACGAACAGTCGCCCGAGCGACTCCGGGAGTATGACGAGCAACTAAAAACCCGCATCAATGAACTGCAGGAGATGCGAGCAAAAGGAAGGAAGAAGCAGACTATGACCGAAGAGCCGAGCACGGGGTTTACCGAGAAGGTGAACGAGCTGATGGCGCAGAGCGAGAAGCGGATGCTGGCCATCCAGGACCAGATCACTAAGCAGTGGGAGACTCAACAGAAGGCAATCGCAGACCGGATCGAGCAGCAATTTGAGGCTCAGCGGCAGTCGGTCGCCAAACTGTTCGAGCAGCAGCAGCAGCTCGGCGCCAAGATCGCAGACGACTTCGAGACTCGACGCAAAGCGCTTGCCGATCGGCTCGAACAGCAGTGGGAGGATCGACGCAAGGCGATCACAGACATGCTCGAACGCCAATGGGAAGCGCAAAAGAAGGCCCTCGACGACGCGCAGACCAGACTGGGTGGGATGTTCCGCGATAAGCCGGAATAGCCGGGCGCAGAACACGTCATGGCATCTGACCTCGTCACTGGCCTGCTGACGCTCGCTGGCGCAGCTGTCGGCGCAGTGGGTGCAACTATCGGGACAATGACCACACCGCTGGTTGAGTGGCGTGTCGAGAAACGACGAGTCAGGCAAGACGCACGCTCTCGTCTGATTCAACAGTGGCGCGCGGAGATCCGCCAGCTGCGCCTTGCTGAAACTCACCGTCTCGCGCGGATAAAGGAGCACGCTGATCGGGGTCTGCCTCCACCTGCGGAGTCTGAACTGCCCGTCATTGATCCGATGCAGTACGAGTGGTTCCGGCGGCTAAGAATTGAGCTTCCATCATGGGCGGTCAGCAGAGTGGATAACCTGCGCCAACAGCCACCTGAAGCTCGGGTAGGGCAGATACCGAATTTTCTAGAGGAGCGCGTTTTTCGCATCGAGAGCGAGGAGTGGGGCCTTCCCGAAAGCCCGGTGTAGCGATTCGCCGCTGCCTCCTCGGCTACTCGTCGTCGGTGAGTTCACGCAGGCGGCGACGTATCTCGCGCCGCTGCTCGTCTTCGCGTTCACGTACCTGAGCGAGCGTGGTCGGTGCGAGCAGCTCGTCGAGACGGCCCCGCAGGATGTCGATGATGCGACGCTGCCCGAGGGCTTCGCACTCGCATGTGGTGAACCATCCGCCTGATCCTTCATCGCCGATGTCTTCGCCCTCTTCGTAGCGCTTGTCCCTCTTGCGGATCCACGGCAGCGGGTTGGCTTGGTCGTTGGCGGTGTCGAACACCTGCTCTCTCGTGAGCAGTAATCGCTCCCAGGTGGGGATGCATCCACTGTGTTCTTCGACGATCCGGCGGGTATTCGCTTCGATCTGACGGCCACCGTTGTCGTAGTCACCGAGGTAAAGGATGTGGCTGTCGTCGTCGACAGAAGGTGCGATCTCAGTAACGGTGAAGCCTTTGCACTGGCCGTTCGTCGACGCCAACGGGACGCAGTAGTCAGCACATACGTCCCGCAGCACTCCGGCGAGTGAGCGGGATTCGCAGATGATCAACGGTGCCGGTTTGCCGGTGATCCGCCATGGACTCAGCGCAGCGTAATCGACTTCACGCGCGACATATTCCGCGATCGATGGGGCGGTGCGCCACCACGTCATCTCGCGCGTTTCGTCTTTGACATCTGCCCAGTCAACGAAGCCGAGATTGCGCAGATCGCGCAGCGCGTACACGACATCACGGTCAGGCTTGCGCGGACTCTTCCACTGCGCTTCAGTCCCCTTTTGCACCTCCGGCACGGTGGGGTCCTGCGCGAGTTCGTAGAAGATGAACCGTCCACTGGTCGGAAGTGTCCCGTCAGCTTGGTGGCGTTGCATCGCTCGTAGTACGGCGAGACGCACCCAGTAGATGTTTCCCGATGGGCGCCCCAGTAGCCTCGCCTGCTCGGGGGTGAGTCCAAGCGACTCGGGGGTGATGCCGTTATGGCGGGTATTGGTGCTCATACCGATCTGAACGTTCAAGCTACACGGTCCATTTCGCGTACTGCACGCGAAACATGCGTCCGTATGCGTCATAGCTGATCACAGCACAGAAAATTTCTAGTCCACTAGAACCGTTGGGGGGTGGTAGGTTTCGTGTCGATTCGTGTGTCCGTACTACGGGCACACCCGCTGGGTGATCGCAGGTCTTCGGTGCTGTGTCGCGCAGGTACAGCTCAGCCGGAATATCTGGCGTCATGGCTTGTCCTTGCCGCATGGACAAAGAAACTCAAACTCGCGGTTTGACGCGGCCACAACACCGAAGACGATCCAATTTAGCTTCCGGGTGAGACGGTCACCGGCAGGTTGCTGAGCATCAGCACGGCGCTGGGCCGTTCCACACCGATATTCAGCCGCTCCTCGAAGACCCAACGCAGCAGATTCCGGATGAAATCATCCTCGGCGGTACCCTGCCGGATCGTAATACCTTCGCGGATAATTACTTTCCCGAATCGGGCGGTGTCGAGCAGGAACCCGTCACCGGGCCGGCACTGGGTGGTCACCAAGACGTTCACGCCCCAAAGCGTCTGCGCCTCAGCGGATGAAGGGTCTGCACTCAAGATGTAGCGGTGCAGATCGTCCTTGATCCGGCGCAACGCTGACCATGATGTCGGGCTGACGATGAACAAGTCGGGTTCGGCGAGTGCCTGCGCTGAGCGCATCTCCTCGATACTCTCTTCGACATCGTCGAGATATTCGGTGCCGGTCGACCCGGCGCAGTTGTGCGTGAGGATGTAGGGCGTGTTGGCGAGTCCCAGCAGTTCGTTGGAGTCGGTTCCTAAACCATAGAGTACCTGCTGATTTTCTACATCCACGATCCGCAACGGCAACTCCTGTTGGAGGTACTGTGTGAAAACGTCACTGTCGCTGATAGTTTCCCAACTCTCCGCCGAGTGGGCAGCCAGCTTGAGCATCGGCAACACAATGTTGTCCAAATTCAACTTGACTTCAGGCTTCGGTTGCCCCTCACCGACGATAGCCGCAGCCCCGCTGGTGCTGACGTGCCTTCGGATTTCGTAACTCGGCGCGGTGCACGCTACCGATGGCAAGCGGTCGATGATGCGCTTCTCGTGAACCCATTTTGTGATCCACGGTGCCAGCTCGGGCGGTATCTGCGCCTCAACGGTATCGTTGAAACCGACTTCCTTGCACCGTAATTGAGCGGCCTCTCCCATCGCCGCCTTGTCGTAAAGCGCTTTGCACTGCGCGTCATCGAGGATGACGTTTGGAGCGCGATGCTTGTCGCGCAGCTCTGGGGAGCGTCGCGCTATCGGGGCACTGCCCGGTGGGTTGAACTTGCACGCGACCCGGTAGCTCGCCGCTTTCACGCGCAGATCCTCGTGCCGCTTCTCGTACTCGCGGACCTGCTCTTCGGTCAATTCGCCTGCGAAGACTTTGGTGCCGAACTCTTGTTCAAGAGCGCGGAGGTCCAGTTCGTACCTGTTCAGGTGATGACTGTCATTCATGGTGGCTTCTCCTAATGCTTTGGCCGCGAGAACGCGGGCGTTGCGGTTGGCCGGCAGGGTCACAAAACTGCCGCCGACAAGCTCGTTGCCGTTCTTACCGCGTAGATACTCGACAGAGACACTCCGGATATGGCCCTCGCACACCAACTTCCGGATGCACTGAGCCAACGGTGTCGATGCGAACTTGCCGTGCACACGAAGCGACCCATCAGCTTCGATGTACGGCGAGCCGCTACCTACGACATCACTGACGTCACGAGAATGATTGACCGAGACTGAGATCGTCTTCGGCAACGGGTCAATCCACTGATATGCCCAAAGCCTGTCACCATCCCGATCCAACGAGTCATCACTCAGCAACAGATCGAATGTTCCCGGATCATCACCCGGACTGATAGCGGCGTCAACAGATTTCATGTGCGCATGCAAATGACACGCCTCCTTAAAAGGCGCAGCGAAGGAAACAGATTACCGCCGAACGCGTTTCGGCTGATCACGAAAGCGGAGCTTAAATGTTCACGGCGGCGGCGGACTAACGTCGGCGGCGGCGGCGAACACAGGCACGGCGTCCGTAACTCGAAAAGAATTGTAGAACACGCAACGACGCAGCGTCACGTCGTAACGCGAGTCCCCCAGCAGCACGCCAGCGTTCGACGCCGGTTATCCATCGAATGCCAGCTCCGCCGAGAAGTCATCAACCGCTTCACGCCAGCGTGCAATATCCGCCACGAGATCGCCTTTCAACACATCATCCACGTCAGCGCAGCGCGCCATCAGCGAGACCATCAGCTCTTCGGTGGCGAAAGCTAACTGTCGCGCAAGAAACTGCTCAACGTCATCAGCATTCCTCGTTAGAGTCCGAACCCACGAACAAAGCAGCGCGACATGTTCAGCCTGGGTGAGATCAAACGACTCCCCGTTGACGACTCGATACGACCACTGCAACGCGGCGCGCATCCCTGCACGAACAACATCATCCACAACTGCACGGTAACGCCGCACCCACGGACCTCCCGCATGAAGAAAGCCGCTAGGACTCCGCGAGCCCGCGCACCTCGGCAGACACACCGCGCGACGAAACACCGCCTAACAACCCAACAATCCACAATCTTGCACGTCAAACGCAGTGAATTGCGATCCGTGCTACGGACGCTTCGCCCCTGTCACCGAACCGGCAAACATTGTCACCCCAGGACGGCCCTCGCTAAAATCTAGAGTGCCTAGCAGTCGAGAGGGACGTTGCTCAGCGAAATGGACAGCCCCCCAACGTGCACATACGGTCGCCTGGCGAAGCTAGCGAAATTTGCTACCCTCCCTACGCGCGCATACCTCCGTACAGCGCCGGCGAATGGACCATCGACCTCGTGCTCACGGGACTTTCGACACTGGTTATCACCGCCTCGGCGGCTTAGCTTGCTTGTAATCAAGCAAGCAGGCTGCTTGAAAAGAAGGTGTTCACTCATGATGATGAAAATCCCGGCGGCGGCCGTGCTGGCCGCTGCGATGCTGTCGCTAGGGCTACCCGCTCCTGCCCGCGCTAGCTGCAGCAGCCTCAGCGACTCCTCATGCACCCACGCTGAACTTACGTATCTGCAAATCCTTCAGCAACACGGCTTCGACGTCTCCGGCAAGAACGCAGGCAACGACATCGACGTAGGCAAATCGACATGTGCGGATAGCGCGTCCGGGGGGGACATCACGCCCGCCGCCCGGAATTTATGGCAGTCAAACAACGGCAAAATCACGATGTCGCAGGCGGTGATAATCGCGCAAGCGGCAAGAGTGTGGCTCTGCAAGGGAGGATGATGAGAGGCCTCCGCCTGTTCGTCAGCAAACGCTAGACAAGCCCTGAGTCGTACGCGCCCAGCGGGGGTCTGCCAACTCGCCGTAAGCACTTCCGGCTCGCTGCTCACTCTGGCCGCGTTTTTCGGGTGCTCGTAGACGGGTGCGCGGGTCTGCTTGCGCTTGGTGGTGGGTGTTCGTGCTCCGCCGCAGTCGCCACATCGGATCGACTCTGGCGCAGCCCATCCCGAGTGACAGACCTGACAGGCTTGATACCGCATGAGTGCATCGTTGCACTGGTTTGCGTTTGGTGACGCCGCTACAGACAGCGTTTCGCGCGTCTGAGCCTGGCGCTCCTCGGTTTTCACCCTTGGCTCGTCTAAGTTAGACGCGCCCGTTTTCGCCACGACGTCAGGCCAGTCCAGTCTCGTTGTCGTGCAGGTGCATGTCGCAGTAGTAGCTGTTCCCGTCGCCGCGGGGACCGCTGAATTTCACTCGCCATCGGGCGGGGCGTTCACAGTCCCTCCAGACACCCCGACTGACTGAGAGCATTCCTTCGCAGCCGTAGCCTTGCGGTGCCAGCTCGGGGTCACTATATGAGAGGTCGCCGCTCATGATGGGTTCCTTTCTGGTGGTGGGTGATTCAACTCGTCAAGATGCTTGGCCAGGACACGCAATCGCTCTAGGTAGCAGCGATCGCATAGCAAGTCGCCGCTGCTGTAACTCGGGTGGCGACGCTGCCGTGTCCGAGCGCCACACGACGGACATCGAGGTTGAGTCATCGCGAGATCCTTTGTGGGGCGAGGTGTGCCAGCAGCCAGTGCGCACAGAACGAGCACATGCGGGTAGGGGTGCATTTGCATGCCGCGATCACGTACGCGGCCCATCCGCTGCTGCTCACTGATCGACGAGTGATCGACGATCAGTCGACGATTCATCGTCGATCGATCGGACAAGTTCTCGTTCTTGTTCATGTTCTGTGTTCATGTTCATGTTCTGGTTTTTCCGCGTCGCAGATTTTTTCCGGATCATCTGGTGGTTGTGTGCGCTGGTCGAGGTAGTCGAGCACCATGTCGACGTAGGCGTCGTTCTCGGGATGAAAGCGACGACGGATCGCGCGTAGTTCACGTGCGAGATACGGGGCGAAGAACGGCGGGCTGTTTGTGCATTCGTCGAGGGCTCCGCGTTCGGCCTTGATGTTGCCCATCTTGTCGTCGCTGATGAATGTCGTGACGAGTAGTTCCTCGGATTGCCAATCAATGACGATGATCCCGCTGGCTTCAAGGATTTCGAGGTTCTCGATAACTCGCTCAGGTGTGCCGTTGCTCGATAGCGCCGCCCAGCGTCTCAACTGGATCGGGAGTATCCCGGCTTGCGAGATGTTGCGCATCGTGACGAGCCATCCGTACAGGTTCTGCGCAGTGTCAGGCAGCGCCAAGAAGGGTGCCCATTCGGAGTAGCCAAGGGGGCGCCGGGAGTATTGACGACGCGCCATCATGCACCGCCGTTGTGGGCGTTAGACTCGTCACGACTGGTTTCTGTGACGAGATGATCGGTTCGGGTTGGGGTGCACGTGGCGCGCGCCCCAACTTTCGGGTCACGCAACATCATTCGCGACTCCTTCGAGGAGTAGATCCATCTGCTCGCTGCTGAACACCGGCAGCAGCTTCTCCAGCAGATGGTGCGCCTCGAAGAAGTTTTCGCGCTGCTCGAACACCAGGCGGGCGCGGTGCGCCTCCCATTTCGGGGTGTCGTCGACGAGCAGCTGTGCTGCGAGGGCACCCTTTTGAATAAGGATCATCGCGGCTTCGAAATCCCGGAGGAACGGAGGTGGTTTCGGTTGCTGAGCCGGTTTCGGCTTGCCCCCGATCAGACTTGCGCCGGTTGATGTGCCGGCCTCATCTAACGGCAGCGGCACATCTTCCCAGTCTTGTGCGGTGATCTCTTGCTCGTCGCTGTGATGCTGCTCAAGGTCGGGGGCGGGTTCTTTCGGGGGGTTCAACACCTCCAGCGCTTTCGCCACCGAGGAGGGCAAATTACTCACGGTTGAGTAATTTTCAGCGAGCCGCATATAGCGGCTAGCGGTCTGTTGCGATCCGTTGAAGTTCGCTTTCAGCCAAGGCAGCCATTCCCCATGCGCCAGTTGCGGTTTCGCAGCACGCAGCGCCAAACCGGAGCGCCAGGCGGCTTCAACCGCGTTCATCACAGCGAGTTCAGCTGCGGCGTGACAGCGGTTCGCTTCATCCGCCAGTGTCGCGAGATCATCAACGATCCCGCCCTCGACCATCTCGTCGCACACGGCGACATCAGATGATGACGGTTCTTCCGCTCGTACGAGGGCGGCGACCTCGGCGGCTTGCTGCTGGTCCCACACGTCGTGCTGCTGAGCGTCGCGCCATTCCCGCCCCTCATCGACCGAGGCGACCCCGGCGAGACGAGCCGGTAGAACCCCAGGTGATACGAGCGCCGCCTCCTCATCGGAGAGCCGCACGGCGCGATACTGCTTCGTCATCCGCTGATTTGACCTCAGGCGGAACGCGTTGATCGCAGCGGTTTTCGAAGTGAACCAGCACACCGTCGTGTCCAGCGTGCTGGTGTACTTGTCTGTGGCGCCCCGCCAATAGACGACGCACGGCGCATCCTTATGGGTGGTGTCGTGGGTGATCACCCAAGTGCCGGTCATGCCACACCGCCGTCGAGGATGTCGAGGGCGCTCGCGGGGATCCGTATGGTGTTGCCGATTTTGATGTGGGGTAGCGTGCGATCCCAAATGTGCCGGTATACCGTGATTTTCGACGTTAAAGTCAGCTCGGCGAATTCTTTGACGGTGTAGTACTGACGAGAAGGTTGGCCTTCCATCGCGCTGGTGTACCTTTCAGAGGTTGGGAAGATCAAACGCGCACAACAAGAAGCTGTTGTGCTTTGTTTGGATCTCCCGTCCCCTCCAACTTGGGCATCCCCAGGGGGTCAGGCTTCTTCGCTAGCGACCTAGCACCAGCGCACGATCAAGTCTTCAAACTTTACATTGCGGTATTCAATTTCGATCGCAGCATATCAGTTGTTCGCGGCGAGTTTCGAGAGTAGCTGGGCGATCTCTTTGTCCCGGCTCGCGACGGCGTGCTGGTATCGCATCGCCGCCTGCGGGGTGCTGTGCCCGAGCCGGGACATCAACTCAGCCAAGCTGGCTCCTGTTGCGGCGGTGAGCACCGCACCGCTATGCCTGAGGTCGTGCCAGCGCAGATCGCCACGGTTCGCCTTCGCACGTGCGCGGTACCAGTGCCGCATCAGCGTCGACGGCTGTAAATGCCGCTCGTTACCTGCTGGGAAGAGCAGTGAATCGTCAGACTCGCCAACATGGTTCGCTAGATGGGCTTCGATGACAGGCACGATGTGCGGTGGGATCGACACGTCCCTGATCCCGGCGTCGCTCTTCGGCGACGTCACTTGGAACGCCACACCCGCATCTGTTTTGACACGCACTGCCGCACGCCGGATGCGGATCACTTCGGCATCAAGGTCGATGTCTTTGCGCCGGAGTTCGATCGTCTCGCCGAACCTGAGCGCGCACCACGATCCGAGCAACACCATCAGTTGCAAGCGTTCGGGCATCTCAGCAGTCAGCGTCGCAAGTTCTTTCACGCTGGCGGGTTTGATCTTGTGCACCCTGCTGGTGCGGCCAGCCCCAGGGATGCGGCACGGGTTCGCATCGATCAGATCGTCGTTCACCGCGCTGTGCATGATCGTCCGCAGGAGGCTGTACGCGTGCGAGCGCATCGTCGGCTTATTCACCAAGGTCGATGCGTGCCAGTCGCGGACGTCTTTCGGGGTGATCAATAAGAGCTGCCGCGCTCCGAACGTCGGCAGCAGATGATCTTTCAAGATGCTGTCGTAGTGGGCGCGGGTGCGGGGCTTGATCGGCCGGCCGGCGACGTGCCGGTTCGCCAGCCAGGTCGTCGCGTAGGCCTCGAAGGTGACGCGCTCGCGCTCACCGCTTTGGCGGCGTTCAAGTTCACGGCGCTTGTCGACAGCCCACGATTCGGCGTCTTTCTTGTGCTCGAACGTGCGCCCTGCTGACACCCTCTTGCCGTCAGGCAGCGTGTACCGCACGGCGTAGCGGCCGGATTTCTGCTGCCATACGGCGGCGAAGCCACGCTTGGCGCGCTTACTCAACTCGACCCCTCCGCTGACGATGCGCTGACAACAACCCCAATATTCAAAGGTTTGCAGAGCTACTCACCAATATACACGCGTATGCACGGTTGCATCACTATCTGTGCAGGTCAGATGGGCTTTTTTGCAGGCTTCCGCATGTCACGAGTATAGCTGCGCTTGTTTGCTGCGTCTACTTCAATCCCAGTATCGCGCACCAGCGTTTATGCACGTCAAATATGGTTCCGAGGCTCCCCGATTTTTCGGTGCGTGAACTGAGCGTGAACTGACTGGCCTGCAGGCGCCGACGGGAGTTGTCCGAGTCAGTGGAACCAAATCGCCCTAACGCTGCGTCTGAGTAATTGATCGGCCGCCCCGCACTCTCCCTTGGGACGGCCCGGTCGCTTCATAAGCCCTCGCGTTGTGAGCCAGCCCTCGCGATTCTTCCAGGGAAAGTGTCCCTTTCGGTGCTCCTGGTTGCTCCAGGTCTATGAATGCAGCCCGAAGGACGGGCTGTAACGGCCTAAAAGGAGATCACCATGAAGAACACCACCCGCAAACCGACTCGCATCCACTACGCTGCCACGCTGTTTGGCGCGCTGGCCATCGCCGCGTTGGCCCCTGCCACCGCCTACGCCGAGCCCAACGGGCCCACCGGCCCGAGCAGCGGATGTCACTACACCGACCCTGACGGTTACGACATCCCGATCGACGAGGGCCAGGGCGTCATCGTCGGCGGCAAGCTCGTTACCTGCACCGGCGGGAAAATCGTCGTCAGTGATGCGCCGGCGCGCACGAATCCCCACCGGCCGGTCGCACCGCCCAATCACGCTCCGGTTCTGACCCGGAAAGTGCAAGCCTCGCAAACACACTGAAGCCGTCAACAATTAGCCCAGCATTTCGGGCAGCAGTAGCCGTGTTTTCTGTCGCCGGCGGCAACGAGCCAGCGGAGAGACCTATCAGATTCTCCTATGGGCTGTGAATCATCCAAGAAGGACAACCTCTTTAGTTGTCAGGTGGGTATTCCCAGATGTTTGTGTGGTTCAACTCGTGATGATGCACGCACACCATCTGCTTGCCCTGCCCGTCTGTGGCGGGTGGTGCGCCCAGCGGGCACTGGTCACCCGGCGCCGGCGCCAGCGGTGCGAACACCAGCGCGGCGATCATTGCGAACTTCATACCAAAGACACGATGTCAGCGAAGGATTTGTTCGCCGTCAGCCCCGGTCGATCACGTGCCGGTGTGGGGAGGGCGAACGACCAACTTTCGACACCAGCTCGTCGGCGTCTGCCCGCTCTGCCCTGTTGGTGGTACGCCGACGCAACGACCAGTGTTACGTGGCGCTGTCCTCCCGAGCGCTGACCTCATGCACCAAGTCGGTTCTCGTCATTGCGGGCTCCCTTCCTGGCCGGGTTCTCGCGCTCCTGTAAGCGTTCAAGCACCTTGTCACGTCTCAACTTTCAGCAGTCTGGGCAGAGAACGTCGACGGGACTGTCGCCGCCGCGAAACCCCATGGGGCGCTTGAAATGAGGGGGTCGGTTTAATGCGCTGGCTCTTGAGCCGGGAAGTCGTCTGGGTACCTGGGATCTTGCGATTCAAGACACCGGTGTCACGTGGTGACTCACTGGTATCGCCCGGATGGCTGTCTACTGAAATTGGGTGCCACCTCCGACAAACCACCTACTTCGAGGGGTTGCGGGCTTCCTCGTAGCGGGCTGAAGCCACCAAAGCCACGCTGAGCAGAACCAGCAACGGCACGAACACGAACGGGTACGTGGCGACCGCGGCTAAGCCGATGATCACGCTCGGCACCGTCACCGCTAGCGCGGCCGTGGGATGCCGACCGCTTAGGCTGATGATTCTCGTCAGCGCCGCGGACGCCTCTGCGGCCCGCGGGAGACGATCCGAACGTCGAGCGTACGAGTAACGGGTTTCCAGGCCGCAACCCATGCAGGTGCGCCCATACGAATAGCGGGTTTTGAGGCCACAACCCATGCAGGTTTGGGTGGTCATCCGCCCATGGTCTCATCGTGTCGAGCGGCGTTCGCGACTGGCGCACACCCCCGCGGTCCCGTTCTTGAACCACATTCTCAGGGACGGTGCGCTTCTGCCTTTACGTGCGGCTGACACGGGATGATGACTGGCATGCTGATCCCAGGACAGGCCACGACAGGGAGAATGCGCGCGTGAAGACGAACTCCGGCTACGCCCGGGCCCTCTACACACTGATGGCTGTGCTATTCCTGGCCCTCTTCGTGCTGAATGTCTGCACCCACGGCACGACGCTGGGCCTGATCAGTACCGGAGGCCTCGCCGTGTTGATGGGCTACCGGGCCTGGTTCGGCAAGCGCCAGATAAACCAGTAGTCAACGGGCTGATGTCTAAATTCAGGTCTTCCGCGAACGCGTGAACGCGGCGATAATGCAGCATGCGTTTCATCTATGTCGCTGCGGCGGTCGGCATGGCCATCGTCGTGCCGATTGGGGCGTCGCCGGCTCACGCTGACACGGGCGTCAATGGTTACGTTCAATGCCTAGGCGGCGATGCGAAGCCCCCGCCGCCGGGGGTGAGTGCAGAAGATTGGTTTCCCAGCGTTCATGTCATAGCGACGGATCTCGATGGTGGAATTCCCTCTAACCAAGTAGCGGCAAGATTAGTGGAAATGGGCGTCGCGCCGAACGACGCGGTTAAGCGAGTGCAGTGCTTCATGGCCAACCGGCCGCACTAGCGCCCCCGGAAATCACCGGACAAGCGCAGCTCATTTTTTGAAATATGCTATGCGCCAACGTTTTATGGCCGAATCTGGATTTCACACGCGCTCGGCCTTCATGTCCATGTCGATGGTGCCCTGGCACGCCCCGCTCAAGATGTCGGTGTGCATGATCCCGTCAAGCGACCCGTCGGGTTGGGGCGTGTACCGCACAGTGGCTCGCGCCGGATTCCATTGGATCGTGGTGTCGGGCATCATGCAATCCCACTGAAAATCGTTGGTCTGTGACCAGGCCGTTCCATCCCACGTGAATTGAACCGGCTGCGGAACCGTCGGGTTGCTTGGCGGAGGGCCACTGACGATTGTGGCGACGCACTTTCCGTTCGTGCAGCTCGAGCGGAGACCGTAGGTCTCGGTGTGCTGCACCTCAGGGTTGCCGACCGCCATGCTGGTCCCGGCCTTCGGCCCAACCATGAATGTGATCGCGTACTGGCCGTTCCAGGACGGGTTGTCGGCGAAGGCAGTCGGGGAAAGGGACAGGGCGATCGGGAGCGACGCCGCGCATAAACCGACGAAGATTTTCAAGCTGCCCGAGGCCATCGTTTCTCCTCCGAGTCCCTGACCATTTCCCCAATGGTCGTACCCAGAGCTATCGGCGACAAGCTTTTCGGCGAATTCCTTCGACGTCCCCGTTGGTCCTCGCCTTACCAACCCCACTCGTCAGGATTCAGGACATCCACCGTGAGATCGTTGTCCGCTGGGGCTTTGGTCCCGTAGGCAAAAGTGAGCAGGGTGCGGCCGTCGTCAAGCGGTTCAGTCGCGACGATGGTGGCATGTCCGATCTTCATCCGGATCTTGTCCCCCGCTCCAATTCGTCGACACGTTTCAGCGGCATGCTCGACCCATCAGCAGCAGTGAAACGGCGAATCCTGCGTATACCGTGGTCATCACCGCCATCCTCCCACGGCCTGCAGGGCGCCCGCGGCCACGCGCGGAAAGCTTGTGCAGCTAGGAGATTGGAAGGCCCTGACCCGTCGGTGACCTTCGCTTTTCCCGGCGCGCATCCCTCAGTTCTCTAGGTCGGAGATGGGCCCGCAGCGTCTAGCGGCACCTAATCCGAGGACTTGTCGGAGTCTTCGTCGTCATCGGACTCGTCTTCGTCTTCGTCTTCGTCTTCGTCGTCGTCGTCTTCGTCGTCGGAGTCCTTCGACTCCTTGGAGTCCTTGTCCTTCGAATCCTTATCCTTGGAGTCCTTATCCTTCGACTTCTTGTCCTTCGAGTCCTTGTCCTCGTCGGAATCCTCGGACTTGTCGGAGCGGTCGAGCTTGTCGGCGAATTTCGTCAAGAGCTCCGCAAGTTTGCGGGCTTCATCAGAGTCCAGCGAGTCGTCGAATAATCGCTCGTCGCCCTCCGAGACGCGCTGAAGGTAAACCGCGTTGTCTTTGATGCCGACGTCCCACCGGCCGCCCTCTTGACGAACCATTTGCTGCCGCCTTCCGACTAGTGACCTGATCGCACAACCGACGCGTCCCGCCGCGTTACTGGGTTGTTTACCCACTTGTGCCGGCAACGCCTCACTCGTGTGGGCCCGAATCGATCTAGTGCGTCGGGCCTACGGTGCGATCGGCCGCTTGAAGAAGCATGCGACAGAGAAGGCTCCGCGGTGGTCGGCGTCGAGTCCGACCATCTCCCACCCCAGCCGCCCCAGCTCGTCCGCCCTCAGCTTCATCTCGTCCATGGCGGTGTCCCCCTCCCGGTAATCCCACGTGTATTCCCACTGCTGCGGATACCACTTGCCGTCGGAGGCCAGCCACCAGCCCGGGCCCGGCGAAGGATTGTTCATGTGGTCGTAAGTACCACAGGCCGCGGCGTCCCCGGAACTGGTCTTGGCCCCGGCGGAGTCTAAAAGCCGGTGCGCCTCGACCTCAGCAACTACGGGGCATACGCCCAACCGAGAAAGATGTTTTGCGAATCGTTGGGGCTTGGCCTTATTTCCCGAATGTGCGGCGGAGTGAAGTAGTTGGCGGTGAGGTACTGGCCGTTGCCCTCGCTGAGCATGACGTGGCCAGTGCCGTGATCGAATCCGGGATTGCTCGTAAAAACGAGGGCCCCCTCCGGAATGTTGTCGGCGTTGGTGTGGATCTGCCCTTTACGGTTGAAGTCGTTGAAAGCATCCATCGCCGACGGATATCTGAACGCATGGTTGTAGGCCTGCTCGACGAATGCCTCGCATTGGACCGTGTTATTGGGGTCAGCGGCCATTTGGTCGCGAGCCCACGCCAGAGCATGGGCGGCCGTGTCTTCACCGGCCGCTGAAGCGGGCGTTCCCCCGCCCCCGCCGCAGTCCGGACCGAGGGCATCGAGCGTGCGTGTGTCGATGTCGACATCGGCGACGTAATGGCCGTCAGTTGTCTTGTACCAGAGGCTGTCCCAGCCCCCATTGGCAATCTGGTAGCTGAAGAAGCCCTTCACCGGGTCGCCCGCGGCATGGCACACGAGAGTGAGGACCTGGCCGGCGTTGTAAACGCCTTCTTGGCCCGCCTTCATGTTGGGGCCGTTCATCCGGTTGGTGGTCTGTGCTTTGACGGTCGCAGTCGTATCCGCGTGGGCCGGCGCGGCAGTGGGCAGACCTAACGCAAATACGGCTGCCGTTGCGGCCGCGATTGCTGCTTTCATTGCCCGGTCTTTCTGCCACGTCCCTATGAAATTGATCGGGACGCTACACCAGCGGCAAACGTTATGTGTTTGGAATGGCAGTAAGAACTCCAGCCGCAATTCCTTCAGGAAAACTCGCGGCCATCAGCAATGCCGCCGGCCCGTTAGGGCCGAAGGAACCTAGGGAAAGATAAACTTGGGCGCCAACGGTCGCCATTCGCACTGCCCTTCTTCGCACGAGCGGCCTGCCAACTGACGATCAGCCCCGCGAGTTTCCTTCCGCGAACATGGCGCTGGCGGCGCGCGGCGTGAACCTAGCCCCTTGACAAGCGATTTCGCGTTTCACCCAGCCGGTGCCTCCGCAAGAAGTCTGGTCCCACCCCGGCCCCGCGAAGCTCAGCAGTGCTCCGCCCAGCACCGCTGAAGCGGGCAGTAGGTCGCATGCGCAATGCTCACCATGGATTGGACGTCTCCCAGCGTCACGTTCCTCGGATCTAGGTCGGCGTGCACATTCTGAGCGATCTGGTCGTACGTCCAGCCCCAGCCGATATCGTCGCAGATGAGGCGACCCATCCCGGTCAGAGCGGCGTCGTGGTCAGGCGGCCAACTAAATCCCGCGGCGCGCAGTTGGGCGAGGTAGGCGTCATCGAGTGGATCCGCGGCGGCAATCGCGGCGCTCGCGAACAGAGCCGCGAACGCCATGACGGGGGCGACCAGCCGTGCCGACCAACGAGGAAGCTGCATGGATCCTGTTCCTTTCTCACGCCGGCGACGATGCCGTCAGGGCCGGCTCCCATGCGGGAGGAATAAGAAGAATAGGAAATGCAGGGAAAATGCAGCTTATGGGAAGCTGAATATTCGGATTTGCGAGCACCTATCGCCGGGGTCCCCGGATTAGCGGGCCACCAGTCAGGGAGCGGGCGGCGGAGGCGGCGGCGTCCATCGCCGGCCATCGGTGGTCCACCCACAGGGCAGCCAGTTCAGCTGGGGGCCATCGAACGTCAGGCATTTGGGCGTCCCGGGCGGCGGCGTGGGACCCGGTGAGGGCTTGTCAGCGTGAGCGGTGGCCCCGCTGAGCATTAATGCCCCAACGGCCATAAATATCGCTGCCGACTTCCTCATCGCGGTTCCGGTGAATGGGGATCCACCAAGGCGATTGTCGCTAGCCTTCGGCCTGCGCGTTCACGTTATGAATTTTAGTCGCGCGGTCCTGTTAAAGACCTGGAGAATTCCTGACAATCGGCGGTGACGCGAGCCAAAGTCAACGGGACCAAGTACCCCTACCTACCGCCCAGCTGAATGCGCGATGACGTGCACTACTTGGGGTCATGCACGCTCAACAACTCTGCGCTGCAACGGCTTTCGCCAGAGGAGTACAGTCGCGGGCATGAATTTGGTGGAGTGGCTGAGCGCCCCGCACTCCCTGCGGACGCGGTTGATGATGGAACGACAACCGATAAGAAACCTCGAGATAGAGACCGTGTTCCTCGAAATCTCCCACCGCGACGCGCGGCTGCGGTTCCCGGTGATGCTCATCCTGCTGCCGAGGCGCAATCGCTCACCGCGGGAACAGGCCCCCCGCATCGATCAGGACAAGTGATTCCAGCGCGTCAGGATCGGCGCGTGTGGACCAGCCACGATGCCACGGGTGTGGCGCCGGCCCTCGATCGGGCATGCTTGCACTATGCACATCGTCAACGGCGTCCGTGACCCCGCGGCAAGTTTTCCCCTCGACACCGTCACCGACGATGCGGCCGAGCGCCGGCAGGCCAACCGGGCTGTCGCCGTCAGCGCCGTCGGCCTGGCGCTGACCGGTCTCATCGAATTGGCCATCGCGCTGCTGTCCGGCTCGGTGGCATTGCTCGGCGACGCGCTACACAACCTGTCGGACGTCTCCACCAGCATCCTGGTGTTCGTCGGCTTTCGGGCGTCGCGCAAAGTCCCCACCGAGCGCTACCCCTACGGCTACGAACGCGCCGAAGACCTCGCCGGAATCGGTGTGGCCCTGGTCATTTGGGGCAGCGCCGCCGTCGCCGCCTACGAGAGCATCAACAAGCTGCTCCGGCACGGCGGCACGCAATACGTGGGCTGGGGCATTGCCGCGGCCATCGTGGGAATCGCGGGCAATCAGCTGGTGGCCCGCTACAAGTTGGTGGTGGGCAAGCGGATTCGCTCGGCGACCATGGTGGCCGACGCCAAGCACTCCTGGCTGGACGCGTTGTCATCGGCCGGGGCGATGCTGGGGCTGATCGGGGTGGCGCTCGGCTGGGCCTGGGCCGACGCGATTGCCGGAATCGTCGTCACCGGATTCATCTGCCACGTCGGCTGGGAGGTGACCGCCGACATCGCTCACCGCCTGCTCGACGGCGTGGACCCCGACATCATCACGACCGCCGAGGCCGTCGCCGCCACGGTGCCGGGCGTCACCCACGCGCACGCCCGGGCCCGCTGGACCGGCCGGACATTGCGCGTCGAGGTGGAAGGCTTCCTCTCCCCCGAGACTCCCCTGGCCGCGGCCGACCAAACTGGCCGCCTGGTTGCCGCCGCCCTGGCGCCGAAGATCCCCGAGATGCACAACTTCACCTGGACCGCGCGGGCCGCCTAAAGCGCGCGCTCAGTCCCGGCGGAATCGCTCCCGCAGCTGTGGGTCGTTTTCCCACCACAGCCCGGACGGTGCGACGCTTTGGTCCTCGGCGCTTTCCGCGTTGTCCAACTCGGTGTCCACCCGCGCCGCGTGCGCCTTCTCGTTGGGCGCGGTCTAGACGCCGACGCTCAGTTGCCGGGTTGCCCCTCGGGCTTGGGGCCACGGTCCTCGCCGGTGATGTACTTCGGGCAGTAATGGGCAGAAGCCAGGTACGTGAACTTGGCCGCGCTGGCACCCTGGAAAGCCGGATTCTGGTTGCGGAGTTGCGTCACGACCTCCGCGGACGACTGTCCGTTGTCGAGCAGGTCACACACCGACTTGGCGATGGTGACCGCGTTGCCGCCGTCCTGGTAGGTGATGCCGGCGTCGCGCAGGTCTTTGAGGAAGTCCTGATCGTTGTCGATGTCGGCATACGCGGGCGCGGCCAGGCCGATTGCGGCGACGCTCGTCAGCACCAGTAGAAATCGCATAACGCAGCGATTGTCGCAGACCTGTTGGGGAATAGCACCTCGCCGGGCAAACGGCGGGTGAACTCTCCCCCGGCCCCGCGGCTACGCCGCGGGCGCGCGGGAGAAGCGCAGGGCGGGGCGGCGCAGCGTCAACGCGTCGGGCAGCGCTCCGACCTGCCGGCGCTCCGCGGGTTCCCAGATGTCGCCGTCGAGGACGCCGGGCAGGCCTGCCTGGCTGGCAATGAAAACCGGCGCGACGCCTTGCAGGAACTGCCGGTGGTAATCCCTGAGCGCCGCGAACGCCCACTTCCCCAGCAGGCAGATGGTGAGCAGGTTCGCGATGGCCATCACCGCCATGGTCAGATCGGCAAGCGCCCATACCAACGTGAGCTTGGCCAGGGCCCCGAAGATGATGGACAGCAGCGTGACCACCTTCAGCACGTTGGCCGCCAGGCGCCGGCCGCCCAGGTAGAACAGATTGGCCTCGGCGACCACATAATTGCTCAGCACCGAGGCGAACGCGAAGACGAACACGACCGCCGTCATCAACACCGTGGTCCACGAACCGAGATCGGCGGCGACCGCCGACTCCGTCAGGCTCGCACCGGCAATCGATCCCAGGCGGGCCGGGTTGTAGGTTTCAGGACCCGACAGCAGCACGATGAATGCCGTCGCCGTGCAGATCACCATCGTGTCGACGAACACGGCGAGCGACTGAATCAGCCCCTGCTCCACCGGATGTGCCACGGTCGCGGCGCCGGCGATATTGGGCGAACTGCCCATCCCCGCCTCACAGGCGAACAGGCCGCGCTTGACGCCGGTGAACATCGCGGCGAGCACACCGCCCGCGAAACCGCCTGCCATTTGCCGGATTCCGAATGCGCCGCCGATGATCTCCTTGATCACCATCGGCAGTTCGGTGATGTTGACGGCCACAATTCCCAGCGCGAGCAGCGTGTACACCAGCGCCACCACCGGAAGCACGGATCCCGCAAACTGGGCGACCCGTCGCACGCCACCGAAAAGCACGGGCGCCGCCAGCACCGCCAAAACGACTGTCGTCCAACCGAGCCCGATGCCGTGCGACGATTGCAAGACCCCGCTGATCGCGTTGGTCTCCACCATGTTGAACGCGGTGGAGAAGGTGACCACCAACAGCATGGCGAACACGACGCCGCCTGCGCGTGACCGCAGCCCGCGTTGGATGTAGAACGCGGGACCGCCACGGAAGGCGCCGTCGTCCGAGCGGACTTTGAAGATCTGGGCCAGGGTGGCTTCGATCACCGCCGTGGCCATGCCGACCGCTGCCACCACCCACATCCAGAAGACGGCACCGGGCCCGCCGACGGTCAGCGCGATCGCGACGCCGGCGATATTTCCGGTGCCCACCCGCGACGCGAGACCCACACAGAACGCCTGGAACGACGAGATCCCGCCGTCGTCGTGGTGGCGCGCTCGGCGGAGCTGGCGAAGCATGCGCCCGAAGTAGCGGATCTGAATGAATCGGGTGCGCACCGTGAAATAGATGCCGCCACCGATCAGCAAATAGATCAAGACGTGCGTATTGAGGATGTTGCTAAGGGGTTCGACCAACTGCTGCTGAAGGAAGTCCAACCCCTGCTTCCTTTCGACTACGGCCGCTGTCCGTCGCCGAAATGGTATGGGCGAATTGTTGATTACAGGTTTCGTTCACTCGCCGTTAGCGGGCGGATATGTAAAAAGCGCATCACATTCGCCACCGGGTCCACCCCTACGAGGCGGCGGTGGGCGCCGAAAGCGCTTGGGGACAATACGAGTTGGCGGCGATTGCCGCGAACCGGGTGGCGTCGTCCCCCTGAAGCCCACGATTGAGCATCTGAATCATCCGGACGACGTCCGAAAGCTGCGAGCCCTCGCTCACCAACTTGCAGACCGACCTGCCGGACGTAATCGCCTGATCCGGGTCCGAATATGACAGGCCCGCCGCGTGCACCGTGGCGAGGAATGCGTCGTCGCTGCTGTCGGCGCGCGCGGGACCGGCCAGGCCGATCGCGGCCGCAACACCGAGCGAAATCAGAAGTAGCCTCACGGCTCACAGATCGTTCCAGAGCTGCGGCCGGCCCGCATCTCGTAGCGCGGATCGGTCGCTCAGGAGCTGCCGGTCGCGGTCGTCGTGGTGGTCGACGAGATCGCGTCCGGACAGTAGGCGCTCGCCGCGATCGCGGTGAATTTCTCCGCTTTTTCCTCGGTCAGTGCGGCTGCCTTGGAGGTCATCGCCTTCGCGATATCCGCCATCGCCGTGCCGCTGCCTGCCGCCGAGCACACGTAGTGGGCGGCCTGGATAACCTGCGCCGGGTCGTTATAGGTGAAGCCGGCCGAATTCAGCGACGCAAGGAACGCGTCGTCGGTGTCGTCGGCGTGCGCGGGAACGGCCAAGCCAATCACGGCCGCAACACTGGAAATCGTCAGAACAAGCTTCATAAATTCGAAATCGTCCCAGACGCGCGGGCGGTTCGCCGCTGGCGAAACAATTGTTAACAATCGTCAACCTTTGGTTGACAGCCACACTTACGTCAACCTATCGTTGACGGCATGCCCGACCCGACCCGCATCGCCTACCCCGTCCGCCTCGACGAGCTGATCGGCGCCATCAAATCGGTCCACACCGACGCGCTGGATCAACTGGCCGACGCCGTGCTGGCCGCCGAGCACCTGGGCGAGGTCGCCGACCACCTCATCGGGCATTTCGTCGATCAGGCCCGCCGATCCGGGGCGTCGTGGACCGACATCGGCAAGAGCATGGGCGTCACCAAACAGGCCGCCCAGAAGCGGTTCGTGCCGCGCGCCGAGCCGGCCACCCTGGACCCCGAACAGGGCTTCGGCCGCTTCACCCCGCGGGCGCGCGGCGCCGTGGTGGCGGCCCAGAACGCCGCTCACGAGGCGGCCAACAACGAGATCACCCCCGAGCACCTGCTCCTCGGCCTCCTCGACGATCCGGCCGCGCTGGCCACGGTGTTGCTGCACCTGCAAAAGGTCGACACCGAAGCGCTGCGCGCCGCGGTCGAACTGCCCCCGCCCAGCAGCGGGACTCCCGACCTCATCCCGTTCAGCGGCCCGGCGCGCAAAGTCCTCGAGCTCACCTTCCGGGAAGCACTTCGTTTGGGCCACAACTACATTGGGACTGAGCATCTGCTGCTGGCCCTGCTCGAGTTGGAGGAAGCCTCCTCCGACGAGGGACCGCTGCGCCGATGCGGTGTCGACAAGGCCCGTGTGGAGGCCGATTTGATCAAGGCGCTGGAATCGCTCGGCGGCGGCAAGACCGACCGCGCGGACGGCTGATCGGGTGTGGTCTGACCCCTCCCGGCCGCCTCACCGCGTGTGCGATCATTCGATGGTCCCCTTCCAAGGGTGCTAGGAGGCGAAGATGCACCGCTGGCTGGTCGTCCTGTCCGCGTTTCTCGTCGCCGCGGCGAGCGCCACCGCCGTCGCCGGACTTCCCGCTCCCCGCGCCTGGGCCGGCGATGCCCCGATCGGCCACATCGGGGACACGCTGCGGGTGGACACCGGCACCTACGTTGCCGACGTCACCGTCACCGGCGTGTCACCCTGTGACCCACCCCCCGGATTCGGCTACACGCGCGAAGGCACCTATAAGGGCTTCCCGGGCAGCACCGTCGAGCGTGCCGACGTGGTCGTCCGCGCGGTCCGGGTACCCAATCCGTTCATCATGGCCACCAACTTCAGCTTCGACGGCGTGACCCCGTTCGCCGACGCCTACAAGCCACGAGCCACCGATGCGCCCGACGCCCTCGACAACGTGCTCACCAACGCGCCGAACGGGGCGATCGTGCGCGGCGAGGTGTATTGGGACGCCTACCGTGATCCCGTCTCCACCGTGGTGTTGCTGGACAAGAAGACGGGCTACCACCTCGCGCAGTGGAACCTCTGACACGCGTCGTAACAACGAACTCGGTTGACGTTCAACAGCTTGCCGGCATTGCCGCGCGCACATTCCCGTTAGCCTGCCCCGCATCGATGGCGCCGGCGAACATCGCAGCATTCGTCGAGGCCAACCTGTCGCCAGACCGCTTCGCCGAATACCTGGCCGATCCGCAACGCGCGGTCCTGACCGCGGCGGACGACGACCGAATCGTCGGTTACGCCATGCTGATTCGCGACGGTGACGCCGCCGAGCTGTCCAAGATCTACGTTGCGCCCGAGCACCACGGCAGCGGGGTCGCCACCGCGCTGATGGACCTCGCGCTGGCCACGGCCCGCGAATGGGGCGCGCGCCGCGTGTGGCTGGGCGTCAATCAGGCAAACCAACGCGCACAGCGGTTCTACGCCAAGAGCGGCTTCACGGTCAGCGGCACGCGGACTTTTCAGGTCGGCGCCGGGCGCGAGAACGACTTCGTCATGACCCACGTGCTTCGTTGACGCCAGCCGTCAGTGCCAGGAGCCGAGACATGGCCCGCAGATACTTCTTTCGGTATCCGCCGGCCAGCATCTCCTCGCTGAAGATGGTGTCCAGCTTCGCGCCCGAGGCCACCACCGGCACGCCGGCGTCATAGAGCCGGTCGGTAAGCGCCACCAGCCGCAGCGCGACGTTCTGGTCATCGATTCCGTGCACGCCCGTCAGAAACACGGCGGTCACTCCCTCGATGAGGGTCAGATACCGCGACGGGTGCATGGTGGCCAGGTGCGCGCACAACGCGTCGAAATCATCGAGCGTCGCGCCGTCGACCCGTGCGGCGCGCTCGGCCACCTCTTCGTCCGACAGCGGCTGCGGCGCCGGCGGCAAGCCGCGGTGCCGATAGTCGGGACCCTCGATCCGCACGATAGCGAAAATGCCTGCCAGCGTGTTGATTTCCCGGAGGAAGTCCTGGGCGGCGAATCGGCCCTGGCCGAGCTGCTCGGGCAGCGTATTGGAGGTGGCCGCCACCGACACCCCCCGCTCGACCAGTGACGAGAGCAGCCGCGAGATCAGCGTGGTGTTGCCGGGATCGTCCAGCTCGAACTCGTCGATGCACACCGCGGTGTAGTCGGCCAGCAGGTCGACGCATTCGGCGAAACCGAACACCCCGGCCAACTGTGTCAGTTCCCCAAAAGTTGCGAAGGCCTTGGGATTTGACGACTCCGGCCCGTCTCCGGGCAGCTCGTAGTAGGCGGACGCGAGCAGGTGGGTCTTGCCCACGCCGAAGCCGCCGTCCAGGTACAACCCGACACCGGGCAGAACCGCCCGTCGGCCCAACATTTTTCGCCGGCCCGCCCGTCGTTCCACGGCCTGCCGGCAGAAGTCCCGGCATGCCACGACGGCGGCGGCCTGCGTCGGCTCGGCCGGATCGGGCTGGTACGTCGCGAAGCTCACGTCGGCGAACGTTGGGGGCGGCCTCAATTGAGCGATCAACCGCTCGGGCGAGACGGTCGGATGCCGATCCACCAGGTGCGCCACTCGCGTGGACGGGGACCCGTGCATGCCAGAACTGTAACGGCGTGCTGCAATCGACCTCATGTCCCTTCCCGAGACGCCGCTGTCGCTGCTCGGATCGATACGCGAAGTCGACGACGGTGAACTCCCCCGGCTCTACGGCTACCCCGAAACCGACGGGACATGGGTGCGGGCCAATTTCATCACCAGCGTGGACGGTGGGGCCACCTCCGGCGGCAGCAGCGGAACGATGGGCGGTCCCGGCGACCGATTCGTCTTCAACCTGCTGCGTGAGCTCGCCGACGTCATCGTGGTCGGCGCGGGCACCGTGCGGGTCGAGGGCTATTCCGGCGCGCAGCTGAGCGTCGCCCAGCGCCAGCAGCGGCAGGCCCGCGGGCAAAGCGAGGTCCCGCCACTGGCGATCGTCACCAAGTCGGGTCGCCTCGACCGCGACATGGCGGTGTTCACCAGGACCGAGGTTCCACCGCTGGTCCTCACCTGCGCGGCGGCCGCAGCCCCGGCGCGCCGGCTGCTCACTGACCTGTGCGAAGTGATCGACTGCTCCGGGAGCGACCCGGGCGATGTCGACGAGGCCGTCATGCTGGCGACCCTCGGCGCTCGCGGGATGCGCCGCGTCCTGACCGAGGGCGGGCCGATGCTGCTCGATTCGTTGATCCAGCGCGACATGCTCGACGAGCTCTGCCTGACCATCGCGCCCTACATCGTCGGCGGGCTGGCCCGGCGCATCGCGACGGGCCCCAGCCAGCTGCTCACCCGGATGCGCTGTGCCCACGTTTTGACCGACGACGCCGGTTACCTGTACACCCGCTACGTCAAGGCCTAGCTACTGTGGTCGACATGAGTCGGCAGATCACGTTCGCCACGATCTTGATTGCGGCGACCACCGTGGTGGCCGGCTGCGTCCCGGGCCTGGCCGCCGACCCGCGCTTCGCCACCAACTCCGGCGCCAAACCCCAGGGTGCGGCCACCGCCAAGCCGCCCCCCAGCGGCCCGCCGCCGCTCGCCGCCCCCAAGAACGACCTGCCGTGGCACGACTGCACGTCGCGGGTGTTCGGCGACGCCGCGGTGCCGCCCGCGGCCGGGGTCCAGCTGGATTGCGCGAACTACGACGCCGACCTGGACCCGAACGGCGGCGGAACCGGCACCGTGAGCGTCGGCGTGGTCCGCGCCCGCTCGAACCAGACGCCGCGCGACGCGGGCCCACTGGTCTTCACCACAGGCTCGGACCTGCCGTCTTCGGCGCAGTTGCCGGTCTGGCTGTCCCGGGGCGGCGCCGACGTGCTGCAGACCCACCCGATCGTCGCCGTCGACCGTCGCGGCATGGGCATGTCGAACCCGATCGACTGCCGGGACACCTCCGACCGGCAAATCATGCGCGATCAGGCGCAGTTCCAGACCGGCGACGACCCCGTCGCCAACCTGTCGGACGTCGCGAACAACGCCACCACCAGCTGCACCGACGCCATCGCGCCGGGTGCGTCCGCCTACGACAACGCCCACGCCGCCTCGGACATCGAGCGACTGCGGTCGCTGTGGGACGTGCCGGCGGTCGCGCTTGTCGGGATCGGCAATGGCGCGCAGGTGGCGCTGGCCTACGCCGCGGCGCGACCCGACAAGGTCGCCCGGCTGATACTCGACTCGCCAGTTGCGTTGGGCGCCAGCGCCGAAGCCGCCGCCGAGCAACAGGTCAAGGGCCAGCAGGCCGCGCTCGATGCATTCGCCGCCCAGTGCCTCGCGGTGAATTGCGCGCTGGGTTCCGACCCTAAGGGCGCCGTCAGCGGGATGCTGGCGGACGCCCGCGCCGGCAAGGGGCCCGCCGGGGCGTCGGTGGCCCAGCTGGCGAGCGCCATCACCGTCGCGCTTGGCTTTCCCTCGGGCGGCCGCGTCAACGCCACCACCAGCCTGGCCAACGCTCTGGCATCCGCCCGGTCCGGTGACACCAATCAGCTGACCAACCTGATCAACCACGCCGACGCCACCGAGGACTCCGACGGCCAGTTCGTCAATACCTGCAGCGACGCCGTCAACCGCCCGACCCCGGACCGCGTGCGCGAACTGGTCGTGGCGTGGGCCAAGCTGTACCCGCAGTTCGGCACCGTCGCGGCGCTCAACATGGTCAAGTGTGTGCACTGGCCCACCGGCTCGCCGCCGGCGCCGCCGAAATCGTTGAAGGTCGACGTCCTATTGCTGGGCGTGCAGAACGACCCGATCGTCGGCACCGAAGGGGTCGCGGCGACGGCGGCCACCGTCATCAACGCCAACGCGGCCAGCAAGCGGGTGATGTGGCAAGGCATCGGACACGGCGCCAGCATCTACTCGAGCTGCGCGGTCCCCCCGCTGATCGGCTACGTCAACAGCGGCAAACTGCCCGGCACCGACACGTACTGTCCCGCCTGATTTTCCGGCCGCGCGCCGGTGTACGGTGCGCTGGTGACGGCAGCTGAATCGAGCCGAGCCGGCTCCCGCGATTGGATCCTGGCCGCCTTTCGTCCCCGCAGCGGCCCCCCGAGCGCGGCGACCATCGTGCGGTCGGCGTTGTGGCCCCTGGCGATTATGTCGGTGCTGCACCGCAGCATCATCCTCACCCTCAACGGCAACATCACCGACGATTTCAAGCCGGTCTATCGGGCGGTGCTGAACTTCCGGCGCGGCTGGGACATCTACAACGAGCACTTCGACTACGTCGACCCGCACTACCTGTACCCGCCCGGCGGCACGCTGCTCATGGCGCCGTTCGGGTATCTGTCATTCACGCCGTCGCGGTATCTGTTCGTTCTGATCAACACCGTCGCGATCCTGCTGGCCTGGTACCTGCTGCTGCGGATGTTCAAATCCACCCTGTCCTCGGTGGCCGCGCCCGCCCTGCTGCTGGCCATGTTCTGCACGGAAAGCGTCACCAGCACTCTGGTGTTCACCAACATCAACGGCTGCGTGCTGCTGGCGGAGATACTGTTCCTGCGCTGGCTGCTCGACGGCCGGGTCAGCCATCAGTGGTGGGCCGGCATCGCGATCGGGCTGACGCTGACGCTCAAACCGCTGCTCGGGCCGTTGCTCTTGCTGCCGCTGCTGAACCGCCAGTGGCGGCCGCTGGTTCCCGCGATCGTGGTGCCCGTCGTCGTCAACCTGGCCGCGTGGCCTCTGGTCAGCGATCCCATGGACTTCGTCACCAAGACGGTGCCCTACATCCTGGGCACGCGTGACTACTTCAACAGCTCGATCGAGGGCAACGGCGTCTACTTCGGCCTGCCCACGTGGCTGATCGTGTTCCTGCGGCTTCTGTTCACCGTGCTGGCGATCGGCGCGATGTGGCTGCTGTATCGCTACTACCGCACCCGCGACCCACTGTTCTGGTTCACCAGCTCGTCGGGCGTGCTGTTGCTCTGGTCGTGGCTGGTGCTGTCACTGGCCCAGGGCTACTACTCGATGATGCTGTTCCCGTTCCTGATGACCGTGGTGTTGCCCAACTCGCTGATCCGCAACTGGCCGGCATGGCTCGGTATCTACGGCTTCTTGGCGCTGGACGACTGGCTGATCTACCGGTGGATGAGGTACGGCCGCGCGTTGCACTACCTGAAGATCACCTACGGCTGGTCGCTGCTGCTCATCGTGGTGTTCACCGTGCTGTTGTTCCGGTATCTGGACGCGAAAGCCGAGAACCGGCTGGATGAGGGCATCGATCCGGCGTGGCTGACGCCCGGGCGCCAGCGCGCTAGCGTGGATGCATGAATCCGAAGCTGCAGCTGACCGATGCCGAGTGGCGCCAGAAGCTCACGCCCGAAGAGTTTCACGTGTTGCGCCAAGCCGGCACCGAGCGGCCCTTCACCGGTGAGTACACCGACACCAAGACCGAAGGCGTCTACCAGTGCCGCGCCTGCGGGGCCGAATTGTTCCGCAGCACAGAGAAGTTCGAGTCGCACTGCGGCTGGCCGTCGTTCTTCGACCCGGCGAACTCCGATGCGGTGATCCTGCGGCCCGACCACTCGATGGGCACGACGCGCACAGAGGTGCTGTGCGCGAACTGCCACAGCCACCTGGGCCACGTCTTCGCCGGCGAGGGCTACCCCACCCCGACCGATCAGCGCTACTGCATCAATTCCATCTCGCTGCGCCTGGTGCCTAAGGGGGCGTAGTCGGCTTTCAGGCCCGGCTTTCTTGGCGACGTTTATTGTGTCGCGGGAGCGGCCGCAAGGGGCCGCGCGAGACGGCGCGAACTCAGTCCACCCGGGTGGCGTGCACTTCCCAGAACGGGGCGTGCACCCGGCCGTGCACCAGCCACGGTTCCATCAAGCGGAATTGTTCCAGCAGTTCCTCGACCTGATCGGCCACGTCGGGATTGCGCGCGGCCATCATCTCGATCTGCTCGACGCTCATGTTGACCAGGTAGGTCGTCGGGCCGAGGTAGGTGATCTCCCAGCCGCCGAGGGGAAGCACGTCGCGAAAAGCCTTATCGGACAACGTCCGCAGCATCTTGAATCCGTTGACGTTGTGCTCGCCGAACTCGAACATGTACAGCCGCGCACCGGGCTTGGTGGCTCGGTGCAGCGCTTGCACGTAGGACCTCTGTAGCTCGGGATCGGTGCTGAAGGTGTGGTAGAAGGCGCAGTCGACGACGGTGTCGAAACGGCCTTCCATGCCCTCGAGCTTGGTGGCGTCGGCCAGCTCGAAGTTGACCGAGACCCCTGCCCTGCGGGCGTTTTCGCGGGCCCGCTCCAGGGCGGCTTCCGACCCGTCGATGCCGGTGGCCGCGTACCCCTTCGACGCGTAGTAGATCGCGTGGTGGCCCGGCCCGGTGCCCGGGTCGAGCACCTCACCTTTGATCGCGCCCAGAGCGACCAGTCGCTGAACCACCGGCTGCGGGCCGCCGATGTCCCACGGCGTGGCGGCCGGCAGTCCGTGGGACGTCCGCTCGTCGCGGTACATCTCCTCGAAACGGGCCGGGTCGGTGACGTCGGGTGGCTCATGGCAGCGCGTTCACCAACTGCTCGACCGGCACGCGCGGGCCGGTGAAGAACGGCGTCTCCTCGCGGGTGTGCCGGCGGGCGTCGGTGGCGCGCAGCTCGCGCATCAAGTCGACGATGCGGTGCAGTTCGGGGGCCTCGAAGGCCAGGATCCATTCGTAGTCACCGAGCGCGAACGCCGGCACCGTGTTGGCGCGGACGTCCTTGTACTCGCGGGCGGCCATGCCGTGTTCGGCGAGCATGCGGCGCCGCTCCTCGTCGGGTAATAGGTACCACTCGTAGGACCGCACGAACGGATACACGCAGATGTAGTTGCCGGGCTCCTCGCCGGCCAAGAACGCCGGGATGTGACTCTTGTTGAACTCGGCCGGCCGGTGCAGCGCCACGCTGCTCCATACCGGCGAACAGGCCCGTCCCAGCGCGGTGGTGCGCCGGAAGTCGGCGTAGGTGGCCTGCAGCGCCTCGATGGTTTCGGCGTGGGTCCAGATCATGAAGTCGGCGTCGGCCCGCAGGCCCGCCACGTCGTAGAGTCCGCGCACCACGACGCCGCGCTCCTCCTGCTGCTTGAAAAACCGCGACGCGTCATCGATGACGGCATCGCGCTCTTCTCCGAGCTCGCCCGGCCGCACGGAGAAGACCGAGAACATCAGGTAGCGGATCGTCGCGTTGAGGGTTTCGTAGTCGAGCTTGGCCATGGAACCTATCGTGCCACTTCCACATCGAGGGCCTCGATCGCGCGGCCGGCCGCCCCGATGCATGCGGGCACGCCGATGCCGTCGAGGTAGCTGCCGGCCACGGCGAGCGTCGGCGGCAGGCCCGCGCGGATCTCGGCCGCCAGTTCGGCGTGGCCGGGCCCGTACTGCGGCATGGCCTCGATCCAGCGCTGCACGCGGGCATCGACCGGGTCGACGGCCAGGTCGAACACGTCGACCAGGTCGCTCAGCGCCCAGCCCAGCAGTTCGTCGTCCGAGACGCTGACAGCCACGTCGTCGCCGCAACGACCGAACGACAGCCTGAGCAGCTGGGTGTCCCCGCGGGCGCCCCATTTACGCGACGAGAGCGTAATCGCCTTGCTCCGCAACGGCTCTCCGGTGGCCACCAGCACGCCGGAACACTGCGGGAACGGCGTGTCGCCCGGCACCGCGAGCGCGACAACCACCGACGACGCGCTGGTGATCCGGCCGGCGGCGGCGGCGCTGCTCGGGGCGACATCGGCGACCAGGCGCGCCACCCGCGGGGCCGGGACGGCCAGGATCACCGCGTCGGCGTGCCATCGGGCGCCGGTGTCATCCAGCAGCGACCACCCCGGTCCGGCCGGTTCGAGCCGTTGCACCGCGGCCCGGACCCGGTGCGGCCGGCCGCGCTCGACGAGCGCGTCGAGCAGCACCTGGTACCCGCCGTCCAGCGCCCCGAACACGGGTGCGCCGGTCGCCGGCGGCAGCGCCTGGCGAACAGCGTCCGTCAGGCTGGTGGCCCCGCGGTCCAAGGCCGCCGCGACGCCGGGGGCCGCCGCGCGCAGCCCGATCGTGGCCGCCGAACCGGCGTACACCCCGCTCAGCAGCGGATCCACCGACCGCGCCACCACCTGCTCGCCGAACCGCTCACCCACCAGTTCGGCCGTCGCGGGATCGCTGCCGGGTCGCCAGTCGAGCGGGCGGCCGGGTTCCGCTTCGATGCCCGCCACGGTCGCCTCGTCGACCAACCCCGCCACGGAGGCGGCCGACGACGGAATCCCGACCACCGTGCCGGTGGGCAACGGGTGCAGCGTCTGCTGGCTGTAGATCAACGGCCGGGCGCCGGTGGACACCAGTTGGCGCCCCGACAGGCCCAGCTCGGCCAGCAGCGCGGGCATCTCGGGCCGGCGGAGGATGAACGCCTCGGCACCCAGGTCCATGGTCTGCCCGCCGACCCGCTCGGTGCGCAAGATCCCGCCCAGCCGGTCGCCGGGATCGAACACGGTGATGGCCGCGTCGTCGCCCACCGCCGCGCGCAGCCGATATGCCGCCGTCAGGCCCGAAATACCGCCTCCGACAACACAATACGAAGGCGTCATAGGGAGTGGACCAGTGACACCAGATCGGTCAGCACACCGGGGTCGGTCTCGGGCAGCACACCGTGGCCGAGGTTGAAGACGTGACCGGTCACGCCCGCGTCGACGGCGCGGCGCCCATCGTCGACCACGGCCCGGGCGGCGCGTTCGACGGCGGGCCATCCCGCCAGCAGCACCACCGGATCGAGGTTGCCCTGCAGCGCGGTACCCGCCGCGACCCGGGTGGCCGCGTCGGTGAGCGAGGTTCGCCAGTCCACGCCCACCACCGTGGCTGTGGCTGGTTTCAAGACGGTGGACATGGCCCCCAGCAGTTCGGCGGTGCCGACCCCGAAGTGCGTCATCGGCACGCCGTACTCGGCCAGCGCGCCGAACACCCGGGCGCTGTGCGGTTGCACGTAGGTGCGGTAGTCGGCGAGCGACAGCGCGCCCGCCCACGAGTCGAACACCTGTATGGCGTCCACGCCGGCCTCCAGCTGCGCCCGCAGGAAGCCCACGGTGATGTCGGTCAGCTTTTCCATCAGCGCATGCCAGCTGTCCGGTTCGGCCAGCATCATCGCCTTGGTGCGGGCGTGGTGGCGGCTGGGGCCGCCCTCGATCAGATAGGACGCCAGGGTGAACGGGGCACCCGCGAACCCGATCAGCGGGACGCTGCCGAGCGCGGCCACCAGCAGCGTCACCGCGTCGCACACCGGCTGAATCCGTTGCCGGTCAAGGGGTTTCATCGCATCGACGTCGGCCGTGGTGCGCACCGGCGACGCGATCACCGGCCCGACACCCGCGACGATGTCCAGGTCGACGCCCGCGCCGAGCAGCGGCACCACGATGTCGGAGAACAATATCGCCGCGTCGACGTCGTGCCGGCGCACCGGCTGCAGGGTGATCTCGCAGACCAGCTCGGCGTCAAAGCAGGCCGACAACATGTCGGTCTGGGCCCGCAGCGCCCGGTATTCGGGCAGCGAACGACCCGCCTGCCGCATGAACCACACCGGGATCCGGCCGGGTTTGCCACCGGTGACGGCGGCCAGATACGGCGACTCGGGGAGGTCGCGGCGAGTACTCATTGTCCTCAATGCTGCCACGAGGGTGCTGCTGCGTAATATCGACGACCGTGCCAGTCAGCCACCCGCCCGTGAATTACGACGAGTTCCCCAGCCTGCGCTGCGAGGTCGGCGACAACGGCATCCTGACGCTGGTTCTCGACGCCCCCGGCCTCAATTCGGTCGGGCCGCAGATGCACCGGGACCTCGCCGACATCTGGCCGGCGATCGCCCGCGACCGCGACGTGCGCGTCGTGCTGGTCCGCGGCGAGGGCAAGGCATTCTCCTCCGGCGGCAGCTTCGACCTGATCGCCGAAACCATCGGCGACTACGAGGGCCGGATGCGCATCATGCGGGAGGCCCGCGATCTGGTGCTCAACATGGTCAACTTCGACAAGCCCGTCGTCTCGGCGATCCGGGGCCCGGCCGTCGGCGCGGGCCTGGTGGTGGCCCTGCTCGCCGACGTCTCGGTGGCGGGCCGCACCGCGAAACTCATCGACGGGCACACCAAGCTTGGCGTGGCCGCGGGCGACCACGCCGCGATCTGCTGGCCGCTGCTGGTCGGCATGGCCAAAGCCAAGTACTACCTGCTCACCTGCGAGACGCTGCTCGGCGAGGAAGCCGAGCGCATCGGCCTGGTGTCCACCTGCGTCGACGACGATGAGGTGCTGTCCACGGCGACGCGGATCGCCGAGGATCTGGCCCGCGGCGCGCAGAACGCCATCCGGTGGACCAAGCACAGCCTCAACTCCTGGTACCGCATGTTCGCGCCCACCTTCGAGACCTCGCTCGGCCTGGAATTCCTCAGCTTCAGCGGCCCCGACGTGCAGGAAGGGCTGGCGGCGCACCGCGAGAAGCGGCCGACCCGATTTACCGGCGGAAATGGCTCCTGAGCAGGGGCGATACCGGCCGACGAGGTCGGGTAACGGGTTGGTAGCGGTCGGCGCGCCTGATTCCGCGTGTCGGCTGATAGGTCTACCGTCGGACCCTGTGACCCGCGCCGCGACGACGCAGTGGGGGCACCTCCCGCATGCGGGGGACGGCAGCGATGCGGAGGAGCGGCGCAAATGACCCGGGCCGCGACGACGCAGAGTGGCCCGGATGAACAGGAGCGGCGCCAAGTGACCTCAGCTGAACCGGAGCCATTCCGCGAGGCGGTAGCGGCGATGAACGGCGTCACCGTCCGACCGGAAATCGAGCTAGGCCCCATCCGCCCGCCGCAACGCCTGGCGCCCTACAGCTACGCGCTGGGGGCCGAGGTCAAGCATCCCGACCGCGAAATCGTCCCCGAGCGATCCGACGGCGACGCCTTCGGCCGCCTGATCCTGCTGTACGACCCGGAAGGCGCCGACGCGTGGGACGGCACCATCCGCCTGGTCGCCTACATCCAGGCCGACCTCGATCCCAGCGAGGCCGTCGACCCCCTGCTGCCGGAGGTGGCGTGGAGTTGGCTGGTCGACGCGCTGGAGTCCCGGATGGAGCAGGTCACCGCCCTCGGCGGCACGGTCACCGCCACCACCTCGGTGCGCTACGGCGACATTTCGGGGCCGCCGCGCGCCCACCAGTTGGAGCTGCGGGCGTCGTGGACGGCGACCACGCCGCAAGTCGGCGCCCATGTCGAGGCCTTCTGCGAGGTACTGGAACACGCGGCGGGTCTCCCGCCGACGGGCGTCACCGATCTGAGTTCGCGGTCACGCGCCTGACATGTGCGAACCGGCGGCCCACGGGGCCGGCAGCACGGCGCCCGACGACACCGAACCCGCGCCCACGCCCCTGCTGCACCCGGCCGAAGGGATCCCGGACCTCTCGGTGACCGCCCGCCAGATCCAGGAGGCGGCGGAGCTCCTGGACCGTGGTCGCGGACCGTTTGCGGTCGACGCCGAGCGCGCCTCGGGTTTCCGGTACTCCAACCGCGCCTACCTGATTCAGATCCGGCGGGCCGGCGCAGGCACCGTGCTCATCGACCCCGTCAGCCACGGCGCCGACCCGCTCGAGGCGCTGCGGCCCGTCGCCGAGGTGCTCAGCGAAGACGAATGGATCCTGCATTCGGCCGACCAGGACCTGCCCTGCCTCGCGGAAGTCGGCTTGCGGCCATCCGCGTTATACGACACCGAGCTCGCCGGGCGGCTGGCCGGGTTCGAACGGGTGAACCTGGCAACCATGGTGGAGCGGCTGCTCAGTTCCGGGTTGGCCAAGGGGCACGGGGCGGCCGATTGGTCCAAACGCCCGCTGCCCGATGAATGGCTCAATTACGCGGCGCTGGACGTGGAACTGCTCATCGAGCTGCGGACCGCGATCGCCGACGTGCTGGCCGAGCAAGGCAAAACCGGTTGGGCCACAGAGGAATTCGACTACCTACGGGTGGCGGGCGCCAGGGAGCCCAGCGCGGCGACGCGGCGGGACCGGTGGCGGCGGACGTCGGGAATCCATCGGGTACGCGAGCAGCGCGGCCTGGCCGCGGTCCGCGAGCTGTGGTTGACGCGCGACCGCATCGCCGAGCGCCGCGACATCGCGCCGCGACGCATCCTGCCGGACTCGGCCATCATCGAGGCCGCCATCGCCGACCCGAAGACCCTCGAGGACCTCACCGCCTTGCCGGTGTTCGGTGGGCGCAATCAACGTCGCAGCGCCGCCACGTGGTTGGGGGCACTGGAGGCGGCCCGGCAAACCAAGAACCCGCCCGTCGATACCGAACCGCCGAACGGGCCCCCGCCGGCGGCGCGGTGGAGCAGGCGCAAACCGGAGGCGGCGGCACGGCTGGAGGCGGCGCGGGCGGCGCTGTCGGAGGTGTCCGAGCGGGTGCACGTCCCGACCGAGAACCTGGTCTCGCCCGACCTGGTGCGACGGCTGTGCTGGGACTGGGAGCCCGCCCCCGATCCTTTCGACGCCGTCGAGACGTTTCTACGGGCCGGGCAGGCCCGGCAGTGGCAGCGCGAATTGGTGGATCCCGTTCTGGCCCGGGCGCTGCAACCGCCCGAAGAGGACCGCGACTAGCCCCGATGGTGGCGACCCGCTTCGCCCGGCTCCGCCGCGCTCGCGATCGCCACTTAGTCGAGGTGCTCGCGGATCTCCGCTTCGGTGACGGCGTTACCCAGCGCGGCGACCCACCCGGTGATGCGGCGGGCCACGTCCTGGTCCGTCAGCCCCAGGTCGGCCAGCAGCTCTCCCCGCGAGGCGTGCTCGTAGAACCGCTGCGGCAGGCCGACGTCGCGGCACGGCACGTCGATCTCCGCGCGCCGAAGGGCCGCCGACACCGCCGACCCCACGCCGCCGTTGACGCCGTTGTCCTCGCACGTGACGACCAGCTTGTGCTGCGCGGCGAGCTCGATCACTCCCTCGGACACCGGCAGCACCCAACGCGGGTCGATCACCGTCACGCCGATCCCCTGGTTGTGTAGCCGCTTGGCGACCTCGAGCGCCATCGGGACGAACGCGCCGACGCCCACCAGCAGCACGTCGTGGTTCAGCCCGGCGGCCGGGACGGCGAGCACGTCGACACCCGCGCGCCGCTCGAGGGCCGGAATGTCTTCGCCCACATCGCCTTTGGGAAACCGGAGCGCCGTCGGCCCGTCGTTGACCTCAAGCGCCTCGCCGAGTTCCTCGCGCAACCGGGTGGCGTCCCGGGGCGCGGCCACCCGCATGCCGGGCACGATGCCCAGCATCGACATGTCCCACATGCCGTTGTGGCTGGCGCCGTCCGAACCCGTGATCCCGGCCCGGTCGAGCACCATGGTGACGGGCAGCTTGTGCAGCGCCACGTCCATCATGATCTGGTCGAAGGCCCGGTTGAGGAAGGTCGAATAGATGGCCACCACCGGGTGCATGCCGCCCATCGCCAGGCCGGCCGCCGACGTCAGCGCGTGCTGCTCGGCGATGCCGACGTCGAACAGGCGATCCGGGAACTGTTGTCCGAAGGCGCTCAGCCCGGTCGGGCCGGGCATCGCCGCGGTGATGGCCACGATGTCGCGGCGCTTCCTGGCGTAGCCGATCAGCGCGTCGGAGAAGGTGGCGGTCCAACCGGGACCGGCGACCTTGGTGGCCTGCCCGGTGACCGGATCGATGACGCCGCAGGAATGCATCTGCTCGGCCTCGTCGTCCTCCGCCGGACCGAAACCCATGCCCTTGCGGGTGACGACGTGCACGATCACCGGCCGGCCGAAGCCCCGCGCGTGGCGCAGCGCCATCTCCACCGCGCGTTCGTCGTGGCCATCGACCGGTCCCACGTACTTCAGCCCCAGGTCGGTGAACAGCAGCTGCGGGGACAGGGAGTCCTTGATGCCGGCCTTGACGCTGTGCATGAACCGGTAGGCGAGCTCGCCGAGCAGCGGCAGCGAGCGCACCGCGTCGCGGCCCTTCTCCAGGGCGTGCTCGTAGGCCGGCTGCAGCCGCAGGGTGGCCAGATGGTCGGCGACGCCGCCGATCGTCGGCGCGTAACTGCGGCCGTTGTCGTTCACCACGATGATCACCGGCCGCTTCGACGCCGCGATGTTGTTCAGCGCCTCCCAGCACATGCCGCCGGTGAGCGCGCCGTCGCCGACCACGGCGACCACGTGCCGGTTGCGGTGGCCGGTCAGCTCGAACGCCTTGGCCAGGCCGTCGGCGTACGACAACGCCGCGCTGGCGTGGCTGGACTCGACCCAGTCGTGTTCGCTCTCCGCGCGCGACGGATAGCCCGACAGCCCACCCTTTTTGCGCAGGCTCTCGAAGTCCTGCGAGCGCCCGGTCAGCATCTTGTGGACGTATGCCTGGTGACCGGTGTCGAAGACGATCGGATCATGCGGCGAGTCGAATACCCGATGCAGCGCCAGCGTCAGTTCGACGACGCCGAGGTTGGGCCCGAGGTGTCCCCCGGTCGCAGCGACCTTGTGGATCAGGAACTCGCGAATCTCGGCGGCCAGTTCGCGCAGCTGCTGTTGGGACAGGTGTTGCAGATCAGCGGGCCCGCGGATCTGTTCCAGCATCCCGATAGTCTACGCAGCGTCGGAAGGAACAGCAGGGAGCCGGAGGCAGCCGGCCTACGAGGGTCTGAAGAGCTCGGCCAGGGTGTCGCGAAGTTCGGGATCCGCCAGGACGACGACCTCGTCACCGGCCTGAAGTTCGGTGTCGCCCCGCACCGGCACCAGGCCGGTGGTGCGAACCACGATGCTCACCCAGATGTCGCCGACACGGTCACTGAGACCCTCCACCGTGCACCCCTCGGCGGCAGAGCCCGGGGCAACGCTGAATCGATGGACCCCCTCCGGTTCGTCCGCGAGCCGCACACCTATCTCCCATGGCTGGGTCTCCACGGTGCGCATGGGCAGTTCCAACAGTTTTGCGACGCCGGGCACCGAGCTGCCTTGCACCAGAACCGAGAAGATCACGACGACGACCACGATGCCGTAGAGCCGTTCGGCGTTGGGAATGTGCGCGGCGCGCAGCAACTCGCCGAGCAGAATCGGCACCGCCCCTTTGAGGCCGGCGAACAGGATGAAGACGCGTTCGTTTCGCTTCAGGTGCACGCCAACCAGGCATGCGCTCACGGCCAGCGGGCGGATCAGCGCCGTCAGGGCAATTCCGAGGACGATCCCGGGAATCCACACGTCGGGGTGGGTAAGGACGCCGAGGTCGACGGTCAAACCCAGCACGGCGAAAGCGACGATTTCGGCTAGACCGGCCAGGGCGGCGTGGAATCGCTTGATCTCCGGCTTGTAGGGCGCGCGCGCGTCGCCGATCACGATGCCGGCGACGAATACCGCCAGAAATCCCGATCCGTGTGCAAGCGTGGCGATGCCGTACAGCATCAGGATGGATGCCAGCGTTCGTAACGGGTAGAGGCCTTCGCTCGGCAGCGCCACGCGGCGCATGAAGACGAGCAAGGCGCGGCCGCCGATCACCCCGACCGCCAGGCCGATCGCCATCTGCAGAGCGAATTGAGTTCCGACGCTGGCGAATCCGGCTGCGCTGAGGCCGCCGGCGGCGATCAGGCTGGACATCAACGAGATGCCCACCGGATCGTTGGCGCCGGACTCGCCCTCCAAGATCGTGCTGCTGCGGCCTCTGATCTCGCGTTTGCCCAGGACAGAGAACACCACGGCCGGATCGGTGGGAGCTATGGCGGTTGCGACGAGCACCGCGGGGAACCAGCTCACCCCGCCTGCGTAGTGCAGCACCAATGCGGCACCGGCGGCGGTGAGGGCGGTGCCCACGACGCCGACCGACAGGATAGGAGCCACCGCCGCGCGGAAACGAGAAGGCCCGATATGCATTCCGCCGTCGAACAGCACCAGCACCAGTGCGATGGTGATTACCTGTTGCACGATCCGCTCGGACGGTGGTTGCACCGCGGGCACGGAGTGCACCACCGCTGCCGTTCCGACGAGCACGAGCAGTGGAACGGGGACCTTGACCCGCTCCGTCAGACGGTTCGCCAAGACAGCGACCAGCCCGACCGCACTGGAGAACAAGATGATGAGCGCGAACCGAAGACCATCGTTCACGATCGCGGCACCCGGAGACGCGACGGCGATTTGTCGGTAGGCACTCGTGCCTTTCGGTTGGTCGACAGGGACATCGAGGACATCGCCGACCAGACTTCCCGGCACACCGCGATGGAGTCTAGCCGCTTTCGGGGCGCCCCACCCGCAGAGTCATTGCGATTACTCGTGTCTCGTCGGCTCTGGCGGCGCCCCTAAGCGCGCGTCAGCAGCGCGACGCATTCGGTGTGATGGGTCAGCGGGAACGCGTCGAACACCTTGATCTTCTCGACGGCATAGCCGTGGCCGAGGTAGAGCCCGATATCGCGGGCGAAAGATGCGGCCTCGCAACCGATGTGCACTATCCGCGGGACACCGGCGGCGGCCAGCAGATCAACGATTTCGCGCCCGGCCCCCGCGCGCGGCGGATCCAGCACCGCCACATCGGCGCCGGATCGTTGCGCGTTGAGCACCCGCCGCACCGAGTCGGTGACGACCTGCACCTGCGGCAGGTCGCCCAGTGCGGCCCGGGCGGCGCGCGGGGCCGCGCGCGACGTGTCCACGCTCAGCACCCGACCGGGCTCCCCGACCGCGGCGCCAAGCGCCGCGGCGAAAACGCCGGCGCCGCCGTACAGATCCCAGGCGGTCGTGCCGGTGCCGGGCTGCGCCCAGTCGGCGACCAGGCGGCTGTACACCGTCGCCGCGCCGCGGTGCGCCTGCCAGAAGGCCGTCACCGGGATCTGCCAGCTGCGGCCGTCGGCCCGCTGCACCGCCTCGTAGCTGCCCTCGACGACCTTGGTCGCGGTCTTCCTGCCCTGCCGCAGCGTGCGCACCACGTGGCGCGCACCGTCGTCGTCCACGACTACGTGCAGCTGGGCGGTCGGCGGCCATTCGGATTCGGCGATCCCGTCGAGCATGCCGGCCGGCAACTGCGCGCAGCGCAGGTCAGTCACCAGCTCGTCGCTGTGATACCGGTGAAACCCGGCGCGGCGGTCGGTGCCCACGTCGAGCCGGACCCGGGTGCGCCAACCCGTCGGCCCGGAGTCCGACAGCGGTTCCGCCTCGCCATTCCAGCGGTGTCCGCCCAGCCGCTCCAGCTGATTGGCCACCACTTGCGCCTTGATCGCGCGGGCCGCCTCCGGGGCGGCGAACGCCAAGTCGCAGCACCCGGCACCGTCCACCCCGGCGATGGGGCAAAGCGACTCGACGCGGTCGGCCGACGGCTCGAGCACCTCGACAACCTCGGCGTGCCAATAAGATCCGCGGTCGGCGGTGACCCGGACCCGCACCCGCTCACCCGGTAACGCGTAGCGGACGAACACCACGCGCCCCTCGTGGTGCGCCACGCAGCTGCCGCCGTTGGCCGGGGCGCCGGTGACCAACGTGAGCTCCTCGTGCGGGGGCAGCACCGCGCCGGGTGCGCGGGGGGATTCGCGGGTCAATCGAAGATTCCCCGACGAGTGTCCCCCGGGGCCACGTGGTGCTGCAGCGTCTGCAGCCGTTCCGACGAAGTCAGTTGCCACGGAACAGAAGTCACCATGACGTTCGGCATGAACAACAACCGGCCCTTGAGCCGCAGCGCGCTTTGGTTGTGCAGCGCCTGCTCCCACCAACGGCCCACCACGTACTCGGGAATGAAGACGGTGACCACGGTGCGCGGCGATTCCTTGCTGACCCGCTTGACGTAATCCAGTATGGGGCGGGTGATTTCGCGGTACGGCGAGGCGATGACCTTCAGCGGCACACTGATGTCGCTTTCCTCCCACTGGTGCACCAGCTCGCGGGTTTCCCCGTCGTCCACGCTGACGGTGAGCGCCTCGAGCGCATCGGGGCGGGTCGCTCGGGCGTAGGCCAGCGCGCGCAGCGTGGGCAGATGCAGTTTGGACACCAGCACCAGAGCGTGATTGCGGCTGGGCAACACCACGTCGTGCTGGGCGGCGGCCTGCTCCTCCAGTTCCCGGGTGACGGTGCCGTAGTGCCGGTGGATCATCTTCATCATTCCGAACAGCAAACCCATGGCGAAAAGCGCGATCCATGCGCCGGCGACGAACTTCGTCACCAGGACGACCAACAAAACCGCGCCGGTGGAGAGCAATCCGACCGTATTGACGACCCGGGAGCGCACCATCTTGCGCCGCGCACGCGGGTCGGTCTCGGTGCGCAGCAATCGAGTCCAGTGCCGCACCATCCCGATCTGGCTCAGGGTGAACGAAATGAACACCCCGACGATGTACAGCTGGATCAGGGCGGTGACCTCGGCGCGGAACGCGATGATCGCCAGCAGCGCCGCCCCGGACAGGAACAGGATCCCGTTGGAGAACGCCAACCGGTCCCCGCGGGTGTGCAGCTGGCGCGGCAGGTAACTGTGCTGCGCCAGCACCGAGCCGAGCACCGGGAACCCGTTGAACGCGGTGTTGGCGGCCAGCACCAGGATGAGCGCGGTCACCGTGGCGATCAGCAGGAAGCCGATGTGGAAGCTGCCGAACACCGTTTCCGCCAGCTGGGTGACCAGGGTCTTCTGGTAGTAGCCCGGCGGGGCGCCGGCCAGTTGCGTGGCGGGATCCTCGACCAGCTGAACGCGGATCTGCTGAGCCAACACGATGATGCCCATCAGCAGGGTCACCGCGATCGCCCCCAGCATCAGCAGCGTCGTCGCCGCGTTGCGTGACTTGGGCTTCTCGAAAGCCGGAACGCCGTTGCTGATGGCCTCCACACCGGTCAGCGCCGCGCAGCCCGAGGAGAAGGACCGCGCCACCAGGAATGCCAGCGCGAAGCCCACGACCTGGCCGTGCTCGGCGTGCATCTGGAAGCCGGCCGACTCCGCGCGCAGCGGGTTGCCCAGCACGAAGATCCGGAACAGGCCCCAACCGATCATGATGAAGACGCCGACGATGAACGCATAGGTCGGAATGGCGAACGCCACCCCGGACTCCCGGATTCCGCGCAGGTTCAACGCCATCACCAGCAGGATGGCCGCCACGCAGAACCACACCTTGTGCTGGGCCACCAGCGGGATGGCGGAGCCGATGTTAGACATCGCCGACGCCGTCGAAACGGCAACGGTGAGAACGTAATCCACCATCAGGGCGCTGGCGACCACCAGGCCGGCGGTGTCACCGAGGTTGGTGGTGACCACCTCGAAGTCGCCCCCGCCCGACGGGTAGGCGTGCACGTTCTGCCGGTAGCTGGCCACCACGACCAGCATCACCGCGGCCACGGCGAGCCCGATCCAGGGCGTCAACGCGTACGCGGACAGGCCTGCCACCGAGAGCATCAGGAAGACCTCTTCGGGTGCGTACGCCACCGACGACAACGCGTCGGAGGCGAACACCGGCAAGGCGATCCGCTTGGGCAGCAGGGTGTGACTCAGCCGGTCGCTGCGAAACGGCCGGCCAATTAGCAACCGACGCGCTGCGGTTGAAAGTTTGGACACGAGAGCCAAGAGTAAGCCCACAAGGGTTTGGCGGTAGCTTCGTAGGCGAGAATGTTTGCCGACCCGAAATCGGCTGGCCGACGTGGGTTGCCGATCGGGGGGGCGCAGGACGCAGCCGAGAGGATCGGAAAGTGCGAGTAGTGGTGATGGGCTGCGGCCGCGTCGGTTCCTCAGTGGCCGACGGGTTATCGCGGATCGGCCACGACGTCGCGGTCATCGACCGCGACAGCACCGCCTTCAACCGGCTCAGCCCTGAGTACGCCGGGGAGCGGGTGTTGGGCCAGGGGTTTGACCGGGACGTACTGCTGCGGGCCGGCATCGAGGAGGCCGACGCGTTCGCCGCCGTGTCATCCGGGGATAACTCGAACATCATCTCGGCGCGGCTGGCCCGGGAGACCTTCGGCGTCAAGCGCGTCGTCGCCCGGATCTACGACGCCAAGCGCGCCGAGGTCTACGAACGCCTCGGCATCCCGACTATCGCCACCGTGCCCTGGACCACCGACCGCCTGCTCAACGCGCTGCTGCGCGACACCGAGACCGCGAAATGGCGGGACCCGACCGGCACCGTGGCCGTCGCCGAGGTCGTCCTGCACGAGGAGTGGATCGGGCACCGGGTGACCGATCTCGAGCAGGCCACCGGCGCCCGCGTCGCGTTTCTGATCCGGTTCGGTGCCGGCGTCTTGCCGGAACCGAAAACGGTCATCCAGGCCGGCGATCAGGTCTACGTCGCCGCGATCTCCGGCCGCGCCGCCGAGGCTATCGCCATCGCGGCCATGCCACCCAGTGAAGACCTCGGTTAAGGAGACGGCGGATATGAAGGTAGCTGTCGCCGGGGCCGGCGCCGTCGGCCGCTCCGTCAGTCGCGAACTCATCGGCAACGGCCACGACGTGACGCTCATCGAGCGCAATCCCGATCACGTCGACGTCGACGCCATCCCCGCCGCCCACTGGCGTCTCGGCGATGCCTGCGAGCTGAGCCTGCTGGAATCGGTGCATCTGCAGGACTTCGACGTGGTGGTGGCCGCGACCGGCGACGACAAGGCCAACGTCGTGCTCAGCTTGCTGGCCAAGACCGAATTCGCGGTGCCGCGGGTCGTGGCCCGGGTCAACGATCCCCGCAACGAGTGGTTGTTCACCGACGCCTGGGGCGTGGATGTGGCGGTGTCCACGCCGCGCATGCTCGCGTCGCTCATCGAAGAGGCCGTCGCCGTCGGTGATCTGGTGCGGCTCATGGAATTCCGTCGCGGCCAGGCCAACCTCGTCGAGATCACCCTGCCCGACGACACGCCCTGGGGCGGCAAGCCGGTGCGCCGCCTGCAACTGCCCCGGGACGCCTCGCTGGTGACGATCCTGCGCGGCCCGCGGGTGATCGTGCCCGAGGCGGACGAGCCGCTGGAGGGCGGCGACGAGCTGCTCTTCGTCGCGGTCGCGGAGGTCGAAGAGGACCTGCGCAAACTCCTGCTGCCGGACGGCCCGCCGCTCGACAGCTAGTCGCGGACGGGGTCGGCGTCGATCTGGACGCCGGTGTCACCGACCGCCGGCAGGGCACGCTGCACGGCTTTGATCGCCGCGTATGTCGCCAGCGCGGCCGCCACGGTCAGTGGCCACCCCATCGCGATCCGCGCGACCGCCAGCCAACCGGTCTGGTCGGCGTCATAGAGCAGGCCCTGGACGACGAACCGCGCGGCGAACACCAGCACCCAGCAGACCGAGGCGATGTCGAACGCGTAGACGGCCCGGGGCACGTCGCGCCATTCGCGACCACGCCCGCCGGCCCAGCTCCACGCGTAGCCGACCAGAGGCCGTCGGATGACGACCGACGCGGCGAACACCACCGCCCACACCAACGACATCCAGATGCCCAGCAGGAAGTAGCCCTTCGACTCCCCCACGATGTAGGCGATGAGCGCGCAGATGGCGACGCCGAAGAACCCGGAGAATGCCGGTTGCGGGGATTCGCGGCGGATCAACCGCCATACCAACACCAGCGCGGCGACGGCCAGCGCGGACCCGACCGCCACGAGCAAACCGGACACGCTCGAAGCAATGACGAAGATCACAACGGGCAGCGACGAATAGATGACACCGCTGACGCCGCCCACCTGCCCCAGCAGACGTTCCGGTGTGATGCGGCTGGCGGTCGCGGGTTCGGGCGAGCCCGACTCATGCGGTCCCGGACTCGACCCCCAATCGGCGGGGCGAGTCACCGCTGAATCTCGTAGTGCGGGTTGTAGATGGCCTTGGTGCCGTTCTCCAGCTTGCCCAGCCGGCCCCGCACCCGCAGCTTGCGGCCCGAGTCGATGCCGGGTATCCGGCGCTGGCCCAACCAGACCAAAGTGACGGTGTCGCTGCCGTCGAACAGCTCGGCACGGACACCGCCCGGACAGGCCTTGCCGTTACATTCCACGCTGCGCAGCGTGCCGACCATGGTGACCTCTTGGCCACGCTCGCAATCGATGACTCGTTGCGCGCCGGTGAGTGCGACCTCGTCGGACAACTCCTCCGAGTCGCGTTGCTCCGGAGCCTCCGTCAAGCGGCGGGTGAGCCGGCGCAGATATCCTTGGGCCCCCATGGCCCCTCCTGACAATGCCGATAAGCCTTGGCGCTTCCATTTATGCCAACGGACACCGTAGACCTGTTGGTTCCCGCGCGCCAACCGACTCAAACACCGCTGTTGGGCACAAATGAACGCCGGGGCAATATCAGGGGATGACTGCCGATCTGCGGGGTGTCACGACCGTCTTGCTGCCCGGCACGGGGTCCGACGACGACTACGTTCGCCGGGCTTTTTCGGGCCCGCTGCGCGAGGCCGGCGCCGTGCTGGTGACCCCGCCGCCCAACCCGAATCGGTTGATCGACGGCTACGTGTCCGCTTTGGATATCGCCGCGCGCACGCGCCCGATCGCCGTCGGCGGCGTCTCGATCGGCGCGGCGGTGGCGGTCGCCTGGGCACTGGCCCACCCCGACAGGGCGGTCGCCGTCCTGGCCGCGCTGCCGGCGTGGGCCGGGGAACCCGAAACGGCGCCCGCGGCACTCGCGGCGCGGCATACGGCATCGCAGCTCCGTGCTGACGGACTGGAGGCGACGACCAACCAGATGCGGGCGTCCAGCCCGCCGTGGCTGGCCGACGAGCTGGCGCGGTCGTGGCGCGCCCAGTGGCCACAACTGCCCGACGCCATGGACGAAGCCGCCGGCCACGTGGCGCCCAACCACGCCGAGCTGGCCCGGCTGGCCGTGCCACTGGCTGTGGCGTCCGCCGTCGACGATCCCATCCATCCACTCCAGGTCGGTGTGGAGTGGGTTGCCGCCGCGCCGCGGGCCGCGCTGCGGACGGTGACGCTCGACCAGATCGGCTCGGACCCCGCCGCGCTGGGCGCGGCGTGCCTGGCCGCCCTCGCCGAGCTGAGCTAGGGGGATTGGTTCAGCCCCCGGTGGTGGTGCGCAGCTGCTGCATGGCCGAACCGTCAACGCTGCGGCGCGCCGCCGGCTGGTTGGACCCCTCCTGCTCCGCGGCCTGTTGCGCCTCGGCCTGCTGGGCCTGCTGGGCGGCCGCGGCCTCCCGCAATTGCTGCGCCATCGGCTCGGGCAGCTGCACGGTCAACGGCGTGCGCACCGGAAGGGGTGTGTCACCGCGGCGAACCACGGTGTCCGCCAACGCCGCTCGCGCCTCCTGCTCGAGGGCTTCCATGGTCTCGTGGGGGCCGTTGATGACGCAGCGGATCATCCAGCGGTAGCCGTCGACCCCGATGAAGCGCACCGCACCGGAGGCGGAGCCGACCACCTCGCGGCCCCAGGGGCCGTCCTTGATGCTGACTTTGGCCGAGTCCTTGCGCAGGGAATCGGCGAGTTCACTGGCCACTTCCCGCCACAGGCCGCCCGTCTTCGGTGCCGCGTAGGCCGCGATAGTGAAGCGGCCGTTGGGCGTGACGACCCACACGGCGCTCGGAACGCCGGTCTCGGTCAGTTCGACCTGCAGCTGGCCCGCCTCCGGCATCGGAATGAGCACCGAGCCCAGGTCCAGGCGCGCCAGCTCCGCAACCGACGGGTCCTCGAAATCGTCGATATCGAACGGGCCCTCGAGTTCTTCGTCGAACTCGTCGTCGATCGGGTCAGCGACTGCGTCCACCGACTGGTCGCTGTCGTCGTTGCTTGAACGTCTATTGAGTGCCATCACAAACTCGCATGTCCGCCGGAGGAACCGTGGCCACCGTCGCCACGGGATGTGTCGGCCAGGCCGGCCTCGTCGAACGACGACACCTCGACCAGCTCTACCAGCTCGACCCGCTGCACGAGCAGCTGGGCGATGCGGTCGCCGCGGTGCACCACGATGGGCTCGGTGGGATCGAGGTTGATCAGCGCAACCTTGATCTCGCCGCGATAGCCCGCGTCGATGGTTCCCGGACTGTTGACGATCGATAGCCCCACGCGCGACGCCAATCCCGAACGCGGGTGCACCAACCCGACCATCCCGAACGGGATCGCGACGGCCACGCCCGTGCGGACCAGGGCGCGTCGCCCGGGTTCCAGCTTGAGGTCTTCCGCGCTGTAGAGGTCCACCCCGGCGTCGCCTTGGTGAGCGCGCGTGGGCAGTGGAAGCTCGGGATCAAGACGGACGATGGCGAGACTGGTCGACACGGGGCCACAGATTACCCTTGACTGCGTGTCCGATACGCGCGTCGCGCCGCACAATGTGCGATATCGCGAACGACTGTGGGTGCCATGGTGGTGGTGGCCGCTGGCCTTCGGGCTGGCGGGGCTGATCGCCTTCGAAGTCAACATGGGTGTCGCCCCCCGGCCTTCCTGGTTGCCGTACGCAACGCTTTTCGCGGTGGCGGCCGGCGCCCTGTTGTGGCTGGGCCGCGTCGAGATCCGGGTGACCGCCGACCCGAACGTCCCGGGCGGGGTTGAACTGTGGGCCGGCGAGGCGCACCTGCCGGTCACCGTGATCGCCCGGTCCGCCGCGGTCGTCCCGTCGGCCAAGTCCGCGGCCCTGGGCCGCCAACTCGACCCGGCGGCTTACGTGTTGCATCGGGCATGGATCGGGCCGATGATCCTGGTCGTCCTCGATGACCCGGACGACCCGACGCCGTACTGGCTGGTGAGTTGCCGCCACCCCGAGCGGGTGCTGTCGGCATTGCGCAGCTGATCCCGAACCCCGGTCAGGCCGCGCAGTCGGTACAGATCATCAGGCCGTTCTTCTCGCTGGCCAGCCGGCTGCGGTGTTGCACCAGGAAACAGCTCGAGCAGGTGAATTCGTCGGCCTGCTTCGGAATGACGCGAACTGACAGTTCTTCCCCGGACAGATCGGCGCCGGGCAGCTCGAAAGACTCAGCGGTTTCGGATTCGTCGACGTCCACCACGGCCGAAGCCGCCTCGTTGCGCCGCGCTTTGAGCTCCTCCAGCGAGTCTTCCGAGACGTCGTCGGTCTCGGTGCGCCGTGGAGCGTCGTAGTCGGTAGGCATATTCGTTTCCCCTGCCCTATTGCCTCTTCATGCCTCGTGTCTCAGGCATCGCTTTGTACCAGCGTCGAACGCATCCACCAAATGATTCGTGCCCGGATCGCGCCCCGGTTATGTGTGATTTACGTCACACACCCATCTTCGCCCTTGCGTTCGCCTTTGAACAGTGCGTTTAGGGTGTGACTAGAGTGCACCTGTGGTCGCACAAATCACCGAGGGTACCGCCTTCGACAAGCACGGCCGGCCCTTCCGGCGGCGCAATCCGCGCCCCGCCATCGTCGTCGTCGTTTTCCTCGTGGTGGTGACGGCCGTGGTGTGGACGATCGCGCTGACCCGGCCGGCGAAGGTGCACGAGGTCGCGGTGTGCAACCCGCCGCCGAAAGGGGCCGGATCCGGGGCGCCCGCTCAGCTCGGTGAGCAGGTGTCGCGAAGCGCGATGATGGACGTCACACCCGCCAAGCTCAGCGACACCAAGGTCCGCGTGCTCAACGCCAGCGGCCGTGGCGGGCAGGCCGGTGACGTCTCAGGCGCTCTCAAAGACCTCGGGTTTGCCCAGCCGACGGCCGCTAACGATCCGCTCTATGCCGGCACGCGGCTGACCTGCCAGGGCCAGATCCGGTTCGGTACGGCGGGGCAAGCCACCGCGGCAGCGGTCTGGTTGGTGGCGCCGTGCATGGAGCTGTTCAACGACAGCCGCGCCGACGACTCAGTCGACCTGGCGTTGGGTACGGACTTCACCGCGCTGGCCCACAACGACGACATCGATGCCGTGCTGGCCACGCTGCGCCCCGGCGCCACCGAGCCGTCAGACCCCGCGCTGCTCACGAAGATTCACGCCAGCAGCTGCTGACAGCGGCGTCAATCGAGGATCGGGTCGAGGCCGTCGATTTCATCCAGGGCGGCCAGCAGCTCGTCGGCGATTCCCGGCGCGGCGGCCAGCACCAGCCCGGCGCCCTCAATGTCGTTCGCCGGCAAGGAAACCCGCGCGCCCGCCTCAGCGGCGATCAGCGCACCGGCGGCGCAATCCCACGGCTGCAGGCCGTGCTCGTAGAACGCGTCTAGCCGGCCCGCCGCGACCATGCACAGATCCAGCGCCGCCGAACCGATCCGGCGGACGTCGCGGACCACCGGCAACAGCCGCGCCAACAGGGCCGCCTGCGTCGCCCGCCGCTGCCGCGAGTACCCGAAACCCGTGCCCAGCAGCGCCATCGACAAATCATCGACCGCGGCGCACCGCAGCGGCCGCACCCCCTGGTCGTCAATGACATGCGCGCCCAGGCCGGTCGCGGCCGAGTACACCCGGCCGGCGACGACGTCGGCGACCGCGCCCGCCACCGACACGCCGTCGACTTGCACGCCGACCGACACCGCGTACGCCGGGATCCCGTAGACAAAGTTCACCGTGCCGTCGATGGGATCGAGCACCCACGTCACCGCGCCCGCGGGGGTCCCCGCCGGGTCGGCCGGGCCGCCGCCCTCCTCGCCGAGAATCGGGTCACCGGGCCGTAATTCGGCCAGCCGGTCCCGCAACAGGCGTTCGGTCTCCGTGTCGACGACGGTCACCGGATCGGTGGGGGTGCTCTTCGACCGCACCGCGCCGTTGCCCGGAAGTTGCGAGTTCGCCGGGGCCTCGCCGAAGACCTCGGCGCGGCGACGCCGCACGAACGCGGCGGCCTCCGTGGCCAGCGATTCGGCCACCGTGCGCAAGCGGGCGGGCTCGTCATCTCCTCGGGTCACCGGTCTATCGCATCACAGGCGGCACGGCCCCGCAGATACCCCGTAGGCGCACCAGCGCCGGGCTAAGGTGGGCGGACAGCCTCAGCCACGTCCAGGAGCTTCGATGACCAGCACCGACTCGACCACGGAAACGCCCGGCACCGGCGCCGCCGTCGGCACCCCACAGCGTCGGGGATTCGGCATCGACGTCGGCGGCAGCGGCATCAAGGGCGGCGTCGTCGACATGGACACCGGGCAGCTGATCGGCGAGCGGATCAAGCTGTTGACCCCGCAGCCGGCAACGCCGCCGGCGGTTGCTAAGACCATCGCCGAGGTGGTCAACGCGTTCGGCTGGACCGGTCCACTCGGGGTGACCTATCCCGGGGTCGTCACCCACGGTGTCGTCCAGACGGCTGCCAACGTCGACAACTCGTGGATCGGCAGCAACGCGCGCGACATCATCAGCGCGGAGTTGGACGGCCAGGACGTCACGGTGCTCAACGATGCGGACGCCGCGGGGCTGGCCGAGGAGCACTACGGCGCCGGCAGAAATCGGTCCGGTCTGGTCGTGTTGCTGACGTTCGGGACGGGAATCGGCTCCGCGGTCATCCACAACGGCGTCTTGATACCCAACACCGAGTTCGGCCATCTCGAGGTCGGCGGCAAGGAAGCCGAGCAGCGCGCGGCGTCGTCGGTCAAGGAGAAGAACGGTTGGAGCTTCGAAAAGTGGGCCAAGCAGGTCACCCGGGTGCTGGTGGCCATCGAGAACGCGGTGTGGCCGGACCTGTTCATCGCGGGGGGCGGCATCAGCCGCAAGGCCGACAAGTGGCTACCGCTGCTCGAAAATCGCACCCCGGTGGTGGCGGCGGCCCTGCTCAACACCGCCGGGATCGTCGGCGCGGCCATGGCCTCCACCTCCGACGTGACGCACTGATTTTCGCCCGGCAGAGCCGTTGCACCGCTCACTGTCGTTACAATGGTCATCGGCGACCGCCCGAACGATAGCGTGCAAACACCCACGCTGATCCAACGCCGACATCGACATAGCAGACACTTTCGGTTAACCATGCCCAATACCCACCGAAGGTGAGCCCAAACGAAGGGGTGTAAGTGGCAGCGACCAAGGCAAGCCCGGCAACCGAAGCGCCGGTGAAACGGACCGCCACGAAGTCTCCGTCCTCCCCCGCTAAGCGATCGGCGGCCAAGGCCGCTCATGGCTCCGCCCCCGCGAAACGCGCCGCCAAGGCGCCGGCACGCGCGGCCGAGGCCGGCGCCGCCGCCGACACCAAGAAGACCCGCACCGCCAAGGCACCGTCGGGCCGCGGGACCAAAGCGGCCAAGGGCGCGCCGGCGGATTCCGACGTCGACGTGGAGGCCGTCGAAGATCTCGACGACGCGGAGCTCGACGCCGAGCCCGGCGAAGACCTCGAGATCGACGCCGCCGACCTGAGCCTGGACGACCTGGAGGAAGACGACGTCGCGGCCGAAAGCGAGGACGCCGAAGTCGACCCGCCCGACCCCGACGACAGCGAGGAAGGGGCAACCGCCCCGGCAGCCGCCGTGGTTGCCGCGGCTCCCGCCGAGGACGACGAGGAAATCGCCGAGCCCTCCGAAAAGGACAAAGCCTCCGGCGATTTCGTCTGGGACGAAGACGAGTCTGAGGCGCTGCGGCAAGCGCGCAAGGACGCCGAACTCACCGCATCCGCGGACTCGGTTCGCGCGTACCTCAAGCAGATCGGCAAGGTGGCGCTGCTCAACGCCGAGGAAGAGGTCGAGCTGGCGAAGCGAATCGAAGCCGGCCTGTACGCCACGCAGCTGATGGCCGAGATGGCCGAGCGCGGCGACAAGCTGCCCGCCGCTCAGCGCCGCGACATGATGTGGATCTGCCGCGACGGCGACCGCGCGAAAAACCATCTGCTGGAAGCCAACCTGCGCCTCGTGGTGTCGCTGGCCAAGCGGTACACCGGCCGCGGGATGGCGTTCCTGGACCTCATTCAGGAAGGCAACCTGGGCCTGATCCGTGCGGTCGAGAAGTTCGACTACACCAAGGGCTACAAGTTCTCCACCTACGCGACGTGGTGGATCCGGCAGGCCATCACCCGCGCCATGGCCGACCAGGCCCGCACCATCCGCATCCCGGTGCACATGGTCGAGGTGATCAACAAGCTGGGCCGCATCCAGCGCGAGCTGTTGCAGGACCTGGGCCGCGAGCCCACGCCTGAAGAGCTGGCCAAGGAAATGGACATCACGCCCGAAAAGGTGCTGGAGATCCAGCAATACGCCCGTGAGCCGATCTCGCTGGACCAGACCATCGGCGACGAGGGCGACAGTCAACTGGGTGACTTCATCGAGGACAGCGAGGCCGTGGTGGCCGTCGACGCGGTGTCGTTCACCCTGCTGCAAGACCAGTTGCAGTCGGTGCTGGAGACGCTGTCGGAGCGCGAAGCCGGCGTAGTACGGCTGCGTTTCGGCCTCACCGACGGCCAGCCGCGCACCCTCGACGAGATCGGCCAGGTCTACGGCGTCACCCGCGAGCGCATCCGTCAGATCGAGTCCAAGACGATGTCAAAGCTGCGCCACCCCAGCCGTTCCCAGGTCTTGCGCGACTACCTCGACTAGTAACCACCGAACGTCCTCGCCGGAGCCGTTGCCGCGCAAGGACGCTCAGCGCCCACGGAAAATGCGTCGCGCCGCCGGCGGGACCGTCGTACGGTTACTCCCATGTCAGCCAACCGCACAGTGGTGTCATCCGGCTCCGAGTTCGAAGCCGCCGTCGGCTATTCGCGCGCGGTCCGGGTCGGCCCGCACGTGTCGGTAGCCGGAACGACCGGTGCCGGGCCGGCCGGCGACATCGCGGCCCAGGCCCGAGATGCGTTGCGCCGCATCGAGGTTGCGCTCCGACAGGCGGGAGCGGCGCTCTCCGACGTGGTCCGCACCCGGATCTATGTCACCGACATCTCCCGCTGGCGCGAGGTCGCGGCGATACACGCGCAGGTCTTCGGCGCGATCCGTCCCGCGGCCACCATGGTGGAGGTGTCCGCGCTGATAGCGCCCGAGTTGTTGGTCGAGATCGAGGCCGACGCCTACGTGGACTCCCCAGCGGGCGGGAAGGTTCCGTCGGGCGCCGGGCGGTAGGCCGTGACTCTGATCACAGCGTCCGTGGGCAGCGGACCGTACAGGTGCGGGAACAGCATCGACTCCGGATCCGTTGCAACGCCTGGCTCCCAACGCACTTCGGAGTGCAGCCGCGCCGGATCGATGTGCAGTAGCACCAAGTCATCGCGGCCCCGATAGAGCCGATTCGCCGGCAGGTGAACCTGCCCCGGCGTCGACAGATGGATGAACTGGCCGCCGGACGCGTGGATCTCACCGGCCGCGCGGGCACGGGACCATTCGTCCACCCCACACAGATGTACCAGCAGGTCAGGAGCGGAAGTCATGGACGAACACATTAGAGATGCGTCGGAAACGAAACGTTTACAGGCCGTGAGAAACGACACACCCGATAACGATCAGGGAACAACGCGAAAACCCCATACGTCTGAGAGAGTGAATAAAAGCAAGAACGGAGAAGCCATGAATGCAACTCTGACCAGTCCCGAGCTAACCCGTGCGGACCGCTGCGACCGCTGCGGTGCCGCCGCTCGAGTCCGTGCCACGCTGCCTTCCGGAGCTGAGCTTCTCTTCTGCCAGCATCACGCCAATGAGCACGAGGCGAAATTGACCGAGCTTTCCGCCGTCCTGGAGGTCAGCGCAAGCTAGTCCGCCGGACTCACCCGTCGGCAATGTGGGCGACGGGGCAAGTCTTCGGTAATGCTGGACGGGTATGAGCGATCAAGTCGCAAAACCGTCGCGCCATCACATCTGGCGACTCGGTCTGAGGACCCTCTCGAAAAGCTGGGATGACTCCATCTTTTCCGAGTCCGCGCAGGCGGGCTTCTGGTCGGCGCTGTCGCTACCGCCGCTGCTCCTGGGGATGCTGGGAAGCATGGCCTACGTGGCGCCGCTGTTCGGGCCCGACACGTTGACGGCGATCGAGAAGAGCATCATCTCCGCGATCCGCAGCTTCTTCTCGCCCAGCGTCGTCAACGAGATCATCGAGCCGACCATCCGTGACGTCACCGCCAATGCGCGTGGCGAGGTGGTGTCGGTCGGCTTCCTGATCTCAATGTGGGCGGGATCGTCGGCGATCTCGGCCTACGTCGACGCCGTGGTGGAGGCGCACGACCAGACCCCGCTGCGGCACCCCGTGCGGCAGCGGCTCTTCGCCCTGTTCCTCTACATGGTGATGCTGGTGTTCGTGGTGGTGGCCGCGCCGGTATTGGTGGTGGGCCCGCGCAAGGTGAGCGAACACATCCCGTACGACTTGGCCAACGTCCTGCGCTACGGGTATTACCCGGCGCTGATCCTCGGACTGCTGGTCGGGGTGGTCATCCTGTACCGGGTGGCGCTGCCCGAACCCCTGCCGACGCACCGGCTGATCTTCGGTGCCGTGCTCGCCACGGCGGTCTTCCTGATCGCGACGCTGGGCCTTCGGATCTACCTGCGGTGGATCACCAGCACCGGCTACACCTACGGTGCGCTGGCCACACCTATCGCGTTCCTGCTATTCGCGTTCTTCGGCGGTTTCGCGGTCATGCTCGGCGCCGAACTCAACGCGGCAGTCCAGGAGGAGTTCCCGGCGCCGAAGACGCACGCCCACCGGTTGCGCAAGTGGCTGGAATACCGCGTGACGGCGCTGAAGCGTCCGGCGGCTTCGTCACCCGAGCCGGCGCCCGCCGATAACGCGACGCTGGCGGCCGAGCCGTCGCGGCCGACCTAGCCCTTCTTCATCCGGTCGTAGATCTGCTTGCAATCCGGGCAGACCGGCGAACCCGGCTTGGCCGCCTTGGTGACGGGAAAGACCTCCCCGCACAACGCCACCACGTGGCTACCCATGACCGCGCTCTCGGCGATCTTGTCCTTCTTGACGTAGTGGAAGTACTTCGGCGTATCGCTGCCCGTCCCGTCGTCGACGCGTTCGTCGGTCTCGGTGCGTTCGATCGTCTGGGTCTCCATACCTGACATTGTGCCCCGTAACTCGCTCCTGCCGGAATTGCCCGGGTGTGGGAGAGTGGAGAAATGAAGCGCGAATCCGATCTGGGGTTCGACGATGAGGGCCGGCCGGTGCTCATCACCGCCGCAGCACCCTCTTACGAAGAGCAGCACCGCGCGCGGGTCCGGAAATACTTGACGCTGATGGGGTTCCGGATCCCGGCGCTAATCCTCGCCGCGCTGGCATACGGCGCGTGGCACAACGGCCTGATCTCACTGGCGATCGTGGCCGTGTCGATCCCGTTGCCGTGGATGGCGGTCCTGATCGCCAACGACCGGCCACCGCGCAGCCCCGACGAGCCGCGGCGGTTCGACGATGCCCGGCGGCGCACGCCGCTGTTCCCGAGCGCCGAGCGGCCGGCGATCGAACCGCCCCGGCATCCCCACTCGAGCTGGCCAACCGGACCGCAGGGCTCGGAATAGTCCGCACTTCTCAGGACATTCTCAGGTCGACGGCACATTCCCGCACGTCAAGACGTGTGAGATCACAACGGGCCGGGAACTCTCAGGGCTGATCTGTCGTTGAACTCCATGACAGAACAAGCCGAACGGGAGGTCGCTATGGCGAACGCCAGCACGAGCAGATTTGACGGCGATCTGGATGCTCAAAGCCCGGCCGCTGACCTCGTGCGCGTATATCTCAATGGCATCGGTAAGACGGCGCTGCTGAACGCGGCGGGCGAGGTTGAACTGGCCAAGCGCATCGAGGCCGGGCTCTACGCCGAGCATCTGCTCGAAACGCGCAAGCGCCTCGGCGAGAACCGCCGACGTGACCTCGATGCCGTCGCGCGCGACGGACAGGCCGCGCGCCGTCACCTGCTGGAAGCCAACCTGCGTCTGGTGGTGTCGCTGGCCAAGCGCTACACGGGCCGCGGTATGCCGCTGCTGGACCTCATCCAGGAGGGCAACCTGGGCTTGATCCGCGCGATGGAGAAGTTCGACTACACAAAGGGATTCAAGTTCTCCACCTATGCCACTTGGTGGATTCGCCAGGCCATCACCCGTGGCATGGCCGACCAGAGCCGCACCATCCGGCTGCCGGTGCACCTGGTTGAGCAGGTCAACAAGCTGGCGCGAATAAAGCGGGAGATGCACCAGAACCTGGGACGCGAGGCCACCGACGAGGAACTCGCGGCCGAGTCCGGCATCCCGGTCGAAAAGATCAACGACCTGCTCGAGCACAGCCGCGACCCGGTAAGCCTGGACATGCCGGTCGGCTCCGAAGAAGAGGCCCCGCTGGGCGATTTCATCGAGGACGCCGAGGCGATGTCCGCCGAGAACGCGGTGATCGCCGAGCTGCTGCACACCGACATCCGCAGCGTGCTCGCCACTCTCGACGAGCGCGAGCACCAGGTGATCCGGCTGCGCTTCGGCCTGGACGACGGCCAGCCACGCACCCTCGATCAGATCGGCAAGCTGTTCGGCCTCTCGCGCGAGCGGGTCCGGCAGATCGAGCGAGACGTAATGTCCAAACTCCGCCACGGCGAGCGCGCCGACCGGCTACGGTCGTACGCAAGCTAAGACCCCCCCAGCTAGGTAGCAGACGGTATGCCCGCCGCGCACGCGGCGGGCATACTGCTTGTCGGGGCAGCGTTACACCCATTCGCGCAGCTGGCCAAGTAGACTCGGCGTCGATGGAAGGTGCTGAATGAACGACCTGGTTGACACCACCGAGATGTACTTGCGGACCATCTACGACCTCGAAGAAGAGGGCGTGACCCCGCTGCGTGCGCGCATCGCAGAACGCCTCGACCAGAGCGGGCCGACAGTCAGCCAGACCGTATCCCGCATGGAGCGCGACGGGCTGCTCCACGTCGCCGGCGACCGCCACCTGGAGCTCACCGACAAGGGCCGGGCGCTGGCCATTTCCGTCATGCGCAAGCACCGCCTCGCGGAGCGATTGCTCGTCGACGTCATCGGGGTGCCCTGGGAGGAAGTGCACGCCGAGGCATGCCGGTGGGAGCACGTGATGAGCGAGGACGTCGAGCGGCGTCTGGTCAAGGTGCTCAACCACCCGACCACCTCCCCCTTCGGTAACCCGATCCCGGGTCTGTTGGACCTGGGCGTCGGCCCCGAGTCCGGCGCCGACGACGCCAACCTCGTCCGGCTCACCGAGTTGCCGCCCGGTTCGCCGGTGGCCGTGGTCGTCCGCCAACTGACCGAACATGTGCAAGGTGACATCGACCTGATCACCCGCCTGAAGGACGCCGGCGTCGTCCCCAACGCGCGGGTGACCGTCGAGACCGGGCCCGCCGGGGTCACCATCGTCATCCCGGGCCACGAGAACGTCACCCTGCCGCACGAGATGGCGCACGCCGTCAAGGTCGAGAAAGTCTGACCGCTCGCTCGCCCTAGGGCTAGCACGCCCGGCGGCCAGAAGGCCGTCGCGGCGGCAACCGCACGCCGAGCTCTTTAGCCAGCCGGTAGCCGGTAAGCGCCAGTTCCCGGATGTCCTCGGGCCGCAGGCCCGATTGCAACGCCGTGTCCAGCATGCCCGCCATTCGATGGCCGGGCTGGCAGCGCAGCGCGGCCTCCAGCGATATCCCGGCCAGCGGCCCGTCGCCGCGGACGTAAGCGCTGAACGCGAGCAGCACCAGCGCCTCCACCCGCCAGGGCGGGGGCAGGGTGCGAGCCAGCAGCGCCCACAAGGACTCCGCCTCGTCGGCATTCTCACCGACCGCCAGGGCGTAGAGGATGTCGCGCACCTGCGCGTCGACGAGTGCGCAGCCCAGCTTCGCCAGCTGGCCTGCGGTCAGCGCCTCGCCGGCGGCGACACGGGACGCGGCCGCCATCGCGTGCTTCACGTCGGCGCGGGTGCAGCGGGCCGGATCCGCGCGGTGCGCGGACCGGCGCCTGGTCTCCTGCCGGTCGATCACGGCGGTCAATTTGGCGCTGCGCGCCGTGTCCTCGATCGCGATGACGGCCTGCAGGTCGGCGCGGCGCGCGTACAGCCGCCTGCCGTCGAGCACCGCCGCGGCCGCCAGCGGCGACGCCGACGGATCATCGACGAGGCCGCTCGAGCCGCAACCGTCCACGCAGTGCCAGCGCCCGCCGAGGGCGACCCGGTCTACCACGTGTGCGGCCCACAACTCGATGTCGTGCTCGGACAACGACTTTGCGAGCGCATCGCACACCAGCCGGTGATCGTCGTTACAGCAGGGGCAGTGCGCCCCCTCCGCGTCGACGATCACCGCGATCGCGGCGTCGGGCCGGGCCGCGGCGGCGACCTCCGCGAGGTGTCCGACCCGCGCGGCGAGCTCGTCGGACAGGTCGACCCGCATCACCGCTCCGAGGTCGCCACCATCCAAAGACACCAGTACCAATGAATTTTCGGGAACGAAGCCGAGGACGGCAGGCAGCGCGGCGATGAGTGCGCCGGGCCGGTTCAGTTTGAAGTCACGTCGATGCGTCGTCATGGGCACCACGCTGACGTGCCGCACCGTCAGCCGGTGCTCGGGAGAACGGATGGAATCCCGGGCCTGTGAATGAACCCAGCACTGTGAGTTCTGCTGCTCTACTGTTACCCCATGAGTTCGGCGCAAGCGTACGACATGGTGGTCATCGGCTCGGGGCCCGGCGGCCAGAAGGCCGCCATCGCCTCGGCCAAGCTCGGCAAGACCGTCGCGGTCGTCGAACGCGGCCAGATGCTCGGTGGGGTGTGCGTCCAGACCGGCACCATCCCGTCAAAGACGTTGCGCGAGGCCGTCCTTTACCTCACCGGGATGAGCCAACGGGAACTGTACGGCGCGAGCTATCGCGTCAAGGAGAAGATCACCCCGGCCGACCTGCTGGCCCGCACGCAGCACGTGATCGGCAAGGAGGTCGACGTGGTGCGCAACCAGCTGATGCGCAATCGCATCGACCTGCTGCTGGGCCATGGCCGGTTCGTCGACCCGCACACCATCGAGGTCGAAGACCCGTCCCGTCGCGAAAAGTTAACCGTCAGCGGCAAATACATCGTCATCGCCACCGGCACCCGGCCAGCGCGGCCGTCGGGCGTCGAGTTCGACGAGGAGCGGGTGCTCGACTCCGACGGGATCCTCGACCTCAAATCGCTGCCCACCTCGATGGTGGTGGTGGGCGCCGGTGTCATCGGCATCGAATACGCCTCGATGTTCGCCGCGCTGGGCACCAAAGTCACCGTCGTGGAGAAGCGCAGCGACATGCTGGACTTCTGCGACCCCGAGGTGGTGGAGGCGCTGAAGTTCCACCTGCGCGACCTGGCGGTGACGTTCCGGTTCGGTGAGGAGGTGACCGCGGTCGACGTCGGCTCGGCCGGCACCGTCACCACCCTGGCCAGCGGCAAGCAGATCCCCGCCGAGACCGTGATGTATTCCGCCGGGCGGCAGGGTCAGACCGACCACCTCGACCTGCACAACGCCGAGCTGGAGGCCGACAACCGCGGCCGGATCTTCGTCGACGACTTCTTCCAGACCAAGGTGCCGCACATCTACGCCGTCGGTGACGTGATCGGCTTCCCCGCGCTGGCCGCGACCTCGATGGAACAGGGCCGGCTGGCCGCCTACCACGCCTTCGGAGAGCCGACCGACGGGATCACCGAACTGCAGCCGATCGGCATCTACTCCATCCCCGAGGTCTCCTACGTGGGCGCCACCGAGGTCGAGCTGACGAAGAACGCGATCCCCTACGAGGTCGGCGTGGCCAGGTACCGCGAACTGGCCCGCGGCCAGATCGCCGGCGACTCCTACGGCATGCTCAAGCTGCTGGTGTCCACCGACGATCTCAAGCTGCTGGGCGTGCACATCTTCGGCACCAGCGCCACCGAGATGGTGCACATCGGGCAGGCCGTCATGGGCTGCGGCGGCACCGTCGAATACCTGGTGGACGCCGTGTTCAACTACCCCACGTTCTCGGAGGCCTACAAGGTGGCCGCGCTCGACGTGATGAACAAAGTGCGCGCGCTCAACCAGTTCCGCGCCTAGCAGCTGTCGTCGAGCTCCCCGGGAACCGGGTCGCCGGGGCCGCCGGCATCGGCACGGGCCAACAGTCGCGCGGTCTGCGCGTCGAACGGGGCCGAATACGACACGTTCGCGGCGCACCCGCCGCGCTCGAAACCCCCGATCACCCCGGTCAGCGTGGTACCGCTGACCCAGGGCGCGCCGCTGGTGCCGTCCACCAGCCCCTCGCACGGAAACGAGGGAAATCCGGCCTCGGTCAACGACGTGCTCGCCTGACACCCGATGGGAGCGCCACCCACACCGGCCGGATAGCCCATCACGGTGACGTGGCTACCGGGCGGCGGCGTCGTGCCCAGCGTCAGCGCGAGGCCGGCGTGCGACTCCACCGAACCCCCGACGTCGTTACTCAGCCGTGCGATCGCGTAGTCGGCGCTGGGATCCTTGCTGACGGTCCAGCGGGGATCGAGGTAGACGGCGTCGGCCTTCCACACATCGGCCGGCGCGGGGGGCGCGTCGCCGACGAAACCCGGCACGAAGGTGATCTTGGAGGCCCCGGCCAGGCAGTGCGCCGCGGTCATCATCAGGTTGCCGCCCGCGGAATGCACCACCGAGCCCGTGCACACGTGCAGCGGACCGCCGTCAATGAAGATCGCGCCGACGCGCTTGTCCGGGTCTACCGGGCCCGCCACCGCCTTTTGCTGGGGCGTGCCGAGCCGCTGCACCGGCGCACTGCTGCGCACGGCCGGCGCCGGCGGGGCCGACGCACGATCATTCGGCGGCCGCTTGCACGACGTCACCGACGTCGCCACGGCGACCACCAAGCACAGCAACAGGGTCGGTACGCGCATCGGTTTCATCATGCCTGACACCTGCACAGAGAGCAGATTTCGACGCGTCGCGTGCCGACCGGCTCGCCGGTAAAACTCACGAGCGACCCCCCGACATGTTCACTCGTGGATTAAACCCGAACTTCACATCGCTGTTTGATATTGGTGCCCACCGATTCGGGGGACACTGGTAGGGCACCCTGGTGAAACCCCCGAGAGGAGGCGATTCCGATGGCTCACGATCAGGACCCGCAGGAGCAGCACTACCAGCCGGGACAGGCCGGCATGTACGAGCTCGAGCTGCCCGCGCCCCAGCTGTCGACGTCGGACGGGCGAGGCCCGGTGCTGGTGCACGCATTGGAAGGTTTCTCGGATGCCGGTCACGCGATCCGGCTGGCCGCGTCGCATCTGAAAGCGGCTTTGGACTCCGAGCTGGTGGCGTCCTTCGCCATCGACGAATTGCTCGATTACCGGTCGCGGCGGCCGCTGATGACCTTCAAGACCGATCACTTCACGAACTACGACGACCCCGAGCTGAGCCTGTACGCGTTGCGCGACACCATCGGCACCCCGTTTCTGCTCCTCGCCGGAATGGAACCGGACCTGAAGTGGGAGCGCTTCATCACCGCGGTCCGCCTGCTGGCGGAGCGCCTCAACGTTCGCCAGACCATCGGCCTGGGCACCGTGCCGATGGCGGTTCCGCACACGCGGCCCATCACGATGACCGCGCACTCCAACAACCCCGAGTTGATCGCGGAGTTCACGCCGTGGATCTCGGAGATCCAGGTCCCCGGCAGCGCGTCGAACCTGCTGGAATATCGGATGGCCCAGCACGGCCACGAGGTCGTCGGCTACACCGTGCATGTGCCGCACTACCTGACGCAAACCGACTACCCGGCGGCCGCCGAGGCGTTGCTCGAGCAGGTGGCCAAGATCGCGTCGCTCGAGCTGCCGTTGACGGCGTTGACCGAAGCGGCGGCAGTGATCCGGACCAAGATCGACGAGCAGGTCGAGGCGAGCGCGGAGGTTGCTCAAGTGGTGACCGCGCTCGAGCGCCAGTACGATGCCTTCATCGACGCTCAGGAGAACAGGTCGTTACTAACTCGGGACGAGGACCTGCCTAGCGGCGACGAGCTTGGCGCAGAGTTTGAGCGATTCCTCGCCCAGGAGGCGGAGAAGAAGCGCGGCGACGAAGACCAGGCCTGACCTTTCCGCCCGGCCTTCCCGGCCCGACACCAAGGTGGCGACATGACCGAGCGGAAGCGCAAGAGCACTCTCCGCCCGGTGCGGGAGGTCAGCGAGCCCCGGCTGGAGTTCCGCACCATCCACGGCTACAAGCGGGCCTACCGGATCGCCGGTGACGGGCCGGCGATCCTGCTGGTCCACGGCATCGGTGACAACTCCACCACCTGGAACACCGTGCAGGCCAAGCTCGCCCAGCGGTTCACCGTCATCGCCCCGGACCTGTTGGGCCACGGGCGATCCGACAAGCCGCGCGCCGACTATTCGGTCGCCGCCTACGCCAACGGGATGCGCGACCTGCTCAGCGTGCTCGACATCGAGCGGGTGACGGTTGTCGGCCATTCGCTGGGCGGCGGCGTGGCCATGCAATTCGCTTACCAGTTCCCGCATTTGGTCGACCGGCTGATCCTGGTCGCGGCCGGCGGCGTCACCAAGGACGTCAACGTCGCCTTCCGGTTGGCCTCGTTGCCGATGGGCAGCGAGGCGCTGGCCTTGCTGCGGCTTCCCCTGGTGTTGCCGGCGGTGCAGCTGGCGGGACGGATCGCGGGCCTGGCGATCGGATCGACCGGCCTGGGCCGCGACCTGCCCAACGTCCTGCGGATCCTCGATGACCTGCCGGAGCCGACGGCGTCGGCGGCGTTCAGCCGGACCCTGCGGGCGGTGGTGGACTGGCGCGGACAGATCGTCACCATGCTCGATCGGTGCTATTTGACCGAAGCCATCCCGGTGCAGATCGTCTGGGGCACCAAGGATGTGGTCGTCCCGGTTCGTCATGGGTGGATGGCGCACGCCGCGATGCCCGGCTCCCGCCTCGAAATCTTCCAGGGCTCCGGCCACTTCCCCTTCCACGACGACCCCGCTCGCTTCATCGACGTGGTCGAACGCTTCGTCGACACCACCTCGCCGGCCGAATACGATCAGGCGGCCCTGCGCGAGCTGCTCCGCAGCGGCGGCGGCGAGAAGGCCGTCACCGGCCCCGCCCCCACCCGCGTCGCCGTGCTGAACGCCATGGGATCCGACGAACGCAGCGCCACCTGAACCCCGCGGCCGCGCCAGGGGCCGTACAGTCGGGCCATGGGTATCGACGTCACCGTGTTGCGGGTGTTCACCGATTCGGAGGGGAATTTCGGCAATCCGCTGGGTGTCGTGGATGCCGCCCAGGTCGAGCCCGCCGCTCGGCAACGGCTCGCAACTCAATTGGGCTATAGCGAAACGGTTTTCGTCGATCTTCCGGCTGGCGGATCAACGACGGCGCACGCCACCATTTACACCCCACTAATCCAGATTGCGTTCGCCGGGCACCCGACCGTCGGCGCGGCGTGGTGGCTGCGCGAGAACGGAACGCCGATCAACACGCTGCAGGTGACGGCCGGCATCGTGCAGGTGAGCTATGGGGCGGAAAGCGCGGGCATCAGCGCACGGTCGGACTGGGCTCCCGAGGTCGCCCTGCACGAATTCGATTCAGCCGACGACCTTCTCGCCGCCGACCCGGGAGATTTTTCCGACGACACGGCGCACTACCTGTGGGCGTGGACCGACCGGGCCGCCGGATCGGTACGCGCCCGCGTGTTTGCCGCCAACCTCGGTGTGCCGGAAGACGAGGCGACCGGCTCGGCAGCGATGCGCATCACCGACTACCTCAGCCGCGACCTACACATCACCCAGGGCAAGGGATCGGTCATCGAGACGACGTGGAACGCCGAGGGCTGGGTCGGGGTGGCCGGGCGCGTCGTCAATGACGGTGTGACGCACCTGAACTGACCCGCGGTTCAACGCTGCCGGTGCAGCACCGCGGCGAGGTGGTGCTGCAAGGGCTGCCCGACCGCGCCCATCTGCACCGAATACGACAGCTCGTCGCCGTCGACATGGAAGGAACGGCCAAGCGCGGTCACCTCTTTGGCAGTCGGGGTCAGCCCGACGTCCGTTGTGGACAGCTCGATTTCGATCTGGCCGCCGGCGGCCGAATACGTGCCGACCTCGATTTCGGTGATGCCGCTCGGGTGCGCCAGCACCAGCTCGACGTGACCGGGCTGCGGCACGCGAAGGTATCCGGTCTCGGCGTGCAACGGCTTGCCGTCGGGCGCCTTGGTCTTTTGCGCGTAGGCCAGAAACGGCTTACCGACGTGGGAGAAGACCACTTCTTCGAGGTAGTCGAAGGGCTGGATCGTCGGGTACTCGCCCGCACCCTGGCCAGCCCAGGTTCCCAGGAGTGGTGCCAGTGCCTCGAGATCGGGATGCAAGTCGGTGGGCATGAAACCGAGCCTAGGCCCGGGCGGCTTGGGCCCGGCCGTCAGCTCGGTGTTGTCACCTGGCGGTGCTCGCGCAGCGCCTGGATCTCGCGCTCGAAATCGTCCGCGGACTCAAAGGACCGGTATACCGATGCGAACCGCAGGTAAGCCACTTCGTCGAGGTCGCGCAGCGGGCCGAGGATGGCCAGCCCGACCTCGTGACTCGCGACCTCCGGGGAACCCGCGGCCCGCACGGTGTCCTCTACCTGCTGAGCCAGCAGGTTCAGCGCGTCGTCGTCCACCTGGCGGCCCTGGCAGGCCCGGCGGACACCGCTGATGACCTTCTCCCGGCTGAAAGGTTCGGTGACCCCGCTGCGCTTGACCACCGCGAGAACGGCGGTCTCAACGGTGGTGAAACGCCGCCCGCACTCGGGGCAGGATCGGCGGCGCCGGATGGCCTGCCCTTCATCGGTTTCCCTCGAGTCGATCACCCGGGAATCGGGATGCCGGCAGAACGGGCAATGCATGGCCGCTCCTTCGCCGTGCCGACAAACACCAGGTACCGCAGCACGAGCGTACCCGTGCCCTCACCTGCGCGGCGAATGCAGCCGGCCCCAGCGAGGGCGGTGGTCAGCCGACCGGGGCGATCAGCGTTTGGCCCGCCACCAGCGTCGGTGAGTTCATGGCGTTGAGTTCGCGGATGCGGTCGGCAACCTGGCGCGCCGGCGCGTCGGGCGCCACCCGGTGAGCGACGTCTTGCAGCGACTCCCCCGCCTCGACGCGGACCACGGCCAATCGGTCGGGTACGTGAGCAGCCGAACTCCCGGCGTCGCCGTTGAGCACCTGACCGACGTTCCCGACGAGGCCCAGCCACAGCGTGATCGCGCCGGCCGCCAGCGCCAACCAGACGGTGGTCGCCACCGTGACGGGACGCTTGCGATGCGGCGCGGCGGACATCGCGACGCCGGTGCCGTAATAACGCGTGGGCGCGCCCGCCGGCCTCGACGGACCGGGCCGGCGGGAACGGGCCAGCCCGTCCCGGCCGTAACGAAGCCCCTGGACCGGTCCGTTGACCGGACGCCGAGGGCTGCTGGTACGCGGCGCCAGCGTGTGGATGGTTGTCATCTGCGTTCCTCCGGTCAACTTGATTCGCTCAGCTGTTCGACTGTATCGCTCGTGTGTTCGAAATCCGAACATGTGAGCGAAGCGTGTCGCACGAGTCGAACGCTAGACCCCGCCACCGACAAGTCCGTGGTCGCTAGAGCTGACATGCGGCTGAAATACCCGATCTGCCGAAGAGTTACACCTTTGTGATTAACGACTTCGACGGGTGGGTTTGCGGCCGCCCGCGGCGCGACACGCTAGTCGAACACATGTTTGATTCTCGGCCGCCATGGGGTTACATTCAGTGCCATGAGCGACAGCAACGACACTTCATCGGCCAGCGCGGACGGTCGGCTGCGCGCCGTGGATTCATCGCTGACCGAACGGCAACGCACGATTCTGAACGTCATTCGCGCGTCGGTCACCAGTCGCGGTTATCCGCCGAGCATCCGGGAGATCGGCGACGCCGTCGGTCTGACGTCGACCTCGTCGGTGGCTCATCAACTGCGCACCCTGGAGCGCAAGGGATACCTGCGTCGCGACCCGAACCGCCCACGGGCGGTGGACGTCCGCGGCGCCGACGACGAGGTGGCGGCCCGCACCACCGACGTCGCCGGCTCGGACGCCCTGCCGGAGCCGACGTTCGTTCCGGTTCTCGGGCGCATCGCGGCCGGTGGCCCCATCCTCGCCGAGGAGGCGGTCGAGGACGTCTTCCCGCTGCCGCGCGAGCTGGTCGGCGAGGGCACGCTCTTCCTGCTCAAGGTCGTCGGCGACTCCATGATCGAGGCGGCGATCTGCGACGGCGACTGGGTGGTGGTGCGCCAGCAGAACGTCGCCGACAACGGCGACATCGTCGCGGCCATGCTCGACGGGGAGGCCACCGTTAAGACGTTCAAGCGCGCCGGCGGTCAGGTATGGCTGATGCCGCACAACCCCGCGTTCGATCCCATTCCCGGCAATGACGCGACCGTGCTCGGCAAGGTCGTCACGGTGATCCGCAAGGTCTAGCCCGTCGCGGACTTCCGGCCGGCTCAGTCCGCCTTGACGAAGCCGTTGGCCTGCGCCACTTCTTCGCTGGACAACCAGATTTCGGCGAGCGTGTCGTGGTAGAGCTCGCTGCCCGGTGTGTAGTACAGCCCGAAGCGGGCGCTCGCCTTGATCGGGTATCCGTCGGGCACCTGATAGGGATCGTCGAGCGGTAGGTGGATGGTCGGGCGCCCGGCTGGGCCGGCCCCCCCGGCGGTGTCCTCGTCATCGGTGGCCGCGTGCCGCCCGCTGCGCTGCTCGGATGCGGCGGCAGCCGCCAGCGCGACGGCTTCCGGCGCGGCGGCTTCCGGAGCGGCGGCCTCTGGAGTGGGGGCCTCGGCGACGTCCGCCGGGACGTGCGTGACCGCAACATCCGGATACTCGCCCTCGGGGGCGGCGACGTCGGGGCCACCGGCGCCGAACTCGGGGGCCGGGGGCGTTGGCGCCACGGCGAGGTCGAGGTATTCGGCCTCCACATGGTCATCGTCCCCGCGGGCGGCGTCCGCGTAGGCGGACTCCCGCTCATCGTCGGCGTACTCGACCTCGGCGTAATCCTCGTCCGCGTATTCCCCGTCGGCGTAATCCGATTCGGCGTAATCGGATTCGGCGTATTCGGTCTCCGTTTCGGGGTAGCCGGCCCCCGACAGGGCCGCCGGCGAGACCGCGGAGAAGGAGTCGGTGTCCACCGCGTCGGGGTCCTGCTCGAATGAATCCTCTTCGGTGCCGCCGCGCCGCCAGCTGACCCGGCCGGCCGCCTCGGGCGCTTCCGGCTGATGCGCGAAATGCTCGGTGGTGACATCGTCACGTTCCCACTGCCGCTCGGCGCCGGCGTCATAACCGGCATCGAGGTCGCGGGGAGGCTCGTAGCCGGCATCCTCGCGTATGGCGCGACGCCGACGCCAACCGATCGCGAGCAACCCCGCCACGACGACCAGCACCAGCACCGGGATGGCGGCCAGCAGCCACCACCACTGCCACGTGAACTTCTTGGCGTGGGTGGGCATCGCCGAGTTGCTCGGCTGGTTCTGGCCAGACACCTGCAGGCCGGACAGCAGCGGCGCAAGGTTGGCGGGATCCGTGCTGAACGTGTTCTTCGCCCGGTTCCACGAGATCTTGCCGCCGGCGAACTGCTGGGAGACGACGTCGCCGTCGACGGCCTGGTCGCCGACGGGCGCGCCCAGCTTGCCGGTCGGTCCGCGGAGTTTGTCCCACGCCGCCTTCATGGCGCCGCGCACCACGAACGCGCCGCGCTCCGACGTCCAGAAGATCACCGGTTTGTCGGCGCCGGAGAACGTGACCATGCGGCTGGACGGGATGCCGCCGTCGGATTCGTTGGCGGTGGGGAAACCCAGGTCGCTGCCGGCGGGTCCGCCGAGCGACTCGTACTTGGCCAGGATGTCGGTCTCGACGGCGTTCGCGCCGGTGGCGGGGCTGAAATAGACCTTGCCGTTGGCGAAGTCCTGGACGATTCCGTCGCCGCCGATCGGATATTGCGTCCCCTTCTTCACCCCCAACGGCCCATTGGGCCCGCCGGCCGCGCGCCAGGCCATGTTGATGGCCGCGGTGGGATCGATCGCAACCTGCAGGCCCTTCAACTGGTCGGCCAGTGCGGGCGGCTCGGTGGAGAACTGTTTCGTCTGCCTGTTCCACGAGACCTGGCCGCCGCTGAACTTCTGGGCGGACACCTCGCCGTTGTACGTTTCGTCGCCGACCGGGACGCCGAGGACGCCGCCCGAACTGCCCAGCTTGTCCCAGGCGGCGTTGATCGCGCCGCGCACCACGAACGCGCCGTGTTCGGGCGTCCAGAAGATCACCGGCTTGTCGCTGGCGGAGAAGGTGCTCACGCGGCTGTCGGGCCCGGCGAGGCCGGGCACTTCGTTGATGGCGGGAAAGCCCAGATCGCTGCCTACAGGCCCGCCCAGCATCTCGTATTTGTCCAGGATCGGCCCGTAGACGAATTTGGCGCCGGTCGCCGGGGTGAAGAACATCTTGCCGCCGTCGAAGTCCAGCGCGAAACCATCCCCGGCGGGATACACATCGCCCTTCCGGGCGCCCAGGGGTGAACCGTCACCGCCGGCCTTCTCCCAGGCCGCCATCATGGCCGCCTCGGCGTCGCCGATGGGAGACGCCGCTGCCGGCGGCGCCAGCAAGCCGACGGCTATTGCCGTGGCGGTCAAGGTGACCAGCGCGCTCCCGACCAGCCTGCGCATGTGACCTCTCTGCCCGTTCACCAAGCCTCCCAGCCGACGGCCATGCCCCTGTCAGCGGCTAGGCCCGTGCCTGCACAGCCGGCAGGCGGGCCGTAGTCCGACCGCGGGGAAACAACCCCGTTCCGATCCGCATTATCGCCGGGCGCGCATAACTTTGCTCCCGCGAACGAAAAATGCGAAGTCAAATCACGAATATTACAAAAACGGATACCACGCCGATGTCGAAATGATGCAGAGCCACGCTCAAATCGCGACCGGCAGCAGCATCGGTCGCGCGACGTATGGGTATTGGTGCCCCACCCCGGACCCGACGCCCGCCTGCGCAATCGCGCACGGCTGCCGTCGCGCGCTGCGACTGCGCGCCCGCGGGTGTTGTCGGACCTACCGGGGTCGTCAGCGGCGTCGCGCTTTTCGGCTCGACGGTGCGCCATTACGCGGGCGACATACCCCGAACACATGTGCCGACGGTACGTGAAGCCATTAACTCTTCACCGATCTATCCGAAAAATCGCCCCGCGCGCCGGGCATTGATGAGGTTTGCCGTCAGAGTGCGAATTGGCCGGCCGATGGCGTTGTCGACCAACGTGTTAGCGCTAGACCCCGAGGCTGCGTCCGATGATCTCTTTCATGATCTCGGTCGTTCCGCCGTAGATGGTCTGCACCCGCGCGTCCAAATACGCACGGGCGACGGGGTATTCGCGCATGTAGCCGTAGCCGCCGTGCAGTTGCAGGCAACGGTCGATCAGGTGCACCTGCTTTTCGGTGGAGTACCACTTGGCCATCGCCGCTTGCTCCGCCGTCAGCTTCTTGTCCAGGTGCAGCCGGATGAACTCGTCGACCATCATGCGCACCACCGTCGCCTCGGTCGCCAGCTCGGCGAGCACGAAGCGGCTGTTCTGGAAGCTGCCGATCGGCTTGTTAAATGCCTTGCGTTCCTTTGTGTATTGCAGGGTTTCTTCCAGCACCTGCTCCATTGCCGCGGCCGCCATGATGGCGATCGAAATCCGCTCCTGCGGCAGGTTCTGCATCAGGTAGATGAATCCCATGCCCTCCTGCCCCAGCAGGTTTTCGGCGGGCACCTTGACATCCGTGAACGACAACTCGGCGGTGTCCTGCGCGTCCAGCCCGATCTTGTTCAAGTGCCGGCCGCGTTCGAAACCCTCCATGCCACGTTCGACGACGAGCAACGAAAAGCCCTGCGCCCCTTTGTCGGGATCGGTCTGCGCCACGACAATCACCAAGTCGGCGTTGATTCCGTTGGTGATGAACGTCTTTGCGCCGTTGAGCACGTAGTGGTCGCCCTGCTTGACCGCACGGGTCTTGATGCCCTGCAGGTCGCTGCCGGTTCCCGGCTCGGTCATCGCGATCGCCGTGATGATCTCGCCGGTGCAGAACTTCGGCAGCCAGCGTTGCTTCTGCTCTTCGGTGGCCAGGGCCAACAGGTACGGCGCCACGATGTCGTTGTGCAGGCCGAAGCCGATCCCGCTATAGCGACCGGCGGTGGTCTCCTCGGTGATGATCGTGTTGTACCGGAAGTCGGGGTTGCCCCCGCCGCCGTACTCCTCGGGCACCGCCATGCCGAGGAAGCCCTGCTTGCCGGCCTCGAGCCACACGCCGCGGTCGACGATCTTCGCCTTCTCCCATTCGTCGTGATGGGGCGCGACGTGGCGATCGAGGAAGGCCCGGTAGGACTCGCGGAACAGGTCGTGCTCCGCCTCGAAAAGAGAGCGCTGGTACTTGACGGCACTGCCCATGTGGATGACCTCCGGCGACTGGAAACTCTGTCGCCCAACATATACCAACCAGACGGTTGGTAGGCGGCCGGCGGGGTCCAGTCGCCGGGCCGATCAGCGCGTCGAGAACTCCTGTAGGCGCCCGGCCAGCGCCACCGGTACGCGGGCCTTGATCCGGGTGCCGTCGGAGTTGTGCTCCTCCTGCTGCACGCGACCGTCGGCATGCAGCCGGGCCACCAGGTCACCGCGGTGGTAGGGAATCACCACGTCCACTGCGGTATCGGCGGGAACGGCCAGCTCGCCCATCCGGCGCCGGAGCGCGTCGATGCCCTCGCCGGTCCTGGCCGAGACGAAGACCGCGCCGGGCAGCGCGTGACGAAGCTTGGCCAGGGTCAGGCCACTCGCGGCGTCGACCTTGTTGACCACCAATAGCTCCGGGGGTGGATCGCCGTGATGGTCGGCGATGACGTCGGAGATCACCGCGCGAACCGCGTTGATCTGGGCCAGCGGGTTGGCGTCGGAGCCGTCGACCACATGCAGCAACAGGTCGGCGTCGACGACCTCCTCGAGCGTCGAGCGGAACGCCTCGACCAGTTGGGTGGGCAGGTGCCGGACGAACCCGACGGTGTCGGTGAGCACCAGCGGCCGCCCGTCAGCGAACTCGGCGCGGCGGGTGGTGGGTTCCAGCGTGGCGAACAGCGCGTCCTGCACCAGCACCCCCGCGCCGGTCAGCGCGTTGAGCAGGCTGGACTTGCCGGCGTTGGTGTAGCCGACGATGGCGATCGACGGCACGTCGCTGTGCAGGCGACGGCTGCGCTGGGTGTCGCGGACCTGTTTCATGTCCTTGATCTCGCGGCGCAGCTTGGCCATTCGTTCACGGATGCGGCGGCGGTCGGTCTCGATCTTGGTTTCACCGGGGCCGCGCAGGCCCACGCCTCCCCCGCTGCCGCCGGCGCGGCCACCTGCCTGCCGGGACATCGACTCACCCCAGCCGCGCAGCCGCGGCAGCATGTACTCCATCTGGGCCAGCGAGACCTGCGCCTTGCCCTCCCGGCTGGTGGCGTGCTGGGCGAAGATGTCCAGGATCAGCGCGGTGCGGTCGATGACCTTGACCTTCACCGCCTTCTCCAGCGCGGTCAGCTGCGCCGGGGACAGCTCACCGTCGCAGATCACGGTGTCGGCGCCGGTGGCCAGCACCACTTCGCGCAGCTCCTGAGCCTTGCCCGAGCCGATGTAGGTCGACGGGTCGGGCTTGTCGCGGCGCTGGATGAGCCCTTCGAGCACCTGGGAACCGGCGGTCTCGGCCAGGGCGGCCAACTCGGCCATGCTGGCCTCGCTGTCGGCGGCGGTGCCGTCGGTCCACACGCCGACCAGCACTACGCGTTCCAGCCGGAGCTGGCGGTACTCGACTTCGGATACGTCAGCGAGTTCGGTGGATAGACCGGCGACGCGGCGCAGCGCCGACCGTTCTTCCAGGGCGAGTTCGCCGGTGCTTGGCTCCGGCACAGCGGGATTGGAGAATTCAGGATGTGTCATAGGCAATACAAGATGATGCACGGCGGATCGGCGTCGTGCACCCGAATTAACGCTGCTGCGCGTCCCACCATTCCCCGCTGATCTCCCCGTGCGCGACCAATACCGACGGTCCTCTCAAGTAGCTGGTGGCATCGGTGACGGTGACGACGACGTCGCCGCCCGGCACCCGCACCGTGAGGGTGCCGGTGTCCGCCCCGCCGGCGGCCAGTGCGGCCACCGTGGCCGCGACCGTTCCGGTGCCGCACGAGCGGGTCTCACCCACGCCCCGCTCGTGCACCCGCATCCGCACCGCGCCGCCGGCCGGTGCCGTGAGAACTTCGATGTTGACCCCCTCCGGGAACTGGGCGTGGTCGTAGCTGACCGGCGCCGCCACGTCCAGCCTTGTCAGCTCCTCGGCGGTCAGGTCGGGATCCACACACGCCAGGTGGGGATTGCCCACGTCGACCGCCACGCCGGAAAACCGGCGCCCGCCGACCGTCGCCTCGCCCGGGCCCAGCGTGTTGGCCTTGCCCATGTCGACGGTGACGTCGGCATACGTCGCATCGACGCGGTGCACGGTGACCGGCCGGGGGCCGGCCTGCGACCCGACCACGAACTCGTCCCGGGACTCCATCCCGCTGGCCCGCAGGTAGTGTGCGAACACCCGGACGCCGTTGCCGCACATCTGGGCGACGGAGCCGTCGGCGTTGCGGTAGTCCATGTACCAGTCGGCCGAGTCCACGCCATCGGGCAGCCGGTCGAGCACGCCGGCCGAGTGGGCGGCACCGGCGGTGGTCACCCGCAGCACCCCGTCGGCGCCCAGCCCGCGCCGCCGGTCGCACAAGGCGGACACCCGGGCCGCGGTAAGTGTGAGCGCCGCGTCGACATCGGGCAACAACACGAAGTCATTCTCCGTGCCGTGGCCCTTGGCGAAGATCATATGCGCCGCGCGATTCACCTGCTCAGGATACGTGGCGCCAGGCTCGCAGGGCTTCGTCGACGAGCCGCGCGCTATCCGCGGCGTCCAGCCAGTGGACCCGGTGGTCGCGGCGGAACCATGACCGCTGCCGTCGCACATAGCGTCGGGTGCCCATGTAGGTCTGTTCCCGCGCGTCGCGCAGCCGATCCGCGCCGCCCCCGGCGTCGAGCGCCTCGATCACCTGGGCGTAGCCCAGGGCGCGCGACGCGGTGACCCCGTCGCGCAGGCCCGCGCCGAGCAGCGCGCTCACCTCGCCGACCAGGCCCTGGTCGAACATGGCGTCGGTGCGGCGGGCCAACCGCTCGTCCAGAATCGTTGTCTCGCAATCCAGTCCGACGATGGCGGTGTCCCACCTAGGCGGGCCGATGCGGGGTGCGGACGCGGCGTACGGCCGTCCCGTCAGCTCGACCACTTCGAGCGCCCGCACGGTGCGCCGCGCGTCGGTGGGCAGGATGGCCGCGGCGGCGGCGGGGTCGCGACGAGCCAGCTCGGCGTGCAGCTCGCCGACCCCGACCTCGGCCAGCCGCTGTTCCCAGCGCGCCCGCACGGCGGGATCGGTCGCGGGGAACGACCAGTCGTCGAGCAGGGACTGGATGTAGAGCATCGAGCCGCCCACGATGATGGGGACGGCGCCGCGGGCGGCGATCGCCTCGACGTCGGTCGCGGCCGCGCGCTGGTAGCGGGCGACGGTCGCGGTCTCGGTGACGTCCAGGACGTCGAGCTGGTGATGCGGGATGCCGCGGCGTTGGTCGACGGGAAGCTTGGCCGTCCCGATGTCCATTCCGCGATAGAGCTGCATCGCGTCGGCGTTCACGATTTCGGCGGATCCCTCGAGCCGTTCGACCCGTTCTGCAAAGTCGAGCGCCAGCTGCGACTTGCCGGTTCCGGTGGGGCCGATGATCGCCAGTGGTCGCACGGCCACCTCAGAGCTGCCAGGTGCCGGCGAAGTAGCCCACGCCGTAGGGCGCACCCCGGTACAGCTCCTTGGCCGAGCGCGGCCCGGGTTCGGACAGGCCGGCCAGCACCTGAAAGGCGACCCGGCCCAGGATCTGCCGCGGCAGCCGCGTCAGGGCGGCGACGTCGCCGGTTGCCAGCGCGTCGTCGAGGGCGGCCTGCGCGCCGGCGTTGCCCGGGTCGAATCCGCCGGGGGCGGCCGGCGTCAGGGTGTTCGCGCCGTCGGCCACGACCAGCACGCCGATCGGCTCCCGTGATCGGTCGATGTCGGCGCGCAAGCGTCGCCCCTGGGCGAGCGCGGTCCCGGCGTCGTGGTCGGCGGAGTAGACGCGGGCCTGCGCGGTCGCGTCGGGCCGGGCCTGGCCCCGGACCCAGCCGGCCAGCAACACGCACACGGGCAGGTCGGCGGGCGCCGCGGAGGGGGCTTGCGGGGAAAGCCCGACCCGCACGTCGGCGCCGAAACCCGAGAAGGAGCCGGCCGTGCCGGGGCCGAAAACGTCGTCGCGCCCGGCGGTCCCGATGACGGTCCAGCGCGCGGGCAATAGGGCGGCCGCCGCCAGCACCGCGGCCGTCAGGTCGGTCACCTCCGCGGCGGCCGCTCCGGCGAGCTCGGGCACCAGCAGCGGAGCCGAGGGAACGATGGCAATGCCGCTGAGCACGCCACCAAACTAACGGTTCGCCGACGCGTGCGTTTAGGCCTCGGCCGCCGCGACAACGGGGCCGGTGTTAAAAGGGCCGGCGTCGCCGTCCTCGGATGACCACGCGCCCGGCGTGAGGCTTCCGTCGTCGCGCCCAACCTCCGCGACCATCGTCGCGGCCTCGCCGCGGGCCAGTGCGGCCGTTGCCACGATCACCACCGCCACCGCCGCGATCAGGACGAAGGCCTTGGGCCCGTCGGCGTGCAGTGTTTCGCCGAGCACGAAGATGCCGAGCAACCCGGCCACGACGGGCTTCGCGACGGTCATCGTCGGCATCGAGGCCGTCAGCGCGCCGGCACGGAACGCCGACTGCTGGAAGATCATCCCGGTCAGCGCCAGCAGTAGCCAGGGGACGAACTCGGGGGCTGTCAGCACGGCCAACGGGCCGTTCTCGCCCACCTCGACGATGCCCTTGGTGAGCACCGCGAACAATGCCAGGGCCGACCCCGCCACCACCGCGAGCAGCGCGGCCGCCATCGGGCTGCCCGACCAGATTCGCGCGGCCACGACGCACGCGATCAGCAAAGGCACCATCACCGCGGCGACGATGGCCCACGTCTCCACCGACGCGCGCTGATGGCCGGAGGCCGGGTCACCGACGATGATGACCACCGCCAGGGCGCCGGCCAGTGTCACCGCCCACACCCACTCCCAGCGGGTCACCCGGCGCTTGGTCAGCCGCGCGTAGATCGGCAGGGCGAACAGCAACGCGGTCACCTGCAGCGCGGTCACCAACACCACCGAACCCCACGCCAGGGCCCCGGCCTGCAGGCTGTAGTTGACGATCGCGGCCAGGCCGCCCAACCACCACCGGGTGTCCCGCAGCGACATGCGGAACAGCTCGAGATGGCCGACCTTCTTATCCGTGATCTCCTGCGCCGAGCGCTGACGGATCACATCGCCGACCGCGGACGCCAACGCCGCACACAGCGCTATCAGCGCCGCGACATCAACCTTCGACATGAGCGACCCCTCACCTCACGACTGCCCCGACCAGCTTTCCCTGGGGTGCGGGGAAATACACCAAAAATTCGCGATCAGTTCAGCAACAACTGTATGACGTAGCGCACGTCATTGCTCTTTGACCGGTTCACCCACTGTTGATACTTCATCAACATAAGTAGGTGCTGTGGGTACCGCCGCGATTCGATTACAACGGCGGGCCGGCTACGCCGGTTGCGCGACGGCGTCCCGAGCCGCGCCTCTACCCGGTCGCGCGTCGCGGAGGCGTCGACGCGAGCGAGCTCGACGGTGGCGGCGGCCGTCATCACCAGCGCCGCCACCGCCAGCATTCTGGCGCAGAGCGCGGACGCCAACGCGAGCAACGCGGCGATGTCCGCCTTGGCCATGGTTCCTCGGTCCGAGTCGGGGTACGGACAACCGTCATACCCGCTGCGTCCGGACGGATGCAGCGGGTATGAACGAGAAGATCAGGGTGGCGGCGCACGGGCCGCCAAGCTGCTTGAATACTGTTAAGCAGCTGTTGGGAGAGCCGAGACGGCAGGCCCGCGGCTGCAGCAGATGGTGCCGCTACGCGCGGCAGGTGCGCGGAATACCGACCGCGCGAAGGGTAGGTGACGAGCGCATGACGGCTGACGAACCACACGGCGGAGATCCGGCTGACCCGGTGGCCCAACCGGTTTCGCGCCCGGTGCCACGTCCGGGACCACGTCCCGGGCCCCGGCCGCTCAGTCCGGGGCCGCGGCCCACCACCCATCCCATACCGGCGCCCCCGCGCAGCGATCCGCATCAGTTCGGGCGGGTCGACGACGACGGCACGGTCTGGCTGATCACCGCCGCCGGCGAGCGCATCGTCGGCTCCTGGCAGGCCGGCGACCGAGAAGCCGCCTTCGCCCACTTCGGCCGCCGCTTCGACGACCTGAGCACCGAGGTCACCCTCATGGAGGAGCGGCTGGCGGCCGGAACCGGTGACGCCCGCAAGATCAAAGCCCACGCCACCGAACTGGCCGAAACGTTGCCGACGGCGTCAGTGCTGGGCGACATCGACGCGCTCGCGCGCCGGCTGACCAGCCTCATCGACCAGGTCGAGAGCACCGTCGCCGAGGAGCGCTCCCGCCGCGACGAGCACCGCGCCACCCAGACCGCACGGAAGGAGGCGCTGGCCGCCGAGGCCGAGGAGTTGGGCGCCAACTCGACACAGTGGAAGGCGGCCGGCGACCGGCTGCGCGCCATCCTCGACGAGTGGAAGACCATCAACAGCCTGGACCGCAAGGTCGACGATGCGCTGTGGAAGCGTTATTCGGCGGCCCGGGAGGCCTTCAACCGGCGGCGGGGATCGCATTTCGCCGAGCTGGACCGGGAGCGGGTGGGAGTCCGGCAGGCGAAGGAACGGCTGTGCGAGCGGGCCGAGGAGTTGTCCGATTCGACGGACTGGACCGCCACCAGCGCGGAATTCCGCAAGCTGCTTACGGAGTGGAAGGCGGCGGGCCGAGCGGCCCGCGACGTCGACGACGCCCTGTGGCGGCGGTTCAAGGCGGCCCAGGACATCTTCTTCGCGGCCCGCAACGCGGCGACGGCGGAGAAGGACGCGGAGCTGCGGGCCAACGCCACCGCCAAGGAGGCGCTGCTGGCCGAGGCGGAGAAGATCGACACGAGCAACCACGACGCGGCCAGGGCCGCGCTGCGGTCGATCGCCGAGAAGTGGGACGCGATCGGCAAGGTGCCGCGGGAACGGTCCGCCGAATTGGAGCGCCGGCTGCGTGCGATCGAGAAGAAGGTGCGCGATGCGGGCGAGGCCGATTGGTCGGATCCGCAGGCGCAGGCCCGCGCTGAGCAGTTCCGCACCCGTGCCGAACAATACGAGCAGCAGGCCCAGAAGGCCGCGGCGGCGGGCCGCACCAAAGAGGCCGAAGAGGCCAGGGCCAACGCCGAGCAGTGGCGGCAGTGGGCGCAGGCGGCCGCCGAGGCGCTGACCCGCAAGCCCTAGGCTTCGGGATCCCCGGGGGCCGCGCCGTTCGGCTCCCCCCGGCGGTTCGGGGCGTCGGGCCCGTCGTCCAGGCTGTCGAGCAGCGTCATCGACTGCTGCTGCGCCGCGACGCGGCGCCGCTGCTCCTCGGCAGCGAGTTGCACGATGGTGCGCGACCACACCACCCGGGCCCACTGGTAGGTCAGCGTGAGGACGATGATCCAGGCCGCGATCAGCCCCACCCCCGGGCCCGGGTGCCCCGCGGCCACCGTCTGACGCGACCAGATGGCCAACAGTCCCGCCGCGCCGGCGAGCGCCGAACCCGCCAGCGCGATCCAGGCCAGCGCCCAGCGCCGCGTGACCAACGCCAGCATCGAGAAGCCGACGCCGAACACCAGCGTCAGCCAGGCGAACACCCGCGACGGCAGCGACACCGCGGCCGCGCCGGCCCCGTGGCTGCTGAACAACACGTCCCAGCCGCGCACCGCGCCGGTGTGCGGCAGGATGAACGATCCCAGCAGCACGAAGACCAGGATGGCCACGACGAACCCCCGTGGGCCCGGGTCGAATCCGCGCGCCACGCGGCGCTCGGCGGCCTCGATTTCGGTGCGCAGGGCGTCGAGGTCGGGGTGTTCTTCGTTCATCGGGCACATCCAAGGGGTTCGATTGGGCCGGCGGGCGGTCCGACGGCGGGCATGCCGAGCCCGATGCCACCCGGGCGCTGCCCGGCGGCGTGCGCGTCCCCGGCGCGGGTGCGGCGATGGCTGAGGACGCCGGCGTCGGCGATGAGGTGGTGCGGCGCGGCCTGGGTGATCACCGCGGTGACGAGGTCCCCGGGTCGGATTCGGTCGTCGGCGCTGAAGTGCACCAGGCGCCCGTCGCGGGCGCGGCCGGTCATCCGCGCCGTGCGGGTGTCCTTGCGTCCCTCGCCTGCGGCGACCAGCAGCTCGACGGTCTGGCCGACCAGCGCACGATTGCCCTCCAGCGAGATCTGCTCCTGCAGCTCGACCAGGCGCTCATAGCGTTCCTGCACAACGGCTTTCGGGAGCTGCCCGGCGAGCTCGGCGGCGGGGGTGCCGGGCCGTTTGGAGTACTGGAAGGTGAACGCGGCCGCGAACCGGGCCTGCCGCACCACGTCCAGGGTGGCCGCGAAGTCCTCTTCGGTCTCACCGGGAAACCCGACGATCAGGTCGGTGGTGATGGCGGCATGCGGCATGGCCGCGCGCACGCGGTCGATGATGCCGAGGTAGCGCTCGGCGCGGTACGAGCGCCGCATCGCGCGCAGCACCCGGTCGGAGCCCGACTGCAGCGGCATGTGCAGGGCGGGGCAGACATTCGGCGTCTGCGCCATGGCGTCGATGACGTCGTCGGTGAATTCGGCCGGATGCGGGGAGGTGAACCGCACCCGTTCCAGACCGTCGATGTCCCCGCACGCCCGCAGGAGGCGCGCGAAGGCGCCGCGATCGCGGGGCAGCGCCGGGTCGGCGAACGACACCCCGTAGGCGTTGACATTCTGGCCCAGCAGCGTGACTTCGAGCACGCCGTCGTCCACCAGCGCCCTCACCTCGGCCAGGATGTCGGCCGGGCTGCGGTCGACCTCCTTGCCCCGCAGCGAGGGCACGATGCAGAAGGTGCAGCTGTTGTTGCACCCGACGGAGACGGAAACCCAAGCGGCGTAAGCTGATTCGCGTGCGCTCGGCAGCGACGACGGAAACTCCTGCAGCGACTCGGCGATCTCCACCTGGGCGACCTTGTTGTGCCGCGCCCGTTCCAGCAGCGTGGGCAGCGATCCGAGGTTGTGCGTGCCGAAGACGACGTCGACCCAGGGCGCCTTGCGCAGCAACGCATCCCGGTCCTTTTGGGCCAGGCAACCCCCGACCGCGATCTGCATCTCGGGGTTGCCGCGCTTGCGCGGCGCCAGGTGGCTGAGGTTGCCGTACAGCTTGTTGTCGGCGTTTTCGCGGACCGCGCAGGTGTTGAAGACGACCACGTCGGCGTCGGCCCCCTCGACCGCCCGCTCGTAACCGGCCGCTTCCAGCAGACCCGCCAACCGCTCGGAATCGTGGACGTTCATCTGGCAGCCGTAGGTGCGCACCTGGTAGGTACGCGCCCCCGAAACATCTCGGGCCACCATCGAAGTCACGGGGCCATGGTACGGCGACCGGTCGGCGGGCGAGAAACCGCACGTCACCGGGCTAGACCCGGCGGCGCTCCCGTTCGGCGGCCAGTTCGGCGAGGACGACCTCGCACGCCAGGTTCTGGCTGTAGCCACGGCGCGCCAACATCCCGACCAGCCGGCGGGTCACTCGCGCGTCATCGCCGTCCAGCGCTTCCCGACGCAGCTTGGCCCGCACCAACTGCTCGGCCCGGTCCCGCTCGGCACCGGCGTCGATCCCGGACAGCGCGGTGGCGATCACGTCCCTGTCGACACCCTTGGTGCGCAGTTCAGCGGCCAGGGCCCGCCTGCTCTTCGCCCGGCGGGACTGCACCCACTGCTCGGCGAAGTCGCTGTCATCGACCAGGCCAACGGCGGCGAGCCGGTCGAGCACGGCAGCCCTGATGTCCTCGGGGTAACCGCGTTTCGCCAGCTGGCCGTGCAGCTCGGCCCGGGTGCGCGCCCTCGCGGTGAGCAGGCGCAGGCACAGCGTCCGCGCCTGCTCCTCGCGAGAGGGCTCAGAAATCGACGGGGGCGGGCAGGACGTCGTCATCGGTCACGACCGCGCCAATGCCGAGCTTCTCCTTGATCTTCTTCTCGATCTCGTTGGCCACCTCGCCGTTTTCCATCAGGAAGGTGCGGGCATTCTCCTTGCCCTGACCGAGCTGCTCACCCTCGTAGGTGAACCAGGAACCGGACTTGCGGATGAAGCCCTGCTCCACGCCCATATCGATCAGCGAACCCTCGCGGCTGATTCCCCTGCCGTAGAGGATGTCGAATTCCGCCTGCTTGAACGGCGGCGCCACCTTGTTCTTGACGACCTTGACCCGGGTGCGGTTACCGACCGCGTTGGTGCCGTCCTTGAGCGTCTCGATCCGGCGCACGTCCATGCGCACCGACGCGTAGAACTTCAAAGCCTTACCGCCCGTGGTGGTTTCCGGGCTGCCGAACATCACCCCGATCTTTTCCCGCAGCTGGTTGATGAAGATCGCGGTGGTTCCCGAATTGTTCAGCGCGCCAGTCATTTTCCGCAGCGCCTGGCTCATCAGCCGGGCCTGCAGACCGACGTGGCTGTCGCCCATCTCGCCCTCGAGCTCCGCGCGCGGCACCAGCGCCGCCACCGAGTCGATGACCAGGATGTCCAGCGCTCCGGAGCGGATCAGCATGTCGGCGATCTCGAGCGCCTGCTCCCCCGTGTCGGGCTGGCTGACCAGCAGGGAATCGGTATCCACGCCCAGCTTGTTGGCGTAGTCCGGGTCCAGCGCGTGCTCGGCGTCGATGAACGCCGCGACGCCGCCGGCGGCCTGGGCGTTGGCCACCGCGTGCAGGGCGACGGTGGTCTTTCCCGAGGACTCCGGGCCGTAGATCTCCACGACCCGGCCGCGGGGCAGGCCGCCGATGCCCAGGGCCACGTCCAGTGCGATGGATCCGGTCGGGATGACCGAGATCGGCTGACGCATCTCGTCGCCGAGACGCATCACCGAGCCTTTGCCATAGCTCTTTTCGATCTGGGCCATCGCCAGTTCGAGAGCCTTCTCGCGGTCGGGGGCTTGCGTCATGGTGCCTCTCCTATGGTTCGTTGTGTTCGGTGACCGGTGTCGGTCGGTTGGCCGTGACACTAGAGAAGGCCACCGACAAGTTGACTCACCGAACGTTCCCCACAGTAGCCGAACACCTGTTCGATTCAAGTGGACACGCCGGGCCCCCACCGCGTATGGCAACATCTGCTACCGAAAGGCGCTGACGGGGCATAAGCCTGAGGAAACCGGTGCGAATCCGGCGCGGTCCCGCCACTGTGACCGGGATGGGGATGCCCCCACCCGAGAGCCAGACACTCACCGTCGGCGCTTCCTCACCACAACCGGGGCGGATCTCCCCTGAAGAGGCTTGGTTGCGCATATATGGACATCTCTGCTGAGCTAGCCGAAATATCCTGCTACAAAGGATTTTTCGCGTTGCCCGTGGGCGGCGATGCGACGGGCTGGCACCCGGTCGGGCGGTCCTACGCCGACGGTTTCACCGACCTGGTCGACGCCACCGCCAGGCGCTATCACACGACGGACCTGCGCGTCGCCGCCTCGCTGGTTCAGCTCGGCCACGCCACCCGCCTGTGGTCGCCCGTGCTCGCCTGCGCGCTGGGTCACGGCGTCGTCCCCGACCTCAACGACTTGCAACGCGCCGACGACGGGGCGCAACTGCGGTTGCCCGCGCCCGTCGGGGTCCCCGCCAACTCGCCGGACGTGCTGTACCGGGTGGTGGTGCAAGAGCACATGGAGCCGCTTGCCGCCGGGCTGCGGGTCAAGCTGGCGCCCGCCCTGCTGGCGGGCAACGTCGCCTCCGCGTTGACCGGCGCCGCCCGGGCCCTGCTCGCGGCGCGGCCCGACCTCGGCCCGCGGATCGCCGAGATGACCCATGCGCTGCTGGGTACCGGCGCGCTGGCCGGATCGGGCGTCACCGGCCCACACCTGGGCTTCAAACGTCGTAGTTGCTGCCTCTTCTATCGCCTTCCGGGTCGGTCCGTCTGCGGCGATTGCGTGTTCGAGGCGCCACCGTCGAAGCGAAGTTAGGCTCGCGGCTCTACTGCGGCAGAACGAGTACCCGCCCTACGAACAAGGTTGCGGCCCGCACGTCACCACTGGTCGCGCGGCACGTCGAAGTCGACGCACAGGGCCCGCCACACGTCGCGGGGCTCGGCCCCGTCCTCGATCGCCTGGGCGGCGGTACGGCCGTCGAAACCGCTCAGCACATGGTCCGCCAGCACCGAAGAGCCGTATGCCGCACCGAATCGCAGGACCACGCGCTCGTTGAATTCCGTTAGCCGCACGCCAGCAAGATACCCACCGGGCAGCGTTCGGACACCGGCCGCATTACCGCCAACTGGCCGGCAGGTCGATCAGGTGGTTGGGGCAGAAGTCCTGGACGGCCTCGGACATGGTCGTCCGCGCCCGCTGCGCCGACATTCGGGAGCGCAACTGCATGAAGGCGTATTCGGCCGGCGCATAGCCCTGCTCAGCGGCCGCCGGGTCGTCCATCAACTGGCATGCCTGCTGCTCGTCGCCGCTGTCGGCACGCGCGACGCCCGAGCCGAACATCAAGGCAAGAAGCAGGCCGCCCGCGGCGATCGTCCTCATTGCCGACGCCCTCCCTTCGCGAACCCGCCCGATCATCCCGTCGGAGCGAGCGCTTCGTGGCACACCCGGACCGGATCGGCCACGCCGACGATGCTAGCGGCGGCGGCTTGGGCGGCCTCCCGATAGCGGGGCGACGACAGCACCTCGTTCACCGCAGCCACCAGCGCCTCGGCGGTCAACGGCCGGATCAGCCGCCCGCTGCCCTGCCGGACCACCCGGTTCGCCATCTCCCACTGATCCCCGCCACCGGGCACCGCGACCAGCGGCACCCCCGCCAGCAGCGTTTTGGCCACCATGCCGTGCCCACCGCCGCAGATCACCAGGTCGGCGTGGCGCAACAACTCGGCCTGGCTGCCGAGCCCGACCACCGCCCACGGGGGCACCTGCAGATCCGCTCCCCCCAGCCGCGAGACCACCAGCCGCGATCCGGCCGGCAGCGTCTCCCCCGGCCGCAGGTGAGCCAGCGCGACCTCCGCCAGCCCCTCGGTCCCGGTCATCGCGGTCGACGGCGCGACCACCAGCACGGGTCCGGAGCCCGCCGGGATTTCCAGCACCCGATCGGTCGGTTCGAAGTGCAGCGGGCCCACCAGCACGGCCTCCGCCGGCCAGTCCGGCCGCGGCACCTCGAGGGCGGGCAGGGTGGCGATCAGCCGCCGCAGCGGCCCGGGATCGCGGGCCGGCAGTCCGATCTCGACCCGCACGGTCGCGCGCTGCCGCAGGCCCGCGCGCCACGACCGCGCGGTGAGCGCCCGCATCGTGGCGTCGCGGAGCCGGCCGCGGAGGCCGGTGCCCGGCGCCAGTCCGCTCCCGATCGGCGGCAGTCCCTTCGATGGCAGGTAGAGCGGATGCGGGTTGAGCTCGATCCACGGGATGCCCAACAGCTCGGCGGCCATGCCGCCCCCCGCGGTGATGACGTCGGACACCACGAGGTCGGGCGCCAGGTCGCGCAGCGCCGGCACGTTGAGGACGGCCATCCGTGCCGCGCGCCGATGGATTCGGGCCCCGGCGTCGGCGTCGTCGTCGGTGGCGGCCAGCCCGTCCAGCGGGGCGGCGTCGATGCCGGCGGCGCGGGCCGTGTCGACCCATTCGGCGCCGGTGAACAGCGTGGGCTCGTCGCCGGCGTGGGCGAAGCGTTGGCACAGCGCAATCGCGGGAAACGAGTGCCCGGGATCCGGCCCGGCGACCACGGCGACGCGCATCGGCCTTACCCTGCCACAGCGCGCCACCGAAACGCTCGCCTACGCTGGCACCCATGACCGAGCTGACTGGGACAACCGTTGCGAACACCCGCACGGTCGAGGGCTTTCTGAACGCCCTGCAGGATGCGGATTACGAGGCCGCCGACGCAGCATTGGACGACAACCTCGTCTACGAAAATGTCGGGCTGCCGACGATTCACGGCCGCGCCAGGGCGATGAAGCTGTTTCGCCGGATGGACGGCCGCGCCGCCTTCGAGGTGAAGATCCACCGAATCGCCGCCGACGGCGGGGCGGTGCTCACCGAGCGCACCGACGCCCTGATCTTCGGCCCGTTGCGGCTTCAGTTCTGGGTGTGCGGCGTGTTCGAAGTCCACGACGGGCGAATCACGTTGTGGCGCGACTACTTTGACTTCTTCGACATGTTCAAGGCCACCCTTCGCGGCCTGGCCGCCGTGGTGCTGCCGTCGCTGAAAGCGACGTTCTAGCCCGCTAGCTGGCGCCGCGCAAGCCGCCGAGTTCGTCGAACGCCTGCGCCCAGCCGACCAGCCGGTCGGTTGCCCCGGCGAGCTCGGCGCGGTAGCGCTGCGAGGCGGCCAACTGATCGCCGTTGGCCGAAGACACCAATTGGGCTGCGGCGGTGACCATCTCGTTGTATTGACGGACGCCGGCGCTCAACTGCGCGGTGAACGCGTTGATGGTGGGCACCAGATACGCCCGCGATGATTCGCTGGACTGCGCCGCCCGCTCCATCGACACCACCTCCGCAGCGGTGGCCGCCATGGCCGCCGAGGTTTTGTTGGCCGCCGCGGTCAGGTCACGGATCTCGGCGGTCGGCAACATCGAGCCGCGCTCGATCACGTTCAGCAGGGAGAGGAATCCGCGTTCGGAGGCGCCCAGCGCGTACATGGCGGGCCGCGCCGCCGACCCGGGTGGCGGCAGCCGGCGCGCGTTCGTCGGGCGGGGCGTGGGCAGCGGCTCGGAGCGCAGCCACCGGTAGCGGAACAACAACAGCGTCGCCGGGATGGCCATGATGACCGCGACGGCGCCGGTGATCTCCAGCAGCAGCGCGAACCATCCCCAGGCTGCCAGCAGCATCGTCACCAACGCCCAGAACACGCAGCCGGCGGCGAAGATCAGGCCCCACCGCAGCGCGCGACGTTGCCGCCGCAGCAGCCGCGCACGCGGATCCGCGGCGGCGCTGATCTTCTGGGCCACCAAATCGGAAAGGTCGGCGGCGGTGGCCAACCCGCGCCCCAGCAACGTGCGCCAGAGCCCGCGCCGCGTCTCGCTCACCGCCACGACACCCGCGTTACTGGCCAAAAGGTTTCTCGGTGACCGCGCCCCCGGTGGTCTCGGCGGACGCGGGCTTCGCCTCCGGGGTGGCCCCGGCGGCGGGTGTCCCCCCGGTCGGCAGCGCTTCGCCGCGCATCGACGCGCGGATCTGCTCCAGCCGGGAGTGACCGGCCATCTGCACCCCGGCCTGCTCGACCTCGAGCATGCGGCCCTGCACCGAACCCTGTGCGAGCTCGGCGGAGCCGATCGCGTTGGCGTAGCGACGTTCGATCTTGTCGCGCACCTCGTCGAGGCTGGGCACGTTGCCCGGGGCGGCGATCTCGCTCATCGACCGCAGCGACGCGCTCACCTGTTCCTGCATCTTGGCCTGCTCGAGCTGGCTGAGCAGCTTGGTGCGCTCGGCGATCTTCTGTTGCAGCATCATCGCGTTCTGCTCGACCGCCTTCTTGGCCTGCGAGGCCGCGCTCAGCGCCTGATCGTGCAGCGTCTTGAGGTCCTCGACGCTCTGCTCGGCGGTCACCAGCTGGGCCGCGAACGCCTCGGCGGCGTTGTTGTACTCGGTCGCCTTGGCGGCGTCACCGGCGGCGGTGGCCTGGTCGGCGAGCGTCAGGGCCTGGCGCACGTTGACCTGCAGCTTTTCAATGTCGGCGAGTTGCCGGTTCAGCCGCATCTCCAGCTGGCGCTGGTTGCCGATCACCTGCGCCGCCTGCTGCGTCAGCGCCTGGTGCGTGCGTTGCGCTTCCTCGATGGCCTGCTGGATCTGCACCTTGGGGTCGGCGTGCTCGTCGATCTTCGCGTTGAACAGCGCCATCAGGTACTTCCACGCTTTGACGAACGGATTGGCCATGAGTGAGCTCCACCTTCGCTTCTTATAGGCCGGATGGTCCCTGGATGGGCCGTCGCTTGTCGCTCAATTTAGTGGGTCGGGGCCGATCGCCCTACCCCTGGCGCTGGATCGCCGCGCCGGGCTGCGCTCAGGCGATCGCCAGGGACGCCACCGGCGGGATGACGACCTTCGTGCCGGCGTCGATGCTGGGACCGCGCGCCCCGTCGACGGGCGCGCTGTGGGCCGCCCGTTCCTGGCCGGCCATCCGCTCGCCGGCGTCGGTGAGCACCGACGACAGCGGGACCTGTAACGCCTCGCAGATCGCGTTGAGCAGCTCGCTGGAGGGTTCCTTGCGCCCGCGCTCCACCTCGGACAGATATCCGAGGCTCACCCGCGCCGAATCGGACACCTCGCGCAGCGTCCGGCCCTGCGTCACCCGGGCCTCGCGCAGCACGTCGCCGATGACCTCGCGCACTAATGACGGCATTCCTGCCCTCCTTCGTCCAGTCAGCCCCGCTCGGCACGAAATCGACCGCGTCCGGCGGATGCTCACTACGTGAAACGCGGGGAGCGGGGCCTTGGTTCCCGTTCGGCGACCGGAAAATCAGTCGGTCGTCCGACGCACTTCCCGAACGGTCGACACCACGTAGTCGATGCCGGTGACGATCGTCAGCACGATGGCCACACCCATCACCACCGCCGCCGTCACCCGGAACGGCCCGGCCAGCGGCAGGATGAACAGGCCGATCGCCACCGCCTGGACCACGGTCTTGACCTTGCCGCCCCAACTGGCCGGGATGACCCCACGGCGAATGACCGCCAGCCGCAGCACCGTGACCCCGAACTCGCGGACCAGGATCACGACCGTGACCCACCACGGCAGCTCGCCGAGCATCGACAGACCGATCAGCGCCGACCCGACCAGCGTCTTGTCCGCGATCGGATCGACGAACGCCCCGAATTCGGTCGCCATGCCGTAGTTGCGGGCGAGCAGGCCGTCCAGCCGATCCGTGATCGCGGCAACCGCGAAAATCACGAAAGCCACGATCCGGAAAGCGATCTCGTGACCGTCCTTGGCGAACAGCGCGAGCAGGAAGATCGGCACCAACACCAGCCGCAACAGCGTCAGCGTGTTGGCGAGGTTTGCGATATGGGCGCGGCCCGGCGGTCCCATCAACGGTCCCGTTTGCGGCTGCCCCGACACGGCAACAGAATAACTGTTGACCAGCGCGCCCGTCCCCGATGCCGATACTGTTAGCCGTGACTGAATGTCCACAGGACCGCCGAGCGGTGGTGCGCCGCGCGCGAACGTCCGACGTCCCCGCGATCAAACAACTCGTCGACACCTACGCGGGGAAGATCCTGCTCGAGAAGAACCTGGTGACGCTGTACGAGGCCGTCCAGGAGTTCTGGGTGGCCGAATGCGGCGATGACGTGGTCGGTTGCGGCGCGCTGCACGTGATGTGGTCCGACCTGGGCGAGATCCGCACCGTCGCGGTCGACCCGGCGATGACGGGCCACGGCATCGGCCACGCGATCGTCGATCGGTTGCTGGAGGTCGCGCGCGAGCTGCAGCTGAAGCGCCTGTTCGTGCTGACGTTCGAGACCGAGTTCTTCGGCAAGCACGGGTTCACCGAGATCGAGGGCACGCCGGTCACCGCCGAGGTGTTCGAGGAGATGTGCCGCTCCTACGACATCGGTGTCGCCGAGTTCCTGGACCTGAGCTACGTCAAGCCCAACATCCTGGGCAACTCCCGGATGCTGCTGGTGCTCTAGCCCGATGGTGGCGACCCGCGTCGCCCGGCTACGCCGCCCTCGCGATCGCCACAGGCCCCGCGAGCTATTCGTCGGGGTCGCCGCCGTCGGCGTCGCTGCCGCCCCGGATCAACGCCAGCGTTCCGGCCAGCTCGTCGGGCTTGACCAGCACCTCGCGCGCCTTGGATCCCTCGCTGGGCCCGACGATGCCGCGGGTTTCCATCAGGTCCATCAGCCGGCCGGCCTTGGCGAAGCCGACGCGCAGCTTGCGCTGCAGCATCGAGGTGGAGCCGAACTGGCTGGACACCACCAGCTCGACCGCCTGCAGGAACACGTCCATGTCGTCGCCGATGTCGGGGTCGACGTCGGTGCGTTCGCCCGTCGGCTTGGCCGTGGTGACGCCGTCGGTGTATTCGGGCTCGGCCTGGTCCTTGCACGCGTTGACGACGGCGTGGATCTCCTCGTCGGTGATGTAGGCGCCCTGCAACCGCAGTGGCTTGCTCGCGCCCATCGGCAGGAACAGGCCGTCGCCCATGCCGATCAGCTTCTCGGCACCGGCCTGGTCCAGGATCACCCGGCTGTCGGTGAGCGAGGACGTGGCGAACGCCAGCCGTGACGGCACGTTGGTCTTGATAAGCCCGGTGACCACGTCGACCGACGGGCGCTGGGTGGCCAGCACCAGATGGATGCCGGCGGCCCGGGCTTTCTGGGTGATCCGCACGATCGCGTCCTCGACGTCGCGCGGCGCGGTCATCATCAGGTCCGCCAGCTCGTCGACGATCGCCACGACGTACGGGTACGGCCGGTATTCGCGCTGGCTGCCCAGCGGCGCGGTGATGGCCCCCGACCGCACCTTCTCGTTGAAGTCGTCGATGTGGCGCACCCGCGACGCCTGCATGTCCTGGTAGCGCTGCTCCATCTCCTCGACCAGCCACGCCAGCGCGGCGGCGGCCTTCTTGGGCTGAGTGATGATCGGGGTGATCAGGTGCGGAATGCCCTCGTACGGGGTCAGCTCCACCATCTTCGGATCGATCAGGATCATCCTGACCTCTTCGGGGGTGGCCCGGGTCAGCAGCGACACCAGCATGGAGTTGACGAAGCTGGACTTACCGGAGCCGGTGGATCCCGCGACCAGCAGGTGCGGCATCTTGGCCAGATTGGCCGAGATGAAGTCGCCCTCGATGTCCTTGCCGAGGGCGATCACCAGCGGGTGGTGGTCGCGACGGGTCGACGGCGCGGTCAGCACGTCGGCCAGCCGCACCATTTCGCGGTCGGTGTTGGGCACCTCGATGCCCACGGCGGACTTGCCGGGGATGGGGGCCAGCATGCGCACGCTCTCGGTGGCCACCGCGTAGGCGATGTTCTTCTGCAGCGCGGTGATCTTCTCCACCTTCACGCCCGGCCCGAGCTCGACCTCGTAGCGGGTGACGGTCGGTCCGCGGGTGCAGCCGGTGACGGCTGCGTCGACCTTGAACTGGGTGAGCACCTCGCCGATGGCGTCGGCCATGACGTTGTTGGCGGCGCTGCGCTTCTTCGGCGGGTCACCCGCCACCAGCAGGCTCATCGACGGCAGGGTGTAGGGCCCCTCGACGACGCGGTCGAGCACCTCGGTCTTCTTCTTGTCGCGGCGGCGGCTCTTCCCGATGGCCGGCTCCGGCGTGGTGGGAATGTCGTCCTCGTTGTCGCGCAGGGCCGCTGCCGGCTCCGCAGTCGCCCAGGCCGGCGGCGGCCCATCTTCGGGATCGAGCGAACTCTCGTCGTAGAACTCGTCGGAAAAGTCCTGGACCGCACCGGAATCCGCGTCGTCGTCATAGTCGTCGTAGTACTCGTCATCGCCGAGCAGTCGGGCGCCGAACATGGCGCGGACGGCGTCGGGCACCTCCCGGATGGTGGTCCCGGTCAGCAACAGCAGGCCGAACATGAAGCCGATGAACAACAACGGCGCCGCGATCCACGCCGTCAGCCCGTCGGACAGTGGGCCGCCGATGGCGAAGCCGATGAACCCCGCCGCGCGGCGCCGCGCTTCCGGGTCTTCCGGCGAGCCGGACCACAGGTGCCGCAAGCCGAGAACGGAAAGCGCGATCAGGGTGGCGCCCAGGATCAGCCTGGGTCGCGCATCGGGGTTGGGCTGGGTGCGCATCAGTGCCACCGCGACCGCGGCGGTGACGACCGGAAGCGCCAGGACGCCCGCCCCGATGAAGGTGCGCAACAGCGTGTCGACCCACGCGCCGACCGGCCGGGCGGCGTTGAACCACGAGCTCGCGGCGACCACCACGGAAAGGCCGAGCAGCATCAGCGCGATCCCGTCGCGGCGGTGCCCCGGGTCGATGTCGCGGGCCCGGCCGATCGATCGGGCCGCGCCGCCAGTGCTGCGTGCCGCCATCAGCCAGGTGGCGCGCAGCGCGCGGCCGCCGGTCAGCCCGGCGGCCACCAGCAGCGAGTGGTTTCGCCGTTTGGCGGGCCTGCTCGGCCGCTTACGGGGCGCCGCCGGCCGCGCGCGACCCGACCCACTTCGCGAAGGGGCCTTTGACCTGCTCGTTCTGGCTTTGGAGCGGGCGGCGGTCTTGTTAGCCATGTCGGCAAGGGTAGTCGCACCGCCATCATCTGCACCACCCGCCACACTGGTTACGGTTTGGTCATGTGAGCCATCTGACGGATGGGCCGTCAGGCCGCGTGAGTAGGGTGACAACCGGTGATTTAGATAACAGAAGTCATGCGCGTCACCCACCCCGTAGCCCCAGGAGGCCCCAGCATGCCCGTCGTCGTCGTTGCCACCATGACCGTCAAACCCGAATCGGTCGACGCGGTCCGCGACATCCTTACGCAGGCTGTGGAGGAAGTGCACAACGAACCCGGCTGCCAGTTGTACTCATTGCACCAATCGGGCGAGACCTTCGTCTTCGTCGAGCAGTGGGCCGATCCCGAGGCGCTCAAGGCCCACAGCACCGCTCCCGCCGTCACCAAGATGTTCACCGCGGCCGGCGACCACCTCGCCGGGGCGCCGGACATCAAGATGCTGCAGCCGGTTCCCGCCGGCGACCCGGACAAGGGTCAGCTCCGGTCCTGATGACGCGGCCCCTCGAAGGCAAGATCGCCTTCATCACCGGCGCGGCGCGCGGCCAGGGACGTGCACACGCGGTGCGGCTCGCCGCCGACGGCGCGAGCATCATCGCGGTCGACTTGTGCGACCAGATCGCCAGCGTGCCGTATCCCCTGGCCACCGAGGACGACCTGGCGCAAACCGTCAAGCTGGTCGAGGACACCGGCGCCCGGATCGTGGCCGCCCGTGGCGACGTCCGTGACCGGGCCTCGCTGTCGGCCGCGCTACAGGCGGGCCTGGACGAGTTCGGCCGGCTCGACATCGTCGTGGCCAACGCCGGTATCGCACCGATGCAGTCCGGCGACGACGGCTGGCGCGACGTCATCGACGTCAACCTCACCGGCGTCTACAACACCATCAAGGTGTCCATCCCGACCATGGTCAAGCAGGGCACCGGAGGCTCGATCGTGCTGATCAGCTCGAGCGCCGGACTGGCCGGCGTCGGCAGCCCGGACGCCGGTTCCGTCGGCTATGCCGCCGCCAAGCACGGCGTGGTGGGGCTGATGCGGGTATATGCGAATCTGCTTGCCACACAGTATATTCGGGTCAACTCGATCCACCCGTCCGGTGTCGAGACCCCGATGATCAACAACGAGTTCACCCGGGAATGGCTGGCCAAGATGGCCGCCGCGACCGACACACCGGGCGCCATGGGCAATGCCATGCCGGTGGAGGTGCTGGACGTCGAGGACGTCGCCAACGCGGTGGCGTGGCTGGTGAGCGACCAGGCCCGCTACATCACCGGCGTGACGTTGCCGGTCGATGCGGGCTTCCTGAACAAGTAGTCGAATGGCACGGAATCCCGCCGCGCAGACCGCTTTCGGCCCGATGGTGTTGGCCGCCGTCGAACAGAACGAGCCACCGGGCCGCCGCCTGGTGGACGACGACCTCGCGGAACTGTTTCTGCCGGCGCCACTGCGCTGGCTTGTCGCGGCCACCCGTGTGGCCCCCGTGCGCCGCTTGATGATCCGCGGATCGGAGTGGACCGGCCGCGGCCTGTGGGCGAACATGGCCTGCCGCAAGCGTTTCATCGGCGACAAGCTCGCCGAGGCGCTCGAGGGCGTCGACGCGGTCGTCATCCTCGGTGCCGGGTTGGACACCCGCGCCTACCTGTTGACGCGCCAAGTCCGCGTCCCCGTCTTCGAGGTCGACCTGCCGGTCAACGTCGCCAGGAAGGTGAAGACGGTCCGGCGGGTGCTCGGCGGGCCGCCGATGTCGGTGCGGCAGGTGGCGTTGGACCTGGAGCGCGACGACTTGCTGACCGCCCTGGCCGAGCACGGCTACCGCACCGATTACCGGGCCTTCTTCATCTGCGAGGGAGTCACCCAGTACCTGACCGAAGCCACCGTTCGCCGGACGCTGGAGGGGTTGCGCGCGGCCGCGCCGGGCAGCCGTTTGGTATTCACCTACGTCCGGCGGGATTTCATCGACGGTACGAATCGGTACGGCACTCGTACGCTCTATCGCAGCGTCCGCCAGCGGAGGCAGTTGTGGCACTTCGGCTTACAGCCCGAGGAGGTCGGCGAGTTCGTCGATGAATACGGTTGGCGGCTGCTGGAGCAGGCCGGCCCGGACGAACTCCTCGAGCGTTACGTGGAACCCACGGGTCGCAAGTTGAAGGCGTCGCAACTGGAATGGTCGGCCTACGCGGAAAAGCTGTAGGTCCGATCGTGGCGACCCGCCTCGCCCGGCTTCGCCGCGCTCGCGATCGCCACTAGACCTCGATGACCGTCGGCACGATCATCGGCTGCCGGCGGTACACCTCGCCCACCCACTTGCCGACGGTGCGGCGCACGGCCTGGGCGATGCGGCCCGGATCGGTGATGTTGTCCGCGGCAAGCAGTTCCAGCTCCGCCTCGACCCGGCGCCCGGCGGGCTCCAGCGCCTTGGGGTCTTCGGAGAACCCGCGCGAATGCAAGTGCGGCGCGGCCACGGGGCGCCCGGTGCCGCGCTGGACGACGACGGTCACCGCGACGAAGCCCGACGACAGGATGAGCCGTTCCCCCAGCGTGATATCGCCGACGTCGCCGCTGATCAGCCCGTCGACGAACATCTTGCCGACCGGTACCGCCCCGGCGATCGACGCCGTGCCGGCGACGAGGTCGACGCTGACGCCGTTCTCGGCCAACAGGATCGACTCCTCCGGCACACCGGTGCTGGCCGCCAGCTTGGCGTTGGCGCGCAGCATCCGCCAGGTGCCGTGCACCGGCATGACATTGCGCGGCCGCACGCCGTTGTAGAGGAACAACAGCTCGCCGGCGTACGCGTGGCCCGAAACATGCACGCGGGCTTGGGCGTTCGTGACGACGCGGGCCCCGATCTTGGCGAGCGCGTCGATCACGCCGTAGACCGCCTCCTCGTTGCCGGGGATCAGCGACGACGCCAGCACGATCAGGTCGCCCGCGGTGAGCGTGATGCTGCGATGCTCGCCGCGTGACATCCGCGACAGCGCCGACATGGGCTCGCCCTGGGTGCCGGTGGTGATCAGCACCACGCGCTCGGGCGGCATCATCTCGGCGGCGCCGATGTCGATCACGTCGGAATCGGCCACCCGCAGGAACCCCAGCTCGCGGGCGATACCCATGTTGCGCACCATGGACCGCCCGACGAACGACACCCGCCGGCCCAACGCGACCGCGGCATCGATGATCTGCTGCACCCGGTCGACGTTGGAGGCGAAGCAGGCGACGATCACCCGACCCTCGGCGCCCCGGATCAGGCGGTGCAGCGTCGGTCCCACTTCGCTCTCCGACGGCCCGACGCCGGGGATCCCGGAGTTGGTCGAGTCGCACAAGAACAGGTCCACACCGGCGTCGCCGAGGCGGGACATGCCGGGCAGATCGGTGGGCCGGCCGTCGAGGGGAAGCTGGTCGAGCTTGATGTCGCCGGTGTGCAAGACGGTTCCCGCGCCGGTGTGCACGGCGATCGCCAGCGCATCCGGGATCGAGTGGTTGACGGCGAAGTATTCGCACTCGAAGACGCCGTGGGTGCTCCGCTGGCGTTCGCTGACCTCGATGAACACCGGCTTGAGCCGGTGCTCACGGCATTTCGCGGCGACCAGCGCCAGGGTGAACTTCGATCCAACGACCGGGATGTCCGGGCGCAGCTTGAGCAGGAACGGGATGCCGCCGATGTGGTCCTCGTGCGCGTGGGTCAGCACCAGCGCCTCGATGTCGTCGAGCCGGTCCGAGATGTGGCGCAGGTCCGGAAGGATCAGGTCCACCCCTGGCTCGTCATGGGTGGGAAACATCACCCCGCAGTCGATGATCAGCAACCGGCCGAGATGCTCGAAAACCGTCATGTTCCGGCCGATTTCGCTGATGCCGCCCAGCGCGGTGACCCGCAACCCACCAGCGGCCAAGGGACCAGGAGGGGCGAGGTCTACATCCACTTACGGGCCACCCTTTGGCTCACCGGAGCACCGACGCCGCGCGCATATCGGCGGCCAGCGCGTCAATTTGCTCGGGCGACGCCGGCATTTGCGGCAGCCGGGGATCGCCAACTTCGATGCCCTGCAGGCGCAGCCCCGCCTTGGACATCGTCACGCCGCCCAGCCGGCTCATCGCGTTGCACAGCGGGGCGACGGAGACGTTGATCTTCCGCGCGGTGGCGATGTCGCCGGAAGCGAAGGCGGACAACATTTCTCGGAGCTGACCCGCGGCCACATGAGAGATCACGCTGATGAAGCCGGTGGCGCCCATGGCCAGCCACGGCAGGTTCAGCGCGTCGTCGCCGGAGTAGTAGGCCAGCCCGGTCTCGGCGATGATCTGGCCGCCGCTGTGCAGGTCGGCTTTGGCGTCCTTGATTCCCACGATGTTCGGATGGGCGGCCAGCGCACGGATGGTCTCGGTCTCGATCGGGATCACCGAGCGCGGCGGGATGTCGTAGAGCAGCACCGGCAGTTCGGTGGCGTCGGCGACGGCGGTGAAGTGCGCGATGAGCCCGCTCTGCGGCGGCTTCGAGTAGTAGGGCGTGACCACCAGCAATCCGTGGGCGCCCTCGGCCGCGCAGGCCTTGGCCAGCCGGACGCTGTGAGCGGTGTCATAGGTGCCCGCGCCGGCGATCACCCGGGCGCGGTCGCCCACCGCCTCCAGCACGACGCGGAGCAACTCTCGCTTCTCGTCGTCGGTGGTGGTCGGCGACTCGCCGGTGGTGCCGGAGACCACCAGGCCGTCACACCCCGCGTCCACCAGGTGGCTCGCCAGCTGTGCCGCGGCGCCGGTATCGAGGGAGTCGTCGGGAGCGAACGGTGTCACCATCGCGGTCAGCACGGTTCCCAACCGGGCCGGGGCGTCGAATCCGACGGTGCTCACGGTCCTTAGGTTACCTGGCGGCGGCAAGGTATTTGGCAACGGCGCGGACGTGCGTTGCCCGGGCGGCGGGGGCGGTCAGCCTCAGGAGCCCGGCGGGGTGACTGCAGTGCCGACTGGAATGTCAGGCTTCGGTCGCCAGCGGGCTGGTGGCTACCTCGGTCCCGTCGGCCAGCGTCGAGACCTCGAAGTCGGCGAACACCGCGGGCACGGCGTCGGCGAGCTGGCGCAGGCACTCGATGGCCAGCCGCCGGATCTCCACGTCGGCGTGCTCGCTGGCGCGCATGGCGATGAAGTGCCGCCAGGCCCGGTAGTTGCCCGTGACGACGATGCGGGTCTCGGTCGCGTTCGGCAGCACCGCCCGCGCGGCCTGGCGCGCCTGCTTGCGGCGCAAGATGGCGTTGGGTTGGTCGGCGAATTTCGCCTCGAGCTTGGCCAGCAAATCGGCGTAGGTGGCCCGGCTGGCGTCGGCCGCCTCGGTCAGGATCCGGCGCAGTTCGGGGTCGTCCTCCATGCCCGGGGGTACGACGACTCGCGAGTCGCCCTCCGGCACGTAGCGCTGCGACAGCTGCGAGTAGGAGAAATGCCGGTGCCGGATCAGCTCGTGCGTGAGCGATCGCGAAATGCCGGTGATGTAGAACGACACGCTGGCGTGTTCGAGCACCGAAAAGTGCCCGACGTCGATGATGTGCTTGATGTAGCCGGCGTTGGTCGCGGTCTTGGGATTGGGTTTCGACCAGCTCTGATAGCAGGCCCGGCCGGCGAACTCAACCAGCGCCGCGCCACCGTCGGCGTCGGTGGTCCACGGCACGTCCGGCGGCGCCAGGAACTCGGTCTTGGCGATCAGTTGCACGCGTAGCGGCGCGGTCTCGGCCACGGCGCTCACCTTAACGTGGCAGCCGTACCCGGAGCTCACCCGATATCAGCGGGGGCAGCAGCGCGTCGCGGACGGCGGACAGCCGCGCGCTCTCGGTGCGACGTGCGTGGCACAGCGCCCCCAGGTCGGTGATCGTTTGCAGGGCCGCGGTCGGCAGGCGCCGGACGTCCGGGACCATAACTTCCAACAGATCGCGCGGCTGGATCCGCTGATGGCTCCCCGAAGTCCCGGCCACCCGGCGTTGCAGCCGTTCGGAGACGTCGGGTTGCCGAACGGCCGACCACAGGGCCGAGGCGTCGACGCCGCTCGGTTTCAGGACGACGAACTCGCTGCTGGCCACGGCCATCCGCGGCGGCAGGCTGACCACATTCCAGATTCGCGGAATCCGGGGATTGAGCTTCGCGAACAACACGCACGGCTCCGACAGGAGGAACTTGCCGCTCCTGATGCACTCTGCGCTCGCGGCGCGGGGCTGCGCCCCGTCATCGAAGGCCGGAAGGCTGAAGTGCGCGACCACGTCGTCGAACTCGGTCACGTTGAGGAACGCCGCCGACCGGCCCGCCAGGCTGGACAGCCGCACGCGTTCGCGGGCCGACTCCGCGATGGCGACCATCACGTTCTCGGCGGTCTCGATCACCCGTTCGTTGGCGGACACTTTGTCGTCGAGGGAGCCGAGCAGTTCGGCGATCGCCTGGCGCTGAGGCGCGCCCACGCTGCGCACCGCGACGTCACGCAGGATGCGCTGGCTCAGCAGCGGCTGCCCCGATCCGGAGCGGTGATCGCCCAGCCGGCAGGTGTGCAACGCGTAGTACCAATACCGCGTCTCGCGTGGGTCGTTGGCCCGGCATACCAGTGCGTTCTCGGTGACCCAGACGTCGGAGTCGCAGTACCGCAGGCTGCCGCACTGCGCCCCGACGCGCCCGAGGACGATCAGCGGGCCGGCCGCGTTGTGTTCGGCCGTGTAACCGATGGCCCCGTTGGCGCCGTAGACGCGGAAGCAGCCGCCCGGCGCCGGCAGCGGCGCGCCGCCGCCGGTGCTGAAGGCCAGGTGGTCACCCAGTGTGGTGGTCACCCAGGCGCTCCAATTGTTGGCGTACAACGCTTTCCAGGCGTGCGGATTCGTCGAGTGCGGCGAGCAGGTCGCCGGTCAGCCGGGCGATCTTCTGCTCTACCGGCTCGCCGTCGCCTTGGGGGGCGGGCGCCCCGACATAGCGTCCCGGCGTAAGCGGGTAGCCTGCCGCGGCGATGTCGTCGAGCGACGCGGAGCCGCAGAACCCCGGAACATCTTGGTAGGTAAGGCCTTTCGCGGCAGCCGATTCCGATCCGCGCCACGCGTGATAGGTGTCGCCGATGCGGACGACCTCCTGGTGCGTCAGCGCCCGCTCGGTGCGGTCCACCAGGTAGCCGAGCCCGCGGGCGTCGATGAACAGCACCTGCCCGGACCGCTTGCCCTTGTCGGTGTCGAAGAACCACAGGCACACCGGAATCGACGTGCTGCGGAACAGCTGCCCGGGCAGAGCGACCATGCACGACACCAGGTCGGCGTCGACGATCCGCGCGCGAATCTCCCCTTCCCCGGCCACGTTCGACGACATCGAACCGTTGGCCATGACGACGCCGGCCTTCCCACCCGGGGCCAGTTTGGACAGGACGTGCTGAATCCACGCGTAGTTGGCGTTGCCGGCTGGCGGGACACCGAAGCGCCACCGCGGGTCACGCTCGTCGCGGGCCCAATCCTTGATGTTGAAGGGCGGATTGGCCATCACGTAATCCATCTGCACGCCGGCGTGCTGGTCGTCGCGGAACGTGTCACCCCACCGCGCACCCAGCCCGGAGTTGTCGATGCCGTGCACGGCGAGGTTCATCTTCGCCATCCGCCAGGTCTGCTCGACGCTTTCCTGTCCGCAGATCGTGATTCCGGCGGGGTCACCGTCGTGTTCGGCGATGAATCGGTCGGTCTGCACGAACATCCCGCCCGAGCCGCAGCACGGGTCATACACCCGCCCGCTCGAGGGTTCCAGAACCTCGACGATCACGCGGACCACGCTGGGTGGGGTGAAGAATTCGCCGCCGCGGCGCCCTTCCGCGCGCGCGAAATTGCCCAGAAAGTACTCGTACACCTCGCCCAGCACGTCCCGGGCGTGGCCACGCTCACCGAACCGTGCGGTGTCCAGCAGGCCCAGCAGTTCACCGAGGCGGCGCGGGTCGAGGTGGTTTTCGTACAGCCGCGGCAGCGCCGCGGCCTCCATCGCCTCGTCGACGAGCCGGCCGATGTCGGGCGATTCCGCGTTGTGCACCAACAACTTCCACTGCGCATCGAAGGCATGCTTGAGGAACACCAGCCCGAGGACGACGTCCTTGTACTGGCCGGCGGATAGGGAGCCGCGCAGTTTGTTGGCCGCCTTCCACAGCGTGTCTTTGAGCTCTTTGTCCGTTGCCCGCATCAGCCGGCCACCCGCAGATCGGCGGCCAGGTCGCCCCGGGTGGCGACGCTGAACCCGCCAAGTTCCAGCCACGACGCCATCGACTGCAATTCGCCGGCCAGCGCCTCGACGACGCGCGGTCGCGGCACGTCGGGTTCACCGAACGCGCCCACGACGCGCAGCGTGTCGGCGGCCCGATCGGCCTTGAGGTCGACCCGCGCCACCAGCTGCCCGTCCATCAGCAGCGGCCACACGTAGTAGCCGTACTGGCGCTTGTGGGCCGGGGTGTAGATCTCGATGCGGTAGTGAAATCCGAACAGCCGCTCAACCCGGGGCCGAAAGAAGATCAGCGGGTCGAACGGACACAACAGCGCGGTGCCCCGGTCGGCGCGCGGCACCGCGCGCCCGGTGCGCAGATAGGCCGGCGCGGGCCAGCCTTCGACGTCGACCCGCTCGATCTCACCCGCGGCCACCAGGTCGGCGACCGCCGGCTTGACTTGCTGGGCCGACAGCCGGAAGTAGTCGCGGATGTCGGCCTCGGTGCCCACGCCGAGCGCGGTGGCCGCCCGCAGCGTGAGTTCCCGGACGGCCTCTTCGTCGTCGACGTCGCGCGCCAGCACACTCGCCGGCAGCACCCGTTCCACCAGGTCGTAGTGCCGTGCGAAGCCCACGCGGGTGGCCGTCGTGAGCACGCCGGCCGCGAAAAGCGCCTCGGCGACCCACTTGGTGTCGCTGCGGCTGCCCCACCAGCTTCCTCTGGGCCCGCGCGGTTCGGCCTCGAGATGGGCCTCGATCTGTCCGGCGGTGCTCGGCCCGAGCTCGGCGACGGCGGCGACGATCTTGTCGGCGAGCTGGGGATTGGCCTTGACGATGTGAACGCCCCAGCGGCCGTGCCGGTACTGGCGCATCCGCCAGCGCAGCAGCGGCCAGTCGTCGACGGCCATCAGCGCGGCCTCGTGCGCCCAGTACTCGGCCAGCAGCCGCGACGCGCGCGGGCCCCAGGCGGCGCGGTCCAACACGTCGCGGTCGTAGGGGCCGAGCCGGCTGAACACCGGCGCGTAGTGGGCACGCACCGCGACCGAAACCGAATCCAGTTGCAGCACTTGGATTCTCGATATCAGCCGCTTCAGGTGGGCGCGGGTGATCGGACCGGCGGGCCGTGGCTCGCTAAAGCCTTGGGCCGCAACGGCGATCCGTCGGGCTTGCGCGGCCGACAGCCTGGGGGTCCGGATCGACACGGCGCCGAGAATACCGCTCGGGTGCGACAGCGCCCCGCGGCGACGCGGCTAGCCCGTGCTGACTTTCCCGTCCAGCGGCACCACGACGCTCGGCTCCGGCGCGTTCTTCTGCTCCTGGTAGGCCGACTCGAGAGCGGCCGGGACCGCTTCGAGGTCGCGGTACACGCCCATCAGCTGCTCGAGGACGTTGATCCGTTGCTTGATCGCCTCGTCCGCCGCACGCCGGGCCTGCTCGCGATAGTGATCGGCCTCGCGCTGGGCGTCGCGCCACGCCTTGTCGATCGCCGCTTCGGTCTCGGCGCGCATCCCGGCCAATTCGGCTTCGAGCTGCTTCTTGGCTTCCTCGTAATCGGTTTCCATGGCTTTTCGCTGCTCGGCCATCGCCGCCAACTCCTCTTCGTGCTTTCGCTGCGCGGCCTCGACCTCGGCCTCGGTCGCTGCGATCAGCGCGTCCGCCTCGCTCCGCGCCTCGGCCTGCATCTCGGAAACCTCCTCGACCGCGCGTTGCAGCATCTTCGCCATCCGGCGCTGCACCGCGTGGGGTGAGGGTGAGGTGTCGGTGAGGACGGCGACCTCCTTGCGCAGTGCGGCCGTTTGGTCGCCGGCTTCCTTCAGCCGGGACCTCAGACTCTCGACATCGTCGAGCAGCAACTGCTGTTTGGTGGTCAACATCTCGATGTGGGCATCGACCGCGGCCGGGTCGTAGCCCCTGAACATGCGAGTGAACGCTTTCGTGGGTTCGGTTATCACTGCCAATTCCCCCTCCTGGCAACGTGTGGTGACGCGGAGAGACCGACCCCCGCGTCCGAGTATGTCACGGGCGCGGAGACCAACGCCTATGCCCGACGGTAGCTGTGTAGCCGGTACCGCAGCCCCGTGCGACTGACCTGCCACTCCCCCGTCTCACCCAGCCAGGCGTCGTCGAGCACAGGCGCCAGCGCGTCGTCGTCGTCGCGCCGCAGGTCGACTTCGACCTCGGTGACCTCACACCGCGTGGCGTGGGGCAGCGCGAGCAGATAGACCTGCTCGCCACCGATCGCCCACGTCTCGGGCTCGGTCTCGGAACCGGCAAGAGCCGCCTCGAGCGACCCGACGACCTCCGCGCCGTCGGCCACGAAGTCCCTCCGGCGCGAGAGTACGACATTCCTGCGACCGGGCAGCGGCCGGACCTTGGCAGGCAGCGACTCCCACGTGCGCCGGCCCATGATCACGGTGTGCCCGATGGTCAGCTCTTTGAAGCGGGCCAGGTCCTCGGGAACTCGCCACGGGATGTCGCCACCACGGCCGATGATGCCCGACGTCGACTGAGCCCACACCAGGCCGAGGTCGGTCATACAGCGACGGGGGCTGTGATCGCGGGGTGCGGGTCGTAGTTCTTCACGACGACGTCGTCGTAGGTGTAGTCGAAGATCGAATCCCGGTGTCCCAGTACAAGTTCCGGGTACGGCCGCGGCTCGCGGCTGAGCTGGGTGCGCACCTGCTCGACGTGATTGTCGTAAATGTGGCAGTCGCCGCCCGTCCAGACGAACTCACCGACCGACAGGTTGGCCTGGGCGGCCATCATGTGGGTGAGCAGCGCGTAGCTGGCGATGTTGAACGGCACACCTAGGAAGAGGTCGGCGCTGCGCTGATACAGCTGGCAGCTGAGCCGACCGTCGGCCACGTAGAACTGGAAGAACGCGTGGCACGGCGGCAGCGCCATCTGCGGGATATCCCCCACGTTCCACGCCGAGACGATGATGCGCCGCGAGTTCGGGTCGGTTCGCAGCAAGTCCAGCGCCGCGGTGATCTGGTCGACGTGCTCACCCGTCGGCGTCGGCCAGGACCGCCACTGCACGCCATATATCGGCCCGAGATCGCCTGTCTCGCTTGCCCATTCGTCCCAGATGGTGACGCCGTGCTCGTGCAGCCAGGCGACATTCGAGTCGCCGCGCAGGAACCACAGCAACTCGTAGATGACCGACTTCAGATGCACCTTCTTGGTGGTGAGCAGCGGGAAGCCGGCCGACAGGTCGTAGCGCAACTGCTGGCCGAACAGGCTGCGGGTCCCGGTGCCGGTGCGGTCGGCTTTGGCCGTGCCCCGCTCGAGCACCAGGCACAACAGGTCCTCGTAGGGCGTCGGGATCGGCACGCGGCCAGCTTAGCTCCCAGGGCCAGGAGTAGAACGGGTCCCATGCCGAACATCATCGACACCATCGCCACCGCTGACGGGATCTGCACCGTCCACTTGTTCACCCCCGATGGTCCGGAATCCCAAGTTCCGTGGCCCGGCGTGGTCATGTACCCCGACGCCGGCGGATTGCGCGACACCTTCGAACAAATGGCGGCCAAATTGGCCGGATACGGCTACGCCGTGCTTCTTCCCGACGTGTACTACCGCAGCGGCGAGTGGGCTCCGTTCGACATGGCCACCGTGTTCGCCGACGAGAAGGAACGCAAGCGGCTGTTCGGGATGATCGGCAGCATCACCCCGGACAAGATGGCCAGCGACGCCGTCGCCTTCTTCGACTACCTGTCGGCCCGGCCGGAGGTGTCCGGGGAGCGCTTCGGCGTGTGTGGATATTGCATGGGCGGCCGCACGTCCTTGGTGGTCGCCGGCCGGGTGCCCGAGCGCGTGGCCGCTGCGGCGTCCTTCCACGGCGGCGGCCTGGTGACCGACACGGCGGACAGCCCGCATCTGCTGGCCGACCGGATGCGCGCGACGGTGTATGTGGGTGGCGCCAAAGATGACGCGTCCTTCACCCACGACCACGCCGAGCAGCTCGACAAGGCGATGACCGCAGCCGGCGTGCAGCACACGATCGAGTGGTATCCGGCGGCCCACGGGTTCGCGGTTCCGGACAACGCGCCGTATGACCCCGCCGCGGCGGAGCGGCACTGGCAGGCGATGACCGAGGTCTTCGCTTCCGCGTTACCGCGCTAACCCGTCCAGCAGCAGCGTCGCGGCCACCGCCGCGCCGTCGGTGCGGATCGTGGCGGCCACGGCACTCGCCCGCGCACGGATATCCGGCGACAGGGCCGTCTCGAGCGCGGCCGACAGCGACTCGGCGGTAGGCGCCGGACCGTCGTGCGCGACACCGATGCCCAGGTCCGCCACCCGACCGGCCCAATACGGCTGATCGGCCCCCTGCGGCAGCACCACCTGCGGCGCACCGGCCCGCGCGGCGGTGGTCGTGGTGCCCGCGCCGCCGTGGTGCACGACTGCGGCGACGCGGGCGAAGAGCGCCCGGTGGTTGAGCTCACCGACGGCGAGGCAGTCGTCGCGGTCGTCCATCGGGGCCAGGCCGGCCCAGCCTCGGTAGAGAATCGCCCGGCGGCCATGGGCGCGGACGGCCTCGACGACCGCCCGGGAAAGGTCGGTCGCGGCGCGCATCGGCATGCAGCCGAAGCCCACGTACACCGGCGCCGGGCCGGCGTCGAGGAACTCCGCCACGTCGGCGGGGAGGGGACGTTCGTCGGGCAGCAGCCACGCCCCGGTCTGGACCACATCGAGCCCGCTTCGCTCCGGCCACGGTCCCAGCGTGGGGTCCGCCGCCAGCCATGGACGCTCGGTGAGGGCGTAGTCGCGGATGTCGTCCACCGGCGGCAGGTCCAGCGACGCACGGTGGTCGTTGAGCGTCGCGCCGAACAGCGTGTCCATGTGCTGGGCGTCCATCCGCCACAGCACCCGGTTGTCGATCACTCCCGGCGGAAACTGGCCGGCATACGTCGGGGGCAGGTGGTGCGGCGACGGCAGGATGGTCGGTTGGTAGCTCACATAGACGTAGGGAATGCCCAGGCGCTCGGCCACCGACCGCGCGCCCGCCGCGACCGGCGGGAAGCCGGTGGCCACCAGCAGGTCACATCCGTCGGCCGCGGCGGCCACCGTGTCGAATTGCGCGGCGACCAGCGCGTCCAAGTGCCGGCGGAGGTCGTCCTCGGACGGTGTGAGGCCGGCCGCCATGGCACGCCACGAATCGCCGAATGGCACCAGCGGCAGGCCGATACCGGCCAGCAATTCCGCGAATTCCTGGTCCGGCGGCGCGCACACCCGAACCTCCGCGCCGAGCGCCCGCAACTGAACCCCGAGCGCCGCAAGCGGTTCGACCGCCCCGCGCGAATCGTGGGTGGACAGCAACACACGCATTCCGACGTTCTTCACCTCCGGCGTGCGGTCGGCCACCTCGTCGCCCACCGCGGACCGACACCTTCGCATGAAACGGCGGCCCGTGGCCTGCGTCAACCCGGAATGCGATTCCCATGACGCCGCGAATACCGCGGCAAAATAACGAAGTTTGCCCTCCGCGGCGCGCCGCGGGGAAAAAAATCAATCCGAGCCCAACTAGTTCGGGGGCAGGCCCACCAATTCGGCCAGCCGGGCGCGGTGACGGTAGGCGGTGCCGAAGATCAACTGGTCGCTCTTGGCGCGCTTGAGATAAAGGTGCGCGGGATACTCCCACGTCATGCCGATGCCGCCGTGCAGCTGCACACACTCCTCGGCCGCGTGCACGGCGACGCCGCTGCAATACGCCTGGGCGACGGCGGCCGCGAGGGCCGCGTCTTCGTCGCCGCGGGCACACGTGTCGGCGGCGTAGCGGGCCGCCGCCGTCGCGGCGCTGACTTCGAACCACAGATCGGCCAACCGGTGTTTGATCGCCTGGTACGAGCCGATCGCGCGGCCGAACTGCTTGCGCTGCTTGGCATATTCCAGCGTGGTCTGGAAACACCATTGGGCGATGCCGAGCTGTTCGGACGCGAGCAGGGCCGCCCCCGTGCGCAGCGCCTCGGTGACCGCGCCGTCGGCCGGCCCGAAGCGTGACGAGGCGACCGCCGAAAAGCGCACATCCGCAAGGGGTCTCGTCATGTCCAGCGCCAACAGTGGCGACACCTCCACACCGGCCGCGGTGCGCGAGACGGTGTGCAGCTCGTGTCCGTCCGGACCGGCAACCGGCACCACCAGCACGTCGGCCTGCGCGGCACCGGCGACGCTGGTGACCGATCCGCTCAGCCCGTCTGCGCCGCCGGTCACCGCCCCGGGCGGATCCCCGGGTGCTGTCGAGAGCGGCACTACCAACGCCGCGGTCAGCTCGCCTTGGGCCAGGGCGGACACGGTCTCGGTATCGCCGGCATGCAACAGCGCGACGGTGGCCAGCACCGCGCTCGACAAGAACGGCACCGGCGCGACGGCCCGGCCGATCTCCTCCATGACGACCGCGGCCTCGCGGGCACCCGCCCCGGCCCCGCCAAGCGACTCCGGGACCAGCAGGCCGGCCACCCCGAGCTCGACGGCCAGTGTCCGCCAGAGGCTTGAGAAGTCTTGCGGTTCGGGGTCATAGGCGCGGGCCACCGATTCGGGCGGGCAGCGGTCGGCGAACAGATGCCGAACGCTGTCGCGCAGGGCCTCCTCGGTGTCCGAGTAGAGCAGGTCACTCACCGATCCAGGTCCTTCCACGCGACGTCCTTGTCGACGCGGTGCTCGCCCGGCAGGCCGAGAATGCGCTCAGAGATGGTGTTGCGCAGGATCTCCGAGGTGCCGCCCTCGATCGAGTTGCCGCGAGCCCGCAGATAGCGGTATCCGGGCTCGCGCCCGACCAGATCCACGACTTCGGTCCTGCGCATGGTCCAGTCGTCGTACTGCAGCCCCGCCTCGGCGTGCAGCTCGATGTCGAAGCCCGAAATGGACTGCGCCAGCTTGGCGAAGGCAACCTTCATGCCGGCGCCTTCCGGTCCGGGCTGACCCACCTGGGCCTGCTGCCGGAGCCGCTCGCCGGCCAGGCGAAGGACTTCCGCGTCGACCCACAGCTTCATCAGCTCGTCGTGCATCGCGGGATTGCGCAGCCCGGGGTCATCGCGCCACGCCTTGGTGACCTTCCCGATGATCCCGCCCTCGCGCGGCGTTCCGGCGCGGGTACCGATCGCGACGCGCTCGTTATTGAGCGTGGTGGTCGCGACCCGCCAGCCGCCGCCGTCCGGGCCGAGCCGGTTCTCGTCGGGCACCCGCACGTCGGTGAGGAACACCTCGTTGAACTCCGCCTCGCCGGTTATCTGGCGCAGCGGGCGCACCTCGACACCGGGCTGCGTCATGTCGCACAGGAAGTACGTCAGGCCAGAGTGTTTGGGCACCGTCGGGTCGGTGCGGGCAACCAGGATGGCCATCTGCGCGTGCTGCGCCATCGACGTCCACACCTTCTGCCCGTTGACAATCCAGTCGTCACCGTCGCGGACCGCCCGGGTGGCCAACCCGGCCAGGTCCGAGCCCGCGCCGGGTTCGCTGAACAACTGGCAATACACTTGCTCACCGGTGAACAAAGGGCGCAGGAACTTTCGTTTCTGCTCGTCGGTACCGAACGCCGCGATGGTGGGCGCCGCCATGCCCATCCCGATGAAGTTCTTGGCGGTGCCGCCCACCGGCGCGCCGGCGCCCGCCAGCTGGGCGTCGACGAGTTCCTGGGCCTTTCGCGGCAGGTCCAGCCCGCCGAAGCCGTGCGGCAGGTGCACCCAGGCCAGGCCCGCGTCGTACTGTGCGCCAAGGAATTCGCGCGGATCGGTGGTGGCCGGGTCATGCTCGTCCAGCAGCGCCTGCACCCGCGCCTTCAGGTCGGTCGCCAGGTCATCGGAGCTCATCGCTAGCCCTGCGGTCGAGCCTGAAAGCCCTGTGCGGCACCGAGCAGCAGGCCGCCGTCGATCACCATCGTCTCGCCGGTGATCCAGCTCGCCGCGTCGGAGACCAGGAATGCCACGGCGGCGGCCACGTCGATGGGCTCACCGATGCGGCCGAGCGCGATCGAGGAGGCGAGCGGATCCTCGTGGTCCTTCCACAGCGCCTCGGCCAACCTGGTGCGCACCACCCCAGGGGCGATCGCGTTGACGCGGACGCGGGGCGACAGTTCCAGCGCCAGCTGCTTGGTGACGTGGATGAGCGCGGCCTTGGTGGCGTTGTACATGCCCATGGCCGGCGATTGATGCAGGCCGCCGATGGAAGCGGTGTTGACGATCGCGCCGCCGTGCTCGCCCATCCACGACTTGACGACGAGCGACGTCCACAGCAGCGGGGCCCAGAGGTTGACGTCGAAGATCTTGGTGAAGCGCGCGTGGTCCTGGTCGATCAGCGGGCCGTACGCGGGGTTGGTGCCCGCGTTGTTGATCAGGATGTCCACGCTGCCGAAACGCTCCAGCGTCAGGTCCACGCAGCGCCGGGCGGCGTCCTCGTCGACGGCGTGCGCGCCGACGCCCAGCGCGTTGCCGTCTACCTGTGCCGCGGCCTCGTCGGCGGCCTCCTGCTTGCGGGCGGTGAGCACCACGTTGGCCCCGGCGGCCGCGAGTTGTTGGGCGATCGCGAGCCCGATCCCGCGCGATGCGCCGGTGACGATCGCGGTTCGGCCGGTCAGATCCAGTGAGGTCATCGAGCTGCACCTTCCATCGCGGAAGCCAACGGTTTACCGTTTGCTATATGGATGTGTTTACACGTGCGTCAGCGTGGTACGCGAGGCGCATGTCCACGAAATTAACCCTCACGAAAAGACTGGTGGTGGGCGGGGCTGCGGCAGCAGCAATCGCGGTCGCGCCGATCGCCGTAACCGATTCCCTGGCATCCGCACCCGCGCAGTCCGCGGCGCCCACGCACGTGGTGTTCAAGGACGACCCGAACGGCGGCGGCTGTGACGCCAACGGCAACTGCGGTTCGGGCGGCCAGAACAGCGGCCCGGGCGGCGGCCCCGGCGGCCAGGGCTGCCTGCCCGGCGTCGGCTGCGGCTCCGGCGGCCAAAACGCTGGACCGGGCGGAATTCCGGGCGGCCAGGGCTGCCTGCCCGGCGTCGGCTGCGGTTCCGGCCACGCCTGATCAGACCGATCTTCGCGGCTCCCGGAGCCTGGTGATCCAGGCCCGGGTGTCCGCGGGGTCGATGACGTCGTCAAGTTCGAAGGTGGTGGCCGCCCGCAGCGCCTTGCCGTGCTCGTAGGCCGCCGCCACCAGCTTGTCGAATAATTCTTGGCGCCTGACGGGGTCACCCTCGGCCGCCAGTTCCTTGCTGAACCCGAGGCGCACAGCCCCCTCGAGTCCCATCCCGCCGATCTCCCCGGTCGGCCAGGCGATGGTGAATTGCGGGGCGCGGAAGGAACCGCCGGCCATCGCCATCGCCCCGAGCCCGTATCCCTTGCGCAAAATGATCATTCCGATGGGCACCGTCATGCGCGCACCCAGAACGAACATCCGTCCGAACCGCCGGACCGCCGCGTCCTTCTCCGCGTCGGGCCCGACCATGAAGCCCGGGGTGTCGCACAGCGAAATCACCGGCAGCCCAAACGATTCACACAGGGCGAGGAAGTCGCCGGCCTTGTCGGCCGCCTCCGCGTCGATGGCGCCGCCGAGGTGATGCGTGCTGTTGGCGATCAGCCCATATGCCGCCCCTTCGACCCGGACCAGGGCGGTGACGATGCCGACGCCGTAGTCGGGGCGCAGTTCCAGCACGGAGTCAATGTCGACGATCGCCTCGATGGCGCGATGCACGTCGTAGGCCCGTAATCGGTTCTGCGGCACCACATGCCGGGCCAGCCGCGGATCGGGTGCCGCCCAATCATCGACGTGGCCCTGGAAATACGACAGGTACTGCTTGGCCAACGTGACCGCGTGCGCCTCGTCGCGGGCGACCAGGCTGACCACGCCGTTGCGTCGCTGCACGCCGATCGGCCCGATCGCCTCCGGCGGGTAAACCCCCAGCCCGCCGCCCTCGATCATGGCCGGCCCGCCCATCCCGATGTTGGCGTCCGGGGTCGCGATGATCACGTCGCACACCCCGGCCAGCGCCGCGTTCCCGGCGAAGCACCGGCCCGAGACGATCGATACCAGCGGCACCCGGCCGCTCAGCGCGGCCAGCATCCGGAAGGTCGGCACGTCCAGACCGGCGGCGCCGCCGACGTCGGTGTCCCCCGGCCGGCCGCCGCCGCCCTCGGCAAATAGCACCACCGGCAGCCGTTTCCGGGCGGCCAGGTCGAACGCGCGGTCGGTCTTGGCGTGGTTGCGCATGCCTTGCGTGCCGGCCAGCACGGTGTAGTCGTAGGAGACCACGACGGCCTCGGCCGCCGCTCGCCCGAAACGGTCCGCGCCGATGGTGGCCAGGCCTGCGACCAGGCCGTCGGCCGGCGTGTTGGCGATGAGGTCGTCTTCCGAGCGCCGGCTGCGCTGCGCCGCGATGGCCAGCGCGCCGTATTCGACGAAGCTGCCGGGGTCGACCAGATCGGCGATGTTCTCCCGCGCGGTGCGACGGCCTTGCTTGTGCCGCTTGGCGACCGCGGCCTCGCGGCCCTCGTCGAGGGTGAACAGATGCCGCCTGCGCACCTCGTCGAGGTCTGCGCGCGGCCGGTCGAGATCCGTTGCGGCCGTCGATGAGTCGCCCCTTGCGCCGGCAGCGGTGCGGGCGAACACCAGCAACGGGTCACCGGTTCCGACGACCTGCCCGGGCGTCACCAGATTGCGCACGGTCCGCAGCGCGTCCGGCGCGACGAGCACATGCTGCATCTTCATCGCTTCGAGGACGACGAGCTGGCTGGCCGCCGGGTGTTCCGCGCCTTCGGGCACCACCTCGACCACCGTGCCGGCCAGCTGGGCACGCAGCACGTCCTCGCCGGGATAGAGCTCGACCGAAGCCGCGCGGACGTCGTGCTGGTGCGACGAGGCCGCCGCCGCCAGCTCGGGTAACTTCTCGTCGACGAAACCGGTGCTCACGCAACCGGATTGAACGGCGGGGTCATTCAACAGCTCGTGGAGGAAGTCGATGTTGGTGCGGACCCCCTCGATGCCGAACTCGGCGAGCGCGGTTCGGGCCTTCCGCAACGCCGCCTGCGGCGACGACCCGTGCACATGGGCCACCACCTTCGCCAGCAGTGAGTCGTATTGCGGGTTGACGACCAGGCCGGTCCTGCCGTAGGTGTCAACGCGGATCCCCGGCCCGCTCGGCGGCGAGAACGCGGTGAGCGTGCCGGCCGCGGGCACAACGGAGAGGTCGGGGGCGAAAGTCTCCATGTTGACCCGGGCCTGGATGGCGATGCCGCGATGCGCCGCGGGCTCCCCGATGATTTCGTTGCCGTCGGAGGCGATCCCGGCCGGCAGCCCGAGCTGATAGTAGGAGGCACCCCCGGCGATGGCCAACTGGACGGCCACCAGGTCGAATCCGGTCGTCTCCTCGGTGACCGTGTGCTCCACCTGGATTCTCGGGTTGACTTCGAGGAAGTCGAATTCCTCACCGGCGACCAGGAATTCGACGGTGGCCAGCCCCCGCAGCCCGACCCGTGCGCACAGCCGGACCGCGGCCTGGTGCAAGCTGCGCCGCAATGTGTCGGAAAGCCCTTGGGCGGGAGCCATTTCGACGAGCTTCTGGTAACGCCGCTGGATGCTGCAGTCGCGGTCGCCGAGCGCAAGCGCGCGGGTTTGGTGCCCCGCCGGCGCGGCGACGACCTGGACCTCGATGTGCCGCGCGCCGTCGAGCAGCGCTTCGGCGAACAGCGCCGGGTCGCCGAAGCCCAGTTGCGCCTCCCCGGCGCACTGTTGGTAGGCGCTGCCGATCTGGTCGGCGCTGCGCACGGTGCGCATTCCCCGCCCACCCCCGCCGGCAAGCGCCTTGATCATGATGGCGCCGCCCTGGGCCTCGAAGAACGCCTCGATCTCGGCGACGCTGCTCGGCCCGTCGGTCGCGGGCAACACCGGCACCCCGGCGGCGATAGCGGCTCCGCGGGCGGCGGACTTGTTGCCGACCAGTTCGAGCGCGTCGGCGTCCGGTCCCACGAACGCGTAGCCGGCGCCGGCGCAAGTGCGGGCGAACTCGGCGTTCTCACTGAGGAATCCGTAACCGGGGTGGATCAGCTCCGCGCCGCAGCTCTTGGCCGCGGCCAGCATGGCGGGCTGGTCCAAGTAGGCCCGCGGGCCGGCGCCGGGAAGGCCGATCGCTTCGTCGGCGGCATGCACGTGCGGGCTTTCGGCATCGTCTTCGGCGTAGACCGCGACCGTTCGCATGCCCAATTCGACTGCCGTGCGAATGATTCGGAGCGCGATCTCGCCGCGGTTTGCCACCAGTACGGTCGCGCTCATCGCAGCGGCTCTCCCCACTGCACCTGTTCACGGAGTTTGCCCTTGAGCAGCTTGCCGCCGGCGTTGCGCGGCAGCGCGCTGTCGACCACCGTGACGTATTGCGGCACCTTGAAGTCGGCGAGCTGCTCGCGGCAGTGGTCGAGCACCGCCGGCACGTCGATCCCGTCCGCACCGCCGAACAACACCGCGCCCACCTTCTCGCCCATGACGTCGTCGGGAACCGCCAGCACGCACGCGTCCTGCACCTGGGGCGCCGCCAGCAGCACGGCTTCCACCTCGACGCTGGAGACGTTCTCACCGCCGCGGTTGATGATGTCCTTGAGCCGGTCGACGATGTGCACCCGGCCTACGTCGTCGACCCGCACCACGTCGCCGGTGTGCAGCCAGCCGTCCACGATGGTGGCCGCGGTCGCTTCCGGCCTGTTCCAGTACCCGGCGGTCACGTTGGCCCCGCGCACCACCAACTCACCGACGCCTGGCTCGTCGCCGCCAAACGGAATCAGGCCGAGGTCGACGGACGGGACCGCGTAGCCGACCGAGTCGGCGTGCTCGACGGCATCCCGGCTGGGCAGCACCGTCATCAGCGACGAGGTCTCGGTCATGCCGTAGCCGTTGAAGACCGTGGCCTGCGGGAAGGCGTTCTGCACCGCCCGCACCAACGACGGGGCGATCGGGGCGCCCCCGTAACCCACCCAGCGGACGCTGGAAACGTCGGCGTCGGCAAAGGCATTCTGCCGCAGCATCAATGCGTAGACCGCCGGAACGGTGACCATGACGGAGATGCGCTCGGCGCCCAGGGTGGCGATCAAGGCGTCCAGGTTGAGGGCGGGCATGATCACCGAGGCCCCGCCCAGCCGGGCGGCCGCCAAAAGCTGTGTGTTGCAACCGGTCACGTGGAACAGCGGCACCGAGATGAGCGTGCGCATCCCTTCGCCCAGGTCTCGGGGCTGGTCGAGACAGCGGATCCCGTTCTCGGTGTTGGTCAGGAAGGCCTCGTGAGTGGTCGGCACGCCTTTGGGGTGGCCGGTGGTGCCCGAGGTGTAGAACAGCGCGGCCACGTCGGCGGGGCCGAGTCGCTCGGTCACGTAGGGCTGGCCGTCGGGCAGCGGCGTGTCCGCCGCCAGGTCCAGTGTCGCCCCGGAGTCGGAGAGGACGAACTCGACTTCTGGTTGCGCCGAGCGCGTATTGACCGCCACCGCAACGCCACCCGCCATCACGGTGCCCCAGAACGCCAGCACCCAGTCGACGCCGGCCGGGTAACGCACCGCGACGCGGTCACCGGGTCGCAGCCCGGCGGCGCGCAGCCCACCGGCGACGCGCGCGGCGCCGTCCCACAGCTGGCGGTAGGTCAGCCGACCGGCACCGAGTTCGACCAGCGCCTCGCTGTCCGGGCGCCGGTCGACCTGTTCGGCCAGCATGTCCAGCAGCGTGGCGGGTAGATCGTCGTAGTGCGGGACACCGTCGGCGTCGCGGGTCACGCCGGTCGTGGGGAACGGGTTGTTTTCACGGGAAATTTCGATCACTGCAGGCATGCCCGTTCCTTACTATCCGGTGTCCTATCGTGATAGCGGTGACGATCGACGATCCCGCCATCATGCCCGAGGCGTTCTTCACTGTCGACGGCGACTGCTACCTGCCCGGCCGGTTGACCGGAGGGCCGTGGGGTGCGGCGATGGGCGGCCAGATCGTCGGCGGCCTGCTCGGTTGGGGCATAGAGCAATCCGGCATCGAACCCGACTTCCAGCCGGCCCGCCTCACGGTCGACCTGCTGCGTCCGGCGTTGCCCGAGCCGGTGCAGATTCGGACCTCGGTGCAGCGGGAAGGCCGGCGGATCAAGCTCGTCGACGGGGCGCTGGTGCAGAACGGCAACACCGTCGCGCGGGCCAGCGCGCTGTTCCTGCGCCGAGGGGATCATCCCGAGGGGGCGGTGTGGTCCGCGCCCCTCCAAATGCCGCCGCTTCCGGCCGATTCCGAGGGCTTCCCTACCGACATGCCGTTCCTGATCTGGGGCTATGGGGCCACCGCCGCGGGCAGCCCGGGCATCGCGGCCGGCGAGTGGGAACAGTCCCATTCCCAGAAGTTCGCCTGGACGCGGATCTTTCGCCCGATGGTGCACGGCCACCCACTGACCCCGTTCACCCGCCTGGCCTTCGTCGGAGACATCACGAGTTCGCTGACCCATTGGGGCACCGGCGGATTGCGCTACATCAACGCCGACTACACGGTCACCGCGAGCCGCCTGCCCGACGGTGAATACCTGGGGCTGGCGGCCCAGAGCCACTACGCGACGGCCGGCGTCGCGACCGGGGCAGCCACCCTCTTCGACCGGCACGGGCCGATCGGCACCAGCTCGGCGCTGGCCCTGGCCCAGCCGGCCGAGGCATTCAAGCCGGCTTTCGCCTAGACGGCTCATCCCATCAACTGAGCAGCAACCGTAGCGCCGAGTTCCCAGCACGCCTGTAGGTCGCTCTTGTCCGGCTTGCCCGAAACCAGCACGGTCTCTGCGGCTTTCGTCCAACCGAGCCCCGTGGTGATCGACATGACGCCGCGTTCGGCGCCCTCGGTGCCCTCGTTGCCGTGCAGGTACAAGCCGAACGGGCGCCCGCGCGTCGAGTCGAGCAGTTGGTAGTAGGCGCAGTCGAAGGCGTGCTTGAGCGCCCCGCTCATGTAGCCCAGGTTCGCGGGGCTGCCCAACACGTAGCCGTCGGCCTCAAGCATCTCGGCCGGCGACACGGTCAGCGCCGGGCGCCGGACGACCTCGACGCCCTCGATCTCGGGGTCGGTGGCACCCGAGACGACCGCCTCGAACATCTCATGGCAATGCGGGGACGGCGTGTGGTGGACGATCAGCAGCGTCTTGCTCATTGGCGGCCCTGCAATTCCAGCGCCGTCTTCATGGCCTCCCGCGCCCGCCTGCGGTCCCCCGCATAGTCGTAGGCGCGGGCCAGCCGGTACCAGCGCCGCCAGTCGTCGGGGTGGTCTTCGACTTCGGTGCGCACCGAGGCGAACAGCGCGTCGGCGGCGTCCCGCTCGATGCGGCCCGACGCCCGCCGCGGCAGCGCGCTGGTGTCGAGCTCCATGCCGTCGGCCGCGATCAACTGGGCCAGCTTCTGGTGGGCGAACCCGGACCGCAGGGTCGCCACCATGGCCCACAGCCCGATCAGGGGCATGATCAGCACCGCCAGGCCCAGGCCCACGGCGGCCGCCCGGCCCGAGGCGATCATCGCGACGGCCATCCGCCCCAGCAGCACGAAGTAAACCAGCATCGCCACGCAGAGCAACGCGATGAGGAACTGGGTGCGCAGGGCGGTGTTCATTGCAGGTTCAGTGCAGGTCGAGCAGGGGCTCGAGGCCCACGGTGAGGCCGGGCCGTTCCTGGACGCGCCGCACCGCCAACAACACGCCCGGCACGAACGAGGTGCGGTCCAAGCTGTCGTGGCGGATGGTGAGCGTCTCCCCCTCGGTGCCGAACAAGATCTCCTGGTGGGCGACCAGCCCGGCCAGCCGCACCGAGTGCACCGGGATGCCGTCGACGTCCGCGCCGCGGGCGCCGGGCAGGCTGGCGCTGGTTGCATCGGGGTTGGGCGGCAAGCCCTTTCGCGCTTCGGCGATCAGCTTGGCGGTGCGCGCGGCCGTACCTGACGGGGCGTCGGCCTTGTGCGGGTGGTGCAGCTCGATCACCTCCACCGACTCGAAGAAGCGCGCCGCCTGCTTGGCGAAGTGCATCGACAGCACCGCGCCGATCGCGAAGTTGGGGGCGATGAGGACGCTCGTATTGGGCTTGTCGGCCAACCACGCCTGCACTTGGTCGAGGCGCTCCTGCGTGAAGCCCGTGGTGCCGACGACGGCGTGAATCCCGTTGCCGATCAGGAACTCTAGATTGCCCATCACCACGTCGGGATGGGTGAAGTCGATGACCACCTCGGTGCCGGAGTCGGTGAACATGCTCAGCGAGTCGCCGGCGTCCACCTCCGCGGACAGGGTCAAGTCCTCGGCGGCCTGCACGCCCGCCACCATCGCCGCACCGACTTTGCCCTTAGCTCCCAAGACGCCTACCCGCATGAGCTTCACCCTAGACCGGGCCCCTTCATCCACAGTTGGGTGTTTATCCACAGCGGTCGCAATCGCGGTGGCCGGCGCCGGAGTCCCCGGATAGTGTTCGAACATGAGTTCGATCGAGGTTCCGGCCGAGGTGAAGGCCGCCTTGGACGCGCTGGACGCGGCCGACGCGGCGGTGGGCGGGCTGGACTTCGACGCGCTGCGCCCCGAAGTCCGGCTGCGCGTGCTGGAAGCGATGGAGCGCTCTCACCGGCGCCAGGCCGCGGTCGGCACCGACGTGATTGCCGGCCTGGCGAACGAGGATCCCGGCGACGTCGGCGGTCCGGTCCATAGGGTGATCGCCGACTGGCTGCGGATCAGCTATGCCGACGCGTGCCGTCGAGTTCGAGACGCCAAGCAGCTCTCGCCGCGCCTGACCCTCACCGGCCAGGAGATGCCGCCGGAGCTGCCGGCCACCGCCGTGGCGTGGCGGAGCGGCCTTCTCGACGGGCAGCACCTGCGGGTGATTCAGGCGTTCGTGCGCGACCTGCCGGACGCCGTGCCCGCCGAGAAGGTCGATGCGGCCGAGCGCTTCCTGGCCCAGCAGGCGCTGGCTTTGCGTCCCGACCAGCTGCAAAAGGTCGCGCACCAGTGCGCCCTGCGGATCAATCCCGACGGGAAATTCTCCGACACCGACCGCGCCCGGCAGCGCGGCTTCGCCTGGACTGGGCAGCGTCTCGACGGTATGAGCATCGGCAAGCTGGTCGCCTCGCCGGAGCTGCGGGCCAATCTCGATGCCTGGCTCGCGCGGTTCGCGGCCCCCGGCATGTGCGATCCGGACGACGAAAAGCCCTGTGTCGACGACGAACCCGCCGAGGAATCCGCGAACAGCGACACGCGGAGCCACGCGCAGCGCCAGCATGACGCGATCAACGCGCTGGTGCGCGGCCAGCTGGGCGACCCGCGGTTAGGGGCGCACAACGGATTGCCGGTCACCGTCATCGTCTCCACCACGCTGCAGGAGCTGACGGCGGGCACCGGGCGCGCGGCCACGGGCGGCGGAACGGTGTTGCCGATGCGCGACGTGATCCGGATGGCGCGACACGCCTACCACTATTTGGCCGTGTTCGACGAACACTCGCGCCGCCCACTGTATCTCGGCCGTACGCGGCGAATCGCCACACCGGATCAGCGGGTGGTGCTTTACGCGCAGGACCGCGGCTGCACGCACCCGGGCTGCGACGCGCCGGGCTATTGGTGCGAGGTCCACCATCTCGACGACTGGGCCACCGGCGGCCTTACCGATGCCGACAAACTCACCTTCGCCTGCACGCCGCACCACAAGCTGATCGAAAAGGGCTGGCGCACAAGGAAGCTACCCAACGGGCGTACCGAATGGATTCCGCCGCCTCGATTGGGCCGCGGCCCGGGCACCAACGACTATCACCACCCGGAGCGCCTCGCGGATCCTTGACCGGCGCCTACATCTTGAACCGACCGGCGAACCCGCGCAGCGGCAGGTCCGCGCTGGTGATGAGCCCCGGCGGCGCCGCCACGACCGATTTGATCGAGGCCAGCGCGGGCATGCCGGTGACGGTCATCCCGATGGAGGCGAAGTTGTCCGGGTTGGACAGGTCCACACCGGGCTTGGGGAAGATCATGTGCTTGTTGTAGATGCACGGGTCGCCCTTGATCTGGGTGATGTAGCAGCCCTTGATGTTCCAGCTCGGATCGGTGTGCGGCGTCATCTGCCACTCCAGGTGCGTCTCGACCCGGGGCACCCCGTCCACCATGCCCTGGTACTTGATGTAGTTGCCGCCCAGCGAGCCTTTGGGCAGGGTGTACCAGCCCAGGTCGACGTCCTTCGTGCAGGCGCCCAGCTCGTAGCTGAACTTCACCTCGTCGAGGGTCAGATCGAAGCAGTCGGCCATCATCAGCACGCTGTCGGCGAAGACGCGGGTGTACTTCTCCAGCTTGGACGGGATCTCCGGATCGTCCACCGGCTGGCCGTAGCCCACCTCGATCCAGGTGTCCTTGGAGTGGTGGCACGACACGTCCACGGACTCGATGGTGGTGACGTTCTCGATGTCGGCGACGTCGGCCGAACACACCACGCCCAGTACCTGGTTCAGGCCCGGGTTCATCCCGGTCCCGTAGAACGTCGCGCCACCCTTTTCGCAAGCCTCGGCGAGCAGCCGGCTCACCGGCTTGCCCGACGGGTGCGGATGGTTCTTGTCGCGATGCCAGCCGGTAATCCAGTCGGCGGTGGTGACGATATTGATGCCGGCCTCAAGCACTTTGACGTAGAGGTCCTCGTCGGGAAACACGCCGTGGAAGGTGAGCACGTCCGGCTTGGCGGCGATGATCTCCTCGATGGAGCCGGTGGCCTTCACCCCGTTGGGCTCAATGCCCGCGAGCTCGCCGGCATCGCGCCCGATCTTGTCCGGCGAATAGCAGTGCACGCCAACGAGTTCGAGGTCGGGCTGGGTGGCGATCCGCTTGATCATCTCCGAGCCGACATTTCCGGTGGCCACTTGGAAGACGCGGACCGGTGCTGAACTCATTCCGTTGAGCCTTTCTGCGTTGCGATTGCCTCGGGGTAGAACTGCTTGGCCCAGTTGCGGATTGCGGTGAAGCCCTCGTACTCGTCGGTGGCCAGCGCAGGCGGGTCGGAGTAGCGCTGGTGCTGCCAGATCTCGATGTCCTGCTCGAACTGCCGGATCACCTCACGGCCGAACTCGGTCGCCTTGAGCTCGGCGCGGGCCGGGTCTTTGCCCGGCGTGCGGCCGATGTAGACCATGAAGCGGACGTCGGAGGTGAACTCGTCTACCGGGGTGACCGCGGAGATCGTGCGGTTATCGATCATCCCCCAGCTCTTGGTCACCGCGATGCCCAGACCGCCGTTGATGGCCTCGACGCCGCTGTTGACGTCCTCGATCTTCTGCCCGTCGTCACCCTCGAAGGTGATGGTGAAGTCGACGAACGACACCGGCTCGGCGAAGTCGTGGCGGGTGAACACCGGCACGATCGGCGTGTTGTGCACGAACTTGAAATGTGCGAAGTCGACACCGTTTTCAAGCACGTACTGCGGATGCAGCTCCAGGGCCGGCCGGTACAACCGCTGCTGGGGGTAGTAGTCGTCCGAGTTGCTGCCGTCGCCGAACGCGCCGAACACGTCCGGAGCATCGAAGTACGGCTCGTGGCGCTCGACGTCGTGCCAGATGTAGACCGACTCGTTGCGTTCCACCACGGGGTAGGTGCGGATGCGCCGCCCGCGGTTGGGGCGATCCTGGTACGGAATGCGGACGTTGCGGCCCTCCTGGCTCCACTGCCACCCGTGGAACGGGCACTGCAACACCTCGCCGACGACCGTGCCGCCGTACCCCAAATGAGCGCCAAGGTGTTCGCAGTAGGCGTTCATCACGGTGAGCTGACCCGACTCGGCCCGCCACGCGACCATCTCCTGGCCGAAATACTTCATCTTGTGCACGTCGCCCATACCGATCTCGTCGGACCAGGCGACCTGGAACCAGCCCGTGGGCCTCATCGACAGCGGCGGCTTAGCCATGCGGGATCCCTCCTTGAAAAGAATGATAGGCGGGGCGACCGAAGAAATAAAAGTACCCTCTATGAAACTCTGCGCGTGCGATACGCTCGGCAGATGACTCGGCAGGTGAGCGGGGCCGGAACCGCGAACCGGCGCCCCAACCGGCGTGGCAACGCCACGCGCGAGACCATGCTCGAAGCCGCGCTCAAGTCGTTGGCCTCCGGCGACCCCGGCTCGGTGTCGGCCAATCGCATCGCCAAGGAGATCGGCGCGACCTGGGGCGCCGTGCAGTACCAGTTCGGCGACACCGACGGGTTCTGGGCGGCGGTGCTGCACCGCACCGCCGAACGGCGCGCCGCAACCTTCTCGACCCTCTCAACGCCGATCTCACCGGACGCGCCCCTGCGCGAGCGGGTCGGCGCCATCATCGACACCCTCTACACCGGGTTGGCGTCGCCGGATTCGCGCGCGATCGAGAACCTCCGTGCGGCGCTCCCCCGCGACCCCGACGAGCTCGAGCGGCTGTTCCCGCGCACCGCCGCCGAGCTGTTCTCGTGGGGCAAGAGCTGGCTGGAGACCTGCCAGAACGCCTTCGCCGGTCTCGACGTCGACCCGGACCGGGTGCGCGAGGTGGCCGCCCTGATCCCCGGCGCGATGCGCGGGCTGGTGTCCGAGCGCCAGCTCGGCTCGTACGCCGACCTGGACATGGCGCGGCGGGGCCTGACCAACGCGCTGGCCGCCTATCTGGAGCAACCCCGCCCGTGACGATGGGCGGCATCACGATCCGCCAAGCCGGACCTGCCGATCTCGCGAACGTCGCCGAGATGCACTATCCGGTCTGGCGGCAGTCCTGGACCGGCATCCTGCCGGACGCCACCCTCGACGTCCTCGGATCGCCGCGGCGCTGGGCGGTGCTGGCGTACCCGCGAATCCTGCAGCGCCGCGACTGGAGCATGTGGGTCGCCGAATCAGGTTCCCGGACAATCGGAATGGCCATCTTCGGACCGGACCCGGCGAATCCCGAGCAGGTCGAACTCGACTCGCTGTACATCGCGGCGGAATGCCAACGGCGCGGTGTCGGCGAGCGCCTGCTCGCCACCGCTCTGGCCGAAAGCCCGTCGGTTGACGTCGTCCTGTGGTGCGCGGAACGCAACATCCAAGCGCGAACCTTCTACGAGAAGAACGACTTTCGCGCCGACGGACGCACCCTGGACTGGGAGCCCGTGGGCGGCATCAAGGTCGCCCATCTGGGCTTCCGGCTCAGCCGGCGGTGACGTGTCGGCGCAAGTCGTACTGTCCGAGATCGGTGTTCGCCAGCATGGCGCGATGCTCGCCCGGCGTGAAGGGCCACACCTCGGGCACCCCGTCCTTGTTCAGGTACCAACTCTGGCAACCGGTGGTCCACACCGTGTTCGGCATCGCGGCGCGCAGCTTGGCGTTGAAGTTCTCGGTCGCCGGCCAGGTCGGCTCCACCGTGTCGAATTCACCACGCCGCCAACGCTGAATCCACCGCAGTATGTGTTCGGCCTGCGATTCGGCGACGGTGGTGAGCGCGAGGTTGCCGACCGGGCTGTGCGGACCCAGCATCATGAAGAAGTTGGGGAAGCCCGGCAGCGCCACGGTCTGGTAGGCCCGCGGGCCGTCACGCCACACGTCGTCGGCGGCGATACCGTCGCGGCCGATCAGCCGCATCGGCCGGAAGAACGCGTGGGTGTCGAATCCGGTGGCGAGCACGATGATGTCTGCCTCGTGCAGGACGCCGTCGCCGGTCACGATGCCGCGCGGTTCCACGTGGTCGATAGCGGCGGTGACCAGTTCGACGTCGTCGCGCTGGATGGCGCGGTAGAAGCCATTGGACATCACCAGCCGTTTGCACATCGGCGTGTAGTCGGGGGTCAGGGCGCGGCGCAGCTCGGGGTCGCGGACCTCGCGCAGGCTGGCGCGGCACAGCGCCCCCATGATCTTTCGGCGCAGGCCCGGCTTGGTGAGGCCGGCGGCGAACAGGTCGAAGCCGAAGCTGTAGCAGCGGTAAGCCATCCGGTCGAGCCAGCCGAACCTGTTGTGGGTGATGTTGGTGAACCTGCTGTACCGGGGGTTGGGCAGCCGAAGCACCCACTGCGCGGTTCGCTGGAACAGCATGACCCGGCCCGCGACGCCGGTCAGGCCGCAGACGAGCTGCACGCCCGTCGACCCGTTGCCGATGATCGCGATCCGGCGACCGCGCAACTCGACGGAATGATCCCACCGCGCCGAATGAAAAGCCCGCCCGCCGAAGTCCTGCAGGCCGGGAATCGACGGTAGGCGGGGGTGATGGAGCACGCCGGTCGCGCAGATCAGGAAGTCGACGCTCGATTCCTCCCCGGCATCCGTGCGCAGCCGCCAGCGGCCGCCCTCGAAGCGCGCATCGGAGATCTCGGTGCCGAACCGGATGCGGTCGCGCAACCCGAAGCGGTCCGCGACGTCGCGGAAATACGCCTGGATTTCGCGGCCGGGCGAGAACAGGTGCGACCAGTTGGGGTTTCGGGCGAACGTGTACTGGTAGACCCGCGAAGGGATGTCACAGACCAGACCGGGGTAGGTGTTCTCGCGCCAGGTCCCGCCGACCTCGCCGGCCTTCTCGTAGAGAGTCACGTCGGTTATCCCACTGCGCAGCAACGCGATTGCGATGCACATGCCCGACATGCCGGCTCCGACGACGGCTACGGCGGGATCGCGTCGCATGGTTGCCGGCTACTCGGACTCGGCGCGCTGCTTGAGGCGCCGCAAGGTGAGCCGGATGTGTTCGGTGTTGGCGGCCACGCGATCTGGGACACCGGTGGCCTTGCCGGCGATCTTGCGAAACCAGCCGGGCCTGCGATCCCAGGTGCTTTCGGTGACCCGGCAACCACCATCGGCCGCGACGATGTCGTATTGCCAGCGCGCGATCGGAAGCACCGAGTGCCGCACATCGAACGCGAAGAGGCGGCCCGGTTCCGCGTCGGTGACCGTGCACTTGGTGCTCCAGCGCCGTTTGCTGCTTTCGTTGTGACCCGTGAACACCGCCCCGGGGCGCGCCGAATCGCCCTTGCGCCACTCCATCGCCACCGCCTCCTCTGCGAACGAGGCCAGCGTGGGCAGGTCGGTGATCAGCCGGTACACCACGTCCGGGCGGGCATCGACCTGCACGGTGTCCGACACGCAGGGGTCAGTCATGGGCCGATCATAGCCAGCGCTCCCGCGGTTTCACCTCGATTGCGGCCCATCCGAACTTTCTCCACACTGAAGGGCGAACCTCCCAAAGCAAGGGGCAACCATGCGAGTCGGCGTACCGACCGAGACCAAGGCCAACGAGTTCAGGGTGGCCATCACCCCCGCGGGCGTCGCCGAACTGACCCGTCGCGGCCACGAGGTGCTCGTCCAGGCCGGCGCCGGTGAGGGGTCGTCGATTCCCGACGAGGAGTTCAAGGCGGCGGGGGCCCAACTGGCCGACTCGGCCGAACAGGTGTGGGCCGACGCCGCCCTGCTGCTCAAGGTGAAGGAACCGATTCCGGCCGAATACGGCCTGTTGCGGCAGCATCAGGTGCTGTTCACCTATCTGCACTTGGCCGCCTCCCGCTCCTGCACCGATGCGTTATTGGCTTCCCGCACAACGTCAATCGCCTATGAGACCGTGCAGGCCGCCGACGGCAGCCTTCCGTTGTTGGCCCCGATGAGCGAGGTCGCCGGTCGGCTCTCGGCGCAGGTCGGCTCCTACCATCTGATGCGGTCCCACGGCGGGCGCGGTGTGCTGATGGGCGGGGTCCCGGGCGTCAAACCCGCCGACGTCGTGGTGATCGGCGCCGGCACGGCCGGTTACAACGCCGCCCGGGTCGCCAACGGCATGGGCGCGAGCGTGACGGTGCTCGACCTCAACATCAGCAAGCTCCGGCTGCTGGACGCGGAGTTCGGCGGACAGGTCCGCACGCGTTACTCGTCGGCGTACGAGCTGGAGGGCACGGTCACGCGGGCCGACCTGCTGATCGGGGCGGTCCTGCTGCCGGGCGCCAAGGCGCCGGAACTGATTTCGAATTCGCTTGTCGCGCAGATGAAGCCGGGTGCGGTGCTGGTGGACATCTCCATCGACCAGGGCGGCTGCTTCGCGGATTCCCGGCCGACCACGCACGATGACCCGACGTTCGCCGTGCACGACACGCAGTTCTACTGCGTGTCGAACATGCCCAGCGCGGTGCCCAAGACGTCGACCGTGGCGCTGACCAACGCGACGATGCCTTACGTGCTGGAACTGGCCAACCGTGGCTGGCAGGCGGCGTGCCGGTCGGATCCCGCTCTGGCGAAGGGACTTTCGACGCACGACGGCGGGCTGCTGTCCGAACGGGTGGCCACCGACTTGGGGCTGCCGTTCACCGATCCGGCGAGCGTCCTGGCCTAGTCGGCTTCCACCAGGCTGGCGATGATATCGGCCGCCGGCCCCGGCTGGGCCTCCTTGAACGACGTTCCGGCCCACAGCGGTATCCCGTTCGGGTCCTCCATCGCGGCCGCCGCCTCGCGGATCGGGGAGGTCATCTGGTTGACCTCCGGGTAGCCGAGCGGCGCGACGTTGTCGAGCAGGCGGGTGAAGTTGTTCTCCAGGCCGCGCGCATACCGGCCCGAGAAGGCGCGGGTGACAACGGTGGTGCCGAAGACCGGATTCTTCAGGGCGGTGCGGTGCGCGGTGCTGGTGCCCGCTTCGTCGCTGAGCAGCAGCGCGGTGCCGATCTGGGCGGCCACCGCGCCGCGGTGCAGCACGGCGGCGACATCCCGGGCGGTGCCCAGCCCGCCCGCCGCGACGACGGGCACCTCATGCGCGTGACGGATGCGATCGATCAGGTGGTGCAGCGATTCGTTGCCGGGCTCCATGTCGGGCGCGAACGTGCCCCGGTGCCCGCCCGCGTCCGGCCCCTGGACGATGAGGCTGTCCGCGCCGGCGGCGACGGCCACCCCGGCCTCATACGCCGACGTCACGGTGACCATCACCAGCAGGCCCAGCGCCCCCAGCCGCCGGATGACGTCGGGCGGCGGGACACCGAAGGTGAACGACACCAGCTCGGGCCGCACGTCGGCGACCACCTCGAGCTTGCGCTCCCAGTCGTCGTCGTCACCGTAGTGCGGGTGGCCGACCTCGACCTGGTAGTAGTCCGCGATCTCCTCGAGCTCTTCGGCGTAGTAGTCCAGCGCCATCCAGTCGGCGACGCTGGGTTGCGGAACGAACAGGTTGACGCCCAGCGGCCCGGTGGTGGCCTTGCGCGCGGCGGCGATGTCCTCGGCGAAGCGCTCCGCGCTCCGGTGGCCGCCCGGGACGAAGCCGAGTCCACCCGCGTTGGACACCGCCGCGGCCAGCTCGGGCGTGCCCGGTCCGCCGGCCATCGGCGCACCCACGATGGGCACCATGATGTCCCAAAAGCCCAGTACCACGGGGCTAATTTACCATCGCCCGAAGTTGTTGGGGCAGTGACCGTTTGGAGGCATACGGACCCAGGACGGCGGCCCCGTAGGGCTGGCTCAGCAGCCGGTGGGCAACCGCGTTGACCTCCTCGACGCTCACTTGGTCGATCTTCCGCAAGGTGTGCTCGATGCTGCGGTGGTGGCCATAGTTCAGCTCGTTGCGACCCAGCCGGCTCATCCGGGAGCTGGAATCCTCCAGGCCGAGGACGAGGCCGCCGCGCAACGACCCCTTGGCGATGCGGCACTCGGCCTCGGTGATGCCGTCGCGGGCCACCGACTCGAGGACCTCGTTGGTCACCTGCATCACCTCGGCGAACCGCTCGGGCTGGCAGGCGGCATAGACGGACAGCGCGCCGCTGTCGGCAAAGATGTCCACCGTCGAGTACACCGAGTAGGCCAACCCGCGCAACTCGCGAACCTCTTGGAACAGGCGGGAACTCAGCCCCCCGCCCAGCGCGGTGTGCAGCACCGACAGCGCCCAGCGATGGGGCCAGCCACGCCCCGGGGTGCGCACGCCCAGCGCGACGTGGGTCTGCTCGGCGTCCCGATTGCCCAGCATCAAGCCGGGTCGGCCGGTCACCCGTCCGGCGCCCTTGCGCGGGGCGACGGGCCGGCGCCCGCGCACCAGGTGCGGCCCGAAGTGCTCACGCACCAGCGCCACCACCTCATCGTGGTCGACATTGCCGGCCACGGCGACCACCATGCGTTCCGGCGTGTAGCGCCGGACATGGAAGGAGTGCAGCTGGGTCCGGGTCATCGACGACACCGACTGCGCGGTGCCGATCACCGGCCGGCCAACCGGGTGGTCACCGAACATCGCCCCCAGGAACATGTCCCCCAGCGCGTCCTCGGGATCGTCGTCGCGCATCGCGATCTCTTCGAGCACCACGTCGCGTTCCAGCTCGACGTCTTCCGTCGCGCAACGGCCGTTGAGCACCACATCGGCCACCAGGTCGACGGCCAGCTCCAGGTCGCTGTCCAGCACGTGCGCGTAGTAGCAGGTGTGCTCCTTGGCGGTGAACGCGTTCAGCTCCCCGCCGACCGCGTCCATCGCCTGCGCGATGTCCACGGCGCTCCGGGTGGGGGTCGACTTGAACAGCAGATGCTCGAGGAAGTGCGCCGCCCCCGCCACGGTGGCGCCCTCGTCGCGCGATCCGACGCCGACCCAGACCCCGACGGACGCCGAACGCACCGACGGCAGGTACTCGGTGACTACCCGCAGACCGCCCGGAAGCGTGCTGCGGCGCAGTGCGGATTGGCGGTCCGGTTCCGCCTCGGCGATCTGCTTACCCCGGCGCAGGGCGCCCGCACGAGTCGGACGCGGCCGGGGTAGGTCAGTTGCTGGCGGTCGCGGCATCGGCAGGGGCGGCCGCCGGAGCATCGGCTGGGGCAGCGCTGTCCTCCTCGACCAAGACGAGGGAGATCTTGCCGCGCTTGTCGATGTCGGCGATCTCGACCCGCAGTTTGTCTCCGACGTTCACGACGTCCTCGACCTTCGCGATGCGCTTGCCGCGGCCCAGCTTGGAGATGTGGACCAGGCCGTCGCGTCCCGGCAGCAGCGACACGAACGCGCCGAAATCGGTTGTCTTGACCACGGTTCCGAGGAACCGCTCGCCCACGGTCGGCAGCTGCGGGTTGGCGATGGCGTTGATCCGGTCGATCGCGGCCTGCGCCGAGGGCCCGTCGGTGGCGCCGACGAACACCGTGCCGTCGTCCTCGATGGAGATCTGCGCCCCGGTCTCCTCGGTGATGGCGTTGATGACCTTGCCCTTGGGCCCGATGACCTCGCCGATCTTGTCCACCGGGACCTTGATGGTGGTCACCCGCGGCGCGTAGGGGCTCATCTCGTCGGGCGCGTCGATGGCCTCGGCCATGACCTCGAGGATGGTCAGGCGTGCATCCTTGGCCTGGGACAGCGCGCCCGCGAGCACCTGGGAGGGGATCCCGTCCAGCTTGGTGTCCAGCTGCAGGGCGGTGACGTAGTCCTTGGTGCCCGCGCACTTGAAGTCCATGTCGCCGAACGCGTCCTCGGCACCGAGGATGTCGGTCAGCGTGACGAAGCGACGCTCGTTCTTGCCGTCGATCTCGACGTCGTCGGAGACCAGCCCCATCGCGATGCCGGCGACCGGCGCCTTGAGCGGCACACCCGCGTTGAGCAGCGCCAGCGTGGACGCGCAGACGGATCCCATCGACGTCGAGCCGTTGGAGCCCAGCGCTTCGGACACCTGGCGGATGGCGTACGGGAACTCCTCGACGCTGGGCAGCACCGGGATCAGGGCCCGCTCGGCGAGCGCGCCGTGCCCGATCTCGCGCCGCTTGGGCGAACCCACGCGGCCGGTCTCGCCGGTGGAGAAGGGCGGGAAGTTGTAGTGGTGCATGTAGCGCTTGGAGGTTTCCGGCCCCAGCGAGTCGATCTGCTGGGCCATCTTGACCATGTCCAGCGTGGTCACACCCAGGATCTGGGTTTCGCCGCGCTCGAACAGCGCGCTGCCGTGTGCCCGCGGCACCACGGCGACCTCGGCCGACAGCGCGCGGATGTCGGTGATGCCCCGGCCGTCGATGCGGAAGTGGTCGGTCAGGATGCGCTGCCGGACCAGCTTCTTGGTCAGCGAACGGAACGCGGCGCCGACCTCCTTCTCCCGGCCCTCGTAGGTCTCGGCGAGCCGCTGCAGCACCTCGGCCTTCAGCTCGTCGGTGCGCTGGTCGCGCTCGGCCTTGCCGCCGATGGTCAGCGCCTTGGCCAGCTCGTCGGTGGCCACCGAGGCAACCGAGTAGTAGACGTCCTCGCCGTACTCGGGGAAGACGGGGTACTCGCCGGTCGGCTTGGCGGCCGCGCCGGCCAGCTCCTCCTGCGCGGTGCACAGCACGGCGATGAACGGCTTCGCCGCCTCCAGGCCTTCGGCCACCACGGCTTCCGTCGGCGCCTGGGCGCCGCCCTCGACGAGTTCGATGACGTTATCGGTGGCCTCGGCCTCGACCATCATGATGGCGACATCCCCATCGACCTTGCGGCCGGCCACCACCATGTCGAACACGGCCCGCTCGAGCTGCTCGACGGTCGGGAAGGCGACCCAGGTGCCGTCGATCAGGGCCACGCGCACGCCGCCGACCGGGCCGGAGAACGGCAGGCCGGAGATCTGGGTGGAGGCCGAGGCGGCGTTGATCGCCACCACGTCGTACAGGTCGTTGGGGTCCAGGCTCATGATCGTCACGACGACCTGGATCTCGTTGCGCAGTCCGGCGACGAACGACGGGCGAAGCGGCCGGTCGATGAGGCGACAGGTCAGGATCGCGTCGGTGGAGGGCCGGCCCTCGCGACGGAAGAACGAGCCGGGGATCCGCCCGGCGGCATACATCCGCTCCTCGACGTCGATGGTCAGCGGGAAGAAGTCGAAGTGCTCCTTCGGGTTCTTGCTGGCGGTGGTCGCCGACAACAGCATGTTCTCGTCGTCGAGGTAGGCGACGACGGCGCCGGCGGCCTGCTGGGCCAGCCGGCCGGTCTCAAAACGGATTGTGCGGGTGCCGAAGCTCCCGTTGTCGATAACGGCGGTCGACTCGAACACGCCTTCTTCAATTTCAGCTACAGACATAGGTGTCCGTACGGCCTCTCTGGGTATTTAGCTTTTTCGCGTCGTCACGCGCAAGTAACCCGAGAGCTTCCTACGAGAGGAAAAAGTCTGAATGCGGCTACGGCCATCGATCGAAGCGGCCGACCTGCCCCAGATCCGGAGAGCCCGGCAGCCACTACCGAAGACCGCCCGATACAGACTGGGCTGCTCCCGTCATGACACGCTGGAACGGCGCACGCGGATCTGCGTGGCCGCACCGTTCGCTCGGGCCGAACCCGGCCCAGAACGCTCCCACTCTACACGGGCGGACTTGGCCCGAAAGCAGGCCCGGGTCAGCGGCGCAGACCCAGGCGCTCGACCAGCGAGCGGTACCGCTCCACGTCGATCTGGGCGACGTACTTGAGCAGCCTGCGACGCCGGCCGACCAGCAGGAGCAGGCCCCGCCGGGAGTGGTGATCGTGCTTGTGGACCTTCAGGTGCTCGGTCAGGTCGGCGATCCGCTTGGTCAGCAGCGCGACTTGCGCCTCCGGGGAACCCGTGTCGGAGTCGTGCAGGCCGTAGGTGCCCAGGATTTCCTTTTTTTGCTCGGCTGTCAGCGCCACGAAAACATCTCCATCAATCGGTGCCGCGAAAAAAATTCGTACGTGGCCACCGCGGACTGCAGCACACGCCATATCCGGGGGGCGAGTCTATCAGCGGCTCCGATGTCCACTGAAATCGCAGGCCAGCTCCCACCACTTGACAACCTACAACCATTTGGTTGTAGGTTAATCGGGTGACCGTAGACGTAGAGGATCGGGTGGACGCCCTCTTTCACGCGCTCGCCGACCGGACCCGGCGCGACATCATGCGCCGGACGCTGGCCGGGGAACACTCGGTTTCCTCGCTCGCCCTGAAATACGACATGAGCTTTGCGGCCGTGCAGAAGCACGTGGTCGTGCTGGAGAAGGCCGGCCTGATCAAAAAACGCCGAAACGGTCGCGAGCAGTTGGCCAGCGGTGACGTGGCGGCGGTGCGGTCGGTCGCCGGCATGCTCACCGAGCTGGAGCAGGTTTGGCGGGGCCGCATCGCCCGCATCGACGAACTCATCTCGACCGACCCAACCAAGGAGGACTGACCATGCCCGTCACCGACGTCAAGCATGACCCGGACGCCCTGACGCTGACCATCACCGCCGACTTCGCCGCCCCGGTGCAGCGCATCTGGCAGATCTACGCCGATCCGCGTCAACTGGAGAAGGTGTGGGGACCGCCGTCGCACCCGGCGACCGTGGTGAACCACAGCCTCACGCCGGGAAGTCGCACGACCTACTTCATGACCGGTCCGGACGGCGAGAAGTACGCCGGCTACTGGGAGATCACCGCCGTCGACGAGCCGAACAGCTTCTCGTTTCTCGACGGGTTCGCCGACCTGGACTTCAACCCGAACCCCGACCTGCCGGTCGCGGAGAACACCTACACCTTCACCGAGCACGGCGGCGGCACGCGCGCGATCTACGTGTGCACCTTCGGATCCGCCGACGATCTTCAGCGAGTGCTGGATATGGGCGTCGTCGAGGGCTCCACGTCGGCCATCAACCAGATCGACGACCTGGTTGCTTCCTGAAGCTGCGGCCGTTCAGTCCTGCGCCGAGAGCATCTTGCGCGCCCGGTCGGTGTCCTTGCCCATCGCGTCGATCAGCTCCTTCACCGAGTCGAACCTGCGCTGACCGCGGATGCGGGCGACGAAGTCCAGCGCCACGTACTGGCCGTAGAGGTCGGCGGTGGTGTCCAGGACGAAGGCCTCGACGGTGCGCGTGCGCCCGGAGAAGGTCGGGTTGGTGCCCACGGACACCGCGGCCTGGTAGCGCTCGCCCGGGACGACGGTGCCGGTCACCGGTCCGTGCCCGAGCAGGGTGAACCAGGCGGCATACACGCCGTCGGCCGGGATCGCCGAATACATAGGCGGCGCCACGTTGGCGGTCGGGAATCCCAGCTCCATGCCCCGCCCCTCGCCGCGGACAACGACGCCCTCGACGCGATGCGGACGGCCCAGCGCCTCCATGGCCGCCACCACGTCACCGGCGTCCACGCAGGACCGGATATACGTGGACGAATACGTCACGGTCTCGTTGCTCAGGTGCTCGCTGAGCAGTGACATCGACTCCACCGCGAAGCCGAATCGCTCGCCTGCGCGCCGCAGGGTCTCGACGTTGCCGGCCGCCTTCTTGCCGAAGGTGAAGTTCTCCCCCACCACGACCTCGACCACGTGCAGGTGTTCCACCAGCAGCTCATGGACGTAGCGCTCCGGCGTGAGTTTCATGAAGTCGCTGGTGAACGGCATCACCAGGAAGACATCGATGCCCAGCTCCTCGACGAGTTCGGCGCGGCGGGTCAGCGTCGTCAGCTGCGCGGGATGGCTGCCCGGGTAGACGACTTCCATCGGGTGCGGATCGAATGTCATCAGCACGGTCGGCACGTTGCGGGCGCGCCCGGCCTTGACGGCATGCGCGATTATCTCCGCGTGGCCCCGGTGCACGCCATCGAACACCCCGATGGTGAGCACGCATCTGCCCCAGTCCGTGGGAATCTCGTCTTGGCCGCGCCACCGCTGCACGACCGCAAGCCTACGGCCCGCCGCGGGCCGCCGGGAGATCCGCCGGCGCGAGGGTGTCGAGGAGCACACGATCAGGCTTGGGTTGCCTAAACTTTCTCGGTGTGAGGGCTGACGAAGAGCGTGGCGGTCTCACCGCGGTCGGCCAGGACTATCTCAAGGTCATCTGGAATGCCCAGGAGTGGTCCCGGGAGAAGGTCAGCACCAAGATGCTGGCCGAGAAGATCGGGGTCTCCGCCAGCACGGCCTCGGAGTCGATCCGCAAACTCGCCGAGCAGGGCCTGGTCGATCACGAGAAATACGGGGCCGTGACCCTGACCGAGGCGGGCCGGCGGGCGGCGCTGGCGATGGTGCGCCGGCATCGGCTGCTGGAGACCTTCCTGGTCAACGAGCTCGGCTACGGCTGGGACGAGGTGCACGACGAGGCCGAGGTGCTCGAACACGCGGTGTCGGATCGGCTGGTGGCCCGCATCGACGCCAAGCTCGGGTTCCCGCAACGCGACCCGCACGGGGACCCGATCCCGGCCTCCGACGGGCAGGTGCCCACGCCGCCGGCCCGCCAGCTGTGGGCGTGCGGCGACGGAGACACCGGAACGGTGGCCCGGATCTCCGACGCCGACCCGGAGATGCTGCGCTATTTCGCCGACGTCGGCATCAACCTCGATTCGCGACTGCGGGTCCTGACCCGCCGGGAATTCGCCGGCATGATCTCGGTGGCGATCGAAGCCGGCGACGGCGCGGAGACGACGGTCGACCTGGGCAGCCCGGCGGCCCGGGCGGTCTGGGTGGTGGGCTAGCTCAGGGCTAGCGCTCCGCGCGCTGGTACGCGGTGACGACGGCCGCGCCGCCCAGCCCGATGTTGTGTTGCAGTGCGGCGCTGACGTTGTCGACCTGACGCTTGTCGGCGGTGCCGCGCAGCTGCCAGGTCAGCTCGGCGCACTGCGCCAGCCCGGTCGCGCCCAGCGGATGCCCCTTCGAGATCAGGCCGCCCGACGGGTTGACCACCCAGCGTCCCCCGTAGGTGGTGTCGCCGTTGTCGATCAGCTTCGGCGCCTCGCCCGGGCCACACAGGCCGAGCGCCTCGTAGAGCAGCAGCTCGTTGGCCGAGAAGCAGTCATGCAGCTCGATCACCTGGAAGTCCTCCGGGCCGAGCCCGGACTGGCCGTAAACCTGTTGCGCCGCTTGCACATTCATGTCATAGCCGATCAGGTTCTTGGCGCTCCCGTCGAACGTCGACGCGAAGTCCGTCGTCATGGCCTGGCCGACGATCTCCACGGCCTGGGCGGCCAACCCGTGGCGGTCGACGAAGCCCTCCGAGGCCAGGATCGCCGCGCCGGAGCCGTCGGACGTGGGCGAGCACTGCAACTTGGTCAGGGGGTCGGAGATCATCCGCGCCGCCAGGATGTCCTCGAGCGTGTAGGACTCCTGGAACTGCGCGAACGGATTGTTGACGGAGTGCTTGTGGTTCTTGTAACCGATCTTGGCGAAATGCTCTGCGGTGCTGCCATATTGGCGCATGTGCTCGCGGCCGGCGGCACCGAACATCCAGGGCGCGACGGGCATCGCGAACTCGTCGATCTCGGCCATCGCCTTCACGTGCTTGCCCATCGGCGATTCGCGGTCCTGGAAGCCGCCGCTCAGCGGGCCGGGTTGCATCTTCTCGAAGCCGAGCGCGATGGCGCAGTCGACGATCCCGCCGCGGATCGCCTGGGCCGCCAGGAACAGCGCGGTCGAGCCGGTCGAGCAGTTGTTGTTGACGTTGACGATCGGGATGCCGGTCATGCCCAGCTCGTAGAGCGCCCGCTGCCCGGACGTCGAATCGCCGGCGACGTAGCCGACGTAGCCCTGCTGCACCTCGCGGTAGTCGATCCCCGCATCGGTGAGCGCGTTCGTCCCGGACTCGCGCGCCATGTCCGGGTAGTCCCAGCCTTCACGGCGGCCCGGCTTCTCGAACTTCGTCATGCCGACGCCGACGACGTAAACCTTGTTAGACATCTTTGTCCCTTTCCAACGGCCAGGCCCCCAGTGTGCAACTTAACCCCGCCGGCCCCTCGATGGGGACCCTCGAAGCCCGCTACAGCGTCGCCGGGCGGATGACAACCACCGACTTGGTGCGTGCGCCCTCGTCGCGCAGCAGTGCGATCACCCGGCCGTCGGCGTCGCAGGCGGCGTAAACACCGTCGATGCCGGCAGGCGCGAGCGCTCGCCCGTTGGCCGCCGAATCGGCCTCCCCGGCGGTCAGGTCGCGGCGCGGGAAGATCAGCAGGCACGCCTCATCCAGGGTCAACGACAGGCCGGGCCGCTCGGCCAGGTCGTCGAGTTGGCGGGCCTGCTGCAGGGTGAAGCGGCCGACCCGGGTGCGCCGCAGCGCCGTCAGGTGCCCGCCCACGCCGAGCGCGGCGCCGACGTCGCGGGCCAGCGCGCGAACGTAGGTTCCCGACGAGCAGTCGACCTCCACATCAACATCGATGACGCCGTCGACGTCGGATCCGGGCCGAACATCGAGCACCTCGAACCGGTCGATGCGTACCGGCCGGGCCTCGAGTTCGACGGTCTGCCCCTCGCGAACCAGCCGATAGGCGCGCCGCCCGTCCACCTTGATCGCGCTGACCGCCGACGGCACCTGCTGGATGTCCCCGCGCAGGCAGGCGACCGCGGCCGCGATCGCCTCGCGCGTCAGGTGCGCGGCCGAGACGCTGTGCAGCACTTCCCCTTCGGCGTCCTCGGTGGAGGTGGTCTGGCCCAGCCGGATGGTGGCGGTGTACGACTTGGCGGCCGCCGTCAACAGGCCGAGGATCTTGGTGGCGCGGTCGACGCCGATCACCAGCACGCCGGTGGCCATCGGATCCAGCGTCCCGGCGTGCCCCACCCGGCGGGTGGCGAAGATGCGGCGGCAGCGTCCCACCACGTCGTGGCTGGTCATCCCGGCCGGCTTGTCGACGACGACCAATCCCGGACCAGGCCCCGCACTCATAGCACGATGGCGGTCAGCACCAGTCCCCGCTCGACCGACCACCGGCCCCTCAGCGCGGTCAGCGGTGGGCCGTCGAGGGTCTGCCCGTCGATCAGGATCTTGGACACGAACACCCCGGTGGTCTCCCCGTCCGGCGGGTCGAGGTCGAACACGATGTGGGCGTCCTCGAAACCGAGCCAGCGCTTGGTCAACGGGAACCAGGCCTTATACGTTGCTTCCTTGGCGCAGAACAGGATTCGGTCCCAATGCAGGCCGGCGGGCAACGTCGTCATCTCGTGTCGCTCCTCGGGCAGGCTGATCGCGTTCAGCACGCCGTCCGGCAGCACGTCGTGCGGCTCGGCGTCGATGCCCACCGAGCGCACCGCTTCGGTGCGGCCCACGACCGCGCCGCGATAGCCGGTGCAGTGGGTGAGGCTGCCCACCACGCCGTCGGGCCAGCACGGTTCGCCCTTCTCGCCCTTGAGGATCGGCACCGGCGGCAGCCCGAGCTCGCCCAGCGCGACCCGGGCGCAGTGCCGGACGGTGACGAACTCGTTGCGCCGCTTGGCAACCGACTTGGCGATCAGCGGCTCCTCTTCGGGCAGGGGAACGAGGTCGGGCGGGTCGGAGTACAGCTCTGAATAGGCGAGCTCGCCCATGTCGGGCAGTACCGAGGAAACCAGCTTGTCCGTCATCGTGATTGCCGCTGCCGCAACCGTTCCCGGAACTGCGCGGCCTGCTGCCGCATCTCGGGAGTGATCTCGAAGTGGCCGCCGAAGTCGTTCAGGTAGCCCGGCGCGTATTGCGGGTCGGGCAGCACCTGGCGCAGCCAGCTGTGCGGCTTGCGGCGCCGCCACTCCCGCGGATATCCCACCGACACTTCCTCGAAGCGCACGTCGTCGTACCAGGTGGTGCGCGGAATGTGCAGGTGACCGTAGACCGAACAGACCGCGTTGTAGCGGGTGTGCCAGTCGGCGGTCTTGGTGGTCCCACACCACAGCGAGAACTCCGGGTAGAACAGCGCGTCGCAGGGCTCGCGGACCAGCGGGAAATGGTTCACCAGGACGGTCGGCGTCATCCAGTCGAGTTGCTCGAGGCGGCTCCGCGTGGTGGCGAGCCGCTCCTGGCACCACGCTTCCCGGGTGGGGTACGGCTCCGGCGACAGCAGGAATTCGTCGGTGGCGACCACGTTGCGCTCCCGCGCGATGGTCAGGCCCTCGGCTTTGCTCGCCGCCCCCTCGGGCAAGAAGCTGTAGTCGTAGAGCAGGAACATCGGCACGATCGTGGCCGGGCCGCCGCGCTCGGTCCACACCGGGAAGGGATGCTCGGGCGTGACGATGCCCAACTCGTCGCACATGTGGACCAGGTACTCGTAGCGGGCCCGCCCGAAGACCTGCACTGGGTCCCGCGTCGTGGTCCACAACTCGTGGTTGCCGGGCACCCAGATCACCTTGGCGAAGCGCCGGCGCAGCAGGTCGAGGGCCCAGCGGATCTCGTCGGTGCGTTCGGCGACGTCACCCGCGACGATCAGCCAATCGTCCGGCGAGGACGGGTGCAGCGATTCGGTGACCGGCTTGTTGCCGAGGTGGCCGGTGTGCAGGTCGGACACGGCCCACAGCGTGGGTTGCCCCCCATTGGTCGATTCCTGCCCCGCATTTTGACCAGCCACGATTAACCAGCCTAATGACCCGCGGTCCGGGGCCGGTTGGGGCCGCGCCTTGCTCGCCGGCATTGGAACGTGTTCTTGTTTATCGGTGACCGTGCGGGAGGCGACTTGTACACTCCCGGCAAGGGCCAGGGAGCCGTCAGGGGGTGTCGTGTTCGCCAAGGTGCGTCTGATCGGGGCGATCGGTGCCGTGGTCGCAGCGGCCATCGCCGGTACGGCCGGGTGGCAGGGCGCCGCGCCGGGGCCTACCGGGGGCGGGCGCGTCGAGCTACGCTCGACGGCGGCGCCGATGGAAACCACGATGAAGAGCCCGATCGTGGCGACCACCGATCCGCGCCCGTTCGACGCGTGCGAGGACATCCCGTTCGACGTCATCCAGCGGCTGGGGCTGGCGTTCACACCGCCCGAGCACGAAGACGGCCTGCGCTGCCACTTCGACGCGGGCAACTACCAGGTGGCCGTCGAGCCCATCATCTGGCGCACCTACGAGGAGTCGCTGCCTCCCGACGCCGTCGAGACCACCATCGCCGGCCACCGCGCCGCGCAGTACTGGGTGCTCAAGCCGACGTATCACAACAGCTACTGGTATTACTCCTGCATGGTCGCGTTCAAGACCAGTTACGGCGTGCTGCAGCAGGCTCTCTACTACTCGACCGTTTACTCCAATCCCGAGGTCGACTGCATGTCGACCGACCTGCAGCGGGCCAACGACCTCGCGCCTTACTACAAGTTCTAAAGCCCACGCGGGCCTTAACCTGGGCACCGTGAGTATCACCTCGACGCGACCCGCCCAGCCCACGCTGCACGCCCTGCGACACCTCGGCGGCAAGGCTGTGGGCCGGCTGCTTGGCCTGCCGCCGGCGACCACCGAGTACACCGTCGAACGCGTCCGGGTGCCTATGCGTGATGGGGTCGACCTGGTGGCCGATCACTACACGCCGAACACCGACTCCCCCGCCGGCACCCTGCTGGCGAGGGGGCCCTACGGGCGCTCCTTCCCGTTCTCCCTGGTGTTCGGCGCGCTGTACGCGGCCCGCGGCTACCACGTCGTGCTGCAGAGCGTCCGCGGCACGTTCGGGTCGGGCGGGGATTTCGAACCGATGGCCAACGAGGCCGCCGACGGTGCCGACACGGTGGCCTGGCTGCGCGAGCAGCCCTGGTTCACCGGCCGGTTCGCCACCATCGGGCTGTCCTACCTCGGGTTCACCCAGTGGGCGCTGATGACCGATCCCCCGCCGGAGCTGGCCGCGGCGGTCGTCATCGTGGGGCCGCACGATTTCAACGCCTCGGTGTGGGGCACCGGCTCGTTCGCGATCAACGACTTTCTGGGCTGGAGCGACATGGTCGCCCACCAGGAGGACCCGGTGCGCGCCCGGTCGGCGCTGCGCCAGCTGCAGAACCGCAGCCGGGTGACACAGGCGGCCCTCGGGCTGCCGGTGGGCGACACGGCCCGGGCGCTGCTCGGTGCGGGCGCGCCGTGGTTCGAGTCGTGGGTCGAGCACACCGACCCGAACGATCCGTTCTGGGACGCCCTGCGCTGCGGCGACGCGCTGGACCGAGTCGACGTGCCCCTGCTGCTGATCGGCGGTTGGCAGGACATCTTCGTCAGGCAGACGCTGCAGCAGTACGAGCACCTGCGCGGCCGGGGCGTCGACGTCGCGCTGACGATGGGCCCCTGGACGCACACCCAGCTGCTCACCACCGGGTTGAGCACCTGCACCCGGGAGTCGCTGGACTGGCTGGGCGCCCACCTCGGTGGCGGCCCCGCCCCGCGCCGGCCCGGCCGGGTCCACGCGTATGTCACCGGCCAGGGTTGGCGCAACGTGGCCGACTGGCCGCCCGCCACCACCGAGCGCGCGCTGTATCTGCGGCCCGGCGGCCACCTCGGTGAAACCGCGCCGACGGACCTGGCGCGGCTGGCGCCGGCGTCTTTCCGCTACGACCCCGCCGACCCGACACCCACCACGGGCGGCCCGTTGCTGTCGCCGAACGGCGGTTACCGCGACGACAGCCGGCTCGCGTCGCGCGACGACGTCCTGGCCTTCACCAGCCTCACCCTCACCCACGACCTGTGCGTCTACGGGACCCCGGTCGTCGAGCTAACGCACGGCGCCGACACTCCCCACGTCGATCTCTTCGTCCGGGTGAGCGAGGTCGACGCCAAAGGCCGGTCGAAGAACGTCAGCGACGGCTACCGGCGGTTGCGGACCGCCAAGAAGTCGTCGAAGGGGACCGTCCGCGTCGAACTCGACGGCATCGCCCACCGCTTCCGCGCCGGCTCCCGCATCCGCCTGCTGATCGCCGGCAGCTGGTTTCCCCGCTACGCGCGCAACCTGGGCACCGACGAGCCGATTCTGACGGGCCGACAGTCCGAGCCGGCCACCCACACCGTGAGCTACGGACGCTCCCGGCTGTTGCTGCCCGTCGGCCCGCTCGACCTGTCAGCCAACGGCGCGGCGGACGCGGGCGGCGACCTCGGCTAGCGATGCCTCGTCATGCACCGGCGGGGCGAGCGGCGCCCGCATGGGCAGCTCCACCCAGCTTTTGCAGCCGCCGTAGTCGGGCATCCGGGTGATCTCCACCGGCTCGGCCAGCGGGTGCACCGACACCACCAGCACGGCGAGCTTGTGCTTGGGGCGGAAGTCGAGCCGGTCGGCGCGGACCGACTCGGGGGTCCAGATGTGCAGGTCCTCGATTTCCGCTAGGCGGTCGGGTTGGTTAACCGCCACGGCGGCAACGACTTTCGCTGCCGCCCGGATCACCAGGCGGTCCTCGGTGCTGTCGGCGGCGGCCGCCTCGAGCAGGTCGCGATGCTCGGGCCGCACGCGCTCCGCATGGCTGTGCGCGACCGTCGGGAACAGCAGGAACTCGGAAGCGGCCAGCTCGAACCGCTTCTCCCCGATGCCGCCCTTGCGCAGCAGCACCCGCTGGCGACCGTCCAGCAGGGCGTGCACGGCGGCGCTCCACTCCTTGAGGGCGGGCATGGTCGCGGTGAGCGTCATTGCGCCCCGGCCAGCCGGGCGACCACCTCGGGCCTTCGCAACGGCGGGACGGACTTGGGCGGCTGACGCCGCGGGGGCAGCGCCGCCAACAACCGCGTCGTCGTCTCGGTGACCTCGGCAACCGCCGCCTCGAAGGCGTCTGCGTTCGAGGCCGACGGTCGGGTGATCCCGCTGACCTTGCGCACATACTGGCGGGCCGCCGCCGCGATCTCCTCGGCGGTGGCCGACGGTTGCAGCCCGCGCAACTCGGTGATGTTCCGGCACATGCCTCAACGATAGGCGCGGCCGGCGACCCTTTACGGTGATCGCATGAGCGACGACATCCTGCTGATCGAAACCGACGAGCGGGTGCGCACCCTGACCCTCAACCGGCCGCAGTCCCGCAACGCGCTGTCTTCGGCGCTGCGGGATCGGTTCTTCGGGGCGCTGGCCGACGCGGAAACCGACGGCGCCGTCGACGTCGTCATCGTCACCGGCGCCGACCCGGTGTTCTGCGCGGGCCTGGATCTCAAGGAGTTGGGCGGTTCCTCGGCGCTGCCGGACATCTCCCCGCGGTGGCCACCGCTGAGCAAGCCGGTCATCGGTGCGATCAACGGCGCCGCGGTGACCGGCGGGCTGGAGCTGGCCCTGTACTGCGACATCCTGATCGCTTCGGAGAACGCCCGTTTCGCCGACACCCACGCCCGCGTCGGCCTGCTGCCCACCTGGGGACTGAGCGTGCGGCTGCCGCAGAAGGTCGGCGTCGGCCTGGCCCGCCGGATGAGTATGACCGGGGACTACCTGTCGGCCACCGACGCGCTGCGCGCCGGGCTGGTGACCGAGGTGGTGCCGCACGACCGGCTGTTGCCCGCCGCCCGCGCAGTGGCGGCGTCGATCGTCGGCAATAACCAGGACGCGGTGCGCGCGCTGCTGGCGTCCTATCACCGGATCGACGACTCGCAGACCAGCGCGGGGCTGTGGCTGGAAGCGATGGCAGCCCGCCAGTTCCGGACCAGCGGCGACGACATCGCCGCGAACCGCGAGGCGGTGCTGCAGCGGGGACGGGCGCAGGTCCGCTAGCCGCGGCGGCCTTGTCGATGATCCAATTTCCGCCGGCCGCGCCGTGGCGACGACCGACCGCGGAAATCGTCGCGACCGTGCTGCTCTTCGTCGCGGAGCCGGCGGTCAGCGCCGTTTTCATCGCACCTTCGCCGGGACCGTCGTCATCGGGGGCGGGATTGCGCTGGCGCTGCTGGTGTCATGCATCGGGGCGCTGGTCGCAGGCCCGCGCCGTCGAGCCGGAATGTGGAAATGGCCGGCGTTGCGCCTGGTCATCGGCGTTGTGTCACTTCTCATCGCCGCTGGCTTGTGGGTGAACTGAGGGCAACCAATACGATCAGCTGATGCGTTTGGTCGTCGACGTCATCGGGAGGCTGCTCGCGTGCGCCGTTGCGCTCGCCGCGGCGGTAACGATCGCGGGTCCCGCGCCGCGCGCTACCGCGCAGCCGCCGGCGGGATTTCCCAACCTGGACGGTTTCACGCCCGTCCCGGCGGACGGCTACGTCACCAGCAGCGGCCCGGGCACTCCGCCGCGGATCAGTTTTTCTACCCCGTACACCCTGGCCTGCGACTTCTATGGCGGACCGGCGCCCGCGCCGCAGCCGTCACAGGACATCAAGTGCAAGGGCGACATGCCCGGCATCGACGACGTTCCGGTTCTCGGCGGGCGCCCGCACCCGGGCGATTGCCTGGTGGGTTCCGCCGAGTTCAAGGGACCGGGTTACCAGTTGAGCCGCATGTCCTACGGCGGATGTGACGGCAACCCGGCCACCCTGCCGCCGGGCGGCAAGTTGTTGGGCGCGGGTCAGAAGCTGACCTACCTGAACGTCACGTGCGCCGTCGGAGCCGACAACCTCGTCGCCTGCCTGGACACCACCAGCGGAGACCACGGGTTCGTGCTGCAGCGGGCGGGCAGCTGGGCGTTCTAGCCCGCCCGGCGACGCAGCAGCTCGCGCAGCGAGGTGCGGAGAAGTCGGGCAATCAGCCCAGGGCCGCACGCAGCGACGCGACCGCGTCGTCGATCGGCCCGCTCGTCGAATAGCCGGCGGCCAGCCTGTGGCCGCCCCCGCCGAACGCGGACGCGACCGCCGCCAGGTCCACGTCGGCCTTGGCGCGCATCGACACCGACCACTGCTGCGGGTCGACCTCCTTGAACACCGCGGCCACCTCGGCCTGCTGCGTGGTGCGCACGATGTCGACGATGCTTTCGACTTCCTCGGGGCGCGAAGTGACCCAATCCTGGTGTCCGACAATGGCATACACCAGCCCACGACCACCGGCCGCCTCGGGCAGCAGGTGCGCCGAGCCCAGCACGCGTGACAGCAGCGGCAGCCAGGTGAAGGGATGGCTGTCCATCAGCGTTCGGCTGACGGCGGCGTTGTCGACGCCCGTCTCCACCAACCGGGCCGCCAGTCGAAGCGCACGGGGGGTGGCCCAGCGGAACGACCCGGTGTCGGTCGTCAGCCCGGCGTAGATGCAGTGCGCGACGTCCGGTTCGATCGGCTTGTCCCACGCGTCGAGGATGTCGGCAATCATCATCGTGGTCGAATCCGCCGACACGTCAACGAAGTTCGCGGTCCCGAACAGCTCGTTGGAGGCGTGGTGGTCGATCACCAGCGACTCGCGGCCGGGACCGGTTAGATCACTCAACGCGCCCAGCCGCTTCACGCTCGGAACATCCACGGTGACAACCAGATCCACGTCGCGCCGCATCTCGTCCGCACCGACCAGCAGGTGACAACCGGGCAGCGACGACAGCGACTCCGGCAGCGTCGCCGGCTCGGCGAAACCGACCTCGACGCTTTTGCCGCACTTGTCCAGCACCAAAGCCAGCGCCAGGCCCGCGCCGATCGTGTCGGCGTCGGGATGGACATGGGCGACTACCGCGATAGTCGCGGCGTCCGAAAGCAATTCGACCGCGCCGCGGGCGTCAACGCGTCCCCCGGCTCCCGCGGCGCGGGCCAGCTCAGTCTTCGCGTCGGTCGTCGTCACCGGTGTCCTCATCACTAGACCCCCGGTAGGGATCGGCCTCCCCCGCCGGCTTGGCCCCGGAACGAACCCGCGCCAGATCGGCGTCGGCGGCGCGGGCACGCGCCAGCAACTCGTCCATCCGCTGCACGGTGTCCAACGTGGTGTCGCGGGTGAAGGTCAGCGTGGGCGTGAATCGCACGCCGGTGCCCGCCCCCACCAGAGTGCGCAGCGCGCCTTTGGCCCGTTCCAGTGCGGCCGCCGCGGCGGCGTAGTCCGGCTCGTCGTCCAGGGTGCGGCCCATCACGGTGTAGAACACCGTCGCATCGTGCAGGTCGGCGGTGACCTTCGTGTCGACGATGGTCACCCCGTCCAGGCCGGGATCCTTGATCTCGAACTCGATCGCCGAGGCGACGATCGTGTTGATGCGTTTGGCCAATCGGCGCGCCCGGGCCGGGTCGGCCATCAGGCGCGCTCCTTCTCGACGAGCTCGTAGGACTCGATGATGTCGCCTTCCTTGATGTCGGAGTAGCCCAGCGTCATACCGCACTCGAAGCCCTCGCGGACCTCGGTCACGTCGTCCTTCTCCCGTCGCAGCGAGTTGATCGTGAGGTTCTCGGTGACCACGACGTTGTCCCGCAACAGGCGGGCCTTCGCGTTGCGCCGCACCACCCCGGAGCTGATCATGCAGCCGGCGATGATGCCCACCTTCGAGGACCGGAAGATCGCGCGGATCTCGGCGCGACCCAGCTCCTTCTCCTCGTAGATCGGCTTGAGCATGCCGCGCAGGGCCTTCTCGATGTCGTCGATCGCCTGGTAGATGACCGAGTAGTACCGGATCTCGACGCCCTCGCGGTTGGCCAGCTCCGTCGCCTTCCCTTCGGCGCGCACGTTGAAGCCGATGATCACCGCGTCCGACGCCGACGCCAGGTTGACGTTGGTTTCGGTGATGCCGCCGACGCCGCGGTCGATGACGCGCAGTTCCACCTCGTCGTCGACCTGGATGCCCATCAGGGCCTCCTCGAGCGCCTCGACCGTACCGGCGTTGTCGCCCTTGAGGATCAGGTTCAGCTGGCTGGTTTCCTTCAGCGCCGAGTCCAGGTCCTCCAGGCTGATCCGCTTGCGCGACCGCGCCGCCAGCGCGTTGCGCTTGCGGGCGCTGCGCCGGTCGGCGATCTGGCGGGCGATGCGGTCCTCGTCGACGACGAGGAAGTTGTCACCGGCGCCGGGCACCGACGTGAAGCCGATGACCTGCACCGGACGCGACGGCAGCGCCTCCTCGACGTCGTCACCGTGCTCGTCGACCATGCGGCGGACGCGACCGTAGGCGTCGCCGGCCACCACAGAGTCGCCGACGCGCAGCGTCCCGCGCTGCACCAGCACCGTGGCGACCGGGCCGCGGCCGCGGTCCAGGTGCGCCTCGATCGCCACACCCTGGGCCTCCATGTCGGGGTTGGCCCGCAGGTCCAGGGCGGCGTCGGCGGTCAACAGCACCGCCTCTTCGAGCGCCTTGATATTGGTGCCTTCCTTGGCGGAGATGTCGACGAACATCGTGTCGCCGCCGAAATCCTCTGCAACCAAGCCGTATTCGGTGAGCTGGCCGCGGATCTTCGCCGGGTCGGCGCCCTCCTTGTCGATCTTGTTGACCGCCACCACGATCGGCACGTCGGCCGCCTGCGCGTGGTTGATGGCCTCCACCGTCTGCGGCATCACGCCGTCGTCGGCGGCGACCACCAGGATCGCGATGTCGGTGGCCTTCGCGCCGCGGGCACGCATGGCGGTGAACGCCTCGTGACCCGGGGTGTCGATGAAGGTGATCGGCCGCTCGGTGCCGTCGAAGTCGACGGACACCTGGTACGCACCGATGTGCTGGGTGATGCCCCCGGCCTCGGCCTCGCGCACGCTGGCGTTCCGGATGGTGTCCAGCAGCCGGGTTTTACCGTGGTCGACGTGACCCATCACGGTCACCACCGGCGGCCGGGTCTGCAGGTCTTCCTCGGTGCCCTCGTCCTCGCCATAGGTCAGGTCGAAGGATTCCAGCAGCTCGCGGTCCTCGTCCTCCGGACTGACCACCTGGACGACGTAGTTCATCTCGCTGCCCAGCAGCTCGAGCGTCTCGTCACCGACGGACTGGGTGGCGGTCACCATCTCGCCGAGGTTGAACAGCGCCTGCACCAGCGAGGCCGGGTTGGCGTTGATCTTGTCGGCGAAGTCGCTCAGCGACGCGCCGCGGGCCAGCCGGATGGTCTCGCCGTTGCCGTGCGGCAACCGCACGCCGCCGACGACCGGCGCCTGCATGTTCTCGTACTCGGCGCGTTTCGCCCGCTTGGACTTGCGACCACGCCGGGGCGCACCGCCGGGACGGCCGAACGCACCGGCGGCGCCGCCGCGCTGACCGGGACGGCCGCCGCCGCCACCGCCACCGGGACGGCCGCGGAAACCTCCCGCACCGCCACCCCCGGGTGGGGCGCCGACTCCGCCGCCGCCGCCGCGGTAGTTGCCGCCGCCGCCGTCACGGCCGCCGGGACCGCCGGGACGGCCACCGCCGGGTCGCGGGGCGCCGGGCCGGGCCGGGCGGCCTTGACCTGCGGCACCGCCGGGACGGGGCGGCATGTTGCCGGGCGAGGCGCCGGGGCGCGCGCCCCCGGGCCGGGGCGCCCCGGGGCGGGGCACCGGGCGCGGGATCGGCCGGTCGACGGGTTGCGCGGAAGAGAACGGGTTGTTGCCGACGCGCGGGGTGCGGACGCCGGGCTTCGGCGCCGGACCCGGGCGCGGACCCGGCGTCATGCCGGGGTGGGGGCCGGGCTGGCCGGCCGGCTGCCCGGGGGCGGGCGGCGTCGGCTGTCCGGGTGAGGGGCGGCCGGGCACCGGACCGGGTTGCGCCGGCGCTTCCGCGGGCGCGGCCGGGGCCGCTTGGGCGGCGGCGGTCGTCGTCCCGCCTGCGGCTTCGCCGTTGGCCTCGCCATTGCCGATGGCCTTATCGAGTGCCTGGTCAAGCGATTTGTCCGGACCCTTGGCCGGAGCCTTGGCGGCCGCCTTGGCCGCCGTCTTCTGGGCAGCCGGCTTGCCGCCCCCGAAGGATTCACGCAGTCGACGAGCGACCGGCGCTTCCACGGTTGACGATGCGGATTTTACGAATTCGCCCTGTTCATTCAGCCGGGCGAGAACTTCCTTGCTGGTAACACCGAGTTCCTTGGCCAACTCGTGTACGCGGGCCTTACCTGCCACTACATCTCCTGTCTAAGAGGCGACAGTCGTGGGGCCGCGCCTCGGGTTTAGCTATGACGCATGGTCATCGGGACTTCACGGTGTGCTCATGTTCTTTGCTACCTGTTCTGTTGCCGTGCTGGTCGAGCGATTCCACGTGCTCGACCAGCGCGGATGTGTCCGGTGGACGGTCGATGCGCAGCGCCCTGGTGAGAGCCCGCCGCCGAATCGCCTGTTGCACGCACTGCGGTACGGGATGCAGCCATGCACCCCGCCCCGGCCGGTTGGCCCTCGTGTCAACGATCACGGCATATTCGCCGTTCCCGTCCGACACAGCCACCACGCGAAGCAGTTCGACGGCCAGCTCTCGCTTTCGGCACCCGACACACGTCCGGACAGGTCCGTCCACACGCCTGTGCGCCCGGACCGAAGGCTCACGCTGGATCACGGCTCAGTCTAGCGTCACTTATCCGATGGTCAGAACCGCCCAAGGGTGCGCGCGGGGATCCGCTAGCGGTCGTGCGCCATCCCGTGGGTGGCCCCGTGTTCGGGATGGCTCTCCGAATGCGACTCCGATCCCCCCGGCGTATCGCCGCGGATGTCGATGCGCCACCCGGTGAGGCGTGCGGCCAACCGCGCGTTCTGGCCCTCCTTGCCGATGGCCAGGGACAGCTGGAAGTCGGGCACCACCACGCGCGCGGCGCGGGCGTTCGGGTCGATGATCGACACGGAGACCACCTTGGCCGGCGACAGCGCGTTCGCCACAAAACGAGACGGGTCCTCGTCGTAGTCGATGATGTCGATCTTCTCCCCGGAAAGCTCGCTCATCACGTTGCGGACCCGCTGGCCCATCGGGCCGATGCAGGCCCCTTTCGCGTTCAGCCCGGGAACGTTGGACTTCACCGCGATCTTGGAGCGGTGGCCGGCCTCCCGGGCCACCGCCACGATTTCCACCGACCCGTCGGCGATCTCGGGGACTTCCAGGGAGAACAGCTTGCGGACCAGGTTGGGATGCGTTCGGGACAGCGTGATCAGCGGCTCCCGGGACCCGCGGGTCACGCCGATGACGTAGCAGCGCACCCGGTTGCCGTGTTCGTAGCTTTCGCCGGGCACCTGTTCGGCCGCCGGGATCACGCCTTCGGAGGCCTTGGTCTCGCTGCCCATCCGGACGACGACCAGGCCGCGGGCGTTGGCGCGGTTGTCCCGCTGAATGACGCCCGCGACGATCTCGCCCTCGCGGGTGGAGAACTCACCGTAGGTGCGCTCGTTCTCCGCGTCCCGAAACCGCTGCAGCATTACCTGACGGGCGGTGGTGGCGGCGATGCGGCCGAAACCCTCGGGGGTGTCGTCCCATTCGCTGATGACGTTGCCGTCCTCGTCGGTCTCGCGGGCGACGACCTTGACGGCGCCGGTCTTGCGGTCGATCTCGATGCGCGCGTCGTTCTGGTGGCCCTCGGTGTGCCGGTAGGCGGTGAGCAGCGCCGACTTGATCGTCTCGAGCAGCTCGTTGACCGAGATGCCGCGATCCACCTCGATGGCGTGCAGCGCGCCCATGTCGATGTTCATCAGCGCCGCTCCTCTTCATCGCTACGCTCTGCATCGTCGCCGGCGCGGTTCATGCTCCGGCCTCCGTCCTGTCGGCCTGGCCCGCCAGGTCCAACTCCGCTTGGGCTGGGGGCGAAAACTCCACCTGGACAACGGCTTTGGCGATATCAGCGAGCGGCAATTCGCGCACCCGGTAGTCCCGTCCTGCGCGGACCACCAGCGCGACGGTCTCGCCGCGCGTCTCGCCGACGCGACCGGTCAGTCGCGCACCGTCAGCGAGAATGACGTCGACCTTGCGGCCGCGGGCGCGACGGAAATGCTTCGCACTGGTCAGCGGGCGGTCCACGCCCGGCGAACTCACCTCGAGCACATAGCGGTCCGCGACGTCGTCGAGGCCGTCCAGCAAAGCCGACGCCGAGCGCGACAGCGTCGCGATGGTGTCCAGGTCGAGGGCTTTGTCACCGTCGGCGACGACCATGATCCGCGGCGGACGCGTCCGGGCGTCGATGACCACGTCTTCGATCTCGTATCCAGCGCGCGCGAACTCGTCACCGAGTAGCTCGATCACCTGCGTCTGCGATGGTAGCCCGGTGGTCACGGCGAGCTCCTCATCTTGAGTTGTTCGGTCAGCTGGAGGGCGTCGCCGCCCCGTTGCACTGCGGGCGGCTCCAGTGTCCTGGCGGAACGCGAAGGCTGCCGTTCCGCGAGAGCAGCTATCAACGATACGCCAGGAATCGCGTCTGACGGCCGGATCGCGTCCTGGCCTCGTACCCGCCCCCGCACCGATGGCAGGATGTGTTTGTGTCTAGCGCATTTCCGGTCGTCAACCGGCGGGGCGTGCTCGCCGGCGGCGCGGCTCTAGCTGCGCTCGGGGTGGTGACCTCCGCCTGCGGCGAGTCCCCGCCCAAGCCCCCGTCCGTCGAAGAGCTGCTGGGGCCGCTGGACCAGGCTCGCAAGGACAGCGCGCTGGCCGGTGCCGCCGCGGCGGCCGTCGGCAATCCACCGCAGATCGCCGCCGCGCTGGCGGTGGTCGCGAGTCAGCGTGCCGCGCACGCCCGCGCCCTGTCCACGGAGATCTCGCGGGCCGCCGGCAAGATCACCGCCTCCTCGACCAGCGAGACGACGGGCCCCAGCCCGAGCCCCGCCGAACCGGCGGGGCCGCCGCCGCCTCCGCCGCCGGTGTCCGACGTGATCAACGCCTTGCGTGCCTCGGCGGACAGCGCCAGCCGATTGGTGGCGGGCGAATCCGGCTACCGCGCGGGGTTGCTCGCCTCGATCATCGCGTCCTGCACCGCGTCGTACACGGTCGCCCTGGTGCCCGGGGGCCCGTCGATATGAGCTCCGGCAAGGACGCGGACAACGCGGCGCTGTGCGACGCGCTGGCCATCGAACACTCGACGATCTACGGCTATGGCATGGTCTCGGCGTTGTCGCCGCCCAGCGTCAACGGCCTGGTGGTGGAAGCCCTGTCCCAGCACCGCCAGCGCCGCGACGACGTGATCGCGATGCTGACCGCCCGCAAGGTCAACGCGCCGGTCGCCGCCCCCGGCTACCAGTTGCCGATCCTGGTGGGCAGCGCGGCGGATGCGGCGCGGCTGGCGGCGCGGATGGAAAACGATGGCGCGTCGGCCTGGCGCGTGGTGATCGAGCACGCCGAGACGGCCGACGACCGCGCGTTCGCCGCCACGGCACTGACGCAAAGCGCGGTGATGGCCGCTCGGTGGAACCGGGTGCTGGGCGCCTGGCCCATCACGACGAGCTTTCCCGGCGGAAACGACTAGCGGCGCAAGGGTTTTCAGAACTACCCGGTCAGGGCGGCCGCGACGTCGGTGGCCAGCGACGGACCGGTGGCCAGCTCGCGCGTCTGTCCGCTGAAGCGGTCGCGCAGTTCCACCACGCCGTTGCCCCAGCCGCGCCCCACCACCAGGATCCATGGCACGCCCAGCAACTCGGCGTCCTTGAACTTGACCCCCGGTGATGCTTGACGGTCGTCGAGCAGCACCTCGACGCCCAACCGGTCCAGGTCGGCGGCCAGCGCGGTGGCCCCGGCGCGGGCATCCGCGTCTTTGTTGGCGATCACCAGGTGGACGTCGAACGGCGCGACCGAAGACGGCCAGCGCAGGCCCAGCTCGTCGTGGTGCTGCTCGGCGATCACCGCCACCATCCGCGACACGCCGAGGCCGTAGGACCCCATGGTCAGCCGCACCGGCTTGCCGTCCTCACCGAGCACGTCGGCGGCGAAGGCGTCGGTGTATTTGCGGCCGAGCTGGAAGATGTGCGCGACCTCGATGCCCCGGGCCGACACCAGCGGGCCGGCGCCGTCGGGAGACGGATCGCCGTCGCGCACCTCGGCGGCCTCGATGGTGCCGTCGGCGGTGAAATCCCGGCCGGCCACCAAGCCGACGACGTGCCGGCCGGGCTCGTCCGCCCCGGTGATCCAACTGGTGCCATCCACCACCCGTGGGTCGACGAGGTAGCGAACGCCGTTGTCCCGCAGCGCCTTCGGGCCGATATAGCCCTTCACCAGGAATGGGTATTTGGTGAAGTCGGAGTCGTCGAGCAATGCGTAGTCGGCCGGTTCCAGCGCGGCGCCCAGCCTCTTGTCGTCGACCTCGCGGTCGCCCGGCAGGCCGATGGCCAGCAGCTCCCACTCCCCGCCGGGCTGGCGCACCTTGAGCAACACGTTCTTCAGCGTGTCCGCGGCGGTGACCGTGCGGCCCAGGTCGGCCGTGTTGGCCCAGTCCACCAGGGTGGCGATGGTCGGGGTGTCACCGGTGTCGTGGACCACCGCCTGGGGCAGTCCATCCACGGGCTTGGCCTCCGGGCGGGCGGTGACGACCGCCTCGACGTTGGCCGCATACCCGGATTCCAGGCAGCGCACGAAGGTGTCTTCACCGACCGGACTTTCGGCCAGGAATTCCTCGGACGCGCTGCCGCCCATCGCCCCCGATACCGCGGACACGATCACGTAGCGCACCTTTAGCCGGTTGAAGATGCGTTGGTAGGCCTCCCGATGCGCGTGATAGGCGGCCTTGAGTCCGGCGTCGTCGACGTCGAAGGAATAGGAGTCCTTCATCAGGAACTCGCGCACCCGCAGGATCCCCGCGCGCGGCCGCGCCTCGTCGCGGTATTTGTTCTGGATCTGGTAGAGCAACACCGGAAAGTCTTTGTAGGAGCTGTATTCACCCTTGACGGTCAGCGTGAACACCTCTTCGTGCGTCGGCCCCAGCAGGTAGTCGTTGCCGCGGCGGTCCTTGAGCCGGAACACGCCGTCGCCGTATTCGGTCCACCGGTTCGAGGTCTCGTACGGCGCGCGCGGCAGCAGGGCGGGAAACAGGATCTCCTGCCCGCCGATCGCGTTCATCTCCTCGCGGACGATGCGTTCGATCTTGCGCAGCACCCGCAGCCCCAGCGGCAGCCAGCTGTACAGCCCGGGCGCGATCGGCCGGATGTAGCCGGCCCGGATCAGAAGTTTGTGGCTGGGCACTTCGGCGTCAGCGGGATCGTCACGCAACGTGCGCAAGAACAGTTCGGACATCCGGGTGATCACAGCGGGCCAGCCTAACTTGTCAGGGATAGGCGCCTGGCAGCCGAGGACCCACGCAAGGCTCCGCGAATCTGATACCACCGGCGCTATCGAATGCGGCGCAACGATCTTGGAGCCGGCCGCCATCGGCGGCCCGCGGCGTTACAACTCGCCGGCGTCGATCGCTTCCTTGACCTCTTGCGCGTGGGCCACCTGCGCCGGCGTGTAGCCGATCAACAGCGCCGCCGCGCCGACGACGACGGCCACCCCGGCCACCCACAGCAGGCCGTAGGTATAGCCCTGGTCGAGCGCGTGCAACTGGAGGTCGTTCATGATCTTCACCGGGCCGGTGGTGCCGCCCATGTACAGCGTGCGGGAGGTGATCACGGCCTGGATGACGGCCAGCACCAGCGGCCCGCCGAGGCTCTGCAGCATCAACGCGATCGCCGACACCGGGCCGATCTGATCGAAGCCGACACCGGCGATGGCCGCCAGCGTCAGCGGAACGACGCAGATGCCGATGCCGATTCCGCCCACGATGATGGGCAGCACCAGGTTGGGGGCATAGGACACGCCGCGGTGCATGAACGCCCAGCCGTAGAGCATCGCCCAGAACAGCAGAATTCCGCCGCCGATGGTCAACACCCGGGGCGAGAACCGTGACACCAATTGAGAGGAGACGCCCAGGCCGATCCCCATCGCGATGACGAACGGGATGAAGCCGACGCCGGCGCGCAGCGCGCTGTAGCCCAGGATGTCCTGCACGTATAGGCCGATGCATACGGTCAGGCTGAACATGAGTCCGCCGGCCAGGAAGATCGCGGCGAAGGTGAACAGCCGATTGCGGTCCCGGAACAGGTCGAAGGGGACGACGGGGTTTTCGGCGGTGCGCTCCACGATGATGAAGGCGAGCGCGGCGGCCATCGCGACCACGCCCGAGCCGACGGTGGTGAGCGAGACCCAGCCCTTTTCCGGTCCCATCGAGAAGGCGAAAACGGCGGCGGTACACGCCAGCGTGGCCAGCATGGCGCCGGTGGCGTCGAGCTTCATCCGCTCCCGGTTGGTCTCGCGCAGCGCGGTGCGGGCGAGGTAGATCATCACCAGCCCGATCGGCACGTTCACCAGGAAGGCCAGCCGCCACGACACCTCGGTCAGCGCGCCGCCGACGACCAGGCCCATCACCGAGCCGATGGCCGTCATCGCGGCGAACACCGCCGTCGCGAAGTTACGCGCGGGCCCCTTGGGGAAGGTGGTCGCGACCAGCGCCAGCCCAGTCGGCGAGGCGATGGCGGAACCGACCCCCTGCGACAGCCGCGCGATGACTAAGGTCACCTCGTCCCACGCGACCGCGCACAGCACCGAGGAAATGGTGAACAGCGCGACGCCGACGATGAAGGTGCGCTTGCGCCCGATGGTGTCGCCGAGCCGGCCGCCCAGCAGCATCAGCCCGCCGAAGGTGAGCACGTATGCGGTGATCACCCAGCTACGGCCGGCGTCGGACAGGCTGAGCTCGTTCTGAATCTTGGGAAGCGCGACGATGGCGACGGTGCTGTCCATGGTCGCCAGCAACTGCATCCCGCCGATGGCGATCACGGCCGCGATGAAGCGACGGGAAGGCAGCCAGGCCGGGTAGTACTTGCTGATGCGGGTGGTGGCGGTCTCCGCCGGGCGCGTGGAGCGCGCCGGGGCCGGACGATCGGGGCGCGCGGACGTAAAGTTCCGCACCGCGCGCTCACTGTCGTTGAGGGCCGTCATAAAGGGTTACCTTACAGTAATCTTAAGATCCGTTTAAAGCCCGAAAGCCGCCACCGGCCCGATCACGATGATCGCGGGAGGTCGGATGCCCTCGGCTCGGATCTTTTCCGGCGTGTCGGCGAGAGTGGCCCGCAAAGTGTGCTGAGCCGCCGTCGTTCCATGTTGAACCACCAGGACCGGCGTTTCCGCAGGTCGGCCGCCCGCTATGAGTGCGTCGGCGAAAAGCTCGATGCGTTCGACGGCCATCAGCAAAACGATGGTGCCGGAGAGCGCGGCCAGCGCATTCCAATTCACTAACGATTCGGGGTGACCGGGCGCCAGATGTCCGCTGACCACGACGAATTCGTGATTTATGGCCCGATGCGTGACCGGAACGCCGGCCAGGGCGGGCACTCCTATGGCGCTCGTCACACCCGGCACGACGGTGACCGGGATCCCGGCGTCGACGCACGCCTGCACTTCCTCGTAGCCGCGGGCGAAGACGAACGGGTCCCCGCCCTTGAGCCGGACGACGAACTTCCCGGACCGGGCGCGTTCGATCATGACGTCGTTGATCGCGTCCTGCGCCATCGCCCGCCCGTAGGGAATCTTGGCGGCGTCGATGACCTCCACGTGCGGCGGCAGCTCGGCCAAGAGTTCCGGCGGCGCCAGCCGGTCGGCGACCACCACGTCCGCGTGGGCCAGCAGCCGGCGCCCGCGCACGGTGATCAGTTCGGGGTCGCCGGGGCCGCCGCCGACGAGCGCCACCCCACCGCGCACGACGTCGGGGCTCACCGCGCTGTCCGGCGCGATGACCCCGGTCTGCAGCGCCTCCCGGATGGCCGAGCGGATGGCCGCGGACCGGCGGTGCGCGCCGCCGGCGAGCACCCCGACCGATAACCCTTCGTAGCTGAAGGACGCCGGGGTCACCGCGGTCCCTTCCACGGCGACGTCGGCGCGGACGCAGAAGAGGTGACGGCGCTCGGCCTCCGCGACGACGGCCGCGTTCACCTGCGCGTCGTTGGTGGCGGCGATCGCGTACCAGGCCCCGTCGAGGTCGCCGTCGCGGTATTCGCGCAGCGACAACGTGATTCCGGTCATCGCCTCGACCGACCTGGTGGCGCTGCGAGAGATGACGTGAACGTCCGCGCCGCTGGCGATGAGCAAGGGCAGCCGGCGCTGGGCAACCGAGCCGCCGCCGACCACGACGACCTTCTTGCCGGCCAGCCGCAGCCCGGCGAGGTAGGCGTTCTCGGTCACCGGGCAAGCCTAGTGGCGACCGCGAGGGCGGCGGTAACGGCGGGCGGCGGCGTGCGCGACGAACCGCGCGACGGCTTGTGGTGCGGCAGCCGGATGGGTGTGCAGATACGAGGCGTGCACTCCGGCGTGCACGACGCCTTCGCGCACGGTATCCGCGTCGTTGCCCCGATAGGCCCAGGCGGGCTGGTAGCCGCCGCTGAATGTGATTGCGGTCCGGTGGAATTCATGCCCCACCGCCCGCTGCCCGGCGGAATAGAGCGGCGAATCGGCCACGGCGACGGCGTCGCGATAGGCCAACGTCAGATTCGGCGTGAACCGCGCGGACCCGGCCAGCACTCCGCACATCGGGTAGCCGTCGAGTTCGGTGGCCAGATAGATGAGGCCCGCGCATTCGGCGTGGATCGGCGCACCGGCGGCGGCCAGCTCGTTGATCTGCCGGCGCACGGCGTCGTTGGCCGAGAGCTCCGCGGTGAACTGTTCCGGGAAGCCGCCGGGCAGCAGCACCGCGTCCGTGCCGTCCGGCAACTCCTCAGCCAGCGGGTCGAATTCGACCACGTCGGCGCCGGCGGCCCGCAGCAGCTCGGCGTGCTCGGCGTAGCCGAAGGTGAACGCCTTACCCGCCGCCATCGCCACGGTGGCGCGCCCGCCGAGCGTCTCCCCCACCGCGGTCGCCGGGTCCCACGCCGTGCAGGTCCGGCTCGCGGCGACATCCGCCACGGCCGCCACGGCCGCCACGTCGACGTGACGGGCGACCAGGTCGGTCATCGCCTCGACCGCGAGCCGCGCCCGCCGCCCGTACTCCACCGCGGTGACCAGACCCAAATACCTTGTCGGGAGCTCTAATTCGGTGGTGCGCGGAATGGCCCCCAGCACCGCGACACCGGCCTGCTCGCAGGCCTGCCGCAGCACGTCTTCGTGCCGGGCCGAACCGACCCGGTTGAGGATCACGCCGCTGACCCGGGTCGCGGCATCGAACGTCGAAAAGCCATGCAGCAGTGCGGCGATGCTGTGGCTCTGGCCACGCGCGTCGACCACCAGAATCACGGGTGCACCCAGTAGGCCGGCCACGTGGGCGGTGGAGCCTTCCGCGGGACCGGCCGCGGCGGGCCCGATCCGCCCGTCGAAGAGCCCCATCACCCCCTCGATCACCGCGATGTCCGCACCGCCCGAGCCGTGCGCGTACAGCGAGCCGACGAGGTTCTCGCCGACCAGCACCGAGTCCAGGTTGCGGCCGGGACGCCCGGCGGCCAGGCCGTGATAACCGGGGTCGATGAAGTCCGGGCCCACCTTGAACGGTGCCACGACATGACCCGCCCGCCGCAGCGCGCCGATCAAACCCGTTGCCACGGTGGTCTTTCCGCTGCCCGACGCCGGCGCGGCGACGACGACCGCGGGGACACTCACCACTCGATGCCCTTCTGCCCCTTGCGGCCCGTGTCCATCGGGTGCTTGACCTTGGTCATCTCGGTGACCAGATCGGCGGCCTCGATCAACCGCTGCGGGGCATCGCGCCCGGTGATGACCACGTGCTGGTGGCCCGGCCGTGCCAGCAGCACGTCCACCACCTCGTCGACGTCCACCCACCCCCATTTGAGCGGGTAGGTGAACTCGTCGAGCACATAGAAGTCGTGGCGCTGCTCGGCCAGCCGGCGCGAGACCTCCGCCCACCCGTCGGCCGCGGCCGCGGCGTGATCGAGTTCGCTGCCCGCCTTGCGCGACCACGACCAGCCCGCGCCCATCTTGTGCCATTCCACGGGCCCACCGATGTTGTGCTGTTGGTGCACCTGGCCAAGTTGAGCGAAGGCGGTCTCCTCGCCCACCCTCCATTTGGCGCTCTTGACGAACTGGAAGACCGCGACGGAGAGCCCGACATTCCAGGCCCGCAACGCCATTCCGAACGCGGCAGTCGACTTCCCCTTGCCGGGGCCGGTGTGCACCGCCAGCACCGGGGTGTTGCGCCGGGCCTTGGTGCTCAGTCCGTCCTCGGGGACCTGCAGTGGGCGGCCTTGTGGCATCGGCGGTTACCTTTCTCAGGCCGCGTTGCGCACGGCGCGCGTCAGAGAGTCCGCGTGTAGCTGCTCCAGGCGCACGGCCGGCGCCCCGAGGTGGCGGGCCAGTTGCTCGGCCAAACCCAGCCGCACATAGGAGGTTTCGCAGTCCACGACCACGGCGGCCGCGCCCTCGGCCACCAACCGGGCGGCCGCGGCCCGGCTGCGGCCCAACGGGTCCGTTCCGGCGGTGGCCCGGCCGTCGGTCAGCACCACCACCAGGGAACGCCGGGCCCGGTCGCGCGCCTTCTCCCGGACGATCAGTTCACGCGCGGCGAGCAGGCCTTCGGCGAGCGGAGTCTTGCCGCCGGTGTCGAACCGGGCCAGCCGCCGGCCGGCGATGTGCGCCGACGATGTCGGCGGCAGCAGCAGCCGCGCCTCCTGCTGGCGGAACGTGATCACGGCGACCTTGTCGCGGCGTTGGTAGGCGTCGCGCAGCAGCGACAACGTCGCCCCGCTCACCGCGGCCATCCGGTCGCGCGCCGCCATCGAGCCCGAGGCGTCCACGACGAAGATGACCAGGTTGCCTTCGCGCCCCTCCCGGATCGGCCGCCGCACGTCATCCGGCCCCGGGCGCAGGGGGCCGGACCCGGCACGCTCGGCGGCCGACAGCAGGGTGGCGAACAGGTGGAGCCCATGCGCGCCGGAAGTCGTGTCGTTTCCGTCGGTGGCCGCGATCACGCTGCCGCTGGCGTTGCGGGCCCGTGATCGCCGCCCCGGCGCGCCCGTGCCGACCCCGGGCACCGTCAGCGCGCGGGCGCGGAAGGTCTTTGACGGCGGCGCGCTGGAGCGCGGCTGGTCGTTGCCCATCGAGTTCGGTGATTGCGGCAGCTTCGACGCCGACGATGAATTCGATTGCTCCCCAGTGCCTTCCAAGGACTGACCGCCGCCCGGCGGGTCGGGTTCCGGCTCGTGGTCGTCGTCGCCGGCTTGCGCCAGCGCCTCGTCGAGCTGGTCGCGGTCGATGCCGGGGTCGTCGAACGGGTCGCGGCGGCGCCGATGCGGCAACGCCAGCTCGGCGGCCACCCGGACGTCTTGCTCTTCGACGGACTTGGCCCCACGCCAGGCGGCGTGCGCGGCGGCGGTGCGGGCCACCACCAGATCGGCCCGCATCCCGTCGACGTCGAACGCCGCGCATACCGCCGCGATGCGCCGTAACTCGTTGTCCGGCAATACCACCTCGCCGACGAGCGCCCGCGCGGCGGCGATGCGCCGGGCCAGTTCGGCCTCGGCGTCGACGTAACGCTCGGCGAACGCGTCCGGGTCGGCCTCGTAGGCCATGCGCTGCCGGACGACCTCCACCCGCACGTCGACGTCACGGGACGCGTGCACGTCAACGGTGAGGCCGAACCGGTCCAGCAGCTGCGGACGCAGCTCGCCCTCCTCGGGATTCATGGTGCCGATCAGCACGAACCGGGCCTCGTGCGAATGCGAGATCCCGTCGCGTTCGATGTGCACCCGGCCCATCGCCGCGGCGTCGAGCAGCACGTCCACCAGATGGTCGTGCAGCAGATTGACCTCGTCGACGTACAGCACGCCGCCGTGCGCGCGCGCCAACAGTCCCGGCGAGAACGCGTGCTCGCCGTCGCGCAGCACCCGCTGCAGGTCCAACGAGCCGATCACCCGGTCTTCGGTTGCGCCGAGCGGCATTTCGACAAGGCCGGCGCCCGGGTCACCGGTCGCCTCGGACAGCAACGCCGCCAGGCCGCGCACGGCCGTCGACTTGGCCGTGCCCTTCTCGCCCCGGATGAGCGCACCGCCGATCTCCGGGCGCACCGCGCACAGCAGCAGCGCGAGGCGCAGCTGGTCGTGCCCGACGATCGCGCTGAACGGATACGGCTTCACGGGAGCTCCGTCAGGCCGGCGCCCGGCCAGCCGGTCGACGATGCCGGCGGGGTATCCCCCTGAGGAGGCGGGCGTGGGGGCTTCAGCATCGGCACGTGCGGAACGCCGTCGTCGACGAAATCGTCACCGGCGCGGACGAACCCATGCTGGGCGTACATGTCCGACAGGTAGGTCTGCGCATCGATCCGGCACGGGTAGTCGCCGACCTCGGCCAAGGCGGCGCGCAGCAATCGGGTGGTGTGGCCCTGCCCGCGCGCGCTGCGTTTGGTGCACAACCGGCCGATCCGGAACGTCTTTCGGCCGCCGGCGTGCTCCTCCATCAACCGCAGCGTGCAGATCACCTCGCCGTCGGGCGTCTCCAGCCAGAAGTGCCGCGTTTCGGCGAGCAGGTCGCGCCCGTCCAGCTCCGGGTACGGGCAGGCCTGCTCCACCACGAACACCTCCACCCGCAACTTGAGCAGCTCGTAAAGGGTCCGGGCGTCAAGGTCTTTGGCCCAGGACCGACGCAACGCTTCACTCATGACCGAACCCCCGAATCGGACTGCAACCCCAACACCTCGGTTCCCCAGGACCACACCTCGGCGTACAACGCCGGCTCGCGGGACAGCTCCACCCCTAGCGACGGCACCATCTCTTTGAGCGTGGGCAGCCAGGATTGATAGCGGCCGGCGAAGCACCGCTCCAACACCTCGAGCATGGCCGACACGGCCGTCGATGCTCCCGGCGAGGCTCCCAGCAGCCCGGCGATGCTGCCGTCGGCGGCGGCCAGCACGGTGGTGCTGAAGTGCAGCACGCCTCCCTTGCGCCGGTCCCGCCTGATCACCTGCACGCGCTGACCGGCCACGGTCAGCTCCCAGTCGGAACCCGCTGCGCTGGGGGCGAATTCGCGCAGCGCGTGGATGCGGTCCGGTTCGGACAGCCGCAGCTGGTGAATCAGGTAGTTGATCAGTGTCAGCTGGGTGAGGCCGACCCCGAGCATGGCCATTGCGTTGTCCGGCTTCACCGAGCGGGGCAGGTCGCTGAGGCGGCCGTGTTTCAAGAACTTGGGTGACCAGCCGGCGTACGGCCCGAACACCAGCCAGGATTTGCCGTTGACGAACCGGAGGTCCAGGTGCAGCGCGCCGAGCGGCGGGGCCCCCGGCGCCGGGACCCCGTACACCTTGGCCCGGTGCGCGGCGGTGAGCGCGGGGTTGTCGGTGCGCAGAAACCGGCCGCCGATGGGGAACCCGGCGAAGCCCCTGACCTCGTGAATGCCGGCCTTCTGCAGCAGCGGCAGCGCGTCGCCGCCGGCCCCGATGAAGACGAATTTGGCGTTCAGCCGGCGCTTTTCGCCGGTGCGGCGATTGCGGATCAGCAGCGTCCAGCTGCCGTCCGATTGCCGGGTCAGGTCGCGGACCTCGTGGCCGAACAACGCGGTGGCGCCGCCCTGCACGCAGTAGCCGATGAGCTGTCGGGCCAGTGCACCGAAGTCGACGTCGGTGCCGTGGGGGGCCCAGTTGAGCGCGGTCGGTTCGGAGAAGTCGCGCCTGGCGGCCATGAACGGTAGCCGGCGGGCGAACTCTTGCGGATCGTCGATGAATTCGGTGCCGGCGAACAGTGGGTTGGGAGCCAGGGCCTGCTGCCGTCGGCGCAAGAACTCGACGAGTTGCACCCCGCGCACAAAGCTCACGTGCGGGAGCGGGTTGAGGAAGCCGGTGTCGGTCAGGATCCCGTTCTCGGCGGCGTAGGCCCAGAATTGGCGGGTCACCTGGAACTGCTCGTTGATGCGCACCGCTTTGGTGATATCGATCGAGCCGTCCGGGTTCTGCGGGGTGTAGTTGAGCTCGCACAGCGCGGAGTGCCCGGTGCCGGCGTTGTTCCACGGACTGCTGCTTTCGGCCGCGACGGCGTCCATGCGTTCGACGATGGTCATGGACCAGTCGGGCTGCAGCCGCCGCAGCAACGCACCCAGGGTTGCGCTCATGATGCCCGCGCCCACCAGCACGACGTCCGTCCGCGCGGTTCGGGCTAGCGATGACACCTGCTCCTGGTCCTTCCGTCGACTGTGCCGGTTCCCAGGCTATCCCGAGGCAAACGCGGCACGGACGGCGTGCGCCTCCCCATCGCCAGCAAAACCTCTAAGCTGGCCTCGTGACTGGCTGGGTGCCCGATGTCCTGCCCGGTTATTGGCAGCGCACCATCCCCCTCGGGCCCGACCCGGTCGGCGAGGGCGAGATCGTCGCGACGCTGATCCGACGCGGTGAGCCCGCCGGACCCTCCGGCGCGGGTCACGCGGTGCTGGCCGTGCATGGCTACACGGACTACTTCTTCAACACGGCGCTGGCCGACCACTTCGCCGACCGCGGCTTTGCCTTCTACGCGCTGGACCTACAGAAATGCGGCCGGTCGCGCCGCGACGGCCAGACACCGCACTTCATCACCAACCTCGACGACTACGACGCCGAACTCGACCACGCTCTGGCGGCGATCCGCGAGCACCACCGACCCGCCAAGGTTTTGGTGTATGGCCATTCCTCCGGTGGGCTCATCGTGTCGTTATGGCTGGACCGGCTCCGCCGGCGCGACGCCGCAGCCCACGCCGGCATCGGCGGTCTCGTGCTCAACAGCCCGTTTTTGGACCTCCACGGCCCGGCGGTGCTGCGCCATTCGGTGACCTCGGCGCTGATCGCCGGCCTGTCCCGCGTGCGGTCCAGGGTGGTGGTCCGGGCGCCCACCGAGGGCGGCTACGGCACCACCCTGCACCGCGACTACCACGGCGAGTTCGACTACGACCTGCAGTGGAAACCGGTGGGCGGCTTCCCGATCACGCTCGGCTGGCTGCACGCCATCCGCCGCGGCCACGCCCGGCTGCACCGCGGGCTCGACGTCGGGGTGCCGAACCTCATCCTGCGCTCGGACCACACCGTGCGGGAAACCAGCGACGCGGCGTCCATGCAGTGCGGCGACGCGGTTCTCGACGTCACCCAGATTGCCAGGCGGGCCGGATGCATCGGGAATCACAGCACCATCGTGCCGATCGGCGACGCCAAACACGACGTCTTCCTCTCGCTGCCGCAGCCTCGGCGGGCGGCCTACCGCCAGCTCGATCTCTGGCTGGACCGCTACCTCCACATCGACCGCATCGAGCCCTCTTCGAGGATGGGGTGACGGGTTGGAGACCTATGACATCGCCATTATCGGAACCGGTTCGGGCAACACCCTTCTCGACAATCGGTTCGCCGGCAAGCGTGCGGCGCTGTGCGAGCACGGCACGTTCGGCGGCACCTGCCTGAACGTCGGGTGCATCCCGACCAAGATGTTCGTCTACGCCGCCGAAGTCGCCACGACGATCCGGGACGCGGCGCGCTTCGGTGTCGACGCGCACGTCGACCGGATCCGCTGGGACGACATCGTCTCGCGGATCTTCGGACGTATCGATCCGATCTCGATGAGCGGCGAAGATTACCGCCGCGCGTCACCCAGCATCGACTTGTACGACCAGCACACCCGGTTCGGACCGGTTCAACCCGACGGGCGCTACTTGTTGCGCACGGACGGGGGCGACGAATTCACCGCCGATCAGGTGGTGATCGCGGCGGGGTCCCGCCCGGTCATCCCTCCCGCGATCCTCGACTGCGGTGTCGCCTATCACACCAGCGACACGATCATGCGGATCCCGGAGTTGCCCGAGCACCTGGTGATCGTCGGGAGTGGCTTCGTGGCAGCTGAATTCGCCCATGTCTTTTCCGCCCTCGGCGTCCGGGTGACATTGGTCATCCGCGGCAGCTCGATGCTGCGGCACTGTGACGACACCATCTGTAAACGCTTCACCCGCATCGCCGCAGCTAAATGGGAACTGCGCACACACCGAAACATCGTGGGCGGCACCAACAACGGCTCCGGCGTCGCGCTGCGCCTCGACGACGGGTCGACGCTGGACGCCGACCTGCTGCTGGTCGCGACCGGGCGGGTGTCCAACGCCGACCTGCTGGACGCCGAACAGGCCGGTGTCGAGGTTGAGAGCGGCCGGGTGGTGGTCGACGAATACCAACGGACTTCGGCGCGTGGTGTTTTCGCCCTCGGCGACGTTTCGTCGCCATACCAGCTCAAGCACGTCGCCAACCACGAGGCCCGCGTCGTACAGCACAACCTGCACTGCGACTGGGACGACACCGAGTCGATGGTGATGACCAACCACCGCCACGTACCGTCGGCGGTGTTCACCGACCCTCAGCTGGCATCCGCCGGACTGACCGAAAACCAGGCCATCGCACAGGGATTCGATGTCTCGGTCGCGATACACGACTACGGCGACGTCGCCTACGGCTGGGCCATGGAGGACACCACCGGGATAGTCAAGCTGATCGCCGAGCGCAGCACCGGCCGTCTGCTGGGCGCGCACATCATGGGCCACCAGGCGTCGTCGATCATCCAACCCCTGATCCAGGCGATGAGCTTCGGGCTCACCGCCCACGAGATGGCCCGCGGCCAGTACTGGATTCATCCGGCGCTCCCCGAGGTGGTCGAGAACGCGCTACTCGATCTGTCCTAGTGGCGATCGCAAGCGCGGCGTAGCCGGGCGCTGGGGGCACCTCCCGCTTGCGGGGGACGGGTCGCCACTGTTGGTGCAGCTCAGCGCTTTTGGCACTGCGGGCACAGGCCGTGCAGGGTCAGGCCCGCGGCCTCGGACAGCGCGAAGGAACTGCCCGCCATTGCGTGTTCGAGCGCCGAACTGAGCTGCCGGGCGGGCACCTCGATGATCGAGCCGCACTCGGTACATACGGCGTGGTGGTGCGGCGCGGTGGCCATCCCGTAGGTGGTGACACCGCCGTCGAGGGTCAACGGGTGCAGCACTCCCTGGCCGACCAGGGTGGTCACCGTGCGATAGATGGTCGCCACGTCGGGAGCCTGGGCCCCGTGCGGCAGGCACGCCCGCACCCGCTTGTGGATCTCCGCCACCGGCAGATGGCCGTCGACCGGCTCGAGCACCGCCAGCACCTGGATCCGCGACGACATGCGCCGCAGCCCCCGGGCGCGCAGGAGATCGCCGATCCGGGCGGTGGCGGACGGGTCCAGTGCCGGCGGCTTGGGCGTCACCAGTTCAGTGTCGCGCCGCCGCGGTGGGCGCGCCAGCTTTCGGCCGAATTCGCCCTGCACCGGCCCCCGGGATTCCTGCAACCTACTTGCATCTGGCTGACGACGGCACATACAGTCGTGCGGGTTGCTCCGTTCCATGCCCGATGCTGGAAGGACCCTGGAGGAACCCAGTGGTCAGTACTGAGTTCGGTCGGCGCCCGTCATGGACGACCAGGCTGCGCAGCGCCCTGACACCGGCGGAGTGGGGGCGGCTCGCATCGATGTCGGCGATCATCGTCGCGCTCCACGTGGTCGGTTGGTTCGCCCTGGTGGCCTTCGTGGCCCCGGCGCAATTCAGCTTGGGCGGCAAGGCATTCGGGGTCGGCGTCGGGTTGACGGCCTACACCCTGGGAATGCGGCACGCGTTCGACGCCGACCACATCGCCGCCATCGACAACACCACCCGCAAGCTGATGAACGACGGGCAGCGGCCGCTCGCGGTCGGATTCTTCTTCTCGCTGGGCCATTCCACGGTGGTCTTCGCGCTGGCGGTCCTGCTGGCGTCCGGGGTCAAGACGTTCGTGGGACCGGTCCGCGACGACTCCTCGAAGCTGCATCACTACACGGGACTGATCGGCACGGGCGTCTCCGGTGTGTTCCTCTATGCGATCGCCCTCCTCAACGTCGTCGTGCTGGTGGGCATCCTGCGGGTGTTCACGCGGGTCCGCCGCGGCGGCTACGACCCCGACACCGACGGGGCAGAACTGGAACGGCACTTGGACAACCGGGGCCTGATGAACCGATTACTCGGCCGCTTCACCAAATCGATCACCAAGTCATGGCACTCCTACCCCGTCGGGCTGCTGTTCGGGCTCGGGTTCGACACTGCCACCGAGATCGCGCTGCTGGTCCTGGCGGGCACCAGCGCGGCCGCCGGGTTGCCGTGGTACGCCATCCTGTGTCTGCCCGTGCTGTTCACCGCCGGCATGTGCCTCCTGGACACCATCGACGGCTCGTTCATGAACTTCGCCTATGGCTGGGCCTTTTCGAATCCGGTCCGCAAGATCTACTACAACATCACCATCACTGCGCTGTCGGTGGTCGTCGCGCTGCTGATCGGCAGCGTCGAACTACTCACCCTGTTCGCCGAGCAGTTCGGCTGGCGGGGCGCGTTCTGGAGCTGGATCGGCGGGCTGGACCTGGGCGCCGTCGGCTATTTCATCGTCGGCGCGTTCGTCGTCACCTGGGCGGTGGCGTTGCTCGTCTGGCGCTACGGGCGCCTCGAACAGAAGTGGACGTCGTCTTAGAACCGCGAACCCGGAGAGCGGCTGCGCATCCCGGGCCGTCGGTGTAGAACAGTGCTCATGAGCCTCGCTGCGGCCGGACGCCGGTGATCGGCTGTGCATGAGCTGTCGCTGTGCGAAGCGATCGCCGGTGTGGTCAAGACGCATGCCGACGGTCGGCACGTCGACGTCGTGCGCGTGCGGATCGGGGCGCTGCGCCAGGTGGTGCCCGAGTCGCTGTCGTTCTGCTGGACGCTCGTGCGGGACGCCGAGGACATGCCCGGCGCCGAGCTGGAACTCGAGTGCGTCGGCGCCGAGGTGCGCTGCCGCGCGTGCGGCCGGCACTCGGAGATCACGTCGGCCTGGTCGATCTGGTGTCCCGAGTGTGACAGCTCCGACGTCGAGGTGTTGCGCGGCAACGAATTCTTGGTGACGTCGTTGGACGTCTCGTGAAACTGGCCCGCTCCGAACGGATTTGACTATGGGTAGATTTCATCGGCATGACGACGGGACCGTGCACACCCACGAGCACGGCGACCCGGATCACCGGCACGGCGATCACGGCCAATACCAGACCGGCAAGCAGCGGGTCGACGTGCTGGAGGCGATCTTCGCGGAGAACGACCTGCTCGCCGACGCCAACCGCGCGGCGTTCGAGAGCAGTGGGGTGCGCACCCTCAACCTGATGAGCTCGCCGGGATCGGGCAAGACGACCGTCCTGCAGGCCACGCTTGACGAGCTCGCCGGCGAGCTTGCCATCGGGGTGATCGAGGGCGACATCGCCACCGACCTGGACGCGGCGAAGCTCAGCGGTCGAGGCGCCCAGGTGTCACTGCTCAACACCAGCAACGGTTTTGGCGGCGAGTGCCACCTCGACGCGCCGATGGTGAACCGCGCACTGCCGGGTCTCGACCTGCCCGCGCTGGACCTGGTGATCATCGAGAACGTCGGTAATCTGGTCTGCCCGGCCGAGTTCGACGTGGGCGAGCACGCCAAGGCCATGGTCTACTCCGTGACCGAGGGCGAGGACAAGCCGCTGAAGTACCCGGTGATGTTCCGCTCGGTGGATGTGGTGTTACTCAACAAGATTGACTTGGTTCCGTACCTCGACGTCGATGTCGACGAGTACATCGCCCACGTGCGCAAGGTCAATGCGACGGCGACGATCCTGCCGCTCAGTGCGCGGACCGGGGCGGGGATGGGCGCTTGGTTCGGCTGGCTGCGACGATTCGCCGCGGACGCGCCGGCCTGACGGTCCGCTCTTGCAAGGCTTTCGCATGATCTCGGGGCATCGGCGCGGCCGACGATTGCTCCCCGAGCGGCGCGAAAGTGTATGCAACGGTTGTCTAACTACTTGGTACCGCAGAGACGTTGACACGCTGGGCGGTGAAGAGTAGACCCAGAAATTAGCGCTGCGCAAGTGGGCCGACGGTCGACTCCGGTGGCGCAGGGGCCTCAGCCCGGCCCCGGAAAGCTGCAGCATGCCAACAGAAGCAGCAGTCAAAGCGGAAGAAACATTGATTCATGTCCTATGGATTAATGCGGGGCTCAGTTGTGATGGCGATTCGGTGGCGTTGACTGCCGCCACCCAACCCACGATCGAGGAGATCGCCCTGGGGGCTCTACCGGGGCTTCCGAAGGTCGCCGTGCACTGGCCGCTCATCGATTTCGAGTGCGGACCCAGCGGAGGGGCGGACGATTTCCTGTCGTGGTTCTTCAAAGCCGATCGCGGCGAGCTCGAACCGTTCGTGCTCGTCGTCGAGGGATCGATCCCCAACGAGAAGATCAAGGAGGAGGGCTACTGGTGCGGGTTCGGCAACGACCCGGCCACCAACCAGCCGATGACCACCAGCGAGTGGCTCGACCGGCTGACGCCCAAGGCCACCGCGGTCGTCGCGGTCGGGACCTGCGCCACCTACGGCGGCATCCACGCCATGGCCGGTAACCCGACCGGGGCGATGGGGGTGCCCGACTACCTGGGGTGGGACTGGAAGAGCAAGGCCGGCATTCCCATCGTGTGCGTGCCCGGTTGCCCGATCCATCCCGACAACCTGTCGGAGACGCTGACCTACCTGCTCTACATGGCGACCGGTCAGGCGCCGATGATCCCGCTCGACGACGCGCTGCGCCCCGCGTGGTTGTTCGGCGCCACCGTGCACGAGGGTTGCGACCGGGCCGGATACTACGAGCAGGGCGACTTCGCCACCGAATACGGATCGCCGAAATGCATTGTCAAGCTTGGCTGTTGGGGTCCGGTGGTCAAATGCAACGTGCCCAAACGGGGATGGATCAACGGTGTCGGCGGTTGCCCCAACGTCGGTGGGATCTGCATCGGCTGCACGATGCCGGGATTCCCCGACAAGTTCATGCCGTTCATGGACGAACCGCCGGGCGGCAAGGTTTCGACGACCGCCGTGGGCCTGTACGGAACCGTGATTCGCAATCTGCGGGGCATCACGTCGCGCACCGTCGACAAGGAACCGCGGTGGCGCCACAACGGTAACCAACTCACCACCGGAGCGCGCCGCACCTGGTAGGTCACCTACTGGGTGGGCGCGCTTCGTTCTCAAATCTGAGCTCTCGAGCTCAAGAGCCCACAGCGGGAAGAAGAAGTGCGATGACAACCATCATTCCGGAGCCCACCCACGCCAAGCGGGAACCCGGCCAACTGGTCGACATGGCCTGGGACCCCATCACCAGGATCGTGGGCAGCTTGGGCATCTACACCAAGATCGACTTCGAGAACCGCGAAGTCGTCGAGTGCCACAGCACCTCGTCGATCTTTCGCGGCTACTCGATCTTCATGAAGGGCAAGGATCCTCGCGACGCCCACTTCATCACCAGCCGCATCTGCGGGATCTGCGGTGACAACCACGCGACCTGCTCGTGCTACGCGCAGAACATGGCGTACGGCGTCAAGCCACCGCACCTCGGCGAGTGGATCGTCAACCTCGGTGAGGCCGCGGAATACATGTTCGACCACAACATCTTTCAGGAGAACCTGGTCGGCGTGGACTTCTGCGAGAAGATGGTGTCCGAGACCAACCCGAGTGTGCTTTCGCTCGCCGAGAAGACGCCCGCGCCTCAGGCCGACGCCCACGGGTACCGGACGATCGCCGACATCATGCGGTCGCTCAACCCGTTCACCGGCGAGTTCTACCGCGAGGCGCTGGCCGTCAGCCGCTGGACGCGAGAGATGTTCTGCCTCATGGAGGGTCGCCACGTGCACCCGTCCACGCTGTACCCCGGTGGGGTCGGCACCGTCGCGACGATTCAGCTGATGACCGACTACATGACCCGGCTGATGCGGTACGTGGAGTTCATGAAGAAGGTCGTGCCCATGCACGACGACCTGTTCGACTTCTTCTACGAGGCGCTACCCGGTTACGAGAAGGTCGGGCTGCGCCGCACCCTGCTCGGCTGCTGGGGCTCCTTCCAGGACCCCGAGGTGTGCAACTTCGCATACAAGGACATGGAGCGCTGGGGCAACGCCATGTTCGTGACCCCGGGCGTGGTGGTCGACGGCAAACTGCTCACCCACTCGCTGGTGGACATCAACCTCGGCATCCGGATCCTCTTGGGCAGTTCGTATTACGACGACTGGACCGAGCAGGAGATGTTCGTCAAGACCGATCCCCTGGGCAACGCGGTGGACCGGCGCCACCCGTGGAACCAGCACACCAACCCGCACCCGCAGAAGCGGGACATGGACGGCGGCAAGTACAGCTGGGTGATGTCGCCGCGCTGGTTCGACGGCAAGGACCACCTGGCGCTGGACACCGGCGGTGGCCCGCTGGCCCGGTTGTGGTCGACCGCGCTGGCCGGCCTGGTCGACATCGGCTACGTCAAGGCGACCGGCAACAGCGTCAAGATCAACCTGCCCAAGACCGCGCTCAAGGGTCCGGTCGAGTTCGAATGGAAGGTGCCCAAATACGGCAGCAACACCATCGAGCGCGACCGGGCGCGCACCTACTTCCAGGCCTACGCTGCGGCGTGCGCGTTGTACTTCGCCGAGAAGGCGTTGACCGAGATCCGTGCCGGCCGCACCAAGACGTGGGAGAAGTTCGACGTGCCCGACGAAGCCATCGGGTGCGGCTTCACCGAGGCGGTGCGCGGCGTGCTCAGCCACCACCTGGTGATCCGGGACGGCAAGATCGCCAACTACCACCCGTACCCGCCCACCCCGTGGAACGCCAACCCGCGCGACAGCTACGGCACGCCCGGGCCGTACGAGGACGCGGTGCAGGGTCAACCGATCTTCGAGGAGAACAGCCGGGAGAACTTCAAGGGCATCGACGTCATGCGCACGGTGCGCAGCTTCGATCCGTGCCTGCCCTGCGGTGTGCACATGTACCTGGGCAAAGGCAAGACCCTGGAGAGACTGCACACGCCAACTCAGTCACCCGTCGGGGAGTGAGGAGATGGTGGATCGCCCGGAAACCCTTGACGACAGTGCGGCGCGTTGGCGCACAGCGGGCGATCGGATCCAGACCCTGCTGGATTCCTGCGCGGCGAGCGGGGCGGCCGCGCAGGAACGCGCGAGGGAGTTGGTCCGGGAAGTGGTCGGGCTCTACGGGGCCGGGCTGGAACGGATCATGCTGCTGGCTCAAGAGGGCTCCCGGGACGGACCAGGCCCGGGCCTGGCCGAGCGGCTGGCCACCGACGACCTGGTGGCCAGCCTGCTCCTCGTCCACGGCCTGCACCCCCACGACGTGCACCGCAGGGTGTCCGACGCGCTCGACCGGGTGCGGCCGTACCTGGGCTCGCACGGTGGTGACGTCGACCTGATCGGAGTCGACGGCGATAGCGTGCGGCTCGCATTCACCGGCAGTTGCAAGAGCTGTCCGTCATCGGCGGTGACGCTGGAATTGGCGGTCCAGGACGCGGTGCGCGCCGCCGCGCCCGAGGTCTCGTCGATCGAGGTGGTGACCGCCGAATCCGCGCCCGGCCCGGCCGTGATACCCGCCGAATCCCTACTGGCCCATCTGCATTCGACGAGCTCGACCTGGTACCCGGTACCCGAACTGGCCGAGCTGGAGCCCGGCGAGGTGGCGGGTTTCCTGGTGTCGGACACCCCGCTGGTGGTGTGCAGGATCGGCGACCTGCCGCTGGCCTACCGTGACCACTGTCCGGTGTGTGACGACTCGTTGGCGGGTGCACGACTGCGCGAGACGCTGCTGGGCTGCCCGCGCTGCGGCATGCAGTTCGACGTCGTCCACGCGGGTGCCGGCGCAGGCGGAACTCACCTCGAGCCGCTCCCCCTGCTGGTGCGCGACGGGGTGCCATCGGTAGCGCTGGCCGAACCGATGGGCGCCCCGGCATGACGACCCCGTACGAGGTCCTGACCCGCATCCGCAGCAACCGTGCGGCCCCCGAACCGGCCGGGGAGCGGTGTGAGATGTGCTCCGAATCGATCGCTGACACCCATCAGCACGTGGTGAATGTGGCTGACCGCCAGCTCATGTGCGTATGCCGAGCCTGCTATCTGCTGTTCACCGACTCCCAGGCGGAGCTCCGCTACCGCGCCGTGCCCGACCGGTATCTGTCATTCCCGGGCTTCGCGCTGGATCGCCGCGCCTGGGAGGCGTTGCAGATCCCGGTGGGCGTCGCCTTCTTCTTCACGAACTCCGCACTCGGGCGCACCGTCGCCTTCTATCCCGGACCGGCCGGCGCCTGCGAATCCGAGCTCGCGCTGGACGTTTGGGACGCGCTCAGCGGCGCCGACGCCCGGGTGGGCCTGCTGGTCGACGACGTCGAGGCGCTGCTGGTCCGGGTCCCCGAATCCGGTGCGCCGCAGAGCTATCTCGTCCCCATCGACGCCTGCTACGAATTCGTCGGGCGACTGCGCATGCTGTGGCGTGGGTTCGACGGAGGGCAGGAGGCGCGCGAGTTCATCGACGGCTTCTTCTCCCACCTCGAAGCGCGCGCTGTGAGAACACCGCCATGATGGACGTCGACTTCTCGGTCCTCGACGTGGCGCCCGAGCCGTACACCGTCAGCCCGGTGCTGACGGCGCGGGTCGCCGTCGACACCGGCGATGGCGGAGGCGACCCGGTGCACGCGATCGCCCTGCGCTGCCAGGTCCGCATCGAGCCGCTGCGACGCTCGTACTCCGACGACGAAGCCGCCGGGCTGCTCGACCTGTTCGGGCCGCGCGAACGCTGGGCGAGCACCCAGCGCACCTTCCTCTGGCAGCACTGCACCGCGATGGTGCAGGGTTTCGCCGGCAACACGACGGTGGCGCTGCCGCTGGATTGCACCTACGACTTCGAGGTCGCCGCCGCCAAATACCTGCATGCGCTGCGCGACGCGGCGCTACCGCTCCAGTTCCTCTTCAGCGGAACGATTTTCGTCAAATCCGAACGCGGGTTTTCCGTCCAGCAAGTCCCGTGGGACTGTGAATGCCGCTACGACATGCCGGTCACGGTCTGGCGGCAGCTGATGGCCCAGCACTACCCGAACGCCGGCTGGCTGCGGCTGAGCCACGAAACCATCACCGCGCTGGCCGCCTACAAGTCGGCGCACGGGCTGCTCGACCTCGACCACGCGATCACCGCACTGCTGGACGCGGACCGGGAGACGGCGCGGTGACCGAGGATCGGGACCGGGCCCGCGCCGTCGCCGACGCGGTGCTTTACGAGGGCTACTTGCTCTACCCTTACCGCGGCACCTCGAGCAAGAACCAATCACGCTGGCAATTCGGCGTTCTGGGCCCGCCCGGGGCCGCGGAGGCCGGCCTGGGCGAGGACGACACCCTGGCGGCACAGTTCCTGGTCGACGGCGCCGGGGAGCTGACCCTGGTGGTGCGATTCCTGCAGTTGCAGCACCGCCGGGCCGAGCGCGAAGTCACCCCGGGGGAATACGAGCCCGTCGACGAGCTCGCCACCCCGGGCGGATCGTGGCTGACCTGGGACGAAGCGGTCGAATGCGAAAGGTCCTTCGGCCCTGTCGCCCTCGACGGCCGGCCGTGGACACTGTCGGTGACGGCGGACGCGGGCACCGACATCGAATTCCTCGATGGCGGGCGCCTAGTGCGGCAACGACGGGAGGTACGTGGCGTGCTCACGGTCGCCAGCGAGGCGGACGGCGACCTGTGCCGGGTGTCGGTGCGGGTCAGCAACATCGGCGACGGTGCAGCGGACAAGAACGACTCGATCGCGCGGTCCATGATTGGAACGCACCTCATCGCCGAACTCGAGGGCGGGCAGTTCGTTTCGCTGCTCGAGCCGCCGCCCGCAGCGGTCGACGCGGCAGCCCGGTGCAGCCAGCACCGCTGCTTTCCGGTGCTGGCCGGCCCCCCCGGCACCCGGGAATTGCTGTTGATCTCGCCGATCATCCTCTACGACCACCCGGAGGTCGCCGAGCAGAGCGACACCGCCCTGTATGACTGCACCGAGATCGACGAGATCCTCACCCTGCGCGTGATGACCATGACGGACGAGGAGAAGGCGCAGGCCCGGGCCACCGATCCACGGGCGGCGCGAATCATCGACCAATGTGACGCCATGTCTCCCGACGCGATGGCTCGCCTGCACGGCGTGCTGCGCGATCCCCACGCGATCTCGGGCCTGGTCCCGGAGATCCCTGACGGGGTCGATTGGTGGGATCCACTGGCCGACAACGCCGTACGCCCGGAAATCGATGCGGTGCTGGTGAACGGGGTCAGGGTGGCGCGCGGCAGCCGGGTCCGGTTGCGGCCGAGGCGCAACGCCGACGCGCAGGACATTTTCGTCGCCGGCAAGACCGCCCGCGTCACCTCGGTGCACGAGGACGTCGAGGGCACCAAGCACGTCGCGGTCGTCGTCGAGGACGACCCGGCCGCCGACCTGCATGACTGGTATGGCCGCTACCTGTACTTCTCCCCCGACGAAATCGAGCCTCTGGAAGCTCAACGCAGCCCGGCAAACTCGTGAAAGGAGTCCGAGATGGAGATCCTGGGTTGGATATTCATCGCGATCATCGCGTTGGTGGTGGCGATCGGGGTGGCGCTTGGGGTGGCATCCCTGCCCGATGCCCGCCGCTACCTGAAACTGAGGCGGATGTAACCGGCTCGCGAAATGACAGCGCGCATCCTGGTAGCGGGCATCGGCAACATCTTCCTGGGCGACGACGGATTCGGATCAGAAGTGATCCGCACCGCCGAGATCCCGCAGGACGGTGCGAGCATCCGCGTCACCGACTACGGCATCAGCGGCATGCACTTGGCCTACGACCTGCTCGAGGACTGGGACACCCTGGTGCTCGTTGACGCCGTCCCCAGCCGCGGCAGCCCCGGCACATTGCACGTTTTCCAGGCCGATCATGAATCAGGTCCCGCCGCAATGGGTTTCGACGGCCACAGCATGGACCCGGCCGCGGTATTCGCCAGCCTGCGGGCGCTGGGCGGCAATCCGCCCTACACGGTCGTCGTCGGGTGCGAGGCGGGCAGCGTCGAGGAGGGTATCGGCCTCACCGAGCCGGTGGCCCAGGCGGTTCCCCGCGCCGCGCGGGCCGTCGAGGAGATCGTCGCGGCGTTGCAGGCGCACTCGGTCGCAACCAGTCGAGAGGGTACTGAGCCATGTGTTTAGGGATCCCCGGCCAAGTGATCCGGATGCTGGACGGCTTCGAAGGGCAGCTGGTCCTGGTCGACGTCACCGGCGAACAGCGCAGGGTCAACGTAGGCATGCTGCCGGAGGAGACATTCGCCCCGGGCGACTGGATAATCATTCACATGGGCTTCGCCGTCGAGAAGACGGACCGCGCGGGCGCCGAACAGGCGCTGGCGGGCCTCGAGCTGATGGGCCGGGGCCGCACGGACCCAACGGACTTTCCGGAGGTCGGCTGAGATGACCTCGCCCCCCCTGCTGCTGCGGCAACGCGACGTTCGGCAGCGCTTCACCGTGACCGGTGTCGTGCAGGGGGTTGGCTTCCGGCCATTCGTCCACCGCATCGCGACCGAACTCGGCCTGTCCGGCTTCGTCGGCAACGATTCGGGCGCCGTGTTCCTTGAGGTGCAGGGCGAGCGCGCACGCATAGCCGAATTCGGCCGCCGCCTCCGCGCCGAGGCGCCGCCGCTGGCCCGGATCCGCGACGTCACGGTCAGCGAGCTCGCCGCCGATGCCGGCGCCGAACGCGGGTTCCGGATTGTGGCCAGCCGGAACCTCGCCGGCGAGACGACGCCGATTCCGCCCGACATCGCGGCGTGCGACGACTGCGTCTCCGAACTCTTCGACCCGCGCGACCGGCGCTACCGCCACCCCTTCATCACCTGCACCAACTGCGGGCCGCGATTCACCATCATCCGCGAGCTGCCCTACGACCGCCCGGCCACCACCATGTCCGGGTTCCCCATGTGTGCGCGCTGCGCCGCCGAATACCACGACCCGGCGGATCGGCGCTTCCACGCGCAGCCGATCGCCTGCCCCGAATGCGGGCCGTCCCTGTGGTTCCGGTCGGCGAGCGGACGCATCGACGGAGCGGACGCAGCGCTGGCGGCCACCCAACGCGCGCTGGCCGCCGGCGCGGTGGTGGCCATCAAGGGCGTCGGGGGTTACCACTTGGCCTGCTCCGTCAGCGACGGCGCGGCCGCCGCCGCGCTGCGGGCGCGAAAGGCGCGCGGCGCCAAGCCGTTTGCCATGCTGGTCCGTGATCTGGACGTCGCGCGCCGCTACGCCCACGTCGACGACGACGAGGCCGCCGTGCTGCTGGGCCCCGCCCGTCCGATCGTGTTGCTGCGACGCCGATCCCCGAACGACACTGCGCCGGTCGCCGACGCCGTCGCTCCGGGTAGCCCGCTGCTGGGACTCATGCTGCCGTACTCCCCCATCCATCACCTGCTGTTGGCGCCCGTGCCCGGCGCCGCCGAGGCCGTCCCGACCGCGCTGGTGCTCACCAGCGCCAACCGATCCGACGAACCCATCTGCTTCACCGATGACGATGCCGGACAACGACTTCCGGCGCTGTGTGATGCGGTCCTCGACCACGATCGCCCGATCCACGTGCCGTGCGATGACTCGGTGGTGCGGGTGGTCGACGGGTGCGAACTGCCGATCCGGCGGTCCCGCGGGTATGCACCGCTGCCGGTCGACTTGAATACCGAGGGCCCCGCGGTGCTGGCCGTTGGCGGGGAATTGAAGAACACCTTCTGCCTCACCGACGGCGCACGCGCCTATCTGTCCGGGCACATCGGCGACATGGGCAGCTGGGAGACGTTGCGCGCGTTCGAGCGGGCGGTGCGCCAACTCAGCGAAATGCGCGGTGAGCCGGCGCGGTTGGCCGCCGACCTGCATCCCGGGTATCACACCCGAAGCTGGGCGGAGCGCCGCGCGGACGGTCGACCGCTGGACCTCATCCAGCACCACCACGCGCACGTGGTGTCGCTGCTGGCCGAGCACGGGCGAATCGGAGAACCCGTCGTCGGGGTCTCCTTCGACGGCACGGGTTACGGATGCGACCAGACCATCTGGGGCGGGGAGATTCTCCGGCTCGGCCACGACAGCCAGCGATTCGTACGGGCCGGCCACCTGTTGGGAGTACCACTGCCCGGCGGTGATGCGGCTGTCCGCAACCCGTGGCGGATGGCGCTCTCGCAGTTGTGGTCGGCCGGCATCGACTGGACCCCCGACCTGGCCCCCGTCGCGGCCGCGACGCCGGACGAATTGCGTCTGACCCGTTCGCAATTGGAGACGGGAACCGGATGCGTGCCCTGCTCGAGTATGGGCCGCCTGTTCGACGCGGTCGCCTCGTTGCTCGGCGTGCGGCACCGCATCGACTACGAAGGCCAGGCCGCCATCGAGCTGGAGGCGCTGGCGCAGTCGGCGGATGCGCAGGCCGGGCCGTCGCTACCGCTCATGGTGGGCGCCGACGGGGTGATCGATCCCGCCCCGATGGTGCAGACGTTGGTGTCGGCGCTCTACACCGGTACGCGACCCGCGCTGCTGGCCGCGGCTTTTCACGAGGCCGTCGCGGACGCCGTGGCCAAGGTGGTCGGTCAGGTGGCCGGCGCCACCCGGTTGGTGGGCCTCACCGGTGGGGTATTCCAGAACGTGTTGTTGCTGAGAGCGTGTCGTCAGCGGTTGCAGCTGGCGGGATTCGAGGTGCTGACCCACCACATCGTTCCGCCCAACGACGGCGGGCTCGCCCTGGGTCAGGCCGCGATCTCCATGCTGACCGCGCGGGAGGAGGGTTGACCCATGACCACCACAGCCATCGATCGCGGGCTGGGCGCTGAATTGGCCGAAGACCTCGCCGCCACCGCGTTCACGCTCGCCAAGCGCTTCGCGGCGGGAGCGACCATGTGGTCCATCGCGCCGTCGTGGGAACCGCACGCACTGCACATCGCGGTCGAGTTCGTGCACCCGGTGATCATGGGCAAACGGGCCCTGCCCGCGGTGGCGCTGACCGGACCCGACCTGGTTGACCTGGTGCGAGTGTCCGTGCGGCCGGGCGACATCGTGGTCGCGGTTTCCGGAGCCGACGACGCGCAGGTCCGCTCGGTGATGCGGCGCGCCCCCGCATGGGGCGCCACCACGATCTGGATCGGCAGCGGCGAACGCCCCGGCGCGGGCATGGCAGACCACGTGCTGTGGCTCGACGACCCCGATCCTCGCGTGCCCGCGACGGGCGGTTTTGTGCTGTTCTATCACCTGCTGTGGGAACTGACCCACGTGTGCTTCGAGCACCCCGGCCTGCTCAAACCCGAGCGCGCCGAGTCGGTTTGCGTCACCTGCAGCGACGAGGGGCGCCCCGGCGAGGCGGTGACGGCGTCGGCCGACGGGCACGCCACGGTGCGCACGGCGCGCGGCATCGAAAACGTGGTGACCACCCTGATCGACCCGGTCGAAGCCGGGGACCTGATGTTGGTGCACGCGGGCATGGCGATCGGCAGACTGGAAGACGAGGAGGGCCGATGAGCACCGCCGACGAACCCACCAACTTCCTGTATCCGTTCATCGACGCCCAGGAAGACAATCCCGCCTCGCTGCTGGCCGACCTGGCCGCCTCGGCGCAGGCGAAGGCGGCCGAAAGCCTGGCGCTGCGGCGCTCGACACTGGAAGCCAACGCCGCGTTGCTCGGTGAGGCCGCCGCCGAGCTGGCGCGCCGTTTCGCGGCGGGCGGGCGCATGTTCACCTTCGGAAACGGCGGCAGCTGCACCGATTCCACCACCCTGGCGAGGCTGTTCGCCCGGCCGCCGGGCGGCATGCCGCTGCCCGCGTGGCCCCTGACCACCGATCAGGCAATCCTGACCGCGCTGGGCAACGACGTCGGATTCGAGTTGGTGTTCGCCCGGCAGTTGATCGCCCGCGCCAGGGCCGGTGACATCGCGATCGCCATGTCGACCAGCGGGGGTTCGCCCAACCTGCTCGTCGCGCTGGCCGAGGCGCGTCAACGCGGCTTGTACACCATCGGATTCGCCGGCTACGACGGCGGCGCGTTCGCGAACAATCCGAATGTGGACGCCTGCTTCGTCGTTCGTTCGCAGAGCGTGCACCGGATCCAGGAATCGCAAGCGCTGCTGGGCTATCAGCTCTGGCTGAGCGTGCACCAACAGCTCGGCGGCAAGCAAGGCATGGGGGCGGCATGAGCAATTCGAAGTCGGCGGGTGAATACCTTTCCTCGGGACCACGATTCGCCGAGGGCGAGGTGATCGAGCGGATCGAATCGTTCCGCAGGCGCCGGCCCCGGTTGCTCGACGACCATGTGACGCTGGCCCACGGCGCGGGCGGCAAAGCCTCGGCGGCGCTGGTGGACGCGGTGTTCGTGGAGGCGTTCCGCAACCCGCTGCTGGAGTCACTCGGTGACAGCGCGGTCCTGACGCTGCCGAGCGGCGAACGCCTGGCGATGTCCACGGATTCATTCGTCGTACAGCCCAGGCGCTTCCCGGGTGGCTCCATCGGCGCGCTCGCGGTGCACGGCACCTGCAACGACCTCGCGATGGCCGGTGCCGTGCCGTCGTGGATCTCGGCGGCGTTCGTGCTCGAAGAGGGTTTCCCCATCACCGAATTGAAAGAGATCGTCGCCGACATGGCGGCGGCGGCCGCGAAGGCGGGCGTGCGGATCGTCACCGGCGACACCAAGGTGGTGCCCAAGGGCGCCGCCGACGGCATGTTCGTCACCACCGCCGGGGCCGGTGTCATTCCCACGGGACGCGCGCTGTCCGCGGCGTCGGTGCGGCCCGGTGACAAGCTGCTGCTGTCGGGATCGATGGGCGACCACGGCATGGCGGTCATGCTGGCGCGGGGCGACCTGGCCATCGAGGCCGACATCCACTCCGACACCGCGTGCCTCAGCCCACTGGTGGAGCTGCTGATGGCGGCCGCGCCGTCCACCCGCTGGCTGCGTGATGCGACGAGGGGCGGAGTCGGCACCGTCTGCAACGAACTGGCCCAGGCCTGCGGTCTCGGGGTGCTGCTCGAAGAGGAACGACTTCCCGTGGCGCCCATGGTGAACGGCGCCTGCGAGCTGCTCGGCATCGACCCGCTGTACGTCGCCAACGAGGGCAAGCTCGTCGCGGTCGTCGCGCCCGAGGAGGCGGCGGCCGGGCTCGACGCCCTGCGGTCGCATCCCCTGGGTGCCGACGCGGCCGAGGTCGGGGAAATCGTCACCGAACCAGCCGAAAGCGTGGTGCTGCGAACCGGATTCGGCGGAACACGGATCGTCGACATGCTCGTCGGCGACCCGCTGCCGCGGATCTGCTAGGGCGTGGCGATCGCAAGCGCGGCGTAAGCCGGGCGCGGCGGATCGCCACCAGAAAGGAAGGGAGGCCGCACATGTGTTTGGGAATTCCGGGCCGGATCGTCGAGATCACCGATCCCGCCGACTATTTGGCGAAGGTCGACGTCAGCGGCGTGCAGCGCACCATCAGCGTGCGGCTGCTCGAGGACGACATGCCCGAACCCGACGACTGGGTCCTGGTTCACGTCGGGTTCGCGATGGCCAAGATCGACGAGACGGAGGCTCTGCTCACCCTGGCCGCCGTCAAGAAGCTCGGCGACGCCTACGACACCGAGATCCAAGCCTTCGACTCCTCATCGATCGTCTGAGAACGAAAGGACCGTCATGAAATTCGTTGACGAGTTCCGCGATCCGGCCGCGGCCCGCAAGCTGCTGGGCGCCATCGAACGCCTGGCCGGCGCCGACGGCGAACAGTTCAAGTTCATGGAAGTGTGTGGCGGGCACACGCACACGATCTACCGGCACGGCATCGAGCACCTGCTGCCCGACAACGTCGAGCTGGTGCACGGCCCCGGCTGCCCCGTCTGCGTGATCCCGATGGGCCGCATCGACGATGCCATGTGGCTCGCCGGCCAACCCGACGTGATCTTCACCTGCTTCGGCGACATGATGCGCGTGCCCGGATCACACGGCAGCCTGCTGGACGCAAAGGCGCGCGGCGCCGACGTGCGGTTCGTCTACTCCCCGCTGGACGCGCTGAAGATCGCGCTCGACAATCCGGACAAGCACGTGGTTTTCTTCGCCATCGGTTTCGAAACCACCGCGCCGTCGACCGCGGTCACCCTGGTCCGGGCGCGCGACCTGAAGCTGAACAACTTCAGCGTGTTCTGCAACCACGTGATGATCGTCCCGCCGATCAAGGCCATCCTGGAGTCGCCGGACCTGCGCCTGTCGGGTTTCATCGGCCCCGGGCACGTGTCCACGGTGGTCGGCAATCGCCCCTACCGGTTCGTGCCGGAGGTGTACCGAAAGCCTTTGGTGGTAGCCGGGTTTGAGCCTCTGGACATTCTGGCCGCGGTCGCGATGCTGTTGACCCAGATCCGGGAGGGCCGCTGTGAGGTGGAGAACCAGTACACGCGCGTGGTGCCCGAGGGGGGCAATCCCGCCGCTTTGGCGTTGATGGGCAAGGTTTTTGCGCTGCGCCCCCACTTCGAGTGGCGCGGGCTGGGTTTCATCTCGCAAAGCGCGCTGCGGCTGCACGACGACTTTTCGGGATTCGACGCCGAGCTGCGGTTCGCGATGCCGGGCGTGCGGGTCGCCGATCCCAAGGCGTGCCAGTGCGGCGAGGTGCTCAAGGGTGTGCTCAAGCCATGGGAGTGCAAGGTTTTCGGCACGGCGTGCACCCCGGAGACCCCGATCGGCACGTGCATGGTGTCCCCCGAGGGGGCGTGCGCCGCCTACTACAACTTCGGCCGAATGCACCGCGACGCGGTCAAGCTGGTGGGGCGCGCTTGACCGGTAACACCGACGGCCCGGATATGTTCGCGCGCTACGCCTACGCGCCCAACGCGCTGGGTTATTGCGGTCCCCCGCTGGGAGCCACCCTGCGCGACGGTTCGGTCGACGAGGTGCGCCGGGCGGCGACGACGTTCTCCGGGGCGTGGCCGTACCTGCGGGTGCTGTCGACGCTGACCGGCATCGCCGACCCGCTGGATTACCGGCTGGTGGAGTCCTACTGGCTGGGCGGCGGCGTCGGCGCCGACCTGGACCCCCGGGACTTCTTCAACGGATTGCTGGCGATCATCGGCCCGCAGGCGGGCCGCTATTGGTCGCACCTGACGCCGGACCTGGCCGGCGAGGCCGCCGCCAACCACTGTTTCCACGTCTTCGGCGTGTACCCGTGGACCCGGTTCCTGGGGCGGGGTATGGACGAACATCCCCTGAACGTGCTCGACAACTGCCGCATCACCTGGGGAACCGTGCTTTCCCGTGACCGCGACCGGATCGAGGTGCTGCGCCGACGGCTGGTGCTCGACGGTGACGGGCTGGCGCTGTCCGAACCGTCGTCCGCTGTGTTCGACGTCTGGATCGACGGGTACAGCGCGGTGCCGGATGCCACCGCGGGCGACCAGGTCGCGCTGCACTGGGGGCGGCTGTGCGGCCGTCTGTCACCGCGGCAGGTCGGCGCCCTCGCCGACGGAACCGAGCGTCAACTGCGGGTGACGAGCCACCGACTGGCGCGCGTCTAGCGGCGATCGCGAGCGCGGCCGTGGCGATCGCGAGCGCGGCGAAGCCGGGCGAAGCGGGTCGCCGCCATTGGGGGTCGGCTCGTGCCAGACTGGCCCCCGTGCCCGGTTCCCTCCGCGACGTGCTGCCCGCGGCCGCCGCTCTGCTCGGCGCGCCGGGCGCCGTCGACGAGCTGGGTATGGCCGACTGCATCGGGGGGGCCGACCAGGTCGATCGGGTCGCGGTGGTGCTGGTGGACGGACTGGGTTGGCATCTGCTTGCGGAGCTGGCCGGCAGCGCCCCGCTGCTCGCCTCCGTGCTCGCCGGGCAGGCCGGCCACCTCACGGAGCTCACCTGCACCTTCCCGTCGACCACCCCGACCAGTTTGGTCTCGCTTGGCACGGGGGCGCAGCCCGGCGAGCACGGGATCCTGGGCTTCACGCTGAACGTGCCGGGCACCGATCGGGTGCTCAACCACATCCTGTGGCGTGACGACCCACCGCACGCCGAGTGGCAACCCTTACCCACGTGGTTCGGGCGGCTCAACAAAGCCGGCGTGAGCGCACGCGCCGTCTTGCCGGCCGCGTTCATGGGTAGCGGGCTGACCGAGGCGGCGTACCGCGGCGCCGAGTTCCGCCCGATCCAGCCGACGGACGACAACGCGCAGGCGGTGGCCGACGAGCTGCGCGCGGCGCCCGGCCTGGTCTACGGCTACACCGCCGCCCTGGATACGGCCGCCCACGTATTCGGCGTCGGATCGCCCCGATGGCACGAAGCGGCCGCCCAGGTGGACACGCTGCTCAGCCGGCTGGTCGAGGCGCTACCGCCGAACGCGGCGCTGCTGGTGACCGCCGACCACGGCGGTTTCAACGTTCCACCGGACGCGCGGGTCGACCTCGACACCGACCCGCGGCTGGCCGCGGGAGTCCGCGTGGTCGCCGGTGAGCCGAGGGTTCGCTACCTGCACACCGAGCCCGGCGCCGCGGCGGATGTGCAGGCGGCGTGGAGCGAGGTACTCGACGGCAGGGCGCACGTCTACAGCCGCGAGCAGGCGGTGGCCACCGGGATGTTCGGACCGGTCAGCCCGGCGCACCTGGCGCGGATCGGCGACGTCGTCGCCGTCTGCACCGGCGATGCCGCCGTACTGGCAACCGGGCACGAGCCGCCGGAGACGGCTCGCCTCATAGGCTTTCACGGCGCGGCGACGCCCGCCGAAATGGCCATCCCGCTGATCGTCTTCAAATCCCCTGCCGCGGCTCACTAGTCGCCGCTGCGCCGCCTTGCGGCTTCTTCCGCGAATCGCTCACAGCCCAAATTGCGCTACCTTTAAGCCTTTTCAAAGGGGACTGACAGGGTCGCCACTCACCAGCGCTGCTACGGTGGCAGCACTGTGAGTTTCCGTGGTGCGGGCAGACCTTCACGACGGCCCCGACGCCAGTCGGCTCTGGCCGTAGTTGCTGCACTGTCCCTTTTCGCCGCTGCCTTCGGATTCTGGGCGTTGCAGGTTGAGGCGACGGCCGGCCCACCGCAGCACGTGGCCGTGTCGGTGGCGACCACCGGCACCGGGACGCTTCAGTTCCGGGACGGCTCGGCACCGCGCAGCCATCCCGACTTCGGCTCCACCCTGAACGACGACAAGGCATTCAAGAGCGCGGGTTTGAAGCGCGATCGGCCGACGACCTTTTCGCTGTCCGTGCCGCGCTGGTCGTGGACGCTGTCGTCACTCGCGTCGGCCACTGGGGCACAGCGGCCCCTCGACTTATGCCCGTCACGCGCACCCTCGACTGTCCTTGCGGGTCAAGACCTCTTGACCAAGCTTTGCGTGTCCAGGCGCTGATCGACATTCCGAGCCACTCGTAGCCATGTCTGGCCGGCGCCGCGCGCCGGCCAACAGCCGACGGCGTTAGCCCGGAGCGGCCAAAGCCCGTCGGCATGCCCGCAACTCCCGACCGGACGCTGAACGTCGGTCGCTACCCACCCAAGGAAGTCATGTTTGCAGCCAACTCCCGCACGCCCGCTGGATCCGCGGCCACCCACCCCGCCCCTGCCGGGGGCAGATAGCGGTGGACTTCGGCGCGTTACCCCCAGAGATCAACACCGCGCGAATGTATTCCGGCCCCGGCCCCGCATCACTGCTGAGCGCGGCCACAACGTGGCAGCGGCTGGCCGACCACCTCCGCGAGGCCGCGACGAAGTACCTCGTTTCTGCGGGCCTGCTGGACGGCTTGCGCGGCCCCGCCGCGCAGCAGATGGGCGACACGACGGCACCGTACATAGCGTGGCTGCAGGCCACCGCCGCATTAGCGGAGCAAACCGCCGCCCGCGCCGGCGCGGCGGCCGACGCGTATGAGTGGGCGCTGGCCGCGACCGCGCCGCCGCAGACCATCGTCGCCAACCGGGCATTGCGAAGGTCGCTGGCGGCGACGAACCACCTGCGCCAAAACACCCCGGCCATCGCGTCCGCGGAGGGCCACTACGACCAGCTCTGGGCGCAGAACGCCGCCGCCATGTACGCCTACGCCACTGTCGCTGCGGCCGCCTCGACCGTGACGCCCTTTACGTCCCCGCCCGTCGCCGACGACGGCGACGAAGTGATATCGGCCGGCGCGGAACTGGTTTCGATGCTCCCCGCGGCGATCGACGGGCTATCCTCGGCATCTTGCCGGCGATTCCGTACGGCTGTGCTGGCGATGTCGTCGCCGCTGTCCAAGCTGAGTTCCCTGCGCACCGGGTTCGCCCGGCAGGCCAGCATCCCGCTCGCCGTGGCCACCGGTGCTGCGGCGGCGAAGACGGGCAGGGGTAATCGCGCGGCGGTGCTGGTGGATTTCGGACGCGCGATCTCGATTGGCGGGTTGTCGGTGCCGCGGGCATGGCTGCCCGCCGCGAAACCGAATGCGGTGGGCAAGCAGCCAACTGAACCCCAGCGCCCCGTAGGCGGGGAGCCGCTAACCCACACCGGACTTTGATCGTTTTCACAGCTCGCTGGGCTTGTCGGCCAAGCCTCGTGTTGTAAGTTCGGGCCACTGTGACAGTTGGCGATACCCGTAGAACTCGACGATGGCGGTCCGTCATCGCAGTGGTCGCGGTGCTCGGTGTGTTCTGCGCGGTCACAGCGGGTTGGGCATCGCGTGGGAGCGCGGTCTCCGGACTCGCCCGCGCGGATGCCACGCACGTGCAAGCGCATAACGCGTGCGCTGCCGCACCGGGCTTTTCCGCCGGCTCCTCGCCGACACATCACAAGACCACCAAGACCGCATGGATGACGCGGGATCGGCCGCCCACATGGGCCCGCTCGTCACCGCCATCGATCGGGTCGCCGTTACCGACTTCGTTTGCGGCCGCGGTATTTCGGCTGCCCCGCACACCATCCCGTGCGCCCGGGGCGGTTCCGTCCGACCGGGATCTGTTGACGCTGCTCTGCGTCGCCCGTTGCTGAGGGCTCCTTGGCAGGTAGGCCTGTAACCCCCGGGCCTACGTCCCAAGAGAAGAGTCCCGTTCGAACCGCGGCCCCACCGCCGTCGTTAGGCAGAGATAGCGATGAATTTCACGATGCTCCCGCCCGAAATCATTTCCGGACAACTGCATGCCGGCCCCGGCTCGGACTCGATGGCCGAAGCCGCGTCGGCGTGGGCCCGCCTGGCCACTCGGCTGCACACCGCAGTCGCGGACTACCGGGCGGTGATCTCGAAGCTGCGAGCCGGCTGGGAGGATCCCACCCCCTGGCACGAAGCCGCGGCGTCCTACATCGACTGGCTCAACGCCACCGCGATACGCACCGAGCAAGCGGCAACCCAGGCCGCCGCTGCGGCGAGCGCACACGAAAGGGCGTTAGCGGCAACGGTGCCGCCGCCGTCGATCGACGCCAACCGGGTGCATTGCAGATCGCTGATCATGGCGAACTCCCTGGGTCTGGCGAGCCCGGCGATCGCCGCCACCGAGGCCGACTACGAACGGATGTGGGCGCAGGACGCCGCGGCCATGCACGCCTACGCCGCGGCGTCGGCGGATGCCGCGGCCATCGTGCCGTTCACGTTGCCGCCCGGCAGCGCAAGCCGAGGCACGTGGGCACTGGAATCGGGGCCGGAGGTCGTATCGGCAGGCCGGCAGCTGATCGCAGCCGCGCCCGGCGCGCTGCGGGCGCTGTCCCTGTCGCCGCTGGCCACGTTCGACGTCTCCCTCGCGTCGGCGACCTGCCCGCTGTCAAAACTGAGCTCACTCACCGCGCCGTCGGGTGTCGCGATCGGCTACCTGAATTCACTCAACAAGGCGGCGGCTTTGCGCTGCCTCGCGCCCGACCAGCGTGCTGTTCGCGGCGCGGCAATCACCGCGCGGGTCGGCCGCGCAACGTCGGTCGGGGCGCTGTCGGTACCACGGGTCTGGGCGACGGCCGCGGCGCCGATGGCCGTCTACCGCGGAACGGTTGCGTAGCGCTCGGGTCAGCCCGCGCGCCCGGCATACGACCGCGCGGCGTCCACGATCGCGGCGAAGAGGCGTAAGTCGTCCAGGGATTGTTCCGGATGCCATTGCACCGCAAGCACAAAACGGTCCCCGGGCAACTCCAGCGCCTCGACGACGCCGTCGGCGTCCCAGGCGCTGACCATCAGCCCCTCACCGACTTTGTCGATCGCCTGATGGTGGTAGCACGGCGCATCGGTGGACTCCCCGACCAGCGCGGCCAGCCGGCTGCCCGCCGCGGTGCGCACCGTCAACCTGTTGAACACCGCGTTGCCCGCCCGATGTCCGTCGTGGCCGAGAACCTCCGGCAGGTGTTGATGCAGGGTGCCGCCCAGCGCCACATTGAGCACCTGCGCACCGCGACAGATGCCCAGCACCGGCAGTCCCCGGTCCAGCGCGCCGCGCAACAACGCGAATTCCCATTCGTCGCGGGCGGCGCGCGGCTGATCGGTGGTCGGATGCGGCTGTTGCCCATACGCGGCGGGATCCACGTCGTAGCCGCCCGTAATCACCAGCGCGTGCAGACTGTCGAGCACCGGGCCGACCGTCGCAGGTTCCGCCGGTTGCGGCGGTAGCAACACCGCGGCCCCGCCGGCCAGCACGACACCCTGGAAGTAATCGGCAGGCAGATAACCCGCCGGCACGTCCCAGATCCCGGTCCGCACCCGCTCCAGGTACGAAGTCAGGCCCACCACCGGGCGCCCAGAGGCGTTCACAACCGCGCATCCTTTCCCCGACCGACACGGTACCGCCCGCGACCCGCGAAGTCGCCGCAAACCGCTTGTGCGAGTTGCTGTTCGGCGCGCCCGGCGGGACTACCAGGTACTGGTGCGCAACACGATCTCGGCGGCCAACTGTGCCGTCGACTCCTGCACCGTCCGCCGGCCCAAATGCACCACGCGGTACTCGGCGTAGACATACTGCTGGCTGGCACGCGCCACCGCCCGCGCGGCCGGGGAGCTGACCAGGACCGTGGTGCCGATCTCCACCGGCGGGCAGTGCCCGTCGCGAACCGCGCCGTCGCGATCGGCCGCCCGCGGATGGCCGCGATCGATCACCACCAGGCCGACGAACCGGCCCAGCTTCGTCGCGGCCAGTTCCCAGGCCAGCTCGCCGCCGGCGCGGTCGCCCACCACCACGGCCCACCCGATTCCCAGCGCGTCGAGGATGCCGACCACCGACTTGGGGGTCAGGCGCGGGTCGAGACCGATGACGACCGTCCGAAGCGACGCGGTGTGCAGCCGTTCGCAGACCGCGTCGTACGCGGCCGGGATGCGCTCCTCGTCGCCCAGGATGACGACCACGACGCCCTGTTCCGGACCAGCCACCGCTACCGGGACGGGGAACCCGTCGAGCGTGGTCATCATTGAGGGCATCTACGCACGCTACAACCGACCGGCCCGCGCGCGGGACGATTTCTCCACATCCCCCGCGTTCAGCGGCTATCCCTACGGGCGCGCGCGACGCGTTTTGCGTCGCCGTCAATTCGGCCGTCGTGCCGCCGACGCTCGGCGAATGCCCTACGGCCCCAACCGAGTTGCCAGGTGCGGCCGGCGGGGCGGCGGGCCGTCGAGCAGGCCGAGGACGGCGTCGGTGTCGAGGTGGTCAGCCAGCAGATCGGCGATCACATCGAGTTGGGCATCGCGGCGCGCGGCGACGTTAGTGTCGGCGACGACGAACCCGTCGCGGCCTGCCGCGGCCGCGACGCAGGTGAGCCACGCGCGGCGGAAGTCGTCGTTGTCGAGCAGCCCGTGCCAGTGGGTGCCGAAGACCGCGCCACGCGCCAGGCCGTGCGGTTGGCAGTCGCGCCCGCCCTCCGCGCCGAACCAGATGTCCTCCGCGCAGCGCGACACCCGGCCATGATGGATCTCGTATCCGGCGAGCGGCGGCGGCCAGCGGCGCAGGATCTTGGTCTCGCCGAAGGCGATGTCCGCGTCCAACAGCCCCAGCCCGGCGACTTCGCCGACCGCCGATTCCACCGGGTCGTCGAGGCGCCGGCACAGCATTTGAAAGCCGCCGCAGATCCCGAGCACCGGCTTGCCGGCCGCGGCGTGCGCGGTGATCGCCTCGGCCAGGCCGTGATCGCGTAGCCAGGTCAGGTCGGCGACGGTGGATTTGCTGCCGGGAATCACGATGAGGTCGGTGTCGGCCAGGTCGGCGGGGTCGGCGCTCCAGCGCACCGCCACGCCCGGCTCGCACGCCAGCGCCTCGACGTCGGTGGAGTTGGAGATCCGGGGCAACCGGATCGCGGCCACCCGCAGCCACTCGCTCCCGCGCGGCGGTTCCGGGGTGCCGACGAGGCGGCGCGCGACCACCGACAGCGAGTCCTCGGCGTCCAGCCAGAGTTCGTCGGCGTAGGGCAGCACCCCGTAGGTCGGGCGGCCGGTCATCGCGTGCAATTGCCGCAATCCGGGTTCCAGCAGTGCGGGGTCGCCGCGGAATTTGTTGACCACGAACCCGGCGATCAGCGCCTGGTCTTCGGGCTCGAGCACCGCGACCGTTCCGAACAGATGGGCCAGCAGACCGCCCCGGTCGATGTCTCCGACCAGGATCACCGGCAGGTTCGCCGCCCGGGCCAGGCCCATGTTCGCCAAATCCGTTGCACGCAGATTGATTTCGGCCGGCGAGCCTGCCCCCTCACAGATGACGGCATCAAAATCATCGCGCAGGCAAGACAATTCGTCTGCGACGATCCCGGCGAGGCGGTCGCGATGCCGCACATAGCTTGCCGCCGTGACCGAATCCGCGACCTGGCCGCGGATCACCAATTGCGACGTCCGGTCACTGCCCGGCTTGAGCAGGATCGGATTGAACCGCACGCTGGGCGCTAGCCCCGCCGCCCGCGCCTGGAGGGCCTGCGCCCGGCCGATCTCGCCGCCTTCCACGGTGACCACGGAATTGTTGGACATGTTCTGCGCCTTGAACGGCGCCACCCGAACGCCGCGGCGTGCCAGCAACCGGCACAGGCCCGCGACCACCACCGATTTCCCGGCGTCGGAGCTGGTGCCGGCGACCAGCAGCGCTCCGCTCAAGGATTCACGGCTTGTTATATCGAGGTGAGGATTTCGACGCCGGTGTCGGTCACCAGCAACGTGTGCTCGAACTGCGCGGTCCACTTGCGGTCCTTGGTGACCACCGTCCAGCCGTCGTCCCAGATCTCGTAGTCCAGGCCGCCGAGGTTGATCATCGGTTCGATGGTGAACGTCATCCCCGGCTGCATGATCGTCGTCACCGAGGGCTGGTCGTAGTGCAGCACGACCAGTCCGTTGTGAAACGTGGTGCCGATGCCGTGACCGGTGAAGTCACGAACCACGTTGTACCCGAACCGATTCGCGTACGCCTCAATGACGCGGCCGACGACCGACAGCGCCCGTCCCGGCTTGACGGCGTTGATCGCGCGCATCGTCGCCTCGTGGGTGCGCTCCACGAGCAGCCGGTGCTCCTCGGAGACGTCGCCGGCCAGGAAAGTCGCGTTGGTATCGCCGTGCACCCCGTCGATGTAGGCCGTGACGTCGATGTTGACGATGTCGCCGTCCTCGACCACCGTCGAGTCCGGGATCCCGTGGCAGATGACCTCGTTGAGCGACGTGCAGCACGACTTCGGGAAACCCTTGTAGCCCAGGGTCGACGGGTAGGCGCCGTGGTCGATCATGTACTCGTGGGCGATCCGGTCCAGTTCGTCGGTCGTCACCCCGGGCGCCACCGCTTTGCCCGCCTCCTGCAGCGCCGCGGCCGCGATCCGGCCGGCGCGCTGCATCTTTTCGATTACCTCCGGGGTCTGCACCCACGGCTCGCTGCCCTCCCGCACGGTGGGCTGCCACGCATACTCCGGACGGGGAATGCGGCCGGGCACCGGCAGAGTCGGGGACAACTCTCCGGGGGAAAGCGCAGTGCGAGCAGGCATGGCGACCAGCTTAATCACGCCGCGCGGCGGCTCCGCCGATGCGGCCGCGGATCAACGAGCGCCGCGGCCCGCGGATGATCACCGAGCCGCACACCACCCGTCCCGTCAGAACGACGTGCGGCCGGCCTTCGCCCGGTGCGTCCTTGCGGCGGTCGCTGGCGCTGCCCACGTAGACCTCCACGTCGTCGATCGACGCGCTGGCGCCGTCCGGCAACCGGATCTCCACCGAGCCGAACCGCATGTCGAGTTCGACGACCACCACCGGGCCCGCAAACCGCGCCTTGGTGAGGTCGAGCTCGATGGAGCCCAGCCGGCGGACCAACGCCAGCCGGGTGGGCACCGTCCATTCGCCCTGGCGCTTGAGCGAGCCGGCCCAGCCGCGCAGCTCGACCCGGTCGGCCGCGGAGGTGACGATCGCGCCCGGACCGGGCAGGTCGCCGACCAGCCCGTCGAGGTCTCCCCGGGTGCGCGCGTAGGACACCTGCGACGAGCGCTGCTCGAACTCGTCGATATCGATCAGCCCGAGCGCGACGGCGTTGTGCAGTCGCCGCATCGTGCCGTTGCGGTCGGCGTCCGAGACCCGTAACGCCACCATCTCTCCACCGGTCTCAGTCATGGCCTTTCCTGACGCTTGAACCCTGGGCCTACCCTCGCAACTTACCGCCGGGGCGGGCCGCCGGCGTCAGGCCAGGAAGTCGGGCGGCAGCGATTCGAACATCACCTTCGTCATCCGAACCGCGTATTCCGAGCTGCCGCCCCCGACGATCAGCGAGGCGAACGCCAGATCGCCGCGATATCCGGCGAACCAGGAATGCGATCCGCCCGGGAACTCGGCTTCGCCCGTCTTCCCGTAGACCGCGCCGCAGCCGGCGATCTCCTTGGCCGTCCCGTTGGTCACCACCAGCCGCATCATGGGCCGCAGCGCGTCGATCATCTTCGGGCTGATCGGCGTGGTGTCGCCCTGAACCGCGGTCGGCCGGCCCGCGATGAGCTGCGGCGTCGGGGTCTTGCCGGCGGCGACCGTCGCCGCCACCAGCGCCATGCCGAACGGGCTGGCCAGCACCTTGCCCTGGCCGAAGCCGTCTTCGGTGCGCTCGGCGAGGTCCACGGTCGGCGGCACCGATCCGGTCACCGTGGTGATGCCATCCACCTGATAGTCCAGCCCGATCCCGTACTGGGTGGCCGCCTGCGTCAGACCGCGCGGCGGCATCTTGCTGCTGAGCTCGGCGAAGGTGGTGTTGCAGGAGCTGGCGAACGCCCGCGACATCGGCACCACGCCGAGGTCGAAGCCACCGTAGTTCGGGATGGTGCGGTGCCCGATGTCGAGATGGCCCGGGCAGCCCAGCATCGTGTTCGGGGTGGCCATGTCGCGGTCGACTGCCGCGCCTGCGGTCACCATCTTGAACGTCGACCCCGGCGGGAACAGGCCGGTCGTGGCGAGCAGGCCGTCCGCGTCGGCGCCTCCGTTCTGCGCGATCGCCAGGATCTCGCCGGTCGACGGCTTGATCACGACGATCATGGCCTTGCCGCCGCGGGTGTCCACCGCGCGCTGGGCGGCGTTTTGCACGACCCGGTCGAGCGTGATCGAGATCGACGGCGCTGGTGAGCCCTGGACCTCGTGCAGGACTTCGACTTCGACACCGTTCTGGTTGACGCTCACCACCCGCCAGCCCGCTTGGCCGTCGAGTTGGTCGACCACCGCCTTCTTCACCTCGGCCATGGCCGCCGACGCGAAGTGCGGATCCGTCGGCAGGATCTCGGGCTGCGGCGTGACCACGACGCCGGGCAGCCGGCCGATCGCCGGGAAGACCTTGTCGTTGTCGTCGGGATGCAGCGTCACCAGGTCCACCGGTTGCGTCGCCGAGCTGGCCTGCTCGGCGAGCAGCTGCGGGTCGTTGAGCGTGCCGTTGAAGGGGTGCAGGACGTCCACGATCGCGTGCGCGGTCCCGCTCAGGGCGGATCCGGATCCGGCCTGGGTGGCGTCCAGCGTGTAGTGGTACAGGTAGCCCGGCACCAGCACGTCGGTGCCGCCGAGTTCGTTCACCGAGGCGCGCCGCGGCGCATCGGCCCGCAACGCGAACGTCTGATGTTCGCCCAGCTTGGGGTGCAGGTCGGTCGGGGTCCACCGGACCTCCCAGCGACCCTCGTCGCGGGCCATTTTCAGCTGGCCGTCATAGGTCCAGGTCCGGTTCTTGGGCAGGTGCCACGTGAACCGGTAGCCGACCGTGCCGGTGTCCTCGGCGTACTTGGCGTTGAGGATCTGCGTGTCGAGGTGGGTCGACTGCAGCCCCGCCCAGGCCGCGTTCAGCGCTTCGCGGGCCTCGTTGGGGTTGTCGCTGAGTTGGGCGGCCGTGGCGGTGTCACCGATCGCCAGGGCGCCGAAGAACTTTTCGGCCGCGGGGCCGGGGCCGTCGGGCCGCGGTGTGCATCCGGACAGGGCGATCGCCGAGAGGAGCAACAGCCCTGAGGCAGAAGAGGCCAATGTTCTTGTAGTTACCATCGTTGCTGATGTTAAGAACTGCGGGGCCAACACCTCCGCAGACACTCCGAGACCGAACCGTTACGCGCAGGTAGCCCGCGACCACTGCGCCGAGTTCGACAGGAGGGTGACCCGTACTCGCGCTGCCGTCGATCTCGGTGCGCCGGGCCGCTAGTCCAGCAGGACCGTCGCGAAGGTGCCCACCTCGGCGAAGCCGACTCGGGCGTATGCGGCGCGGGCCACGGTGTTGAAGCTGTTCACGTACAGGCTGGCGGTGCGCCCGCTCCCGACGATGACGGCGGCCACGGTCGCCGTGCCGGCGGTGCCGATGCCCAGGCCACGCCACTCGGGATGCACCCACACCCCTTGGATCTGGCCGACTCCCGGCGACTGCGAGCCGACTTCGGCCTTGAAGACGACCTGGCCGTGCTCGAAGCGGGCCCAGGCGCGACCGGCCGCGATGAGGCTGGCCACCCGCCGCCGGTAACCCCGACCGCCGTCGCCGATCCGCGGGTCGACGCCCACCTCGCCGATGAACATGTCCACGGCGGCCACCAGATAGGCGTCCAGCTCGTCCGGCCGAACCTGGCGCACCCCGGGGTCGATGTCGCAGTTGGGGTGCCTGGACAGCGACAGCAGCGGCTGGTGGTCGCGCACATCCCGGGCCGGGCCCCACGCCGGCTCGAGCCGCTCCCACATCCGCATCACCAGGTCGGACCGGCCGACCAGCGACGAACAGCGGCGCGTCCCACTCATCGCCTCGTCGGCGAAGGCGTCCATGTCCTCCGGTGCGCCGCGCAGTGGGATCAGGTTGGCGCCGGCGAAGCACAGCGATTCTTCCGCGCCGCGCAGGGTCCACAGTTCCCCGCCGATGGAATTGGGGTCGATGCCGTGGTCCGCCACCCGGGCCGCGACCATGCACGACCCGACGGGATCCTCGTCGAACACCCGCCAGACGGCGGCGGCGTCGCGCACCACAGACACCCGTCGCTCACCGACAAGGCGGAAGAGGGGCGGAGCCGACATCTGGCGAACTCTCTGTGATGCGATTAACGGACTTGCAAGCTGGAAACGGCCCCCATCAGCTTACGGTCACGATCGGCGAACCGCTTGATGTTGTGTCAGGACCGTGATCGGTCCCCATCTCCGAGGCCAGACGCATGGCCTCCTCGATGAGCGTCTCGACGATCTGGGCTTCCGGCACGGTCTTGATCACTTCGCCGCGAACGAAGATCTGCCCCTTGCCATTTCCTGACGCGACGCCCAGGTCGGCCTCTCGCGCCTCGCCCGGACCGTTCACCACGCACCCCATCACGGCAACCCGCAGCGGGACGTCCAGGCCCTCCAGGCCGGCGGTGACCTCGTTGGCCAGGGTGTAGACGTCGACCTGCGCGCGGCCGCAGGACGGACAGGACACGATCTCCAGGCCGCGCGGCCGCAGGTTCAGCGACTCGAGAATCTGGCTGCCGACCTTGACCTCTTCGACCGGCGGCGCGGACAGCGACACCCGGATGGTGTCGCCGATCCCCCGCGAGAGCAGCGCGCCGAAGGCCACCGCGGACTTGATGGTGCCCTGGAAGGCCGGACCGGCCTCGGTGACGCCGAGGTGCAGCGGGTAGTCGCATTGGGCGGCCAGCTGCTCGTAGGCGGCGACCATCACGACGGGATCGTTGTGCTTGACGCTGATCTTGATGTCGCCGAAGCCGTGCTCCTCGAACAGCGAGGCCTCCCACAGCGCGGACTCGACCAGCGCCTCGGGGGTGGCCTTGCCGTACTTCTCCATGAACCGCTTGTCCAGCGAGCCGGCGTTGACGCCGATGCGGATGGGGATGCCCGCCGCGGCGGCCGCCTTGGCCACCTCGCCGACCCGGCCGTCGAATTCCTTGATGTTGCCGGGGTTTACCCGCACCGCGGCGCATCCGGCGTCGATCGCGGCGAAGATGTACTTCGGCTGGAAGTGGATGTCGGCGATCACCGGGATCTGGCTGTGCCGGGCAATCTCGGCCAGCGCGTCGGCATCCTCCTGACGGGGACACGCCACCCGCACGATGTTGCACCCCGCGGCGGTCAGTTCCGCGATCTGCTGCAGCGTCGTGTTGACGTCGTGGGTTTTGGTGGTGCACATCGATTGCACCGAAATCGGATAGTCGCTGCCCACCCCGACATCGCGGACCATCAGTTGGCGCGTCTTACGCCGGGGGGCGAGCGTGGGCGCCGGTGCGTCCGGCATGCCCAGGCCAATGGTCACTGTTCTAATTCCTTCTTGCTATTGGAAGAGCCTGATCGGATTGACCAGATCAGCGGTCACGGTCAGCAACATGTACCCGACCACGAACACCAACACCACGTAGGTGGCGGGCATCAGCTTGAGGTAGTTCACCGGTGCGGCCGCGACCTTGCCGCGGGCCGACCGGACGAGGTTGCGGATCTTTTCGAACACCGCGATGGCGATGTGGCCGCCGTCGAAGGGCAGCAGCGGCACCAGGTTGATGGCACCCAGAATGAGGTTCAGCTGGGCCAGGAAGAACCAGAACGCCACCCAGAGCCCGTGGTCGACGGTGTCGCCGCCGATGATGCTGGCGCCGACCACGCTCATCGGGGTCTGGGGATCACGCTGTCCGCCCCCGATGGCGTGCACCAGCGCACCCACCTTGGTCGGGATGGTGACCAGCGCCCTACCCACCTCGCGGGTCAGGTCGCCGGTGAACGCGAAGGTGGCCGGCACCGCGGAGAGCACTCCGTAGTGCGCGGGCGCGAGTTTGACGGCCGCGACGCCGATGGCGCCGACCGTCGACGGCGCCGGCTGACCGCCCTGCCCGTTGGCGCCGGTGGTCAGGAAGCGCTGGGTGGGCGTGACGTCGACGTAGGTGGTGATCGCGTTGCCGCCACGCTCGACGACGACCGGGACGATGCCGTGCATCTTGCGGACCGCGGCGGCCATGTCCTCGAACGTGGACACCGGGGTGTCGCCGACCTTGACCACGACGTCGCCGGCGCGGATGCCGGCCGCCGCGGCCGGACCGGGGCCGGTGCAGTCCGCGATCTTCCCGGGAGCCACTTCCGGTGCGACACAAGCGGTTTCGCCGATCACCGCCCTGGTCGGCGGGTGCAGGTTGGGCAACCCCCAGACCAGCGCGATCGCATAGATCAGCACCAGGCAGATGACGAAGTTCATGGCCGGACCGGCGAACAACACCGCAACCCGCCTCCAGACGGCCTGCTTGTACATCGCGCGATCGGCCTCATCGGGAGCCAGCTCCTCGACCGAGGTCATCCCGGCGATGTCGCAGAAGCCACCCAGCGGCACGGCCTTGAGGCCGTACTCGGTCTCACCACGCCGCGTCGACCACAGCGTGGGCCCGAACCCGACGAAATAGCGACGGACCTTCATGCCGGTGGCGCGGGCGACCCACATGTGGCCGCACTCGTGCAAGGCCACCGAGATCAGGATGGCGACGGCGAACAGCACAATGCCGATAACGAACATCATCTCCGCTGCAGGACCTTTCTCACACCATTCCGGAGGCGTTGACGGAGGCCTCGGTGGACCCGGCGTGTGCGACGGCGCGTTGCGCTCGCTCCCGCGCCCAGCGCTGCGCGTCTAGTACCTCATCCACGTTAGCGGGTGAAACCGCCCATTGGTCTGCGGCGTGCAGCACGTCGGCGATGGTTTTCACGATGACGGGGAATCCGACCCGGCCCGCGAGGAACGCCGCCGCGGCTTCTTCGTTGGCCGCGTTGTAGACCGCGGTCATGCAACCGCCGGTCTGGCCGGCATACCGGGCCAGTTCGACGGCGGGAAAAACCTCGCCGTCCAGCGGCTCGAATTCCCAGCTAGAGGCGGTGCTGAAGTCGCAGGGGGCGGCCACCCCGGGTACCCGGTCCGGCCAGCCCAGCGCCAAGGAGATCGGCAGCTTCATGTCCGGGGGGCTCGCTTGGGCGATGGTCGAGCCGTCAACGAAAGTGACCATCGAATGAACAATCGACTGCGGGTGCACGACGACCTCGATGCGGTCGTACGGGACGCCGAACAGCAGGTGCGTCTCGATGAGTTCGAGCCCCTTGTTGACCAGCGAGGCCGAGTTCAGCGTGTTCATCGGGCCCATCGACCAGGTCGGATGGGCGCCGGCCTGTTCCGGGGTGACGCCCTCGAGCTGGGCGGCGGTCCAGCCGCGAAACGGCCCGCCGGAGGCGGTCAGCACCAGCTTGGCGACTTCCTCGAGGGATCCCCCCCGCAGGCACTGGGCCAGCGCGGAGTGTTCGGAGTCGACGGGCACGATCTGACCCGGCCGTGCCGCCCGCAAGACCAGCGGACCGCCGGCGATCAGCGATTCCTTGTTGGCCAGCGCCAGCCGGGCGCCCGATTCCAGGGCGGCCAGCGTCGGCCGCAGGCCCAGCGCGCCCACCAGCGCGTTGAGGACGACGTCGGCCTCGGTGTCCTCGACCAGGCGGGTCACCGCGTCGGGACCGCGGTAGGGGGCGTCGGCGGCCTGCGCCGCGCGTTCGTCGGCGACGGCGATGTTGGTGACCCCGGTCTCGGCGCGCTGGCGCAGCAGGGTGTCCAGGCTCGCGCCGCCCGCGGCCAGGCCGACCACCTCGAAGCGGTCCGGATGGGCCGCGATCACCTCCAGGGCCTGGGTGCCGATCGACCCGGTGCTGCCCAGCACCAGCACGCGCAGGCGGCCCTCGGGTGTCGCGATCGTCACTCACTCATTGTGCCCCGCCCGGTGGCGATGCGAGGGCTGCGGGACCTCGCCACGGGTATGCCAGAATCGCTGCAGGACCGACGAAAGGGATTCACCGTGGCCAGTACCGAGGTGGAACACTTCAGCGGCGTCGACACCGTTGAGGTGCCGTCCGCGGCGTGGGGTTGGAGCAGCATCAATCACCGCACCTGGCACATCACCGGCCTGGTCATCATCGTGTTCCTGCTGGCGATGCTGCGCGGCAATCACGTCGGCCACATCGAGAACTGGTTCCTGATCGGGTTCGCGACGCTGGTGCTCGTCGCCCTGGTCCGCGACCTGTGGGGCCGCCGGCGCGGCTGGATCAGGTAGCTACTTCTTCTCGGCGGCCAGCTGTCCGCACGCGGCGCTGATCTCGCGGCCGCGGGTGTCCCGCACCGTGCACGACACCCCGTGGGCCCGCACCCGGCGGACGAACTCCCGCTCCACCGGCTTGGGGCTGGCGTCCCATTCGCTGCCCGGCGTCGGGTTGAGCGGGATCAGGTTCACGTGCACCAGCGGGCCGAGCGCCCGGTGCAGGCGCTTGCCCAGCAGGTCGGCGCGCCACGGCTGGTCGTTGACGTCGCGGATCAGCGCATATTCCACCGACACGCGGCGGCCGGTGACGTCGGCGTAATAGCGGGCGGCGTCGAGCGCCTCGGTGATCTTCCACCGGTTGTTGACCGGCACCAGCGTGTCGCGCAGTTCGTCGTCGGGGGCGTGCAACGACAGGGCCAGCGTCACCCCGAGCCGCTCGTCGGCCAGTTTGCGGATGGCCGGGGCCAGGCCGACGGTCGAGACTGTGACCGCGCGGGCCGAGATGCCGAAGCCGTGCGGCGGCGCTTCGGTGATGCGACGCACCGCGGCCACCACCCGCGCGTAGTTGGCCAGCGGCTCCCCCATGCCCATGAACACCACGTTGGAGAGTCGATCGCCGAAATCGTCCCGCAGGGCCACCGCGGCGGAACGGACCTGTTCCAGGATCTCCGCCGTCGACAGGTTGCGGGTCAGTCCCCCCTGCCCGGTCGCGCAGAACGGGCAGGCCATGCCGCAGCCGGCCTGCGAGGAGATGCACACGGTGTTGCGCTGCGGGTAGCGCATCAGCACCGACTCGAAGGTCGTCCCATCGGTGCCGCGCCACAACGTCTTTCGGGTCTGCCCGGCGTCGCAGGTGACCTCGGCGGCGGACGTGAGCAGGTGCGGGAACATCGCGTCGGCGATCCGGTCCCGCACGGCCGCAGGCAGGTCGGTCATCTCGCGGGGGTCGGCGATCAGACGGCCGTAGTACTGATGCGCGAGCTGCTTGGCGCGAAACGCCGGAAGGCCGAGCTCGGCGACGGCCGAGGCGCGGCCGTCCGCGTCGAGGTCGGCCAGGTGCCGCGGCGGCTTGTTCGGGCGGGGTTCGGTGAAGACCAGTTGTTGGACCATGTCCAGTCCAGTATCGGCCCTTCTCAGGGGACGAGTGTCAGCACCGTCCACGCGGCGACCGCCGACGGGAGCACGCCGTCGAGCCGGTCCATCAGGCCGCCGTGGCCGGGCAGCAGGCGGCCCATGTCCTTGATGCCGAGGTCGCGCTTGATCTGCGACTCGACCAGGTCGCCAAGTGTGCAGGTGAGCACCAGGATCACGCCGAGCACCGCACCGATCCACGGCGGCTTGCCGGCCAGGAAGGTCGCGGTCAAAACGGCCGCGGTAATTCCGAGGAAGAGCGAACCGGCGAATCCCTCCCACGATTTCTTCGGGCTGATCGCCGGCACCATCGGGTGCTTGCCGAACAGCACGCCGACGGCGTAGCCGCCCACGTCGGAGGCGACGACGGTGACCATCAGGCAGAACACCCGGCCCGCGCCGTCCTTGGGGTAGACCAGCAAGGCGCCGAATGAGGCGAAGAGCGGCACCCACGCCGCCAGGAACACCGTCGCGGAGGCGTCGCGCAGGTAGTTGGCCGACGGGGACCCGGCGAACGGCTCGGGCCGCTTGCTGTTGTCCTGCATGAACAGCCGCCAGACGTTGCACACCACCACGGTGGCGCCGAAGCCGGCCAGGGCGCCGGCGGCGTGAAACGGCCACGTCAGCCAAACCGTCACCTGACCGCCGATCAGCAGCGGGATGAGCGGGATGACGTATCCGGCCTCGCGCAGCCGTCGCACCACCTCATGGGTGGCGACCAGGATGGCCAGCGCGACGATGGGGACCCAGAAGCGGGGCGCGAAAATCAGCGTCACGACGAGCACGCCGCCGATCGCGGCGCCCACCGCGATGGCCGCGCGCAGGTCGCGTCCCGCGCGGGACGTCTTCTTGGTCGGCTGCTGCGCGGCCTTGCTGCCCTGACGCGCCGGCTCGTCGGGCGTGCTGGCTGCGCCGGTGGTTGCCACGGACCTGGGTGAACTTAGCTGCTGGTGGCCGCTAGACCTCCAGCAGCTCGCCTTCTTTGTGCTTGACCAGGTCTTCGATCTGGGTGATGTACTGGTGCGTCGTCTTGTCCAGGTCCTTCTCGGCGCGGCCGACCTCGTCCTCGCCGGCCTCGCCGTCCTTGCGGATGCGGTGCAACTCCTCCATCGCCTTGCGGCGGATGTTGCGCACCGACACCTTGGCGTCCTCGCCCTTGCCCTTGGCCTGCTTGACCAGCTCGCGGCGACGCTCCTCGGTGAGTTGCGGCACCGCCACCCGGATCAGGGTGCCGTCGTTGGTGGGATTGACGCCCAGATCGGAGTTGCGGATCGCGGTTTCAATCGCGCCCAGCTGACTGGTTTCGTAGGGCTTGATCACGACGAGCCGGGCCTCGGGGACGTTGATGCTGGCCAGCTGCGTGATGGGGGTGGTGGCGCCGTAGTAGTCGATGGCGACCCGGGAGAACATGCCCGGGTTCGCGCGGCCGGTCCGGATGCTCGACAAGTCGTCACGGGCGACCGCTACGGCCTTCTCCATTTTCTCTTCGGCGTCGAAGAGAGCCTCGTCAATCATCGTTCGCTCTTCCCCTCAGGTGGTGACCAGTGTCCCGATTTTCTCACCGGCGACCGCGCGGGCGATATTGCCATTGGTCAGCAGGTTGAACACCAGGATCGGCATGCCATTGTCCATGCACAGGCTGAACGCCGTGGCATCGGCCACTCGGAGCCCCCGGTCGATGACCTCGCGATGGCTGATCGCGGCGATGAGCTCGGCGTGCGGATTCTGCCGCGGGTCCGCTGAGAACACCCCGTCGACCGCCTTCGCCATCAAGACCACCTCCGCCCCGATCTCCAGTGCCCGCTGCGCGGCCGTGGTGTCGGTGGAGAAGTACGGCAGCCCCATGCCGGCCCCGAAGATGACCACCCGGCCCTTCTCGAGGTGACGGACGGCGCGCAACGGCAGATACGGCTCGGCGACCTGTCCCATGGTTATCGCCGTCTGGACGCGCGTGACGATGCCTTCCTTTTCCAGGAAGTCTTGCAGCGCCAGGCTGTTCATGACCGTGCCGAGCATGCCCATGTAGTCCGAGCGGGTGCGTTCCATGCCGCGCTGCTGCAGTTGCGCGCCACGGAAGAAGTTGCCGCCACCGATCACGACCGCGACTTGGACGCCGTCGCGAACCACCTCGGCGATCTGGCGGGCCACCCGCGCCACGACATCGGGGTCCAGCCCGACCTGGCCACCGCCGAACATCTCGCCGCCAAGCTTGAGCAACACCCTGGAGTACTTGGGCCGCGTCCGCGGCGGCCCGGCAGCTGATCCATTCTCCGGTGCCGTGGGCTCCCTGGACTCCGTCATCAGGCTCCTCGCATGAGAGTGCCATCCCGGGGGTTAACTCCTCCGGAACGGCATTTCACATCCTGCCTCATCGCAACACAAGCCGGCGTCGGTGGGGTGCGTTATGCGCGGAGTTGGCGATTTGGACGACTTTTCGCTGCGATCGGCCCAGGTGACGCGGAGGCGGCGCTACGGTTCGGCGGGCTCCTCGCTACGGATGTTTGCGGCATGACCGTAGTGGGGAATCTGCACTATCGCGGCGGGAATTCACGGTCTTGAGAAAAGAGGGCCCATCTCGCCGTATGACCGGATCGATCGCGTTGGCGATCGGTGGTGAGCGCGAATCGCTCAGGTACGCCTACGAGGAGGAACTGATCCATGGCGGACAACAACTCGGGACCTGCTGAAGCTGTCAAGGGCGTCGTCGAGGACGTCAAGGGCAAGGCGAAGGAAGCCGTTGGTGCGGTGACGGGTCAAGACGACCTCACCCGCGAGGGCCAGGCCCAGCAGGACAAGGCGGAAGCGCAGCGCGACGCGGCGAAGAAGGAAGCCGAGGCCGAGGCGGCCCGCGGCGGCGCCGAGGCCGCTGAGCAGCGCCAGAAGGCCAATCAGTAGCTTGCTGGGAGGATGGGTCCGGTCTGTGGAAACGGACCGGGCCCATCGACTTTTCTGGGTCAAGACGATCGCGTCCGGTTAGCCAGGCCGACGCGGTCCGCAAGCGTCGCAAGATCGTTTGCATACTTTCGCCGCGAGTGGGTAGTCACCGCTGCGCTGGCTGACATCTCCCCCAGGAGAGATGCCTAAGGGCCGGGGGCCAAAGCGGACCCACATTCGGGAGATGTCGTTGGACGTTCTACTGCTGACCGACGCGGACGACTTCGAGCACGCCCTGCCGCCCCTGACTTCGTTCGGGCGAATCATGCGGCGCGCGCCCCTTATAAGTGACGGCCAGGGGCCGGTCGAAGCCGGCGACGTCGCCATCGTCGACGCTCGAGGCAACCTCGCGGCCGCGGCGGCGGCCTGCCGGCGCCTGACAACCGATGCCCCCGCCACCGCCGTGGTGGCGTTGGTGGCGCCGGCCGACGGCGTGACGGAGGACGTGGACTGGAACGTCGACGACGTCATACCGCCGGGGACCGACTTCGACGAGCTGCAGGAGCGGCTGCAGCGGGCGATTGCGCTGCGGCGCAGCACAATCAACGGCAGTTTGCGGTTCGGCGCCCTGCTCTTGCACCCGACCAGCTTCACTGGATCGCTGGAAGGCAAGGACCTTGGTTTGACGCTGACCGAGTTCAAACTGCTGAATTTCCTTGTGCAGCATGCCGGTCGGCCATTCACCCGAACCCGCCTGATGCACGAGGCGTGGGGCTATGACAGCAACGGCCGAGTCCGTTCGGTCGACGTCCACATCCGGCGGCTGCGCGCCAAGCTCGGACCCCGACATCAGTCGATGGTGGACACCGTCCGAGGTGTCGGCTACATGGCGGCGACCCCACCGCATCCGGAATGGATCATCAGCGAGCCGACGCTGACATTGGCGCCGACGGATTCCGCCAGGGACCCGGTCGCGCAGTGACGCGCTGAGCGCGAATCGCCCTGCTCGAGAAGGATTTCGGGGATTGGTCAGCCGAAGAGCGGGAAGGCGCGCTTGCGCGCGAGCGCGTCCATGCCGTCCTGGATGGCGTCCTGGATCTCGCGGTACTTGCGGTCGATGTACGCTTCGTCCTCCGCGCGTGCGGGATCGTGGTCGAGCTGCACGGCGGGCATGAACCGGGTCCTGATCTTGGCCGGTAGCGGCAGCTGCGGAAGTGCCGCCGGCGCGATCCCCCACGGCAGCGAGATCGCCAAGGGGAACACTTTGAGGCGCAGCAGGCGGTCCAGCTGCAAGGCCTTCGACAGCTTGTCGCCGCGAATCAGCACGGGCATGGCGTCGGCGCCGCCGACCGTCGCGATCGGCACGACGGGCACGCCGGCCCGAATCGCCATCTTCACGAAGCCTTTTCGGCCCGCCAGGTTGGCCTGGTCGCGCTCGGTCCACGGGCGCAGGGAGTCCACCTCCCCACCGGGCCACAGTGCAACGTCGCGCCCTTCGGCCAGGGCGGTGGCGATCGCGTCCGGGGCGGCCGGAAGCACACCCATCGACCGGAAGTACCGGCCGATCACCGGAATCGCCATCAACGCGTCGTGGGCCGTACCGTGCAGCGGGCGTTCCTGCCCGAAGCGCCGCCACCATTGCAGACCGACGGTCCAGGCATCCCAGACGAAGGGAGCGCCGGAGTGGATTCCCACCAACAGAACCGGCGGCTCCGGGACGTTCTCCCAGCCGTCGATCTCCATGCGAAACCAGTAGTCCACCAGCACATTCCACAGATACTTCTGCCGCTGCAGGGCGGCCTCTTCCTGGCCGCGGAGGTCCCACCGACCGGCGCGCTCGGCGACCCAGCCGCTCAGTCCCCCGCCCTGACCGCTGCGCCGATCCTCCATCGCCGCCCGCGCCCGCTCGGCGTTCAGTCGCGCTTGTTCGCGTACTTCGGCTGGCCTGTGATCTGGGTTACTCATGGGTACGGTGTACCCGATTCATGCCCACACGACGCAACACCCGGCTGCCAAAAGCACCTCCCCGCGTCGCATGCGCGACGCGGGGAGATATCCGCAAGCGGGATCAGGTGTGAGCCGGGCTGGGCGGCGCACCCGGTGCCGGGCTCGGGCTCGGAGCGCCGGGCGCAGAGCTGCCCTGCACGTTCGACGTCCACATCAGGATGTCTTGCATCCCGTCGTTGTAGGCCACGCCGTTGGGCGGCGCGCCGGTCACGTCGAAGTACAGCGTCCCGGTCGACTCGCTACCCTGCGGGATCGGCGCCGGGTTGAGGCCATTAGGGGCCCCCACCTTGTCGATCACCCGGTAGTTCTGGCCGTTGGGCCCGCGGGCGATGAAGTCCTTGACCATCGGGGTCACGAGCCCGCCGTCCGACCGAGCGGTGACGTCCGCCTGGTAGAGCGTCCCCTTGGGCGTGTAGCCGGGAATCGAGACGTTGCTCGGCTGCAGGTTGCTCACCGTGTAGTTGGTGATCAGCGGCCCGTCCACGAGTTGCTCACTGGTGCCGAACCCCTGGATGTTGGGCGGCGCGGCAGAAGCCGGCACCGCGGCGAAAATGCCTGCCGCCGCTATCCCCCCGGCAGCGGCAGCTGTCTTCAGCGCGGTCTTGGTGACCTTCATTGCTCATTTCCTTTCGTGTCGAACAATCGCCCCCCAGAAGGGCAATACGCACATAGGCCGCAAATAGCCCCTTGCTGCCCGCTTTAAACATATGCGCCCGTTTATTCGTAATTTTCAGCCGGCTAGCTGGCGAAATGGTGTTGCTTTGCTGGACAGCATCTTTCGCATCAGCTTTTAACATCCGTATCGCTATTCACGTTGAATGACTGTGGCAACGACAACGTCGTCGGGCTCTGGGCGCCCGATTAGCGCGCACGGTGGCGGGTAGTCGGGGCGGGAGAAATCCGACCAGACGACAGGGGCCGTCCATGGAACGCGGAAGCTCTAAGCACAGTCCGCGCGAGGACGAGCTCAAGCACGAATTGGAGGCACGCTGCGCGGTAACCGGCCCGTCGCGCCGAGGAATGGCGCGATCCCGAGCCGCTGGCCGCCGACGACCCCGACGTCCCCACAGCCCGCCCGGTGACATACGAACCGTGAACCGGCATTTTCGACCACGAATCGAGGAATCAGATGGGTTTTGCGCCTCAGCAACAAACCGCCCCCGGTGTGCAGGGCCGGATGAACCCCGTGCCCGACTGCGGCGAAAACACTTACCGGGGCTCGGGAAAGCTCACCGGCAAAAGGGCGATCATCACCGGGGGTGACAGCGGCATCGGGCGCGCGGTCGCTATCGCTTTCGCGCGCGAAGGCGCCGACGTGCTGATCTCCTACCTCAACGAGGACGACGACGCCCGCGACGTCGCGCGCTACGTGGAAGACGCCGGGCGCAAATGCGTACTGGTGTCCGGCGACCTTTCCGATGCTGCGCATTGCCGCGCCGTCGTCGACCGGGCCGTCGAAGAATTCGGCGGCATCGACATCCTGGTCAACAATGCCGCCTACCAGATGATGCACAAGAACCTCGACGAAATCAGCGATGAGGAATGGGATTACACGTTCCGGCTCAATGTCGGCGCATATTTTTATCTCACCAAGGCGGCGGTGCCACACATGAACGCGGGGGCGTCGATCATCGGCAGTTCGTCGGTCAACTCCGACACGCCCAATCCAACGCTGGCGCCCTACGCCGCCACCAAGGCCGCGATCGCCAACTTCTCGGCCAGCCTCGCTCAGTTGCTGGCGAGAAAGGGATTCGGGTGAACAGCGTCGCGCCCGGCCCCATCTGGACACCGCTGATTCCCTCGACCATGCCCCCGGACAGCGTCGAGTCGTTCGGCGACAACACGCCGCTGGGCCGCGCCGGCCAGCCCGCCGAACTCGCGCCGATCTACGTGCTGTTGGCCTCCGACGACGCGAGTTACATCTCCGGCGCGCGGGTGGCCGTCACCGGAGGCCGGCCAATTCTCTAGCGCCGCATCGTTTTTGCTCTTGCGGACGGTTCAGGAGCCCCGGTTCTCGCCCAGTTCCTCGACGATCGGGCTCGAAGCGGGGATGTCTTTTGCGTTTTCGGCCAGCCCTGGCTTGGTGTGGGAGCGACGAGCCGCGGCCTTGTCGGCGTCCCGGACGTCGCGATCGTCGATGATGGTGACCGACGCGGCGACCTGGGCGGCATTGTTGTAGGTCTCGGGGGGAATGCTTCGCAGGGCGCGGATCGTGTGGTCGTCGCAGCCATTGCGACCGGCGGCGTCGAGCAGATCCTGTTTGTTCGCCGGAAAGTCCACATCGGTGAAGCATTGACGCAGCTGACTGGGAGTAGTGGACGCAACCATGGCTGTCGGGATGCCCGGTGGCCGTGGCGCTAAACGCGGCCCCGGGGTGACGTCTCGGTCACATCGGCGCGCGACCTGGAACGCCTTTCTCAGCGGCCGCGGACCCGGCGGTTGTGCTTCTTGATCGCGTCGACCAACTCCGCCTTGCTCATCGTCGACCGCCCCCGCACGTCGAGACGGCGGGCCACGTCAAGCAGGTGCTTCTTGCTCGCGTTGGCGTCCACACCCTCGGCGGTCGCGCCGGAGGCACGCGGCCCGCCGCTCTTGGCGCGCTCGTCGGACGGGCCCTTCTCTTCTTTGGGCTCCCAATGATCGCCGATCTTTTCGAAGCTGTGCTTGAGGGCGGAATATGCCACTCGGTGGGCGCGCTCTTCGCTGCCGTATTCGTCGGCGGCCGCGTCATGCGTTTTCGCGAACGTGCGTTGCGCTTTGGCGTTGGAACGCTGCAAAGTGCTCGGCAGTTCGTCCTTCTTCGGCTTGCCGCCTTTCGTCGTCTTGGGCATGAAAACCTCCTGATACGCCCGCGCGGTACGAGTGACATTTCGGTTACCCCGCTGACGGGCCGGCAATCACCACTTCGCACCGCGAAGTCGCGTCCAGGGCCCGAAAATATGTCAATATCATTGACATGGTTCAGGCCGAAGACGCCCCGCTTGGTTACCTGCTGTACCGGGTGGCCAGCCTGCTGCGACCGGAGGTTTCCGCGGTGTTGGGCCCGCTCGGCCTGACGCTGCCCGAATTCGTCTGCCTCCGCATGCTTTCCCTGGTTCCGGGGATGTCGAGCGCCGAACTGTCTCGGCAGGCCGGCGTGACACCGCAGGCGATGAACACGGTGCTGCGCAAGCTGGAAGACATTGGCGCCGTGGCCCGGCCGACATCGGTGTCCAGCGGTCGCGCGCTACCGGCCACGCTGACCGGTCAGGGCCGCGCCCTGCTTAAGCGCGCCGAAGGCGCGGTGCGGACCGCCGATGCGCGCATCCTGGCCAAGCTGACCGAAACTCAACAGCGCGACTTCAAGCGGATGCTCGACAAGCTCGGGTCCGACTGACCCGCGGCGATCGCGAGCGCGGCGAAGCCGGGCGAAGCGGGTCGCCGCCTCGGACTACGCGTCAAGCGTTTTGGATCCGGGCCCATGGTCGGGCCTCTTCGAGTTCGTAGGCCAGCTCGAGCAGTAGCGCCTCCTGCCCGATGTTGGTCGAGAACATCATGCCCACCGGCATGCCTTCGTCGGACTGCGCCAACGGAAGTGAGATCGCCGGCTCGCCGGTGACGTTCTGCAGCGGGGTGAACGAGACCCAGTCGATCAGTCGCTCGATGACCTGGTGGTAGTCGGTGGGTGCCAGATAGCCGATGCGGGGCGTCTCGTCGGCGAGCGTCGGGGTCAGCACGACGTCGTAGGTACCGAAGAATTGTGCGGTACGCCTGCGGATTCGGCGCAGGCGCATGATCGCCAGCGGCAGCCGATGAATGTTGCGGGCGGTGTGTCGCTCCAGCCCGAGCGTCAGACTGTCCAGCCGGCCGCGGTCGAACGTCTTGCCGAACATGTGCCGCCCGCTGCGCACCTGGGCCAGCGCGAGAAATCCCCAGTAAAGGACGAAATCGTCGACGAAGCTGGCCGGCACCGGGGGCTCGTCGAGGTATTCGACGCGGTGCCCCAGCTCCTCGAGAAGGCCGGCGGACTTCAGCGCCAGCTCGCGCACCTGGGGGCTGCAGTCGCGTTGCACCGAACGGGTCAGCACGGCGATCCGCAGCCGCGGCCTGCCGGGCCCGGCGACGTCGCCGACCGGTGCCAGTTTCGGATTACGCCAAATTCGTTCGGCCTCCCGGTAGAACGCCGCCGTGTCACGCACCGAACGGGTCACCACACCGTTGGCGACGATGCCCACCGGCATCCGGCGCAGGTGGGCGTCCAGCGGTAGCCGCCCACGCGACGGCTTCAGCCCGACAAGCCCGTTGCAGGCGGCAGGGATGCGGATGGAGCCGCCGCCGTCGTTGGCGTGGGCGATCGGCACCACGCCGGCGGCAACGAACGCAGCCGAGCCCGATGAGGATGCGCCGGCGCTGTAGTCGGTGTTCCACGGGTTGCGGACCGGCCCCAGCCGGGGGTGTTCGGCCGACGCGCTGAAACCGAATTCCGACAACTGCGTCTTGCCCACCGGGGCCAGCCCGGTGGCCAGGAACAACCGGGTGAATGCGCCGTCGGAGGTGGCATTCCACGGCGTCCACGCGTCGGTGCCGTGCATCGTCGGCTGGCCGGCGATGTCGACGTTGTCCTTGAGGAACGTCGGGACGCCGTCGAAGAAGCCGTTCGCCGCCGGGGCGGTCCTGGCCTGCTGGAAGGCCGCATAGGCCAGGCCGTTGAGGATCGGATCGACGGCCTCGGTGCGGGCGATGGCGGCCTCGACCACCTCCGCCCTGCTGACCCAGCCGGCCTGTATCGCGTGGGCGAGGCCGACCGCGTCCAGATCACCGAGGGCGTCGTCACCGAACGCATGCACGTGTCGCATGTAACCGACGCTAGCCCGCGCCCGCGCGGGGCTTAGGCCTGGCCCACCTCGAAGCGCACGAACCGCGTCACCGTCACGCCGGCTTCGTCGAGCAGGGCCTTGACCGTCTTCTTGCTGTCGGACACCGAGGGCTGCTCCAGCAGCACGGAGTCCTTGAAGAAGCCGTTCAGCCGGCCTTCGACGATCTTGGGCAGCGCCTGCTCCGGCTTGCCCTCGGCCTTGGCCGTCTCCTCGGCGATGCGGCGCTCGCTGGCCACGACGTCCTCGGGGACGTCGTCGCGCGACAGGAAGCGCGCCTTGAGCGCGGCGATCTGCAGCGCGACCGAGTGCGCGGCCTCGACGTCGGAGCCGCTGTATTCCACCAGCACGCCGACAGCGGGTGGCAGGTCCGCCGCCCGCTTGTGCAGGTAGGCCTCGACGGTGCCGTCGAAGTACGCGACACGGCGCAACTCGAGCTTTTCGCCGATCTTGGCCGACAGGTCGGCGATGGCCTGCTCGACCGTCTTACCGCCCGTAGCGGCAGCCTTGAGCGCCTCGACATCGGTGGCCTTGGATTCGGAAGCCGCCGCGACGATGTCATCGGCGAGCTTCTGGAACTCGGCGTTCTTGGCGACGAAGTCGGTCTCGGAGTTCAGCTCGATCAGCGCGCCACCCTTGGCCGCGACCAGACCTTCGGCCGTGGCGCGCTCGGCGCGCTTACCGACGTCCTTGGCGCCCTTGATGCGCAACGCCTCGACGGCCTTGTCGAAGTCGCCGTCACTCTCGGCCAGCGCGTTCTTGCAGTCGAGCATGCCGGCGCCGGTGAGCTCCCGAAGCTTCTTGACGTCGGCGGCGGTGAAGTTGGCCAATGATCAGCCTTCCTTAGGAGGGTTCAGGGGTCGATTCGGGTGCGCCCGCAGCGACATCGGTGGGGGCGCTGGCAGCAGCGGAGGCCAGCAGTTCCTGCTCCCATTCGGGCAGCGGCTCGGCGGCCTCAACCTCGGGCTTGCCGTCGGTGCGGCCAACGCCGGCGCGGGCCTGCAGGCCCTCGGCAACCGCGGAGGCGATCACCTTGGTCAGCAGCGCTGCCGAGCGGATCGCGTCGTCGTTCCCGGGGATCGGGTAGTCGACCTCGTCGGGGTCGCAGTTGGTGTCCAGGATCGCGATGACCGGGATGCCCAGCTTGCGGGCCTCGCCGACGGCGATGTGCTCTTTGTTCGTGTCGACGACCCAGATCGCCGACGGCACCTTGGCCATGTCGCGGATACCGCCCAGGCTGCGCTCCAGCTTGTTCTTCTCCCGGGTCAGCATCAGGATTTCTTTCTTGGTGCGGCCCTCGAAGCCGCCGGTCTGCTCCATCGCCTCGAGCTCCTTGAGGCGCTGCAGGCGCTTGTGCACCGTGGAGAAGTTGGTCAGCATGCCGCCCAGCCAGCGCTGGTTCACGTAGGGCATGCCGACGCGGGTCGCCTCGGCCGCGACGGATTCCTGTGCCTGCTTCTTGGTGCCGACGAACATCACGCTGCCGCCGTGGGCGACGGTCTCCTTGACGAACTCGTACGCCTTGTCGATGTAGGTCAGCGTCTGCTGTAGGTCGATGATGTAGATGCCGTTGCGGTCGGTGAAGATGAACCGCTTCATCTTGGGATTCCAACGACGGGTCTGGTGCCCGAAGTGAGTGCCGCTGTCCAGCAGCTGTTTCATGGTTACGACGGCCATGCTCGTGCCTAACTTGTGTCGGTTGTCGCCCGGCATCGGGTGAAGCCGGGCCCTGGCGCCTGCTGCGATGCCGGACCCTGTTAAGGGACCGCCCGGCATGCGATGCGAACTCCTTGTGGAACGGGAGACGCGGGGCGGACGCGCGAAGTCAGCCCGCGAACGAGCTGCGACCAGGAGTTTACACCGACTCAGCTGGTGGTTTTGCACAGCACCGACCCGCCCTGAGTGGTGTGGGCGCAGGCGGGGCAATGAACTGAGCCGATGCGACGGGTTTTGCGGCTGATGCTGTGCCTGGCGGTGCTCAGCGCGGTGCCGGCGGTTGCGGACGACGCTCGCCTGGATTGGCCGTTGCGCCCGCCCCCGGCCGTCGCCCGCGGATTCGACGCCCCGTCACCGAACTGGAAACCCGGGCATCGGGGCGTGGATCTGCCCGGGGCTGCAGGTCAGCCGGTGTATGCGGCGGGCACCGCCACCGTGGTGTTCGCCGGGCAGCTGGCGGGGCGGCCGGTGGTTTCGCTGGCCCACCCGGGCGGGCTGCGCACCAGCTACGAGCCGGTCCGGGCGGCTGTTCGGGTGGGCCAGCCGGTAACGGCCCAGACCGTGATCGGCGAGCTGGTGGCCGGCCATCCCGGCTGCCGGGCCGCGGCGTGCCTGCACTGGGGCGCGATGTGGGGTCCGGCGTCGGGCGCCCACTATGTGGATCCGCTGGGTTTGGTGAAGTCGACGCCGATCCGGCTCAAGCCGCTGCAGGGATGAGGGCGGGCGTCATGCCCGCGGGTGGGCCTGATCATGCACCGCCCGCAACCGCGAGACGGCGACATGGGTGTAGAGCTGGGTGGTCGCCAGGCTCGAATGGCCGAGCAGTTCCTGCACGACGCGCAGGTCGGCGCCGCCTTCCAGCAGGTGCGTGGCCGCGCTGTGCCGCAGGCCGTGCGGCCCCATGTCGGGCGCGCCGTCCACCGCCGACACCGTCTCGTGCACGACGGTGCGGGCCTGGCGGACGTCGAGCCGCCGCCCTCGCGCACCCAGCAGCAGCGCCGGCCCCGACTCGGCGGCCACCAGGGCGGGCCGCCCCTCGTCCAGCCAGGCGCGCAGCGCCTCGGCGGCCGGTGTCCCGAACGGCACGGTGCGCTGCTTGTTGCCCTTACCCAATACCCGGATCAGCCGATGCCCGGCGTCCACATCGTCGAGGTCCAGGCCGCACAGTTCGCTCACGCGGATCCCGGTGGCATACAGCATCTCGACGATCAGCCGGTCCCGCAATGCCATCGGATCACCTTGTTGGGCACCGGATTTCGCGGCAGCCATCGCGTCGAGAGCCTGGTCTTGGCGCAGCACCGCCGGCAGGGTGCGGTGCGCCTTGGGCACCTGCAGCCGGACCGCCGGGTCCGCGGCCAGCAGGCCGCGCCGCGCGGCCCAAGCGGTGAACGCCTTGACCGCCGAGGTGCGACGGGCCAGCGTCGTGCGGGCCGCGCCGGCGGCCCCCGAGGCCGACAACCACGAGCGCAAGAGCGGCAGGCTCAATCTGTCCAGCCCGGCGCCGCGGTCGTCGAGAAAGGTCAGCAGCGAGCGCACGTCGCCGAGGTAGGCCCGACGGGTGTGCGCTGACCGGCCGCATTGCAGCGACAGGTATTCGTCGAACTCCTCGAGGATCGATTCGCTGTCCGGCACTCCCCCACGCTCGCAGACATGGGCGGGCGGTTGTCAGTCGACGCGCCGAAGTGTGTCCGGGGTGAGATCTTCGAGATGGGGATATCCGTCGACGGCCATGATCAGGTCGGCTTCGGCCAGCATCATCCGCAGCACGTGCACGATGCCGTCGACCCCGCCGAGCGCCAGGCCGTACGCGTACGGGCGGCCGATGCCCACCGCGGTCGCGCCCAGCGCGAGCGCCTTGACGATGTCGGCACCGCCGCGGACCCCGGAGTCGAACAGCACCGGAAGACCGTCGACGGCCTCGACCACGCCAGGCAGGCAATCGAGCGCGGGCAGGCCGCCGTTAGCCTGCCGGCCACCGTGGTTGGAGCAGTAGATACCGTCGACGCCGCCGTCCTTGGCGCGCCGGGCGTCGTCGGGATGGCAGATGCCCTTGATGATGAGCGGCAGCTTGGTCAGCGACCGCAGCCAGGGAAGGTCGTCCCACGTCAACGGATTGCCGAACGTCGTGATCCACTGAAGCACAGTGGCTTGCGGGTCCTCCTCGGGCGGCCGCTGCAGGCCGGCGCGAAAGACCGGATCGCTGGTGTAGTTGCTCAGGCACAATCCCCGCAACTGCGGAAAGTTGGCCGTGGTGAGGTCGCGCGGGCGCCAACCGGGAATCCAGGTGTCGAGCGTGACGACGATGCCCTTGTAGCCGGCGGCCTCCGCCCGCTGCACCAGGCTGGCGGCGAGCTCGCGATTCTTTGGCGTGTAGAGCTGGAAAAAGCCGGGGGTGTCGCCGAACTGGGCGGCGACGTCTTCCAACGGGTCGGCGGTCAGGGTGGAAACGACCATCGGGACGCCGGTGGCCGCTGCGGCTTGCGCGGTGGCCAGGTCGCCGTGGCCGTCTTGAGCACAGATGCCGATGACGCCGATCGGGGCCATGAACACCGGCGACGGCAGCGTCAGGCCGAACATCTCCACCGACAGGTCGCGCTCGGCGGCGCCGACGAACATGCGGGGCATCAAGCCCCAGCCGTCGAAGGCCTCGCGATTGGCCCGCTGGGTGCGCTCGTCGCCGGCACCACCGGTGACGTAGGACCACACCGACGGCGACATGGCCCGCTCGGCCCGGGCTTCCAGCTCCGCGAAGGCCATCGGCAGCGCGGGCGCGATCCCGCCCAGGCCCTTGAAGTAGATCTCGTTCTGGTAGTCCCCGAAATGCGCCATGGGAGTAGAGGATGCCAGCCGGCGTTCAAGCCGACGAATCCGCTAGGAGGCCCCGGCCTCCGCCTCGGCCAGTTCCTTCTTCCATTGCCGGAACGTCTCTTCGGTGCGCCCGCGACGCCAGTAACCCGAGATGGACGACGCCCACTTCGCGTCCACGCCGCGCTCCTTGCGGATGTAGGGCCGCAGATTGTGCATGACGCTTTGCGCCTCGCCGTGAATGAAGACGTGCACCTGACCGGGCAGCCACGGCGTGGTGGTGACCGCCTCGATGAGCGGGGCGTGGTCGCCCGCGCGGTCCTCGGGGACCAGATCGGCCCGCCCGCCGCGATAGACCCAATGCACCTCGACGCCTTCCGGCGCGGTCAGCGGAATCTCGTCTTCCTGGCCCGCTACCTCAATGAACGCCTTGCCAACGGCGCTGGGGGGCAACGCCTCCAGCGCCGCGGCGATGGCCGGAAGCGCCGATTCGTCGCCGGCCAGCAGATGCCAATCGGCGGCGGGATCAGGTGTGTAGGCACCGCCGGGGCCCATCAGGTAGATCCGCTGGCCGGGCTGAGCCGCCGCGGCCCATTGGCCCGCGATCCCGTGCTCGCCGTGCACCACGATGTTCAGCGTGATTTCGCCGGCCGCCGCGTCCACGTGCCGGACGGTCATGGTCCGGACCGACGGCCTCTTCTCGGGGGGGAGGCCGGCGAAGCTGTCCAGGGTCAGCGGCTGGGGCAGGTCCGCGACGTCGACGTCATCGGCGACGAACGCCAACTTGACGTAGGAGTCGGTGAATTTGCTGGGCACGAAGGCGTCGAAGTCCTTGCTGCCCAGCACGACCGCGACCATGTGCGGTGTGAGCTCCTTGGTATCGACAACCTCGAAGCGTTGCAAAGGTCGACCCGCCACTTGTCCTCCTGTCCCCGCCCGACACCCGTCGACTATACGAGCCGCGTCGTCGATGCAGCTTGACCCGTTGCGGCCCGGAAAAGTCGCCACTTGCCCTCGCGGCGCTGCACCAACCCGGCCAGCTCAAGGATCGCCAGCGGCCCCAACACCCGCTCGGGCGCCAGCCCCGACGCGACCGCGAGTTGCTCGACGGTGGCGGCGCCGCGGCCCGGCAGCGCCTCGTACACCCGGCGCTCGTCGTCGCTGAGCCCGTCGAGCGCCGTCGCCGGGCGCGGTTCCTCGGCCGCCAGCTCGCCGATGCGGCCGATCAGCTCGACGACGTGGTCGGCCCGGGTCACCAGTTCGGCGCCGTTGCGCAGCAGCGCATGGCACCCGGCCGACGCGGACGACGTCACGGGCCCGGGCACGGCGGCCACCACCCGGCCCAGCGCCCTCGCCCAGGCGGCAGTGTTCGCGGCGCCGCTGCGCAGGCCGGCTTCCACCACCACCGCGGCCCCCGCGACGGCGGCCACCAGGCGATTGCGGGTCAGGAATCGGTGGCGGGCCGGCCGGACACCGGGCGGGTATTCGGTGAAGAGCAGCCCGTGTTGCCCCACGCGGTGCAGCAACGCCGCGTGGCCACCCGGATACGGAATGTCGAGCCCGCCGGCGAGAACGGCCACGGTGATTCCGTCCGCGTTCAGCACCGCCCGGTGCGCCGCGCCGTCGATGCCGTAGGCGCCACCGGAGACGACCGCGACCTCGCGTTGCGCCAGCCCCGCCGCAAGGTCCTCGGCCACCTGCTCGCCATACGCCGTCGCCGCCCGTGTGCCCACCACGGCGGCGGCGCGGTGCGCGACCTCGTCGAGCCGGGTCGTGCCCTGCGCCCACAACACCATCGGCGCCCCGCCGCGAGCTTTCGCCGGGAGATTCCCGAACGCGGCGAACGCCAGCAGCGGCCACTCGTCGTCGTCGGGGGTGATCAACCGTCCGCCCCGGCGGGCGAGCAGCTCGAGGTCGGCGGCGGCGCAGTCGATTTCGCGCCGCGCTTCGGTGTGCCGCGCCAGGCCGTCGTCCACCAGTCCACGGCGGACCCGGTCGGCCGCCTCCACCGGACCAACACATCGCACCAGGCTGGCGAGCTCGGCGCAGGGCGGCTCGGCCACCCGGGACAGGTATGCCCACGCGCGCAGCACGGGACCGTCGACCGCGGTCAGCATCGCCGGGCTCCGGGGTCCAAGAATTCGCCAAGGATCCGTATAGCCCCGTACGCGAATGTGTTGTCGTCGACCCCCATTCGGCATCGCGCCGCCGGCAAGGAACGGAGCGAACAATGATCGTCTGCCAGCCGACCCAGCTCGCCGCGCCCGCCCGCCCCGTAAACCCGTGGGCGATCGCGGCGTTCGCTTTGAGCCTGGTCAGTTGGTGCGGCTTGCCCATTCCCATCTTGAGCGGCGCCCTCGCGTCCGTGGCGCTGCGCGACATGGAACAGCGCGGCGAGGGCGGCCGCGCGATGGCCCAGTTCGCCAGGGCGTTCGCCGTCCTGGTGACCGTCGCGATTGCGGTCCGGGGCGGGCACAACGACTGGCTGACGAAGGCGTACTGGTGACCCGGGTCCGGCGCTCATCGCCGCGCTCCCGGCTGCCGGAAGCTGAGCGCGGCCGCGACCTCCGCGGGTCCGGGCGATACCCCGCCGGCCAAGTCGGCCAGGCTCCACGCGACCCGCAGGGTGCGGTCCAGGCCGCGGATGCTGAGCAGCCCCCGGTCCAGCGCTTGCTGTAGCGGCGTCATCGCGGCGTTGCCGGGCCGGAACTTGCGGCGCAACAGCACCCCGCTCACTTCGGCGTTGGTACGGAATCCGTGCGGCAGCCACCGCTCGGCCGCGGCCGCGCGGGCCTGCGCCACCCGCTGGCGAACATGTGCCGTCGATTCGGCTTCGGTGCCCGCGAAGGCGCCCGCGCGCACCGCATGCATCTCCACCCGCAGGTCCACCCGGTCGAGCAGCGGCCCGGACAGCTTGCCCAGATAGCGACGCTTGGCCGCCGCCGCGCAAATGCAGTCCTGCGGATCGGCGGGCGCGCACGGGCACAGGTTGGCCGCCAACACCAGCTGGAACCGGGCCGGGTAACAGGCCACCCCATCGCGTCGGGCGAGCCGAATCTCCCCGTCTTCCAATGGCGTTCGCAATGCCTCGAGCGCGCTGACGCTGATTTCGGCGCATTCGTCGAGGAAGAGCACCCCACGGTGCGCGCGGCTGACCGCGCCCGGGCGCGCCATGCCTGAACCGCCGCCGACGAGCGCCGCCACGCTGGAGCTGTGATGTGGCGCAACGAACGGCGGCGTGGTGATCAGCGGCGTGTCCCCCGACAGCAGCCCGGCCACGGAGTGGATTGCGGTGACTTCCAGCGACTCGCTGTCCGACAGCGGCGGTAACAGGCCCGGAAGCCGTTGCGCGAGCATGGTTTTGCCGACGCCCGGCGGGCCGGTGAGCATGAGGTGATGCGACCCGGCGGCGGCGACCTCCACCGCGAAGCGCGCCTGCGTCTGCCCCACCACATCGGAGAGATCCGCCGAGGCCTCGAGTGGGGTGGCCGTCGCGGTGATCCTGTTGACCAGAGCGGCGGACCCGCTGAGCCACTTCTGCAGCTGCCCCAGCGTGCGCACGCCCCAGACGTCGATGCCGTCGACCAGGCTGGCCTCGGCCAGGTTGTCCACCGGGACGACGACGGCCGGCCAGCCGTCGCGTTTGGCGGCCAGCACCGCCGGCAGTACGCCGCGCACCGGACGGACCCGTCCGTCCAGCGACAGCTCCCCCAGCAGCACCGTCTTCTCCAGGCGGTCCCACGGGTTCTTCCGTTGCGCCGACAGGACGGCAGCGGCCAGGGCGATGTCGTAGACGGAGCCCATCTTGGGCAGCGTCGCCGGGGACAGCGCCAGCGTGAGCCGCGCCATCGGCCAGCTGTTGCCGCAATTGGCGACCGCCGCCCTGACCCGGTCACGGGACTCCTGCAGGGCGGCGTCGGGCAGACCCACCAGATGCACGCCCGGCAGTCCGGACGCGATGTCGGCTTCGATCTCCACGATTTGGCCGTCCACCCCGCGCACGGCGACCGAGAACGCGCGACCCAGCGCCATCAGCCGATCCCTTGCAGATGGGTGATCTCCGGTGTGCGCCGGCGACCGATCCGCACCCGGATCACGTCGATCCGTAGCGCCGCCCAGCGCTCGTCCTGGCCGGCCAGCCACAGGCCGGCGAGTCGGCGCAGCCGGCGAACCTTACGCTCGGTGACCGCGTACGCCAGCCCGCCGTAGCCGTCCCCGGTACGGGTTTTCACCTCGACGAACACCACCGTGCGGATGGCCTCGTCGCAGGCGATGACGTCGAGTTCGCCGTAGCGGCAGCGCCAGTTACGTTGCAGGATCGACAATCCCATCCTCTTCAGGTGATCCACGGCGAGCGCCTCACCCATCGCCCCGAGTTGGGCCCGAGTCAAAGTCGTTTCGGTCGTCATGGGAGCCAATGTGCTCGAGGACCCCGACACGACGGGCCGCAGCGACGCCTGCGATCCATCCGCGACGGCCGGTTATCCCCAGTGCCGTCTACATCCACAACCGGCCGAAAACGACTAGCCGATTCGGTCCGCCCTGGTGTAGATGTTCATCGAGTCCTCCCGCAGGAACGCCACCAGCGTGATGCCCGACTCCTCGGCCAGCGAGACCGCCAGCGACGACGGCGCGGACACGGCGGCCAGCACCGGAATCCCGGCCAGCACAGCTTTTTGCGTCAACTCGAAGGAGGCCCGCCCACTGACCAGCAGCACCGAGCCGACCAGCGGCACCCGCCGATTTTCCAGCGCCCAGCCGATGACCTTGTCGACCGCGTTGTGCCTGCCGACGTCCTCCCGCACCGCCAGCATGGTGCCGTCGACGCTGAACAGCGCCGCGGCGTGCAGCCCGCCGGTGCTGTCGAAAACCTCTTGCGCCGAACGCAATTGGTCGGGCATCGCCTCGAGCGTGGCCGCCGCTACGGTGGCGGGGTCCGCGCCGGGTGAGAAGCGGCCGATCAGCCGCACGGCGTCCAGCGACGCCTTGCCACACACCCCGCACGACGAGGTGGTGTAGAAGTTGCGGGTCACGTCGAGGGTCGGCACCGTGACGCCGGCGGCCAGTGTCACGTCGAGCACGTTATAGGTGTTCGTGCCCTCGACGGCGCCGCCGCAATACCGGATGGTCAGCACGTCGTCGCGGCCGGTGATGATCCCCTCGGTGAGCAGAAAGCCTTGGGCCAGTTCGAAATCCGCACCCGGGGTGCGCATCGTCACGGTCACCGCCGCGCCGTTCACCCGGATCTCCAACGGCTCCTCGACGACCAGCGTCTCCGGCCGGCTGATCGCTTTCCCTGCGGTGAGATGCTTTACCCGCCGGCGCGCAGTTACGTGCCGCACTAGGCGAATTCACCGTCAGCCGGGATCGCGGCGGAACGCTGGAACCTCACGCAGCCAAACTACCCTGGTCGGCATCACACCGCCGAAGCCAGCGCCCTCAGGGTTTCCGCCGACGAGTGCACCGGCCGCCAGCCCAGCTGGGTGCGCGCTTTGGTGGTGTCCATGACCATCGACGTGCGCGCGGTGTGCAGCCATTCCAGCATGGACGGGACCAGCGGCACCCGCGACAGCGCCGCCGACGCCGCCGAGGCCGCGACGGCCGGCACCCGCACCGGGCGGCCGCCCAGCGCCCTGGCCACATCCCCCACCGTCACCACGCCGTCCCCGGCGATGTTGTACGCCCCGGGCGGCGCCGGGGTGGTGGCCGCCAGCGCGATCGCGCTCGCGACGTCGTCGTGGTGCACCAGCTGCAACGGGATGCCCGGGTCCGGGACGACCGGCTTCAAAATCGGCATCGCCTTGACCACGGCGCGCATCGGGCCCGGCAACTGGTTCCACGGCATGGCGTCGGCCAGGACGGTGGCATTGGGCCCGGCGACGATGCACGGCCGCAGCACGAACACCTCGAGGGGCGAGTCCTTGGTGATCTCGGCCAGCAGCGCCTCGCACGCCGCCTTCTGCGCGGAGTAGTAGTGCTCGTCGGACCCTCGTGCCGGGACGTCCTCGGTCAGCGGGTGGGGGTTGTCGCCGTGGTAGCCGTAGGCCGCCACCGATGAGGTGTACACCAGGCGCCGTGTCCGCTCGCTGGCGACCGTCGCCTCGAACACGTTGCGGGTGCCCTGCAGGTTGATGCGGGCGCTCTCTTCCCGCGACCCCATGATGATGAAGGCGAGGTGGATGACCACGTCGGCCTTCGCCACCAGCGCGTCGACGGCCTCGCGGTCCAGGATGTCGCCCTGCTGGTAGGTCGTCTTCTGCCAGCCGCGCGAAGACGGGTCGAACGGCCGGCGCGCCATCCCGACGATGGCGTCCACGGCGGGTTCACGCTCCAGCGCCGTCACCGCGGACATACCGATCTCGCCGGTTGGCCCTGTCACCGCGACGCTAATTCCCACCTGAAGGCTCTTTCCCGCCGGGCGCCCGCCGAAACCCCCGGTGGGAAATGTCACCAACGGGCGCCGCCGCGGGCGCGCCGATTGGTGAGTGCAAGACGCGCGGGTACCCGTATTGGCAGCGGGTGCTTTTCGCCGGCCCGGGGACTGGAGGTCGAGACGCGTGGGATTCGTCGCAATCGCACCGAACAGCGTGTGAGGGTCGCGCCCAGGACCGATAATCTACGGCGATCGAAACGCGGGGGTCAGACTGCCGAATGCGCAGGGAATGAGGCACAACATGGCGGACGAATCGACGGCCGCAGGCGGGCCGACGCCGGGCGGGGAAATGGCCGACCCCGGGACGGTGTTCGCCGCGCTGGCCGAGATCATCTACCAGGGCTCGGACGCCGGCCAGATGTATGCGGCCATCTGCATCGCCGCCACCCTGGTTGTGCGCGGATGCGACCACGCCAGCCTGTTGGTGCGCGATGGCGACCGCTACGTCACCGTGGGCGCGAGTGACCAGCTGGCGCAGCAGATCGACGAGCTGGAACGGCGTTCGGGGGACGGTCCGTGCATTGACGCGATCGAGGAGGAGACCCCCCAGATCGACCCGGACCTGACGACCCCGTCGCTGTGGCCGCAGCTGGCGAAGGTCCTGGTGGCGGAAACCCCGGTGCGCGGGGCGATGGGCTTTCGGCTGCTGGTGGACAAACGCAAGGGCGCCGCGCTCAACCTGTTCAGCGACACCCCCAACGTGTTCGACGCCGAATCGGCCGGGCGCGCGGCGGTGCTGGCCGCGTTCGCCAGCGTGGCCATCAATGCGGTCGCAAAGGGCGACGACGCCACCAGCCTGCGCCGCGGATTACTGAGCAACCGCGAGATCGGCAAGGCAGTCGGCATGTTGATGCTGCTCCACGACATGACCGAGACGCAGGCGTTCGACCTGCTGCGGCGCCATTCCCAGACGCTGAACATCAAGCTGGCCGATGTCGCGCGGGAAGTCATCGACAGACGCGGCCAACTGCCGCCCGCGGAAGACAAGGAGGACGGCTAGCCTGGCTACTCCGGCAGCCGCAGCTCGGGCTTTTCCACCTCTTCGATGTTGACGTCCTTGAACGTCACCACCCGCACCTGCTTGACGAACCGGGCCGGGCGGTACATGTCCCACACCCAGGCGTCGGACAGTCGCAGCTCGAAGTACACCTCGCCGTCGGCGTTGCGGGGCACCATCTCCACGCTGTTGGCCAGGTAGAAGCGCCGCTCGGTTTCGACGACGAAGCTGAACTGGCCGACGATGTCCTTGTATTCGCGGTACAGCGAGAGCTCCATCTCGGTTTCGTACTTTTCGAGATCCTCGGCACTCATCTGTTCAGACGTCCTTCTCGGAGAAACACTTCCCCCGGCGTTCCGCCCGGGGAATCCTGGCCCCATCTTTCCTCACCGATATCCACCGCGCGCGGGCGAGGGTCCGGTCGGCATTCGGCCACGACGCGGCCGCCCGACCCTTCTGACCCTATGGCCACGCGCCGGACATTGATGAACGAATGGCGGTGTTCGGGGCAGGGACCCAGCCGCGTCAGCGCCGTGCTGTGCGCCGGTGTGCTGTAACCCTTGTGCTCGGCGAAGCCATAGCCCGGGTGGTCGGTGTCCATGGCGACCATCAGCCGGTCCCGGCTGACCTTCGCCAGCACGCTGGCCGCGGCGATGCACGCCGCCACCGCGTCGCCGCCGATGACCGGGAGCGACGGCACCGCCAGGCCGGGCACCCGGAATCCGTCGCTGAGCACGTAACCGGGCCGCAGCGACAGGCCCGCCACGGCGCGGCGCATGCCTTCGATGTTGGCGACGTGCACGCCGCGCCGGTCCACCTCGGCCGGCGGGATGAACACCACGTGGTAGGCCAGCGCGTAACGACGAATCAGCGGGAACAACTTCTCCCGGGCACTCTCGGTGAGCTTTTTCGAATCATCAAGCGCAGCAAGGCTTTCCAGACGCCCCGGCCCCAGCACGCAGGCCGCCACCACCAGTGGGCCCGCGCAGGCGCCGCGGCCGACTTCGTCCACGCCGGCCACCGGCCCCAGGCCGCTGCGGTACAGCGCCGACTCCAGGGTCCGCAACCCCGATGACTTGCGGATCACCGTCCGCGGCGGCCACGTCGTGGCCATGGCTACTGGTGCTGCTGGGGGTTCACCGAAGACACGCCACCCCATCGCCCGGGCGGCCACACGATGAACCTCGCCTTGCCGATCACGTTGGACACCGGCACGGTTCCCGACGCGGGATCACCCGTGCACAACACGCCCTTGAGCGCCTCGGCCGGGACACTGTTGCAGTGGGCGCGGGAATCCGCCGAGTGCGTCCGGTTGTCGCCCATCACCCACAGCCGCCCCTGCGGAACGGTGACCGGCCCGAACTCGCTGCCCAGGCACGGGTACACCGACGGGTCGGCCATCATGGTGGCCGGATCCAGGTAGGGCTCTTTGAGCGGCTTGCCGTTGACCGTCAAGCCGGTGTCGGCCCGGCACTGCACCGTCTGCCCGCCGACCGCGATGACCCGCTTGACCAAGTCGTTTTCGTCGGGTGGCACGAAGCCGATGAAGGACAGCGCGTCCTGTGCCCAGTGCAGCACGGTGTTGTTGGACCGGATCGACTTGTACCCGAGGTTCCAGTTCGGCGGTCCCTTGAAGACGATGACGTCACCGGGGCGGGGTGAGTCGAAGCGATAGCTGACCTTGTCGACCATGATCCGGTCACCGACACAACCGGCGCACCCGTGCAGCGTCGGCTCCATCGATTCCGACGGGATCAGGTAGGGCCGTGCCACGAACGTCAACATGACGTAATAGAGGGCTACCGCGATCACCGCCAGCAGCGCGAATTCCCGCAGCGTGGATCGCTTGGTGCGCTCCGGCGCGCCCTCGTCGGGCGCCTCTCCCGGTTCGGGGACCTTCGGCGAATCGCCTTCGGGCGTGTCCGGGATGCGGGTGGAGACCTTCGGCTCTGACTGGGCGGACTGGGGCTCAGATGAGTCCGTGGGATCGGTCACGAGATCAGAGTAGCCAGCGCACATTGTGGCGCTGTAAACCGACCGGGACTGCCGCCCGGCCGTCCCAGCTCAGCGCTTTTCCTTGATCTTGGCCTTCTTGCCGCGGAGCTCACGCAGGTAGTACAGCTTCGCGCGGCGGACATCGCCACGGGTCACCACCTCGATGTGGTCGATGTTCGGCGAATGCACCGGAAACGTCCGCTCGACGCCGACGCCGTAGCTCTCCTTGCGCACGGTGAAGGTCTCGCGGATGCCGCCGCCCTGCCGACGGATCACCGCGCCCTTGAACACCTGGATACGCTCCTTGGCGCCCTCGATGACCTTGACGTGCACGTTGACGGTGTCGCCCGGGCCGAAAACCGGGATGTCGTCGCGCAGCGACGCTTGGTCGACGAAGTCCAGGCGGTTCATCTGAGAAGACACTTCCTTGCGGTCGCGGCCTGCGGCAACAGCTCTCACCCGGATGTGAGGCAGTCGCCAAGCCGATGGTTTGAGGCAACTTGGGCGTATCTCGCAGCAGGCAAGAAGCGGCCCGGCCGGCCTGGAACCGCTGGAGACAACTGGTCAATTGTGCCAGACAGGAGGCTTGCCATGAAAATCACAGCGTCGGAGGCGGTTCGCAACGAGCCGAAAACGCTGGTGAATGGTACATATGACTGGGGCCAGAACGCGCTACCGGACCTTGCGTAATGGCCGGGACAGGTGGCGCGATGCAGCCCGCACCCGTGAACTTGGGTGCGTCGGAGCCACGTCGGAGGAGAGGAATGCGCGTTCGGCCGCTGATTTTGTTCACCGCCACAGCGGCGGTGGCGTTGATCGTGGCCGCCGGATGCGAGGCGAAGGTACAGGCTAAGGTATACAGCCTCCCGGTCTACGTCACACCCGACCGAGGCCTGCGCCAGCCGCCGCCGCAGTCGGCCGAGCTCATGCTCGAGGCGGTCAAGCCACCGCAGCCCGAACGGCAGCTGACCAACCCGGGGCCCGTCGGCCTGCAGGCGCGGGTGCAGCAGGCAACCGACGAAGCCGCCGCCGGCGGAGCCGCCCTTTCGGTGGCGATCCTCGATCGCAAGACCCACCAGCTGGTCTCCACCGGCAACAGCCAGGTCATCGGCACCGCGTCGGTGGCCAAGCTGTTCATCGCCGACGACCTGCTGCTGCACGAATCGCAGGGCAAGGCCGCGCTGAGCGCGGACGACCGCCAGGCGTTGGACATCATGTTGCAGTCATCCGACGACGGCGCGGCGGAGAAGTTCTGGGGCCAGGACGGCGAGAACGCCATCATCACCGCGGTCGCGGCGCGCTACGGGCTCACGTCGACCACCCCGCCCAGCGACGGACGCTGGTGGAACACGATGAGCACGACGACCGACCTGATCCGCTACTACGAGATGCTGCTCGACGGATCGGGCGGGCTGCCGGCGGACAAGGCGAAGGTCATCGTCGACGACCTGGCCCAGTCCACCCCGAACGGGCTCGACGGCTACCCGCAACGCTTCGGCATCCCCGACGGGCTGTACGCCGAACCGGTGGCGGTCAAGCAGGGCTGGATGTGCTGCATCGGCAGCGACTGGATGCACTTGTCGACCGGTGTGATCGGCTCGGACCGTCGCTACATCATGGTGGTGCAGTCGCTGCAGAACTCCGACGACGCCACCGCCCGCGAGACCATCACCCGGGCGGTCAGGACGATATTTCCCGAGGGCCGGATCGACCCGCTGGGGCGCGGGCTCTAATCCTCTTGCCCGGGCGGGTCGAGCAGCTCCGGGCGGCGTTCGCGGGTGCGCTGCAGCGAGACCTCCCGGCGCCAGGCGGCGACGCGCGCGTGGTCGCCGGATAACAACACCTCGGGAACGTCGAGCCCACGCCAGCTCGGCGGCCTGGTGTAGCTGGGCCCCTCCAGCAGCCGGTCCAGCGCCGGGGAGTGCGAATCCTCGCGATGCGACGCCGGATTGCCGAGGACGCCCTCGAGCAGGCGCACCACGGCTTCGATCATCACCACCGCCGCCGACTCCCCACCCGGCAGGACATAGTCGCCGATCGAGACTTCCTCGACCCGCATCCGCCGGGCGGCATCCTCGATGACCCGCTGGTCGATGCCCTCGTAGCGGCCGCACGCGAACACCAGGTGCTCCTCGGCGCTCCACCGCTGGGCGTCAGCCTGCGTGAACAACGCACCGGCGGGGGTGGGCACAACCAAAACGGTTTGCTCCGAACAGATCTCGTCCAGCGCTTCGCCCCACACCGGGGCCTTCATCACCATCCCGGGGCCACCGCCGTACGGCGCGTCGTCGACCGAGCGATGCACGTCGTGCGTCCACCGACGCAGATCGTGCACCCGCAGGTCGACCAGCCCCGACTGAATCGCCTTGCCCGGCAAGGATTGTCGCAACGGGTCGAGAAAGGTCGGGAAGATCGTGACGACGTCGATTCTCATGCCAGATCCAGCAGGCCCTCGGGCGGATCGATCTGGACACTGCGGTCGTCGAGCGACACCGACGTGACGATCGCGCCGACGAACGGCACCAACACTTCCCCGCCGTCGCCTCGGCGCACCGCCAACAGCTCACCCCCGGCGGTGTGCAACACCTCGGCGACGACACCGACGTCCTGGCCCGTCACCGTCCGGACGTGCAGCCCTTCGAGTTGGTGGTCGTAGTAGGTATCCGGCTCATCGATGGGGGGCAAATCATCGGAATCGACGACGAACAAGGTGCCGCGCAGCGCGTCGGCGGTGTCGCGGTCCGTCACCCCGGCCAATCGCAACAGCAGCCGCCCACCATGCTCGCGTGCGCTCTCGACGACGAAGTCACGTTCTTCGCCACCGCGGGATGGCTTGCCGCGCAAGGTGTTACCCGGCGCGAAGCGGGTCGCGGGGTCGTCGGTGCGGATCTCGACGACGACCTCGCCGCCGATCCCGTGCGCTTTCGCGACGCGCCCGACGGTCAACTCCAACGGAGCTCCATCAGCGGCTACTGGTCGGTGTCCACCACGTCGACGCGGATACCGCGGCCACCGATACCGGCGACCAGGGTGCGCAGCGCGGTCGCGGTGCGTCCGCCGCGACCGATCACCTTGCCCAGGTCGTCGGGATGGACGTGGACCTCGACAGTTCTGCCGCGGCGGCTGGTCACCATGTCCACCCGGACATCGTCGGGGTTGTCGACAATCCCACGGACCAGGTGCTCCACCGCGTCAACGACGACCGTGCTCACGTCAGTCAGCTTTCGGCGCTCGGCGCGGCCTGCTCGCCGCCCTCGGCGGCCGTCTCCGCCGGCGCGGCTTCAGCGGCGGTCTCCGCCGGCGTCTCGGCGGCAGCCGGCGCCTCCGGCTCGGCCGCCTTGGCGGCCTTCTTGGCGGGCGACTTCTTCTTCGGCTTCGCGGCCTCGGTGGTGGGACCGCCCTCGGCCTCCGCCAGCGCGGCGTTGAACAGCTCGAGCTTGCTGGGCTTCGGGGGGGCGACCTTCAAGCGGCCCTCGGCGCCCGGCAGGCCCTTGAACTTCTGCCAGTCGCCGGTGATCTTCAGCAGCTTGAGGACGGGCTCGGTGGGCTGAGCGCCCACGGATAGCCAGTACTGCGCGCGCTCGGAGTTGATCTCGATGAGGCTCGGGTCTTCCTTCGGGTGGTAGCGGCCGATGACCTCGATGGAGCGACCGTCGCGCCGCGTGCGCGCGTCGGCGACGGCGATGCGGTATTGGGGATTGCGGATCTTGCCAAGCCGAGTCAGCTTGATCTTCACAGCCATGGTTAAGCGGGTTCTCCTGTGTGCGTCACGCTGCAATTCAGCGATCGGGGCGGGATGCCCGGATCCGGTTTTGCCTCGCGTGTATGACCACCAAGCGATGCGTAATCGCTCGGTGGACAGCCGCCCATTGTGCCAGAACGGGGCGCCGCGCCAGAAATCCGCTCGATCGTCCCGGCCTACATGACCTTCTGGAAGACCTTGGTCTCGACCCGGCGGGTCATCCGCCAGCCCTCGGACGTGCGGGCGAACTCGTCGTCGTACCAGAGCCCGCAGAACAGCACCTGATCCTTGTCCCCGCCGAGCACCATCGGGTTGAAGCAGATCACCCGCGAGGAGGCCTTATCCCCGTCGATCCGCACCGAGAAGTTGCCCAGCATGTGCGCATACACCGGGAAGTTCGGCAGCACCTCCGACAGCCACTTCTTGACCTCCGGGTAGTGGCCCTCGATGCCGCCGAGTGCGGTGTAGTCGATGTACGCGTCTTCCGTGAACACCTGGTCGAGGTCGTCGAATCGGCGCTGGTCAATGGCGGTGGAATAGTCCACCAGAAGCTGCTGGATCTCTAAGCGGTCGGAAATCTCGGCCAGGCTCAACATGCATCGGACAGTACTGAAAATCGACGCCGAACAGGCCCGGAAGTTAGACTTTCGGCCCATGCGCAAGGTCATGGCCGCAGCCGCGGCCCTGCTCACGGTGGGGGCGTGCGGTGCGACCGTCCCCACGGCCTGGGCCGACAGCATGCAGCCGGTGGGCTCGGTGCCGATCCCGGACGGCCCGGCCCAGACTTGGATCGTCGCCGATCTCGACACCGGTCAGGTGCTGGCCGGCCGCGACCAGAACGTGGCCCACCCGCCAGCTAGCACCATCAAGACGCTGCTGGCCCAGGTGGTCCTCGACTCGGTGAGCCTGGACTCCACCGTCGTCGCCGACGCCGCCGACACCCAGGTGGAATGCAATTGCGTCGGCATCAAACCGGGCCGCACCTACACCGCGCGTCAGCTTCTCGACGGCCTGCTGCTGGTCTCGGGTAACGACGCCGCCAACACGCTGGCGCACATGCTGGGCGGGCCCGACGTCACGGTCGCCAAGATGAACGCCAAGGCCGCGTCGCTCGGCGCGACGAGCACCCATGCCGCGACGCCGTCCGGGCTCGACGGGCCCGGTGGATCCGGGTCATCGACCGCGCACGACCTGGCCGTCATCTTCCGCGCCGCGATGGCCAACCCGGTGTTCGCGCAGATCACTGCCGAGCCGTCGGCGATGTTCCCCGGCGATCACGGGGATCAACCGATCACCAATCAGGACGAGCTGTTGCAGCGCTACCCCGGCGCGATCGGCGGCAAGACCGGGTTCACCAACGCGGCCCGCAAGACCTTCGTCGGGGCCGCCGCCCGCGGTGGCCGCCGGCTGGTCATCGCCATGATGTACGGGCTGCTCAAAGAGGGCGGCCCGACGTACTGGGACCAGGCGGCGACGTTGTTCGACTGGGGATTCGCGCAGAGCCCGCAGTCCAGCATCGGCTCGCTGTAGCTATCCCGCCAGGCCCGCGTCCGGCGCCGCCGCGGACAGCAGCGTCATCAGCATCGGGATCCGTTGCTCGGCGATCTGCGGCTGTGGCAGCACCCCCTCCACCACCGCGGCCCCGTCGAACACGTTGGTCAGCAACGCGACCAGAACCGGGAACGTTTCCTCGGGGAAGCTTTCGGCCCCGGGCAGCGTACGGGCGGCATCGTGAATCTTCGCCGAGTACTGGCGCAGCTCGGTTTGCAAAGTGGCCCTGAGCTTTTCGTCGGTGCGCGCGGCGACCAACAGTTCGTACAGCACGGCATTGCTCGGGGCGGCGGTGATGTCGCGGAGTATCGCCAGGGCGGCTTCGAGCGCCGGCCGATCGGCCGGTATTTCGGCGACCCGCTTGGTGAACGTCTCGAGCTGCCGACGCAGCACCTCCGACGCCGTGGCGGCCATGAAATCGCCCATCGTCTCGAAGTGCCGGAACAGGGCGCCCACCGACACCCCGGCGCGCTTGGTGATCACGGCCGCCGACGCCCGGGCGTATCCGACCTCGATGATGGTGGCGATGCAGGCGTCGAGAAGCCGTCCCACGGTCTCTTCCCGACGCTGCTGCTGTGTTCTGGCCACGTCAGCCCCCGATTTTCAGGGCGCTCCGGCCCCGGTGCCGCTGGCCCGCGCGCAGGTAGCGGCCCGATTTCACGGTCCGGCCGTAGCCGTCCCTGAACTGGCCACCGCGGAAGACGACGGCGCCGCCCACACCGGTCGCGACGACGGCGTCGTCGTTGCGATTGACCATGCGCCGCAAGCCCCCGTAGAACGGCACCTCCTCCTCGTAGTAGCCCTCGACCGCTTCGTTGAGGCCGGCCGGGTCGATCACCACGAAGTCCGCGCGGTCGCCCTGCCGCAGCGTGCCGGCGTCGACGCCGAACCACTCGCCGAGTTCGCCGGTCAGGCGATGCACCGCCTGCTCGGTGGACATGAACGGTGTGCCGGCGCGGTGGGCGTCCCGGACCCGCTTGAGCAGTTTCACCGGGAAGTTGTAGAAGGCCATGTTGCGCAGGTGCGCACCGGCATCCGAGAAGCCCATGTGCACGCTGCCCTCATTGGCGAGCGCGTTGAGCAACTTTGGGCGGTGGTTGGCCACGACGGTCGTCCACCGGACGTTGCGTTCGCCGTTCTCGACGAGCACGTCCAGGAACGCGTCGAGCGGGTGCAGCTTGCGCTCGTCGGCGATGGCCCCAAAGCTCTTGCCTATCAACGATTCATCGGGGCACTCGACGATTACCGCGTCGTGGAAGTCGCGGTGCCACAACGACGGTCCGAGTTTGATCCGGTCGAACTCCTTGCGGAACTTCCGGCGGTATTCCTTATCGGCCAGTAACTCGTTGCGCTCCAACTGGTCCCGCAGGTGCAGGGCGGCCGTTCCGGCGCCGAACTCCTCGAAGACCGGCAGATCGATTCCGTCGGAGTACAACTCGAACGGCACCGGCAGATGCTGGAATCGCACGCTGGCGCCCAGCAGCTTGTTCAGCAAGCGGGTCCCCGGGCCGAAGACGTATACCGACAGCGGCATCGACTTGGCATCGGCGGATACCAGCATGCTCATGCGAACGCCCTTGCCGCGGTTGAGGATCCGGCTGCTGGCCAGGAAGAAGAGCATTCCGGACGACGGCTTCGCCACGTTGGGCGCGCTCTGCAGCATGCGGCCGCGCTTGCGCAGCACCTTGATGAGCCTGCGGCGCTCGCGCCAGGTCGCGAAGGTGGACGGCAGCGCCCGCGACCGGAAGCGCTCACCGTCGAGCTTGTCGATGGCCGCGTCCATCCCCGACATGCCGAGCACCCCGGCGTCGAGCGCCTCCTCGAGCAGGGCCGCCATCTGCTCCAGCTCGGCGGCGGTGGGCGAGACGGTGGCGTCGGTGGCCCGGTCGAGCCCGAGCACCGCGGTCCGCAGGTCCGAATGGCCAAGCAGCGAGCCGATATTCGGCCCGAGCGGGAGGGCGTCGATCGCCTTGATGTATTCGGCCGCGGTGGACCACGTCTTGTCCTGCAGCGCGCCGTAGACGAACTCGCGGGGCACGGCCTCGACGCGGCTGAAGAGGTCGGCGGCGTCCTCGGAGCTGGCATAGACCGTCGACAACGAGCAGTTCCCGAGCAACACGGTGGTGACACCGTGCCGCACGGACTCCCGCAGACCCGGGTCCAGCAGCACCTCGGCGTCGTAGTGGGTGTGCACGTCGATGAAGCCGGGCACGATCCACTTGCCGGCCGCGTCGATCACCTCGGGGCAGCCCGTCTCATCCAGCGGCCCGTCCGACACAGTGGCCACCACGCCGTCACGAATACCCAGCGTGCGGGTCTGCGGCGCGCTGCCGGTGCCGTCGAACCACAGCCCTTCGCGAATGATCACGTCGTAAGCCACTTTTGCCTCCAGTCGTCGTGGTGACATGGAACGTAACATAGATAGCAAGCACTCGCAATCTTTCCTGGAATTCGGCGTGTCAGCCCCGTGAACAGGCCCGATTCCGGGCTACGTCGGCGAGCGGAACGCCTTGCCACGCAAAATCACCAGGTCCGGACGGTGCAGCGCGGCCGCGCCCGACCGCGGATCGTCCGCGTAGCACAGCAGGTCGGCGGATGCGCCGTGATCCAGCCCGGGGCGGCCCAGCCAGCGACGGGCGTCCCAGCACCCCGCGCCCAACGCATCGGTCGGGCTCAGTCCGATGCCCTTGAGCGCTTCGATCTCGTCGGCGATGCGCCCGGGCGCGACCATGGTGCCGGCGTCACTGCCGGCGTAGATCGGCACGCCCGCATCACGGGCCGCGGCGATCCGCGACAGGCCGCGTGCATGCAGGTCGCGCATGTGGGCGGCGTAGGTCGGATACTTCGCGGCGGCGGCGTCCGCGATACCCGGGAAATTCTCGACGATGTTGACCAGCGTGGGGACCAAAACGGTTCCGTGCTCGACCATCAGCGCGATGGTGTCATCGGTGAGGCCGGTGCCGTGTTCGATGCAGTCGATGCCGGCCTTGACCAGCCCCGGCAGCGCGTCCTCACTGAAGACGTGCGCGGTGACCCGGGCGCCATGGGTGTGTGCGGTGTCGATGGCGGCCTTGAGCACGTCGTCGGACCACAGCGGGGCGAGGTCGCCGACGCTGCGATCGATCCAGTCGCCGACCAGCTTGATCCAGCCATCGCCACGCCGCGCCTCTTCCGCCACCGCCTCGGGCAGTTGCCACTCGTCTTCCAGCTCGCGTGAGAAACCCGCCGCATACCGCTTGGGCCGGGCCAGATGTTTTCCGGCCCGGATGATGCGTGGCAGATCCTCGTGGTCGTCGAGGCTGCGGGTGTCGGTGGGTGAGCCGCAGTCTCGCAACAGCAGCGCACCGACGTCGCGTTCGATCTCGGCCTGGGCGATCGCCTCGTCGAGCGGAATCTCGCCGTGCTCGCCGAGCCCGACGTGGCAGTGCGCGTCCACCAGGCCGGGGATGATCCAGCCGCCGTCAAAGACGGTGTCGGCCCTCGCGACCGGTTCGGTGCTGATGCGCCCGTCGACGATCCACAGCTCGGTTGGGGTCTCGTCCGGCAGCCCGACACCTCGCACGTGCATGCGCACGGCGGGTTAGTTTCGTCCCGGGTTGCCTGGGAACTTGAGTTTGGACAGGTCGAAGTCCGCCAGCCCGGGCGGCAGCTCGTTGAGGCCTTCGGGCATGTGCGATAGGTCGGGGAATCCGCCCGGCATGCCCGGCATTCCGGCGCCGAGCGGGTTCCTGGCCTTGGGCGGCGTCGGGCCGCGCCCGCCCTTCTTGCCCTTCTTGCCCTTGCCGCCCTTGGCCTTTCGGGTCGCCGACTTGCGACCCATGCCGGGGATGCCCAAGCCGCCAAGCATCGACGACATCATCTTGCGGGCCTCGAAGAAGCGGTCCACCAGCTGGTTCACCTCGGACACCGAGACGCCGGACCCGTTGGCGATGCGCAGCCGCCGCGACGCGTTGATGATCTTCGGGTCGGCCCGTTCTTGGGGCGTCATGCCGCGGATGATGGCCTGCAGGCGGTCGAGTTGCTTGTCGTCGACCTGGGCCAGCGCGTCCTTCATCTGTCCGGCCCCGGGCAGCATGCCCAGCAGGTTGCCGATCGGACCCATCTTGCGGATGGCGAGCATCTGCTCGAGGAAGTCCTCCAGCGTCAGCTCGCCGGTGCCGATCTTGGCGGCGGCGGCCTCGGCCTGCTCGGCGTCGAAGACCTGCTCGGCCTGTTCGATCAGGCTCAGCACGTCGCCCATGCCCAGGATGCGGCCGGCCATCCGGTCGGGGTGGAAGACGTCGAAGTCCTCGAGCTTCTCGCCGGTGGAGGCGAAAAGGATTGGGACGCCGGTCACCTCACGGACGGACAACGCGGCACCACCGCGGGCGTCACCGTCGAGCTTGGTCAACACCACCCCGGTGAAGCCGACGCCCTCGCGGAACGCCTCGGCAGTGGTGACGGCGTCCTGACCGATCATCGCGTCCAGGACGAACAGGACTTCGTCGGGATTCACGGCGTCGCGGATGGCCGCGGCCTGGGCCATCAGTTCGTCGTCGATGCCCAGCCGGCCGGCGGTGTCGACGATGACGACGTCGTGGTGCTTCGCCCGGGCTTCGGCGAGGCCGGCGGCCGCGACGGCGACCGGGTCGCCGGGCCCCGACTCGGGGGACTCGCCGGGGTGGGGCGCGAACACCGGTACCCCGGCGCGCTCACCGACGACTTGCAGCTGGTTCACCGCGGCGGGCCGCTGCAGGTCGCACGCCACCAGCAGCGGGGTGTGCCCCTGGCCGCGCAGCCAGGCGGCCAGCTTGCCGGCCAGCGACGTCTTACCGGAACCCTGCAGACCGGCGAGCATCACCACGGTCGGCGGCGTCTTGGCGAAGGCCAGCTGGCGGGTCTCCCCACCGAGGATGCCGATGAGCTCTTCGTTGACGATCTTGACGACCTGCTGCGCCGGGTTGAGGGCACCGGAGACCTCGGCGCCCCGGGCGCGGTCCTTGATCCGGGTGACGAACGCGCGCACCACGGGCAATGACACGTCGGCTTCCAGCAGCGCCAGCCGGATCTCGCGGGTGGTGGCCTCGATGTCGGCGTCGGTCAGTCGACCCTTGCCGCGTAGTCCCTGAAGGGCACCGGTCAACCGGTCGGACAGCGATTCAAACACCCCGCCAGCCTAGTGGTAGTCCAGCCTGGCCGGCCCGCCACCGCCCATCGACCGCGACTCTGCAACCACGCACACGACACGCCGATAAAGGTGTGCCCAGTTTCAGTCTCGCCGAGACGGCAAGCGGGTTTGAATGGTCGAGCGAACCAAAACGCCGCCGAACGAGGTGAAGCTCATGCTCGAGGTGATCGACAAGGGATCTTGCAGCCAAGACCATCCGGTGCCGCTGCTCTTCGTGCACGGCGGCTGGCACGGCGCGTGGTGCTGGGAGCACTTCCTGGACTTCTTCGCCGACGCGGGCTACCGCGCGGTCGCGATGAGCCTGCGGGGACACGGCGCCAGTCCGACGGCCAAGCCGCTGCACAAGGTTTCCATCGCCGACTACATCGACGACCTCCGTTCGGTGGCCGACGAACTGGGCGGAGGCCCCGTGCTGATAGGCCATTCGCTGGGTGGCTTCGTCATCCAGCGCCACCTCGAAACACGCAGCGCCCCGGCGGCGGTCCTGGTGGGCTCCGTGCCGCCGCAGGGCGTGCTCAGGTTGGCGGTGCGTGTCTGGCGTCGCCGACCATCGATGACGATGGGAGCCTGGGCCGACCCCACGCTGCTGAAGTTCCTCGCCACCCCCACCCTTACCCGCGAGTACCTCTTCTGCGCCGACACACCGGAGGCGGTGGTCCAATCCTGCATGCAGCGCGCCGGAGCCGAAAGCATCCGCGCCGCCATGACCGATCCGATGGTCCGCCGCGTCAGAACCCGTCGGGTGACCACGCCGATCCTGGTCCTCGGCGCCGAGCACGACGGCTTCGTCAGCGTCGGCGACGTGCGGGCCACGGCGCGCGCCTACCGGACCGAGCCGGAATTCTTCCCGATGGGCCACAACATGATGCTCGAGCCGGGGTGGGCTGACGTCGCGCAACGCATCCACGGCTGGCTGCAGACCCGCGACGTCGCGGGCATGCCACGGTAACCGCATCCGAGTCGTTACTGCGCCGAAAAGCGTTGGCGTGCTAGATTTCACAGCCACCGCTTCACCACTCTGGCTGCGTCGACAATTACAACAAACGGGGGGAAATGTCCGTGCAACCGCTCGCTCGCACGGAGTCTCCCGTCGACGACAGCGGCCGCGCGCTGCGGGGTTGGCAGCGCCGGGCGTTGGTGAAATACCTGGCCGGCCAACCGCGCGATTTCCTGGCCGTGGCGACCCCGGGATCCGGGAAGACGACGTTCGCCTTGCGGGTGGCCGCGGAACTGCTGAGCCAGCGCGCCGTCGAGCAGATCACGGTGGTGGTGCCCACCGAGCACCTCAAGGTGCAGTGGGCCCAGGCCGCGGCACGGCACGGCATCGCCCTGGACCCGAAGTTCTCCAACTCCCATGCCCTGATGTCGGGCGAGTACCACGGCGTGATGGTCACCTACGCTCAGGTCGCGGCGCATCCGACGCTGCACCGCGTACGCACCGAGCAGCGCAAGACGTTGGTGGTCTTCGACGAGATCCACCACGGCGGCGACGCCAAGACCTGGGGCGACGCCATCCGCGAGGCCTTCAGCGATGCGACGCGCCGGCTCGCCTTGACGGGCACGCCCTTTCGCAGCGACGACAGCCCCATCCCTTTCGTACCCTACGAATCGGGCGCCGACGGCGTGCGACGTTCGCAGGCCGACCACACCTACGGCTACGCCGAGGCTCTCGCCGACGGGGTGGTCCGGCCGGTGGTGTTCCTGGCCTACTCCGGGGAGGCGCGCTGGCGGGACAGCGCCGGCGAGGAGCACGCCGCGCGGCTGGGCGAGCCGCTGACCGCCGAGCACACGGCGCGGGCCTGGCGCACGGCGCTCGACCCGGCCGGCGAATGGATGCCCGCGGTGATCGCGGCCGCCGACCAGCGGCTGCGCCAGAAACGCGAGCACGTGCCCGACGCCGGCGGCATGATCATCGCCTCGGACCGCACCGCGGCCCGCGCCTACGCAACCCTGCTGACGAGGCTGACCTCGGAGGCACCGACGGTGGTGTTGTCCGACGATCCCGGATCGTCCGCGCGCATCAGCGAATTCGCCGCCGGCACCAGCCGGTGGCTGGTGGCGGTGCGGATGGTCTCCGAAGGCGTCGACGTGCCCCGGCTCTCGGTCGGCATCTACGCCACCAGCGCCTCCACTCCCCTGTTCTTCGCCCAGGCCATCGGCCGCTTCGTGCGATCGCGCCGGCCGGGCGAGACCGCGAGCATCTTCCTGCCGTCGGTGCCGAATCTGCTGCAGCTCGCCAGCGAGCTGGAAGCCCAGCGCAACCACGTGCTGGGGGAGCCGCACCGCCCCGACGACGATCCCCTCGACGGTGATGCCGCCGTCAGGACGCAGACCGAAAAGACCGAGACCGACAACGGCTTCACCTCACTGGGCGCCGACGCGGAGCTGGACCAGGTCATCTTCGACGGGTCGTCGTTCGGCACCGCCGCGCCGGCCGGAAGCGACGAGGAGGCCGATTACCTCGGCATCCCAGGGCTGCTCGACGCCGATCAGATGCGGGCGCTGCTGCATCGCCGGCAGGACGAGCAGCTGCAGCGACGGGCCGCACAGGGTGCGCCGGCCGCGGTGTCGGGCTCACCGTCGATGCATGGCCAGCTGCGCGAGCTGCGCCGCGAGCTCAACACATTGGTGTCGGCCACCCATCACCGCACCGGCAAGCCGCACGGCTGGATTCACAGCGAACTTCGCCGTCGTTGCGGGGGGCCGCCGATCGCCGCCGCGACCCGCGAGCAGATCCAGGACCGCATCGAGGCCCTGCGGCGACTCAATGCCGAGCACGCCTGACCCCTCTAGTCGCCGACCGGCTCCTGGAGCACCTCGACCGTGGGGCCGCCCAACACGGCGAGCAGGTTCTGCTCGATCGCGGCTCGCGCGTCGTGCTCGCCGTGTGCCGGCACCGTCACGCAGAAGACGTCGGCCGCGGTCGACCCGAACGTGTTGACCTTGGCCCAGGCGATGTCCGCTCCCGCACGTTCCAGCGCACGGGTCAACAGCGCGAGCAGACCCAACCGATCCATGGCCCGGACTTCGAAGATCAACTGGCCGGCGGTCGCCGCGTCGAGCCACAGGATGCGCGGCGGGGCGGTCGACCGGGTGACGGGCACCCCGGCCTGAATCTCGCCGGCCCGGGCCGTCGCGGCGCTGACCGCGTCGCTATCGCGCCTCTCCAGCGCGCCGAGGACGTCGAGGTCGCCGGCCAGGGCGCCGTTGAATTGCTGCCGCAGTAAGCCAGATTCGGGCGGCGAGCCGAACACCGGCGACACGACGAACTCGACGATCGCCACGCCGTCGTGAATGTTGGCCAACGCCGAATGGATTCGCAGGGAGTTCACCCCCAGCACCGCCGCGGCTTTCGACACCAGCCCGCGCTGGTTCGGCGCGAGCATCACCGCGGTCAGGCGCTCCCGGTCGCCGGGGTGCAGCTCCACGTGCACGCCGCGGCTGGCCGCCAGCGAAAGATAGTGGGGCGCAATCGGTTCGGCCTCCGGTAACGGCTCGCCCGCCATCACCAGCCGGCAGCGACGGACCAGGTCCTCGATCAACGACGCCTTCCAGTCGCTCCACACCCCGGGACCGGTGGCCTTCGAATCCGCCTCGGCCAGCGCGTGCAGGAGTTCGAGCAGTTGCGGATCGCCGTGCAGGGCCGCGGCCACCGACTCGATGGTCTTGGGATCGTTGAGATCGCTTCGGGTGGCCGTTATCGGCAGCAGGAGGTGGTGGCGGACCATGCCCGCGAGCGTGTCGGTGTCCTGGGCCGACAGCCCCAGCCTGTTGCCGATCGGGATCGTCAATTCCGCGCCGAGCACACAGTGGTCCGTGCCGCGCCCCTTGCCGATGTCGTGGAGCAGCGCGCCGAGCGCGAGCAGGTCAGATCGCGCCACGCGGGTGGTGAGCGGGGCCGCGTTGACGGTGGTTTCAACGATGTGGCGGTCGACGGTCCACTTGTGCGAGACGTCGCGCGGGGGAAGGTCCCGCACCGCATCCCATTCCGGGAAGAGGCGGCCCCACAGCCCGGTGCGGTCCAGCGACTCGATCGTGTTCACCGCCGTCGGCCCGGCCAGCAGCACGACCAGCAGGTCGTCCAGTGCCTCCCGCGGCCATGGCGACGGTAAATCCGGGACGCTGTCGGCGAGTCGTTTGAGCGTGCCGGCGCCGATCGGCAGGCCGGTGTCCGCCGACGCGGCGGCGACTCGCAGCACCAGCCCGGCATCGGTTTGGGGTTGGGCGTCGCGGGCGAGCACCACCTCGCCGTCGTACTCGACCACCCCCTCGTCCAACGGTCGCCGCTTCGGGCGCCGCACCAGGGCGGTGAGGCCGCGTCGGGGCAGCGCGTTCTGCGCGGTCCGCAGGCCGGTTTCGGCGTGGTACGCGATGGTGCGGCTGACGCTGGAGAGCATGCGGGACAACGCAAATCGATCCCCGACGCCCAACGCGGCGCTGACCTCGTCGGCGAACTGCGCCAGCAGTTGATCGAGCCCGCGCTTGGATACCCGGTGTAGTTCGGTGCGGACATCGAGCAGCGTGAGGTACGCGGCGTCCAGCGAGCCGCCGGGCGCGTCGGGATGGCCCATGCCGTGGCGGTCGATCAGCTGCGCGACGCCCAGCGCGTCAAGTAGTTGGACGTCGCGCAGGCCGCCGCGCCCGGACTTCAGGTCCGGTTCGGCCCGCTGCGCGATGCGCCAACACCGTTGCCAGCGTTCATATGTCATGGCGACGAGCTCGTCCATGCGGGACCGAATTGCGCTGCGCCACTGGCGTCGGGCCCCGTCGATCAACTCCGCGGACAGCCGCTCGTCACCGGCGATGTGGCGGGCGTCCAGCATGCCCAGCGCGGCCACCAGGTCGCTGTTGGCGACGCCCAGGGCCCCGGACACCGTCCGCACGCTGTGGTCAAGCCTGACGTTGGCGTCCCACAGCGGGTACCACAATCCGTCGGCGACCCGCTGCAATTCCCTGTCAGATTTGTTGTCGTGCAACAGCATTAGGTCGAGATCGGAATACGGCAACAGCTCGCGGCGGCCCAGGCCACCGACCCCGACGACCGCGAAACCGCTGCCGTCGGTGATGCCGATCTCGCCGGCCTTGGCGACAAGCCAGGATTCGTGAAGCTCCAGCCAGGCTTTCCTGAGTTCCGCGGCGCCGAGGTGACTGCCCTCCGACAGCAGTTGGCGCCGCGAGGCAGCCAAATCGGCTGCCCCGCCGGCGCTTCCTGTCCCCGCTTCAGATGACCTATCGGATGGGCTTGTCATACCCTCCCGGCCCGTCCGGCCTGGTTCAGCAATGTGCGGCTACGGTCAGAGGGCATCGGTTCCGCGTTCACCCGTGCGCACGCGCACAATGGTTTCCACGGGGGTTACCCAGACTTTGCCATCACCGATCTTGCCGGTGCGCGCCGCCCGGACGATGCTGTCCACGACCTTGTCCACGATGGAATCGTCGACCACCACCTCGATTCGCACCTTCGGCACGAAATCCACCGAGTACTCAGCACCCCGGTAAACCTCGGTGTGGCCCTTCTGCCGCCCGTACCCTTGAATTTCGCTGACCGTCATCCCCAGGACGCCCGCGTCCTCGAGGCTGGTCTTCACGTCATCGAGGGTGAACGGCTTCACAATTGCGGTGACTAGCTTCATGCTTGCTCTGCCTCCACTTTGTCGCCCACTCGATCCTCCTCCAGGCCGTTGCGGTCATCCACCGGAGTCCGCGCCGCCGGGAGAACGGATCCTTGCCCGCCGATCGTTCCGAAATCGTACGCGCTCTCCGCGTGCTCAGACTCGTCGATGCCGGTTGATTCTTCCTCGGCGCCGACACGCAACCCGATCGTGTACTTCAGGATCAAAGCCAAGATCAGCGTGACGATGCCGGAGTAGAAGAGGACGGCGAAGGCGCCGACCGCCTGCCGCTCCAGCTGGGCCCAGCCGCCGCCGTAGAACAACCCCTTCGATACACCGGCCACCCCGTTGATCGCAGTGGACTCCGGCGCGGCGAGCAGGCCGACCAGCAGTGTGCCCGCCAGACCGCCGACCATGTGCACCCCGACCACGTCGAGCGAGTCGTCGAAGCCGAACCGGAATTTCAGTCCGACGGCGAGCGCGCACACCACTCCGGCCACCGCGCCGACGACGATCGCGCCCAGGATGTTGACCGACGAGCAGGACGGCGTGATCGCGACCAGCCCCGCGACGATGCCGGACGCCGCTCCCAGCGTCGTGGGCTTTCCGTCGCGGATGCGCTCGGTCAGCAGCCAGGCGAGCATGCCCGTGGCCGTGGCGACCGTGGTGGTCATGAACGTCGCACCGGCGGAGCCGTTGGAGCTGGTCGCCGAACCGGCGTTGAACCCGAACCAACCGAACCACAGCAAGCCGGCGCCGAGCATGACGAAGGGCAGGTTGTGCGGCCGGAACATCGTCGTGGGCCACCCGCGGCGCTTGCCCAGGACGATGGCCAGCGCCAGGCCGGCCACACCGGAGTTGATATGGACCGCGGTCCCTCCGGCGAAGTCGATGGCGTGCAGCTTGTTGTTGATCCAGCCACCGTGCTCGGACGCGAAGCCGTCGGCGGCGAAGACCCAGTGCGCCACCGGGAAGTAGACCAACGTCGCCCACAGCCCGGCGAACACCAGCCACGCGGTGAACTTGAGCCGATCGGCCACCGCGCCCGAGATCAGCGCGACGGTGATGATCGCGAACATCAGCTGGAAGGCCACGAACACCGTCGCGGGCATGGTGCCGGCCAGCGGGATGTCGACCTGCGTGACGCCCTTGCTCGGGTCCGCCTTGACGGCGTTGCCGCCGATAAGCTTTGCCAGGCCCCAGTAATCGGTCGGGTTTCCTACGACGCCGCCCCGGTCGTCACCGAACGACATTGAGTAGCCGTAGAGCACCCAGAGCACGGTCACCACACCCATGGCGCTGATGCTCATCATGATCATGTTGAGCACGCTTCTGGTGCGCACCATGCCGCCGTAGAAGAACGCAAGACCCGGCGTCATCAACAGCACTAGCGCGGAACTCGCCAACATCCAGGCGGTATCGCCGGTATCTGGTTGGCCCAATTGCGGGAATGCCACTCGCTCACCTCCGGTCGGACATGAATGGCCGTCAGGCGACGCCTGTGGCCTGCGAGAACCATGCTCAATGGTTGTTTCAGCAGTGGGGCCGCCGTGTTTCGGCGGTATTAACGTCGCGCTCGCCGTGTAAGGGGTTTCAGCCGAGCAGGGCGTCGACGAAGGCGCCCGGCTCGAACGGCGCCAGATCGTCGGGACCTTCCCCGAGCCCGACCAGCTTCACCGGTACCCCGAGTTCCTGTTGGACGCGGAATACGATGCCGCCCTTGGCCGTACCGTCCAGCTTGGTCAGCACCGCGCCGGTGATCTCGACGACCTCGGCGAACACCCGCGCCTGGGCCAGTCCGTTCTGTCCGATGGTGGCGTCGAGCACCAGCAGCACCTCGTCGACCGCGGCGCGTCGTGTTACCACGCGTTTAACCTTGTCGAGCTCGTCCATCAGCCCGACCTTGGTGTGCAGCCGGCCTGCGGTGTCGATGAGCACCACGTCGGCGCCCGACGCGATGCCCTTGTCGACGGCGTCGAACGCCACCGACGCCGGGTCGGCGCCTTCGGGCCCGCGCACCACCTCAGCGCCCACCCGGGACGCCCAGGTTTGCAGTTGGTCGGCGGCCGCGGCCCGGAAGGTGTCGGCGGCGCCGAGCACGACGCGGCGTCCGTCGGCCACCAGCACCCGGGCCAATTTGCCTACGGTGGTGGTCTTTCCGGTGCCGTTCACGCCGACGACCAGCAGCACCGATGGGTGGTCATCGTGCGGCAGCGCGCGGATCGAGCGGTCCATGTCGGGGTGCAGCTCCCGGATCAGCACGTCGCGCAGTACGGCCTTCGCGTCGGCCTCGGTGCGGACATCGCTGCCGGCCAGGCGGGCGCGCAGCTGCGCCATCACCGACTCGGTGACCACTGGGCCGAGGTCGGCGACCAGCAGGGTGTCCTCGACGTCCTGCCAGGCGTCTTCGTCCAGGTCGCCGCCGCCGATCAGGCCCAGCACGCTGCGCCCCAGCGCGTTCTGCGACCTGGCCAGCCGGCCGCGAAGGCGCTCGAGGCGGCCTTCGGGCGGCGCGATGGCCTCGATCTCTGGGGCCGCTGGCGGCGGCTCGGGGGCCGGCGGGTGCGGGGGCGCCGGTGCTACCGGCGGCGGGGCGGGGGTCTCCAGGGTCTCCGGTTCGGGGAGCTCGACCTCCGAGATGGTGCGCCGCGGCGCGTCGCGAGGAATGGTGGCGTCGTCGCCCACCGCGGGCAGGCCCGTGGTGTCGAGCCGATCGGCCGTTGCGGTCTGGCTGAAGGCGATGCCGGACGACGCGGTGTAGCCGCCCGAGCGGTCGATCGCGCCGGGCTCTGGCTTGGCCGTGAAGGTGATGCGTCGGCGGCGGTACCGCACCAGCCCCAGGACCAGCGCCGCGATGACAACCAGGACAGCGACGACCGCGACGGCGATCCAAAGACCTTGGGACACGCTGACATTGTTTCAGGGGCGCGACGCCGCGCGGTCGGCGCGGGGTCTGCGCCGCTACGAAGACTGCGAGACCAGCTGCTCCACCTGCTGCCCGCGCATCCGCTGTGAGATCACCGCGGTGATGCCGTCGCCCTGCATGGTCACGCCGTACAGCGCGTCGGCGACCTCCATCGTCGGCTTCTGGTGGGTGATGATGATCAGCTGCGACCGGGCCCTCAGCAGCTCGAACAAGCTGATCAGCCGGCGCAGGTTGGTGTCGTCGAGCGCGGCCTCCACCTCGTCCATGATGTAGAACGGCGACGGGCGGGCGCGGAAGATGGCCACCAGCATCGCCACCGCGGTCAGCGCCTTCTCGCCACCGGACAGCAACGAGAGCCGGGTGATCTTCTTGCCGGGCGGACGCGCCTCCACCTCGATGCCGGTCGTGAGCATGTCGTCCGGATCGGTGAGCCGCAGCCGGCCCTCGCCGCCGGGGAACAGCACGGTGAAGACTTCCCGGAATTCGCGTTCCACGTCGACGAAGGCGTCGCTGAACACCTGCAGGATGCGGGCATCGACGTCGGCGACGACGTCGAGCAGGTCTTTGCGGGCCGCCTTGACGTCCTCGAGCTGCGTGGACAGGAAGTTGTAGCGCTCCTCCAGGGCGGCGAACTCCTCCAGCGCCAGCGGGTTGACCCGGCCCAGCTCCGCGAGTTCCCGCTCGGCGCGTTTGGCCCGCCGCTCCTGGGTGGCCCGGTCATACGGCATCGGAGCGGGCGCGACCACTTGCTCACCGCGTTCCCGCGCTTGCTCGAATTCGGCCATCTCGAGCTCGGTGGGCGGCAGGGCCACCTCCGGCCCATACTCGGCGATCAGGTCGGGCGGCGCCATGCCGAACTGCTCGAGCACCATCTGTTCCAGCTGCTCGATGCGCATCGCCGCCTGCGCGTTGGCCACCTCGTCGCGGTGCAGCGAGTCGGTGAGGGTGGCCACCCGGGCGCTCAACGCGTTCACCTCTTCGCGCACCGCCGCCATCGCCGTCGCGCGCTCCTGGCGTTCGGCCGCCAGCGCGTCGCGGATCTTCGACGCCGCCGCGACCACCCAGTCCAGCCGCTGCGCCAGCAACCGGCCGGCGTCGGCCACCGCGGCGGCGACGGCGGCCGCGCGCAGCCGCGCCTCGCGCGCCTGTTGAGCCCGCAGCCGTGCCTCGCGTTCGGCGGCCGCGGCACGGCGCAGCGAATCCGCGCGCCCGCGCACCGCATTGGCCCGCTCCTCGGCGGTTCGCACCGCCAGCCGGGCCTCCACCTCGGCGCTGCGGGCGGCCTCCGCGGCGGCGGCGATCCGCCGACGGACCTCCGCATGGTCGGGCCGGTCCGCGTCCACGTGCTGCGTCTCTTGAGCGTTGCGCAGCCGGTTTTCCAGTTCGGTGACTTCCTCGAGCGTCTGCGCGCGACCGGATTCGAGCTCCTCGCGCTGCCGCAGCAGCCTGCTCCACTCGTCTTCGGTCGAGCGGGCCTCCTGCCCGAGCCGGCCCAGTTGCTCGTACATCGCCGAGATCGCGGTGTCGGATTCGTTGAGCGCGGCCAATGCCTGTTCGGCGGAGTCCTGGCGGGCGGCCTGCTCGGTCAGCGCACCCGAGAGCGCCGCGGTCAGCTGGGCGACCTGCGACTCCGCGGCGGCCAGCTCGCTGCCGGCTTTGTCGATTTCCGAGGCCACCTCGAGCGTGGACAACTTGCGGTCCGAGCCCCCGCTCACCCAGCCGGCGCCCACCAGGTCGCCGTCGAGCGTGACCGCGCGCAACTGCGGTCGCGCCGCCACCAGCTCAAGCGCCTGATCCAGGTCGTCGACCACCGCGACCCCCGAGAGCATCGCCGTGATGGCACCGCGCAGCCGCGCGGGCGCCTCGATCAGGTCCAGCGCCCACCAGGCGGTGCCCGGCAGGGCGTCACGCGCCGCGGGGTGGTCGGCGGGCCAGTCGCCGAGCACCAGCGCCGCGCGGCCGCCGTCGGCCTGTTTGAGGGCGGCGACGGCGGACCGGGCCGCGCCGAAGCTTTCGGCGGCCAGCGCGTCGGCCGCCGATCCCAGCACCGCGGCCAGCGCCGCCTCATAGCCGGAGCGGACCTTGACCAACTTCGCGATTGGCCCGAAAAGTCCTGCCTGAGAATGATTTTCGGTAAGCCAGGCCGCGCCGTCCTTGCGCTCCAGCCCGACCGACAGCGCGTCGATGCGCGCCCGCAGCGAGGCCACCCGGCGTTCGGCGTCGCGTTCGGCGGATTGCAGTTCGACAACGCGCGCGTCGGCCAACCGCAACGCGGCGACGGTCCGCTCGTGGTGCTCGTCCAGACCCACCTCACCCTGGTCGAGTTCGCCGACGCGTCCCTGCACGGTTTCGAATTCCGCCTTGGACTGCTGCGCGCGGGCGGCGGCCTGTTCGATGCGTTCGGACAGCCGCGCGACGCTGTCGTCGATCGATTCGACGCGCGCCCGCATGGTCTCCACCTGACCGGCCAGCCGCGCCAGGCCCTCACGCCGGTCCGCCTCGGCCCGCACCGCCGCCAGGTGGGCCCGGTCGGCCTCGGCGGCCTCGCGCTCACGCTCGCCCAGTTCGGCGCGGGCGGCATCGAGCCGCGTGCGCGTCTCCGCTAATTCGGCCAGCAATTGCTGCTCGGCGACGGCAACCCGCTCGGCCTCGGCTTCCAACTCTTCAGGCTTTCTGGGGTCGTTGTCGCTGGGCGGTGCGGGTTCCACGTCGAGATGGTGCGCGCGTTCGCTGGCGATGCGGACCGTCGCGGCCACCCGTTCGGCCAGCGCGGACAGCCCGAACCAGGTGTGCTGCACGGATTCGGCGCGAACCGACAGTTCGGCCACCGCCGCCTCGTGCGCGGTGAGCTCCTCGGACGCCACGGCCAGGCGGGCGGCGGCCTCGTCGTGCTCGCGGCGGATGGCGGCCTCGGCCTCGAAGATGGCGTCGCGCTGCACCTGCCGGCTGACCAGGTCGTCGGCGGCCAGCCGCAACCGGGCGTCGCGCAGGTCGGCCTGGATGGTCTGGGCGCGACGGGCCACCTCGGCCTGGCGGCCCAGCGGTTTGAGCTGGCGGCGCAGCTCGGTGGTCAGGTCGGTGAGCCGGGCCAGGTTCGCCGACATCGCGTCCAGTTTGCGGAGGGCCTTCTCCTTGCGCTTGCGGTGCTTGAGCACGCCGGCGGCCTCTTCGATGAAAGCGCGCCGGTCCTCGGGCCGCGACTGCAGGATCTCGTCGAGCTTGCCCTGCCCCACGATGACGTGCATCTCGCGGCCGATCCCGGAGTCGCTCAGCAGTTCTTGCACATCCATCAAACGGCAACTGGCGCCGTTGATTTCGTATTCGCTGGCGCCATCACGAAACATGCGGCGGGTGATCGACACCTCGGAGTATTCGATCGGCAGCGCGTTGTCGGAGTTGTCGATCGTGACCGTGACTTCGGCGCGGCCCAGCGGGGCCCGCGACGAGGTGCCGGCGAAGATGACGTCTTCCATCTTGCCGCCGCGCAGGGTCTTTGCTCCCTGCTCCCCCATCACCCAGGCCAGGGCGTCGACGACGTTGGATTTGCCGGAACCGTTGGGCCCGACGACCGCGGTGATGCCCGGCTCGAAACGCAGAGTCGTCGGCGATGCGAAGGACTTGAAGCCCTTCAGCGTCAGACTCTTGAGGTACACGGCGAGCCAGACTACCGCTCAAATCGCCCGTGCCGCCCTCACCGAGGGGTGTCGCCTGGGTCGAAATACGGCCGCTGAACACAGTCGACGCACTGGCCACAGTGACCACATCAGTCACGGGAACAGACGCGATGCCGGGCGCTGAAAGGTGATAGCGCCGGCGGTATCACGTTCAGGCGTCAGCGCTCGACGAAGCCTTCGTAACGTTCCTGCGGCTGCGACCAGTCGGCGACGACCTTCTCGACGCGGCCCGGCCTGGACGGCCACGACTCGCCGCCTTCCAGCAGCGCCAGCAGCTTCTCGCCGGCCTCGCGCGGCCCCTGAGCGACCACCAGGACGCGGCCGTCGGCCTGGTTGGCCGCGTAACCGGTCAGGCCCAGCTCGAGCGCCCGGCAGCGCGTCCACCAGCGAAAGCCGACGCCGTGGACCGTCCCGTGCACCCAGGCGGTGAGCCGGACGTCAGGATCCGACATCGGCGACCTTGAAATTGACCTGCGTACCGGCTTTCAGCGTGCGCCCCACGGTGCAGACCAGGTCGATCGCCCGATCGACCACCACCAGCAGCCGCTCCTTCTCCTCCGAGGAGAGTCCGGACAGGTCGAGCTCGAGCGTCTCTTCCAGGAGTGGATAGACCTCGTTTTCGCGGTCGGCGGCCCCGGACACCCTGACCACCGCTTTGTAGTCGTCGCCGAGCCGGCGGGCGAGCGGCTGGTCGCTGGACATCCCGCTGCACGCGCCGAGCGCGATCTTCAGCAGCTCACCGGGGGTGAACACGCCCTCGACGTCCTCCGAGCCGATGAGGACCTGCGCACCGCGCGAGCTGTATCCGGTGTAACGGCGCGATCCCGTGCGCTCCACCCAGAGTTCGGTCATGCCCTACTTTTTACCGGGCGTGCTTTCACCGCGCCCTGGGCATACTGCGTTTCATGGCCACCGTGGTCGCCTTCCACGCACATCCCGACGACGAGGTGATCCTCACCGGAGGGACGCTCGCACGTGCGGCGGCAGGCGGGCATCGCGTGGTCGTCGTCACCGCAACCGACGGGCGCGTGCACAACGAGGAAAGCGGTTTTCGGCTGGACGAATTGCGTTCGAGCGCCGACATTTTGGGAGCGCGGCGGGTTGAGTGCCTTGGCTATGCCGATAGCGGATATGGCCCGGTGTTCTACCCGGATCCGCCGGGGCGGGTCCGCTTCGGGCGAGCAAACGTCGAGGAGGCGGCGCAGCGGCTCGCGGCAATACTCAGCGAGGAAGACGCGGACCTCCTGCTCAGCTATCAGCCCAACGGCGGCTACGGCCACCGGGATCATGTCCAGGTGCATCACGTTGGCAAGCGGGGCGCCGAACTCGCGGCGACCCCGCGAGTGCTGGAGGCGACTATGCCGCGCGAATTACTTGTGCGCGTCGGCCATCTCGCCAGTCTGCTGCGGCTGCCGGCGCCCTACGAGCCGCACATCGCCCGCACCGCGTACGCGCCGCGGGCGAGCATCACCCACCGCATCGACGTCTTCGGATTCGCGCGCCAGAAGCGAGACGCGTTCGCCGCCCACCGCTCACAGATCGGTGACTCCGGCGTGGCCGCCCGCATGTACGGGGTCCTGCTTCGACTGCCACCTCAGGCGTTCGGCCTGCTGTTTCCCCGCGAGTGGTTCGTCGACCCGGCCCTGCCCACGGGGTCCGCGCGCCGGGACATCTTCGATTGATCCGCCGTCGGCCCGCTCGGCGTGCCGCCGCCGTGGGTGAACACCCAAAGCCCCACGCGCACAATCAAAGCCGCGGCCTCGGCTGACATCTCGGGCAGTAGAACGACGACCGGTTCATGAACTTCTCCCGGCGCATCACCGCGCCGCAGCGCCGGCAGCTCTGCCCCTCGCGGCCATAGGCGTCCAGCGACCGGTCGAAATAGCCCGATTCGCCGTTGACGTTGATATACAGCGAGTCGAACGACGTCCCGCCTTGCGCCAGCGCGTCGCGCATCACGTCGGCCGCGGCGTCTAGGACGGCGGCCAGCTGGCGGCGGCTCAACCCGGCGGCGATCCGGGCGCCGTTGACCTTGGCCCGCCACAGCGCCTCGTCGGCATAGATGTTGCCGATGCCCGAAACCACCGTTTGGTCGAGGAGCTGCCGCTTGATCTCGGAATGCTTGCGCCGCAGGACATTAACGACAGCATCGCGGTCGAAGAGCGGGTCCAGCGGGTCGCGGGCGAGGTGCGCGACGGGGACCGGGACGATGCTGCCGTCCACGCTCACCAGATCGGCAAGCATCCACCCGCCGAAGGTGCGCTGGTCGGCGAAGCTCAGCACTGTTCCGTCGTCGAGCAGCGCGGAGATGCGGACGTGGTCGGCGCGCGGCACTTCCCCCAGCAGCATCTGGCCGCTCATGCCGAGGTGCACGACGAGCGCGGTGTCCGGTTGGTCCGGACCGTCGAGCAGCAGCCAGAGGTACTTGCCGCGCCGATCGGTGCCGGTGATCCGGGCGTCGAGCAGCCGGGCGGTGAGGTCGGCAGGCCCGGCCTCGTGCCGGCGCACCGCGCGCGGGTGGTGCACTCGGACGGCGGTGATGGTCCTGCCCACGACGCGGGCCTGCAAGCCGCGGCGGACCACCTCGACTTCGGGCAGTTCGGGCATCTAATTCCCGGGAACCGCCGTGTCCAGCACTTCCAGCGCTTTCCAGGTGGCCGCCGCGGCCTTCTGCTCGGCTTCCTTCTTGGAGCGCCCCACGCCAGAGCCGTATTCGGTGTCCATCACGACGACGACGGCGGTGAATTCCTTGTCGTGGTCCGGGCCGGTGGAGGTGACGACGTAGGACGGCGCGCCCATGCCCCGCGCCGCGGTCAGCTCCTGCAGGCTGGTCTTCCAGTCCAGCCCGGCGCCCAGGGTCGGGGCCGCGTCCAGCAGCGCGCCGAACAATCGCAGGATCACCTCGCGGGCCGTGTCGATTCCGTGCTGCAGGTAGATGGCGCCCAGCAGCGATTCCATGCCGTCGGCCAGGATGCTCGACTTGTCGGCGCCGCCGGTGTTGGCTTCCCCGCGCCCGAGGTAGAGGTGCACGCCCAGGCCGTCCGCGGACAGCTTGCGCGCAACGTCGGCCAGCGCCTGAGTGTTGACGACGCTGGCCCGAAGCTTGGCCAGGTCGCCTTCAGAACGGTCGGGATGGCGGTGGTAGAGCTCGTCGGTGATGGTCAGGCCGAGTACGGCGTCGCCGAGGAATTCCAGCCGTTCGTTGGTCGGCAGCCCGCCGTGCTCGTAGGCGTAGCTGCGGTGCGTCAACGCCAGCGAGAGCAGCTCGTCAGGCAGCTCGACCCCGAGGGCATCGAGCAGGTCTTGCCGTGACGTCACTGCTCACCCCGCGCCGCGTCGGCCTCGGGAAACATGCCCGCCAGCTTGGACCACCGCGGGTCGATGGTGTCGTGGTGATGGTCCGGCTCGGCCGCGAGGGCAACGCCGCATTCGGGGCACAGCCCCGGGCAATCGGGCGTGCACACCGGCGAGAACGGCAGCTCCAGTCCCACGGCGTCGACGATCGACTGCTCGAGGTCGATGATGTCGTCGACGATGTGCCCGACCTCGTCCTCCTCGGTGGTCGCCTCGGTCGTGCTGTCGGGGTAGGCGAACAGTTCGGTCAACCGGATCTGCACGTGACCCTTGACCGGGGTCAGGCACCGGGAGCATTCGCCGGCGGTGGGCGCGTCCACCGTCCCCGTCACCAATACGCCCTCGGAGACCGACTGAACTTGCAGGTCGAGCTCCAACGGAGCGCCCGCCTCGATCGCGATCATGTCCAGCCCGATGCGCGACGGGGTGGGCACGGTCTTCCGCAGGGTCACCATCGCCCCGGGACGCCGCCCGAGCCGGGCGATGTCAATCGTCATCGGCGAGCTCAGATGGCGCCGCGAGGTGGTGCTGTGCTGCCGCGTCATATCAGAAATCCTACGGCGCGAACCGCACAATTCCAGGGCGCGGCCGCCCGGTTGACGCGCTAGCGCACCGCGTAGTCGTGCGTACCGGCCGCCGTCCGGAGTTGGTGACGGCCGCGCCCGACTGAGCGCAGGGTGCCGTTGAGGAATTCCTCGAACTCGGCGAGCTTGTTGTCGACGTAGATGTCGCACTCACCGCGCAGCCGGTCGGCCTCGGCATGCGCCGAGTCGATGAGACGCGTGGCCTCGGCGTTCGCCGCCTCCACCACGCTGTTCTGGGACACCAGGCGCTGCTGCTCCTTGATGCCCTCCTGGACGGCCTTCTCGTACGAGATGTTGCCGTTCTCGAGCAGCCGGTCGGCCTCGGCCTGCGCGCGGCCGACGCTGGCCTCGTACTCCCGTTTGGCCGCCGTGGCGATGCGCATCGACTCCTCGCGGGCCTCGCCGACCATCCGCTCGCTGTGCTGGCGAGCCTCGCTCACCATGCGGTCGGCCTGCGCTTTTGCGTCCGACAGCAGCCGGTCGGCCTCCGCACGGGCATGGTTGAGCATCGAATCCGACTCGGTGGTCGCCGAGGAAACCATGGATTCGGCGTGCGACTTGGCGTCCTGCAGCATCGAGTCGCGCGCGTCGAGCACATCCTGCGCGTCGTCCAGCTCGCCGGGGATCGCATCCTTGATGTCGTCGATCAGTTCCAGCACGTCACCGCGAGGCACCACGCAGCCGGCCGTCATCGGAACGCCGCGTGCTTCTTCAACGATGGCGCTCAATTCGTCGAGCGCTTCAAAGACTCTGTACACGGCCACATCCTCCTGGCGTCTGCAAAAACCCTGTTGTTACCAGTGTGCCTGGTGTTGCCTTTGTGACAGTGGTGGCGAGGCCGGTGTGTCGGACATTTGACCGCGACAACGACGCGAAACGCCGCCGAAAACCGGCTGCGGCCTCGCCGTCATCAGTGAAATGCATCGAAACGCCCGTCCGCGCCACCAAGGCTGGTTGCACCTGTTGCGGCCATTCTAGGGATCGCGGCGGCTCCAGGCGCTGGCCAGCGCACTTTGCAGCGGTTGACCTATACCCCCATGGGGTATAAGTTTGGGGCCCAGCCCATCGAAGGGGAAGGATTAGAACTCGTGCTAGCAGCGGTCGGACACGCCTTGGCGGTGGCGGGATCGATGACGTGGGAAATCCTGTGGGCGCTGATCTTGGGGTTTGCCCTGTCGGCGGTGGTGCAGGCGGTGGTGCGGCGCTCCACCATCGTGGCGCTGCTGGGCGACGACCGGCCGCGCACCTTGGCGCTGGCCGCCGGCCTCGGTGCGGCGTCGTCGTCGTGCTCGTACGCCGCGGTCGCGTTGGCCCGATCACTCTTCCGCAAGGGCGCCAGCTTCACCGCCGCCATGGCATTCGAGATCGGCTCTACCAACCTGGTGGTGGAACTGGGCATCATCCTGGCCCTGCTGATGGGCTGGCAGTTCACCGCCGCGGAATTCGTCGGCGGCCCGCTGATGATCGTGGTGCTCGCCGTGTTGTTCCGGTTGTTCGTGCGATCTCGGCTTATCGATGCCGCCCGTGAGCAGGCCGACCGCGGAATCGCCGGCTCGATGGAAGGCCATGCGGCCATGGACATGTCCATCAAGAAGCAGGGCTCGTTCGCTCAGCGCCTCTTCTCCGCGGAGGGCTTCACTTCCGTTGCCCATGTGTTCGTGATGGAGTGGCTGGCGATCCTGCGTGACCTCGTCCTGGGCTTGTTGATCGCGGGGGCCATCGCGGCGTGGGTGCCCGAAAAGTTTTGGCAGGTCTTCTTTTTGGCCGACCACCCGGGCTGGTCGACGATATGGGGTCCGATCGTCGGACCAATCGTGGCGATCGTGTCCTTCGTGTGCTCGATCGGCAATGTGCCGTTGGCCGCGGTGCTGTGGAACGGGGGCATCAGTTTCGGCGGTGTCATCGCGTTCATTTACGCCGACCTGCTGATCCTGCCGATCCTCAACATCTACCGCAAGTACTACGGCACCAGGATGATGCTGACGCTGCTGGGCACGTTCTACGCCGCCATGGTCGCCGCCGGCTATCTGGTCGAATTGTTCTTCGGCGCAGCGAGTCTCATTCCGAAGCAGCGCAACGCCACGGTCATGGAAGCGACGATTTCGTGGAACTACACGACCTGGCTCAACATCGCCTTCCTTGCCGTCGCGGCCATACTGGTGGTCCGGTTTGTCGCGACGGGCGGAGTTCCGATGGCGCGGATGATGGGCGGCTCCCCCGAAGGTGGCCACGACCACGATCACGAGTGCCACTAGCTGGCGGCGCAAATCCTCTGCGCGAGTGCGCGTTTGCGGTGCAGCGCTTCAGGAGCGGCCGGCAAGCTTTTCGCGCAGGCGGCGATTGACCGGTTCGGGCAGTAGTTCCGAGACGTCGCCGCCTAACAGCGCAACCTCTTTGGCCAAGGACGACGACACGAACGAATACCGCGGCGTCGTCGCGACGAAAAACGTGTCGACGCCGGCGATGTGCTTGTTCATCTGCGCCATCTGCAGCTCGTATTCGAAGTCGGTGCCGGTGCGCAGGCCCTTCACGATCGCGGTCATCCCCTGTGACCTGACGAAGTCCACCACCAGGCCCTGGCCGGCCTCGACGCGCAGGTTGGGCAGATGTGTCGTCGACTCGTTGATCATCGCGATCCGCTCGTCGAGCTCGAACATGCCCTTCTTGGCGGGATTGGTCAGGATCGCCACCACCACCTCGTCGAACTGAGCCGCCGCCCGTTCGAAGACGTCGATGTGGCCCAACGTCACTGGATCAAACGACCCCGGGCATACCGCGCCACTCATGACGAAAGACGGTACACGCCCGCCTCACAGTCGTTCGGCCATCTCCAAACGGGTGTCGCCATACACGCGCGGCGGCCAGACGGACCAGCCGGCCGGCCAGGTCAGCTCCGCGCCGAACGCCGCCCGCTCCACCACCGCCACTGTTCCGGCCTTCGTCCAGCCGTGCGTGTTCAAAGCGGCCAGCGCGGCTTCCACCTCGGCGGCCTCGACGTCGTAGGGCGGGTCGGCCAGAACGAGGTCGACCGGGCGCTGGGTCCCGGTCGCCAAGGCCGTCGCGACCGCGCCGCGGCGCACCGCCGCGCCGGGCAAACCGAGCGCGTCGATGTTGCGTGCGATGACCGAAGCGCTGCGCTGATCCGATTCCACAAACAGCGCCGAGGCGGCCCCACGCGACAGCGCCTCCAATCCCAGTGCGCCGGAACCGGCATAAAGGTCGAGCACCGCGATACCGTTCAGGTCACGCCGCACAGTCAAGATGTTGAAGAGCGACTCACGCACCCGGTCGGTGGTCGGCCTGGTCCCTCGCGGCGGGACGGCGATGCGCCGGCCGCCTGCCACGCCGCCGATGATCCGCGTCACCTGCCAACACTTACAGCAGCGTCGACCAATAGTCCCAGAACCGCGCCATGATCAGCAGAAACACCGCGGTGAACCACAGCGCGGCGATGGACCACCGCCATTGGTACAGCACCCACGCCACACCGCGTCCCCGGCGTTGCAGCGCCGGCCGGAACACGATCGAGGCGACGACAACGAGCAGCGTCATGGTGGCCGCCCAGACCACCATGCAGTACGGACACAACGCGCCGATGCTGTACAGGCTCTCGTAGATCAGCCAGTGCACGAACACCGCCCCGATCACCAGCCCGATCATCAGGCCGATCCAATACCATTGCGGCAAAGCCACTTTGGTCACCGCCAGCAGGCCGGTGACGACCACCACGGTGAACGCCCCCAGGCCGAGCAGCGGATTGGGGAATCCCAGCACCGACGCCTGCGGCGTGACCATCACCGAACCGCACGACAGGATCGGGTTGAAGTTGCACGACGGCACGTACGCCGGGTTGAGCAGGAGGTCGATCTTCTCCACGGTCAGCGTCGCGGAGGCCACCAAGCCGATCACACCGGCGATCAGCACCCACCACGCGCTCGGCACCGGCACGCGCGCTTCGGGACCCGATTCCGGTGTCAGGCCGGCGGTTTGGGCTGACACCGGAGTGGTCACGTGGCCGCGGGGGTCGCGGCGCCGTCGATGCCCGGCACGTCGCCCACGATGCTCTTGATCTTGGCGACCAGCGCATCGGGCGTGGACGGGTCGTAATCGTCGCCGTTGATCTTGATGGTCGGCGTGGCACTGATCTTCGCGGCCGCCGCCTCACCCGTGACCTTGGCGATGTACTTGCCGCTGTTGATGCAGTCGGGCACCTTGCCCACGACGCCGGCTTCGCGCGCGAGCTCGATCAACCGGGCATTGTCGGGAAAGCTGGTGCCGCGTTCGCTGGGCTGCAGGTCGGTGGTGAACAGCGCGGTGTGGAATCGGCGGAACGCGTCGAGGGACTCGTCGGCCACGCACAGGGCCGCGGCGCCCGCCCGCGACGAGTAGTTCTGGTTCCTGGAGTTATCGAGAATCGACACCATGGAGTAGTCGGCCGCAATGGCGCCGACGTCGATGAGCCTGGACACCGTCGGGCCGAAGGTGCGCTCGAAGTTGCCGCAGGCCGGGCAGAGGAAGTCCTCGTAGAACGTGACCACGGCCTTGGGGTTGCTCGTCCCGGGCTGGGTGACCAGCTTGCTCGACGTCACCCGCACCGTGTCGCCCGCGCCGATGGCGGCGGTCTTCTTGTGGTGCGTGACCACGATGTAGGAGACCAGCGCGACGAGGAAGATGACGACGACGGCGGTCCCGCCGATCTGGACGAGTCGGCCCGATTTACCGTCGGCGGCCTTCATGTCAAAGCGCGGGGGGCGTTTGGATTTGTCGGCCACAGTTTCCGTGATCCTTCGGTGCTCGGGTGTCGTTCGTTGGTGGACGTAACTCGTTCGTGGGCGCCTCTAGATTACCGGCGGCGACCGCGCAACAGGTCAGACCCGGCTCAGGTGGGCACGCAGCGCCGAAATCAACTCGGTGGTCGCGGCGGCGCTGCCGCCGCCGAGCTGGAACAGATTGGCGAAGCCGTGCGTCAGCGACCCCATGCACCGCAGATCGACCGCAGTCCCGGCGGCCTGCAGGGCCGCCGCGTAGCTCTCGCCTTCGTCGCGCAATGGGTCGAAACCGGCGACCGCGATCAGCGCGGGCGCCAGCCCGGCCAACGACTCGGCCAGCAGCGGCGATACCCGCGGGTCCGCCCGGTCGATGCCCGAACGCCTGAGGTATTGCGACTCGAACCAATCGATGTCGCGCTTGGTCAGCAGGAACCCGCGGGCGAACAGGCCGATCGAACGGGTCTGCGCGGTGAAGTCGGTCCGCGGGTAGATCAGCCACTGCAGCACGGGGGCGGGGTCACCCTCGTCGCGCGCCCGTTGGCAGACGACGGCGGCCAGGTTGCCGCCCGCACTGTCGCCGCCGACCGCGACCCGGCCTGGCGCGGCGCCGAGTTCCCCGGCGTGGTCGTATGCCCACCTGAAGGCGGCGTACGCGTCCTCGACCGCGGCCGGCGCCGGATGCTCGGGAGCCAGCCGGTAGTCGATCGACAGCACGTGTATGCCGGCGTCACGGCACGTCAACCGGCACAACGCGTCGTAGGAGTCCAAGTCGCCGATCGACCATCCGCCGCCGTGGTAGAAGACCAGCACGGGCGCGGACGCGCCGTCGGCGGGGCGGTAGTGCCGCGCCGGGATTTCGCCGGCGGGCCCCGGCAGCGATAGCTCCTGGACGTCGACGTGGATCTGCGGCCCGGGAAGCTCCAGCAACAGCTGGCGCAGCTGGGCGCGGGACGCGCCCGGGTCGTCGTCGACGACCAGGCCGTCGATGCCGACGGCGCGCAGACCGGAGAGCATCAGCTGCAGCGTGGGGTCCAGTGTGTTGCCGTCGATGGTCACCGAGCGGCCACCGAACAGCGCTCGCTTGGCGGGGGTCGGGATCCACGGAATGACCTTGACGCCGATCGTGGAGACCGCGCCCTGCATGCGACTGGCCAGGCGCATGGGCGTGTGCTTCACGCCGAGGTGCAGGTCCGGCGCGGGCACGCTCTTGGTCATGGGTACTCCCTCGAATAAAACGTCGTAACGCTCGACGCTGCCCGCCGTCGTCTCGAAGCCTTCCGGCCCCGGCGGCCACCGGTCAGTGCCCTTGGCGCTGGGCGCGCTGCGCGACCGACAGGGCAATTGCCGGTTCCGGTGCGCCGTGTGACCAACACTACGTGGTCACGATTATGCGAAATGCAGACCAGGGTCTGATAACACTGCGCGCCCCGCCCCGGCGTTTGACGAGGTGGTATTTTGCAGCCCGGTAATATCGCGCCGATGGAATGGCGTCGATCTCCTCGCTCGATGACGACATCCGGTTTGGTCCACGAACGTTCAATTTCATAGGCAGGTGAATACATTGGCTGGCGAGTCGGGCGTTGCCGTGCCCTCGATAGCTCTTAATGACGAAAACACGATGCCCGTCCTTGGCCTCGGCGTCGCGGATTTGTCGGAGGACGAGACCGAGCGCGCGGTCTCCGCGGCGCTGGAGATGGGCTGCCGGCTGATCGACACCGCCTCGGCCTACGGCAACGAAGCGGCCGTCGGCCGAGCGATTGCGTCCTCCGGGATTCCGCGTGCCGAACTGTTCGTCACCACCAAACTCGCCACCACCGACCACGGGTTCCTGCGATCGATGGAGGCCTGCAAGGAGAGCCTGGAGCGGCTGGGCCTGGATTATCTCGACCTGTACCTGATCCACTGGCCGGTCCCGGCACGAGGCGAATACGTGAATTCCTTCGGCGGGCTGATCCAGTGCCGCGGGGACGGGCTCGCGCGGTCGATCGGCGTCTCGAACTTCACCGACATACACGTGACGGACGTCATCGACCTGAGCTTTGTGACCCCGGTAGTCAACCAGGTCGAGTTGCACCCGCTGCTCAACCAGGAAGCGCTGCGCAAGACCAACGCCGAACACAACGTGGTTACCCAGGCCTACACGCCGCTGGCGCTCGGCAAGTTGAACGACAACCCGACGGTGACTTCCGTTGCCGGCGAATACGGCAAGACGCCGGCGCAGGTGCTGTTGCGGTGGAACCTGCAGCTGGGCAACGCGGTCGTCTTCCGGTCCGCCAATCCCGAGCACATCGCCGGGAACCTCGACGTCTTCGACTTCGAGTTGGCCGCCGAGCACATGGACGCCATCAACGGGCTCAACGACGGCACCCGGCTGCGCCCGGATCCCAACACCTACGACGGCACCTGACCTAGCCCGCCGGGCAGGTGGCGGCCGCCTGACGCAATATCGGAGTCGACGGCTGGTCCACCGGTAACGAATAGCCGCGCAGCACGGCGATGAACTGCATGGCGTACTGACAGGCGAACGCGGCATTCGGCGGCATCCACAGCGCCGGCGGCGCGTCGCCCTTGTCCTGATTGGCCTGCCCCTGGACGGCCAGGAGGTTGGCCGGATCGTTGGCGAACCGCAGCCGCTCGCCCGCCGGCCAGGCATAGGCGCCCATGTCCCACGCGTAGGCGAGCGGGACGATGTGGTCGATCTGCACGGCCTCGCCGACCTTGGCGCCGCGCTGGAACGCGATCGTTGTGTTGGTATACGGGTCGTGCAGGGTGCCGCTGGCCACCGCGTCCGGACACCGTTTGGTCGACACATACGTCTTGTCGACGAGGTCGCGGTTGAGGATGTCGTCGCGGGTGTCGCAGCCGTTGTGCCCCAGCGGTGCGTCGTTGCCGTCGTCCCACGCGTCGCCGAATGCCGCCCTGCGGTAGTCGTACCGGTGCGCGCGCAGCGGCAGCACCGCGATGCCCGCGAGCACGTCGGTGCCGGGTTGCACCGTGGGGACGTCGGCGCGCGCCGCGTATTCGGCGGCGTGCCTGGCGGTCGAGGATCCGACCGTCTGGTAGGCCACCAGCAGCGCGAGCGCCGCGACCGCGGACAACCACAGCAGCGCCTTGCGATTCACGACTTGTCCAGGTATTCGATTCGGTCAGTGTCCACGAAAGGCGCTGCCAGCAAAGCCAATTCGGGGTTGGCCGGGTCATCGGCGTAGGCTCGCACGCAGAAGTCGCGCGCGGCCTCGATGACCTCGCGGTGGTCGGCCAACGAGAGCAAGCGCAGATTGATCGCTCGACCGGACTGGTTGCGGCCCAAGACGTCTCCCTCCCGGCGCTCCTTGAGGTCCAGGTCGGCGAGCGCGAACCCGTCCAAGGTGGCGGCGACGGCGGAGAGCCGCCGGCCCGCCGGCGACTCCGGCGAAACCCAGCTGGCGAGCAGACACAGGCTGGGATGCTGGCCGCGGCCGATGCGGCCGCGCAGTTGATGCAGCTGGCTGATGCCGAAGCGGTCTGCGTCCATCACCAGCATCACCGTGGCGTTGGGAACATCGACACCCACCTCGATGACGGTGGTGCACACCAGCACATCGATCTCACCGGCCCGAAACGCCGCCATCGCAGCGTCCTTCTCGTCGGCGGACAACCGCCCGTGCATCAGCCCCAGACGCACATTGGCCAGCTCGCCGGAACGCAGCCGGGCATAGAGGCCCTCGGCGGTTTCCGACGGTCTGACGTTCTGCTCCTGCTTCTCCGGGTCGTCGGTCTCGTCGATCCGCGGCGCCACCACGTAGGCCTGGTGCCCGGCGGCGACCTCTTCGATGATGCGCCGCCAGGCGCGCTCGAGCCACGCGGGCTTGTCCTTGACGAAGATGACGTTGCTGGTGATCGGCTGGCGTCCGCGCGGAAGCTCGCGCAGCGTCGAGGTTTCCAGATCGCCGTAGACGGTCAACGCGACCGTGCGCGGTATCGGCGTCGCCGTCATCACCAGCAGGTGGGGGGTGACGCCGGGACGAGCCTTGGCGCGCAACTGGTCTCGCTGTTCGACACCAAACCGGTGTTGCTCGTCGACCACCACCATGCCCAGGTTGTGGAATTCCACCGCGTCCTGTAACAGCGCATGCGTGCCGACGACGATCCCGACCTGACCGCTTGCCACTTCGTCACGGACTTGCTTCTTCTGCGCCGCCGTCATCGAACCGGTGAGCAGGGCGACCCGGGTCGCGTTGTCCGCACCGCCGAGCTGGCCCGCCATCGCCAACGGGCCGAGCACGTCATTGATCGACCGCAAGTGTTGGGCGGCAAGGACTTCCGTGGGGGCAAGCAGCGCACACTGATAACCGGCGTCCACCAGCTGCAGCATCGCCAGCACCGCGATGATGGTCTTGCCTGAACCGACCTCACCTTGGAGCAGGCGGTTCATCGGCCGGGTTGCCGACAGCTCCTGTGCGAACACGTCGAGCACCTCACCCTGCCCGGCGGTCAGCTCAAACGGCAACCGCCGCAACAGTTCCGCGGCCAGACCGTCGGGGCGCGGCGGCGCCGGGGGGCCAGATTCAGACAGCTCGCTGTGCCGCCGGGCGACCAGCGCCCACTGCAGCCCGACGGCTTCGTCGAAGGTCAGGCGCTCCCGCGCCCGCCTCCGCGCCGCCTCGTCTTCCGCCAAATGAATGTCGCGCAACGCCTGGTCTTCGGAGACCAGGCCGTAACGGCCGCGCAGGTCGGCGGGCAGCGGGTCATCCACCGGATCCAGGACGTCGAGCACCTGGCGCACGCACCTGAAAATGTCCCAGCTCTGCAACTTCGTGGTCGCCGGATAAATCGGAAAGAAGGCTCGCTCGAAGGCCGCCATCTGCACCTCGCCGGTGGTGGCTTGCGACGCGATGGCGATGTTCTTCAGGGAGCTGGTGCCCCGGTTCTTGCCGTCCGGTGAGTCGAGGATGAGGAACGCCGGGTGCGTCAGCTGCATGACGTTGTTGAAGAATCCGACCTCCCCGGAGAGCATCACCTTGGTGCCCTCGGTCAGGTCCTTCTTCAAATAATTCGCGTTGAAGAACGTCGCGGTCACCTTGTTGCGTCCGGCGCCGAGGGTGATGCGGTGGCACAGCTTCTTCGGGGTCTTCTTCATCGGCCACGTCTTGGTTTCGGTGATCGTGTCGACGATCGTGATGTGCTCGCCGGCCGGCGGTCGTTGATCGTCGGCGTCCCACCGGGTCGCGCCCTCGGTGTAGCTGCGCGGATAGTGGCGCAGCAGATCGTCGACGGTCCGGATGCCCAACTCCTCGTCGAGCTGGTCGGCGGCCTTGGCACCCACCACGAAGTCCAGCCGGTCGCCCAGCGACGCCACGGCTACTCGACCCCGATCAAGAGCGCATCCCCGCGATGGCCGGTGCGGTAGGTGACGAGTTCGGTTCCCGGGTGGTGGTCGTGCATGTGTTTTTCCAGGATGTCGCCCACGGCCGCGGCGTTCTCTTCGGTGTCGATGTCGGCGCCGACCAGCACCGTCACCAGGTCGCCGCCCGAGGCCAGCAACAGATCGAGCAGGCCGATGGCCGCCGCGACCGCGTCGGCGGCCACGATCAGCACCTCGTCCCCGGCGATCCCCAGGCCGTCGCCCGGCTGGCAGCGGCCCGCCCACGTCAACGCGCTCTCGGTCGCGATGCGCACCGATGCGTGCCGGGCCGCACCGGCGGCGCGGGCCATCGTGTAGCCGTCGTCCACCGCCTGCCGGTCGGTTTCGTGCACGGCCAGCGCGGCCAGCCCCTGCACCATCGACCCGGTCGGGATCGGCACCACGTCGATACCCCACCCGATGGCCGCGGTGCACCCGGCCACCAGCTCCTCGGCGGGCACGTAGCCGTTGGGCAGCACCATCACCTGCGCGGCACCGGTGTCGACCACCGCCCGCATCAGCTGGTGGGCGCTGATGTTGGGTTCGTTGGCGGCCGGATCGCGCTGCAGCACACAGGCACCCTCCCCGCCGAACAGCTCGGCGGCACCGTCGCCGTCGACCACGGCCAGCACGGCGCGTTCCCGTATCCAGCCGCCGGCCGGCAGCCCGGTACCGCCGGAGCTCAACGCAGAAATCACGATGCGGCTCAGCCGCCCCGCCGCCAGCCCCGCCTCGACCGCGGCGCCGGCGTCGTCGGTGTGCACGTGCACCGAGTACGTGCAATCGGCCGACGACGGCGCGGCGGCGATGCCCACGGAGTCGCCCAGCTCCCCGAGCCGGTCGCGCAGCACGTCCGCCGCGGCCGGATCGCATCCGTCCAGCCGGTACATCACCTCGAACTGCGGTGCCGGCCGCTCGGCGGCGCCTTCCGGTTGCGCTGCCCGCGGCGAGAGCTCGTACACGGTTCGGGCGGGCGCCTGGCCGGTGACGGTGGTCCGCAGGGCGTCCAGCAGGACCAGCAGGCCCCGCCCGCCGGCGTCCACGGCACCGGCGTCGGCGAGCACGTCGAGCTGTTCGGGCGTCTTCTCCAGCGCGACGACCGCCGCATCGCCGGCGGCGATGATCGCTGCGGCGAGCCCTTCCCCGGCCTGGGCGCACTCCCGGACGGCGTCGGCCGCGGCCCGCAGCACCGAGACGATGGTCCCCGGGATCTCGTCCCCGCCCATCGAGGTGATGACCAGGTCCACGCCGCGGCGCAACGACGCCTCGAGGATGGCCGCGTCCATGTGGGGCAGCTCACCGCCGGAATCGGTGGCCGCGAGGGCGGTGACGTCGGCGATGCCCCGCAGGATTTGGGACAAGATCACGCCGGAATTCCCGCGGGCGCCGTTCAGCGCACCGGCCGACATCGCCGCGGCGGTCCGGGCGACGCAGGCCGAGCCGCCCTCGGAATTGACGCCCGCGTTGGCCTCGGCCAGCGCCGAGCGCATGGTGAACAGCATGTTCGCGCCGGTGTCGGAATCGGCAACCGGAAAGACATTGAGCCGGTTGATCTCATCGATGTGGGTGATCAGGTCGCTGACGGCGGTGTGCGCCCAGTCCCGCAAGGTGATCGCGTCCAGCAGACGCTCCGACGCTCCCAGTTTTACCCACCTCCTCCACACCCTGCTCCCGGTGGGCGCCAGCGTAGCTCGGCGGCCCGGGCAACGGCTGCCCGTGACCACCACCCGCCGGCGGGGCGATCCGACCCATTGAGCCTAGCCAGACAGGGCGACAGCGGCGGCGATCGTTTTGGTGGTTGCCAGGACAATCGGTATCCTGGTTGGGCCCGGTCAGCCCGGGCTGTCCCGGCCACGTGTCAGACCGCCGAGCCGGACCCCCGAGATTTGAGGAGCTTGAACCATGGCCGCTGTGTGCGACATCTGCGGGAAAGGCCCCGGCTTCGGTAAGTCGGTGTCGCACTCCCACCGCCGCACCAGCCGCCGGTGGGACCCCAACGTCCAGACCGTGCACGTTGTCACCCGACCGGGCGGCAACAAGCAGCGCCTGAACGTCTGCACGTCCTGCATCAAGGCCGGCAAGGTCGTCCGGGGCTAGCCCGCCGCTACATCACGACGTGCCCGGCGTCGACGGGTATCGACACGCCCGTCACGTAGCGGGCACGGGGACCGACCAGCCACAGCACCGCCTCCGTCACGTCCTGCGCCTCGACCAACGGCACGTCGGGCAGCAGCATCTGGGAGACGGCCGGGTTCGGGTTCTCCAGCATCCGGTTGACGACGAAGTCGTTGAGGATCATCGGCGTCATGACGCCGCTCGGATGCACTGAGTTGACCCGAATCTTGTGTTGCGCATAGGCATTGGCCGCTGACCGCATCAACCCCACCACCCCATGCTTGGACGCGGCATAGGCGAACATCGCCGCACTGCCGTCGCCGCCCCGGCCGGTCAGCCCCTGCGACGAGCTGACCAGGACGATCGACCCGCCCTGGCCCTTGCGGATGATCGACGGGACCGTCGCCAACAACGTGTGCCACACCCCCTTGAGGTTGGTATCCACGATCGAGTTGAACACCGGTTCGGAATGGGATTCCGGATCACCGATCGCCACCACCCCGGCGTTGGCGATGACGATGTCCACCTCCCCTAGATCGTCGATTCCGCTCTGCACCGCGGCCTCCAGTTGCGCCAGGTCGCGGACGTCGGCGACGACGCGCACCACCTTGCGGCCCGTGGCTTCGACCAGCCGCGTGGTCTCGTCGAGATCCGATTTGGTCCCCAGCGGGTAGGGAATCGCGTCGATATCGGCGCAGATGTCCACCGCGATGATGTCGGCGCCCTGTTCGGCCAGGGCGACGGCGTGACTGCGGCCCTGGCCGCGCGCCGCACCGGTGATGACGGCGACCTTGTTGTCGAGTTCACCCATGGCTATACCTCCAGCTTCGTGCCGGTCTGTTCTTCGGCGAAGGCCACCAGGCGAGCGGCCGTGTCATAGTCGCAGGCGACCGGTGACCGGCCGATCAGCACCGGCCCGCCGCGCAGGCCGAACCTGCCGCTGACCCCGACGTAGCTGCCCGGGGGCACCGGCTCGCTGATGCAGTACAGCGTGGGTGCCGCCCCCTCGTCGATGTCGTTGGCCAGCCGGTCGGCTACCAGCTTGACCACTTTGTGGGCCGCCGCCATCACTGGCGAGTCGCCGAGCTGCGACAGGTTCGAGGCGACCCAGCCCGGGTGGGTGAGCTGGGTGACGATCGGCGAGCCGGCGGCGCGCAACCGGCGGTCCAGCTCGAGTCCCCACAGCATGACCGCGAGCTTCGACTGCGCGTAGGCGCCCAGCCGGGTCCACTTATGACGGCGTAGGTGCAGGTCGTCCATGCGCAGCGTCGCCGACCGGTGTGCGTCGGAGCCGACGTTGATGATCTGCGTGCGCACCTTGGGCAGCAGCAGGTTGGTCAGGGCGAACGGTCCGAGCAGGTTGGTGCCCAGCGTCATCTCGAATCCGTCGACCGTGTCGGTGCGGCGGTCGGTCAGCGCGCCGGCGTTGTTGATCAGGATGTCGATGTCGTCGTCGATCGATTTCGCGAAGGCGCGCACCGACGATTGGTCGGCGAGGTCGACCCTGGCCACCGACGTCGAGCCGCCCATCTCGGCAGCGCGTTGCTCGCCCAGCTCGGTGTTGCGCACCGCCAGGATCACGTGCGCGCCGGCCTCGGCCAGGGCACGGGCGGTGCCCAGGCCGACCCCGTTGGTCGCTCCGGTCACGACGATTCGCTTGCCGGTCAGGTTGCCGAGCCGGCTCGGCGTCCAAGGTAACGTCACGGCGATCAAGAGTAATGGTCGGTTCTATGTTAATTGGACCGGTTCTGCCACCATTGTTCGCGGAAGCGGAGGAGATGGGTTCAGAGGTGGTTCCACATGAGTGACAGCGCAACCGAAATCACCAACCTCATCTACACCTACGCCGAGCTTCTCGACGGGGGCGATTTGGACGGGGTCGCCCGGCTCTTCGAGCACGGCCGCATCTGCGGCGTGGAGGACGGCCCACCGGAGACGGTGTTCGCCGGGGCCGCCCGGGTGCGCGAGATGTATGAGATGGCCACACGCATCTACTCCGACGGCACCCCCAAGACCAAACACAACACCACCAACGTGCAATTGCACATCGACGAGGCCGAAGGGACCGCCCGCAGCACGTCCTACTACTGCGTCACGCAGGCCACCCCCGACCTGCCCTTGCAGGTGATCGTGACCGGACACTACAAGGACACGTTTGCGCGGGTGGACGGCGCCTGGCGGTTCGACAGCCGCACCATGTTCATCGATCAGGTCGGCGACGTCAGCCAGCATTTGAAGTTCTGATCGCGTTGTGTGCCAATCGTTTTGAGCAATACATCGGAGGAACAGCGCATGCGTGATGACCCCGTCGCGACGAAATCCCAGCACGAGCAGGAACTAGCCGCCCTGGACCTGATCGAGCACCCGACCGTCAAGGCCGCCTATCGGACGGTGGCCGAGACCTGGCTGGGCCGCGCCCAGGCGTCGGACGCGATGCGGGAGCGGTTCGACGACGCGTTCGCCGAGGTGATGTTCTCGGCGGCGGTGTGGTCGTCCAACCAGGACAAGCTGAGGCCGAAGGTCAGCTGCATCACCCGGCTGGCGCATCCCGTCGACGGTCGGCGCATTCCCGGGTCACGTTGGGGCATCGACAATCCGGACAGCGTGTACCGGGTGATCCCGATCTCCGGTGACGAACGCTACGAAATCCACGGCCGGGTGGGCGAACACCGCATGACCGAAAACTACTTCACGCTCTGGGATGCCCACATGGGCACCGTCGACGTGCTGAACGGACGCACCATGCGGGTCGACTCCGACGGCAGCTTCACCATCACCGTGGACGCCGACCCCGCCGGCGGGCGGCCCAACCACGTGCAGACCTCCCCCGCGGCGCACGAGTTCTACATCCGAGACGTGCTGCTGGACTGGGGCCGCGACGACCCCAATTACCTTGAGGTGCAACGGCTCGGTGGGCCGCCCGCGACACCAGCACGCACGCTCGACGAGCAGGCCGAGGCCACCGCGGCGATGATGGAGTACTTCGCCGACTTCACCGGCAAACTCAGCCACGGCGTGTACAAGATGCCCGCCAACCATTTCAACCTGGCGTGGTCGGCCGACAAGGTCGGCGCGATGCGCAACCAGGTCTACGTCATGGGCCGTTTCGATCTCGCACCCGACGAGGCGTTCGTGGTGGACCTCAACGACGGTGGCGCCGAGTACTTCACGGTGCCGCTGAGCAACATCTGGGGCACCACGCTGGACATCCTCTACCGCACCGGCAGCCTCAACAAGGCGCAATCGGTCGCCAACGAGGACGGCGGCTACACCTACGTGATCGCGCCGGCCGATCCCGGCGTGACCAACTGGATCGACTCCGAGGGCCTGCGCGAGGGGATCTTGACTTTGCGCATGGCGGAATTCGGCGAGGCGGGTCCCCGCGAAGACCTCGGCGCCCGTGGGCGGGTGGTAAAGCTGGACCGGCTCGACGCCGAGGTGCCGCACCTGCCGCGGATGAGCCCGCAGGAACGGGCCGCCCAACTCGCGGCTCGGCGAACCGCGTATCTGCGGCGCCTGCCGGAAGGGGCGATCTAGCGATGTCGCGCTGGCTGATCACCGGATGCTCCACCGGCTTCGGGCGCGAAATCGCGCGCGCCGCACTGGAAGCGGGCCACAGCGCGGTGGTGACCGCGCGGCGGGCCGACTCGGTGCGCGACTTCATCGACGAGTTCGGCGACCGGGCGCTGGCCGTTGCGCTCGACGTGACGGACGCCGATCAGATCGCGGCGGCGGTGTCGGCGGCCGATGCAGCGTTCGGCGGCATCGACGTACTGGTCAACAACGCCGGCCACGGCTACCTGTCCGCAGTGGAGGAGGGCGAGGACGCCGAGGTTCGAAAGCTGTTCGAGGTCAACTACTTCGGTGCGGTCAACATGATCAAGGCGGTGCTGCCGGCCATGCGTGCACGCGGCTCCGGGCACATCATCAACATGTCGTCGATGACCGGTCTGGTCGCCAACCCGCCCAACGCGTATTACTCATCGACGAAATTCGCGCTGGAAGCGATCACCGAGGCGCTGGCCACCGAGGTGCGGCCGCTCGGGATCAAGGTGACCGCCATCGAGCCCGGCGCCTTCCGCACCGACTGGGCGACGCGGTCGATGAAGGAGTCGGGAACCCCGATAGCCGATTACGTCGACGTGGCGGCGCGCAAGGACCTGATCAAGCAGTTCGCCGATCATCTCCCCGGTGATCCCAAGAAGGTCGCCGAGGCGGTGCTGATGGTGACCACGCTCGACGAGCCACCGCTGCGGCTGCTGCTGGGCCGCGACGTACTCAAGGCCATGCGCGACAAGATCGCCGCGCTGTCGTCGTCGATCGAACAGTGGAAAGCCGTCACCAAGGACGTCAACTTCGAGAGTTCGTAAGTCACTCGTCGAGGAACACGGCGTGCCGGTCCACGGGGTCTCGACCGATGTGCAGGTTGTTGGCGGGAAAATCGGGATCGGGGTAACCGATCGACAGGCCGCACAGGATGTTCAGCTCCGAGGGGATATCGAGCTGCTCGCGAACGACGTCGGGATAACCGGCGATGGCCACCTGCACGCAGGTGCCCAATCCGCGTGCGGTCAACGCCAGCAGCAGCGTCTGCAGGAACATGCCGACACCCATGCTGTCGGCGTAACCGAGGTCGCGGTGCATGCACACGATGCCGCCCAGCGGTGCGCGGAAAAACTCCCAGTTGCGCAACACGGCGATGCGCCGGGCCTCGCTGTCATGGCGGGCAATGCCCATCGCGCCGTAGACGTGTGCGCCGGTGTCGCTCCGGAAATGAGCGAACGCGGCGGGCAGTTGCGGGACGTTAGGCGGTTCGGCGCGCGCCCTTTCCAGCATGGCGGCGACCAACCGGTCCCGCGCCGCACCGGAGACGAACACCATGTGCCATGGCTGCACGTTCGAATTCGACGGCGCGCGAATCGCCAGCTCCAGCGATTCCTCCACCAGGTGGCGCGGTACCGGGTCGGGCAGGAAGAGCCGCGTCGAATTCCGTTGCCGAATGGTGTCTTCCAGGTCGTACACAGCCGGTGCCCCGCCGTCAATCCCGAACCACGATGACCGTCTTGCCGGGCCGCCGGCCCGGGCGGCCGCCGCTTTCGAAAGCCTCGCGGCCCTGCTCGAGTGGGAACGTGTCGGCGATCTCCACCCGCAACTGTCCCCGGTCAACCAGCGCCGCAAGCTCGACCAGCTGATCCCGATTCGCCGTGACGATGAAAAAGGTTGCCGTGACGCCGTATTCGTCGGCCACACCCGCCGGCGGCGGCGCCGACAGGGTGACCAGCCGCCCGCCCGGGCGGAGCACCGGAAACGATCGGTCCAGCGTCTCACCGCCGACGGTGTCGATCACGGCGTCGTAGACGGCGTCTTCGAATGTCTCGGTGCGGACGTCGATCACCCGGACGGCACCGAATCCCCGGACGAGGTCACCGGCATCGCTGCGCACCGTGGCGGTGACGCGCGTGCCGAGCATCGCGGCCAGCTGAACCGTCAAGGCGCCCACCCCGCCCGCGCCGCCGTGCACCAGCACGGCCTCACCCGGGCGCACGCCGGCGTGGTCGGTCAGGGCCTGCAGGGCGGTGAGGCCGGCCAGCGGCAGCGCGGCGGCGACGGCGTGCGAGACCGTCGAAGGCTTGGCGGCCAGGTCCCCCGCGGGGGCGCAGACGAATTCCGCCGCCGCACCGTCCCGGTCGAACGGGATCAGCCCGTACACCTCGTCGCCGGGCGCGAAGTCCGTCACGCCCGGGGCCACGTCGGAGACCACGCCCGATACTTCATGCGACGGGATCACCGGCGTCCGGCTCACCCCGTCTCGGGTCCAGGTCTCCTCCCACGTCAACTCGTCGAACGTGATAGCGGCGGCGTGGACGGCCAGCAAGACTTCGCCCGCGGCCGGGGCCGGCACGGGCGTCCGCTCGACCACCAGCTGCTCCGGGCCGCCCCGGTGGTGCGCCCGCAAGGCCCTCATCTCGGTCAAGGCAGTCGCCAATCGATGGGATCGGCGCCCATGCCCGTGAGCAGTTCGTTGGCGCGGCTGAACGGACGCGACCCGAAGAATCCCCGAGACGCCGACAACGGCGACGGGTGTGGCGACTCGATCGCCACACAATTGCCCTCGGCCAGAATCGGTTTGAGCGTCGAGGCGTCGCGGCCCCAGAGGATCGCCACCATCGGCTGCGAGCGCGCCGCCAGCGCACGGATCGCGCACTCGGTCACCGCCTCCCAGCCCTTCCCCCGGTGCGAGGCGGGGTTGCTCGGGCGCACGGTGAGCACCCTGTTCAGCAGCATCACCCCGCGCTCGGCCCACGGCGTCAGGTCGCCGGACGTGGGCTGCGGATGCCCGAGGTCGGCGGCGTACTCGTCGAAGATGTTGGCCAGGCTGCGCGGTAACGGGAGCACGTCCGGGGCCACCGAAAAGCTCAGGCCCACGGCGTGCCCCGGCGTCGGGTACGGGTCCTGCCCGACGATCAGCACCCGGACGCTGTCGAAGGGAAACGTGAACGCGCGCAACACATTCGGACCCGCCGGCAAGTACCTGCGCCCAGCCGCGATCTCGGCCCGCAAGAACTGGCCCATCGCGGCGACCCGATCGGCCACCGGCTGCAGCGCGGTCGCCCAACCCTGCTCGACGAGTTCGCTCAACGGCCGCGCCGCCGTCACCGGTCCTTTCGAAGCATCAAGGCTCATCGCGCCACCCTAACGGTCGTATGACTGCCAGCCGGCGTAGCCGGTCCACTGTTGTCCGTCGACAAGGACTTCGGCGTTTCCCTCGAGAACCCGCCCGATGATCCGCCATCCGGCGGGCGCGGGGCCGGCGAAACAGGCCACCAGGGCGTGATCTTCGCCGCCGCCGAGCACCCACGACCATGGGTCGGCGCCCGCGGCGGCGGCCGCAGCGGTCAGCGCGTCGTGGTCCGCGGTCAGCGCCGCCGTGGACAGGTCCATCGCCACCGCCGATGCCTCGGCGACGTGCCGCAGGTCGGCGACCAGGCCGTCGGAGACATCGATCATCGCTTGCGCTCCCCCGGCGGCCGCCGCCACGCCCTGCCCGTAGGGCGGCTGGGGAACCAGATGCCGGCGGCGCAGTCCATCGAATCCCTCAATCCCCTTGCCGAACAACGAAAGTCCGGCCGCCGAGCGGCCGAGTTCACCGGCGACCGCGATCACTGAGCCCGCTTTCGCCCCGGACCGCAGCACCGGCGCGCGGCCGTCGAGGTCACCCAGCACCGTCACGGAGATCACCCATTGCGGGCAGCTGACGAGATCGCCGCCGGCGATGCCCGCGCCGATGCGCTGCGCCTCGTCCCACATGCCGCCGACCAGTCCGTCGACGTCGGCCGCCGGAGTGTCACCGGGCGCGCCGAACGCGACCACGAAGGCCGTCGGGCGCGCCCCCATCGCCTCGATGTCCGCGGCGTTCTGAGCGATGGCCTTGCGGCCGACGTCGCGGGGGGTCGACCAGTCCAGCCGAAAATGACGATCCTGCACGAGCATGTCGGTCGACACCGCGATGCGGCCGTCCCTGGCTTGCACCACCGCCGCATCGTCGCCCGGCCCGACCGCCACCGCGGCCGGCTGCCGGCGGCCGCGCACCAAACGATCAATGACGGCGAACTCCCCGAGCTGCTGCAGTGTGGGTTCCGATGCGTCGTCGCGCACGCCACCTCCTCCGGCGCCTTCGTCCCCTGTGTGGGCCTCTGACGGGTCGCCGACCTGCGGTAAGTTGGTTTACTGCCCGCGCGAGCGGCCCGCGCCAGTGTAGAACCCTGCACCGCTGTGCCAGAGATAGGAGGTGCGCGGCGGTGACGACCGACCCCGATACCGGCCCCGCCGTCGACACGGGGCCACCGCCCGCGGTGATCATCGCGGCCATCGCGGTGGCCGTCGTGGCGATCGGCGTGATCCTGGTGATCGCGGCGAATCGTGAGGCGCCGCCGCAACCGGTCGCCGTGCCCGCCGCCCCGGCGCCGCAGGCCGACAGCCCCGCATGCCGGGCACTGGCCGGGGCGCTGCCGCAGCGGCTCGGCGACTATCAGCGCGCGCCCGTCGCCCAACCGACGCCGCACGGCGCCGCCGCGTGGCGGGCCGGTCCGGAGGGCGAGCCCGTCGTGCTGCGCTGCGGACTCGACCGTCCCGCCGAGTTCGTCGTGGGATCTCCGATTCAGGTCGTCGACCGCGTGCAGTGGTTCGCCGTGCGCCCAGAACAGCAATCCGCCGGTGACGCGGGCAGGTCGACCTGGTACACGGTGGATCGGCCGGTGTATGTGGCGCTCACGCTGCCGTCGGGATCGGGCCCGACCCCGATTCAGCAACTCTCCGAGGTGGTCGACCGCACCATCGCGGCGGTGCCCATCAACCCGGGACCGGCGGCTGGTTAACGCAGGCCCACGCCCCGGGCCAACGCCGTTTCGACCATGGTCGCCAGCAGGGTCGGGTAGTCCACGCCGCTGGCCGCCCACATCCTCGGGTACATCGAAATCGTGGTGAACCCGGGCATCGTGTTGATTTCGTTGAGCACCGGCCCGTCGTCGGTGAGGAAGAAGTCGACCCGGGCCAACCCCTGACAGTCGATGGCGTTGAACGCCCGGACCGCCAAATGCCGGATGGTGTCGGCGATGTCGTCGTCAACCTTGGCCGGCACGTCCAATTCCGCTGCGTCGTCCAGATATTTGGTGGCGAAGTCGTAGAACGAATCCTCGCGTCCCCGCACCCCGGCCACCCGGATCTCGCCCAACGTGCTGGCTTCTATTGTGCCATCGGGCATTTCGAGCACGCCGCACTCCAGCTCGCGACCGGTGATCGCCGCCTCCACGATCACTTTCGGGTCGTGCCGGCGCGCGACCGCGACCGCGGCGGCGAGGTCCTCCCAGCGCGCCACCCGGGTGACGCCGATCGAGGAGCCGCCCCGGGCGGGTTTGACGAACACCGGCAGACCCAGCCGCTCGCACTCATCGGGTCGCAGGGTCGACCGCGACGGGCGCAGCACCGCGTACGGGCCGACCGGCAGCCCTTCGGCGACGAACAGCTTCTTGGTGAACTCCTTGTCCATGCCCGCCGCGCTGGCCAGCACGCCGGCGCCGACATAGGGCACGCCGGCCAACTCCAGCAGACCCTGGATCGTGCCGTCCTCTCCGTACGGACCGTGCAGCACCGGGAACACCACGTCGACGGACGTCAGGACCTCGCCGGCCCCGGACGAGAGGGAGACCAGTTGGCCGCTGCGCCGCGGATCCGCCGGCAGGGCCAGTTCGGTGCCCGACTGCGCGGTCACCTCCGGCAGCCGCCGGTCGCTGATGGCCAGCGCCTCCGGGTCGCCGTCGGTGAGCACCCACGACCCTTGCGGGGTGATGCCGATCGCGACCACCTCGAACCGCTCGGGGTCGAGATTGCGCAGGATGCTGCCCGCGGACACGCACGAGATGGCGTGCTCGTTGCTGCGCCCGCCGAAGACGACGGCGACGCGCACGCGGCTTCCGCTGGCACTCACAACCTAAAGAGGCTACCGGTTGTGCGGCACGCGGGCCGGGCGGCGGGCCGCTAGCTGGGGTTTCGGTCGCCGCGCGGCAGTCACTCGGGCTTGGTCCTGCGGCCCAGCAGCAGGGCCATCGCCTCGTCCACCGACAACCCCTTGTGACAGACCCGATGCACGGCGTCGGTGAGCGGCATCTCGACGTCGTAACTGGACGCGAGCGCCAGCACCGACTCGCTCGACGTCACGCCCTCGACGACGTGCCCTTCCCTGGCCTGCATCGCCGATTCCATCGTCCCGCCGCGACCCAGGCGTTCACCGAAGGACCGGTTGCGCGACTGCGGCGACGTGCACGTCGCCACCAGGTCGCCCACCCCGGCCAGGCCGGCCAGCGTGGCGCCCTTGGCGCCGAGCGCGATACCCAGCCGGATGATCTCCGCCAGGCCCCGGGTGATGATCGCCGCCGCGGTGTTTTCGCCAAGCCCGACGCCGGCCGCCATGCCGCACGCGAGCGCGATGACGTTCTTGCACGCCCCGCCGACCTCGGTGCCGACAACATCGCTGTTGGTGTATGGGCGGAAATACCCGGTGTTCAGCATGCGCTGCAGGGCGACCGCGCGCCCGGAGTCGCTGCATGCGACGACGGTGGCGGCGGGCTGACATTCGGCGATCTCGCTGGCCAGGTTGGGCCCCGAGACGACCGCGACCTGAGAGGGATCGACACCCGTCACCGAAACGATGACCTGACTCATCCGCATCAGCGTGCCCAGCTCGATGCCCTTGGCCAGGCTGACCAGGGTGGCGCCGTCGGGTATCAACGGCGCCCACCCTTCGAGGTTGGCGCGCATCGTCTGCGCGGGAACCGCCAGCAGCACCGTCGAGGCAAAGCCCAGCGCCTCCGCGGCGTCGGTGGTCGCGCGGACGTTCGCCGGCAGTATCGCGCCGGGCAGATAGTCGGGGTTGGAGCGGGTGGCGTTGATCCGGTCGGCCACGTCGGATCGACGGGCCCACAGCATGACCTCCGCGTCGGGCTCGCCGGCCTCGACGAGCACCTTGGCCAGCGCGGTGCCCCACGCCCCGGCACCCATGACCGCGACGGCGCCCTTCGAACCGGTCATCCACCACCCCCGTCTGTCGTCTCAGCGTGTTGCAGCCGATACACCCTAGATCAGCGGCCGTTACGCGAGCTAGCGCGTCCGCCTTCAGCGGTCGCTGGCAGGATGAGATCTCATGAGCGGCACACGAGCCGACGAAACGGGTAGAGACGTCGCCTTGATCGTCGCCGTCAAACGGTTGGCCGCGGCCAAGACGAGGCTGGCCCCGGTGTTCTCGGCACGCACCCGGGAGAACGTGGTGCTGGCCATGTTGATCGACACCCTGACCGCCGCGGGCCGCGTCGGTTCACTGGGCTCGATCACCGTCATTACGCCCGACGAGGCCGCGGCGGCCGCGGCGACCGAGCTGGGCGCCGAGGTGCTCGCCGACCCGACACCGGAGGGGCACGGCGACCCGCTCAACAACGCCATCGCCACCGCCGAACTGGCGGTGGGCGGCTTTTTCCCGAATGTCGTTGTGCTGCAGGGGGATTTACCGGCGCTTCAGACGCAGGAGCTGGCCGAGGCGATCGCCGCCGCGCGTCATCACCGGCGCAGCTTCGTCGCCGACCGGCTGGCGACGGGAACCGCCGCCCTCTTCGCCTTCGGCGCCCCGCTGGATCCGCAGTTCGGTGCCGATTCCTCGGCGAGACACCGACGTTCGGGCGCGATCGAGCTGACCGGTGCGTGGCCTGGCCTGCGCTGTGACGTCGACACTCCCGACGACCTCGCCACCGCGCGCCGGCTCGGGGTGGGCGCGGCGACCGCCCGCGCCCTCGCCCACCAGTGACTCAACCGGTCGCGCGGCGCACCTGTCCGCGCGGTGAACGTCGGCCCAACGGCGAATGGATGTCCGTCGAGCGCTAGCAGCATCGGCGAGTGATGAGCAATGATCGCAGGGTGACCGAAATCGAAGCTGAGGCGCGCCCCGAAGAGAACTTGTGGCACCAAGGCGACTCGGCCGTGGCAGCGCCGCCCGCCGCGACGCCGGCCGCGCTCACCGACCTGCCGGAGGACCGCTATCTCAACCGGGAGCTGAGCTGGCTGGACTTCAACGCCCGCGTGCTGGCGCTGGCCGCGGACAACTCGTTGCCATTGTTGGAGCGGGCCAAGTTCCTGGCGATCTTCGCCTCCAACCTCGACGAGTTCTACATGGTCCGGGTCGCCGGCCTCAAGCGTCGCGACGAGATGGGGCTGTCGGTGCGCTCCGCCGACGGCCTGACGCCGCGCGAGCAACTCGCGCTGATCGGCGAACAGACGCAGCGGATCGCCACCCGGCACGCGCGGGTGTTCCTCGATTCGGTGCGACCGGCGCTCGCCGAGGAAGGCATACATATAGTCACGTGGGCGGATTTGGAGCAGGGTGAGCGCGACGAACTGTCCACCTATTTCCACGAACAAGTCTTTCCCGTTCTCACGCCGCTCGCCGTCGATCCCGCTCACCCCTTCCCGTTCGTCAGCGGGCTGAGCCTGAACCTGGCGGTCATGGTGCGCCAGCCCGAGGACGGCGGCCAGCACTTCGCGCGAGTCAAGGTGCCCAACAACGTCAATCGCTTCGTGGAGCTGGGCGCACGCGATACGGATGACAGCGAAGGCCCCACCATAATTCGCTACCTGCCTATGGAAGAGCTGATCGCGGCCTTCCTGCCGGTGCTGTTCCCCGGCATGGAGATCGTCCAGCATCACGCTTTCCGCATCACCCGCAACGCGGACTACGAGGTCGAAGAGGACCGTGACGAAGACCTGCTGCAAGCGCTGGAACGGGAATTGGCGCGCAGGCGGTTCGGGTCGCCGGTGCGACTAGAGGTCGCCAACGACATGACCGAGAGCATGCTGGAACTGCTGCTGCGCGAACTCGACGTGAACCCGGGTGACGTCATCGAGGTGCCCGGCCTGCTCGATCTGTCGTCGTTGTGGCAGGTCTACAGCCTCGACCGGCCGGCGCTCAAGGACCCGGCGTTCGTTCCGGCCACCAGTCCCGCATTCGTCGACCGCGAGACGCCCAGGAGCATCTTCGCCACGCTGCGCGAAGGCGATGTGCTGCTGCATCATCCGTACGAGTCGTTCTCCACCAGCGTGCAGCGATTCATCGAGCAGGCCGCCGCGGACCCGAACGTGCTGGCGATCAAGCAGACGCTGTACCGCACATCCGGTGACTCGCCGATCGTTCGGGCGCTCATCAACGCCGCCGAGGCCGGCAAGCAAGTGGTGGCGCTTGTGGAGATCAAGGCGCGCTTCGACGAGCAGGCCAACATCCGCTGGGCGCGCGAGCTGGAGCAGGCAGGCGTGCACGTCGTCTACGGATACGTCGGGCTCAAGACGCATTGCAAGACCTGCCTGGTGGTCCGCCGCGAGGGTTCGACGATCCGGCGCTACTGCCACATCGGAACCGGCAACTACAACGGAAAGACGGCGCGACTGTACGAGGACGTCGGTCTGCTGACCGCGTCTCCCGAGATCGGGGCCGACCTGACGGACCTGTTCAATTCGCTGACCGGCTACTCCCGCAAGGTCTCCTACCGCAACCTTCTGGTCGCCCCGCACAGCATTCGCACCGGCATCATCGATCGCGTCGAGCGTGAGATCGCCGCCCACCGCGAGCACGGCGGCGGCCGGATCCGGCTCAAGATGAATGCGCTCGTCGACGAGCAGGTCATCGACGCGCTGTACCGTGCGTCGATGGCGGACGTGCGGGTGGAGGTGGTGGTGCGCGGCATCTGCGCGCTGCGCCCCGGCGCCGAAGGATTCTCGGAGAACATCGCGGTCCGTTCGATTCTCGGTCGCTTCCTGGAGCATTCCCGCATCATGCATTTCAATCGCATCAACGAGTTTTGGATCGGCAGCGCGGACATGATGCACCGCAACCTCGACCGGCGCGTCGAGGCGCTGGTTCAGGTGAAGGATCCCAGGCTGACCTCATACCTGGACGACCTGTTCGAGTCCGCGCTGGACCCGTCCACCCGGTGCTGGGAACTGGGGCCCGACGGACAGTGGATCGCGTCACCGCAGGACGGCCACACCGTGCGCGACCACCAAGTGTCGTTGATGGAGCGACACCGCAGTCCGTAGCCCCTGCGTGGTGATTTACGGTTGTTCTCCGGCCGCACCGCAAACGTGTGCGCGGCCCCGACCGAATTGACCTGCAGGAGTTGAGTTGCCGACCAAGAGCTCGTCCACCGCTCGGCGTCCGGGAAGCCGGATCGTGTACGCCGCCGGCGCGGTCTTGTGGCGGCCGACCGATTCCTCCAACCCCGGCCTCGAACTCGCGGTGATCCACCGCCCCCGCTACGACGACTGGTCGCTGCCGAAGGGGAAGGTGGACCCGGGCGAGACGGCGCCCGTCGCCGCGGTGCGGGAGGTGTGCGAGGAGACGGGACAGCATGCGGTCCTGGGCCGGCGGCTCGACATGGTGAGTTACCCGATCGAGGCGGGCGTCAAGAAGGTCTACTACTGGGCGGCGCGCAGCACCGGCGGGGACTTCATCCCCGGCAACGAGGTCGACGAATTGGTCTGGATGCCGATACCCGAGGCACTCAAGAAGCTCAGTTATTCACATGACCGAAAGATGTTGCGCCACTTCATGAAACACCCTGCAGACACGCATTCGGTGGTGGTGGTGCGGCATGGCACGGCGGGACGGAAATCACGGTTCAAGGGCGACGACACCCAGCGACCGCTGGACAAACGGGGACGCGCGCAGGCCGAGGCACTGGTTCCGCAGCTGCTGGCGTTCGGCGCCACCGACGTGTACGCGGCCGACCGCCTGCGCTGCCACCAGACGGTGGAACCGCTGGCCGAGGAATTGGGCGTGACGGTGCACAACGAGCCGACCCTCACCGAGGAGTCCTACGGCAAAAGCCCCAAACGGGGCCGGCAACGAATGCTCGAGATCGCCCAGCAGGAAGGCACACCGGTCATTTGCACTCAGGGCAAGGTGATCCCGGACTTGATCGCGTGGTGGTGCGAACGAGACGGGATACGTCCCGACAAGTCGCGCAACCACAAGGGCAGCACCTGGGTGCTCTCACTCTCAGGTGGCCGGCTGGTGGCGGCCGACCACATCGGCGGCGCGCTGGCCGCCAACGTGCGAGCCTGACACGCGAATACCCTTCGGGCGCACCGCTGCGACCCGAAGGGTATTCGCGTTGAGAACTCGGCTGTTGCCTTAACGGCGACCGCGACGCGCGGTGGCCTTCTTGGCGGGAGCCTTCTTCGCCGCGGTCTTCTTGGCCGGAGCCTTGGTCGCGGCCTTCTTGGCCGGAGCCTTCTTCGCCACGACCTTCTTCGCCGCCGTCTTCTTGGCCGGAGCCTTCTTCGCCACGACCTTCTTGGCCGGGGCCTTGGTGGCGGCCTTCTTGGCCGGAGCCTTCTTGGCGGCGGGAGCCCTCTTGGCCGGAGCCTTCTTGGCGGGGGCCTTCTTCGCCGCGGCCTTCTTGGCGGGAGCCTTCTTGGCGGCGGTCTTCTTGGCCGCGCCGCTTGCCACTACACCACGCTTCACTGCAGGTCCTTCCGACGGGAGACGCTGTGCGCCAGAGACAACCGCTTTGAATTGAGCACCGGGACGGAACGCCGGGACGGAGGTCGGCTTTACCTTCACCGTCTCGCCGGTACGCGGGTTGCGGGCCACCCGGGCCGCGCGGCGCCGTTGCTCGAAAACACCGAACCCGGTAATGGTGACGCTGTCGCCCTTGTGCACGGCACGCACAATGGTGTCGACGACGTTCTCGACGGCGGCGGTTGCCTGCCGACGGTCGGTGTTCAATTTTTGAGTGAGCACATCTATGAGCTCTGCCTTATTCATCCAATCCCTCCGACGCTAGTGGTCCTCGATTTGAACCGACTAGTGCACACGGTAAACCCTCACCCAGCAAATTTCCAAGAGCCACGCGCAATTTCAGGGTCGGACAATCCGAGGTTTCGCAATCCGGTTGCCGCCCTTGACCGGTGGCGGGCCTTGGAAATCGGCCCGGTTTAGTTAGGTGAGCGAGAAGAAATTCCGGCGTTCCCGACCGTTCAGGAGGCGGGCAGAGTGCGCGGTTTCCACTGCGGATAGGTGGCCTCATAAGATTCGATTTTGTCGAGTTTCCGCAGCGTAAGGGCTATATCGTCGAGGCCTTCGAGCAATCGCCAGGCGGTGTGGTCGTCAATCTTGAACGGCAACACCGTCGTTCCCGCGGTGATATTTCGATCTTGAAGATTGGCAGTGATTTCCAGTCCCGGACTCTGCTCGATGAGCTTCCAAAGGAGTTCCACGCCGTCCTGAGAAACTTCGGCCGCCAAGAGGCCCGCCTTGCCGGCGTTGCCCCGGAAGATGTCACCGAATCGAGACGAGATGACCACCCGGAACCCGTAGTCCATGAGCGCCCACACCGCGTGTTCGCGCGACGAGCCCGTCCCGAAATCGGGGCCGGCGACCAGGACTGTCCCACGGTCAAAGGGGCTGAGGTTGAGGACGAATGAGGGATCCGAGCGCCAGCTGGCGAACAACCCGTCCTCGAAACCGGTTCGGGTGACCCGCTTCAAATACGCCGCCGGAATGATCTGATCGGTGTCGACATTGGACCGCCGCAACGGCACACCGATACCGGTGTGGGAGTGAAATGCTTCCATGCTCGTCTCTTCTTCTCGGTTGGGTCAGTTCAAATCGGCCGGGGCAGACAATGTGCCGCGAACCGCTGTCGCGGCGGCCACGGCCGGTGACACCAGATGCGTGCGGCCGCCTTTCCCCTGGCGCCCTTCGAAGTTGCGGTTGGACGTCGCCGCGCACCGCTCCCCCGGCGCCAGCTGGTCCGGGTTCATTCCCAGGCACATCGAGCAGCCCGCCTGTCGCCACTCGGCGCCCGCTGCGGTGAAAACCTCGCCCAGCCCTTCGGCTTCGGCCTGCGCGCGTACTCGCATGGACCCGGGCACCACGAGCATCCGCACCCCGGGGGCCAGCTTGCGGCCGCGCAGCACGTCGGCGACCACCCGCAGGTCTTCGATACGACCGTTGGTACAAGAGCCCACGAAGACCGTGTCGACCGCGATATCGCGCATCGGAGTGCCCGGCCGAAGGTCCATGTAGGCCAAGGCTTTCTCGGCGGCCTGCCGCTCGGCGTCACCGGTCATCAGCTCCGGGTCGGGCACGGCCGCGGCCAGCGGCACGCCCTGCCCAGGATTGGTTCCCCACGTCACGAACGGGCTCAACGATGTTGCGTCGAGGTGCACCTCGGTGTCGAAGACGGCACCGGGGTCGGTGTGTAGCTCCTGCCAAGAGCGCATCGCTGCGTCCCATTGCGCCCCCTGCGGCGCGTGCGGTTTGTCGCGCAGGAATTCGAAGGTGGTGGCGTCCGGGGCCACCATGCCCGCTCGGGCACCGGCCTCGATGCTCATGTTGCAGATCGTCATCCGGCCTTCCATCGACAGCGATTCGATGGCACTGCCGCGGTATTCGATGACGTGCCCCTGCCCGCCGCCGGTACCGATCTTGGCGATCAAGGCGAGAATGATGTCCTTGGCCGACACACCGGCGGGCAATTCGCCGTCGACATTGACCGCCATCGTTTTGAACGGCCGCAGCGGCAAAGTCTGGGTGGCGAGCACGTGCTCGACCTCCGAGGTGCCAATGCCCATTGCCAGTGCGCCGAATGCGCCGTGCGTCGACGTGTGACTATCACCACAGACAACCGTCATTCCCGGTTGGGTCAGACCCAATTGCGGCCCGACGACATGCACGATGCCCTGCTCGATATTGCCCATCGGATAAAGACGAATGCCGAATTCGGCGCAGTTGCGGCGCAACGTCTCGACCTGGGTGCGCGACACCGGGTCGGCGATCGGCTTGTCGATGTCAACGGTGGGCACGTTGTGATCCTCCGTGGCCAGCGTCAGATCGGGCCGTCGCACCGGCCGGCCGGCCAGCCGCAGCCCGTCGAAGGCCTGCGGGCTGGTGACCTCGTGCACCAGATGCAGATCGATGTAGATCAGGTCGGGTGCGTCGCCGCTCCCTTTATCCACAACGTGGTCGGCCCAGACCTTTTCGGCCAGAGTGCGCGGCTTGCCGGATCCCATCTGTAAATTCGCCTCGATTCCCTCATCTGCGGCTCGCCGATCGATCATGGGCTGTGATCTCAGAATGCGAGACGCTAGTATCTCCTTGTGAGACAGCATAGCGGCATCGGCGTCCTCGACAAAGCCGTGGATGTCCTGCACACCATCGCCCAATCCCCGTGCGGATTGGCCGAACTGTGCGAACGAACCGGATTGCCCAGGGCCACCGCGTATCGGCTGGCCGCAGCGCTGGAGATCCATCGCCTGCTCGCCCGCGACGACGAAGGGCGCTGGGGACTCGGTCCGGCCGTCACCGAGCTCGCCGCCCACGTCAACGATCCGCTGCTGGCCGCCAGTGCGGGGGTGCTTCCCCTGTTGCGCGAGACCACCGGGGAAAGCGTGCAGCTGTACCGCCGCGAGGGCACCGAACGGGTCTGTGTGGCCGCCCTGGAACCCGCTGCGGGCCTTCGCGATACGGTCCCGGTCGGGGCGCGATTGCCGATGACGGCGGGCTCGGGCGCCAAGGTGCTGCTGGCCCACAGCGACGCGGCGACGCAAAAAGCGGTGCTACCGGCAGCGAAATTCACCGAGCGCACCCTGGCCGAAGTGCGGCGGCGCGGCTGGGCACAAAGCGTGGCCGAGCGCGAGCCCGGGGTGGCGAGCGTGTCGGTTCCCGTGCGCGACAGCCGCGGAGCCGTCATCGCCGCCATCTCGGTGTCGGGACCCGTCGACCGCATCGGCCGGCGCCCCGGCGCGCGCTGGGCCGCCGATCTGCTGTCCGCGGCCGAAGCGCTCACCCGCCGGCTCTGAACGTCGCGGGGGCGCTTTCTCTGCCACCAGCGCACACTCGGCCGCGTACGGCCTGACAGACTGACCGCCATGGGAACCAATCAGCGCGCGAGCATCGTCATGTCCGAGGACGAAATCGCCGACTTCGTCGTCAAGAGCCGCACCGGGACGCTGGCTACCATCGGCCCCGACGGCCAGCCGCACCTGACCGCAATGTGGTACGCCGTCGTGGACGGCGAAATCTGGCTGGAGACCAAGGCCAAGTCGCAGAAGGCCGTCAACCTCAAACGCGATCCCCGGGTGAGCTTCCTGATCGAGGACGGCGACACCTATGACACCTTGCGTGGAGTGTCCTTTGAGGGCGTCGCCGAGATCGTCGACGACCCCGGCGTCTCACACCGGGTCGGGGTCAGCGTGTTCGAGCGTTACACCGGGCCCTACACCGAAGAGATGAAACCGTTCGTCGAGCAGATGATGAACAAGCGCGTCTGCGTGCGCATCGTCGCCCAACGCGCCCGCTCCTGGGATCACCGCAAACTTGGCCTGCCGGCCATGCCGGTGGGTGGATCCACGGCACCGGCAGTGCTGGGCACTGGCCAATAATTTTTTGTAGCCCCGATGGGATTCGAACCCACGCTACCGCCGTGAGAGGGCGGCGTCCTAGGCCGCTAGACGACGGGGCCGGACACGATCCGGAGAGTCAGCATAGCTCACACTCAGAGGCCCACCTAATCGCTTGAGGCGGCGAGATTTTGCTGGGGTACCAGGACTCGAACCTAGAATGGCTGAACCAGAATCAGCTGTGTTGCCAATTACACCATACCCCATTGGCTGCCTAAAACCGCTGGTCAGCGGTCATTTGGAGCCGTATCGAGCTGCTCGGAAGACCGCTGCTGCCAACCGTTGTCGGCCTTTGTGAGCCGCAGTGCAGACTACCAAAGACTCTCGGCACAATCCGCAAGCGAGGTCTTCGCCTATCCGGCGACCGTTCCGCGTGCGGCGCCCAGCCGCTGCAAGCTGCGGTCACGGCCGAGCAGCTCCAGCGATTCGAACAATGGCGGGCTGACCGTCGTTCCCGTGGCGGCCACCCTGATCGGACCGAACGCCTTGCGTGGTTTGAGGCCCAGGCTTTCGATGAGCGCGCCCTTGAGGGCGGCCTCGATCTGCGCCGTGGTCCAGTCCGTCACGCCGCCCAGCGCCGCCAGCGCGGCGTCCAGCACCGCGGCCGCGTCCGGACCGAGCTCCTTGGCGGCGGCCTTGGGGTCGATGGCGTATTCGTCGTCGTTGAGGAACCTGAGCAGTTCCCACGCGTCGGCGAGCACGACGATGCGTGTCTGGACCAGGTCGGCGGCGGTGTCAAAGGCCGCGGCGTCTAATCCGAGGCGGTGGCCGTGAACGTCGAAGTAGTCGCGCAGCCGGCCCGCGAAATCCGCCGGCTCAAGCATGCGGATATGCTCACCGTTGAGCGCGTCGGCCTTCTTCTGATCGAAGCGGGCCGGATTGGAATTGACGTCGACGACGTCGAACGCGGCGACCATTTCGTCGAGACTGAACAGGTCATGGTCGTCGGCGATCGCCCAGCCGAGCAACGCGAGATAGTTCAGCAGCCCCTCGGGGATGAAGCCCCGGTTGCGGTGGGCGAACAGATTCGACTGCGGGTCGCGCTTGGAGAGTTTCTTGGTCCCCTCCCCCAATACCGTTGGCAGGTGCGCGAACTCCGGGATGCGATCTGCGACACCGATCCGGATCAGCGACTCGTAAAGCGCAAGCTGGCGCGGCGTCGAGGGCAGTAGGTCCTCGCCCCGCAGCACGTGGGTGATCTTCATCAGCGCGTCGTCGCACGGGTTGACCAAGGTGTACAACGGATCTCCGTTGGCGCGGGTCAACGCGAAGTCCGGCACGGTGCCCGCGGCGAAATTGGTGGGTCCGCGCACGAGATCGTGCCAGCCGAGGTCTTCGTCGGGCATGCGCAGCCGCACCACCGGCTTGCGGCCCTCCGCCAGGAACGCGGCGCGCTGAGCATCCGTCAGCTGCCGGTCGAAATTGTCGTACCCCAGTTTGGGGTTGCGGCCCGCCGCGATGTGGCGCGCCTCAACCTCTTCCGGTGTCGAGAAGGCGTAATAGGCCTCGCCCGCTTCCAGCAGCTTGGCCACCACGTCGCGGTAGATCTCTTTGCGCTGCGACTGCCGGTATGGGCCGTATGGCCCGCCGACCTCGGGCCCCTCATCCCAGTCGAGGCCCAGCCAGCGCAGCGCGTCGAGCAGCGCCAGATAGCTTTCCTCGCTGTCACGTTCAGCGTCGGTGTCCTCGATGCGGAAGACGAAGGTGCCACCCGTGTGCCGCGCGTAGGCCCAGTTGAACAGCGCGGTGCGGACCATTCCGACGTGCGGGGTACCGGTGGGCGACGGGCAGAACCTGACGCGGACTTTCGTTTCGGTAGTCACGACTTTCCCTTACGGACCACGGGATTGGTGAGGGTACCGATGCCCTCGACGGTGATGGAGACGGTGTCGCCGTCCTCGATCGGACCGACCCCGGCCGGCGTTCCGGTGAGGATCAGGTCGCCGGGCAGCAGGGTCATCACGGCCGAGATCCACTCGATGATGGCGCCGACGTCGTGGATCATCAGCGAGGTACGGCTGTGTTGCTTCACCTCGCCGTTGACGTCGGTTCGGATTTCGAGATCGGCCGGATCGACATCGGTGACGATCCACGGACCCACCGGACAGAAGGTGTCGTGCCCCTTGGCCCGGGTCCACTGGCCGTCGGCTTTCTGTTGGTCGCGGGCCGACACGTCGTTCCCGATGGTGTAGCCCAGGATGCTGTCGGCGGCCTCGGCTGCCGAGACGTCCTTGCAGGGCCGCCCGATGACCGCGGCCAGCTCGCCCTCGAAATGCACGGGTGATGCGTTGGCGGGCAACCGGATCGGCACGTTCGGGCCGACGATGGCCGTATTGGGCTTGAGGAAGATGATGGGATCGGGCGCCGCGGGCCCGGTGAGCTCGGTCATTTCGGCGATGTGATCGGCGTAGTTCTTGCCGATGCAGACCACCTTGCTGGCCAGTATCGGAGCCAGCAGCCGCACATCGGCCAGCGGCCATGACCGGCCGGTGAAGTTCGGCGTGCCAAAGGGATGCTCGGCGATCTCGCGGGCGGTCATGGCGGCGGGATCGGCGAGTTCGCCCTCGATGCCGACGAAGGCGACACCGTCCGGGCTGGCGATTCGACCAAGGCGCATTTCGTTGAGCCTAGTGATGGCCGGTGGCGCCCGGCATAGCCGGTCACCGCAATGACGGCGGGCACACGAGTATTACCAGCGGTTTTCCCTGCGTGTGCAAGCATTAAGGATGCAAACGGGGACGGCCACGACGCGGGAGCTGGGCGCGCGCGGGCGCTGGTCCATCATGGTCGTATCGCTGGTGGCCACGGCGAGTTCCTTCCTCTTCATCAATGGCGTCGCGTTCTTGATTCCCTCGCTACAGACGGCGCGCGGAATCCCGCTCGACGAAGCCGGTCTGCTGTCCTCCATGCCGAGCTGGGGCATGGTGGTGACACTGGTGCTGTGGGGCTACGTGCTCGACCGCGTGGGCGAGCGGATGGTGATGGCCGCGGGTTCGGCGCTCACCGCGGTGGCGGCCTACGCCGCGGCGTCGGCGCATTCGATGGTGTTGATCGCCGTCTATCTGTTCCTCGGCGGCATGGCCGCGGCCAGTTGCAATACCGCCGGCGGGCGGCTGGTGTCGGCGTGGTTCCCGCCGCACCAACGCGGCCTGGCCATGGGCTTCCGCCAAACCGCGCAACCCCTCGGAATCGCCTTGGGAGCGCTGGTAATTCCCGAGCTGGCCGAACACGGGCCGGCTGCGGGGCTCAGATTCACGGCCTTGGCGTGCGCGTTCGGGGCGGTAGCGAGTGCGGTCGGCATCATCGATCCGCCGCGCAAGCCCCGGGAGAAGGCCACCAATTCCGAACTGGCCAGCCCGTACCGAGGGTCCTTGGTGCTGTGGCGAATTCACACGGTGGCGGGCCTGATGATGGTCCCGCAGACGGTGACCGTCACGTTCATGCTGGTATGGCTGATCAAGAATCTGCACTGGTCGGTCGCGGCCGCCGGCAGTCTGGTGACCCTTTCGCAGCTGCTGGGTGCAATCGGCCGCGTCATGGTGGGCCGCTGGTCCGACCGCATCGGCTCGCGCATGCGACCTGTCCGCATCATCGCGGGCGCCGCCGCCGTCACCCTCTTCCTTCTGGCCTGGGCCGACTTCCTGAATTCGAGTTGGCAGGCGCCGCTGATGGTCGCCATTTCGGTGATCGCCGTGCTGGACAACGGTTTGGAGGCGACGGCCATCACCGAATTCGCCGGGCCGTTCTGGAGCGGACGCGCCCTCGGCATTCAGAACACCACCCAGCGGGTGCTGGCGGCGGCCGCGCCGCCGCTGTTCGGTGCGTTGATCACCGCCGCGAAATACCCGAACGCGTGGATATTGTGCGGACTGTTTCCGGTGGCCGCGGTGCCGTTGGTGCCGACGCGGTTGCTCCCGCCCGGCTTGGAAACTACAGCCCGGCGGCAATCCGTTCGCCGACTTCGGTGGTGGCGAGCCGTTCGCTCCCACGCGTTGCCAGGTAGGCCTCGACAGCCCGATCCACCCGTCTAGCCGCATCGTCCTCGCCGAGATGGGCGAGCAGCAACGCCACCGACATGATCGCCGCGGTCGGGTCGGCGATGCCCTGACCGGCGATGTCCGGCGCGCTGCCGTGCACCGGCTCGAACATCGACGGGTTGGTCCGGGTGGCGTCGATATTTCCGCTGGCGGCCAAGCCAATTCCACCGCACACCGCCGCCGCCAAGTCGGTGATGATGTCACCGAACAGGTTGTCGGTGACGATCACGTCGAAGCGACCGGGGTCGGTGACCATGAAGATGGTGGCGGCGTCGACGTGTTGGTAGGCGACCTCGACGTCGGGGTAGTCCTCCCCGACCTCGGCCACGATCCGCGACCACAGCTTCCCGGCGAAGGTCAACACGTTGGTCTTGTGCACCAGCGTCAAGTGCTTGCGACGGCGCTGGGCCCGTTCGAAGGCGTCGGCCACCACACGGCGCACGCCGAAGGCGGTGTTCAGGCTCACCTCGGTGGCCACCTCGTGCGGCGTCCCGGTGCGAATCGCGCCGCCGGTGCCGGTGTAGGGACCCTCGGTCCCCTCGCGCACCACCACGAAATCGATGTGGGGATTTCCGGCGAGCGGGCTGCTCACGCCGGGATACAGCCGACCCGGCCGCAGGTTGACGTGATGATCCAGCTCAAAACGCAGGCGCAGCAACAGACCCCGCTCCAGCACACCGCTGGGCACCGACGGGTCGCCGATCGCCCCGAGCAGAATGGCGTCGTGCTGGCGCAGCTCGGCGAGCACCGATTCCGGCAGCAACTCACCGCTGGCGTGAAAACGCCGGGCGCCCAGATCGTAATCGGTCTTCTCGACACCGGGCAACACCGCGTCAAGGACTTTGAGCGCCTCGGCTGTCACTTCCGGTCCGATACCGTCGCCGCCGATAACAGCCAACTTCATGAGCGCCGCTCCTCCTCATCGCTTCGCTCTGCATCGTCGCCGGCGCACTTCACGACAGATCAACCACCTCAAGCTTGTTGGCGCCCACCGCCGTGCCGATCGCCGACCGCACCTCGCTCGGCACGTCGCGGTCGAGCCGCAGCAGGATCGTCGCACCCGGCCCCTCGGCATCCTCGGAAAGCTGCGCGGCTTGGATGTTCACGCCCGCCGAGCCGAGCAGAGTGCCGATCTTGCCCAGCGCCCCGGGCTGGTCGATGTAGTTGATCACCAGGTTGGTGCCCCGCGCCCGCAGGTCGAAGTTGCGGCCGTTGATCTGCACGATCTTCTCCACCAGCTGCGGCCCGGACAGGGTTCCGGCGACGTTGACGGCGGTGCCGTCGGGGGCTACTGCGCGCACGTCGACGACGCTGCGGTGGTTCGGGCTCTCCGAGGCCTTGGCGAGTTCGGCGGTGACGCCGCGCTCTTCGGCCAGCGCCGGTGCGTTGACGAACGTGACCGGCCCCTCGACCACCGCCGAGAACAGACCGCGCAGAGCCGAAAGCTTCAGCACCTCAACGTCTTCGGAGGCCAGCTCGCCGCGCACCTGCACCGACACCGACACCGGCGGCCCGTCGGACAGCGAGGCGGCCAGCACCCCGAGCTTGCGCACCAGGTCCAGCCAGGGCGCCACCTCTTCGTTGACCACGCCGCCGCCGACGTTGACGGCATCGGGGACGAATTCACCGGCCAGCGCGAGCTTCACGCTTTCGGCGACGTCGGTGCCCGCCCGGTCCTGCGCCTCGGAGGTGGACGCGCCCAGGTGCGGCGTGACCACCACCTGCGGCAGCTCGAACAGCGGGCTGTCGGTGCACGGCTCCTTGGCGAAGACGTCGATACCGGCCCCGCGAACGTGTCCGCTGCTCACCGCTTCGGCCAGCGCGGCCTCGTCCACCAGGCCGCCGCGGGCGGCGTTGACGATGATGACGCCCGGCTTGGTCTTCGCCAGCGCCTCCTTACCGATCAGGCCCGCCGTCTCGGGCGTCTTCGGCAGGTGCACCGAGATGAAGTCGGCGCGGCCGAGGAGGTCGTCGAGGGGCAGCAGTTCGATGCCCAGCTGAGCGGCCCGGGCCGGCGAGACGTATGGGTCGTACGCGATGAGGTGGGTGCCGAAGGCCGTCAACCGTTGGGCGACCAACTGCCCGATCCGGCCCAGCCCCACCACCCCGACCGTCTTGCCGAAAATCTCGGTGCCGTTGAACGACGACCGCTTCCAGGCGTGCTCGCGCAGCGAGGCGTCGGCCGCCGGGATCTGCCGGGCAGCGGCCAAGAGCAGCGCCAACGCGTGCTCGGCGGCGCTGTGGATATTGGAGGTGGGGGCGTTGACCACCAGCACGCCGCGCTCGGTCGCGGCGGCCACGTCGACGTTGTCCAGTCCGACCCCGGCGCGTGCGACGATTCTCAGCTTGGGCGCGGCGGCCAGCACCTCGGCGTCGACGGTGGTGGCCGAGCGCACCAGCAGCGCGTCGGCCTCGCCCACCGCGGCCAGCAGCTTTTCCCGGTCCGGCCCGTCTACCCAGCGCACCTCTACCTGGTCTCCCAGGGCGGCGACAGTCGATTGGGCGAGTTTGTCGGCGATCAATACAACAGGCAGATTCACCCGGCCAGCCTAACGGCTGCCTTCGACGGCCATCGACGGGCTCACCACTGCCGTCACCTGCGCCGACACGCGCTTGGGGAGCGCGTCATCGCGGTCCTAGGATGCGCTCGTGACCAAACTCGCGATCATCTACTACTCGGCCACCGGTCATGGCACCGCGATGGCGCAGCGCGTGGCCGCCGCGGCCGAGTCGGCGGGCGCCGAAGTCCGCCTGCGCCACGTCGCCGAAACCCGCGACCCCGAGTCGTTTGCCCAGAACCCGGCCTGGACGGCGAATTACCAAGCGACGAAGGATCTTCCGGCCGCGACCGGTGAGGACATCGTCTGGGCCGATGCGGTGATCTTCGGTTCGCCGACCCGCTTCGGCTCTCCCGCTGCGCAATTGCGCAATTTCCTGGACTCGCTGGGCGGGCTGTGGGCCGAGGGCAAACTCGCGGACAAGCTGTACGCGGCGTTCACGTCTTCCAACACCGTGCACGGCGGTCAGGAGACCACGCTGCTGTCGCTCTACATCACGCTGATGCATTTCGGTGGCATCATCGTCCCGCCGGGATACACCGACCCGCTGAAGTTCGTCGACGGCAATCCGTATGGGGTGAGCCTGGTCTCGACGCACGACAACATCAACGAATGCGACGAGGCCACCGAGAACGCCCTGGATCACCTGGCCCGGCGCGTGGTGGCAGTCGCCGGGCGCCTGGGTTCTTGAGTCGCGACACTGAATCTACGCACACGACACGCCGCGGTGGGTGTGCGTAGATTCAGTCTCGACGATCAGCGAGCGGCTACGCCGTCTCGGTGATGGGCCGGTCGACCCAGCTCATCAGGTCGCGCAGCTTCTTGCCGGTCACCTCGATGGGGTGCTCGGCGTTCTCCTTGCGCAGCTGCTCGAGTTGCTTGTTGCCGCCCTCGACGTTGGCGACCAGCTTCTTGGTGAAGGTGCCGTCCTGGATGTCGCGCAAAATCTCTCGCATCCGCTCCTTGGTGCCGGCGTCGATGACCCGCGGCCCCGACAGGTACCCGCCGAACTCGGCGGTGTCGGACACCGAGTAATTCATCCGGGCGATGCCGCCCTCGTACATCAGGTCGACGATCAGCTTCAGCTCGTGCAGCACCTCGAAGTAGGCCATCTCCGGCGGGTAGCCGGCCTCCACCATGACGTCGAAACCGGTCTTCACCAATTCCTCTGTGCCACCGCACAACACGGCCTGCTCACCGAACAGGTCGGTTTCGGTTTCGTCCTTGAAGGTGGTCTTGATGACGCCGGCCCGAGTGCCGCCGATGGCCTTGGCGTAGGACAGCGCGAGCGCCTCGCCGTTGCCGGTCGGGTCCTGGTCGACCGCGATCAGGCACGGCACGCCCTTGCCGTCGACGAACTGACGGCGCACCAGGTGGCCGGGCCCCTTCGGGGCGACCATCGCGACGGTGACGTCGGCGGGCGGCTTGATCAGACCGAAGTGGATGTTGAGGCCGTGCCCGAAGAACAGCGCGTCACCGGGCTTGAGGTTGGGCTCGATGTCGTTCTTGAAGATGTCCGCCTGCGCGGTGTCGGGCGCCAACAGCATGATGACGTCGGCCCACTTGGCCACCTCGGCGGGGGTGTCGACGTCCAGGCCCTGCTCCTCGACCTTGGCCCGCGACTTCGAACCCTCCTTCAGCCCGACGCGCACCTGCACACCGGAGTCGCGCAGGCTCAGCGAGTGCGCGTGCCCTTGGCTGCCGTACCCGATCACACCGACCTTGCGGCCCTGGATGATCGACAGGTCTGCGTCGTCGTCGTAGAACATTTCTAGTGCCACTGTTGAATATCTCCTTGTGTGTTACTTGGCCGTGGCGATGCCGCGCGGACCGCGAGACAACGACACCACTCCCGATTGGACTATCTCGCGTATACCGAACGGTTCCAGCACCCGCAGCAGCGCCTCGATCTTGCCGCGATCACCGGTCGCCTCGATGGTCAGCGCCTCGGTCGATACGTCAATCACCTTGGCGCGGAACAGGTTCACCGCTTCGATCACCTGACTGCGGGTGCCCGCGTCGGCGCGCACCTTGATCAGCGCCAGCTCGCGCGACACCGCGCCACCCTCGTCGAGCTCGACGATCTTGATGACGTTGATCAGCTTATTGAGCTGCTTGGTGATCTGCTCGAGCGGTGTCTCCTCGGCGCTGACCACAATCGTCATGCGCGACATGTCCTTTTGCTCGGTGGCGCCGACGGCCAGCGACTCGATGTTGAAACCGCGCCGGGAGAACAGCGCCGCCACGCGCGCGAGCACACCGGGCTTGTCCTCCACCAACACCGACAGCGTGTGCGTGTGCATCAGGCGTGCCCTTCGCTCTCGTCGTCGAACAGCGGGCGAATGCCGCGGGCGGCCTGAATCTCGTCGTTGCTGGTGCCGGCGGCCACCATCGGCCACACCTGCGCGTCCGCGCCGACGATGAAGTCGATCACCACCGGACGGTCGGTGATCGCCCGGGCCGCCTTGATCACGTCTTCGACGTCTTCCTCACGCTCGCAACGCAATCCGACACAACCCAACGCCTCCGCCAGCTTGACGAAGTCCGGGATGCGATGCGAATGCGTGGCCAGGTCCGTCTGCGAATACCGCTCCTGGTAGAACAGCGTCTGCCACTGGCGCACCATGCCCAGGTTGCCGTTGTTGATCAGTGCCACCTTGATGGGCACGCCTTCGATCGCGCAGGTGGCCAACTCCTGATTAGTCATCTGGAAGCAGCCGTCGCCGTCGATGGCCCACACCTCGGCCTCCGGGCGAGCCATCTTGGCCCCCATGGCCGCCGGGATGGCGAACCCCATGGTGCCCAGTCCGCCGGAGTTGATCCAGGTGCGCGGGTTCTCGTACGAGATGAACTGCGCCGCCCACATCTGGTGCTGGCCCACCCCGGCGACGTACACCGCGTCCGGGCCGGCGATCTGACCCAGCTTCTCGATGACGTATTCCGGACCGAGACTGCCGTCGCTCTGCGGGTCGTAGCTCAGCGGGTAGGTGGACTGAACGCTGTCCAGGTAGGCCCACCAGTCGGTCATGTCGACGTTGCCCGGAATGTCGTAGTGCCGCAGCATCGCGATCAGGTCGGTGATGACCGCTTTGACGTCGCCGACGATCGGAACGTCGGCATGGCGGTTCTTGCCGATCTCGGCCGGGTCGATGTCGGCGTGAATGACCTTGGCCTCCGGCGCGAAGGTGTCGAGCTTGCCGGTCACCCGGTCGTCGAAGCGGGTGCCCAGGGCGATCAGCAGGTCGCTGCGCTGCAGGGCCGCCACCGCGGCGACGCTGCCGTGCATGCCGGGCATGCCCATGTGCTGGCGATGGCTGTCGGGGAACGCGCCCCGCGCCATCAGCGTGGTGACCACCGGGATGCCGGTGAGCTCGGCCAGCTCGCGCAGCTGCTCGGTCGCCTCGCCGCGGATGACGCCACCGCCGACGTAGAGCACGGGCTTGCGGGCGTCCGCGATCAGCTTGGCGGCCTCGCGAATCTGCCGGTTGTGTGGCTTGGTGTTCGGCTTGTAGCCGGGCAGGTCCATGCGCGGCGGCCAGCTGAAGGTGCACTGCCCCTGCAGCACGTCTTTGGGGATGTCGACGAGCACCGCGCCCGGACGGCCCGAGGCCGCGATGTGGAAGGCCTCGGCCATCACCTGGGGGATCTCGTCGCCCGAGCGGACCAGGAAGTTGTGCTTGGTGATCGGCATCGTGATGCCCGAGATGTCGGCTTCCTGGAAGGCGTCGGTGCCGATCAGGGTGCGACCGACCTGGCCGGTAATCGCGACCACGGGCACCGAGTCCATTTGGGCGTCGGCCAGCGGCGTGACGAGATTGGTGGCGCCGGGGCCCGACGTGGCCATCATGACGCCGACCTTGCCGGTGGCGTGCGCATAGCCGCTGGCGGCGTGGCCGGCGCCCTGCTCGTGGCGAACCAGCACGTGCCGAAGCTTTTTCGAGTCGAACAGCGGGTCGTAAACCGGCAATACGGCGCCACCGGGAATCCCGAAGATGACCTCGACGCCGAGCTCCTCCAGCGACCGGATCACCGACTGGGCGCCGGTAAGTTTCTCGGGCCCAACACGTTTCGGCTTTTTGGTGGGGGCGGCGGCAGGGGTTTCCGCCGCGTCGGAGGCGACGTCGGCGGCACGCTCTGGCTGTGTGGCGTGCTGCCTGGTGGGTGCGCTCACTGTCTTTCGTCCTTATTCAGTCTGGGAGTTTCGCTGGGAGCAACAAAAAACCCCCGACAGCTCATCTGCTGCACGAGGGTTGCGCGTTGGTCTGGATAGCTTCAAATGCCGAAGAGGCTAGTCAGGCACCAACGCGCCGACTAATTACTACGAGCATCCCGGGCTGTCCGGCGGTATCCATAACGTCCGACGGTAGCCTTCGCACAGCTCAGCCGTCAAATCCGCTACTGTCGGCCCGCGCGGAGATCCGGTGCCCCTTGCCGGGTGAAATGATGGTCGAGTGGCTACCGGTTCGTCTTCCCACACGCCCGTGGTGATCAAGGTCTCCCCCATCGCGCACCTGGCCGTCGGATTCTTGACCCTGGGGTTGCTGATACCGGTGATGCTGTGGCCGCTGTCCGTGCCGCTGCTCGCGATCCCCGTGCTGCTGTCGGCAATGATCGTCCGGCTGCGTACCGTCGCCGACGACCGAGGCGTGACGGTCCGCACGCTGCTGGGCAGCCAGACGGTGCAGTGGGGTGACATCGACGGGCTGCGGTTCCATCGGGGCTCCTGGGCACGCGCGCACCTCAAGAGCGGCGCGGATTTGCGGTTGCCCGCGGTAACGTTCGCGACCCTGCCTCAGCTGACCGAGGCCAGCTCCGGGCGCGTGCCCAACCCCTATCAGTAAGGGGTCAGGCGATCGGGTTGACCCCGTTGAGCAGCACCCACACCGCGATGCCGGCCGCGATGCCCACCAGCAGCGCGACGAACGACCCGATGAACGGGCGATGGGCCCAGCCCCGCCGCGCGTCGAGCCCGTAACGGCCGGGTCCGCACAGGATGACCGCGACGGCCAGGACGATCAGGGTGATCTGGTATTCGTGCCCGTCCGGCAGGAAGTACGTGAAGGTGTGCGGATGCGGGCGCGCCGTGATGGTGGCCAGCAAGCCGTTGATCAGGAAGGCCAGCGCACCGGCCGCGGCCAGCGGGGTGAACAGCCCCAGCACCAGCAGTACACCGGCGACCAGCTCACCGCCCGCGCTGACGTAGGCGAGGATGTCGGCGTGCTGGTAGCCGACGTCGGACAGCGAGTTCTTGAACCCGCCCACCCCGGAGCCGCCCCACCAGCCGAACAGCTTCTGCAACCCGTGGGCGGCCAGCACGACTCCGAGGCCGACCCGCAGTATCAGCAAACCCAGATGCTGGGTGCCGCGCCGACCGACGTCGTGCAGCCGGTCGTGGTGTTCGTCCCCGTCGATGTCGGCGGGCTCGGCGGCAGCGTGCCGGGCGGACTGCGGCTGGACGTAGGGCAGGGGTTCCTGCTGGTCGAGCACGTTGTAACCCGTCGCCTTGGGGCCGCCCACGCCGGCGTGGTCGCCCATGTAGGGGATGACGGTGGTGGTTCCGGTGGAGGGGTTGAAGTCGCCGGGGTAGCCGACGGGCGTCAAATCATCTTCGGGGTCAACCACACGCGCCGTCGCGGGGCGTCCCGGTGTTGGCTCCGGGGATTCGCCGGGCCGCTGCCAATGTCCGTCATTCGGTTGACTGGTCACGCGTGACAGGGTAAGGGCATTTGTCGCTGAATTGGGGATTTGAGCGGCGCTTTCGCCAGGCAATCGGTGGTTTGCCCGCCAAAGCGGCGCGGATTGGGCCGAAATTAGCCCGCTCGCGGCTCCAGCGGGTGCCAGACGGCACATTTCGGGGCCCGGAGGCGGCCGTTGGCCGGCGCCAAAAGTGGTGTGATCGTGTGGCGCCGGGCGGGCAGGCCCATGGGTGTGGCGGCGGCGGGCGCACTATCCGTAGCCTGTCGGTCATGCGACTACGGCGCTCGGTTCGGTGCGGGTTTGCCGCGCTTTGCGCGGTGGTGCTGGTCGCGAGCGGCTGCGCGCGGTTCAACGACGCCCAGTCGCAGCCTTTCACCACCAACCCGGAACTCAAGCCGCAACCCAGCTCGACGCCTCCCCCACCGCCGCCGCTGCCGCCCACGCCATTCCCCAAGGCGTGCCCGGCTCCCGGCGTGATGCAGGGCTGCCTGGAGAGCACCAGCGGACTGATCATGGGGCCCGACAGCAAAACCGCGCTGGTCGCCGAGCGGACCACCGGCGCCGTCAAGGAGATCTCGGTCAGCGCCGAGCCGAAGGTGAAGATGGTCATCCCGGTCGACCCGTCCGGCGACGGCGGCTTGATGGACATCGTGCTGTCCCCGACCTATGCGCAAGACCGGCTGATGTACGCCTACATCAGCACGCCCACGGACAATCGGGTGATCCGGGTGGCCGATGGCGACATCCCCAAGGACATCCTCACCGGAATCCCCAAGGGGGCCAACGGCAATACCGGAGCGCTGATCTTCACCAGCCCCACCACGTTGGTGGTGCTGACGGGCGACGCGGGTAACCCCGCCGCCGCATCTGACCCCAAATCGCTGGCGGGCAAGGTCCTTCGCATCGAGCAGCCGACCACCATCGGTCAGGCGCCGCCCACGACGGCGCTGTCGGGCGTCGGCTCCGGTGGCGGCCTGTGCGTCGACCCAGTGGACGGCTCGTTGTACGTGGCCGACCGCACGCCGACGGCGGATCGGTTGCAGCGCATCACCAAGGCTTCCGAGGTCTCCACGGTGTGGACGTGGCCGGACAAACCCGGCGTGGCCGGCTGCGCGGCGATGGACGGGACCGTGCTGGTCAACCTGATCAACACCAAACTGACGGTGGCCGTGCGGCTGGCACCGGCGACGGGTGCGGTCACCGGGGAACCCGACGTGGTGCGCAAGGACACCCATGCCCACGCTTGGGCGCTGCGGATGTCACCGGACGGAAACGTCTGGGGCGCAACGGTCAACAAGACCGCCGGGGATGCCGAGAAGCTCGACGACGTGGTGTTCCCGTTGTTCCCGCAGGGCGGCGGATTCCCCCGCAACAACGACGACAAGACCTAGCGGACGCTGGAGAGTTCTCGTCAGCTCTGCCCGCAGGCGGCCAGCACCAGTTCGCGCACCCGGGCCGCGTCGGCCTGCCCCCGCGTGGCCTTCATCACCGCCCCGACGATCGCGCCCGCCGCCGCCACCTTGCCGCCGCGGATCTTCTCCGCCACATCGGGATTGGCGGCCAGCGCCTCGTCGACCGCGGCCTGGGTCACCGAATCGTCGCGCACCAGCTCGAGGCCGCGGGATGTCATCACCTGCTCGGGTTCGCCTTCGCCGGCCAAGACCCCCTCCACGACCTGGCGGGCCAGCTTGTTGGACAGCTTGCCCTCGTCGACGAGTGCGATCACCGCGGCGACCTGGGCTGGGGTGATGGCCAGTTCGTCCAGGCCGATGTTCGCTTCGTTGGCCTTCTGCACCAGGAAGTTTCCCCACCAGGCGCGCGCCTGCTCGCTGGCCGCGCCGTGCTTGACGGTCTCGATGACCAGTTCCACGGCGCCGGCGTTGACCAGATCGCGCATCACCTCGTCGGAAACGCCCCACTCCTGCTGAATCCTATTGCGGGTCAGCCACGGAAGCTCCGGGATCGTCTGGCGCAGCTGCTCGACCAACTCGCGGCTGGGCGCAACCGGTTCCAGGTCGGGCTCGGGGAAATAGCGGTAGTCCTGGGCCGTCTCCTTGGCGCGGCCCGGGCTGGTGTACCCCGCCTCGTGAAAGTGCCTGGTCTCCTGGATGATCTGGCCGCCGGATGCGAGGACGGCGGCCTGCCGTTGCATCTCGTAACGCACCGCCACCTCAACGCTTTTCAGCGAGTTGACGTTCTTGGTCTCGGTGCGTGTGCCGAACTCGGTAGTTCCGGTCGGCATCAGCGACACGTTGGAATCGCAACGCATCGAACCCTGGTCCATCCGAACATCGGATACGTCCAAGGCGCGCAACAGGTCTCGCAAGGCCGTGACATAGGCGCGGGCGATCTGCGGCGCCCGGGCGCCGGCACCGACGATGGGCTTGGTCACGATCTCGATCAGCGGCACGCCGGCGCGGTTGTAGTCGAGCAGCGACGTGGTGGCGCCGTGGATACGGCCAGTCTCACTACCCAGGTGGGTCAGCTTGCCGGTGTCTTCCTCCATGTGCGCGCGCTCGATCTCGACCCGCCAGGTGGTGCCGTCGTCCAACGGCGCTTCGAGGTATCCGTTGATGGCGATCGGCTCGTCGTACTGGGAGATCTGGTAGTTCTTCGGCATGTCCGGGTAGAAGTAGTTCTTCCGGGCGAAGCGGCACCATGGCACGATCTCGCAGTTCAGCGCCAGCCCGATCCGGATGGCCGATTCCACTGCCGTGCGGTTGAGCACCGGCAGCGATCCGGGCAGGCCGAGGCATACGGGGCACACCTGGGTGTTGGGTTCGGCGCCGAAGGCGGTGGAGCAGCCGCAGAACATCTTGGTGACGGTCGACAGCTCGACGTGCACCTCGAGGCCGAGTACCGGGTCGAAGCGCGCGATGACGTCGTCGTAGTCCATGAGATCGGCGCTGGCAGCAACACTCATGCCGTCGATCGTAGTGGTGACCGCGAGCGCGGCGGAGCCGGGCGAAGCGGGTCACCACCATCACGCGTAGTGGTGACCGCGAGCGCGGCTGAGCCGGGCGAAGCGGGTCACCACCATCACGCGTAGTGGTGACCGCGAGCGCGGCTGAGGCGGGCGAAGCGGGTCACCACCGTAGTGGGGACCGCGTAGAAGGCGGACTCAGGAGCTATGAGGGCCAGTGCGGCGAGCGCGGCACCGGGAATCGGTTGCGTTCCTCACCTCTGCCGGGAAACATGTCGGCCAGCACGGCGGCCATCTCGAGGTAACTGCGCCGACTCTCCTTGCTCAGCCGATCCAGCTCGATCTGCTTGCCCTCGTGTATGTGGCGATCGAACGGCAGCACCACCGTCGCGGCGACGCGTGCGGACAATCGCTCGAGTTCCTTGGCGGCCAGCAGCTCTACCCTGGCCGGCTCGACGTGGTTGATCGCCAGTATCGTCGACCGCACCAGCGCTTGATATCCGTTGTTGCCCAACCAATCCAGCGTGGTGGCCGTCTTTCGTATCGCATCGATGGAGGTGCTTGTCACCACGACCAGCGCCCGCGCCTCGGGCAGGACCGCGTCCATCACACCGGAATTGAGAGCCTTGGCGCAGTCCACCAGCACCACCGAATAGTGATTTCGCAGCAGCGAAAACGCTTTCACCACGTCGTGACGCTCGAGTCGCCAGTCGGTGTGCGCATAGTCCGGCAATCCGAGCACTTCCAGGCCGAAATTGTTCATGTAGGTATGCGCCCGGACGTCCGCATAATTCGTGATCGCCCTGTCGGCGAGCAGGTCGGTCATGTTCAGTGAGTTAGGACGGCCATGCCGGTCCACCAAATCCCCGGCGTCGATGTCGACGGCGACGATCCGGTCGTGGCGCACATCGGCGAACGTGGATCCCAGCGCCTCCACCACCGCGGTCTTGCCGACGCCGCCTTTGAGGTTGAGGACGGCGATGGGAAATGCGCCGCCCACGACCGCGCGAACGCGGTTGCGCAGTTCCTCTTTGTACTGTGAGTCCTTGCCGGGGCCCAGATCAATGCCGGTCACGCGATGGACCACTTCGCGCCAGTTGAACCTCGCGGAGCCCTCGCGCCCCTGCTGGTCGGAGTCTTATACACATCT
>NZ_LZSV01000036.1 GCF_001665605.1 Mycobacterium sp. 852014-50255_SCH5639931
GCATATATGCTAAAGGATGAGGCAGAATACTGGTGGCGTGGAGCTAGAGAACTTTTAGCTCACCAAGGAAGGCAGATCACTTGGCAGGTGTTCAAAGACACCTTTTTAGAAAAGTACTTTCCAAGTACTGTGAGGGCGGAGAAAGAGATCGAATTTCTCCAACTCCGGCAGGGTAGCATGACCATAGACCAATATATCGCGAGGTTCGAGGAGTTATCTAAATTCTCCTCTTATCTGCGATTTAACCCCGATGAAGCATGGAAGGCTATTAAGTTTGAAGCGGGATTGAACCCAGACATAAAGAATGCTGTTGTAGCTATGGAGATCAAGGAGTTTGTACCTTTAATCAATAAATGCAGACTCTTGGAGAAAAGTTTAAAGGCAGTGGAGGATGAAAAGCAAAAGCGAAACCTGTGGAAAAGGAAGAAAAATTTTTCCAACCCTAGCAAGAACATGAAAAGAAGTGGATATAGAGCTGGTAAGAGGTCATTTACTGCGGGTCCCAGACCTTTCCAACAAGACCCCACCCCAGTCAAGTGTGCTAAGTGCGGACGCATGCATGGTAACCGGCCATGCTACATGGGACAAGATGTCTGCTTCAACTGCGGACAGAAGGGTCATTTTGCGAGAAACTGCCCACAGAATATGGGGAAGCAGCCGGAACAGAGGCCTCAGGTGAAAGGAAGGGTTTTCACCCTGAGCGGCCAAGAGGCAGCTCAATCTTCTGAAATGATTCAAGGTACATGCTATATCTATGGATTTGCTCTTATGGTGTTGTTTGATTCTGGTGCTAGTCATTCATTTATATCGGAAGAATGTATTAGGAAGTTTCAGTTTCCTATTTCTGAAACTCCCTATGAGCTATCTGTAGTAACCCCTACAGGGGAAAGGGTATTAACTTCCTCTGTATGTAAAGACTGTCAAGTCACCATCCAGGGGAAAACTTTTTCTGTAGACCTCATCTGTTTACCTTTAAGAGGTATTGAGGTCATCTTAGGGTTGGACTGGATGTCTAGAAATCGGGTCTTACTCAATTGTTGCACCAAGACCGTTGAATTTCTATCTCCTACTCCACAAGAAAAGATGCAGTTATTAATGCTTAATGCCAACCAAGTCAATCGGGAGTTAAAGAATGGAGTACTTGGATACATTCTCTTGTATTTATCAAACCTCGAAGTCGAATCGAAGCTTGATGAAATCCCAATAGCCAATGAGTTTCCTGAAGTATTTCCATCCGATATTCCAGGCTTACCTCCCAAGAGAGAGATAGAATTCTCTATTGATCTCCTACCTGGGACAGGGCCTATTTCTATTGCACCTTATAGAATGGCCTCGAAGGAACTACAGGAACTCAAGAAGCAGTTGGAGGAACTGTTAGACAAGCAATTCATTAGACCGAGTGTATCACCTTGGGGAGCTCCTGTATTATTTGTTAAGAAGAAAGACGGGAGCTTGAGACTATGCATAGACTACAGACAGCTGAATAAGGTGACCATCAAAAATAAATACCCTCTCCCTAGGATAGATGACTTATTGGATCAACTGAAGGGAGCCTCTATCTTTTCTAAAATTGACTTGAGGTCGGGATACCATCAGATTAGGATCAAGGAGGAGGACGTACCAAAAACTGCCTTCAGGACTAGGTATGGGCACTATGAGTTTCTCGTAATGCCCTTCGGGTTGACGAATGCACCTGCAATATTCATGGATTACATGAATCGCATTTTTCGACCCTACCTAGATCAATTTGTGGTAGTATTCATTGATGACATCTTAATATATTCTAAGAATGAGAAAGAACATGAACAACATCTCCGAATCGTGCTACAAGTGTTGAAAGAGAAAAAGTTGTATGCCAAATTAGAGAAGTGTGAATTTTGGCTGTCAGAAGTAAAGTTTCTCGGACATGTCATCTCTAATAGAGGGGTAGCCGTAGATCCTAGCAAGACGGAAGCAGTGATTCAATGGGAGAGACCAAAGACGGTTACTGAAGTCAGAAGTTTCTTAGGTTTGGCAGGATACTATAGGAGGTTTATACAAAACTTCTCTCGTATAGCCTTGCCATTGACTAAATTGACTAGGAAGGGAAGTCCTTTCAAATGGACTGATCAATGTGAAGCTAGTTTCCAGGAGCTTAAGACAAGACTGACCACTCCTCCTGTTTTAATTATTCCAGACCCTACAGGACATTTTGAAGTATATAGTGATGCTTCAAAGAAAGGGCTAGGGTGTGTGCTGATGCAAGATAAGAGAGTAGTTGCTTACGCCTCTAGGCAACTGAGACCCCACGAAGGAAACTATCCAACCCATGATCTTGAATTGGCGGCAGTGGTGTTTGCCTTAAAGATTTGGCGACACTATTTGTACGGAGCAACCTTTGAAGTATATTGTGATCATAAAAGTCTTAAATACCTCTTTGATCAGAAGGAGTTAAATATGAGGCAACGAAGATGGGTAGAATTTCTCAATGACTACAAGTTTGAGATAAAGTATCATCCAGGAAAAGCGAATGTTGTAGCAGATGCCTTGAGTCGAAAATCTCTGCATATGGGTCAAATGATGGTGTATGAGATGCAGATGCTAGAGGAGTTTCAAAATTTGAAACTAGCCACTACTCTTACTCCAAATAAGCTAATCATCCATGGGTTAAGTATAGAGTGTGACCTTAGAGCCCAGATTAAAGAGGCTCAAGGCCACGATCAATACTTACAAGATCACAAAGATCAGGATGATTTTTCTTTTTCAGAAGATGGAGTATTCATGTACCAAGGAAGGATCTGTGTTCCTCAAGATCGAGAGTTGAAGACTAAGATCTTACAGGAAGCGCATCAGAGTAAATACTCAGTCCATCCTGGATCCACTAAAATGTACCAGGACTTAAAGAGGATGTATTGGTGGCCAGGGATGAAAAAGGACATTGCTGAGTTTGTGGGAAAATGTCTAATTTGTCAGAAGGTGAAGGTAGAGCATCAAAAGCCAGCGGGATTTTTACAACCTCTTGAGATCCCTAAATGGAAATGGGATAGTATTTCAATGGACTTTGTCATGGGCTTACCTAAGACTTCAGTTGGACATGACTCTATCTGGGTAATAGTTGACAGATTAACCAAATCTGCTCACTTTTTGCCCATAAAGATTAACTATTCACTGGACAAATTGGCCCAGTTGTACGTCCAAGAAATAGTTAGACTACATGGGATTCCCTTAAATATCGTTTCAGATAGAGATCCGAGGTTTACGTCAAGGTTTTGGAAGGCGTTGCAGGAAGCTTTTGGAACCCAGTTGCGGTTCAGCACTGCCTACCATCCTCAGACTGATGGGCAGACAGAACGAACCATTCAAACCCTAGAAGATATGTTGAGGGCCTGTGTGATGGAGCAAGGTAAAGGATGGGATAAATACCTACCTCTAGTGGAGTTTGCTTATAATAATAGCTATCACTCTAGTATTGAGATGGCTCCTTATGAAGCTTTATACGGTAGAAAGTGTCGATCTCCACTATGTTGGTTTGAGGTAGGAGAAAAGAACTTGTTGGGTCCTGATCTAGTTCAACAAACCACTGAACAAATCAGGATTATACGAGACAAAATGCTCACAGCTCAGAGTCGGCAAAAGAGTTACTATGATAAGAGACATAGACCTCTGGAGTTTGAGGAAGGGGACCATGTATTTCTAAAACTTTCCCCGACCACTGGAGTTGGTAGGTCTCTCAAGATCAAAAAGCTAAATCCGCGATTTTTAGGACCCTACCAAATTCTGAAGAAAGTAGGGACGTCAGCATATCAAGTTGCTCTCCCACCTAATTTGTCCAACTTGCATAATGTTTTCCATGTATCACAGCTCCGGAAGTATCTTCCAGACTCCTCACATGTGATACGAGATGAACCAATCCAAATAAAGGAGAACATGACATACCAGCTAGTACCAGCATCTATATTGGACACCGACATAAAGCAATTGCGGAATAAAACTATTCCCCTAGTCAAGGTGTTATGGGAAGGTTTGACTCCAGAAGAAGCAACTTGGGAGCTAGAAGAAGTCATGAGGAAGAAATATCCGAAATTATTCTTAGGTAAATATTGAAATTTTGAGGACAAAATTTCTTTTAGGGGGAGAGAAATGTAACATCCCAAATTGTGTTTCATGAATTAATAAAAATCCAAAAGTATTCAAAGTTAAATCCTTAAATTTTATTTAGATATCTAAGGAAATATAATCCTTACATGTATGCATAGAAATGTTCTAACATTAATGGAATAGGTAAAGAGAGAAAACTTAAGAAAATTAGAAATAATATACTAAAGAAAGGTGAAATTCTTGGGTAAGGAAGATAAATTTTTGGAAACAAGTAAAGGTCTTAAAATTTCAAGAAAACATTGGATTAGGGTAATTTTTCCTAATTCAAGAACTAAAGTTACTAAGTTTAACATATTTACCCATACATTGGGCTTTCACCTATGGACATTTCATATAGAGTTTTTCCACTTCACATAAGTTTCTAGCAAGCCCATTGGATAACCTAAACAAGAAATAAACATAGACTTGGACTAGGATATAGAAATTGGACCGATAGCCCAAAAATTATGAAAAATGTGTCCAAGCCCTTTAAGAAAGGTAGAATTTTATCCAAAGTAAAGGAAATGGGTAGGAATAAGCCCAAATCCAAGAGGAAAAATAAAATAAAATAAATCATGTAGTATAATAAGACAAAAATTTAGCAAGTGGTATGATAATACAAGGCTTTAGGACAAAACATCTATATCTTACACTCATTATTTTAGCAAGTGGTATGATAATACAAGGCTTTAAGACAAAACATCTATATCCTACACTCATAATTTTAGCAAGTGGTATGATAATACATGACATTAGGACAAAACATTCCTAGCCCACACAAATAATTTCAACCAAATAATGAAGATTTAAGGGCTAGAAATTTGCCACCCAAAAAGGTAAACCTATCATACTTGATTAAGACAAAAGAAAATGGAAATGAATCCCTAAATCAAAGGAACCTTGTCCCTTGTCTTAAGAACATATCAACATAATTTTCAAAATACAAATCTCCTTTTGCTATGCATATCTTGACTAAGGAAGAGGAAGACAAGAACATAAGTTGTTTGTTTTTCAAAATTTCAACCAAGTGGATCCTAATTGTGATAAGGTAGACCCATGATCATGAAAGGTGAATTATTTGATGGTCTATTTAAGCAAAACCCACCCTTATAACATCATAATTTCGTGCAAGTGAGGGAGAGGAAAAATAGAAGCAAGGTAGAGTGAGGAAAGGAGAGGAAGAAAGGAAGAAAGAGGAAGGAGAAGTCTAAAGGACTAAGTGTTCCAGGTAAGTTTAACAATATTTCTTTTTGAAGAAAAGTTTTGAAATTTCTAACTTATAAATGGGATTTTGATCTTAAGACTTTGATGATTGGTCATGGATGTACTATATCATGTTACATATTGATCTTGCATGTGATGCATCTTTGAATACTTAGGCTGGTGTAAAAAGTTCTGCATAGGTATGGCTATGGGTGGTAAAATTTTAGCTTCTGTTTTTAAAATTCTGGGAAGAATCGGTAAGGAATTAAAATAAATGGTTAACATGAAAAAGGTAGATCTATGTCTCACGGATTTTTAGCCACTGGAATCACTCAATTTGGAGTCCATATGAGGTAGATATGGTCTAATTACTAAGCAGTGGTCAGAAATTGGTTAATCAGGAAAGAATATGTTAGGACAGCTTCTGTGTTTTAATTTCTGGGAACATTCTGTAGGGAATTAAAATAAATGGTTAACATAAGAATTATAGATATATGTCTCACGGATTTTTAGCCACTGGAATCATTCAATTTGGAGTTCATATG
>NZ_LZSV01000037.1 GCF_001665605.1 Mycobacterium sp. 852014-50255_SCH5639931
GATGTGTATAAGAGACAGATATAGGATCTCTCATGTATACACAATATACAGACTAAGTCTATAAACATCAAAGTACAGCAGAAACGGGGATCCTGCCTGTAGCGTTCAGAGCACTCTAGAATACAAACACAGTATAATTCAAAAACCGTGAGTCTTGGAAGCAACGTAGACTCACCCAGAGAATATATCACCTATCTGCCGAATCAGACTCTGATATTCTTATCTGAAAAATGTGAAAATATCGTGTAGTGAGTTTGACAACTCAGTGAGCAAATAATTCCTCCTATGACCTCTTAGGTCAGCATATGGATGTACTTATATTTTAAAATGTGTCACATAGAAAATACAGTTCAGAAGTACATTCATATGGGACCCGTATTTCAAATATTCTCAAATCAAAGGATATTCAGATATCCAAAACCATATGCACCATGATATGATCATTAAACAAATGTTGTCATGCTCAGCTGTATAAGCTATAGTAAAAATATTATGATTTGAAATAAAATCATCAATTTAATGCTCTTGCCTCACTCGGCAATCTGATCAATACAATGAAAATAGCTATACGCATAGTGACCTCGACCATAGTCACAATAAGTGATCAAGGAATGTGAGTACATCACCCTCCTGCCCCCTCACATTACCACTGTCACCCGGTTGGAGCGGCCCTCCCCTCGGCTCACTCAGGCTAATAGGGCGTCCCCTATTCGGTACCGTCACAAGCCATACAACCAGCCGATATTCATCCATACATATAAATACATGTAAAATTATCAAGCTACTCGCCATGAGCTTTACGCTTGTCATATTTATCAAGCAACTCGCCATGAGCTTTACGCTTGCCATTCAATCTCATTATAATATGATATGCATCATTTTCACAAATATACTTTCAAATCAATGCATCGTGCCACTTTATCAAATAATGATAAATACATTTAGAATCACATATTCAATGAGTTCCAAAATCCATTTCTAAAACCATACTCTTCTTAAACTATGTGCCAGTTCTAAATATAACAGATATTTTAACACATTTCAGAAACTTATAATAGTATAAATAATTTATAATCAGAAACAATAATACATTTATAATTCAAGAAGAGCATGGGACAAGTCATAGAAAGAAGTATCTACTCACAGTGTAGGGCTCCTGATTGGACGGCCCTAAATGTATTTTCCAATCCGAATTTGACCAATTAGACTTAAAAAAACGTGTCCGGAGAGTCCAAAAACTTAAAAAATGACTATGGGAGCTTGGTCACTATTCACTGTCGGAAACACTATTCACCCGCCGGAAAATACTATGC
>NZ_LZSV01000038.1 GCF_001665605.1 Mycobacterium sp. 852014-50255_SCH5639931
GATGTGTATAAGAGACAGCCGGACGCCACCGCGACGGCCCTGGTGCGTCCGCTGCCGGATGGCGCCCGGGTGATCCTCGTCGCCGACACCACCCAAACCACACAGGTGACGCACCAGCTGCGATTGCTGATGATTGGGGCGGGCGTGGCAACCCTGGTTGTCGCCGCACTGTTGTTGGTGGCGGTCAGCCGGGTGGCGCTGCGCCCGCTGGACCGGCTGACGGCGCTGGCCAACGACATCAGGACGGGAGATCGCGGGCGGCGGCTGCGCCCCGATCGCGCCGATACCGAATTAGGCCGCGCCGCAATCGCTTTCGATGGAATGCTGGACGCTTTGGAGACCTCCGAGCACCGGGCGCAACGGGCCGCCGACGCGGCCCAGCGCGCCGAGACGGCCACCCGGCGTTTCCTGGTGGACGCCGCCCACGAGCTGCGCACCCCGATCGCGGGGATTCAGGTCGCCGCCGAGCAGCTCGCCAACAGCGCCTCCCAGCAGCAAGGCGACGACGGGGCGGGCGCTCAATATCGCCGGGCCAGCCTGCTGCTTTCGGACGCTCGCCGCGCAAGCTGGCTCGTCTCGGACATGCTTGATCTGAGTCGCATCGACGCCGGGCTGCCGTTGGACACCCATGACGTCGACCTGGCCGCGATCGCGGATGCCGAGGCCGACCGAGCCGCCATGCTGGCGCCGCAACTCGCCGTCCGTCGCACGGGCCTGGCCGAGCTGAATGTCAACGCGGACCCCACCCGGCTCGCGCAGATCCTGTCCAATCTGCTCGACAACGCCCGTCGTTACACCCCGCCGGGAGGCGCCATCACGGTCGACGTCCGCATGCACGAAGGCGCCGCCGAGGTGACCGTCACCGACAGCGGGCCCGGCATTCCCGACGACGAGCGGGAGCGAATCTTCGAGCGCCTGGTGCGGCTGGACGCCGGGCGCGCCCGCGACCACGGCGGCGCCGGGCTGGGCCTGCCGATCGCCCGGGCGCTGGCCCGCGCCCACGGCGGCGAGCTGGTGTGTTTGCCGCACGACGGTGGTGCCGAATTCCGGCTCACCCTGCCGGTAGCGCAGGTGAGTGGTGACCGCCCCGGGTGAGGCGGCCACCACTCGCGCGGCTAGCCCGGCGTCAGAATCCCGGCGGCGGTGGCCGGAAAGGGTCGCCCGGCCCCGGTGGTGGCGGCGGCCCGACCGGTCCCCCCGGGCCCGGTGGCCCGCCGAACGGTCCCCCCGGATGCGGAAGTCCCGGCTGCCCCGGCGGCGGTGGCGGCGGCGGATCTGCACTCGCCACCGCGACCCCGAAGCCGGCCGCGGCCGCCCCGAGGGCGCCTGCGAGCAGCGAACCAGCGATGAGTTGTTTGATCTTCACTCGCTCCATCTCTCCTTGCTGTCGGCGTCATTCACCCCGTTGGGTGCGCAAATGCGCTACGCGCACCACATCGGTGCCGCGACGGTAGAAAGTCAGCCTGAAGCCAACCTGAAGACGCGCGCGCGAAGCGTCAGCCGGACGCGGCCGCCGCGGTCACGGCGGTGAGACGCCACTTGTCCAGCCACGGCTGGATCAGTTCGGCGACCGAGAACTTCGCCGGGGCCGAACACCCGCGCTTGGGCCTGGAGGGGTCGCCCCCGCGAATCAGGATGCCAACGGCGCGAACGGTGCCGTCGCTTTCATTGAGATAGACGGGGCCACCGGAATCGCCGCACTGGCCGGGCGCCATGAACACGACCTTGCTGCCGGTGACTTCCGTGATCGGACCGCAGGTGGCTTCGCCCGAGCCCATGCCGAATTTGCACAGTTCCTGGCCGGGCTGCAGGTCGGTGGCGACGCCGGAGACCGGCAAGGAGGCCCCGACGGCCGGGTTCTGGGGAACGTTGTCGCCGTTGAGCACGATGAGCCCGATGTCGTGCTGTTCGCTGTGGACTCCCTCGCTGACCGTCTGGCTGAACGTGCCAAGCGTCGCGTAGGGGAGGATGCCGGCGAAGTTCATCGTCACCTTGCTGGCCCCGCCGGAGCGGTTGCAGTGGCCGGCGGTGAGGACACCTGCCTGACCGGTGCTGGTGCGCACCAAAAACCCAGCGGTGCAGCCCATTCCGCCCGACCCATCGGCGTACTGCACGTAAATGCCCGCACCGGGGCCGACGGCGGTCGACGCGGGCAGATCGATCGGCGACAAGAGCGGCGGCGGGGCGGGTTCGTGGGCCGGGCCGGTGTTCCTCGACAGCGTGTAGACGGCGGTGATGAAGGCGGTGGCGCAGAAGAGCGACGCGATGACCAACAACGCGGAATGCATCCTGGACCGCGGCGGGTACGACGCTTGGGTTCCGGCCAACAGCCCCCCTTTGAGCGCGATGCCGGCAGTTCTGCGTCCCAGCTTGCCAGCTTCGGCCCGGGCGGCCGGGGCGATTAGTCAGATTCGTTGCGAGAGATCAGCTGATGGCGGCCGGCTCGGGGGAGGGCCGGTCTCCGACGGAACTGTGCGCGCGGCGATGGTGCCGGCGGTAGTGGCGGATCTCGATCACCAAGCCCGTCAGACCCAGGGTCGCCGTGCACAGCGACACCAGGTACAGCAGCGAGCTGGGGTGACCGGCGAGGGCGTCGCCAAGGATCACCACGGCGGCGGTGCCGGGCAGCAGGCCGCCAAGCGTGGCCAGCGTGTACGGCAGGACGCGCACCGTCGACGCACCGGCGGCGTAGTTGATCGCTGAAAACGGCACGGCGGGGATCAGGCGCAGCGACAAGATGGCCAGCCAGCCCCGTTGCCGCAAGCGCTCGTCCACCGTGTCGATCGATCGATGGCGAACCAGGCGGTTCAGCCGCCAGCCGGCCGCGCGCACCAGCAGCATCGCGATCACCGCGCTCGCGGTGCTGGCAACCACCGCGATCGCCACACCCGTCAACGGGCCGAACAGCAGCCCGGCGGCCAGGGTGAACGCCGTCCGCGGAACCGGTACCACGGTGGCCACGATGTGCGCGGCGAGAAACGCCAACGGGAACCAGGGCCCGACCGACTCCGCCCAATCGCGCATCTGCACCGGGGTGGGCACTGGCAGCCATGAGGCGGCCGCGATCAACAGTGTGATACCGACCACTGTGGCAATCGCCCGGGGACGCGACAGCAGACGCGCGGCCGCGCCCAGCGCGCCGCCGAGGTCGCGCAGCGTCCGGTTGATTCTGCAGGTGGCGGAAGCCGTCACGCTTGTAAAGGTTACGGGGCGCAGATGAATAACTCGTTTCCCGAGGCTGGCGTTTCATCACCGGGCGGCCTTGCTGGTCACGCCGCGCGGTTTTCAGCCGCCAGGCTCGATCAATTAGCCTCATTAGTAAGTCGCAGGCCCCATTTGCTGGCAAAAAGGGAGCAATCGGTGTCCATTGATGTACCCGAGCTCGCCGAACTAGAACAGGTTCGCGGGCGTTGGCGCAGTGCGGTCGCCGGCGTGCTATCGAAAAGCACCCGGAAGGACCCCGAGGAGCTCGGCGACCAGCCCGAGCGGCTGCTGGAAACCCCGACCTATGACGGCATCGCCGTCCGGGCGCTGTACACGGCGCTGGACGAGCTGCCGGAACCGCCGTTGCCCGGCGAGTGGCCTTTCGTGCGGGGCGCCGATGCGCTGCGCGACGTCAAGTCCGGCTGGAAGGTGGCCGAGGCGTTCCCCGCCGATCGCGTCGCCGGGGTCGCGGCCCAGGACGTCAACTCGGCGGTGCTCGAGGCACTCGGCAACGGGGCCAGCGCGCTGGTGCTGCGGGTGGGCGAATCCGGCGTGACGGTCGACCAGCTCGCGGACGCCCTGCAGGGCGTGCACCTGAGCATGGCGCCGGTCATCGTCGACGCGGGCGCGGACTACTCCGCCGCAGCCGACGTCATGTTGGCGTTGGCGGCCGGCGTCGAACCAGACCAGCGCGAAATACTCTCGATCGACCTGGGCGGCGATCCCTTCACCGCCGCACTGAGCGATCGTCCCGTGCCCGCGGTGGACGAGGTCGTCGCGGTCGCCAAGCACTCGGCCCGGGAGCGCGGCGTGCGTGCGATCACCGTCGACGGGCCCGCCTTCCACAACCTGGGCGCCAACGCGACGTGGGAGCTGGCCGGCACCGTGGCCGCCGGGGTGGCCTATCTCCGGACGCTCACCGAGTCGGGCATGTCGGTCGGGGAGGCGTTGCGGCAGATCAGTTTCCGGCTGGCCGCCGATGACGACCAGTTCGTGACGCTCGCCAAGATGCGGGCCGTGCGCCACCTGTGGGCGCGGGTCGCGGAGGTCGTCGGTGACCCCGACGGCGGCGCCGTCACCGTGCACGCCGAAACGTCGCTGCCGATGATGACCCAACGCGACCCGTGGGTGAACATGCTGCGCTGCACGCTGGCCGCCTTCGGTGCGGGCGTCGGCGGCGCCGACACCGTGCTGGTGCTCCCGTTCGACGTGGCGATCCCGGGCGGCTTCCCCGGCACGGCCAGAAGCTTCGCGCGCCGGATCGCCCGCAACACCCAGCTGCTGCTTTTAGAGGAGTCGCACGTCGGCCGGGTGCTCGACCCCGCCGCCGGTTCGTGGTTCGTCGAGGACCTCACCGCCCGGCTCGCGGAGCAGGCCTGGGAGCACTTCCAGGCCATCGAGGCGCGCGGCGGTTTCGTCGAGGCGCGCGAGCACGTCGCCGACCAGATCGCCGAGGTCGCCGCTCGACGCGCCGACGACATCGCGCACCGCCGCACCGCGATCACCGGTGTCAACGAGTTCCCGGATCTCACCGAACCCGCTCTGCCGCATGATGATTTGTCGGGTTCGCCACTGGCTGCCGGCAACCTGCAGCGGTACGCCGCCGCATTCGAGGCGTTGCGCGATCGTTCCGACGCCTTTCTGGCCCGCACCGGCGCGCGCCCGCAGGCGTTGTTGCTTCCGTTGGGCCCGCTGGCCGAGCACAACATCCGGGCCACTTTCGCCGCTAACCTGCTGGCATCGGGCGGCATCGAAGCCGTCAACCCGGGCACGGTCGACGCTGCCGGTGTCGCGAAGGCGGTCGCCGACGCGGGATCGCCGAGCGCGGCGGTCATCTGCGGTACCGATAAGCGCTACCAGGACGAGGCCGCCGCGATCGTCGAGGCGGCCCGAACCGCCGGTGTGTCGAGGGTGTACCTGGCTGGACCTGAGAAGGCCATGGGCGACGTCGAGCACCGGCCCGACGAATTCCTGACCGCGAAAATCAATGCGGTCGAGGCCCTTTCGAACCTGCTCACTCGACTGGGAGCGTAACCGCAATGACCACAACCGCACCCGTGATCGGTAACTTCGCCGACGTCCCGCTGAACGGCGAACGCCCGCTGCCGCCGCCCACCGAAGCCGCCGTGGAAAAGCACGTCGCGGCCGCCGCGGCGGCGCACTGGTACACGCCCGATCAGCTCGAGTGGCACACGCCCGAAGACATCGCCGTCAAACCGGTGTACATCGGCGCCGACCGGGCTGCCGCGGTGGCCGGCGGTTACCCGCTGAACAGCTTTCCCGGCGAACCGCCCTTCCTGCGCGGCCCGTACCCCACGATGTACGTCAACCAGCCGTGGACCATCCGCCAGTACGCCGGGTTCTCCACGGCGGCGGAGTCGAATGCGTTCTACCGCCGCAACCTGGCGGCCGGCCAGAAGGGCCTGTCTGTGGCCTTCGACCTGGCCACCCACCGCGGCTACGACTCCGACCATCCCCGTGTCCAGGGCGATGTCGGAATGGCCGGCGTGGCAATCGATTCCATCCTCGACATGCGTCAGCTGTTCGACGGCATCGACCTGTCGTCGGTGTCGGTGTCGATGACGATGAACGGCGCCGTACTGCCGATCCTGGCGCTGTACGTGGTGGCCGCTGAGGAGCAGGGGGTGCCGCCGGAGAAGCTGGCCGGCACCATCCAGAACGACATCCTCAAAGAATTCATGGTGCGCAACACCTACATCTATCCGCCCAAGCCGTCGATGCGCATCATCTCCGACATCTTCGGCTACACCAGCGCGAAGATGCCGAAGTTCAACTCCATCTCGATCTCCGGCTATCACATCCAAGAGGCCGGCGCCACAGCTGATTTGGAGCTGGCCTACACGCTGGCCGACGGTGTCGACTACATCAAGGCGGGCCTGGACGCCGACCTGGACATCGACAAGTTCGCGCCGCGGCTGTCATTCTTCTGGGGCATCGGAATGAACTTCTTCATGGAGGTCGCCAAGCTGCGGGCGGGCCGGCTGCTGTGGAGCGAGCTGGTGGCCCAGTTCGATCCGAAGAACCCCAAATCGCTGTCGCTACGCACACATTCGCAGACCTCCGGCTGGTCGCTGACCGCGCAGGACGCCTTCAACAACGTCGCGCGCACCTGCATCGAGGCGATGGCCGCGACCCAGGGACACACCCAGTCGCTTCACACCAACGCCCTGGACGAGGCGCTGGCGCTGCCCACGGACTTCTCCGCTCGGATCGCGCGCAACACCCAACTGCTGCTGCAGCAGGAGTCGGGCACCACCCGGCCCATCGACCCGTGGGGTGGCTCGTATTACGTGGAGTGGCTGACCCACCAGCTCGCGCAGCGGGCCCGGGCGCACATCGCCGAGGTGGCCGAGCACGGCGGCATGGCCCAGGCCATCAACGAGGGGATCCCGAAGCTGCGCATCGAGGAGGCCGCCGCGCGGACCCAGGCGCGGATCGACTCCGGAATCCAGCCGGTGATCGGCGTCAACAAGTATCAGGTCGAAGAGGACCAAGAGGTCGAAGTCCTCAAGGTCGAGAACAGCCGGGTGCGCGCCGAGCAGCTGGCCAAACTCAAAGAGCTGCGGGCCGGCCGCGACCAGTCCGCCGTCGAGGCCGCGCTCGCCGACCTGTCGCGGGCCGCCGCCGCGCATGGTCGCGCCGGCGAGGACGGGTTGGGTAATAATCTGCTGGCGCTGGCGATCAACGCCGCCCGGGCCAAAGCCACGGTCGGCGAGATCTCCGACGCGCTGGAAAAGGTATACGGCCGGCACCATGCGGAGATCCGCACCATCGCCGGCGTCTACCGGGACGAAGCCGGAAAGGCCCAGAACATCGCAACCGCCACCGAACTAGTCGAGAAGTTCGCCGAGGCCGACGGTCGCCGGCCCAGGATTCTGGTGGCCAAGATGGGTCAGGACGGTCACGACCGCGGCCAGAAGGTGATCGCGACGGCATTCGCGGACCTCGGCTTCGACGTCGACGTAGGTTCGCTGTTCTCCACGCCCGAGGAGGTGGCCCGGCAGGCCGCCGACAACGACGTGCACGTCGTCGGCGTTTCGTCGCTGGCCGCCGGTCACCTGACGCTGGTGCCGGCGCTTCGCGACGCGCTCGCCGAGGTGGGGCGGCCCGACATCATGATCGTGGTCGGCGGGGTGATCCCGCCCGGTGACTTCGACGAGCTCTACGAGGCCGGGGCCGCCGCCATCTTCCCGCCCGGGACGGTGATCGCCGAGGCCGCGATCGGCTTGCTGCACAAGCTTGCCGAGCGGCTGGGTTACACGCTCGACTAGATGGCAGCCCGCAAGCGCGACACCGTCGACGAGCTGGCCGCCGCCGTTCGCGGCGGCGACCGCGCGGCGCTGCCGCGGGCCATCACGCTGCTGGAATCCACCCGCGCCGACCATCACGAGAAGGCGCAGAAGCTGCTGCTCGCGCTGACGCCGGACTCGGGCGACGCGCACCGCATCGGCATCACCGGGACCCCCGGAGTGGGGAAGTCCACCACCATCGAGGCCCTCGGCATGCATCTGATCGAGCAGGGCCACCGGGTGGCGGTGCTGGCCGTCGACCCGTCGTCGACCCGCAGCGGTGGATCGATCCTCGGCGACAAAACACGGATGGCCCGCCTGGCGGTGCACCCGGATGCGTACATCCGCCCGTCGCCGACGTCGGGCACTCTGGGCGGCGTAGCAAAGGCCACCCGCGAGACGGTCGTGTTGTTGGAGGCCGCCGGTTTCGACGTGATCATCATCGAGACCGTCGGCGTCGGTCAGTCCGAGGTAACGGTGGCCAACATGGTCGACACGTTCGTCCTGCTGACCCTGGCGCGCAGTGGCGATCAGTTGCAGGGCATCAAGAAGGGCGCGCTGGAGCTCGCCGACATCGTGGTGGTGAACAAGGCCGACGGGGAGCACCTCGAGGAGGCGCGGATGGCCGCCCGCGAGCTGTCCTCGGCGATCAGGCTGATACATCCCCGTGAAACACTCTGGCGGCCACCGGTCCTCACGATGAGCGCGACAGAGGGGACCGGCCTGCAGGAATTGTGGGACACCATCGAACGTCATCGTCAGGTGCTCACCGAGGCCGGCGAGTTCGAGGCGCGCCGGCGCGCCCAGCAGGTCGACTGGACGTGGCAGATGGTGCGCGACACCGTCTTGGATCGGGTGCTGTCCAACCCGAAGGTGCGCAAGATGCGTGCCGACATCGAACGTCAGGTCAAGGCCGGGGAGTTGACCCCCGCGCTGGCGGCCGAGCAAATATTAACGGCTGCGTCAGAATAACGGATAGATAAACAATCCGATTTCGCTCCGGGAAGGTGTGAAATCCAAGTAAATTCAAAAATGTGACGGTGGAAACCCGAGTCGATCGCCGCGCGGTCCCTGTCCACGATGACCTTGACGCAGGTCACCGTGTGTCCGGCGCGGCGGACTCACACTTTGGATGCGTCGTTCGCAGTTTTTCCAGCATGTTTCCCGCCCGCCGCTTCGGCGGCGGCGCGCTGGCGGTGTATCTGGACGGCCAGCCGGTCGTCGACGTCTGGACCGGGTGGTCCGATCGGGGTGGCCACACGCCGTGGTCGGCCGACAGCGCGCCGATGGTGTTCTCGGCGACAAAAGGCATGGCGGCCACCGTCATTCACCGGCTCGCCGACCGGGGGCTGATCGACTACGAGGCGCCCGTCGCCGAGTACTGGCCGGCGTTCGCGGCCAACGGCAAGGCGAACCTCACCGTGCGCGACGTGATGAGGCACGCTGCCGGCCTGTCCGGCCTGCGCGGCGCCAGCACCGAAGACCTGCTCGACCACGTCGTGATGGAGGAACGGCTGGCCGCGGCGGCGCCGGGACGGCTGCTGGGCAAGTCGGCCTATCACGCGCTGACCTTCGGCTGGCTGATGTCCGGCCTCGCCCGGGGCGTGACCGGAAAAGGGATGCGAGCGCTGATCCGCGAAGAGCTCGCCGAGCCGCTGGGCACCGACGGGTTGTATCTGGGTCGCCCGCCGGCTGGCGCGCCGACTCAGGTCGCCCAGGTCGTCGCGCCGCAGAACCTCGTGCGGAACCCGGTCCTCAGCTTCGTGACCCGCAAGGTGGCCAACGAGCTGTCCGGCGGGTTCCGGTCCATGTACTTCCCGGGCATGGTCGCGGCGGTCCAGGGCGACACCCCCTTGCTGGATGCGGAGATCCCGGCGGCCAACGGGGTGGTGACGGCCCGTGGGCTGGCACGCATGTACGGAGCCATCGCCAACGGCGGCGAGGTCGACGGCATCCGGTTCCTGTCCCGGGAGCTCGTCGCCGGCCTGACCGGTCGACGGAGCCTGCGCCCGGACCGAAACCTGTTCATGCCGTTGGCGTTCCACCTGGGTTACCACAGCTTGCCTATCGGGAACGTGATGCCCGGCTTCGGCCACGTCGGGCTGGGTGGCTCGCTCGGCTGGACCGACCCGGCGAGCGGTCTGGCCTTCTCGCTGGTGCACAACCGGCTGCTGACGCCGTTCGTGATGACCGATCACGCGGCGTTCGTCGGCATCTACGCCTTGATTCGCAACGCCGCCGAGAAGGCGCGCAAACGCGGCTTCCAGCCGGTGACCGAGTATGGCGCGCCGTTCTTCGAGCCGGGAGCCGTCGCCGGCTGACGGAAGCACGCGGAGTATGTGGCGAGGCCGTATCTCCAGGCCCAGGTGAGCGACTGAAGCATCGGAGTGCGCTGGCGGGGCCTGATGGTCAGACTCGCCAATCCGTCATCGGACGTGTTTTTTCGCGGGTGGCGGCGGTCGCTCCAGGGCGGCGTTCCCGAGGTTAAACTCAACTGGCGGGCGACACGAAATCGAAATGTTTACAGCGGACGTTCACGAGCACACGCGGTTCCGCGACAGTCCCGATGGTTAGCCGTGCCGGGGCTTCGATCGGTAACCCCGGCTCTTGCCCAAGCAGTAGGTCGGCTGGCGAGAGGCATGGCCCCCGAAGAAGTGGGGCGGATCACTAAAGCTTAAAACGTTCCACGTTTGACGCCCCCCGATGACGGGGTAAGCGCCGCCAAGGGGGTCACCCGCGGTGACGAGGACCTGCTGACGATCCAACCGCGCCGTGAATGACCAACGGTCGCAACGATCCGACTCGAGAAGCTCGAAAAGGGGGTGACTGCATCCACAGGCGTCTAGACTCACTCCCGTCAGTACCGGCGTGCGGGGAAGGGGGCGTCAAACCTTGACTCGCGACATGGTGCTTCAAATGACGTCCTCGCCCGATCTTCACTCGCCGTTGACTTCCACCGCTCTACCACTCAAGTGCTCGCCGGGGTGTGAGGGCGATCGGCTCTCCGATTCCTACATTCGGCGTCAGGCTATGGAATGTAGTTGGCGAGCAAGCATGGACCGGCGCCGGGGAGACCAGCTTTCCGTGCAGTCCTTTAGGATAGGTGCGCCCGCTACGCGGCACGCAAACGAAGACCATCGGGACGTTTTCGTCGTGCCCCAGTTGACTGCATTGATGCTCCTGGATTGCATTGGTGCAGAAGAAGTTGCCGCCTAGCCGGAGGATCGGAGAATAGCTGATGCCCCGGACATCGCCTAGCCCTACAAAACTGAAAGGCTATGATCCGTCGTGAAATTTGTGCTGGCAAGCTACGGAACTCGGGGCGATGTCGAGCCTACTGTGGCCATCGGTCGAGAACTGCAGCGCCGGGGCCACGACGTGCGCATGGCTGTCCCATGCAATCTGATCGGCTTCGCCGAGTCGGCCGGGCTTCCGGCGGAGGCCTACGGGCCCGATATGCATGATTTCCTAACCGATGATTTCCTCCGCAACTTCTGGACGGATTTCCGCCGCAACTTCTGGACGATCCGCGAGCCAATCAGGTTGGTGCGTGAACTGTGGGAGCCCTGCCTAACACACTGGGCAGAAATGAGCGGCAAGCTGGCATCGATAGCCGCCGGGGCCGATGTCCTGTTCAGCGGGTTGGTCTACCAGGAACTTGCCGCGAGCATAGCTGAGTCGTACAACATTCCGTTTGCAACGCTGCATTACTTCCCGATACGCCCCAGCAGCCAGTTGTATCCCGTTGTGCCAGCGCCGTTGGTCCGCTCCGGGATGACGATCTACGACTGGTTGTGTTGGCGGATGAGCAAGAGTGCGGAGGACTCACAGCGCTGTGAACTGGGTCTGCCAAAGGCGACGTCTCCTTCGCCACGTCGAATCGAACGTACCGCGCTGGAAATTCAGGCGTACGACGAGGCTTGTTTTCCCGGGCTGGCAGACGAATGGCGGCAATGGGGCGACCGACGGCCTTTCGTCGGAGCGCTGACGATGGGGTTGAAGACGGATGCCGATGAGGAGGTGGCGTCGTGGATCGCCGCGGGAACACCACCAATTTGCTTCGGTTTTGGCAGTATGCCGGTTGCCTCGTCTCCAGCTGACACGGTCGAAATGATCAGCGCTGCCTGTGCCGAGTTAGGCGAGCGGGCTTTGGTTTGTGCCGGCTGGGCGGATTTCAGCGACGTACCTCATTTCGAGCACGTCAAGGTGGTGAGCGCGGTGAATTACGCCGCGACCTTCCCAATGTGCCGCGCGGTCGTCCACCACGGTGGCTCGGGCACCACCGCCGCGGCTCTGCGCGCCGGAGTTCCGGCATTGATCCTTTGGACGGCGGGTGATCAACCGCACTGGGGAGCTCAGCTCAAACGGCTGAAAGTCGGTACTAGTCGGCGTTTTTCAAGCACGACCCGCGAATCATTGGTCGCGGACATGCGCCAGATCCTCGCACCTGACTATGCGATGCGAGCCCGCGACCTCGCCGCCCGGATGACCCCCCCGACGGAAAGTGTTGTTAAAGCCGTCGATGTGCTGGAAAAGTTTGCCAGCTCAAGGCGTTTCGTCTGACCCGCCGCGGCGTGCCGCTTCGATACCCGCCCGTCAACGCTGGCTGAATGCTTCTGCGGATATCCCGCCTTCGGAAAGGTTGGCGCGTGGCATAGCCGGGTATCTAGCCCGGCTTTTCTTCCCGGTCGTCTGACCTCACTTCCTCCCGGGTGGACGGTTCCGCCGCAGGAGCGGTGCTGGCGCTCCTGAGCCGAGTCTTCAGTGACAGCGCGCGCTTTTCCACCAAGAACCAGCTCAACGCCGCCACAGGCAGGGTAGCTGTCGTCGCAACCACAAAGAACACGATCGGATTCAGTTTCGCGAGGCCAATTACTGCCAACAACTGCTGAATAGGGAACGCGTAAATATACATGCCATACGACAGATCTGTACGCAGTACCAAGCGCTTGCTACGAAGCAGAGCGCCCGAAACGACGACGGCATAGGCAAGCGGAAGGCCGGCTGCCACTCGATAATCCGGCAGCTGGCTGGAGGCGAGGACGATGACCACGCAGACCGCCACAAGCGACCAACGGGCGGGAATCACGTCTCGCCACTGATACAGGAGCGCTCCGGACGCAAACATGATGGCGGAGCGGACGATGAGCTGCGGGATGGTCCACACACCGGGGAACGTAAGGGGCGGCAATAACATCGCCCCAAACACTGCGAGTGCCAGTAACACCGGAGACACCCACCGGCGATTGGCAAGGCCCAGAACACCGATCCCAGCAACGGCTAGGTAGCACATCACCTCCCAGATGAGGGACCACAGCGAGGCGTTCCAATTGGGCCCGCCCGGTGTCCCATGCGGTGTTCCGCCGACATCGGGGTGCAGATAGGCCACTGCGCTGTTTTTCAAGACGTACTCAATCGGCGCGCTGGACAAGAGCAGCTTCCCGGCCGAACCGCCCTGGATCGCCACGCTGAGCGGGGCGAAGACGAATGCGGTGACGATCAGGCAGATATAGAAACCGGGGAGAATGCGAAGACTTCGAGCCAGGAGGTAGTCACGGATTCGAGGGTCGTTGAGCCAACTCCTAGAGATGAGGAATCCTGAGATCGCGAAGAACCCGTCAACGCCCACCGAGAAGAGGAGCTGGTTGGCGACAGAGGGTGGCATGTGGCCCGTTATAGGGAACGAATGGAACAGAATGACCTCGGTTGCCAGCGCTAACCGGAACGCGTTCAGCGCATTATTTCGAGGGCTGAACACTTCCCCCAGCTTCATGTGCCTCCGTCCATCGTCCCCCACGCGCGTTGTGGGCGCCATCGTATATCGCCACCGTCTCGGTCACTGTCGCTTTCGCCCCTCTGGGCGAGTCCCTCGCGGCGCGGAGGTCAGGTGGCTTGATTCGTGCCGCTTCGCGTGGAAGACGTTGGTGCTAGCATCCGGTTCGTGTCTGAACACGGCGCCCCGGTGCGAATCGGTGTCCTCGGCGCAGCCCGCATTGCGCCGTTGGCGCTCATAAACCCAGCCCGGCAGAACGCCGAGGTCGTAGTGGCGGCGGTGGCCGCGCGTGATGCATCGCGCGCTGAGGCCTTCGCCGCGAAACACGGCGTATCCCGGGTGCATGACAGCTACGAGGCGTTGATCGCCGACCCCGACTTGGATGCCATCTACAACCCACTTCCGAATGGCTTGCACGGCAGGTGGACCCGAGCTGCGATCACCGCGGGCAAGCATGTGCTGTGCGAAAAGCCGTTCAGTGCCAATGCCACTGAGGCCCGCGAAGTCGCCGAACTGGCCGCCGGCACGGACCGGGTCGTGATGCAGGCATTTCACTATCGCTACCATCCGTTGGCTTTGCGCGTTGAGGAGATCATCGCGTCCGGGGAACTGGGAAAGATGGAGCGGGTGGAGGCAGCCATATGCTTCCCGTTGCCGAAATTCTCCGACATTCGATACAACTACTCTCTTGCCGGAGGCGCCACAATGGACGCCGGATGCTATGCGGTCGACATGGTCCGCACATTCGGCGGCGCGACACCTGAAGTCGTTTCGGCGCAGGCGAAACTGCGCGATCCTCAGGTCGACCGAGCCATGACGGCCGAGCTCCGCTTTCCAAGCGGGCACACCGGGCGAATCCGGTGCTCCATGTGGTCGACTGATTTATTTCAGTTGAGCGCCAAAGTGGTTGGTGATCGCGGCGAGCTGCGTGTGCTCAATCCGGTGATGCCACAGTCCTTCCATCGGCTGTCGGTCCGATCATCGGAGGGCAAACGAGTGGAGCGCTTTTCCCGCCGCCCGTCGTATGCGTATCAACTCGACGCGTTTGCGGCGGCGGTGCTGCGCGGAGAGCCGGTGAGGACGACGCCGGAAGACGCGGTCGAGAACATGACCGTCATCGATGCCATCTATCGCGCCGCCGGCCTTCCGCTCCGCCAACCCGCCTGAAGCTAATCGCTTCTGCTGCTTGGCACTTCGGATAGAAGTTATTTCAGAGATTCAGTCGGCAAAGTGTGCCTGGTTCAGGTGGTCGGCCACCCGCAAAGCGTTGGCCGCAATGGTTAAACTGGGGTTCAAACCGGCGCTGGTGGGAAAGAATGAACTATCGACCACGTACAGATTTTCCACTTCGTGCGCCCGGTTGTTTGGGTCTAGCACGCTCGTCTCCGGATCGGTACCAAAGCGGCATGTACCGCAAACGTGGGCCACGGCTTTGTTGTCCTCGGCGCCCCGCAAGGTGATTTTGCGGAATGGTTCCAGCACTTCTTTCAACTGTCCCAAAAAGACTTTGCGGCGCTCGAGCTCATTGTCGTGGAGACGATACTGAAGACTCAGCCGCTGACGGCCGTCCGCGCTCGGCCGATCGCATGGCAGGACGCGGTTGTCCAGATAGGGGAGGTCCTCCATGATCGTTGCCAGGACCAGGCCGCCGTTGAAGAATCGCTCATACACCTGACGCACTGCCGGTTTCATTAGCCGAAGTGCTTTCGGCCGCCATCCGGGGGCGCTGGTCAGGATCTCCATCGGGGCCATCGAACCGAAAGACTGCACGGTTCCGTATTTCTGCCCCTCCCAGAAATAAAAGTCGTTGAGCCCGATCTCCTTATTCGGGGCGGTAATCCGGGAACCCCGCTGCGGCCAGATCTCAACCAGGTCAATAAGGTGACGCATCAAGTTGCGGCCCACCCAATCTGACCCGTTGGCCAGTCCGCCCGGCCAATCGGCAGAACGGGAATTGAGCAATAGCACCGGTGTGACCAGCGCACCGGCGGCCAGCACCACCAGCTTCGCCTTCAAGGAGATCGTGCCCGATCGATCGGCGCAGATCACTCGCCTGACCCGCTTGCGGTCCGCATCTAGGCGCAGGACACGACATTCCGAAAGCAGCTTCGCGCCGTGCTCGACGATCGCCGGTAGGACGCAGTTGCGCCCGGTTTCGTTCTTGCACGACTGATGGCAGAGATAGCTTTGGCAGGTGGTGCAACCCGACGTGTAGTCGCAGGCCATCGGCAGATGATAGGGATGCAACCCACGACCCGTTAGGTAGTCAACCAGCGGCTGGTTCTCTGCCGAAAAAGGTGGTGCCGCAGGCAGATCTGCGGCACCCTGTCCGGGCCGGAGGGGATCGGGCTGACCCCGGACGCCCAGCAGCTTCTCGGCCGCCGAGTACCAGGGCCGCATTTCGTCGTAGGTGATCGGCCAGGCCTCCGGGACAGTGGAATCGCCGGGGTCGCGGAAGTGCTGTCGAGGGGTGAAATCCTGAGCGAAAAAGCGCTCGCAGACCATGCCGTAAAGGGCCGAGGAGCCGCCCGTCCCGGCGCCCAAAAATGGCACAAACCGATGGGGAGCGCGCCCGCTGAGGTCTTCCACCTCGTCGGTCGAGCGTCCCGCCCTGGCCAATGCGTCGTAGTAGCTTTCTGCGGAACGGCACGCCGCCGGCTCGGCCACCTCTGGCATTAGCGAGCGGATCGTCCCCGGCGCGCCGGGAAGGGTCGAGCGTCCCTTCTCGACGAACAGCACCCTTCTACCCGCTCGGGCGAGCCAGTAGCCCAGCGTCCCCCCACCCATGCCGGTGCCAACGATAATCGCGTCCCACTCAATGCGTTCCGCTTCGCGCGGGTCCAACTCGCCGTCGGCCAAAATCGAGTCCTCAGTGAGTGATTGCCCTGGCTTTCCCCCCAGTGTGGGCGAATCACGACAGTATCATCCTCGGCCTCAGAGGAGAGGCCGTTTGCCCGATCGGAGCCCAATGTCTTTCCTGCTCAGACGCATCCGGTCAGGTGCGCCTCAGCTGGAGGCTCCGGCAAACATAAGTATGCCCCCAGGGGCGTTGCCAACCCCGACGTCCGGGTGACTAGCTCAGCAGTTGTTGAGGCGTCTCTTCCGGGCTACGGGCGTTATTGGCCGACTCTGAGACCGCCGCAGGGGCCGAAGGTTGGCTGACCCATTCTGCTATGCGATCATCGAACCCGGTTTTCTTCTGCAAGATAATTTGATACTGGGCATGCAGAATTTTGTATTCTCTCGCGTGATACTTCAAAAACTGATGGATCGCCCAAGCGGTGTTGGCCCGTGCCCGTGGGTAAGCAGGCCACATAACGTCGTCGAAAATCATCATTCCGCCCTGCTTCAGCAGGCGCCAGGAGTTCAGGGCATCTACGATGGCATCGTCGGCAAAGTGTGAGCCATCTACATAAATGACGTCGAATTCCTGCTGTTCATCGATCAACTGCGGGAGCACGGACAGCGATGACCCTTTGCGTTTGGTTACCCGCGCTGCACCGGAGGACACGTTGTGATCGAAACGGGCTTCTAGGTCTCGCAAGTCCGACGTGGCGTTGTAGTGCCACTCATCGCTGCCCGCCCAGGTATCCACGGCGGTCAACTCTCCTTGCGTGAAGTACGTCAGAAGAAATAGCGTCGACCGCCCTTCCCACGACCCAATCTCAAGAATGCGCACCCGATCAAAACGATTGAAAACTTTCGGAAAGGTGACAGACCACGGCAAGATATTCATATCGAACCAACGCTCTTGGAACTGTCCCTTGGCTGCCTGCTCCTCAAACGCCTCGCGGACCTCGGTTGCATGTTTTGCAGTTCGGGACAGGATCCCTTGCTTCACCAGGCGGTAGTGAACAACATCCGTGAGATAGTGCCAAACTACAGTGGGACGCATTCCCCCGATCCACCAAAAAAATAGGAACGTCAGGGTTCGGGGGTTCCAACGAAACTTCAGTTTGGTCGTCTGGCTGGTCATGTTTCCCTTGGTCTTGTTCTGGAAAGGTTGATGCGGTCTTGTCTTGAGGCTCAAACCGCGCAGCTAACCCACGACGGCCCGGCTAGCTCAATGATCACGGTCGTTGGATACTAACAGGCAGCCGCTTAGGGGCGCGGCGGTTTTGGCTCGTCACTGTCGCCACCGAACGCCGCGCGGACTGGCCGCCGCGGCACCTTTTTCGATGGGAGCCAATCGCCTGAGCCTGCGCAGTGTTCCGCACGTGGCATTCGCCAACCCAGCGGCCAGCCGTCGCAATCAGGCAGATTGACGTGAGCGGGCGAAGGATTCCACCAGATCGGCCGCTTTGGCCACGCTTTCAGCGGGTGTGGTCATCCGGGTAGCGAGCTCGCGGGCTCGGGCTGCGTACTCCGGGGCGAGGATTCGGCGTAGGTCCTTGACCAATGATTCGCGGGTGGTACTCGAAAAGCGGCGGGTGGTGCCAACCTTGAGGCGTTTCACCCGGGCGCCCCACAACGTCTGATTGACATCCATCGACAGGATCAGGGTGGGGACCCCGGCGCGCAGGCTTGCGGCCGTAGTACCTGAGCCGCCGTGGTGAACGACGGCCCGACAGGCGGGAAAGACCGCCGCATAGTTCACTCCTCCTACCACCTTGACGTGGTCGGCGGGCGGGACGTCGCTGAAGTCACTCCAACCGGCGCAAATCAACGCGCGCTCGCCCAACTCAGCGCATGCGGCGGTGATCATCTTGATTGCCTCGGCCGGCGACTCCACCGGCATGCTGCCGAAGCCGAAACAAATCGGTGGCGTTCCGGCGGCAATCCAGGACGCGACTTCGTCATCGGCCTCCGTGGATGCCGCCATCGTCAGCGCACCGACGAAGGGTCGTTGGCCGTCCCATTTCGCCCATTCCGCCGCGAGCCCTGGGAAACAGACCTCGTCGTAGGCCTGAATTTCCAACGATCCACTTTCGGCTATGCGCCTGGGCGACGGACGTTTGGACTTCGGCAGCCCTAGTTCACGCCGCTGCGCGTCCTCGACCTTTTTGTTCAGGCGCCATCCGAACCAATCGAACGCCGTCATTGCTGAGCGGGCGAGTGGAGGTGGCAGCAGCGGAACCAGCCGGCCGTTGGCCCGCACCGGGACATGGTGCAGCGTGGCCAATGGGACATTCAAGTACTCGGCGACGCTGACGACGGCCTCCTGGTAGCTCTGGCCTGTGAGCAGTAGGTCCGCCCCGGCGGCCAGCGATGTCAACGTTTCGCTCATTTGGGTCCAGCACTGGTCGCTGAGTTCCCACATCTCGCGCCAGAGTTCCCTCATCTCTCGCAGCTTCCAGAAGCCCCCGAAGAAAGACGTCCAGAAGTTGCGGTAAACGTCGACCCACGTCTGCGTGTTCAGCCCAAAAGCTACGGTCGGCAGGCCCGCCGCCTCGGTAAAGCCGACCAAGTCGGGCGGAACCGCCATGTGCACATCGTGCCCCCTGCGCATCAGCTCACGGCCGACTACCAGAGAAGGCTCGACGTCGCCTCTCGTTCCATAACTTGCCAGCACAAATTTCATCTGGGGTCCGAGCCTTGAAGCGGGGCGGAAGGGGGCGTAACGATCGAGTGGGAAGACCTTCTCGAACTCACCGCGGTGGGATTCCGGCGCCGATGACGGCCAGTGCGCCGGCGGCGAGGAGCGTCGTGCAGATCTTCGTCACTTTCGCCACAGCACTCCGCATTGGTCTATTGTGACGATCTCTGCAGATATGCCGTGCTTATCCCGGTAATCGGCGACGGCCTTGCGGCAACCCTCAAGGTTGTAATCGTCAATGATGCAGAAGCCCCCCGGTGACAGTTTCGGGTACAAGGCATCGAGCGCTTGGATTGTCGATTCGTAAAGGTCGCCATCAAGCCTCAATACCGAAATGCGCTCTATCGGGGCTTTGTGCAGCGTGTCCTTGAACCAGCCAGGAAGAAAGCGCACTTGCTCGTCTAACAGGCCGTAGCGCTCGAAGTTCGCTCTGACCTCAGCTTCCGACACCGCCAGGACGGGCGCTGCGTGATGCAAACCCAATGCAAACCGCGGCAGCTTGTCCTCTTTGTAGTTCGCGGTGTCCGGGGGCGGCACGCCCTCAAACGAATCGGCTAGCCATACGTTTCGCGTCTTATCGCCATATGCCGCCAGAACCGCGCGCATCAAAATAGATGCTCCGCCCCGCCATACTCCACATTCGATCAGATCACCGGGGATATCCTCGGTCAGTACAGTCTCGACGCAATGCTGCAGACTGGTAAGTCGCTGCATTCCGATCATCGTCTCAGCGTCGGCCGGCCAGTCCATGCCGAAGTCACGCGCTCGCTTGTCGAACGGGCGTTTACGCACCAGCATCAAGTTGCGGTTCTTGATGAAGGGAAGCCACGTCAACCACCCCACGCTGGCGCGCATCTGCAGTGGCCACCCCACGGGCACTAGCTGGTCCATGCCATACCTGGTCAGGTCACGCCGGACCTGATCGAGGTAGAGAGATCGGACGTCGCTCTCGGTCACGGTCAAAACCGTCCCCCTGTGTCTCGGATGCCAGTACTGCCGGTGGTGAGCCTAGACGCCCTGTCGACGCCTCATTGCGCGTTTGGGCTTTTCTAGAAGCGGGTTGCCGGAGTTAGATTAACCACACCGGCAAGCGTCCTGCTAAGCAGGCAGACTGCACGCGTCCGGCGATGTCTGCACGCGCGTCCGCGTTGCTCACCGTGTAAGGCCGCAATCGGCAGCGCTTCACCGCAGGGATGCGTGGGGAGCCTGCCGGACGGGACCAGCCCGGCCCGCATTCGCGCGTGCCACATCGGATGCCTTGGATCGCGACCGTTCACCTCTGCTGCGTTGACACCGATCGGGTGGCGCGGGACCGGTGAGCTTGCGATCCGGCACCTAACGCGAGAAACCTCGCGACGTGGGAGGCAGTTTCGGCAGCGAATTTGCTTCTGCCGCTAGAGCTTCGAAGGCGCTCTGTGTTACCGGCGCCCAGCATGTTCGGCGGGACGACCCGATGCACCTGCATGATCGCTTTCCCCGGAAGCTAAGTGCTGCTCGCCAATCCATTGCAGCAGCGCATGGAGTCCCTCGTCCAGCGCCCACTTAGGATGCCAGTTGAGGTCGTGTTTCGCCGGCTCGATGTCGCAGCTGGCGGCGCGTATGTCACCGTCGCGAAATTTCGGAACGACGATCGGTTCCGGGGCGTTGAACACGGCGGCGATTTTCCGGGCAAGCTCATGGATGCTGGTCGCGACTCCCGAACCGATGTCGAGGCAGCGTGCCCCGTTTGCAGGTTGCTGCACCGTCGCGAATAGCGCATCAACGACATCGTCGATGTAGACGAGGTCACGAAGGATCTGGCCATCTTCGTAGACCTCGGAGGGCTGCTGCTCGCGCGACAAACGTGCGAAGAAAGGAACCACTCCGGTGTATGGATTGGTCAGCGACTGCCCAGGCCCGTAAGCATTCTGCAGTCGCAGCACGCTTACATTGGTATCGTGCGCGGCCGCCCAGGCGGTCAGCAGGTGCTCCTGGGCGAGCTTGGTCGCGCCGTAGACGTTGGTGGGGCGGGGCTCCGTTCGCCCCGCGCAGCTCGGAAGGGGCATCGCCCGTTCGCCCGTGGGGCCCTGGGGGTCCCAGTTACCGGCGACCAATTGTGCGTGGCTGCGCGGTCCCGGATAGAAGATGTGGCTTCCAGAGCGCCAAGCCCCCTCGCCGTAGACGGCCCTGGACGAGGCCACAACGAGCTGGTCAGGGACGATTTCGGCGCGAGTCAGGGCGTCAAGAAGCTGCGTCGTGCCCACGACGTTGACAGCGCCGTGCCGCGTCGCCGCTGACAGTGACTGTGCCGTTCCCGTCTCGGCCGCCAGGTGCACAATCTGAGAAGGGCGGAACAACCGCAGCACGGCATCCCAGTCGGGCGCATGGGTGACGTCACCGGTGAAGAAGCGCACCGACGGCGGAAGGTCGACGGCTGCGCGCCGACCGTGGACCTGCGGGAGAAGCACGTCCATTACGGCGACCTCGTGCCCGACTTCGACAAGTCGGCTTGACAGCTTGCACCCGATAAACCCTGCTCCACCTGTGATGAGCACGGACGTTGACACGAGCCGATGCCTCCCGTTCGAGTGCAAAAAGAAATCAACCGCACGCGTTCGCGGGTGCGGCCCGCGGTTGATCATATCGGTGAATCATCTAGCGTCAGCCGAGTTCCACAGATAGCTCAACAACCCGGTCTTCTTTGGTCAAGCCGGCGCGATTAGGTCGGCCACCACATTCGGCAAGCGGCGCTGACTAGGACCGAAGGATTGTCGGTGCAATCCGCATAGCTTCAGCAAGTCGCTTCTGGCCGTCCGAGCGGCATCAAACGAGGTGAACATCCGGTGCGTAGAGGATCCACCGTCCGCCGTTCTCTTGAAACCCACGTTCCTTGGCCATGATCTCTTCAGCGTGGTTCCACGCAAACAGCAGGGCGTAGTCGGGGTAGGGGTGCGAAAAGACCTCCGGCGAGCAAACGGGAATTTGTGAGCCCGGGGTCAGACGCCCTTGCTTCTCTGGGGTCGAATCACACACGATAGGAAGAAGATCGGGGCCGATATGGCAGTAGTTCATAACCGTGGCGCTCCTCGAGGTGGCCCCGTACCCCACGACACGTCGGCCGTCGGAACGCAAGTCGCGGAGGAGTTTGACGAGGTCCGCGCGGATGCAATCGATATTGGCGGAAAATCGAACGAAGGTCTCTTCCTCGGCAATGCCCTCGATTTCTTCTCGCGCCAGGAACTCCGCGACGGCGGCGGTCGGCTCCGACGCCCCCGCACGAGCGACGGTGTAGCGGATGGAACCCCCGTGTAGCGGGAGGTGTTGGACGTCGATGAGGTCGAAGCCGAAACGTGCGGCCGTCGCCTGCACTGAACGGACCGAGAAGAGATAGATGTGCTCGTCGTAGATCTGGTCGAAGTAGACGCGCTTCAGGATGTCGCCGAGATACCGATCCTCGAATACGAACAGTCCGTCCGGGGCAAGCAGGATGTCGGCCCCGTTGAAAATTGAGTCGAGGTAGGAGATGTGGCTGATTGTGTTTGCCGAATAGATCAAGTGCGCTGGCCCATGCTCGTCACGAATTTCGCCGGCCGTTGGCGCGTTGAAGAAATCCGTGCGCACGTTGACACCATGTGCCCGGGCCACCTCGCCCGCCCCGGCGGCCGGGTCCACCCCCAGGTGTCGTATTCCGGCCTCGCTCAGCGTCTTCAGCATGACGCCGTCGTTGCTGCCGATCTCAACGACAAACCTGTCCCGGCCGCCGGGACAGGCTCGCAGGATGTGCCGGGCCACCTCCTCGCCGTGTCTCCGGATCAATGCGGAGCCAGATGCGCGGTAGGGATAGTCGGCACGATACATTTCGTTCGGCGGGACCTCGTCAAGCTGTTGCACCATTGTGCAAGACGCACAGAGCCCCACCGCGAGTTGGAAGAACGGCACTTTGGCGCTCTCTTCGGCCTTGACAAATGCATTTGAGACAGGCTGACGACCGAGGTCAAGCACCTGCCGAAGCTCCCCGCCGCACACACGGCAACTGCGCTCGGACAATACGGCCCCCATCTCACATCGGTTCTACCGTGGTGTGATGAGCATAGACCCGAATGGACGTCGTCAATAGGCTCCTGAGTTTCTCGAACATTAAATCGGTGGGCTCCGGCCCATCGTGAGATTCACGGGCCGGCCGGCCCGGCCCGATCCGTCGGCGCCGGTTGCGAGTTCACGTGATGGAGCATCGCCATACCGGGCGGTCCGCACCTGTAGCGTCGGCCTTCCGCGCAAGAATTGTCACCGCCGTAATGGCTGCAATTGGTGGTTTTCCGGAGTTGGTCGCCGCCGCTAAAAGCGCTGATGGGCGCAAATAACTCGTACGAATTGCGGCCGGCAGGCCGGGTAAGCACTCCATTGGGGGCGCCAATGAATTCATCTGGGGGCGGGCGGCACGGCTACGCCGGGGGATTAACACGCCCTCTTCAGGCGAGATACCGAGGTACGGCATTGTCGGACTTGGGCTTGCCTCATTGCCGGCTATGCCTTGGGGCGGGCGGCATCTTCTAGGAGATCGGCGGCTTTGGCGACACTGTCGGCGGGTCGGGTCATTCGGGCGGCGAGCTCGCGGGCCCGAACGGCGTATTCGGGGGCGAGGATCTGGCGTAGGTCTGCGACCAGCGACTCCTGGGTGGTGAGCGAAAACTGCCGGGCCGTACCCACTTTCAGCCGTTTTATTTGATTCCCCCAGTAAGGCTGATCGGCGGAGCTCCACAGGATCAACGTGGGAACACCGGCGCGCATGCTTGCGGCTGTGGTCCCGGACCCGCCATGGTGGACGACCGCCCGGCAGGCGGGAAAGACGGCGGCGTAGTTCACCACGCCCACCACTTTGACGTGGTCAAAGTGCGGGACGCCGCTGAAATCCGTTCCTCCAAAACAGATTAACGCCCGCTCACCCAAATGCGCGCAAGCCTTAGCGATCATTTCGACAGTCTGGGCCGGAGACTCGACCGGTATGCTGCCCGAGCCGAAGCAAATTGGCGGTGTTCCCGCGGCGATCCACGATGCGACATCCTCATCCGCCTCGGTCGTCAACTCCATCGTCAAGGCACCGACAAAAGGCCGCCTATCGTCCCATTTCGCCCACTCGGCCGCTAGGCCGGGGAAGCACGCCTCGTCGTAGGCCTGGATTTCCAGCGAACCGCGTTGGCCGATCCGTCGCGTCGAGCGACGCCGTGCCTTCGGCAGGTTCAGTTGACGGCGCTGCGCGTTCTCGGCCTTCTTGGTCGAGCGCCAAAACAGCCACTCGACCGCCGTCATCGTAGAGCGGACCAGCATCGATGGCGCGCTTGGAACGAGCTGACCGTTGGCCCGCATCGGAAAATGATGCAGCGTGGCCAACGGAATGTCGTAATACTCCGCTACGTTGGCGGCGGCTTGTTCAAAATTTAGGCCAGTGGATAGCAGGTCCGCTCCGTCCGCCAGCGACATCAGCGTCAGACTCACGTCGCCCCAGTAGCGGACGATGGGCTCCCAGACTCTGCGCACGACCTTGATCGGACCACGGATTGTCCAGGCGCTGCGGAAGAAGTCTCTCCACATATTGCGAAGGAACTCCTCATTGAGAAACTCCTGTACTTGCGGTCCGTAGGGGACCGCCGTCAGTCCAGCCGACTCGGCGAAGCTCACCAGCTCGGGCGGCACGGCGATGCGGACATCATGTCCTCTGCGTATGAGTTCGCGCCCGACGGCGACGGAAGGCTCGACGTCGCCGCGGGTCCCATAGCTGGCCAGGGCAAATTTCATCACGAATCCTAGCCTTGCAGTTACCGCGCGTCCGCGGCTTCATGGGTATCGGTCATTATTCCGGTTCCTTATTTGTCGGCTGGGCGATCGACGTTGGTTTTCGAGCCACACCGCCGGGTGCCGGCGCGGCCGGTGTTCGCCCCATGGGTGCGGACGACGTTGGCGATGCTGCTCTCCGCCCCGGTGGCTGGTCCAATCAACTCACGCCGCCGCAATCCGCCTTGCCAACTAGTAGTCGGAGCGCCCCGGGCCGACGAACCTTTCCAGAAGGTCGGCGGTTTCGGCAATGCTTTCGGCGGGTTTGGTCATCCGGGTGGCGATCTCGCGGGCTCGTGCGGCATATTCGGGGGCAAGGATTTGGCGCAGATCTGTAAAGAGCGATTCGCGGGTAGTGGCCGAAAAGCGCCGGGCGGTGCCCACTTTCAGTCGTTTGACCTGAGTCGCCCAGATCCTTTGATCGCCCATGCTCCAGAGGCTCAACGTGGGGACTCCGGCGCGCAGGCCTGCGGCCGTGGTGCCCGCGCCACTGTGGTGCACGACCGCGCGGCAGGCGGGAAAGACCGCCGCGTAATTCACCGCGCCCACCACCTTGACGTGGTCGAAATGCGGCACGTCGCTGTAGTCACTCGAACCGGAGCAAATCAACGCCCGTTCACCTAACTGCGCGCAGGCTGCGCTGATCATTTCGACCGTGGCGGCGGGAGATTGGACCGTCGTGCTGCCGAAGCCGAAGCAAATCGGCGGTGTTCCCTCGGCAATCCACGACGCGACCTGGTCATCGGCATCCGTCCCCAACTCGATCGTCAGCGTGCCAACGAAGGGCCGTTGGTCGGCCCATTTCGCCCATTCAGCTGCCAGCCCGGGAAAGCACACTTCGTCGTAGGCCTGGATTTCCAGCGCTCCGCGTTCTGTGATCCGTTGCGGCGCAGGACATGTAGCCTTCGGTAGGCCCAATTCACGGCGTTGCGCGTCCTCGGCCCTCTTCGTCACGTGCCACTGCAACCCGTCCAGCATCGTCATTGCGAAGCGGATCAACGGTGATGGCAGGACCGGAAAGAGTTGGCCATTGGGCAGCATCGGAAAGAAATGCAGCGTGGCCAACGGAATGTTGTGGTACTCCGCGACGTTCGCGGGGATCCCCGGGAAACCGGGGCCGGTTAACAGCAGGTCGGCCCCCTCCGCCAGCGCTGTCAGCGTGGTACTCATCTCGGCCCACGCCTGGGCAAGGAGCTCCTGAGCTTCCCGCCACATCCTGATCAGATCCTGGATCTTCCAGAACTTGCGGAGGAAATCCACGTCCCAATACCCCTCTGGCTGATCCGGCCCGTAGACGACTGCCTCAAGCCCCGCGGTCTCGACCAAGCCAACCAGGTTGGGCGGGACGGCCATCCGCACTTCATGCCCGCGGCGCAGCAGTTCGCGGCCGACAGCGGTACAGGGCTCGATATCCCCGCGGCTTCCGTAGCTTGCCAGCGCAAATTTCACGACAAATCCTGCCTTTCGTTTGTGAGCGCGGCGACGCCAGTGGTCATTATGTCTGGCTCTTCGACGGCCGGCTGGGCGTTCGCCGCCGGTCCGAATGTATGTTGGGGGATCCTCTTGCCGTGGTGTCGCCTGGGAGGCGGCGGTTGCCAACCCGCCGATGTGCATGCTTCGCGAGGGGATCCAGGGGGAGGTTGTGCTCGGGGTGGAGAAATCCTTGGCCCACGGCCAAGTCTGACTGCTCCCAGTCATAAGACATCGGCCAGGCGCAGGCCACTGCGTTGCAAGTTAATTCGGGTCCGTTGACGCGCCCGACCACGCTGCCGAGGCACAAGCCAGTGTGTCGTCGACTGTGCCGCTTCCTCGCGGCCATGATTCCCTCCAGTTCCATGCCGACAACGGTTGCGGCATCGACCCTCAGCCGCCGCCGCGGAACAGCAACCCGGGGTCGGGCCACTGACCACGCCCAGTCGCCCTCCTGGCTCGCACCTTGAGCACGGCGATGTATCTGTTCAAGGTATGCAGTGGGCCCCTTGAACGAGCAGCACGGAGCCTCGCCTCGAGTTGGTCCTTGTCAGAGCTTGCCAGGAGGGTCGCCGGATGGGTGAGGGGGAGGTGCAGCTCCTCGGCGCCCAGCGAAGAGAGCGAAGTGTAGATTTTGTCCCACTTCGTGTGCGTCGCCTCGGCATCGAAGCCGATATTCCGGACCAGGTTGCGGGCAGGGCTAACGCAAAGGCCGGAGTTTGCCCATATGCTGTAAGTCCACGGGTAGGCCCAACTATTGATGTTGCCGTCGTAAACGTGTTGGAAAATGGACTCCCAGTAGTAGCGCTCGATCGACTTCGGGAAATACTGGTCGAACAGCTTCCTGTCTCTTATCTGCGGCCACTGCGCCATGTCGGGGTCGTATTTGTCCCAGGCTCGCCTCCAGGTGGCCCAACCCCACACGTGCGGATACCGAGAGAAGTAATAGCTATCCGCCGTCTCGCCATGCCCGAACAGAAAGTTATTTCCGGAGATCATCATGACTCGCTCGTCCTGCTCGTACCGGTCGAGCAGGACGGCACAGTAGTGGAAGAACGAGACCGAGGGCATGCAGTCGTCTTCCAGTATTATTGCCCTATCGACGAGCCCGAATGCCCAGGTTATGCCCGAGGAGATGCGACGACGGCAGCCTAGGTTGGACTCGGAGAAATTCCGGTGAACTTCACAGTCCCAGTCGACTCCATCGATTATCGCGCGCGTCGTCGCGCATTTCTCGGCCTCTTCAGGCCTATGCGCGCGGGGGCCGTCGGCGATCACCAAGAGCTCCCTGGGCTTCGCGGCTCTGATTGCCTCGAAGACCTGTCTGGTGGCGTCGGGCCGGTTGAACACGATGAAGATAATTGGGATGGAACCTGATTCGTTGATCATTTGATACAGTCAACCACTATTGACATTGGCCTGTAGGGGGATGACACGCGAGTGTCATGGTCGGGGGTTCTTTGAACAAAACCTTTTGTATAGTCAATGGGCTTGGTATGGGGAGTTCCCTTTTGATCATAATAGTGGAGAAATTCGATCGAAGAAAACTCGGTATCGCTGAAGAGGTCAACCACGGTTTCATATCGCGGAAACCAGACATGTCCACCCCTCGTGACTCTTTTCTTCCCAAAAGCCAAAAACCGCCGCCTATATGCTCCACCGGCGAACGGGTCGAATATAATATTGCCCCTCGGATCTTTGATTGATCTCTCAACCAGAATATCGCACCGATAGTCGGGAACTGACAACCGGAAAAGCCCGCCATATTTCAGAACTCGGTATATTTCAGATATTGTAGCGGGAATTTTCTCATAGGTTATGTGCTCAAAAACATCCTCGGACTGGTAGATGTCAACGGAGCCATCCGGGATGGGAAGCGGCTTTGAGACATCGTGGCGAATGTGCCATTCATTTTCTTGCGCCAGAGACAGACCCACTTTTTTGCTACTGCGGTATTCCGGCGTGTCAGGAATATCGCCGGCATATAAATTTACAAAAGGAAGTGACGGTAGTTCACTAAATCTCATGACTTATTTCCTTGTTGTGACGCTCATTGTCGAGGCCCAGAACCGCGACGCCGCGGCGGCGAGAAGGCGGTCCCAGAGGTGGGACCTCATGAGGCCGGCGGCCGCCCTGACGAAAGCTCTCATCTGAGTGCCTTAAATCCGGCCCATGCCGTAGTAATCGAAGCCCTCGGCCCGCAGGCGCTCAGGGTCGTAGATGTTGCGGCCATCGAAAACCACGTAGCCACGCATGGCCGACTTGACGCGTTGCCATGACGGTCGCTGGAACTGTTTCCACTCCGTGAGCAGGAGCAACGCGTCGGCGCCCTCGACTGCGTCGTACATGTTCTCGGCGTACTCGATCGACTCCCCGAGCGCTTTTTTCGCCTGCTCGGTTCCTTCAGGATCAAAGGCCCGCACCAGTGCCCCGAGCTCGACCAGCCTCTTCGCGATGATTAAGGAGGGTGCCTCGCGCACATCGTCGGTTCGTGGCTTGAAGCTGAGGCCCCAGAGCGCGATGCGTTGGCCTTGCAGACTCTTCGGGGACGACTCATCCCCGAAACGGGTGACGATCTTGGATACGAGAGCGACCTTTTGCTCTTGATTGACCTGCTCGACCGCGCGCAGCAGACGCATGTCCGACCCGAGAGCCTCCCCGGTATGGAGAAGGGCCTGAACGTCTTTCGGCAAGCAAGAGCCGCCATAGCCGATCCCGGGGAACAGGAAGTCATAGCCAATGCGCTTATCGGCCCCGATGGCCTCCCGCACCGCCGAGATGTCGGCGCCGGCCTTCTCGCATAAGTTCGAGATCTCGTTGATAAAGGAAATCTTCGTCGCGAGAAAGGAGTTGGCGGCGTACTTCGCCATCTCGGCGCTCTTGATGTCGATGACGATCAGGGGATGAAAGGTGCGCAGGAACGGCTCGTAGAGCTCTCGCATGATATCGAGGGCGCGCTCCGAGTCGCCGCCGATCACCACGCGGTCGGGCTGCATGAAGTCGGCGACCGCTTTGCCCTGCTTCAGAAATTCGGGGTTCGACACGACGTCGAACTCGTGTTTGGTCTTCTTGCGGATGATCGCTCGAACCTCGTCGGCGGTGCCGACAGGGACGGTCGACTTATTGACGACGACCTTGTAGCGGTCCATATGACACGCGATGTCATCGGCCGCTGAATAGACGTGGGCGAGGTCGGCCGCGCCCCCCTCGCCCATCGGCGTTGGCACGGCGATGAAGATCACGTCTGCATGTTCGATTCCGCGCCGCACGTCGGTCGTGAAGTCGATGAGCCCGTTCTCCCGGTCCGTTTCGATCAGCTCAGCCAGGCGGGGCTCATAGATCGGGACTTCTCCTGCCAGCAGCCGGTCTATCTTGGCCTGATCGATGTCAACGCAGATGACCTCGTTACCACTGTCAGCCAGGCAGGCACCCGTGACGAGGCCGACGTAGCCGGATCCGATCACCGAAATCTTCAAGCTAACCTCTTCGCTTCTCTATCGATCGTGCTCATGTCTCACAAGCGCGGATCAACCTGCGATCCCCCTATAGCCTTCATAAACGATCTCACGCACTTTTTCTCCGCGTTCGCCTCGAATCCCCGCCTTCCGATGCCGCCGCGAGGGCTAACAGGCCACCGTGTCGAGCCAATCCACGCCTATGTCTCCTTCGCAGATCTCTCCCTCAGCGCAACCCGCCCCGGCAGAGTTTCGGCCTGGAAGGGGGCTTTCGGAGTGACAAAGTTTCGGGAGCGGATTGCGTTCGCGGTACGCCAGCGGCCAGGGTGGCTCCATGTGCCGGACATGCCGCACTTCGACAGTCCGGAATCCACCGCCTGGTTCCTCGAGCGATTGGGGCGCGCAAAACGGTACCTCGAGTTCGGCTCGGGTGGGTCCGCCTACCAGGCGGCCAGGCTTGGGGTGGATTTTATCGCCGTCGACACAGACCCGTACTTCCTTTACGGCGTTCGCGCGAAAATCCGAGCAGCTGGTCTGAGCTGGCATCGAGGATTATGCCCAGACGGAGTTGGTGGGGCGCAAGGCGGTCATTCAGTCCGCGCGCCCGGTGCCCGACAATGTGATTGCCAGCTGGGAAGTCGATCCCGATTAGACGCTCCGCACCTGAACAGAAACGCTCCGCACCTGAACAGAAAGTCGAAGTGGTCCGACCAGTGGTGGATGATGTGCACCATCAGGCGCTCAAGCCGCACCGACACCGCGTGGGGAAGCGCCGCGGTTCGGACCAAACGGCGGTCACACGATCTGGCGGTAGATCTGCGCGGTTTCCGCCGCGCACTTGTCCCACGAGAAGGCGGAGATGCGTGAGTATCCGCGCGCCCGAAGATCGGTCTGCAAATCCTCTGTGGTCGCAACACGTTCCAGAACCGCGCGCAGGTCATCCGCACTCGCGGGGTCGAAATAAATCCCGGCATCTCCGACCACTTCCGGGAGTGAACCGCCGGTGCTGCACACGACGGGGCAGCCATGACTCATGGCTTCGAGCGGAGGGAGGCCGAAACCCTCGTACATCGACGTACAGATGAACGCGGCGGCCGCCCGATAGCGTAGCGCCAGGTCCCGATCCGACCCCGACTCGAAGCGCACGCGGTCCGTGATGCCTAACCGCTGAATCTCGTCTTGCTCCTGGGGGAGCGACGGGCCTCCGCCGAAAGCGATCAACTCGAACTCCCGCAATAAAGGCGAGCTGCCGTAGGCCTGAAGCAGGGTCCTGAAATTCTTATAGCCGCCGCGGTGCCCCACGTACAGGAGCGAGGGCTTGGGCTCGCCGCTATCAACCTTCGCGGCATCCAACTCTGTGGTCATCGAGTACCCGAGGTGAACCACGCTTGTTCGCGCCGGATCGATCTCATATAGACGCACTAGGTCCCGTTGAGTGTTTTCAGAAATGCAGATCACATGGTCGGCGCGATTGACCGCCGCGCGTTTGGCAGCGGTCACCTGTGCGGCGTCGGGAAACTCGGCGGCAAATAGCTCATGGATCATGTCATAGACCGTCACAACGCGGCGCTGGCCCTTACCGAAAGGCCTTGGAGCGAAATATGTCTCGTGCACAATGTCCGGATTAATTCCCCGCCATGCCAGGGGGGCGGCGAGCTGGTTCCCGACATGGACGATTGGAATACCGGCCAAGGTGCGCGGCTTCCCGCGAATGTAGCGACCACGTGTGATCCGGCGGCCAGAATCAGCAGCCAGGTAGTTGTTGATGTACCACGGAGCGACGACGCATGCCTCCGACACCCCATGGTCAGGAAGGCGGGTTGCAAGCTCGAAGAAATAGCGTGAAACGCCGCCATATCGCTGCATTGAAAAGATTTGATGGTCGAACGCAACTTTCATGGGCGCTCCGTCTCGGCGAGCTCGGCCTTCACCATTGCCTTGACGACATCACTCATGCGGTAACGCGGCGACCAGCCCAATAGTTCGCGTGCCATAGAGGCATCGCCGAGTCCTTCGGCGAGATCCGAAGGGCGCCTCAATGCCTCCGAAAGGTCCGTATGAGCGCGCCAGTCGAGTCCCACCTCTCGGAACGCTGTCTCCACGAACTCCTCGAGGGTATGGCTCTCACCCGTCGCGATCACGAAGTCAGAGCCGGTGGGCTGCTGCAGCATGCGCCACATGGCGTCAACGTATTCGGGCGCCCATCCCCAGTCGCGTTTGATACGGATGTTGCCCAATGTGAGACGGGAGCGCTCGCCGGCGGCGATGCGGGCCGCCGCTGCCACGATCTTCTTTGTTACGAAACGCTCAGGTCGCAGCGGGGATTCGTGATTGAACAGAATTCCGGTGCTTGCGTGCAGCCCATATGCGCTGCGGTAGTTTGCGACCAGCCAGTGGGCGGTGCTCTTGGCTACTGCGTAGGGACTACAAGGGTGGAAAGGGGTCTGCTCGTTCGCCGCGTGGCCGCCCGTATCTCCGAAGCATTCGCTGGAGCCGGCGCTGTAGAAGCGAACCGGCCTGTCCAAAAAGCGTATTGCTTCAAGCAGGTTGATTGTACCGATGGCGATGCTCTCGAGGGTTTCCACCGGCTGCTCGAACGACAGCCCGACCGAACTTTGCCCGGCCAGATTGTAGATTTCGTCTGGAGCGGTGGTCCGTAGCACGTTCAGCACGCTGCGAAAGTCATTGGTAGCCATGGACTCAAGGTGCACGCGGTCGCGTATGCCCAGTCGTGTGAGATTCGCGAACCGACCGATCTGTGCGTCGCGCGATGTGCCGAATACCTCGTATTCTTTGTCGAGCAGCAGGCGCGCCAGGTAGGCGCCGTCCTGACCCGAAATGCCGCAGATGAGCGCTCTCATGCCGCTTCTCTATCCCGCTTCAGCGAGCCCTCGACATGTATGCGTAGGCGTGTGCGAAGCACTAACCTCCATTGGCCCTTATTAGCCTCTCGTGGTCAGCCATGGTTCGGGACTCGAGCGCGCGCCGTGGCACGCCGTTGAGGAGGCTCACCGCGATCGGCGAAGTAAGCGCACGCAAGGCCAGCGGATTGAGTTTTGCTCGTGTCCAGATGTGGAGCATACCGGAGGAGTAGAAGCGCATATCGAAGCGCTTCGCGATGAACTCCAGGGTCGATCGCCGAAAGAAGGTAATGTGCTGGCCGGTGGGGAAGGCGTAGTACCACCACGCCTCCGGTGCGGGAGGGTCGCCGCTGAAGAGTTCGGTGGTGAAGATGATGGTGTCGGTGCCCGTTGTTTCGAGGAGCTCGGCCACGAAACTGACCGGGTCGGGGAGATGCTCCATCACTTCGAACGCGGTGACAGCCGTATATGGGCCGCCGGAATTCGGGACCGCCTCGAAGCCGCGGGCGGTCAGGTTGGGCGAGTACTTGTCGGTCCAGTAGTAGTCGAAGCCGATATCGCGCATCAGGCGGGTGAAAATGCCGTAGCCCCCGGCCGCATCAAGGAACCGGCCGTGTCGATCAAAGAGAAAGTAAAGGAGCACCGACGTCGTCCGGGCCAAGTGGAAGTTGCGCCACAGGATTCCGGTATCCGCCGACGCCACGGGGCTCGTATACGCTTCGTCCAGCCAATGGGGGTCTTCGGCCTGCAAGCCACCGCAGTTCTCGCAGAAATAGAACGCGGAGTCGTACTTGCTCAGCACCTTCTGTCTGAACGCCAGCCTGGTGCTCGAACTGCAGATGCGGCACTGCACGGCATCAAACCCTTCTGAGCGCCTCCCGCTAGTCAGCAATTGCGGAAGCAGGACAACCCGAACCTACGGCACTTTCAGTGAGACGGGCAAGCCTCCCGAACGCAGACGCGCCGTCGTGACAACTATGCGCTGGCCGAGCGATCGCGAGAGCGATGGAGTGGCACACACTGATTGTAGGGTGACTTCTTACCCTCCTTCTGGTACTGGCAGGAGATCTCTCCCGGCGGCAACCCTCTTCATTTACGGCGGTGCCCGTGATACGTGACTTGCAGGGCGCTTTGCTGACCAGGCCCAGGTCGTACACTCGCGGATTACGCCCGGCTCTTCCCGCCAGGAACCAAATTTTTTCGATCCGGCAGGGTAGGTCCGGTGCGATCGCCGACGAGCCTCTAGCCGTGATCGGCCTGCGGTAGCGGTTCAGTGACTCGGCGATCGATTCTCGCGCAAGGCGCGGTTGCGCACTCTGTGTCGACGCGGCCCGACCACCCGGCTTGCCTGATACGCGCTGGATTGGGCAACTGTGCGTAATCGAGTTCGATCCGCATTGCGCCAAAGGCGTCGGGCGAGCTTAGCGCGGGGGTCGGTGGTGCGCTGGCGCCAAACTGCGCACCACATGAGTTGCGCGTCGGATGTGTTGATGGGCTTCAACGGATTGACAATGACGGTGGCGGCACGCTAATGGGAGGTGGCGAGTAAAGTGACCAAGACCGCGTCGATATCGCAGTCACCTTCATCCCGGACATCCGACGGTCTTTCAGCTCCGAACGGTGTGAGCGCACGCTGGTGAGAATAGGATAAACGTGAAACTTTACTTGAACCCATTCGCTATATGGACAGAACTTCTGAAGTCGGGTGAGGAGAAGCAGCGCGCTCTCATCGGTCGCCAGTTGGCATGGCGGGTGCGGGAGCTGAAGTCAATTGAAAGCCTCTCCGATGTGGAGTTCTCAATCTTTAGCCAATTTGGAGACGACGGCATTATCCAGTGGCTCATTCACCGGCTTTCGGGCGTCACTGACACGTTCGTAGAATTTGGGGTGGGAAACTACCAGGAGGCGAACACCAGATTCCTGCTCATGAACAACAACTGGCGAGGCCTAGTCATGGATGGCTCCAGTCAACATGTCGACTTCATTAGACGTGATCAGCTCTCATGGCGGCATGACCTTCAGAGCGAATGCGCCTTCGTGACCGCAGAGAACATCGACCAGTTGCTGTTGGATCACGGGTTTGAGGGGGACATCGGCATTTTGCATATCGATATAGACGGCAATGACTATTGGGTGTGGCGTGCCCTAACAGCTGTACGCCCGGCGATCGCCATCATCGAATACAACAGCGTGTTCGGAGCGGAGCACGCGGTCACGATTCCTTATGACCCGAAGTTCTGTAGGGGGGAACGCGCTAGCAATCTGTACTTCGGTGCCTCTCTGCCCGCACTCTGCAATCTGGCCCAATCCAAGGGATACGACTTCATTGGCAGCAATAGCGCGGGCAACAATGCCTACTTCGTCCGATCCGAACTGCCGCATGGCCTCAAGCCCCTTTCCGCGAAGGAAGGCCATGTGGTTTCCAGGTTCGGGAGCCCAATGGATAGCAATGGCCTGCGGACCTACCTCCGTGGTGAGCGCCGGCTGGCTTCGCTTAGAGGATTGCCAGTGGTTAACACGCGGACGGGCGCTGAAGAACAGCTATAAGCCGCGTTCTTGCCAGCGCATCTTGGCTATTGGTCGGTGCCTTCCGGCGGCGATTCCCAGACTCCGCTGGTCGGAAAGCTTGAGTCCAATCGGTTTGCTCAGGGATTGGCCAGGCACGGTAGCAACATCTCACTTGCCTCGACAACTACTATTGGATGTCCCGCCGTCGTGGCATACAACGAGGAGTGAGACGTCCACGCTGGGCTATGGGACGCGTGGGGACAAGCATGAATCTGCAGAAGTAGGTACCGAGTGAAGCGAGCGCTCATAACCGGAATCACCGGCCAGGACGGTTCGTACCTTGCTGAATTGCTGCTGAGCAAGGGATACGAGGTCCACGGGCTCATCCGTCGCGCATCGACGTTCAACACGTCGCGGATCGATCACCTTTACGTCGATCCGCACCAGCCGGACGCACGGCTGTTCTTGCACTACGGTGACCTCAGCGACGGCACTCGTTTGGTGACTTTGCTCAGCACCATCGACCCCGACGAGGTGTACAACCTTGCAGCCCAGTCGCATGTGCGCGTCAGCTTCGACGAACCGGTGCACACCGGCGACACCACGGGTATGGGATCGATCCGGCTGCTTGAAGCTGTCCGGCTCTCGCGGGTGGACTGCCGCTTCTATCAGGCGTCCTCGTCGGAGATGTTCGGCGCGTCTCCGCCGCCGCAAAACGAGCAAACACCGTTCTATCCACGATCGCCCTATGGCGCGGCGAAGGTCTACGCGTACTGGGCGACCCGCAACTATCGGGAAGCCTACGGATTGTTTGCGGTAAACGGCATCTTGTTCAATCACGAATCCCCGCGTCGGGGAGAGACATTCGTGACCCGGAAGATCACCCGGGCCGTGGCACGGATCAAAGCCGGGCTCCAGGCAGACGTCTACATGGGAAACCTGGACGCCGTCCGCGACTGGGGTTATGCGCCGGAGTTTGTCGAGGGGATGTGGCGGATGCTGCAGGCCCCCGAGCCCGAGGACTTCGTCTTGGCCACCGGGCGCGGCTACACCGTGCGTGAGTTCGCTCAGACTGCATTTGACCATGCCGGGCTCGACTGGCAGAAATATGTGAAGTTCGACGAACGCTATCTGCGGCCCACCGAGGTGGATTCGCTGATCGGCGACGCGAACAAGGCCGCCCAATCGCTCGGATGGAAGGCCTCTGTCCACACCGGCGAACTCGCGCGGATCATGGTCGACGCGGACGTTGCGGCGTTGGAGTGCGATGGCAAGCCATGGATCGACAAGCCAATGCTGCCCGGTTGGGCCTGAGCAGCACGGTGGACACGTCGGTGGGCGTCCTTGACCGGGCATTGCCGGTATTTATCGCCGGGCACCGCGGGTTGGTTGGGTCTGCCCTGTTGCGAAAGTTTCACGCGGAGGGATTCGCCAATGTTCTTGTGCGGCCACACAATCAACTTGACCTGACGGATCGAGCTGCGACGTTCGATTTCGTTCTGGAGTCCAGGCCTCAGGTCATCATCGACGCGGCAGCAAAAGTCGGCGGCATCATGGCCAACGACGCTTATCCGGTCGATTTCTTGTCCCAAAACCTGCAGATCCAGGTCAACTTGCTGGATGCAGCCGTCGCCGCCCGGGTGCCGCGGCTGCTATTCCTGGGCTCGTCGTGCATATACCCGAAACACGCGCCGCAGCCCATGAAGGAGAGTGCGCTGCTCACCGGTCCCCTAGAGCCCACGAACGAGGCATATGCGATCGCCAAAATCGCCGGCATCCTTCAGGTCCAGGCGGTCAGACGTCAACATGGACTGGCGTGGATTTCTGCGATGCCAACCAACCTGTACGGACCGGATGACAACTTTTCCCTTTCAGGCTCGCATCTGCTACCGGCGCTCATTCGCAGGTATGAGGAGGCCATGGCTGGCGGCGCCGGCGAGGTGACAAATTGGGGCACCGGAACCCCCCGGCGTGAGTTGCTGCACGTCGACGATCTGGCGAGCGCCTGTCTATACCTTCTTGAACACTTCGACGGTCCGAATCACGTCAACGTCGGCACCGGCATCGACCACACCATCAGCGAGATCGCCGCGATGGTGGCCGCCGCGGTGGGCTACACCGGCGAAACCCGTTGGGATGCAACAAAACCTGACGGAACACCGCGGAAATTGCTAGATGTTTCGGTATTGCGGAACGCTGGATGGTCGCCCCAGATTGCGCTGCGCGACGGCATCGAGGCAACCGTGGCTTGGTATCGCGCGAAGTCCGGTGCGGCGAGAAAATGAATGCGCTCCGGTGACTTGGTGCTAGGACGCGGGGCGGTCAGAGTAACGACGGCAAGCGGGGGAGGAGCGCGTCGGTTGCCAACCTTGCCGACCGCTGCTTGCGTGTTAGTGTGACGCCGTGGATTTGTTCCGCCGTGGGGGTTTGATTGCACGTAGCACCACCTTCGAAGTGTCGCGTCCTTATTCGGAGAAGGGCGCGAAGCGTCAGTTCGTTAAGCAACTTGAGTCGCGTGGGATAAGCGTCGTCTTCGATGTCGGGGCCAATTCTGGCCAATACGCCACCGACCTCAGGATGGCGGCGTACACGGGCCGGATCATCTCATTCGAACCCCTATCGGGACCGTTCTCGCTGCTGGAACGTAACGCATTGAAGGACCCACTTTGGCACTGCCGGCGGTGCGCCCTGGGTGACGTTGACGGCACCATCTCGATAAACGTCGCCGGCAACGCCGGCGCAAGTAGTTCCATCTTGCCGATGTTGAAGAGCCATCAGGACGCCTTTCCTCCGGCGAATTATGTTGGAACGGAAGAGGTCCCGATACACCGGCTCGATTCGGTGGCGACTGAATTGCTGCAGCCGGCGGACAAGGTTTTCCTGAAGATCGACGTCCAGGGATTCGAGAAGCAGGTCATCGCCGGCGGCAAGCAAACGGTGGGTGACCGTTGCCTCGGCATGCAACTCGAACTGTCCTTCCTGCCCCTGTACGAAGGCGGCATGCTCATTCGTGAGGCGCTCGACCTCGTGTATTCCTTCGGCTTCACGTTGACGGGTTTGTTGCCCGGTTTCACCGACCCTCGCGACGGGCGGATGTTGCAGGCTGACGGGATCTTCTTCCGTGAGGATGATTGAGGATCCCGGGCGGACGGCTACTCGCTTGGATGGCAGATTTGACGGCGTTTGGTTTCTTGTGTGAATACGTATTCCAGGAAGCGCAGGTAGTACTGCCAGGAGCGCAGATAAGCCCGCGAGATTCGCCGGCCACCCAGGGGATACCGGCCATGCAAGTCCCACATGCGGCGCAGGTCATGGAACACCACGCTTGGGTGGCGATTGGTACCAACACCGGTGGTGTCAAAATCGCATAACACGCGCCGGATCGTAATCGGCTCCCGCGCCAGCGCAGCTCGCAAAATGAACTCTTGATCGGCGGCGACTCCGAAATCGAGGTCGTAGCCACCTAACTTGCGCACGAGCGATGACCCAAAAAACGACGCCTGATGCGGAACCACCTGCAGGCCGGCGAGGAACTTGCGGAGACTAAAGGGTATCGGGCCACGGACGCGCCCGAGGCCGACCAGGTTATCCATGCCGAAGCCCCACACTTCGCGTGCGGGGCCCCGGCCCGAGATTGCCTCCACGGCCTGAGCCACCGCGTCGGGATCGGAGAATCGATCGCCGGAGTGCATGAACCACAGCAGATCACCGGACGCGTGGGCGATGCCCTGGTTCATCGCGTCGTACCTTCCGCCGTCGGGCTCGGACTGCCAATACGCAAATCCCGGCTCACACTTGGACAGATACGCCACCACGTCGTCACCGGACCCCCCGTCGATGACGATGTGCTCGATGCGTCCGCCGTAGCGCTGAGCCCGCACGCTATCCACCGTCCGCTTGAGCCCGTCTAAATCGCGAAATGAGATCGTTATCACCGAGATGGTCGGAGCCGGCATCACCAACTTCCCCCTAACATTTGTTGCTGCCCGGCCCCGCGGGACTGTTTGTGCTTCTTCGGCGTTTGGGACCGGATGGCCAGACGTCGGCAAGTCCCCGTCGGCTCGGCGCAACGGCAAGCAGCCTGCGCCTTATGGTCGTGAGCCGCTGCGCGGGCGTCGCCCAGTGGTGTTGCAGCGCAAGCATTGCGAACCGCGGGTGTTGCGCGATGGTTTTCTCGAGTGCGGCGCGACCTTCGGGACCCGGGACCTTGGCGATCTGATGCAGGATCCAGTCGGCCATCACGGCAATGAGTTGCTGGCGCACCGTGTCGCCCTCGAACAGGTCGAACATGGCATCGAACGTCGCCGCATGCCCGGGACCTTGCGTCAACCAGAACTTTGGCGGATCCACAACCTGGTTGTGCCACATGCCTTCTGCGTGTCGGCGGTAGACGGCCATCGTTTCCGGCAGCATAGCGATGTCGCCATGGGCCGCGTGCAGGACATGTAAGTACCAGTCCAGGGGCATGATGTCGCGGGGGATGTCGTCGTAGCGCTGGAGGCGGCGGTACATGACGGAGTTGGTCTGGATGAAGTTCATCAAGAGGAGGGCTTCTAAGCTGAGGTTGCCCCGCAGGTAGATCGGGGGGAACTTCGAATCGTCAGCGCGACCGTCGTCCCACATCACTCGTACCGGATGGAAGCACACCGCTGTGTCCGGGTGCTGGTCGAGGAATGCTACCTGTTTGCTGAGCTTCAGGGGATCGGTCCAGAAATCGTCGCCCTCGCAGAGCGCAACATACTGGCCGCGAGCGATCGACAGGGCCCCGACGAGGTTCGCGTTGAGCCCGAGGTTCTCGGGCCGAAAGATCGGCCGGAATAGCTGAGGGTAGCGCTCGACGTACTCCCCGATGATCATCGTCGTCGCATCGGTCGAGGCATCGTCGGCGACGACGACCTCCACGGGGAAGTCGGTTTGCTGAGCGACAAAACTGTCGAATGCCTGGCGGACGTAGGCCTCCTGGTTATGCGTGGTCGTTACGATGCTCACCTTGGGGGAGTTCGTTCCCGTCTCTTCCGTCAGCGCCGGCCTCCTTCCATAACGACGGCAAGGACCCGCACGTCCTCGTCAGGGGGCTCCTGCTGGGCCCTCCACCGGCAACGCCTCACGAGCGGGACTCGGCGGCGCGGCGATAGCCGCGCACGGCGAGTGGAATGAACGCCGCGAGCAACACCACCGCCCAAAGGAGTGTCATCGCCAGAGGCAACACCAGCTCTCCGCCGTGGGCCAGCGCCCACATCGTTTCGATGGGCGGCGACATCGGTTGAAAGCGGACCAGTGGTCGAAGCCAATCCGGGTAGAGCCCGATGGGAGTGGTACCGGGATTGAGAAACCCCAGCGAGACGGTGACGCCTACCAACCACGTCATGACGGCTCGGCCGTTGGCGCGGACGGCCAGTGCCATCACCAATGCCGTGAACCCGACCACGGTTATCGACGGAATCAGCACGTAAATCAGCACCGTCAACCAGCCGTGCGTGAAGCGCAGCCCTAATACGATCCCAACGCTGGTAACCAGGACCGTCCCGAGGAGCGCCCGCACTACATCGGCGGCCATACGTCCGACGAGCACGCTGGCCCGGTGAACCGGCATCACCCACATCCGGCTGAGCAACCCCACCTCACGCTCGATTTGTATGCCGACTGAGCCGCCCAGGGCACCGAATAAAGCGGACAGCACTGCGCACAGCGGGACCAAGCCGTAAACGCTGTCGACGCCCGTGACTGCGCGCACCCGCTCGCCCAGCACCACTTGGTAGATCAGCATCAGGGAGATGGGAAACAGAAGCGATCCCGACAGCACACCATAGTCACGCCGCCACCGCGTAAAGAGTCGACCGGCTTGCACCCAGCTTTGGGCCAGCAGCGAGCCTTGAACACCGGACCGCGACGTCACCGAGCCCGCCTCTGCATCCGCAGCGTGATCGCGCCGAACACCAGCACCATGCCCACGCACCAAACCGCGCTGGCGGCCAAATTGCTGACCGCAACGTGCCCACCTGCCAAGCCGCGCAGCGTCTCGGCAACCTGGGACACCGGCTGGTTGCGCACGTACGGGCGCAGCCAGCCAGGAAAGGTTTTTTCCGGGGCGATTCCGGTGGAGAGCATGAACAGCAGCAGCTGGGGGACGAACAGCACGTGGCTGACCCCTTGCAAACTGCTTGAACTCGACCCCAGCGCATCGGCACCCAACGCCACGGCTAGGCAGAGCAGCAACGCGACGAAAACAAATGCCAGCGCATAGACTGGGCCGCCGGTCATCCGGAATCCGAAGGCATAACCGGCGATCAAAGCAACCAAGAGGGTAAGGGTGGCCCGCATCAGGGTCGCCGCCATGCGGGCGCTCACGGGCACCGCTGCGGCCATCGGCAGCGTCGCCAACCTCTCGCCCAGGGCAGACAAGCGATCACGTGCCGCGCGGTCCCCGGTCAACAGGGCTACAAAAACGACCGATTGCACGACGACCGCAGGCAGGAGATACTGCGCATAACTGACCCGGCCGGTGTCAACCAAGCCGCGCAGCGCCACGCTGAACCCTGCTAAATACCCGACGGGCGACGCCATTTCGTAGACCATCCCGCCATCGCGGACCGAAGAGATCAACGAGCGTTCGGTGAGGGCACCCAGGGCGCTCATGATTTGATGACAGCTCGTTCGGTGAGGTGCAGGAACGCCTCATCGAGCGAGGGTTTGCGTAGCGAGATATCGGCGAATTCGATGTCGATCGCATTGACCCGGCGAAACACCTCGCCCAGAGTCGCCAGCCCGTCGGGTGCGACCACCGACACCGAGTTCGTGTCGGCGTCGACATCGATCCCGTCCAAGCCTGCCAGTGCCGCCGCGACCTGAGGCAGATCAGCCGGATTGGCCGGAGTCACCTCACAGTAGCTCGTACCCACCCGGCTCTTGAGCTCCTCGGCGGTGCCGCTGGCTATCACCTCTCCATGGCCGATGACGACGATCGAATCGCTCAGCACATCGGCCTCTTCCAAGTACTGCGTGGTCAGCAACACGGTGATGCCCTGACGGGCCAACGAGCTCACCAGGGCCCACACGGTACGGCGGCTGCGGGGGTCCAGCCCCGTGGTCGGCTCGTCTAGAAAGAGCACCTTCGGAAGCACCATTAGGGCGCTGGCGAGGTCGACGCGTCGCCACATGCCTCCGGAATAGGTGGACACCCGCCGGTCGGCGGCCGCGACGAGGTCGAACTGCTCAAGTAGCTCGCCAGCGCGGGCATTTGCCTCCCTGCGACGAAGGCCACGCAACCGGCCGAACAACACCAGGTTCTCCCGGCCGCTGAGCAGCGGGTCCATCGAGGCGAACTGGCCGGCCACCCCGATGCTCGCACGCACCCGGGCGGGCTCGCGAGAGATGTCGTATCCGGCGACGGTGGCACGACCCGAAGTCGGCCGGATCAGCGTGGAGAGGATGTTGATGGTGGTCGTCTTGCCGGCGCCATTGTGGCCGAGAAGGCCGCACACCGTCCCCTCCGGGACCGAGAAGCTCACGCCACGCAACGCTGGCGTGCTCTTCCCGAATGTCTTTGTGAGGCCGTCAACCTCGATCGCCAGTGGACTCACAGTGGCGAGTATTTCATGGTGGTTGCACGCATGTTGGCCATATTCGTAGGGGAGGACGACACTATCCGAGACATAGCTAACCTTCTCCGCTGCGGCGGTTAGACCGACGGCTCCTAGACGGACGGCCGCGGAATTTCGGCTGTCGGTGCGTCATCGTCGTGTCCGCCACCGTGCAACAGCAACGAACGCACCAGCGGACGCGGTCCCTCCGCCCGAAGCATTTGGCTCGCGGGGCGCGGACGAACTATCTGCGGCCACCAGAACCAACGTCCCAGCAGCCTGGCGATAGACGGTGTCATGAACGAGCGGACGATCAAGGTGTCGAACAATAGCCCCAGGCCGATGGTGGTACCCACCTGGCCGATAATCCGCAGATCGCTGGCCGCCATCGAGGCCATCGTGAACGCGAACACCAGGCCCGCATTCGTCACGACTTTACCGGTACCACCCATCGCACGAATGATGCCGGTATTTATACCGCCGGCTATTTCCTCTTTCATCCGGGACACTAGCAGCAAGTTATAGTCGGACCCCACCGCCAGCAGGACGATCACAGACATCGGCAGCACCATCCAGTACAAGTTGATGCCCAGAATGTATTGCCAGATCAGTACCGAAAGCCCGAACGATGAGCCGAGCGAAAGGGCCACCGTGCCAACAATAACCAGTGCGGCCACAAAGCTTCGCGTGATGATCAGCATGATGATGAAAATAAGGCAGAGCGCCCCGACACCCGCGATAAAGAGATCGTATGTGGAGCCATCACGGAAGTCTTTGAATGTCGACGCGGTGCCGGCGATAAAGATCTTGGAAGGCTCCAGCGGTGTCGTCTTGAGCGCCTCCTCGGCAGCCGTCCTGATCTTATCGATACGAGCGAGGCCGTCGGGTGACGCGGGATCGCCTTTGTGCGAAATGATGAATCGAGCCGCCTTACCGTCCGGGGACAAAAATTGACTCATCGCACGCTTAAAGTCCGCGTTGTTGAAGATGTCGGGGGGTAGGAAAAAGGAATCATCGTCTTTGGCGGCGTCGAACGTCGCCCCCATAGCGGTGGCGTTCTCTTTCTGGTTATTCATTTGGCCAAGCGTTCCGGACATGGTGCTGTAGGCCGTCAGGAGCATGTTTCGCGCGTCTTCCGCAACTGCGATGGTCGGCGGGAAGACCTCGAGCAACTGGGGCAACAGCACGTCCATCTTGTTTAGATCGACAATGAGCTCGCCTAGCTTATCGCTCAGTGTATCGACCCCATCGAGTGTGTCAAACACATTCCTGAGTGACCAGCATATGGGGATATCGTAGCAGTGCCGCTCCCAGTAGAAATAACTTCGAATCGGCCTGTAAAAGTCCTCAAAATCGCTCAAGTGATCCCTGATCTCAGCTATAACGGCGCTCATTTCTTTAGTTTTGCCGATCGAGTCGTGAGTTATAGCGGTGATCTGCTTCTGCAGTTCGTACATGCGCTTCATCATCGAGATCTGATAAGTCAGCATATCCGCCTGCTTGAGCATATCGTTCGTACGGTCTTTGATGTATTTTTGATCTTGCTGCATAACCGCATATTGCATTTGCAGCAAAAATGGTATTGACGTGTGTTGAATCGGCGTGCCCTCGGGACGGGTTATGCCCTGCACCCGAGAGATGCCGTGAACTTTGAATATCGCCTTAGCTAGTCTGTGCAGGACCAGGAAATCCGCGGGATTGCGCATATCGTGATCTGATTCGATCATCACGATTTCGGGCATCATTCGTGATTGAGAGAAATGGCGATCGGCAGCCGCGTATCCCACATTCGCGGCTATGTCATTGGGCATGTAGAGTCGGTTGTTGTAGCTCGTCTGGTAGCCGGGCAATGTCAACAGCCCGACCACTGCGATTGCTATCGTCGCCGCGAGGATGGGCACGGGCCAGCGGACAATCGACGTACCGATCCGGCGCCATCGACCGAACGCGAGAATCCGCTTGGGGTCGAATAGGCCGAAGCCACTCCCGATGGTGAGCACCGCGGGAACCAGCGTGAGCGCGATCACGACCGCCACGAGCATGCCCACGGCGCACGGCATACCCATGGTCTGGAAAATGGGCATGCGGGTAAAGCCCAAGCACAACATCGCCCCGGCGATCGTCAAGCCCGAACCCAATACGACCGGAGCCACCCCGCGGTAGGTGGTGTAGAAGGCAGTTTCCCGGTCCTCGCCAGCCTGACGTGCCTCTTGATATCGACCGAAGAAGAATATCGCGTAATCGGTTCCGGCGGCCATTGCGAGCGCCACCAGCAAGTTCACGGCAAAAGTGGAGAGCGCGACGAGACTATGATCGCCGAGGAACGCAACGATTCCCCTGGCGGCAAGGACCTCGATCCCCACGGTGACCAGCAACAGAATTACGGTGAGGACCGACCGGTAGACGAAAAGCAGCACCACAAAAATTATCAGCGCGCCAACTGCGGTCATCTTCAGAATGGATCTGTCACCAGCCTGCTGCATATCCGATAAGAGCGCTGATGGCCCGGTGACATAAACCTTGAGTGCCGGAGGCGGTGGTGTCCGCGCGATGATATTGCGTACTGCGGCAATGGAGTCCTGGCCCAAGGTCGTGCCTTGGTTGCCGGCAAGATTCAGTTGCACATAAACGGCCTTGCCATCGTCACTCTGCGCGCCCGCCGCCGTCAGTCGATCTCCCCAGAGATCCTGCACATGCTCGACATGCTTCGGGTCTGCTTTTAGGGCGCGGACCAGTTGGTCATAGTAGTTGTGAACGTCGTCGCCGAGGCGCTGCTGCCCCTCCAGCACGACCATCGCAATACTGTCCGAATCGGACTCTTTGAAGTCCCTTCCCATGCGCTGCATGGCCTGTACCGCCGGTGCATCTTGCGGAGCCAATGGCACGGAATGCTCTCGGCCGACCGTCTCCAACCATGGAACACCGAAAGTCACAAGCAACGTCAGCGCCACCCACGCCAGGATGATGAGCACCGAAAGTCGGCGGATGCTCCGGGCGACGAAAGGGGCTCGAGCGTGTTCGTTGCTCATTCGGCCCTCAACAGCCAGGTATCGCGAGCATTCAGTTGGTGCGCGATCCTCGCAGCCTTGACCACACCGTCCACGTCGGCGCAGCGGCGAATGTCGTCCCTAATGTGCTGTGTCACGATGTTCCCCACGGTCGCGGTCCCTGTCCTGGAAGTGGAAGTCCGCCAGTTACAACGGCTGCTTGAGCAACAACGAACGAACCAACGGGCGGGGCCCCAACGGCCGAAGCAATGAGCTGGCGGGTCGCGGACGCACTCGTTGCGGCCACCAGAACCAGCGTCCCAGCAACGCGGCGACCGACGGCGTCATAAATGCGCGTACGACCAACGTGTCGAACAGCAGACCCAACCCGATCGTCGTGCCCGTCTGAGCGACGCTGCGCAGGTCACTCACCCCCATCGAAGCCATGGTGAACGCAAACACCAGACCCGCATTCGTCACCACTTTGCCGGTTCCGGCCATCGCCCGGATAATGCCGGTGTTGATACCAGCGGCCAATTCCTCCTTCATCCGGGAGACCAGCAGCAAGTTGTAGTCGGATCCCACCGCCAAGAGGACGATCACGGATGTCGACAGCACCGTCCAGTGCAGTTGTAGGCCAAGAAGATTCTGCCAGACGAGCACCGCCAGCCCATAGGACGCGCCCATTGAAAGCAACACCGTACCGACGATCACCAACGCGGCAATAAAACTTCGCGTCATGATCAGCATGATGATGAAAATGAGGCAGATTGCGGCGACCCCAGCAATCAAGAGATCCCATTTGGAGCCGTCCACGATGTCTTTCGTGATAGCCGCGGTCCCGGTGAGGTAGATCTTGGCATCCTCTAACGGGGTTCCCTTGAGCGCCTCCTCGGCCGCCGTTTTAATGGGCTCCACGCGCGAAAGGCCTTGCGGCGTCGCGGGATCGCCCTTTTGCGAAATGAGCATACGGACAGCTTTTCCGTCGGGCGACATAAAGATCTTCTCGACCCGTTTGAAGGCCTCCGAGTCATTGATAATTCCCGGTGGCAGGTAGAAAGAATCCTCGTTCCTGGATGCGTCGAAAGCCTGCCCCATCGCGGCCGAATTATTGCCCTGCGATTCCATCTGGCCCATGACGCCGGCCATGGTGCTGTGCATCGTCAGCATCATGGTCCGCATGCTCTGCATGGTTTCGATCATGGGTGGCAGCAGCACGACGATTTGCGGCAGCAGCACGTCGAGTTGATCCAAGTCCGCCACTAGCTCTTTGAGCTTGTCGGTAACCTCGTCAACGCCGTCGAGTCCATCGAATATACTTCTTATCGCGAAGCAGACTGGAATGTCATAGCAGTGCCGTTCCCAGTAGAAGTAACTGCGAACCGGCCTGAAGAAATCTTCGAAATCGGCAAGGCGCCCACGCAATTCCTCGGTGATCTCTTCCATCTCATGCGTTTTGCCGACCATGTGATGGGTCACTGCGACGAGTTCCTTCATCAGGCCGTACATGTGTTGCATGATCTGGATCATTTGCGCCAGCTCTTCGGCCTGCTTCAGCATGTCATCCATGCGGTCCTTCTGGAACGCCATGTTTACTTGCTGGCTCGCCTGCGACATGCTCACGATCCAGGGGATCGTCGTGTGCTCGAGCGGGATGCCCTCGGGCCGGGTTACTGACTGCACGGTGGAAACGCCCGGAACCGCAAGAACGCCCTTGGCTACCTTATTCAGGACGATCATATCGGCCGGATTGCGTAGGTCATGATCGCTCTCGAGCAACAAAATCTCAGGCATCATCGTTCGCGATTGAGGAAAGTGGCGCTGTGCGGCGGCATTTCCCACACTTGCGGGGATATCATCGGGAATGAATTTTTGATCGTCATAGCTGGGTTTGTAATTAGGCAGGGTCAATAGACCGATAAGTGCAACCGCTAAGGTCGTGACGAGAATGGGTGCCGGCCATCGAACGATCGCCGTGCCAATCCGCCGCCAACGATGGGTCGTAATCACCCGCTTCGGGTCGAACAGGCCGAAACGGCCGCCGACCACAAGAAGTGCCGGCGCGAGCGTGAGGGCAACTAGAACCGCAACCGTGATGCCAATGGCGCAAGGGATGCCCAGTGGCTGGAAATAGGGCAACCGGGTGAAATTGAGGCAGAAAACCGCCCCGGCGATCGTCAGCCCCGAAGCCAAGACAACCTTGGCCACCCCGCCAAATGTGGTGTAGAAAGCCGTTTCCCGGTCTTCGCCGGCTTGACGCGCTTCCTGATATCGCCCGACGAAGAATATGCCGTAGTCCGTTCCCGTCGCGATGACCGCGGCGACCAGCAGGTTGACGGCGAAGGTAGTGAGGCCCAATAGCTGAAGATGACCAAGGAAAGCCACTATGCCTCGCGCCACTTGCAGTTGGAGCCCGACCATCAGCAACAGGAGGATTACGGTCGTGATCGACCGGTAGACGAAGAGCAAGGTAATGAAGATCACCGCGAGGCTCGTAACGGTGACCAGCATGACGGTCTTTTGACCGGCGATGTTCATGTCCGCAACTGTCGGTGCGGGGCCCGTAACATAGGCCTTTAATCCATTCGGCGGGGGTGTCCGCGCCACTATTTGTCGAACTGCTGCTACCGATTGGTCTCCCGAGGCCCCGCCCTGGCTTCCGGAAAGTTGGACCTGCACGTACACGGCCTTTGAGTCGGAACTTTCCGCGGCTTTCGACGTGACCGGATCGCCCCAGAAGTCCTGGACGTTTTGGACGTGCTTCGTGTCGGCTCGCAATTGACGAATTAATTGGTCGTAGTACTTGTGCGCTTCGTCGCCGAGGGGTTGCTGACTCTCCAAGACGATCATGGCCAAAGCGCCCGAATTGGTTTCCTTGAAGTCCTTGCCCAGGTGCTCCATCGCCTTAAACGAGGGTGCGGCAACCGGACTCAGCGAGACTGCATTCTCTGCCTCGACCTGCTCCAGCGGGGGAACGCCAATAGCCACGACGACGGCGATCCCCAGCCACCCCAAGATGATGGGAATCGAAAGCCTATGGATCATGCGCGCAACGAATGGCGGCCTGGCGCGTTCGTCCGCCATATGGACGTCGCTATGTGCGTCGCTCATGTGGCCGTCAACATGCAGTAGGTGAAGGCGTTCAATTCGTGCGAAACCCTCTCGGCTTTTACGACACCGTCAACCACGATACGACAGCCAAGACTATCGCCATTGCCCTGTGCCACAACGTTTCCCAAGATTGAGGGCAGCGTTGTCGAAATATCGAAGGACCACGGCACGGACTGTCCGTTAACATGCACCGGGTTACCGTCGACGTCGAAATAGCTGATGTCGGCAGTCGTCCCGGGCGGCCCGAAGATCTCGTACCTTATGTGCTTCGGGTTAAAAGGTTTGGTGTCTTTTATCCTGGTGTCGGCATACGACTCGCGCTTCTCGGACCCGAAAATGCCGTGCAACCGCGACACGGTCAATCCTCCGGCGGCCACCACGGCCACGATGAGCAGCGGGATCCAAAACCGCTTCAGCGCGGCAATAAAGTTAGATCCGCGGTGACGATACGTCTGGGACCCAGCTGGTCCCTGAGGCCCAGTTGAGGATCGGCGACCAATGCCTAGAAAGCCACCTCGGCGACCAGGCCGCTCACCAGCGTCCTGGTCTCGCGCGATGCCCCTATCGGGCCGGGCCCGCAGGTCGGGTTCGGTCACCGCACCCCCTTCTACCCATTCTCACGTCTCTTGTTATTCCGCCGGCCCGATCAAGCTGTTACATCTTGGGCGGCGCCACCAGTGAGGGCACTCCAATGCGGTGTACGTCGCAGACTAGTCGTGCTTCGGCACCCCATACGAGCCCCGCCCCCCGGGAGCGCGACCAGGTCTTCATGAGTAAACCACGCCAATGGTCTCCGTATCAGCCGCTTCGGCATTGAGATACGGGATCGTAATGCATACCGCGTGCATAACGGCATGTTTTAGATCGCCCGCCCGGATGGTTCACCCCGTTGGCGTCGGGTGGCACCACTCGGTCCGGAACGGCGCCCGCCCACCCCGCGGTCCGCCCTGCGGCCGAAGCCGCTGAGTGATCAGCGGCCGTAGTCAGCTAACGACGATCACCGCCCCGAGTCAATGGGTTCGGGGACGGCATTTCCGTGACCGCCCGTTGCCGTCGCAACGGCCGGCGCGGGCGTCCCAGAGAGGCCACTCGTCGCGCCGTTTGCTGCGCTGGAGTCGCCGCCGCCGCTGGTTCGCCTCTCGGTGATTTTCGCGCCGGCTTCGGGGCCGGTACTCTAGCCGGTGACAACCACCCAAAATTTCATCGTCCTAGCAGGCCGACCACGCCCGAACGCGAACCGCCCCGGTGAGCCATTGTTGCAGGTCACAGCAGCCAACGGCGGCAGCTGCGCAGCCCCGCACCAGCCCAATTCTTAGGCTGCGTTAAGAGCCTGACAGGTCACACCGGGAACTTTGTCCAAACCACGGACGCACGATGGTGCCTCCAGTAGGGTTTGGAACCGTTCCACTCATGTCAACTAGACATCCTGGAGAACCGTGAGCATCAACCCATTCGACGACGACAACGGCAGTTTTTTCGTCTTGGTAAACGACGAAGAGCAGCACAGCCTGTGGCCGGCCTTCGCCGATGTTCCAGCTGGCTGGCGAGTGGTGTACGGCGAGGCGGACCGCGCTGCGTGCTTGGAGTACATCGAACAGAATTGGCCCGACATTCGGCCAAAGAGTCTGCGCGACAAGCTCGCAACGGGTCGGGGTTTTGACCAGTAACGAGTCGGGGTATGGGGCGGGTGGAGCGTTGGGGGACTCGATGGGAGTTGGTGATCGCGCACTTCCGCTGACGCGCGGACAGCTGGACATCTGGCTTTCGCAGGAAACGGGCTACGTCGGCACGGAGTGGCAGCTCGGGCTCTTGATCAAAATCGAGGGTTCGCTAGATCGCGATGCCTTCGAGCGCGCCCTCCGTCAGGCCGTTGCCGAGGCCGAGGCCGGCAGGGTGTCGTTCTTCGAGGTCGACGGCCAGGTTGTGCAGAAGCCGATCGACTACCCGGACTTCGAGCTCGGCTTCCATGACCTGACTTCCTCGCCCGACCCGGTGGCCGAAGCCCGTGCGATGGCCTCGTCGATCCAGCGCACGCCGATGGCATTGAACGGCCAGCTGTTCAAATTCGTGTTGTTCCAAACACAGGCTGCCGAGTTCTATTTGTTCGGCTGCTGCCACCACATAGCAGTCGACGGATTGGGTATGGCGCTGGTATGCCGTCGGGTTTCGACGATCTATTCGGCGATGGTCGCCGAAAAACCCATTCCCGATGCCTATTTCGGTTCGGCGCAGGATTTGGTCGACATCGAGTCGGAATACGAAGCGTCGCCCGATTATCTGGACGACCAGGCGTATTGGAGCAACAACCTTCCGCCGGAAACCGCATGGGTCGATCGGCCGGCAGCCGACACCACGAGCGGAAAAGACCACTACTCGCCGTCAGCTTCCGTCCAGTTGGACCCGTCCGTCACCACCCGGATCAAGGAGCTGTCCAAGAAGCTGGGCATCCGCCGGTTCTCCGTCACCACCGCGGCGTGCGCGCTCTTGGTGCGCGCGTGGTCGGGGAGCGGTTCGGAGGTGGCACTCGACTTCCCGGTGAGCCGGCGGGTGCGTCCGGAGTCGAAAACACTTCCCGGAATGTTCGCCGGGGTGGTGCCGCTGGTCTTGAACACCGAGCCCACGGCTACCGTCGCCGACTTCTGCAAACACGTCGACACGCGAATCCGGGAGCTGCTGCAACATCAGCGCTTTCCGGTGCACACTCTCGAGAGCGACGGCCTGCGGCAGGCGGCGAACCGGGTCGGCATCAACTTCCTCCCGATGAGGCTCACGCTGGACCTCGCCGGGTCCCCGGCGACGGCGACGTACACGAACCACGGGCCCGTGGGGCACTTCAGTTTGTTCTTCATGGGCGCAGGTGACCAGCTCTTCCTCAGCACCGCGGGACCGGGGCAACCGTTCGCGGATTTCGGCGTCGCCGACCTGGCGGCGCGGATGCAGCAGGTGCTGGAGGAGATGACCGCCGACCCGGAGCGGTGGCTGGCCTCCATCGATCTGCTGGCCGCCGACGAGCCGGCCAAAATCGACGAGTGGAGCAACCGGGCGGCCTTGACCGAGCCGGTGCCCGCCCCGGTGTCGATTCCGGTGGCGTTCGCCGAACACGTGCAGCGCTCGCCCGAGGCGCCGGCGGTGACTTGTGCCGCCAAGTCGTTGACGTACGCCGAACTCGACGAGGCCTCCAACCGGCTCGCCCACCTGCTGGCCGGTCACGGCGTGGGCCCGGGTGGATGCGTCGCGGTCATGTTCCCCCGGTGCACCGACGCGATCGTGGCGATGCTCGCGGTGCTGAAAACCGGTGCTGCCTACGTGCCGATCGATCCGGCGCACTCGGCGGCGCGCATGGAATTCGTGCTGGCCGACGCCGGACCAAGCGCGGTGATCACCACGGCGGACCTGCGCTCTCGGCTGGACGGGCGCGACCTGTTGGTCGTCGATGTGCACGACCCGGCCGTCGAGACCCAGCCCAGCACCGCGCTGCCCCCGCCTGCAGCGGACAACATCGCGTACATCATCTACACCTCCGGAACCACCGGCACCCCCAAAGGCGTTGCGATTCCTCACCTCAACGTCACGTGGCTGATCGAGTCGCTCGACGCCGGCTTGCCCAAGGGACAGGTGTGGACGCAGTGCCATTCCGCGGCCTTCGACTTCTCGGTGTGGGAGATCTTCGGCGCCCTGCTGCGGGGCAGGCGCCTGCTGGTGGTGCCCGAGTCGGTGGCGAGCTCGCCGGAAGACCTTCACGACCTGCTGGCCGCGGAAAAGGTCAGCGTGCTCACCCAGACCCCTTCCTCGGTTGCGATGTTGCCCGCGGAGGGCCTGGAGTCCACCGCGCTGGTGGTGGCCGGCGAAGCCTGCCCGGCCGACGTGGTGGATCGGTGGGCGGCGCCCGGGCGGGTGATGCTCGACGCCTACGGCCCGACGGAAACCACGGTGTGCGCGTCGATCAGCAAGCCGTTGACCGCCGGATCCGCTGTGGTGCCGATCGGTTCACCGATCGCGGGCGCGGCCATGTTCGTGCTGGACAAGTGGTTGCAGCCCGTGCCGGCCGGTGTGGTCGGTGAGCTGTACCTGGCGGGCCGCGGCGTCGGCTGCGGATACGTGCGCCGCGCCGGGTTGACGGCGTCCCGGTTCGTGGCCAACCCCTTCGGTGGCCCCGGAGCACGGATGTACCGCACCGGCGACCTGGTCTGCTGGGGTGAGGACGGGCAGCTGCAATACTTTGGTCGCTCCGACGAGCAGGTCAAGATCCGCGGCTACCGCATCGAGCTCGGCGAAATCCAATCGGTGCTCAAGGTCCTCGATGGCGTGGAAAACGCCGCCGTGATCGCGCGCGAGGACCGCCCCGGTGACAAGCGCCTGGTCGGATACATCACCGGAACCGCTGATCCGGCCGCGATCCGGGCCGCGCTGGCCGATCGCCTCCCGCCGTACATGGTGCCCGCCGCGGTGGTGGTGCTCGAGGCCCTCCCCCTGACGGGCAACGGCAAACTCGACAAGCGAGCCCTGCCGGCGCCCGAATACGCCACTGCCGAATACCGCGCCCCGGGCGACGCGGTCGAGGAGATCCTCGCCGACATCTACGCCCAGGTGCTGGGGCTGGAGCGGGTCGGTGTCGACGCCTCGTTCTTCGACCTCGGTGGCGACAGCATCCTGTCGATGCAGGTGGTGGCCCGCGCCCGTGCGGCGGGGATCCTGTTCCGGCCGCGCGACGTGTTCGTCGAGCAGTCGGTGGCCCGGCTGGCCAGGGTGGCCGAGGTGGCGGCCGACGGCGCGGGCGGTGTCGCCGACGACGGCGTCGGGCCGGTGGTGGCCACCCCGATCATGCGGTGGCTGCAAAGCATCGAGGGGCCGATCGAGCAGTTCAACCAGACCATGGTGGTGCAGGCGCCGGCGGGGGCGAGCGAGGCCGACGTGGTGGCGGTGCTGCAGGCCCTGCTGGATCGCCACGCCGCGCTGCGGCTGCGCGCCGACGACGACGGTGCGGGCGGCTGGTCGCTGCACGTGCCCGAGGTCGGTGCGGTGGACGCGCGCGGCTGCGTGCACGCCGTCGAGACACTGTCCGAAGAGACGTTGGCGGAGGCGCGGTCGCGGTTGAACCCGGCCGCCGGGGTGATGGTCAGCGCGGCGTGGGCGGAGCCCACGGGCCAGCTGGCGTTGATCATCCACCACCTCGCCGTCGACGGTGTGTCGTGGCGAATCCTGTTGGAAGACTTCAACATCGCCTGGGCGCAGCATCACAGCGGACAGCCGATAGCCTTGCTGGCGCCGGGGACGTCGTTCGCCCGGTGGTCGTCGCTGCTGGAGGAGTACGCCCAGCGCACCGACGTGGTGGCCCGGGCGGACGAGTGGCGACAGGTGGCGGCAACCCCGGCGGCGTTGCCGGCGGTGCAACCCGATGTCGACACCTATGTGACTGCCGGTCAACTCTCGGTGTCGCTGGACGTCGAGACGACCCGACTGCTGCTCGGCGAGGTGCCTGCCGCGTTCCACGCCGGCGTGGGCGACATCTTGTTGATCGCCTTCGGGCTGGCGTTCGCGGAATTCCTGGGTACGGGTGCGGCGCCGATCGCCATCGACGTCGAGGGCCACGGGCGCCAGGAAGAACTGGCTCCCCGCGTGGACCTGTCGCGCACCGTCGGCTGGTTCACCACCAAATACCCGGTGGCGCTCAAGAGCCGCCGGCTGAACTGGTCACAGGTGGTGGCCGGCGAGGCCGCGCTGGGCGCGGTGATCAAGGACGCCAAGGAACAGCTGCGCGCCCTGCCCGACGGCCTGACCTACGGCTTGCTGCGCTACCTGAACGCCGAGTTGGACCTGGACGGGGCGGACCCGGTGATCGGGTTCAACTATCTCGGGCGGCTCGGCGCGGGCGCCGACCTCTCCGAGGACTTGTGGCGGGTCAGCCACGACAGCTTGGCCGTTGCGGCCGTGGCCACCGCGGTACCCATGCCGCTGGCGCACACGGTGGAAGTCAACGCGGGCACCATGGACACCGAGGCCGGCCCGCACCTGCAGGCCAACTGGACGTGGGCCCCGTCTGCGCTGGACCACGAGCGCGTTAACCGGTTGAGCCAGTTGTGGTTTGAGGCGCTGGCCGGCATCTGCGCGCACGTCAAGGCGGGCGGCGGTGGGTTGACCCCGTCGGACATCGCGCCCGCGCGACTCAGCCAACAACAGATCGACGAGCTCTGCCGGCAAGGCAGCGTCGCCGACGTGCTGCCGCTGACCCCCGTTCAGCAGGGACTGCTGTTCCACACCGCCTTCGCGCAGGACATGGACGACCTGTATGCGGTGCAGCTCGGAATCACCGTCAGCGGCGCCCTCGACGCGGCGCGCCTGCGCCAGGCGGTGCACACCGCCGTCAAGCGGCACCCCAACCTGGTCGCCCGGTTCTCCGAGGATTTCGGCGAGCCGGTGCAGGTCATCCCGGCCGATCCGCAGATGGCGTGGCGGTACGTCGAGCTGGACAACGGCAATGTCGATGAGCAGGTCGAGCGGCTGGCCGCCGACGAGCGCGCCGCGGTGTGCGACCTCGCCGAGAAGCCGTCGTTCCGGGCCGCGCTGATCCGCACTGCACCCGACCGGCACCGGTTCGTGCTGACCATTCACCACATCGTGGTCGACGGCTGGTCGCTGCCCGTCCTGCTGCAGGAGATCTTCGCCAGCTACTACGGGGAGCGCCTTCCCGCCGCCCCGGCTTACCGCAGCTTCGTCACCTGGCTGACCAACCAGGACCGCGCCGCCGCGCAAGGGGCATGGGCGCAGGCGCTGGCCGGCTTCGAGACCCCCACCCTGGTGGGTCCTCTCGGACAGATCGGGCGGCGCGGCGTCGCCGCGTTCCATGTGCCCGCCGAGACCACAAAGGCGCTGGGCGAGTTGGCGCGCTCTTGCCGCACCACCATCAGCACGGTGCTGCAGGGCGCGTGGACGCAGCTGCTGACGTGGCTGACCGGGCAGCACGATGTGGCCTTCGGCACCGCGGTCTCGGGGCGGCCCCACGAATTGGCCGGCGCGGACGCGATGGTCGGCCTGCTGATCAACACGGTGCCGGTGCGCGCGACCATCACCGCGACGACCACCGTCGCCGAGCTGCTTGACCAGCTGCAACGCCTGCACAACGACACCGTCGACTACCAGCACCTGGCGCTGCCCGAGATCCATCGCGTCACGGGTCACGACCAGTTGTTCGACACTCTTTTCCTCTACGAGAACTATCCGATCGACGCGGGCTCGCTGTTGGGCGTCCACGAATTGGCCGTCACCGATTTCAGCAGCCGGGAGTACAACCACTACCCGCTGTCCGTGGTGGCTTCTCCGGGCCACGAACTGAGCCTGCGCGTCGAATTCGACACCGAGGTGTTCAGCGCCGCCGCCATCGACACGCTGATCGAGCGGTTGCAGCAGGTGATGGTGGACATGACCGCCGATCCCTCTCGGCGTCTGTCCTCGATCGACCTGCTCGACGCCGCCGAGCACGGCCGGCTCGACAAGTGGGGCAATCGGGCGGTGCTGGCCGAGTCGGCGCCGAAGCTGGCCTCGATTCCGGAGTTGTTCGCCGCCCAGGCGGCCCGCGCACCGGAGGCGGTGGCCATCACCCACGGCGACCGTTCGTGGTCGTATGGCGAGGTCGAGGAGTCCGCTAACCGGTTGGCCCACCTGCTGGTGAGCCGCGGTGCCGGCCCGGGGGAGCGCGTCGCGGTGCTGTTCCCCCGGACGGCGGAGGCCGTGGTGGCGATATTGGCGGTGCTCAAGACCGGGGCTGCCTACCTGCCGGTCGACCCCACGGTGCCGGCGGCGCGGATCGAATTCGTGCTTGGCGACGCCGCGCCGATCGCGGCCATCACCACCGCGGACGTGCGGTCGCGGCTGGACGGGTCGGACCTGGAGATCATCGAATTCGGCGACCCCGCCGTCGCGACCCAACCCACCGACGGGCTGCCCGCGCCGTCCGCGGAGAACATCGCCTACATCATCTATACGTCCGGCACCACCGGTACCCCGAAGGGTGTGGCGGTGCCGCACCGCAACGTCACCCAGCTGCTGGAGTCGTTGGACGCGCAGCTGGCGCTCGGGCAGGTGTGGACGCAGTGCCACTCGCTGGCGTTCGACTTCTCGGTTTGGGAGATCTTCGGGTCGCTGTTGTATGGCGGCCGGCTGGTGATCGTGCCCGACAATGTGGTCCGTTCGCCTGAAGAGCTGCACGCCATGCTGGTTCGCGAGCAGGTCAGCGTGTTGAGCCAGACGCCGTCGGCGTTCTACGCGCTGCAGACCGCGGACTCGCTGGCGCCCGAGCTCGGGCAACAGCTCAAGCTGCAGACGGTGGTGTTCGGTGGCGAGGCGCTCGAGCCGCATCGGCTGGGCAAGTGGTTGCACAACCACCCGGGTCTGCCGCGGCTGATCAACATGTATGGCATCACCGAGACCACGGTGCACGCCTCGTTCCGCGAGATCGTCGACGGTGACGTCGACACCAACGCCAGCCCGATCGGCCTGCCGCTGGCGCATCTGGGCTTCTTCGTGCTCGACGGGTGGTTGCGGCCGGTGCCCGAGGGTGTGGTCGGCGAGTTGTACGTGGCCGGCCGCGGTCTGGCGTATGGGTATGTGGGCCGGTCGGGGTTGTCGGCGACGCGGTTCGTCGCGTGCCCGTTCGGCCGGGCCGGGGCGCGGATGTATCGCACCGGTGACCTGGTGCGCTGGGGTGCCGACGGTCAGCTGCAATACATGGGCCGCGCCGACGAGCAGGTCAAGATCCGCGGCTACCGCATCGAGCTCGGTGAGGTGCATGCGGCGCTGGCGGCGCTGGACGGGGTCAACGAGGCAGCGGTGATCGCCCGCGAGGACCGCCCCGGCGACAAGCGGCTGGTGGGCTACGTGACCGGAACCGCCGACCCGGCCGAGATCCGCAACCAGCTCGGCGAGCGGCTGCCGACCTACATGGTGCCCACCGCGGTCGTGGTGCTCGAGGCGCTGCCGCTGACGGTCAACGGCAAACTCGACACCCGCGCGCTGCCCGCGCCCGAGTACTCCGATGCCGATCACTACCGCGCGCCGAGCACGGCCGTCGAGGAGATCTTGGCCGGCATCTACGCCCAGGTCTTGGGTGTGGAGCGGGTCGGGGTCGATGACTCGTTCTTCGACCTCGGCGGCGACAGCATCCTGTCGATGCAGGTCGTCGCCCGCGCCAGGGCGGCCGGCGTGGTCTGCCGCCCGCGCGACATCTTCGTCGAGCAGACGGTCGCCCGGCTGGCCCGGGTGGCCGGCGTGGCCTCCGACGACGACGTCGTCGACGAGGGCATCGGCGAAGTGGTCGCGACCCCGATCATGCGCTGGCTGGAGAGCGTCGACGGTCCGGTCGAGCAGTTCAACCAGACCATGGTGGTGCAGGCCCCGGCGGGGGTGAGCGAAGCCGACGTGGTGCTGGTGCTGCAGGCTTTGCTGGACCGGCACGCCGTGCTGCGGCTGCGGGTCGACGACGACGGCGCGGGGGACTGGTCGCTTCGGGTGCCCGAGGTCGGCGTGGTGGATGCCGCCGGGTGTGTGCACACCGTGGAGACGTTGTCCGATGCGGCGCTGTCGGCGGCGGTCTCACAGCTGAACCCGGCCAGCGGTACGATGCTGCGCGCGGTGTGGGTGCCCTCCACGGGCCAGCTGGCGTTGATCATTCACCACCTGGCCGTTGACGGGGTTTCGTGGCGAATCCTGTTGGAAGACTTGAATATTGCGTGGGCACAACACCACAGTGGCCAGCCGGTGGCGCTGCCGGCCGGCGGGATGTCGTTCGCCCGGTGGTCGTCGCTGCTGGCGGAGCACGCGCGCCGACGGGAGGTCGTCGACCAGGCGGAGGCCTGGCGGCAGATCGCGTCGACGCCGGCGCCGTTGCCGGCGGTGCGGCCCGACATCGACACCTACGTCAGCGCGGGTCAGCTCTCGGTGTCGCTCGACGCCGACACCACCCGGTTGTTGCTGGGCGAGGTGCCCGCGGCGTTCCACGCCGGGGTGCAGGACATCCTGCTGATCGCGTTCGGGCTGGCCTGGGCGCAGTTTGTCGGCACCGGCGCGCCGATCGGCATCGACGTCGAGGGCCACGGCCGTCACGAGGAACTGGGCCCGCAGGTCGACCTGTCCCGCACGGTGGGCTGGTTCACCACCAAGTACCCGGTCGCGCTGGCGGTCGGCGGCCTGTCCTGGGGACAGGTCATCGCCGGCGAGGCCGAGTTGGGGGCCCTGGTCAAGGACGCCAAGGAACAATTGCGCGCCCTGCCGGACACGCTGACCTACGGGTTGCTGCGCTACTTGAACCCCGACGTCGACATGGATGGGTCGGACCCGGTGATCGGGTTCAACTACCTCGGGCGGCTGGGCGGCGCGGGCGACCTGTCCAGCGAGTTGTGGCGACTCGACCCGGACAGCCTGGCGTCGGCCGGCGCCGCGACGGCGGTGCCCATGCCGTTGCCGCACACCGTCGAGCTTAACGCCGGCACGCTGGATACCCCCGCGGGTCCGCTTCTGCAGGCCAACTGGACCTGGGCGCGCTCGGCGCTCGAGGAGGGACAGGTCGGCCGGCTTAGCGAATTGTGGTTCGACGCCCTGAGCGGCATCTGCAGCCACGTCCGCAACGGTGGGGGCGGGCTGACGCCGTCGGACCTCGCTCCCGCGCGGCTGACCCAGCGGGACATCGACGAGCTGTGCCAGCGCTACCCGGTCGCCGACGTGTTGCCGTTGACCCCGTTGCAGCAGGGACTGCTGTTCCACACCGGCAGCGCGCACGGCAGCGACGACCTGTACGCCGTGCAGCTCGACATCAGCGTGAACGGTGCCCTCGACCCGCACCGGCTGCGCGACGCGGTGCACACCATGATCAAGCGGCATCCCAACGTGGTGGCGCACTTCGTCGAAGACTTCGGCGAGCCGGTGCAGGTCCTCTCGGCCGAGCCCGCGCTGTCGTGGCATTACGTCGAACTCGACGCCGAAGACGCCGAACCCGAGGGGCAGATCCAGCAGGTCTGCGCGGCCGAACGTGCCGCGGTGTGCGACCTGGCGGACCGCCCGCCGTTCCGGGCCGCGCTGATCCGCACCGCCGACAACCGGCACCGGTTCGTGCTGACCAACCACCACATCGTGCTCGACGGCTGGTCGAAGCCGATCCTGCTGCAGGAGATATTCGCCGCCTACTACGGGGTGCAGCTGCCGGCCCCGGTGCCGTACCGCAAGTTCGCCGCCTGGCTGGCCGCGCAGGACCGCGGCGCCGCCCAGGCGGCGTGGCGGCGGGTGCTGGCCGGGTTCGACACCCCCACCCTGGTCGGTCCGGCGGGCCGGATGAGCCTCGGCCCGCGCGGCGTCTCCTCATTCCAGGTTTCGGCGGAGACCACGCGCGCGCTGGGCGAGCTGGCCCGCTCGTGCCGCACCACCGTCAGCACCGTGCTACAGGCCGCCTGGGCGCAGCTGCTGATCTGGCTGACCGGCCAGCACGACGTGACATTCGGCACAGCGGTCTCGGGGCGCCCGACCGAGCTGGCCGGCGCCGACCAGATGGTGGGGCTGCTCATCAACACGGTGCCGGTGCGGGCGACGATCGGCGCCGAAACCACCATCGCGGACCTGCTAAACCAGCTGCAGAGCGCCTACAACGACACGCTCGAGCACCAGCACTTGGCGCTGAATGAGATCCATCGTGTAACGGGACACGACCAATTATTCGACACCATGTTCGTGTACGAGAACTATCCGATCGACACCGCAGCCCTTTCGGCCGTCGACGAGCTGGCTATTAGCGGATTCACCAACCGGGAATACAACCACTACCCGCTGTCGGTGCAAGCTGTGCCGGGTCACGAACTGGGTCTTCGCGTCGAATTCGATACAGAAGTCTTCGACCAAGGCAGAATCGAGAGGTTGATCGAGCGGTTCCGGCGGGTGCTGGAAGCCATGACCGCAGATTTGGAGGAGCAGTCATGACCGTCGGTGCAGGGCGGCGATTGTTGTCGATCGACTTGCTGGATGGCGGCGAGCACGACCGCCTCGACGAGTGGGGTAACCGGGCGGTGTTGACCGCGCCGGTGAAGCGGGCTGCGTCCATTCCGGCGTTGTTCGACAAGCAGGTCGCGCGTGTACCGGAGGCTCAGGCACTGACGTTCGAGGGCCGCACGCTGACGTATCAGGGGCTCGACGAGGCCGCGAACCGGCTCGCCCACCTGCTGGCCGACCATGGCGCGCGTCCGGGGGCGTGCGTGGCGCTGCTCCTGCCGCGGTCCGCCGAGGCGATCGTGTCGATCCTGGCGGTCCTCAAGACCGGCGCGGCCTATCTGCCGATCGACCCTGCGGTCCCGGCGGCGCGAATGGAGTTCATGCTCGGCGATGCGGCGCCGGTCGCCGCGGTCACGACGGCCGAGTTGCGGGCGCGGCTGGACGGGTTCGACTTGCTGGTCGTCGACGTCGACGATCCCGCGGTGGCCGAACAGCCCAGCTCGCGGCTGCCGGGGCCGGCCCCCGAGGACATCGCGTACATGATCTACACCTCGGGCACGACCGGGACCCCCAAGGGCGTGGCGGTCACTCACCAGAACGTCACCCAGCTGCTGAAGTCGCTGCCCGCCGACCTGCCGAAGGCGGGTGTCTGGTCGCAGTGGCACTCGCTGGTTTTCGACGTGTCGGTGTGGGAGATCTGGGGCCCGCTATTGCACGGCGGGCGCCTGGTCGTAGTGCCCGAGTCGGTGGCCGGCTCGCCCGACGACCTGCACGCGTTGCTGGTCGCGGAGAAGGTCACCGTGTTGTGCCAGACCCCGTCGGCGGTGGGAATGCTCTCGCCCGACGGGCTGGATTCGACGGCACTGATCGTGGCGGGCGAGGCGTGCCCGTCCGAGGTGGTGGACCGGTGGGCGCCGCGTCGGGTGATGATCAACGCCTACGGCCCGACCGAAGGCACGGTCTACGCATCGATGAGCGCGCCGCTGAGCGCCGAGTCGGGGGCGCCGACGATCGGCTCGCCCGTGCCGGGCGCCGCGCTGTTCGTGCTCGACAAGTGGTTGCGCCCGGCGCCGGAGGGCGTCGTCGGCGAGCTCTACATCGCCGGCCGCGGTGTGGCCTCCGGCTATGTGCGCCGGGCGGGTCTGACGGCCTCGCGGTTTGTGGCGTGCCCGTTCGGGGCGCCCGGTGCGCGCATGTATCGCACGGGCGACCTGGTGCGCTGGGGCATCGACGGCCAGCTGCAGTACCTTGGCCGCGCCGACGAGCAGGTCAAGATCCGCGGCTACCGCATCGAGCTCGGCGAAATCCAGACCGCCCTCGCGGGGCTGGACGGCGTTGACCAGGCGGCGGTGATCGCCCGCGAGGACCGCCCCGGCGACAAGCGCCTGGTCGGTTACATCACCGGGACCGCCGACCCGGCCGAGATTCGCACCCAGCTGGGCGAGCGGCTGCCCAGCTACATGGTTCCGGCCGCCGTCGTGGTGCTGGACGCGCTGCCGCTGACGGTCAACGGCAAACTCGACAAGCGGGCGTTGCCGGCGCCCGAGTACCAGAAGACCAACGGCGAATACCGCGCGCCGTCCACGGCCGTCGAAGAGACACTGACCGCCATCTACGCCCAGGTGCTCGGCCTGGAGCGGGTCGGCGTCGACGACTCGTTCTTCGACCTCGGCGGCGACAGCATCCTGTCGATGCAGGTGGTGGCACGCGCCCGCGCGGCCGGCGTGGTGTGCCGCCCGCGCGACGTCTTCGTCGAGCAGACGGTGGCCCGGCTGGCCCGGGTGGCCGGCGTGGCCTCCGACGACGACGTCGTCGACGAGGGCATCGGCCCGGTGGTCGGAACCCCGATCATGCGCTGGCTGCAGCAAGTCGACGGCCCGACCGACCAGTTCAACCAGACCATGGTGGTCCAGGCCCCGGCCGGCGTCACCGGCGATGACGTGCGGGTGGTGCTGCAATCGCTGCTGGACCGGCACGCCACGCTGCGGATGCGCGTCGACGACGACGGCGCCGGCGGCTGGTCGATGCAGGTGCCCGAGGTCGGCGCGGTCGATGCCGGTGCCTGCATGCACACCGTCCACGCGCTGTCCGACGCGACGCTGGTGGCGGCGCGTTCGCAGCTCAACCCCGCGGCCGGGACCATGCTGCGCGCCGTGTGGGCGGAATCCACGGCCCAGCTGGCGTTGATCATTCACCACCTGGCCGTTGACGGTGTGTCGTGGCGAATCCTGTTGGAAGACTTGAACATTGCGTGGGCCCAGCACCACAGTGGCCAGCCGGTGGCGCTGCCGACCGCCGGGACGTCGTTCGCCAGGTGGACCGCGATGCTGGAGGAGCACGCCCAGCGGCCCGAGGTGATCGAGCAGGCCGAGGCGTGGCGGCAGGTCGCGGCGACCCCGGCGCTTTTGCCGGCGGTGCGTCCAGACGTGGACACCTATGAGACGGCCAAGCAGCTGTCGGTGTCGCTGGATGTGGAGACCACCCGGCAGCTGCTGGGTGAGGTGCCCTCGGCGTTCCGCGCCGGCGTGCAGGACATCCTGTTGATCGCGTTCGGGCTGGCCTGGGCGCGGTTCGTGGGCACCGGCGCCCCGATCGGCATCGACGTCGAGGGCCACGGCCGCCACGAGGAACTGGGCCCGCACGTCCACCTGTCCCGCACGGTGGGCTGGTTCACCACCAAGTACCCCGTCGCGCTGACTGTCGGCGAACTGGACTGGGCGCAGGTGATGGCCGGCGACCCCGCGCTCGGGGTCCTGGTCAAGAAGGCCAAGGAGCAGCTGCGCGCGCTCCCGGACCCGCTGACCTACGGGTTGCTGCGGTACATGAACGACGAGGTGGACCTGGACGGGTCGGACCCCGTGATCGGGTTCAACTACCTTGGACGACTGGGCGCGGCGGCGGATCTGCCCGGCGAGATGTGGCGGATCAGCCAGGACAGCCTGTCGTTCACCGGCGCCGCCAGCGCGGCGCTGCCCATGCCGTTGATGCACACCGTCGACCTCAACGCCGGGACCATGGACACCGAGGCCGGCCCGCACCTGCAGGCCAACTGGACGTGGGCGCCCTCGGCGCTGGACCACGAACAGGTCAGCCGGTTGAGCCAGCTGTGGTTCGAGGCCCTGGCCGGCATCTGCGCGCACGTGCGCAGCGGCGGTGGCGGTCTGACCCCGTCGGACATCGCCCCCGCTCGCCTGAACCAGCAGCAGCTCGACGACCTCTGCCAGCAATACGCGGTCGCCGACGTCTTGCCGCTGACCCCGTTGCAGCAGGGGCTGCTCTTCCACGCCAGCTTTGCGCACGACCTCGGCGACGACGTCTATGCGGTGCAGCTCGGCATCACCGTCACCGGTGACCTCGACCCGCATCGGTTGCGCGAGGCCGTCCACACCGTCGTCAACCGGCATCCCAACCTGGCGGCCCGCTTCTGCCCGCAGTTCGGCGAGCCGGTGCAGGTCATCCCGGCCGACCCCGTCATGGCGTGGCGGTACATCCAGCTCGGCGCGGAAGACCTGGACCCCGAGGAGAAGATCGAACAGCTCTGCGCCGCCGAGCGCGGCGCGGTCAGCGACCTCGCCAACCGGCCGGCCTTCCGGGCCGCGTTGATCCGCACCGCCGACAACCGGCACCGGTTCGTGCTCACCAACCACCACATCGTGATGGATGGGTGGTCGCTGCCGATCATGCTGCGCGAGATCCTCACCAGCTACTACGGGGACAGGTTGCCCGCGCCCGCGTCCTACCGCAGCTACCTGACGTGGCTCGCGGCTCAGGACCGCACGGCCGCCCGCGCGGCGTGGGCCGAGGTGCTGGCCGGGTTCGATGCCCCCACCCTGGTCGGTCCGCCAGCCCGATTGGGCCTCGGGCGGCGAGGGGTCGAGTCGTATCGGCTGCCCGCGGAGACCACGCGCGCGCTGGGCGAGCTGGCCCGCTCGTGCCACACCACGATCAACACCGTGCTGCAGAGCGCCTGGGCGCAGTTGCTGATGTGGCTGACCGGCCAGCACGACGTGGCCTTCGGCACCGCGGTCTCCGGTCGGCCTGCGGATCTGGCCGGCGCCGAGTCGATGGTGGGCTTGTTGATCAACACCGTGCCGGTACGCGCCCACGTCACCGCGGGCACCACGGTGTCCGAGCTGCTGCAGCAGCTGCAGCGGGCCCACAACGACACGATCGAGCACGAGCACCTGGCGCTGAACGAGATCCACCGCGTCACCGGTCACGACCAGCTGTTCGACACGCTGTTCCTGTACGAGAACTACCCGATCGACACCAGCGTCCCGTTGGGTTTCCACGAGCTGGCGATCACCGACGTCACCAACCGCGAATACAACCACTACCCGCTGTCGGTCATGGCGCTTCCGGGGCGGGAACTGGGTCTGCGCGTCGAGTTCGACACCAGCGTGTTCGACACCGCCGCGATCGAGTCGATGATCGAGCGGTTCCAGCGGGTGCTGGGGGCGATGACCGCCGACTCGAGCCAGCGGCTGTCGTCGATGGACGTGTTGGATGCCGGCGAGCGCGCCCGCCTCGACGAGTGGGGCAACCGGGCGGTGCTGACCGCGCCGGTGGGCGCTACGGCGTCGATCCCGGCGCTGTTCGGCGAGCAGGTGGCCCGTGTTCCGGAGGCACCGGCGCTGACGTTCGAGGGCCGCACGCTGACCTATCGGGAACTCGACGAGGCCGCGAACCGGCTGGCCCACCTGCTCGCCGAGCACGGCGCGGGCCCGGGCGAAAGCGTGGCGCTGCTGTTCTCCCGGTCGGCCGAGGCGATCGTGTCGATCCTGGCGGTGCTGAAGACCGGGGCGGCGTACTTGCCGATCGACCCTGCGGTCCCGGCGTCGCGGATCGAGTTCGTGCTTGCCGACGCCACACCGGTCGCCTTGGTCACCACCGCCGAATTGCGGTCCCGGGTGGACGGCTCCGACCTGTTGGTCATCGATATCAACGACGCGCCGGTGGACACCCAGCCCGCCACGGCGTTGCCGGCGCCGTCGCCGGAGGACATCGCGTACCTGATCTACACGTCCGGCACCACGGGTGTCCCGAAGGGCGTGGCGGTCACCCACCACAACGCCACCCAGCTGCTGGAGAAACTGCACGCCGACCTGCCGGACCCGGGCGTGTGGGCGCAGTGGCACTCGCTCGTCTTCGACGTGTCGGTGCACGAGATCTTCGGCGCACTGTTGCACGGCGGCCGGCTGGTCGTGGTGCCAGAGTCCGTGGCCGGTTCGCCGAAGGACCTGCACGAGTTGCTGGTCGCGGAGAACGTCACCGTGCTCAGCCAGACCCCGTCGGCGGTGGGAATGCTCTCGCCGGAGGGCCTGGAAGCGACGGCCCTGGTTGTCGCCGGTGAGGCCTGCCCGCCCGAGGTAGTGGACCGGTGGGCGGCGGGCCGGGTGATGATCAACGCCTACGGCCCGACCGAAGGCACGGTGTACGCGGCGATGAGCGCGCCGCTGAGCGCCGACACGGGAGCGCCGATCGGTTCCCCGGTCCCGGGGGCGGCGCTGTTCGTTCTGGACAAGTGGCTGCGGCCGGCGCCCGAAGGCGTCGTCGGCGAGCTCTACATCGCAGGCCGCGGTGTGGCCTCCGGCTATGCGCGCCGGGCGGGTCTGACCGCCTCGCGGTTCGTGGCATGCCCGTTCGGGGCGCCCGGTGCGCGCATGTATCGCACGGGCGACCTGGTGCGCTGGGGCGCCGACGGCCAGCTGCAATACCTTGGGCGCGTCGACGAGCAGGTCAAGATCCGCGGCTACCGCATCGAGCTCGGCGAAATCCAGGCGGCCCTGGCCGCTCTGGACGGGGTCGAGCAGGCGGCGGTGATCGCCCGTGAAGACCGCCCCGGCGACAAGCGGCTGGTCGGCTACATCACCGGGTCCGCGGATCCGGCCGCGATCCGGGCCCGGTTGGGCGAGCGGCTGCCGGCCTACATGGTGCCGGTCGCGGTGGTGGTGCTGGACGCGCTGCCGTTGACCGTCAACGGCAAGCTCGACAAGCGCGCCCTGCCCGCCCCGGAGTACCAGAAGGCCGGTGGTGAGTACCGGGCCCCGGCCACCCCCATCGAAGAGACCCTGGCCGAGATCTACGCCGGAGTCCTTGGGCTGCAGCGGGTTTCGGTCGAAGACTCCTTCTTCGACCTCGGGGGCGATTCGCTTTCCGCGATGCGGGTGATCGCCGAGATCAACACGGCCCTCGACACGAACCTCTCGGTGCGCACCCTGTTCGAGGCGCCGTCGGTGCGACGCCTCGGCCAGCGGGCGGAACGGGACGCCAGCGGTGTGGACGACGTCGAGGGCGGCGGTTCCAGCTTTGCGTCCGTGCACGGTCGCGACGCGACCCAGGTCTACGCCAGCGATCTGACGCTGGACAAGTTCATCGACGCCACGACGCTGAGCAGCGCGCCGTCGCTGCCCGGCCCGAGTGCGGAGGTGCGGACGGTCCTGCTGACCGGGGCGACGGGCTTCCTGGGCCGGTACCTGGCGCTGCAGTGGCTCGAGCAGCTGGAGCTGGTGGACGGTAAGCTGATCTGCCTGGTGCGCGCCGGCTCGGATGAGGAGGCGTGGCAGCGGCTGGAGAAGACGTTCGATAGCGGCGACCCGCAGTTGTTGCAGTATTTCCAGGGGCTGGCGGCCGACCACTTGGAGGTCATCGCCGGTGACAAGGACGCGGCGAACCTCGGCCTTGACGAGCAGACCTGGCAGCGGCTGGCGGACACCGTCGACCTGATCGTCGACTCGGCGGCCCTGGTCAACGGCGTGCTGCCGTACAGCGAGCTGTTCGGGCCCAACGTGGTGGGCACGGCGGAGCTGATCCGGGTGGCGCTGACCACCAAGCTGAAGCCGTACGCGTATGTGTCGACCTCCGATGTGGGCCGCCAGATCGACCCGGCGGTGTTCACCGAGGACGCCGACATCCGGGTCATCAGCCCGATCCGCAAGATCGACGGCAGCTACGCCAACGGCTACGGCAACAGCAAGTGGGCCGGCGAGGTGTTGCTGCGCGAGGCCCACGACCTGTGCGGGCTGCCGGTCTCGGTGTTCCGCTCCGACATGATCCTGTCCGACACCAGCTACGCCGGCCAGTTCAACCTGTCGGACATGTTCACCCGGATGGTGTTGAGCCTGGTGGCTACCGGCATCGCGCCGCGCTCGTTCTACCAGTTGGACGACGAGGGCAACCGGCAACGGGCGCACTTCGATGCGCTGCCGGTGGAGTTCGTCGCCGAGGCGGTCACCACGCTGGGCACCCAGGTGATGGACGGGTTCGAGACGTATCACGTGATGAACCCGCACGACGACGGCATCGGCATCGACGAGTATGTCGACTGGCTGATCGACGCCGGCTATCCGATCGAGCGGATCGACGACTTCGGGGAGTGGCTCCAGCGATTCGAGGCCGCGCTGCGTGAGCTGCCGGAGCGGCAGCGGAAGCACTCGGTGCTGCAGATGTTGCAGGTGCCGGGCTACAACCAGCTGCAGGCGCCGGAGCCCGCCAGCGGGTCGTTCGCCCCGGCCGACCGTTTCCGGGCCGCGGTGCAGGAAGCCAAGATCGGCGCCGACAACGACATCCCGCACGTCTCGCCGCAGGTAATCGTCAAATACGTCACCGACCTGCAGCTGCTCGGTCTGCTCTGAGCGTTGCTCGTAAACACGGCTGCGGCAACGGCTTTCAGGCCGATGATCGGGACGGTGCCCGCCAGTACACTCAAGTGCTCACCATGACAACAGCTCGCGTGCCCAAGTTGCCGCTCGACGAAGCCACGGCCGCCGCCGACGAAGCGGCCGTGCCGAATTACATGGCCGAACTGAGCATCTTCCAGGTGCTGCTCAACCACCCGCCGCTGGCACGCGCCATCAACGACCTGCTCGCCACCATGCTCTGGCACGGTGCGCTCGAGCCGCGGTTGCGCGAGCTGGTGATCATGCGGATCGGCTGGCTCACCGCATGCGACTACGAATGGACGCAGCACTGGCGCGTCGCCTCGAGGCTGGGCGTGGCCGCCGACGACCTGCTCGGCGTGCGCGACTGGGAGGCACACGACGGGTTCGGGCCCACCGAGCGCGCCGTGCTGGCCGCCACCGACGACGTGGTCCGCGACGGCGCGGTGAGCGCCGCGAGCTGGGCGGCCTGCGAGCGTGAATTGCAAGGCGACACAACGGTTCTCATCGAGCTCGTCACCGCGATCGGCGCGTGGCGGATGGTCGCGTCGCTCCTGCACAGTCTCCAGGTCCCGCTTGAGGAGGGCGTGGCGAGCTGGCCGCCGGACGGCCGGTCGCCCGCGGACACCGTCGTCGATTGACATATCGATCGATAGCTATCTAGCGTCGGGCAATGCGTACCAGAGTCGCCGAAATGCTCGGCGTCGAGTTCCCCATCTGCGCCTTCAGCCACTGCCGCGATGTGGTGGCCGCGGTGACCAATGCGGGCGGGTTCGGCGTCCTCGGCGCGGTGGCGCACAGCCCCCAGCGGCTGCAGAACGAACTGACCTGGATCGAGGAGCAGACGGGGGGCAAGCCGTTCGGGGTGGACCTGCTGCTGCCGCCCAAATACGTCGGCGCGGACGAAGGCGGCATCGACGCCAAACAGGTGCGGGCCCTGCTTCCCGAGGAGCACCGCGCGTTCGTCGACGACATCCTCGCCCGCTACGGAATCACGGCGCCGGCCCAGGAGGCGCGCGCTTCCGCCGGCGGCCTCAACATCTCGCCCAAGGGCTATGAGCCGCTGCTGGAGGTGGCGTTCGCCCACGACATCCGGCTGATCGCCAGCGCGCTCGGCCCGCCCCCGGCGGACCTCGTCGAACGCGCCCACGACCGCGACGTGCTGGTGGCCGCGCTGGCCGGCACCACGCGTCACGCGCAACGGCACGCGGCCGCGGGGGTTGACCTGATCGTCGCGCAGGGCACCGAGGCCGGGGGACACACCGGCGAGGTCGCCACCATGGTCCTGGTTCCCGAGGTCGTCGATGCCGTGTCGCCGGTCCCCGTTCTCGCCGCCGGCGGCATCGCCCGCGGCCGCCAGATCGCGGCGGCGCTGGCCCTCGGCGCCGAAGGCGTGTGGTGTGGGTCGGTGTGGCTGACCACCGAAGAGGCCGAGACGCCGCCGGTGGTCAAGGACAAGTTCCTGGCCGCCACCTCCTCGGACACGGTGCGCTCGCGGTCGATGACGGGCAAGCCGGCGCGGATGCTGCGGACGGCCTGGACCGAGGAATGGGAGCGCCCGGAAAAGCCCGACCCGCTCGGCATGCCGTTGCAGACCGCGCTGGTCACCGAGCCGCAGGTGCGCATCAACCAGGCGGCCGCGCATTCCGGCGCCAAGGCGCGCGAGCTGGCCACCTACTTCGTCGGACAGGTGGTCGGGTCGCTCGACCGGGTTCGCCCCACGCGAACGGTGGTGCTCGACATGGTCGAGGAGTTCATCGACACCATCGGGCGGCTCGAGGGCCTCGTCGAGAAGTGACAGGGCTTTCCCTGCAAGGGTTTTGACACCCCTTCCGGCCGGGGCCGGCAAACAAAAGATGAACAATCGGTGCCGGCCGGCCGCGTCATACCCGCAGGTCAAAAGCTCGAACCTGGCCGAATCCTGTGTAGCCGCCCCGGAAAAACGTAAAGATCGCGAAACGTGGCCCCGAGGAGTTTGACCCGGTCGGACCCGTCGTGCATTATCGGTCGGGTAAGCACCTCGTTAGGTGAGGCGTCTACACGAATACAGGCCACTGACCCCGAACGTCGAAAGACGCCCCGGGTCAGGACAGCTCCTCCCGGCTTAAGGGTTGAGCCCAGGTGGCTTCCGGAATACCGGACACGTCGTGTGGTGCCGAAGCTCTGACGAGAGGGGTGCGGATCTCCGACGATCGTCGGGTTTTCGCTCCTCATGCTGCGCGCAATTCGCGTGCGGAAAACCGCACGCGTTCGTGACCGCGAGGAGGTGAGGGACACATGAGTTCCAGCGACAGTCCGGACCGAAGTCCGAACTCCGTCTCGTCCCGATCCGGTCTCCGGCACGACGTTCTCAGCTGAGCGTCGCAACGCTAAGTGGCTTATCGGCCATGCGTTCTGGGATCGGAACCGCGACGGGACGGGACGCGTCAGTCCAGTTAGTCCCCGTTAGAAATCCCCTCCAGGAGGCGACCATGACCGCAGCTCTCTACGACGAAGTGGTAACCCAAGCGCCCGCCCGCACACTGACGGTGGTGCGCGACGCTGACACGGCTCAGGCCCCGGCCAAGAAGGCCACCCGCCAGGTCAACAAGCAGCCCGTTCTCGCCGGCGACCCGCTGGTGGAGGGCGCCACCCGCCTGTTGAGCGTCCCCCTGCGGCACGTCTACGCGGCCCTGTGGCGCGTCGGTGTGCTCGAGGTGCAGGCCTGATCCGATGAACAGCGACCAACCGAGGCTCCAAGGGGCTACCCGGCCGCAGGTGTTCCTGAGGCCAGGTAGCCCCTTGGGGTGCTCCGCCTGAGTAGAATCGACCCACTGGCGTTGATCCGGCATCACCGGGGAGCCTTCGGAAGAACAGCCGGCTTCTTTCTCTGGCCAGCTCAGTAGAACCGAACGGGTGGGCCCGTCACAGCCTCCAACGAGCGGCCACGCGGCAGCGTGGCAAGCGGGGTGGTACCGCGGCGCTCGCGCAGGCAGCGCGTCGTCGTCCCCAACAGGCGCTACCAGTGCCCAACGGCACTGAGGCACAGGAGACGACGCACCACGTGATCGAGAACGCTGACGTCAAGGCCTATCCGAAACTGGCCGGCGGCGCGCCCGACTTCCCGGCCCTCGAACTCGAGGTCCTCGACTACTGGGCCCGCGACGACACCTTCCGGGCCAGCATCGCCCACCGCGAGGGCGCCCCGGAATACGTCTTCTACGACGGCCCGCCCTTCGCCAACGGGCTGCCGCACTACGGGCACCTGCTGACTGGCTACGTGAAGGACATCGTTCCGCGGTACCGCACCATGCGCGGCTACAAGGTGGAGCGTCGTTTCGGCTGGGACACCCACGGGTTGCCCGCCGAACTCGAGGTCGAGCGCCAGCTGGGCATCAACGACAAATCGCAGATCGACGACATGGGGATCGCCGCGTTCAACGACGCGTGCCGGGAATCGGTGTTGCGCTACACCGACGAGTGGCAGGCCTATGTCACCCGCCAGGCCCGCTGGGTCGACTTCGACAACGACTACAAGACGCTCGACCTGTCCTACATGGAGTCGGTGATCTGGGCGTTCAAGCAACTCTGGGACAAGGGCCTGGCCTACGAGGGCTACCGCGTCCTGCCCTACTGCTGGCGCGACGAAACCCCGCTGTCCAACCACGAATTGCGCATGGACGACGACGTCTACCAGAGCCGCCAAGACCCGGCGCTCACCGTGGGATTCAAGGTCGTCGGCGGTGCGCTGGACGGCGCGCACCTGCTGGTGTGGACGACGACGCCGTGGACCCTGCCGTCGAACCTGGCGGTCGCGGTCAACCCCGAGGTCAGCTACGTCGAGGTCCGGGCCGGCGATCAGCGTTTCGTGCTGGCCGAGCCGAGGCTGGCCGCCTACGCCCGCGAGCTCGGCGAAGAACCCGAGATCCTGAGCACCCGCTCCGGGGCCGAGCTGCTCGGCACGCGCTATGTGCCACCCTTCCCGTATTTCATGGACAGCCCCAAGGCTTTTCAGGTGCTGCCCGGGGAGTTCGTCACCACCGAGGACGGCACCGGCATCGTGCACATGGCCCCGGCCTACGGCGAGGACGACATGGCGACCACCGACAAGGTCGGCATCGTGCCCGTCACCCCGGTCGATTCCAAGGGCCGCTTCGACGCCACCGTGCCGGATTACCAGGACCAGCACGTCTTTGATGCCAACCCGCACATCATCCGCGACCTGAAGAATGGCACCGGCCCGGCGGCGGCCAACGGCGCGATGCTGCTGCGCCACGAGACCTACGAGCACCCCTATCCGCACTGCTGGCGGTGCCGCAATCCGTTGATCTACCGGGCCGTCTCGTCCTGCTTCGTCACCGTCACGGCCTTCCGCGACCGGATGGTCGAACTCAACCAGCAGATCACCTGGTACCCCGAACACGTCAAGGACGGCCAGTTCGGCAAGTGGCTGCAGGGCGCCCGCGACTGGTCGATCTCCCGAAATCGATACTGGGGCAGCCCCATTCCGGTCTGGAAATCCGATGACCCGGCCTACCCGCGCATTGACGTCTACGGCAGCCTCGACGAGCTGGAGCGCGACTTCGGGGTGCGGCCCACCAACCTGCACCGGCCCTACATCGACGAGCTGACTCGCCCCAATCCCGACGACCCCACCGGCCGCAGCACCATGCGGCGCATCCCCGACGTGCTCGACGTGTGGTTCGACTCGGGCTCCATGCCGTATGCCCAGGTGCATTACCCGTTCGAGAACCGCGACTGGTTCGACACCCACTACCCTGGCGACTTCATCGTCGAATACATCGGCCAGACCCGCGGCTGGTTCTACACGCTGCACGTGCTGGCCACCGCGCTCTTCGACCGGCCATCATTCAAAACCTGTGTGGCGCATGGGATTGTGCTGGGCTCCGACGGGCAAAAGATGAGCAAGTCGCTGCGCAACTACCCGGACGTGTCCGAGGTGTTCGACCGCGACGGCTCCGACGCCATGCGGTGGTTCCTGATGGCCTCGCCGATCCTGCGCGGGGGCAACCTGATCGTGACCGAGCAGGGCATCCGCGAGGGTGTGCGCCAGGTCCTGCTGCCGTTGTGGAACGCCTACAGCTTCCTGGCCCTCTACGCGCCCAAAGTCGGCACCTGGCGCGCCGATTCGCGGCAGGTCCTGGACCGCTACATCCTGGCCAAGCTCGCTGAACTGCGTGACAACCTCACCCGGGAAATGGACACGTGCGACATCTCCCGGGCCTGCGAGCAGCTGCGGCAGTTCACCGAGGCGTTGACGAATTGGTATGTGCGGCGGTCGCGTTCACGGTTCTGGGAGGAAGACGCCGACGCCATCGATACCCTGCACACCGTGCTCGAGGTGACGGCCCGGCTGGCCGCTCCGCTGCTTCCGTCGGTCACCGAGATCATCTGGCGCGGTCTCACCGGCGGGCGCTCGGTGCACCTGACCGACTGGCCGCAAGAAGGTGTGGTGCCCGCGGACCCCGACCTGGTCGCCGCGATGGATCAGGTCCGCGAGGTGTGCTCGGCGGCGTCGTCCCTGCGCAAGGCCAAGAAGCTGCGGGTGCGCCTGCCACTACCGAAACTGACTGTGGCGGTGGATGATCCGCAGCGGCTGGCGCCGTTCGCCGACCTGATCGCCGACGAACTCAACGTCAAGAGCGTCGAGTTGACCGACGCCATCGACACCTACGGGCGGTTCGAGCTCACCGTCAACGCCCGGGTGGCCGGGCCGCGGCTGGGCAAGGAGGTGCAGGCCGCCATCAAGGCGGTGAAGGCGGGGGAGGGCGTCGTCAACCCCGACGGCACGCTGACGGCGGGCCCCGCGGTGCTGCAACCCGAGGAGTACAGCTCGCGGCTGGTCGCCGCAGACCCCGAGTTGACCGCGGCGCTGCCCGACGGGGCGGGGCTGGTGGTGCTGGACGGCACCGTCACCCCGGAGCTGGAGGCCGAGGGTTGGGCCAAGGACCGCATCCGCGAGCTGCAGGAGCTGCGCAAGTCCACCGGCCTGGACGTGTCCGATCGGATCTCCGTGGTGATGTCGGTGCCGGCCGAGCGGGCGGACTGGGCGCGCACGCACCGCGAGCTGATCGCCGGTGAGATCCTGGCCACCAGCTTCGAATTCGGCGAGCCGGCCGGCGGCGCCGACATCGGTGACGGCGTGCGGGTGAGCATCGCCAAGGTGTAGCGGCTCAGAACCCCGGTCGTGGGTTTTCGAAAAAAGTTCCGAAAAAAGTGTCCGAGGCATCCGGGCTGGCTGCTCGTACCTGTGACGGCGGCCCACCGGGGGTCGCGACCACAGTTAAGGAACACGCCATGAGCACCATCGAAGACTTCCGGTCGACGACCTTCGCCGCCCTCCCGTACGAAGATCTGACCGTCGCCGAGGCGTGGGCGTCGAGCCCGCTGGGCGACCCCACGATCGAGGACGATTCCCTTGTCCAACCCGTCGAGTCTGAGGATTCTCCGGCCACGACCGTGATCGCGAAGCCGCGCTCGAGGGGGACGAACGCCCTGCTCGCCGGGGCCGTGGTGGCGGCGCTTGGAGCGGTCGCCGGGCTCGGCCTGCTGCTCGTCGACGGGCCGGGCTCCAAGGAGCACAAGCCCGCCGTCGTGGTTCCGAATTCCAGCGTCGGCTCGGTGACGCCCCAGGCCCCCAGCGCGGTTGCGCCGCCGCCCGTGGCGCCGGCCCCGCCGTCGGCGGCCGCCCCTGCTGACGCCGCTCAGGTCTCGCCCGGACCCGTCAGCCGTGGGGATGCGCCCGTCGTGGTCGTGCCCGCACCGGCGCCGGCGGCCCCGGCCGCACCCCCTGCCCCGGCCGATCCGGGCGCCCCGCCGCCCCCTCCCAATGTGACCGTCAACGTCCCGCCGGTGATAGTGCCCGTGCCCGTTCCGGTACCGGTGCCGCCCCAGCAAGGTGGCGGTCAGCAGGGCGGCGGCCAGCCCGCGCCGAGCGGTGGCAGCGGCCACGGGCCGATCCAGTGTTTCGCCTGCCACCCGCCGCAGCCGGTCCACCCGCAGCCGATTCACCCGCAGCCGATTCAGCCGCAGCCGATCCGCCTGCAGCCGCTGCAGCATCCCTGAGGCAGGGGTGCACAGGGCGAGGCCGGGCAGTCAGTCCGGTCTCGCCTATTGCCCACGCGAGCGAAGCGCGCGGTGGGCGTGCGGCCAGAACGGCATGCCCGCCACCACGGTCGCGCCCGTTGCGATGAGTCCGACCGCGACGTCGACGCTTTGGCGGCCATCGCGCGCCCAATACACGTCCTTGAGGTCCAAGAGCAGGGCGAGTTCGTCGACGATCATGGCGTTCGCGGCGCCGTAGGCGACGGCCGCCGCCGGATGCCGGCGTTGCCTGTCGGTTCCGCGCAGGCCCACGCCACCCACCGTGGCCAGCATCCCGATGCCGATGTTGTAGTGGTGAAAGTGTCTGCCGCCCATCGACATACCACCACCCGACGGGCCATGGCCGGCGCGGATCCAGTGCGTGAGCGCCCGCAGTCCGGCGAACGTGAGGGTGAACGACGTCCAGGCCAGCACCGTGGCCTGCTCGCCGGGCTGCAGCCGCTGGTCCCATTGATGGCGCAGGCGCTCCCACCGAGACCTCGGTGCGTCGGTGCCGTCAGCCTCCATACCCAACGACGCTAGACCAATAGCATTTCGAAGTGTGGAGTCCCGTTGGGTGCTGCACCTGGACATGGATGCGTTCTTCGCCTCGGTCGAACAACTCACCCGGCCGACCCTGCGCGGGCGGCCGGTGCTGGTCGGCGGCCTGGGCGGACGGGGCGTCGTGGCCGGGGCCAGCTACGAAGCCCGCGTGTACGGCGCCCGCTCTGCCATGCCGATGCATCAGGCCCGCCGCCTGATCGGCGTGACCGCGGTGGTGCTGCCGCCGCGCGGCGTGGTGTACGGGGTGGCCAGCCGGCGGGTCTTCGACACCGTGCGCAGCGTGGTGCCGGTCGTCGAGCAGCTGTCGTTCGATGAGGGCTTCGGCGAACCGCCCCACCTCGCGGGCGCGTCCGCCGAGGACGTCGAGGCGTTCTGCGAGAACCTGCGCCGACGGGTTCGCGACGAGACCGGCCTGATCGCTTCGGTCGGCGCCGGCTCGGGCAAGCAGATCGCCAAGATCGCGTCGGGCCTGGCGAAGCCCGACGGCATTCGGGTGGTCCGGCGCGCCGAGGAGCGGTCGCTGCTCGCCGGGCTGCCGGTGCGGCGGTTGTGGGGCATCGGTCCGGTCGCCGAGGAGAAGCTGAATCGGCTCGGCATCGATACCATCGGCCAGCTGGCCGCGCTGACCGAAGCCGAGGCCGCCAACATCCTGGGCGCGACGGTCGGGCCCGCGCTGCACCGCCTGGCGCTCGGCATCGACGACCGCCCGGTCGCCGAGCGCGCCGAAGCCAAGCAGATCAGCTCCGAGTCCACCTTCGCCGTCGACCTGACCAGCCTCGAGCAGCTACGTGAGGCGATCGACCCGATCGCCGAGCACGCGCATCAACGGCTGCTGCGCGACGGGCGCGGCGCCCGCACGGTCACGGTGAAGCTGAAGAAATCCGACATGAGCACGCTGACCCGCTCGGCGACGTTGCCCTACGCGACGACCGAGCCCGGCGCGCTCGTCGCGGTGGCCCGGCGGCTGCTGCTCGACCCCCGGGAAATCGGGCCGATTCGCCTACTGGGCGTGGGCTTTTCGGGATTGAGCGATGTGCGCCAGGAGTCGCTGTTCCCCGACCTGGATCTGGCGGGGGAGACCTCGGAGGGACAACCCGTAGAGACCGCGGCCGAGGCCATGTTCGCACCGGTGGCCGAAGCGGGCTCGCAGTGGCGGGTGGGCGACGACGTATCGCACCGCGAACTCGGGCACGGCTGGGTGCAGGGAGCGGGCCACGGCGTGGTCACCGCGCGCTTCGAAACCCGCGCCTCGGGGCCGGGCCCGGCGCGGACGTTCCCCGCCGACACCGCCGAGCTGAGTAAGGCCAACCCGGTCGATTCCCTGGACTGGCCGGACTACCTGGGCGCGCTGCAGGCACTGGAAGCGAATGCGGCGTCAGCCCCAGCGGCCGATGACGTCGCCGACCGGTAGCCGCGCGGTCAGCGCGGCCATCATCAGCACCCGGGCCTGCGGCGGCCGCAGCCTGGGCACCATCACCGCGCCGGCGGCCGCCATCTCGTGCCCGGGCCCGTAGCTGGCGCCGACCCGGCCGCCCGGGACACGGGTGGACACCGCCACGGCGACCCCGGCCCGGCAATGGCGGGCCACCGCCTCGACCACCGCGTCGCCGGCGTTGCCCGAACCGAGCGCCTCGAGCACCAGGCCCCGCGCCCCGGCGGCCACGCAGGCGTCCAGGGCCACCCCGTCGCTGCCCAGGTAGGCGGCGACGATGTCCACCCGAGGCGCGGCCGCCGCGCTGAGCGCGCCGAGCTGGGGCCGTGTCTTGGTGCCGCCCAGCGTGACGCCGCCGTTCACCGTGCCGATCAGCTCACCGGCGAAGCCGCTCAGGTCGTGGGTCGCCACCTTGGTCAGACCCAACGGCTGCAGCACCCGGCCGGCGAAACACAGCAGCACGCCCAGGCCGCGGGCGGCGGGGTGACCCGCCACCGCCAGAGCGGCGCGCAGGTTGGCCGGGCCGTCGGCGTCGGGCGCGTCGGCGCTGCGCATCGCCCCGGTGAGGACTACCGGGACGTCGCCCGCGTGGGTGAGCTCGAGCCACAGCGCGCTCTCCTCCATGGTGTCGGTGCCGTGCGTGACCACCACACCGTCGGCGCCGCCGTCGATCGCCGCCCGCACGGCGCCGCGGATCCGGTCCCAATCGGCCGGCACCAGCTGGGAGCTGTCCAGCGCCAGCACGTCCACGACGTCGACGTCGAGACCGGCCGCCAGGTCGGCCGCGCCGTACGAGGGCCGGTGCACGCCGTCCGCGCCGGTGCCGGTCGATATCGTGCCTCCGGTGGCGATGACGGTCAGCCGGCCCATGATGAGATCATCGCGCACGCCGACCGCGAACATCGGCCGGCCCGCGTCCGCATTGGGGGATGATGTGAGAGTGCCCGAGGAACCCACCGGATCCACTGAGCCCGTGACCTCGACCGACCGGGCCGAGGACGCCGCCGCCACCGAGCCGAAGCGGCCGCCGAGGCGGCTGCGCCTGCTGTTGTCGGTCGCGGCGATCGTCTTGGCCCTGGACATCGTCACCAAAGTGCTCGCCGTCAAACTGCTGCCCCCCGGCCAGCCGGTGCCCATCATCGGCGACACGGTGACCTGGACGTTGGTGCGCAATTCCGGGGCCGCGTTCTCGATGGCGACGGGATACACCTGGGTGCTGACGCTGATCGCCACCGGGGTGGTGGTCGGCATCTTCTGGATGGGACGCCGGCTGGTGTCGCCGTGGTGGGCGGTCGGGCTGGGGATGATCCTGGGCGGCGCCATGGGCAACCTGGTGGATCGCTTCTTCCGGGCGCCCGGGCCGCTGCGCGGCCATGTCGTGGACTTCCTGTCGGTCGGCTGGTGGCCGGTGTTCAACGTCGCCGACCCCTCGGTGGTGGGCGGCGCCATCCTGCTGGTGGTGCTGTCGATCTTCGGCTACGACTTCGACACCGTGGGCAGGCGCAGGCCGACCAGCGCCAATGACTGACCGCTCCATGCCGGTGCCCGAGGGGCTGGCGGGCATGCGGGTGGATGCGGGTCTGGCGCGCCTGCTGGGGCTGTCCCGCAGCGCCGCGGCCGCCCTGGCCGAAGACGGCGGGGTGGAACTGGACGGCGTGCAGGCCGGCAAATCCGACCGGCTGACCGGCGGCGCGTGGCTGCGGGTGCGCCTGCCCGAAGCCCCGGCGCCGGTGGAGAACACGCCCGTCGATATCGAGGGCATGACGATCCTGTATTCCGACGACGACATCGTCGCGGTCGACAAGCCTGCGGCGGTGGCCGCGCATGCGTCGGTGGGGTGGACGGGGCCCACGGTGCTCGGCGGGCTGGCCGCCGCCGGCTACCGGATCACCACCTCGGGCGTGCCCGAGCGGCAGGGCATCGTGCATCGCCTCGACGTCGGAACCTCCGGGGTGATGGTGGTGGCGCTGTCGGAGCGCGCCTACACGGTGCTGAAGCGGGCGTTCAAGCAGCGCACGGTGGACAAGCGCTATCACGCGCTGGTGCAGGGGCATCCGGACCCGTCGAGCGGGACGATCGACGCGCCGATCGGGCGGCACCGCGGCGGCGAGTGGAAGTTCGCCGTCACCAAGGATGGCCGGCACAGCCTCACCCATTACGACACCATCGAAGCCTTTCACGCCGCCAGCCTGCTCGACGTGCACCTGGAAACCGGTCGCACACACCAGATCCGGGTGCACTTCTCCGCGTTGCACCACCCGTGCTGCGGCGACCTCGTCTACGGTGCTGATCCGAAGCTCGCGAAAAGGCTTGGGCTGGAACGGCAATGGCTGCACGCCCGGTCGCTGTCGTTCGCCCATCCGGCCGACGGCAGGCGGATGGAGATCGTCAGCCCCTACCCGCCCGATCTGCAGCACGCGCTGGACGTGCTGCGCGCCGAGGGCTGATCACCGGGGCTTGCGCGCCTCGACGAGCAGCCGCGTGGAGTGCGCGACGAAGGGCCCGTCGGCTTCGATGCGCTCGTGCAGTTCACGCAGCCGCTCCCGGTAGGCGCCGACCGTGAAGTCCGGCACCGTCCAGATCACCTTGCGCAGGAAGTAGATAACGGCGCCGATGTCGAAGAACTCGGCCCGCATCCGTTCCATGCGCATATCGACGACGTCCATCCCGGCGGCCCGGGCCTCGGCGCTTTGGACGTCGGGGTGTAACTCGGCCCATTTCTCCGGCTGCGGCCCGATGAAGTATTCGACGAGTTCGCCCATGGTCGCCGGCCCGATCTGCTGGGCGAAGTAGGTGCCGCCCGGCCGCAGCACCCGGGCGATCTCGGGCCACCGCACTGCGATGGGGTGGCGGCTGGTCACCAGGTCGAAAGCCGCGTCGGCGAATGGCAACCGCGGCTCGCCCCCGGTCACCACGACCACCACGCCGCGGGGATGCAGGCGTTGGGTGGCCAGGGCCGCGTTGGGCGGCCATGACTCCGTCGCGGCCATCGTGGGCGGAAACCTCTCGGCGCCGGCGAGCACTTCGCCGCCCCCGGTGTCGATGTCGCACGCGGCCGACACGCTCCCCAGCCGATGGCTCATCTGACGCTGGTAACCCCACGACGGGCGTTCTTCGGTGGCGCGCCCGTCCAGCCAGGAGAAGTCCCAGCCGTCGACGGGGGCCGCGTCCGCCTCCGCGACGAGGTCGTCGAATGTGCGCCCCATGCCGAGCATGCTAGGCAGCGCTCACGGCGCGCGGCAGACGAATTTGGTGCCGTTCAACTCGAGCTTGACCTCGCCCTGGTGCTCCCAATACTCCGAGCCCTGCCGGCCGTATCGGGCGCCGCTGCCGGACGGCTCGAGGAAGAGGATCTCCTGGTTGCCCTTCCAGTTGAGCACCGCCGCGGGCGGGTCGAATTCGTTGTAGAACTGCGCGGTCAACGGCCCGGCATCGGCGGGGCACTGGTAGGTGACCACGGGCGGGCTCAGGGTGCCGGGGTCGGCGATGGCCAACTGGACCAGCCGCGTCTGATACGCCTCGACCAGGCAGGTGCGCGCTTCGGGGTTCTGCGAGCAACCGTCGCGTGTGGTCGCCCAGCCGTTCTGCGCGGACGTCAGCGCGCCCTGGTCCGCGCCGGGCCGGGCGAGGGCCTGTTGGTAGGCGGCCTGCAGACGGTGGTCGAGGTCGGTCAGCTGCGGATCGGCGCACACCTGCTGCTGGGCCGCGTTGGCCGGTTTGGCGCAGTCGAGTGCCGCCGCGGTCGGCGGGGTAGTGGTGGTGGTCGTTCCAGTGGTGGTGCCGGCCGACGGCGGCGTCGTCTTCGCACCGCACGCGGCCAGCATCAGGGCCGCAACGATGACGGCGAGCAGTCGCATACCTGCTGACTACCGGTTGCGGGCCGCCCCCCGGGCGCGACACGCCGAGATTGCCGGCAATCGCGGCGGAGCGGTCAGACGGTGGCCTTGTTGGCGTCGCCCGTCGCGATCTCGGGAGCCAGCGGCGCGATGGCGCCGATGATCTCGGTCACCGTTTCGGGTGGGACCCCGGCCGCGGCGAGCGCGTCGGACAGATGCCTGGCCACCAGGTTGAAGTGGTGCATCGTGATGCCGCGACCCTGGTGCACTTGCTTCATCGGGGCCCCGGTGTAGGGCTCGGGCCCACCGAGGGCGGCGGCGAAGAACTCGACCTGCCTGCCCTTGAGGCGGTTCATGTTGGTTCCGGTGAAGAAGCCGGAAAGTTGGTCATCGGCAAGCACACGGACGTAGAAGTCCTCGACCACGACTTCGATCGCCTCGTGCCCGCCGATCCGGTCGTAGACGACCGGCTGTGGTTTGCGCAAGCGGGCCAGAATTTTCATAAGCCCGATTGGAACATTTCGGCGTTGCCCGCCAGTTAGTTCGCGATCACGCACGGATGTCTTTGCGTAACAAGCGGATTGCTCACTCTTGGCGGTTGTGTAGGGCGCGGCGTGAGACGCGCTGCCCGCGTTACATGCCAGCAATGTGCATCGAGCCGGGGGGCTGATGTCCTAGGTTGGCTTAATGACTCACGTCACATCGTTCACACCGCCCCGCAAGGAGCTCATGGTCAACGGGCAGGCCAGCTGCGGTCGGGGGGCCGACATCATCAGGAGCCGAAGTCGATGAATCTGGGTGACTTAACGAATCTTGTCGAAAAGCCGCTCGCGAACTTGGTGGAGAAGCCGATCGCGGCGGTGTCCCACATCGTCAACACCCCGAACTCCGCGGGTCGTTACCGTCCCTTCTATCTGAGGAATCTGCTCGACGCGGTACAGGGCCGCACGCTCGGCGAGGCCGTCAAGGGCAAGACCGTCCTGATCACCGGGGGATCGTCGGGCATCGGCGAGGCCGCCGCGAAGAGGATCGCGGAAGCCGGTGGCGTGGTGGTGCTGGTCGCGCGCACCCGCGAGAACCTGGAGAAGGTCGCCTCCGAAATCGAAGGCGACGGTGGCACCGCCCACGTCTACCCGTGCGACCTGTCCGACATGGACGCGATCGCCGAGATGGCCGATCAGGTGCTCAAGGACCTCGGGGGGGTCGACATCCTGATCAACAACGCGGGGCGGTCGATCCGGCGATCGCTGGAGCTGTCCTACGACCGCATCCACGACTATCAGCGCACCATGCAGCTGAACTACCTGGGCGCGGTCCAGCTCATCCTCAAATTCATCCCCGGGATGCGGGAGCGGGGGTTCGGGCACATCATCAACGTCTCCTCGGTCGGCGTGCAGACCCGCGCGCCGCGGTTCGGCGCCTACATCGCCAGCAAGTCCGCGCTGGACAGCCTGTGCGACTCCCTGCAGGCCGAGACCGTGAATGACGGCGTGAAGTTCACCACCGTGCACATGGCCCTGGTACGTACCCCGATGATCAGCCCGACGACGCTCTACGACAAGTTCCCGGCGCTGACCCCGGATCAGGCGGCCGGGGTGATCGCGGACGCCATCGTGCACCGGCCCCGCCGGGCCAGCTCGCCGTTCGGACAATTCGCGGCCGTCGCCGACGCGGTGAACCCGGCGGTGATGGACCGGGTGCGCAACCGGGCGTTCGTCATGTTCGGCGACTCCCACGCCGCCAAGGGCGACGAATCGTCAAGCGATTCAACGCAATTCGACAAACGCAGCGAGACGTTTGTGCGGGCGACTCGCGGGATACATTGGTGACATCATGAGCCTTCCGAAACCTGACATCGAGACCACCGTCGTGATCACCGGCGCCTCGTCCGGCATCGGCGCCGAACTTGCCCGCGGGCTGGCCCGCCGCGGCTTCCCGCTGCTGCTGGTCGCGCGGCGCCGGGAACGCCTCGACGAACTCGCCAACGAGGTGGGCCAGGAGTACTCGGTGGCCGTCGAGGTGCTGCCGCTGGACCTCGGCGATCCCAAGGGCCGCGGGAAGCTGGCGGACCGGCTGCGCGCCGAGCCGATCGCCGGCCTGTGCAACAGCGCCGGGTTCGGCACCAGCGGGGTCTTTCACGAGCTGCCGCTCGAGCGCGAAAGCGAGGAGGTCACCCTCAACGCGCTGGCGTTGATGGAACTCACCCACGCCGCCCTGCCCGGCATGGTCCAGCGCGGCGCCGGCGCGGTGATGAACATCGCGTCGATCGCCGGTTTTCAGCCGGTGCCCTACATGGCGGTCTACTCGGCCACCAAGGCCTTCGTGCAGACCTTCTCCGAAGCCGTGCACGAGGAACTGCACGGGACGGGGGTGTCGGTCACGTGTCTGTGCCCGGGGCCGGTCCCGACCGAGTGGGCCGAGATCGCCAACGCCGAGCGGTTCAGCATTTCCATCGCGCAGGTCTCGCCGCACGACGTCGCCGAGGCGGCGATCGGCGGGATGCTCGCCGGCAGGCGCAGCGTGGTGCCGGGCGTCGTACCCAAGGTCGTCAGCACCGGCGGCCGATTCGTGCCGCGCAGCCTGCTGCTGCCCGGGATCCGGATCGGCAACCGCTTCCGCGGGGGACCCGACCGCTGAGCTTGCGTCGCGGTCGCCCGGTCACAGCCGTCACTTCCGTCGCTGCGCCGGGTGATCGACGATGTGCCCGCCTCCCAGCGACAAAATCGGCTACCGCGCATGGTGTCTCGCATTGTCGCTATGAGGCGGGCACAAAGCCGCATCCCTCCGTTCGGGGGCGTAAGTGGCGGATGTGACAAAGCGGCCGCGCTAGGCTTCGCTCATGGCCGCTGTTGACCTGACCGCCGACGTGCCGATGACGCCGCAGGAGATGTGGGAACGCGTCTCCGACCTGTCGGACCTGGGTGACTGGCTGGTCATGCACGAGGGCTGGCGCAGTGAACTGCCCGAGGAGCTCGGCGAGGGCGTCCAGGTGGTGGGCGTGGCCCGGGCGAAGGGGTTCCGCAACCGGGTGACGTGGACGGTGACCACCTGGGATCCGCCGCATCAGGTGGCGCTTTCGGGGTCCGGCAAGGGCGGCGCCAAGTACGCCGTCACGCTCAGCGTGCAGGCCGTCGGGGACGGATCGACGCTGGGCCTGCGCCTCGAGCTGGGCGGGCGCGCGTTGTTCGGCCCGGTCGGTTCGGCGGCGGCCCGCGCCGTCAAGGGGGACGTGCAGAAGTCGTTGAAGAACTTCGTCGAGCTGTACGGATAATCGGGTCCAAGAAACCCGAGACACACTTCGCGACACTCCCGAACGGCGTCGGTGCGCAGTCATAGACTGGCGTCCCTATGAACCAGTCGTCCTTCGTGCACCTGCATAACCACACCGAGTACTCGATGCTGGATGGGGCCGCGAAGATCTCGCCGATGCTGGCCGAGGTGGAGCGGCTGCAGATGCCCGCGGTCGGGATGACCGACCACGGAAACATGTTCGGCGCCAGCGAGTTCTACAACGTGGCGACCAAGGCGGGGATCAAGCCGATCATCGGGGTCGAGGCGTACATCGCGCCGGGCTCGCGCTTCGATACCCGGCGCATCCTGTGGGGTGACCCGGGCCAGAAGTCCGACGACGTCTCGGGCAGCGGTTCCTACACGCACCTGACGATGGTGGCCGAAAACGCCACCGGGCTGCGCAACCTGTTCAAGCTGTCGTCGTTGGCCTCCTTCGAGGGCCAGCTCGGCAAGTGGTCGCGCATGGACGCCGAGATCATCGCCGAACACGCCGAGGGCATCATCGCCACCACCGGCTGCCCGTCGGGGGAGGTGCAGACGCGTCTGCGGCTGGGGCAGGACCGCGAGGCGCTGGAGTCGGCCGCCAAGTGGCGCGAGATCTTCGGCGCCGACAACTACTTCCTCGAGCTGATGGACCACGGGCTGTCCATCGAGCAGCGGGTCCGCGAGGGCTTGCTCGAGATCGGCCGCAAGCTGGGCATCCCGCCGCTGGCCACCAACGACTGTCACTACGTCACCCGCGACGCCGCCCACAACCACGAGGCGCTGTTGTGCGTGCAGACCGGCAAGACCCTCTCGGATCCGAACCGGTTCAAATTCGACGGCGACGGCTACTACCTGAAGTCGGCCGCCGAGATGCGCCAGCTCTGGGACGACCAGATTCCCGGCGCGTGCGACTCGACGCTGTTGATCGCCGAGCGGGTGCAGTCTTACGACGACGTGTGGGCACCGCGCGACCGGATGCCGATCTTCCCGGTGCCCGAGGGGCACGACCAGGCGACCTGGCTGCACCACGAGGTGATGGCGGGACTGCGGCGACGTTTCGGATCCGGCGTCGGCCAGGACTACATCGACCGGGCCGAGTACGAGATCAAGGTCATCTGTGACAAGGGCTTCCCGTCGTACTTCCTGATCGTCGCCGACCTGATCAACTACGCGCGGTCGGTCGACATCCGGGTGGGGCCCGGGCGCGGTTCGGCGGCGGGCTCGCTGGTGGCCTACGCGCTGGGCATCACCAACATCGACCCGATCCCGCACGGCCTGCTGTTCGAGCGGTTCCTCAACCCCGAGCGTCCGTCGGCGCCCGACATCGACATCGACTTCGACGACCGTCGTCGCGGCGAGATGGTGCGCTACGCCGCCGACAAGTGGGGCCAGGACCGCGTTGCCCAGGTCATCACTTTCGGCACCATTAAAACCAAAGCGGCGCTGAAGGATTCGGCGAGGATCCATTACGGCCAGCCCGGCTTCGCCATCGCCGACCGGATCACCAAGGCGTTGCCGCCGCCGATCATGGCCAAGGACATCCCGCTGTCGGGTATCACCGATCCGGCGCACGAGCGGTACAAGGAGGCCGCCGAGGTGCGCGGCCTGATCGAGACCGACCCCGACGTCCGCACCATCTATCAAACCGCGCGCGGGCTGGAGGGGCTGATTCGCAACGCCGGCGTGCACGCCTGCGCCGTGATCATGAGCAGCGAGCCGCTCACCGAGGCCATCCCGCTGTGGAAGCGGCCGCAGGACGGCGCCATCATCACCGGCTGGGACTACCCGTCGTGTGAGGCCATCGGCCTGCTGAAGATGGACTTCCTGGGCCTGCGCAACCTGACGATCATCGGCGACGCGCTGGAAAACATCAAGGCCAACAGGGGAATCGACCTCGACCTGGAATCGGTGCCGCTGGACGACAAGCCCACCTACGAACTGCTGGGCCGCGGCGACACTCTGGGGGTGTTCCAGCTCGACGGCGGCCCGATGCGCGACCTGCTGCGCCGCATGCAACCAACCGAGTTCAACGACATTGTCGCCGTGCTGGCGCTGTACCGCCCCGGCCCGATGGGCATGAACGCCCACAACGACTACGCCGACCGCAAGAACAACCGGCAGGCGATCAGGCCGATTCATCCGGAGCTCGAGGAGCCGCTGCGCGAAATCCTCTCGGAGACCTACGGTCTGATCGTCTACCAAGAGCAGATCATGTTCATCGCCCAGAAGGTCGCCTCCTACACGATGGGCAAGGCCGACGCGCTGCGCAAGGCGATGGGCAAGAAGAAGCTCGAGGTGCTGGAGGCCGAGTACAAGGGCTTCTACGATGGCATGACCGCCAACGGCTTCTCCGAAAAAGCGGTGAAGGCGTTGTGGGACACCATCCTTCCCTTCGCCGGCTATGCATTCAACAAGTCGCACGCCGCCGGCTACGGCCTGGTCTCCTACTGGACCGCTTACCTGAAGGCCAACTACCCGGCCGAATACATGGCCGGCCTGTTGACCTCGGTGGGCGATGACAAGGACAAGGCCGCGGTCTACCTGGCCGACTGCCGCAAGCTCGGCATCACCGTCCTGCCGCCGGACGTCAACGAGTCCCTGGTGAACTTCGCGTCAGTCGGGCAGGACATCCGCTTCGGGTTGGGCGCGGTGCGCAACGTCGGCGCCAACGTGGTCGGATCGTTGATCAAGACCCGCAACGAGAAGGGCAAGTTCACCGACTTCTCCGACTACCTGAACAAGATCGACGTCTCGGCGTGCAACAAGAAGGTCACCGAGTCGCTGATCAAGGCGGGCGCGTTCGACTCGCTGAGCCATGCCCGCAAGGGCCTCTTCCTGGTGCACACCGACGCCGTCGATTCGGTGCTGGGCACCAAAAAGGCTGAGGCGATGGGGCAATTCGACCTGTTCGGCGGGGATGACGGCTGCACGGAGGCGGTGTTCACCATCAAGGTGCCCGAAGACGAGTGGGAAGACAAACACAAGCTGGCCCTGGAGCGGGAGATGCTCGGCTTGTACGTGTCGGGGCATCCGCTCAACGGCGTGGCACACCTGCTGGCCGCCCAGGTGGACACCCAGATCCCGGCCATCCTCGACGGTGACGTCGCCAACGAGAGCCAGGTACGGGTGGGCGGCATCCTGGCGTCGGTGAACCGGCGGGTCAACAAAAACGGAATGCCTTGGGCTTCAGCTCAACTGGAGGACCTCACCGGCGGCATCGAGGTGATGTTCTTCCCGCACGCGTACTCCACCTATGGCGCCGACATCGCCGACGATGCGGTGGTGCTGATCAACGCCAAGGTGGCCATTCGCGACGATCGCATCAGCCTGATCGCCAACGAGCTTGTGGTGCCGGACTTTTCCAACGCCCAGCCGAACCGGCCGATCGCGGTCAGCCTGCCCACCCGGCAGTGCACCGTCGACAAGGTCAGCGCGCTCAAGCAGGTGCTGGCGCGCCACCCCGGCACCTCCCAGGTGCATCTGCGGCTCATCAGCGGTGACCGGATCACCACCCTCGAGCTGGACGCCTCGCTGCGGGTCACGCCGTCGCCCGCGCTGATGGGGGACCTCAAGGAGTTGCTCGGCCCCGGGTGCCTGGGCAGCTAGCGGCGATCGGGCTGCCACCAGTGTGCGGATGGCCGCACCCTCGCGGCCGAGTGTGAAGCTGGCCGCACTCGCGCACTAGGCGGTCAATCCCAGCGCCGCCTGATGGTCGTGGGTGGGGATGATCGTCACCGCATGGCGCGCCAGGTGCAGCCGCTGCAGCGTCCGGAAGGCTTCGTCGCGATCCTCGTCCACCAAAATGCCTGGGTAGCTTGACTTTTGACGGACCTTCTCGATCTGCAGCCAGTGCCAGGCCGCGTCACCGGCGATCAGGATCCAACCACGCCCGGTGTGGGCGAGCACTCCGACGCTGCCGGGGGTGTGGCCGGGCAGGTCGACCAACAGGACGGAGTGGTCGCCGAACACGTCGCGGCTTCGGGTGAAGGTCAGCACTGAAGGGCCGTCCAGCTCGTAGTCGACGACAGGCCGTCCGCGCAGCGAATCGCGGACGCCGCCGACCGGCGCGACGGGGCCGGACCCGATCCAGTCGCGTTCGATTCTGTGCAGGTGAACGGGGAGGTCCGGCAGATCCAGCAGGCCCGACACGTGATCCCAGTGCGCGTGGGTCGGCAAGGCGAAATCCAATACCGGCGGCTCCGGCAGCCGGGTCAGGGCCATGACCGTGGGAACGGTGTCGGCGGGCGGGCGGACCACCACACGCAGCACTGCGGGTAGTTGGGCGATCGCCCGCCGCTCGACGTCGCGGCACACGGCCGGGTCGACGATGAAGGTGGCGTGCGGATGGCTGACGATGAACGAGGTCATCGAGTTCCCGACGCGGCCCGGCGTGAACGTGCCCTCGACGATCGCCGCGGTCGGCACCGAGCGCGGCACCTGGGGCAGTGCGGTCACCGTTACGGTGCGCCGGGGCTCGGGCAGTCCCGCGTCGGCGATGCTGCGCAGGAACCTGTGGTCTGGCCGTCTGGGCCGCACCGCACCCCAGACCAATCCGGTTGCGGCGGAGCAGCATTGGCGCAGGCTGGGGGAGCGGACGGGATCGTGCGTCATGGCACGTCCACCCGGACGATGACACTGTCGGGCCACACGCCGCGGTCGCGCGCGCGGCTCAGCTTCTCCCGGACGCACAGGTCTTGGTGAACGTTGGTGACGCCCGGGACCTTGATCAGCGGCACGATGTTCCACTGCCAGCCATACCGTTGGTGCAGGACGCGGTTGGCCCGCTCGGCGTCGTCGCCCGACAGGATGGTGGCGCGGCCCGCCAACATCTTCGCGCCCGGACGGACCCGGCCGCGATGGTCGCAGGCGGTGAGTTCGACGTCGCGGCGCGTGGTCAGCCGCCTGGTCTTGGGTCCCACCTTGGTGCGGAACACCAGCGCGTCGCCGTCCAGCCCGAACCAGATCGGGGTGTCGACGGGTGTTCCGTCGCGGCGAAACGATCGGAGCAGCGCGTAGCGTGCCGCGCCCAGCCCGTTGAGTGAATGTGTGTGCATGACTCCAGTCAACGACTTAGAGTTGGCTCTAAGTCAAGCGTCGAAGGAGGGCCGATGAGTCCACGGCTGACGATCGGCGAGGTGGCGCGCCACGCCGGGGTCGCGGCGACCACGCTGCGGTACTACGAACAGATCGGCTTGGTGCCGCCGCCTGGGCGGCTGGGCGGGCAACGCCGCTACGACCATTCGGTGCTGGCCCGGCTCGAGGTGATCCGGCTCTGCAAATCGGCCGGCTTCGCGCTGGAGGAGATCCAGGTGCTGTTCGCCGACGACGCACCGGGGCGGCCGGCCAGCCGAGCCCTGGCCGAGGCCAAGCTCGCCGAAATCGATGCCCAGATGGAGTCGCTGGCCCAGGCCCGGGCGGTCATCGAGTGGGGCATGCGCTGCACGTGTCCCTCAATTGACTCGTGTACCTGTGGAATTCATACCGCGTTGCCCGCCTGAGCAAAGGAGCTCCCATGAGTCAGCCGCACACCATCGCCGTGCAGAACTTCTCCCACGTGTGCATCGGCGTCTCCGACATCGAGGCGTCGCTGGCGTTCTACACCGCGGTGCTGGGCATGGACGTCGTGTTCGACGTCGAACTCGACGGGGCCGCCCTTGATTCGGTGACCGGCGGGGCCGCGCAACGCGGGCGCATGGTCGGCGGGCTGATCGGTGCCGCCATGGTCGAACTGCTGTCGCTGGGCGCGGTCCCCGACTGCCCGAGCGGGCCGCACCTGGGCTACACCAACATCTCGTTCCGGGTCGACGACCTCGACGCCACCTTCGACGCCGTTCGGCGCGAACATCCCGACGTCCGGGCCGAGCCGCCCGTCGACATCGGCGGGGTGCGGATGTTCTTTATCTATGACCCCGACGGCACCCCCATCGAACTGCTGGAGTTGCCCGCCGGCATATCGAGCACGCTGCAGCTCTGGCGCCCGGATCCAGCATGATCCATTCCGCGTCCCCGATCACGGACGTACGCTCACGAAGGCAGAGCTGAGAGGACACCCATGACGACAGCCGAGCGCCCGGTCACCCTATGCGAGGCATTCCAGCGCAGCGCGTCGATCGATCCGGAGGCCGTCGCGCTCCGCACGCCCGGCGACACCCAGACGATGACGTGGAGCGAGCTTGCCGCGCAGGTACGGAAGGTCACCGCCGGCCTGGCCGGCCTGGGGGTCCGGCGGGGCGACACGGTGTCGCTGATGATGGCCAACCGCGTCGAGTTCTACCCCTTCGAGATCGGCGCCCAACACCTTGGCGCCACTTCGTTTTCGGTGTACAACACGCTGCCCGCAGAGCAGCTGACCTACCTGTTCGACAACGCCGGCACAAAGGTCGCGATCTGCGAGGAGCAGTACGTGGACCGAATCCGCGCCAGCGGCGCGCCCATCGAGCACATCGTCTGCATCGACGGTTCGCCGCCCGGCACCATTTCGGTGGACGACCTATACGCCGCCGCGCAACAGGATTTCGACTTCGAGGCGACCTGGCGGGCGGTGCGACCCGACGACGTCGTCACGCTCATCTACACCTCCGGGACCACCGGAAACCCCAAAGGTGTGGAGATGACCCACGCCCATCTGCTGTTCGAGGCGTATGCCCTCAACGCCGTCCTCCCGTCCCAGTTCGGTGACCGGGTCACGTCGTACCTGCCGACGGCGCACATCGCCGACCGGGTGATGGGTCTCTACGGCCTGGAAGTATTCGGCGCCCAGGTCACTGTCGTCTCCGATATCCGCGCCATCGCCGCCGCCCTGCCCGACGTGCGGCCCACGGTGTGGGGCGGGGTGCCGCGCGTGTGGGAAAAGCTCAAGGCCGGAATCGAATTCGCCGTCAGCAGCGAGACAGACGAGGTCAAGCGTCAAGCCTTGCAGTGGGCGATGTCGGTGGCCGCCAAACGCGCCGCCGCGCTGGTGGCCGGCGAGCCGATGCCGGACGAGCTGGCCGCCGAATGGGCGCAGGCCGACGAGTTGGTGCTGTCAAAGCTGCGCGAACGGCTTGGCTTCGGCGAACTCCGTTGGGCCGTCTCAGGCGCGGCTCCGATCCCGAAGGAGACGCTGGCGTTCTTCCTGGGCATCGGCATCCCCATCGCCGAGGTCTGGGGGATGTCGGAGCTGAGCTGCGTCGCCGCCGTCAGCCATCCGCGCGACGCGCGCCTGGGCACCGTCGGCAAGCTGCTGCCCGGGCTCGAGGGCAAGATCGCCGACGACGGCGAATATCTGGTGCGCGGTCCGCTGGTGATGAAGGGCTACCGCAAGGAACCCGCCAAGACCGCGGAGGCCATCGACGCCGACGGCTGGCTGCACACCGGCGACATCATCGACGTCGACGACGAGGGCTACCTGAGGATCATCGACCGCAAGAAGGAGTTGATCATCAATGCGGCCGGAAAGAACATGTCGCCGGCCAACATTGAGAACACCGTGCTGGCCGCGTGTCCGATGGTCGGCGTGATGATCACGATCGGTGACGGGCGGTCGTTCAACGCCGCCCTCATGGTCTTCGACGCCGAATCGGTCGGGCCGTACGCGGCCCAGCACGGCCTGGCCGACGCGTCGCCCGCGGCCCTGGCGAACCATCCGGAGGTCATCTCCCGGATCGCCGCGGGGGTGACCGAGGGCAACGCCAAACTGTCACGGGTGGAACAGATCAAGCGTTTCCGGATACTGCCCGAGCTCTGGGAACCTGGGGGAGACGAGATCACGCTGACCATGAAACTCAAGCGCAAGCCGATCATGACGAAGTACGCGAGCGAGATCGAGGAACTCTACGCGCCCGAACTGCACCCGGAGGTGCACGAGCCGTCGGCGGCCGCGACGGTGCAGCCGGCATGAGCGGGGGACCGGGGGCGACCGCCCGCGAATTCGGCCGGGCCGGCGTGCGGAAGTTGCTGCAGCGCACCGGCATTGTCGAGGAGTCGACGACACCGCTGACGACCGACCCGGTGGAGGTCGTCCAGCTGCTCGCCGCCCCGTGGTATGACGAGCGGCTGAGTGGGCTGGCCGACGAGCTGGGGCGCGACCTGGCGAGCGTGCGCGCCGAGGCCGCGTGCTACCTGCGGGAGATGGCGCCCTCGCTGGACGAGCGGGCGGTCAGGGCCTGGCGCAGCTTCAGTTGCTGGCTGATGCGCGCCTACGACGTGCTGGTCGACGAGGACCAGATCGCGCAGCTGCGCAAACTGGATCGCAAAGCGACGCTGGCGTTTGCCTTTTCGCATCGCTCCTATCTGGACGGCCTGCTGCTGCCGGAGGTGATTCAGGCCAACCGGCTCTCGCCCGCGCTCACGTTTGGCGGGGCGAACCTGAACTTCTTCCCGATGGGCGCCTGGGCCAAGCGCACCGGCACGATCTTCATCCGGCGTCAGACCAAAGACATTCCCGTGTACCGGTTCGTGTTGCGCGCCTACGCGGCCCAGCTGGTGCAGAACCACGCCAACCTCACCTGGTCGATCGAAGGCGGCCGCACCCGGACCGGCAAGCTGCGGCCCCCGGTCTACGGGATCCTGCGCTACATCAGCGACGCCGTCGACGAAATCGACGGACCTGAGGTGTATTTGGTCCCCACCTCGATCGTGTACGACCAGCTGCACGAGGTCGAGGCCATGACCACCGAGGCGTACGGTGCCACCAAGCGGCCCGAGGACTTCCGTTTCCTGATCCGGCTGGCGCGGCAGCAGGGTGAGCGGCTCGGCCGCGCGTACCTGGACTTCGGCGAACCGCTGCCGCTGCGCAAGCGCCTCGAGGAGCTGCGCGCCGAGGAGTCCGGAGCGGGCACCGAGATCGAACGCATCGCGCTGGACGTCGAACACCGGATCAACCGCGCCACCCCGGTCACCCCCACCGCGGTGGTGAGCCTCGCGCTGCTGGGCGCCGACCGCTCGTTGTCCATCAGCGAGGTGCTGGCCACCGTGCGGCCGCTGGCGAGCTACATCGCGGCGCGGAACTGGACGGTGGCCGGCGCCGCCGACCTGACGAATCGCTCGACCATCCGTTGGACGCTGCATCAGCTCGTCGCCTCGGGCGTGGTCAGCGTGTATGACGCCGGCACCGAACCGGTTTGGGGCATCGGGGCGGACCAGCACCTGGTCGCCGCGTTCTACCGCAACACGGCCATCCACATCGTGGTCGATCGCGCGATCGCCGAGACGGCGTTGCTGGCGGCCATCGAAGACGCCGAGGGCTCGGTGGACGGGCTAGTGCAGCCGACGCGCGTACGAGACGAGGCGCTGGCCCTGCGCGAGTTGCTGAAATTCGAGTTCCTGTTCTCCGCGCGCGCGCAATTCGAAAAGGAGCTCGCCGACGAAGTGCGCCTGCTCGGGCGGGTGGAAGACACGAGCAAGGCCGCCTGCGCGGCCGATGTACGCGGGCTACTGGAAAAGGCCGACCTGCTGTTGGCGCACCTGGTGTTGCGCCCGTTCCTGGATGCCTACCACATCGTCGCCGACCGGTTGGCCGCCTACGAAGACGAATCATTCGACGAGAACGCGTTTCTCGCCGAGTGCCTCGAGGTCGGCAAGCAGTGGGAGCTGCAGCGCAGGATGGCCAGCGCCGAGTCGAGGTCGATGGAGCTGTTCAAGACCGCGCTGCGGCTGGCCCGGCACCGCGAGTTGGTGGACGGCTTCGAGGACCTGGATATCGCGCGGCGGCGGCGCGAGTTCGCCGACGAGATCGCCACCGCCGTCCGGCGGGTCAACACCATCGCGGGCCTGGCCGGGGCGCGGTAACCAACGCTTCGCTCGCATGCGCTATGACTTGACGGACAACGTCTGCCGCAAGCAGCGAATCGAGGGGTCGATGAGTGACACATTCGGCGGGCAGACCCGCCCACTGATCGCGTTCACCACGCAGGACAACGCGCCGCCGATCACACCGGCCCCCATCAGCCGGCCGTGGATGTCGCAGATGCGCAACGGTTGGCCGAACCGGTGCCTGCCGATGCTGATCGCCAACCAAAGTGGCTGGGAGCTGCGCAACCCGTGCGCCTTCACCGCGACGTGGATGGGCGGGGACGACAGCTTGGGCGTGATCATCGCCCCGGACCGGCGCGACCCCCGGCAGCTCCTGCCGTTCAGCCATTTCGGTCACGGCATCCTGACGTGGCACCTGCCGATGCTTTTCCGTACCCCGCCCGGCTACAACCTGTTGGTCCGCGGGCCGGCGAACTACCCGAAGGACGCCGTGTCACCTCTGGAAGGGATAGTCGAAACGGACTGGGCCACATCGAGTTTCAGTATGAGCTGGCAGATCACCCGCAAGATGATGCCGGTGCGCTTCGATGTCGACGAACCGATCTGCATGATCGTCCCGCAGCGCCGGGCCGAGCTGGAAGAGTTCGCCCCGGAGATCAGGCCGATCGACTCCGACGAGGAAGTGCGCCGCAAGCACGAGTTCTTTCTGCGTTCACGCAACGAGCTGGGGCAGGCGCAGGCCGCGACCAACACCGCCCTCGGTGAAAAGGTGCCGTGGCAAGGCGACTACACGCGGGGCAGGCATTCCGACGGCGAGGCGGGGGCCCCCGATCACCAGACGCGCATCCACCTGCGCCCATTCGTCGAGTCGCGGGGCGAGAAGCAGCAATAGGGTCATCCCGCGTGCTTCGCGGTCAGCTCCGGGATTCGCGTCGGCGCCTGGGCCGATGATCCGGCCCAGCCGATGTACCCGTCGGGGCGCACCAGTACCGCGGGCCCGCGCGCTACCTGACGGGCCCGGCACCCCCGGGGCCCTCGGCCTAGAGTTGGTGCCATGCCACTTTCAGGGGAGTACGCACCGAGCCCATGGGACTGGGCCCGCGAACAGGCCGAGAAGTACGAGCAGTCGGGCGGGACCGAAGCCACCGACATGAAGGGGAAACCCATCATCGTGCTGACCACAGTCGGGGCCAAGACGGGCAAGCTGCGCAAGACCCCGCTGATGCGGGTCGAGCACGACGGCGAGTACGCGATCGTCGCCTCACTCGGCGGGGCCCCGAAGCACCCCGTCTGGTACCACAACATCGTCAAGAACCCCCGGGTCGAGCTGCAGGACGGCGGCACCACCCGCGAATACGACGCCCGCGAGGTGTTCGGTGACGAGAAGGCGGTCTGGTGGGAGCGCGCCGTCGAGGCCTGGCCGGACTACGCCGAATACCAGAAGAAAACGGACCGCCAGATCCCGGTGTTCGTGCTGAGCCCGGTCGGCTGAATTCCGGAGTTGATCGGCTGGCATGGCACCATTGATCAGTGTCCGCCGAATTGAGCCATAGCCCGAGCGTCGCGCCGCTGTGCGCGGCTGACATCGACGGCGCGGCCAAGCGGATCGCCGCGGTGGTCACGCCGACCCCGTTGCAGTACAGCGACCGGTTGTCGGCGATCACCGGCGCGCACGTCTACCTGAAGCGCGAAGACCTGCAGGTGGTGCGCTCCTACAAGCTGCGCGGGGCCTACAACCTGCTGGTGCAGTTGTCCGACGAGGAACTGGCAGCGGGCGTGGTGTGCTCGTCGGCGGGCAATCACGCGCAGGGCTTCGCCTACGCGTGCCGGACGCTGGGGGTGCACGGCCGCGTCTACGTGCCCGCCAAGACTCCCCAGCAAAAGCGGGACCGCATCCGCTACCACGGCGGTGATTTCATCGAGCTCATCGTGGGCGGAACCACCTATGACCTGGCCGCCGACGCCGCGCTGGCCGACGTCGAACGCACCGGCGCCACGCTGGTGCCGCCCTATGACGACCCCCGCACCATGGCCGGTCAGGGCACCATCGCCGTCGAGGTGCTGGACCAATTGGATGACGAGCCGGACCTGGTGGTGGTCCCCGTGGGCGGTGGCGGCTGCATCGCCGGCATCACCACCTACCTGGCCGAGCGGACGACGAACACGTCGGTGCTGGGCGTCGAACCGGCCGGGGCCGCGGCGATGATGGCCGCACTGGCCGCCGGCGCGCCCGTGACACTGGACCACGTCGACCAGTTCGTCGACGGCGCGGCGGTGCGCCGCGCGGGCACCCTGACCTACGCCGCGCTGGCCGCCGCCGGCGACATGGTGTCGATCACCACGATCGACGAGGGAGCGGTGTGCACCGCGATGCTGGACCTCTATCAGAACGAGGGCATCATCGCCGAGCCGGCGGGCGCGCTGTCGGTCGCGGGGCTGCTGGAGGCCGACGTCGAGCCCGGTTCCACGGTGGTGTGCCTCATCTCGGGCGGCAACAACGACGTGTCGCGCTACGGCGAGGTGCTGGAGCGCTCGCTGGTCCACCTCGGCCTCAAGCACTACTTCCTGGTGGACTTCCCGCAGGAGCCCGGTGCGTTGCGCCGGTTCCTCGACGAGGTGCTGGGGCCCGACGACGACATCACCCTGTTCGAGTACATCAAGCGCAACAACCGCGAAACCGGCGAGGCGCTGGTGGGCATCCAACTGGCGTCGTCGGCGGATCTGGACGGCCTGCTGGCGCGGATGCGGGCGACGGAGCTTCACGTCGAACGCCTGGAGCCCGGCTCACCGGCCTACCGCTACCTGCTGTTCTAGACCCGGGCCAGGTACGGCGGCAGCGCCATCGCGGGATCCAGATCCCCGGCCGGCACCGGCGTCCCGGCCGTCACGCTCAGCGGCACCACCCCCGCCCAGTGCGGCAGTGCGCAATCCTCCGGATCGTCCACCGGGGCGCCGGTGCGCACCTTGGCCGATACCTCCACGAGGTCTAGCGCGAGTACCCCGGTGGCGGCCAGCTCGCGCGCGTTCGGGGCTCGGCAATCGGCGGCGCGCCCGGACGCTAGGTGATCGAGCAGGCCGGTGAGCGCCCGCAGTTTCTCCGCCTCGTCGTCGACGACACGCGCGGAGCCCAGCACGACGACGGAGCGGAAGTTCACCGAATGGTGCATCGCGGCACGGGCCAGCACCAGCCCGTCGACCAGCGTGACGGTGACGCACACCGGCAGACCGACCGGCGCCGCCCGGGCCGCCAGCACGGGACCGCTGCCGGTGGAACCGTGCAGGTAGAGCATCTCGCCCAGGCGGGCGTGCGTGGTGGGCAGAACCACCGGCCGGCCGGCGCTGAGGTAGCCGAGGTGGCAGATCAGCGCCTCGTCCAGGATCTGGTGCACGGTTTCGCGGTCGTAGCGCGCCCGCTCCCGGTAGCGGGTGGGCGTGGTGCGCGGGGTCGGCTGGTACCCGGTTTGCATAGCGTAGACCTTTGTTCTAGTACATAATGATTAGTGTGCCAGTACAAAGCAGCATAACCGGGACGGGCGCGGAGTCCATAGCCGCCAGCATCGAAGCCGCCATCTCGGCGGGCTCCCTGGCGCCCGGTGATGCGCTGCCGCCGGTGCGCGACCTGGCCGCCCAGCTCGGCGTGAACGCCAACACCGCCGCCGCGGCCTACCGCCTGCTGCGGCATCGCGGGGCCGTGGAGACCGCCGGCCGGCGCGGTACCCGGGTGCGGCACCGCCCGGCGACCACCCCCCGATCCCTGCTGGCGCTCGACGTCCCCGCCGGCGTGCGTGACCTGTCGACCGGCAACCCGGACCCCGCCCTGCTGCCCCTTGCGGGCGCCACGCTGCCCAATCCGGTTGCCGGCCGCCCGGTGCTGTATGGCGAGCCGGCCATGTCGGCGGCCCTGGCGGAGTTCGCGCGGGCGGCGCTCTCCGCCGACGGTGTACCGTCCGATCACCTCGCGGTGACGAGCGGTGCGCTCGATGGAATCGAGCGCGTCCTGACCGCGCATCTGCGTCCCGGTGACCGGGTCGCGGTGGAGGACCCGGGCTGGGCCAACCTGCTCGATCTGCTTGCCGCCCTGGGCCTTTCGGCCGAGCCGGTCCGGGTCGACGACGACGGGCCGCTGGCCGACGACCTGGCGCGGGCCCTGGACCGCGGCGTGCGTGGGCTGATCATCACCAATCGCGCCCAAAACCCTACGGGTGCGGCGCTATCCGCTGATCGCGCAGAAGCGTTACGGCCACTGTTGGCGCAGCGGGCCGGCGATGTGCTGCTCGTCGAAGACGATCACTGCGCGGGCATCTCCGGCGCGCCGCTGCACTCGTTGGCCGGCGTGACCGAGCATTGGGCGTTCGTGCGATCCGCCTCCAAGGCCTACGGACCCGACCTGCGGGTGGCCGTACTCGCGGGTGACCATCGCACCGTCGAGCGCGTGCACGGCCGACTGCGGCTCGGCCCGGGCTGGGTGAGCCACCTGCTGCAGGACCTGGCCGTCAGCCTGTGGTCGGACCAGGCGGCCGCGCGCCTCGTCGGCACGGCCGAGCGGCAATACGCCGACACCCGCCGGCGGCTCTGCGCCGCCCTGGCCGAGCGTGACGTCGCCGCCCACGCGCGCTCCGGCCTCAACGTATGGATTCCAGTGCTCGACGAGACGGTCGCGATCACCCGGCTGCTCCGCGCGGGCTGGGCCGCGGCGCCGGGCACGCGGTTCCGGATCCGTACGCCGGCGGGCATCCGGGTCACCATCGCCGACCTACGCGCCGACGAGATCGACCCCCTGGCGGACGCGATCGCCGAGGCGGTGCACGGCTCGGGCCGCCCCAGCGTCTAGCCGGGCGTCAACGCCCCTCGCCGCCACCGCTTCCCAGACCCGGGCCCGTCCACAACAGCGCCACGCTGCGCTCCGGTGGCGTTTCGTTGACTACGACGAGCGGGGCCGGTGCCGGCTTCTTCTTCCTCAGCAAGCCGATCCACCGGCTTAGGGATTGATTCATGGGCGAATCATCGGCGGTCGCGCGGCCGGCCGCGCACCGTCATCCACAGGCTTACGCCCGTTCGCGCACCGCCAGGATGGCGAACGAATGGCCTTCCAGCACCGTGCTATCGGCATCGACCGCGGGATCACCCCAGGCCAGCACCACGTCGCCGGTGACGGGCACCTTTGTCGCCTCGGTGTCGAGGTTGCACACGATGCGCAGCCGGCCGCGCGACACGCTGATCCAGCGTTGCGCCTCGTCGTAGTCGACCGCGAGGTGGTCCAGCCAGGGGTCGGCCAGGTCGGGGTCGCTGTGCCGCAACGCGATCAGGTCGCGGTAGAGCCGGTGCAATCGGCCGTGTTCGCCGGAGTCGACCTCGTCCCAGTTGAGTTTCGAGCGCTGGAACGTCTCCGGGTCTTGCGGGTCCGGAATTTCGTCGGCGTCCCAGCCGTGTTCGGCGAACTCCGCCTTGCGCCCTTCCGCGGTGGCCTTGGCCAGCTCCGGCTCGGGATGCGAGCTGAAGAACTGGAACGGGGTGGACGCTGCGTACTCCTCACCCATGAAAAGCATTGCGGTGAAGGGTGTCCCGAGCACCAGCGCCGCCTTGATCGCGAGCTGGCCGCCGGTCAGGTTCTGCGACGGGCGGTCCCCGAGGGCCCGGTTGCCCACCTGGTCATGGGTGCAGGTGTAAGCGACCAGCCGGGTGGCGGGAACGGAACCCGTGTCCAGCGGCCGCCCGTGCCGGCGGCGCCGGAACGACGAATAGGTGGCGGCGTGAAAGTAGCCGTGCCGCAGCGTCTGGGCGAGGCTGGCCAGCGACCCGAAGTCCGCGTAGTACCCCTGGCGTTCACCGGACACAGCGGTGTGGATGGCGTGGTGGATGTCGTCGGCCCACTGCGCCGTCAGCCCGTAACCGCCGCGGTCGCGCGGGGTGATCAACCGCGGGTCGTTGAGGTCGCTTTCGGCAATCAGCGACAGCGGGCGGCCCAATTGGTTTGCCAGCCAGTCCGTTTCGGTAGCCAGCTCCTCGAGGATGTGGAAGGCGGTGGTGTCCACCAGCGCGTGCACGGCGTCCAGGCGCAGGCCGTCGGCGTGGAAGTCACGCATCCAGCGCAGCGCGCACCCGATGATGTAGCGGCGCACCTCGTCGGAGTCGGTATCGGCGATGTTGATGCCTTCGCCCCACGGGTTGCTCGCCGACGACAGGTAGGGGCCGAACTTGGGCAGGTAGTTGCCCGACGGGCCGAGGTGGTTGAACACCGCGTCGATGAGCACCCCCAGGCCGCGCGCGTGGCAGGCGTCGACCAACCGGACCAAACCGTCGGGGCCGCCGTAGGGCTCGTGCACGCTGTACCAGAGCACGCCGTCGTATCCCCAGCCGTGCGTTCCGGCAAAGGAATTCACCGGCATCAGCTCGACGAAGTCGACCCCGAGGTCCACCAGGTAGTCGAGCTTCTCGATGGCGGAGTCGAAGGTGCCGCCGCCGGTGAAGGTGCCCAGGTGCATCTCGTAGATCACCGCGCCCTCGACCGGCCTGCCCTGCCAGTCGCCGTCGGTCCAACGAGCGCCGGCCGGGTCCCACAGCTGTGAGCGGGCGTGCACGCCGTCGGGCTGCCGGGGCGAGCGCGGGTCGGGCAACACGGTGGGATCGTCGTCGAGCAGGAACCCGTAGCGGGCGTCCGGCGCCGCGTCGACGTTCGCGTGCCACCAGCCGTCATCCGCGCGCGTCATCGCGTGCACCTGGCCCTCGACGTCGAGCCGGACCAGCTCCGGTTTGGGCGCCCAGACCCGGAATTCAGTCATTGTGGCGCTCCAGCAAGACGACGGGCAGGTCGGCGAACAATTGCGCCGCCGAGGTCGGTCCGTCCGCGATGGCCCCGGTGAGCGCGTCCTTCCACGTCCCTTCGGGCAGCGGCAGCACCGTGTTGCCCCAGCCGGTTTCGGTCAGCCGCACGGTCCAGCGGGTGACCGCGACCAGGACGTCGTCACCCCGGCGGAACGCCAGCACATGCTCGCTGGCGTCGCCGCTGGCCAGCACGGGGACGTAGTTGCCGCGCAGGAAGCTGTCCGGATGGGAGCGTCGCACCCGAAGCGCCGTGGTGACGACCCGAATCTTGGGGTGTTCCAACGCCTTCAGGGCGGCCCGCCGGGCGGTGTAGTCGACGGCCCTGCGGTTGTCCGGGTCGACGAGGCTGTCGTCCCAGAGTTCGGTGCCCTGGTAGACGTCCGGTATCCCGGGCACCGTCAGGGCCAGGAGCTTCTGGCCCAGCGCGTCGCTGGCGGCGTGCGGGTTGAGCTGGGTGACCAGTTTGGTCAGCTGACCGGCCACCGGGCCGTCGAACACGGTGTCCAGCCACCGGTGCACCGCGTCCTCGAACTCGGCGTCCGGATCGTTCCACGAGGTATGCCAGGCCGCTTCCCGGATGGCCTTCTCGGCGTAGCCGTGCAGCCGTTCGCGCAGCTCCGGGCCGACCTCGCCACTGACCGTCCAGACGCCGAAGATGTTCTGCCACAAGAACTGTCCTGTCGCCCGGTCAGGGGAGGGCGCGTCGGCCTCCCAGCGGGCGACGAACTCGGCCCACAGCGACGGGACCTGCGAGAGCACCCCGATCCGGGCACGCACGTCCTCACCCCGTTTGGTGTCGTGGGTGGTCAGCGTCGTCATCGTCTGCGGCCACAAGCGGGCACGGTCGGCCGCGCTCTGGTGGAACTCCGCCGCACCGACACCGAAACGATGCGGTTCGCCACCCACCTCGTTGAGCGACACCAGCCGGGCGTCGCGGTAGAAGTAGCAGTCCTCGACGGATTTGGCCGTGACCGCGCCGCAGAGTTGCTGCAGGCGGGTTACCGGCTCGCCGCCGCGGGCCAGTGCCGCGGCGAGCACCTGCAGCGCGGGTCCCAATTCCGGTGAGTGCGCCTGGGTTTCGGCCAGCGCGGTGGGCATGATCGCCGACAGCCCCGGATAATCGCAGCGGTAGACGCCGATATGGGTGAGCAGCGCGGCGACCGCTTCGGGCAGCTGCGGATGATCGGCGCCGGACGCCGCCACGATGCTGCGGCGCAGCCGGCGCAGCTCGCTCGCCAACGTGTCGGTGGCCGCGCGGACCTTGAGTTCCGCCAACATCTCCGGCGCCGCCCCGTAGTCCAGCCCCGCCGACTCGACCAGCTCGGTCAGGGCGGGGGCGCCACTCGGGTCGACGAAGACGCCGCCGATCTCCCGCAGCACGTCGTAGCCGGTGGTGCCGCCGATGGGCAGGGTGGGTTCCAGCGCCTCGTCGACCGCGAGGATCTTCTCGATCACGATCCACGTCTGCGGTCCAACCGCTTCGCGCAGCCACGCCAAATAGCCGCAGGGGTCTGACAATCCGTCGGGGTGGTCGATGCGCACGCCGTCGACGAGTCCCTCGGCGGCCCACCGGGCCACCTCGGCGTGGGTGGCGTCGAACACCGCGCGATCTTCCTGGCGCAGTCCGGCCAACGACGTGATCGAGAAGAAACGCCGGTAGCCGCAGACGCCGTTGCGCCAGCCCACCAGCCGGTAATGCTGGCGGTCGTGCACCTCGGGCCCGGTGCCCTCGCCGGTACCGGGCGCGATGGGCAGCGCCAGGTCGCCCAACCGGAGCAGGTCCCCGTCGACCTTGAGGTCGGTGGCGTCGTCGTCGGAACCCAGGATGGGCAGCACGATCCGGCCGTCCTCGTCGAGGTCCCAGTCGACGTCGAAATATGTTGCGTAGTCCGAGGAACGGCCGTGCCGCAAGACGTCCCACCACCACGCGTTCTGTTGGGGCTGGTCGATCCCCAAGTGATTGGGCACGATGTCGACGATCAGGCCGATGCCGCGCTCTCGCGCCGCCGTGGACAGCCGCGCCAGCCCGTCTCGGCCGCCGAGTTCGGGCGAGACCGTCGTCGGGTCGGTGACGTCGTAGCCGTGGTTCGAGCCGGCGGCAGCGGTCATGATCGGCGACAGGTAGACGTGCGAAACCCCGAGTTCGTCCAGGTAGTCCAGTAGGTTTTCCGCGTCGGCGAAGGTGAACGCGAACCCGCTGGCCTCACCACGCAGCTGCAGCCGGTAGGTCGACAGTATGGGAAAGGCCATGCGTCAGAAGGTCTTACGTAATACCAGGAGCGAACGTCCGGGCAGCGAGACTTTCTCTTCGGGTTTCACCAGCTGATCGGCGTCACCGCCCGGATGGTTGGTGTCCAATTCCACGGTCCACTCCTGCGCATAGTCGTCGTTCGGCATCACGAACTCCACGGGTTCTTCGCCGGCGTTGAAGCACAACAGGAATGAGTCGTCGACGACCCGTTCGCCGCGTGCGTTGGGTGCCGTGATGGCCTCACCGTTGAGGAACACCGCCACACACTTGTGAATGCTCTCGCCCCAATCCTCGTGCGTCATTTCGCGGCTGCTCGGATTCAGCCAGGCGATGTCGCGCACTTCCTCGCCGGTTCGGATCGGCTCACCCTCGAAGAACCGGCGCCGGCGGAACACCGGATGGTGCTTGCGCAGCGTGCTCACCTTGCGCGCGAACGCCAGCAGGTCCGAATTCTTGTCCGCCAACGACCAATCCATCCAAGACAATTCGGAGTCCTGGCAGTAGACGTTGTTGTTGCCGTCCTGGGTCCGCCCAAGCTCGTCGCCGTGCGCGATCATCGGCGTGCCCTGGCTGAGCATCAGGGTCGCCCAGAAGTTGCGCATCTGGCGGCAGCGCAGCTCCATGACCTCCGGGTCGTCGGTGGGTCCCTCGACGCCGCAGTTCCACGAGCGGTTGTGGCTTTCGCCGTCCCGGTTTTCTTCGCCGTTGGCCAGGTTGTGCTTCTCGTTGTAGGAGACCAGGTCGTTGAGCGTGAACCCGTCGTGGGCGGTGACGAAGTTGATGCTGGCGCTGGGGCGCCGGCCGGTCGCCTCGTACAGGTCCGACGACCCGGTCAGCCGGGACGCGAACTCGCCAAGGGTTGCGGGCTCGCCCCGCCAGTAGTCACGCACAGTATCGCGATACTTCCCGTTCCACTCGGTCCACAAACCCGGGAAATTTCCCACCTGATAGCCGCCCTCGCCGACGTCCCATGGTTCGGCGATCAATTTGACCTGGCTGACGATCGGATCCTGCTGCACCAAATCGAAGAACGCGCTCAATCGGTCGACGTCGTGCAGCTCGCGTGCGAGTGTGGCCGCCAGATCGAAGCGGAAGCCGTCGACGTGCATCTCGGTCACCCAGTAGCGCAGCGAATCCATGATGAGTTGCAGCACGTGCGGGTGGCGCGGGTTGAGGCTGTTGCCGGTGCCGGTGTAGTCCTTGTACAACCGCAGGTCCGTGTCCACGAGCCGGTAGTACGCCGCGTTGTCGATGCCGCGGAAGTTGATGGTCGGCCCCAGGTGGTTGCCCTCGGCGGTGTGGTTGTACACCACGTCAAGGATGACCTCGATGTTGGCTTCGTGAAAGCTGCGCACCATTGATTTGAACTCTGCGACGCTGGCGTTGCGGTTGGACGCGTATTGGTTGTGCGGCGCGAAATACCCGAAAGTGTTGTAACCCCAATAGTTTCGCAGGCCCAGGTCCAGCAGCCGCGAGTCGTGCATGAACTGGTGCACCGGCATGAGCTCCAGCGCGGTGACGTTGAGCGACTTGAGGTGATCGATGACCAGGGGATGTGCCAGGCCGGCGTAGGTGCCGCGAAGCTCCTCGGGGATGCCCGAGTGGGTCCGCGTCATGCCCTTTACGTGGGCCTCGTAGATCACCGTTTCGTGGTAGGGGGTGAGCGGCGGCCGGTCGGAGCCCCAGTCGAAGAAGGGATTGCTCACCACGCTGGTCATGGTGTGGCCGAGCGAGTCGACCATCGGGGGAGTCCCGGGGTCGGCGTCATCGGCATTGGGGTCGTCGGGGTGGACCGCGTTGAGGTCGTAGGAGAACAGCGCCTGGTCGAAGGTGAAGTCGCCGTGGAAGGCCTTGCCGTACGGGTCGAGCAGCAGCTTGCTCGGGTCGCACCGGTGGCCGGCCGACGGATCGAAGGGCCCGTACACCCGGAAGCCGTAGCGCTGGCCGGGGGTGATGTTCGGCAGATAGGCATGCCAGACAAAGCCGTCAACCTCGTCGAGGGGGATCCGCGACTCCGCTCCGGCATGGTCGATCAGACACAACTCGACCCTCTCGGCTATCTCGGAGAACAACGAGAAGTTGGTCCCCGCGCCGTCATAGGAAGCTCCGAGCGGATAGGGGGTCCCCGGCCACACGGTGGCCAGTTTCGGCTGTTGGTTACCAGTAACGCCTGTTTCTGAAGCGTATTTGTCGGTCGGCACCTTCTGACCTTATCCGCGCTCGGGGGCGTGGGGGCGCGTCACCACCAACCGGTGTTGGCCGCGATCTGGCGGCCCAATTCCCCTGCCATGGTTCGCACGTAAGTGGGGGTGAGGTGGTGGGCGCCGTGGTAGATCAGCACGTTTCCCTCGACCGGGCGGCACACGTCGGCACGGCAGATCGCGTCGGACATGTCGAGCACCTTCAGCAGCGGGAACTGGGCGACGAAGTCGAGGGTCTGATTGTGGTCGGACAACACGTCGGAACGCTTGATCGCGCATGACTGGGGGTTGCCGCCCTTTTTGGCGAGGCAATCCGCCGGGTCGAACGGCTGGCCGTTCTTCACCAGCCACGGGGTGTCCCGCATGCCGAGGATCGGAATGTTGTTGTCGGAGAACCTCTGCCAGATCCCGATGTAGGTCGCCGGCATCACGTCGCCGGGCTTGATGTTCCACGGCCGGGTGGTCGTGGTGAACACGTAGTCGGGATGGTCGGCAATGACCTTGGTCATCGTCTGTTCCACCCACTCCCGGCACTGCGGGTAGGCGGCGTTGTTGCCCATGATCAGCGGCACTTCCTCGGTGGACAACGGGCAGCCCATCTTGAGGTAGGTCACCACCTTGAAGTGGTGCAGCTGGCCGAGCAGGCTCAGCGCGGGCAGCCAGTGTTCGGCATGGGACCCACCCGCCAGCGCGATGGTGCGGTCGGCGGCCACGTCGCCGTAGGTGCAAACGACCACGGCCGGGTTGACGAAGTCGCTGATGCAACCGTCGCGGGTGGAGGACGGCAGGTCTTCTTTGACCTCCAGCACGCTGGGCCGCATCGGCAACGCCGGCACCCGCACCCGTTCGGTCAGGGCGCGCGCCCCCGGATAGTCCTGCGGGTTGAGCACGCTGAGCTCCTTGCCCGCGGCGCGCAGGACGGTGACGTGCTGGCGCCATGTGAACGACGTCGCCGTCAGCGTCACGCCGAGCAGCACGATCGCGGTTCCCAGCGCCATCGTGGGCCTGGGCAGGCGCGCCAGCCACGCGGGTGCGGGCGCCGGTAATTTCCCGGAGGCGCGGTAGCGCAGCGGGTCCTCGACGAGCCGGGTGGTCAGGTAGGCGAGCAGGCCCGACACCAGCAGCACGGCCGTGCCTTCGACGAAACTGGCGTGCCGGTGCCCGGTGAAGGACAGCCAGAAGATCAGCAGCGGCCAGTGCCACAGGTACAGGGAGTACGCCATCGCGCCCAACGCGACGAGCGGCCCGGCCGCCAGCAGGCGATTCGCCAGCGGCAGCCGGTCCCTCAGATCACGCTGCAGGTTCGCCCCGGCCAGGATCATCAGCATGGTGGCCCCGACGGGCACCAGGGCCCACGGGCCGGGAAACTCCTTCACGCCGTCGATCAGGGCGCCGCAGGACACGATCGCCGCCAGCGCGACGGTGGCCAACACCGTCCGCAGCCACATCGGCCAGCGGATGGCCGGCACCACCGCGCCGACCAGCGCCCCGAGTAACAACTCCCATGCGCGCCCGAAGCTGTTGTAGTAGGCGGCGGCCTGGTCGTCCTGATGCGCCACGATCGCGTACAAGAACGACGCCACCGTCAGCGCCGTCAGCAACACCAGGAAAAGGGTGCGCAGGTGGGCGCCCAACGGACGCCGGAAGAAGTATGCACAGCCGGCGATCAACAGCAGGAAGCCGACGTAGAACTGGCCCTGCACCGACATGGACCAGATGTGCTGCAGGGGGCTGACGGCTTCGCCCGCGCGCAGGTAGTCGGAGGCGGTGTTGGCCAGCTCCCAGTTCTGGTAATAGCCGAGGCTGGCGAGGCTTTGGTCGGCGAAGGTCTCCCAGCGGGTCTCCGGTTGCACGAGGATGGTCAGCACCGCGCACCCGGCCAGCACCACGACCAGAGCGGGGACCAGGCGGCGGACGAGCCGGATCACCTCGGCGACCGGCGACAGGGTGACGGCCGGATTGAGTGCCGCGCGAATGATTTTGCCGCCGAAGAAGAATCCGGACAGCGCCAGGAACACGTCGACACCGCCGGAGACGCGGCCGAACCAGACATGGAACACGGCGACCAGCGCGATCGCGATACCCCGCAACCCGTCGAGGTCGTAGCGGTAGAACCCCGCATTACGCGTTCCCGTGGCGACCGTTTCCTCGGTCGCGATCGGAAGGGGAGGCGGGGACAGGGTCGACATGATCGACCGCTAATTTACCGAAAACCGCCACCCGCTCCCGTTTAGGAGCAGGTGGCGGCGGTCGATAGTCCCGGAAGCCCCGGGAAATTACCGGGCGGGGCCGGCGGCCGGGGGCAGGAACGGCGATTGCTGGGGCGGCAACAGCTGCACCGGGGCCTGTTGCGGCGGCACTTGCTGCGTCGGCAGCTGCGGGAGCGGGGCCAGCGGCGCCGGCTGCGCCGGGAGTCGCTGCAGCGGCGCTTGCTGAACCGGGGCCTGCGCGGACTGCTGCTGCAACGGCGCTTGCTGCACCGGCGCCGGCTGCACCGGCGCCGGCTGCACCGGCGCCGGCTGGGCCGGAGCCTGCGGCAGCGGGGCCTGCTGCTGGGCGGGCAGTTGCTGCAGCGGCGCTTGCTGCAAGGGGGATTGCAGCGGGGCTTGCTGCGCGGGCAGTTGCTGCACAGGGGGCTGCTGCAGCGGCGCTTGCTGCGCCGGCGCCTGCGTCGGCACCTGCTGCGGCAGTTGCTGGGCCGGCGCCGGCTGGACCCCGAGGACCCGGACCAGATAGGGAGCCATGCCGTTGGCGCGCACCGGCGAAACCTGGACGACGTCGCCCACCTCGAGCATCTGGTTGTTCCCCAGGTACATCGCGACGCTCTGTGTGCCTTCGGGCCCGTAGAAGATCAGGTCACCCTTCTGCGCCTGCTGCGGCAGAACCTTCTGACCGACCCTGTACATCGCCCCGGACGATCGCGGCAGCTTGATGCCCGCGCCGGCGTAGGCGTATTGCATCAGGCCCGAGGCGTCGAACCCGACGGTGTTGATGCCCGAACCGGTGCCGCGGGTGGGTCCGTTGATGCCGCCGCCGGCCCAGGAAAACGGCACGCCGCGCTGCGACAGCCCGCGCGCGATCACCACGTCGGTGACCTGCTGGTAGTCCATCGGCCGGGTGCCCGGGTCGGCGGATGCGACCACGGGGGCGACCACCGGGGCCGCAAGCATCGCCAGACCGATCGCGATGGCGTAGATGCGTTTCATTGTTCTTGGCCTCTCAGGCGCTCAGTGGCCTCAGCGCGGTGACTTCACGCGTCCGCCGCCGATCCATGCCCTGGGCGAGGACCCCCACGTTGGGGCCGCGCCGCCGCATGACACTTGCGGATGTGACAGCGGGCGCACGACACCCCTGTATTCACATCAGTCACTGCAACCACTCTGACAACAGAAGGGGTTAGCCGCCAGGCCCCGGCGGCATTTTTTGTCGTACCGTGACCGGACGGTGACTGGGCGGCGCGAATCCCGTATGCGCAGTTGTGATTTCGGTCTCAGTCGGGCGCGCGGAGGACCGACCGCGGCGGCGGCGCGCCTAGAGCCAATAGCGTTCGCTGAAGGTGGTCAGCAGGGAGCCGACGACCGAGCTGACCATCACCAGCGTGAGGGCCAGAACCGGCCAGAAGGACATGTACCAGCCCTTCAGCATGGAAACGAGGGGGCCGACAACAGCGGCGGCGATCGCCGCGCCGATACCGCCCCACACCACCGGGCGGATGTAGTAGTCGATCCCGAAGGGCACCGGCCCGCATGTCTCGTCGGCGCACACGTGCTCGAGGAAGCCGAAGAGGCGGTCCGGCCACGTCGTCGCGGTGGCCAGGATGACGAGCACCGCCAACAGCACGACGGTGGAAACGACGTCCCATGGGGCCAGCCGCACGCGAATGACCCGCGGCGCTTCGTCGTCGTAATCGACCAGCGGGGAATTGGTTTTCGCGGTCGGAGACGCGCCCGCGGCGGGGTGACCGGGCGATTGCGGCGTAGCCATCGGATCCCATGCTCCCCGATGGGTGGGCTTTGTGCGACTCGGCTGCTTTACCCTCGATCACTATGCCTGCGGCGAGGGCCGGGCTGACGCCCGAGCAGATCAGCGCGATCGACGCCGCGCATCTATGGCACCCGTACAGCACCATCGGTGGCGAGGCCGTCGCGCCGGTGGTGGCCGTCGCGGCGCGCGGCGCCTGGCTGACCTTGATCCGTGACGGCCGGCCGATCCAAGCGCTCGACGCGATGAGCTCCTGGTGGACCGCGATCCACGGGCACGGCCATCCGGTGCTGGATGCGGCGCTGACCAGGCAGCTGGGCGTGATGAACCATGTCATGTTCGGCGGGCTCACCCACGAACCGGCCGCCCGGCTGGCGCAGCTGCTGGTGGACATCACCCCGGCGGGGTTGGACACCGTTTTCTTCAGCGACTCGGGCTCGGTGTCGGTCGAGGTAGCGGTCAAGATGGCGCTGCAGTACTGGCGCGGCCGCGGCCGGCCCGGCAAGCACCGGCTGATGACGTGGCGGGGCGGCTACCACGGGGACACCTTCACGCCGATGAGCGTCTGCGACCCCGACGGCGGCATGCACTCGCTGTGGACCGACATCCTGGCCCGCCAGGTGTTCGCCCCGCAGGTGCCGCGCGACTACGACCCCGGCTACAGCGCGGCGTTCGAGCAGCAACTCGCCCGGCACGCCGGCGAACTGGCGGCCGTCATCGTCGAACCGGTGGTGCAGGGCGCGGGCGGGATGCGCTTCCACGACCCCCGCTACCTGCGCGACCTGCGCGAGCTGTGCTTCCGGCATGACGTGCTGCTGATCTTCGACGAGATCGCCACCGGCTTCGGCCGCACCGGCGAGCTGTTCGCTGCTGACCACGCCGGGGTGAGTCCCGACATCATGTGCGTGGGCAAGGCGTTGACCGGCGGATACGTCACCCTGGCGGCCACCCTGTGCAGCACCGACATCGCGCACACCATCAGCGCCGGCGAGGCCGGCGCGCTCATGCACGGGCCCACCTTCATGGCCAATCCGCTGGCCTGCGCGGTGTCGGTGGCCAGCGTCGAGCTGCTGCTCGACCAGGACTGGCGCGCGCGGGTCGGCGAGATCGCCGCCGGGCTGGCCGCCGGGCTCGAGCCCGCCCGGGGACTGCCCGGCGTCATCGACGTGCGGGTGTGCGGGGCGATCGGCGTCATCGAGTGCGCCCGCCCGGTCGACCTGGCCGTCGCCACCCCGGCGGCCATGGGGCGCGGCGTGTGGCTGCGCCCGTTCCGCAACCTGGTCTACGCGATGCCGCCCTACATCTGCCCGCCGGCCGAGATCGCCCAGATCACCTCGGCGATGGTCGAGGTCGCGCGCCTCGTTGACTAGCGGCGACGACCCGCAGCGCCCGGCTTCGCCGCGCTGGCGATCGCCACTAGGCTGATCCCCGATGAGGGCACCGATCGAGACGTCACCGCTGGCCTGGCTGGAGGCGGTGGAAAGTCGGCGCCGCGAGGCCGGGCTGCGCCGGTCGTTGCGGCCGCGGCCCGCCGTCGCCACCGAGCTGGACCTGGCGTCCAACGACTACCTCGGGCTGTCCCAGCACCCAGACGTGATCGAGGGCGGCGTCGCGGCGCTGCGCATGTGGGGCGCCGGCTCCACCGGTTCCCGCCTGGTCACCGGCGACACCGAGCTGCACCAGCAATTCGAGTCCGAGCTCGCCGAATATGTCGGCGCCGCATCGGGATTGCTGTTCTCCTCGGGATACGCGGCCAACCTGGGCGCGGTCGTCGGCCTGTCGGGCCGGGGCGCACTGCTGGTGTCCGACGAGCTTTCGCACGCCTCCCTGGTCGACGCCTGCCGGCTGTCGCGGTCCCGGGTGGTGGTCACACCGCATCGCGACGTCGATGCCGTGGAGACCGCCCTCGCCGCACGCGACGAGGAGCGCGCCGTCGTCATCACCGAGTCGGTGTTCAGCGCCGACGGCGCCCTGGCGCCGCTGCGGGAGCTGCACGAGGTCTGTCGCCGGCACCGCGCGCTGCTGATCGTCGACGAGGCCCACGGCCTGGGCGTGCGCGGGGGAGGGCGCGGGCTGCTGTACGAGCTCGGGCTGGCGGGCGCCCCCGACGTGGTGCTGACCACGACGCTGTCCAAGGCGCTGGGCAGCCAGGGCGGGGTGGTGCTCGGGCCCGCGGCCGTTCGTGCCCACCTGATCGACGCGGCGCGCACGTTCATCTTCGACACCGGCCTGGCGCCCGCGGCGGTGGGCGCCGCGCTGACCGCGCTGACCGTGCTGCGGGCCGAACCGTGGCGACCCGAGGCGGTGTTGCGACATGCCCGCATCCTGGCCGAGGTGTGCGACGTGCCCGAGATCCCGCAGTCGGCGGTGGTGTCGGTGGTCCTGGGGGACCCGGAGGTGGCCCTGGCCGCCGCGACCGCCTGCCTGGACGCCGGCGTGAAGGTGGGCTGTTTTCGGCCTCCGACCGTGCCGGCTGGGACCTCCCGGTTGCGGCTGACCGCGCGCGCGTCGCTGGATGCGGCCGAACTCGAGATCGCGCGGCGGGTGCTCACCGACGTGCTTGCTGTGACGCGCCCTTGACCGTCCTGGTCGTCACGGGGACGGGAACCGGGGTCGGCAAGACCATCGTCACCGCCGCGCTGGCCTGTCACGCGCGTCAGGCCGGCATCGACGTGGCGGTGTGCAAACCGGTCCAGACCGGCACCGACACCGGCGACGACGACCTGGCCGAGGTCGCCCGGCTGTCCGGCGTGACCGAGTTGGCCGGGCTGGCGCGCTACCCGCAACCGCTGGCGCCGGCCGCCGCCGCCGAGCTGGCCGGCGCCGCGCTGCCCAGCGGCGACCAGGTGCTGCGGCTGGTCGCCGGCCTGGATCGCCCGGGCCGGCTGACGCTGGTCGAAGGGGCCGGTGGGCTGCTCGTCGAGCTCGCCGCCGCGGGCGTCACCCTGCGCGATCTGGCCGTCGAGACGGGTGCCGCGGCGCTGGTCGCGGTGACCGCGGAACTGGGCACCCTCAACCACACCGCGCTGACGCTGGAATCGCTTGCCGCCCATGATGTCCCGTGCGCCGGGCTGGTCATCGGCAGCTGGCCGGCGCGCCCCGGGCCGGTGGAGACCTCGAACCGGTCCGCCCTGGACCGGCTGGGTCCGGTGCGGGCCGCGCTGCCGGCGGGGGCCGGATCGATGGACGCCGCGCAGTTCGGGGCCATGAGCGCCGCGGCGTTCGACCGCGACTGGGTCACCGCGCTGGTCCGCTGATGGTGCATTCCATCGAGCTGCTCTTCGACGGCGACACCGAGTCGACGATCCGCGGGCTCTGGGACGCGCTGGCCGGCGCCGGAATTCCCAGCCAGGCGCCGGCCGGGCGGCCGCACGTCACGCTCGCGGTGGCCGACCGCATCGCCGAGGAGGCCGACGCCGCGCTCCGGCCGCTGACCGACCGGCTGCCGCTGGGCTGCGCCGTCGGCGCGTCGTTGCTGCTCGGGCGGTCCAACGCGATCCTGGCCCGGCTCATCGTGCCGACGGCGGAGCTGCTGGATTTCCACGCGGAGGTGCACCGGCTGTGCGGCGAGCACCTGGTCCCCGCGCCGGCCCCCACCAGCCTGCCCGGCCAGTGGACGCCGCACGTCACGCTGGCCCGGCGCGTCGGGGGACCGGTTTTGAGCCGGGCGCTGCGGATCGCGGGGCGGCCCACTCTCGTCGAGGGGAGCTTCGCCGGTTTGCGGCACTGGAACGGCGAGAAGAAGGTCGACTACCTGATCGGCTAGCCGCCGAACAGCAGGTACAGGCCGGTGAAGGTGTAGCCGACCATGACCAGCATCATGGTCAGCTGGCCGGTGAGCTGATGGCCGCTCGGCAGTAGCCGCAGGGCCTTGTCGTGGGCCGCGATCACCGCGACGATGTGGCCGGTGACCACGCAGGCCACCTTGATCCCGGCCAGCACCGGCGGGTGGGCGGACAACACGTAGGCCACCTGCTGGTGCGCCAAGCCCAGCAAATTCCAGCCGCGGCCGAACGGGTCGGCCAACGCGAACACGGCCTGCTGTCCGCGCTCGACGAGATAGGTCAGGTAGTGCGCGAAGATGTAGCCCACCACGATCGGGATCAGGGAATGCGCCATCTGGCCGGGCAGGGCACCCCGCTGCTCTCGGTCCACACCGCCCGTCGCGCGCGCGGCGAGCGAAAAGGTTACCGCTACAACAGAAATGAAGACCACCAGCCCGAGGGTCCGCAGCAGCGACGACGCCAGCGTCGGCGTCAGGCCGACGTCGCGAGACAGCCCGTCGGCAAAGCCGCGCCACGTCGGGGACGACGAGAAACTGTCGAACGCCGTGGACCCGAGTAAGACCGCGAGCAACACGACCACCCCGGGCCGCACGGGCAGCGACGGCAAATGGTCGAGCGGGTTCCCGACGACGATCTTCCCGCTCTCCGGGTTGCGGCGAAACGGGGACAGGCGAGACACCGCCATGCTGTACACGCCGAACGGGTCGGCGCGGGCCAGCCAGCGCTGGCCATACAGCCAGGCGCCCACCAGCATGGCCACGGCATACACACCCAGCCACGCGCGCACCCAGGGCAGCGACGCCGGGTTCGGGCTGGCCAGCTCCATCCAGACGAACGCGAACAGGCCCAGCGCGCCCGGCCGGTAGCCCCAGCGTTCGGGATAGGACCGCCGCGGTCGATGCAGGCGCTCGGGTGTGGCCCGTCGCAGCAACAGGTAGACCGTCCGCATCGGGGAAATGACCCGCCAAACCGGCCCGATCGCCAGTGACAGCGCCACCAACCCGACCCACAGCAGCACGTAGAACACGCCCAGCAGGGCATTGGTCTCCGACTGCGGGCCCCACACCCCGGCCGCCAACGCCCACGCGGCGAACACCAGCGCCAGCCCGGCGGCCGTCCACCGCGTCGCCCGGGCGTCAACCAGCGCGGTCACCGCCGCGGGCAGTGGGCGGCCGGGCTTGAGCGGATCGAACCGCGGCCGCCGCCAGGCGAAGGCGACCAGCGCGAAGGTGAACGTCAGGGCCCACGCCGCGCCGACCATCGCGTACATGTACGGCACCGGAAGGTCGCCGGATCCGCCGAGCCCGTGCGCGAGCACCACGGTCGCGCCGCCGCCGGTCACGGTTGGACTTGGACGGTCGCAATCGTGCGGTCCAGGTGGTGCAACTCCACCTCGACGTTGCCGGGCACGTCGGCGCTGAACTGGAACGTCTGGTTGGGCGCGGCCGCCACCTGGAACTTGCGGTCGGGCGTCGAGTGCACGTGCAGCTCGTCGGCGGCGTCACTGGTCACCTTCACCGTGATCGGCTGGTGCACCTTGGCCTGCAGGGCGGCATTGGTGGGAGTCACCTGCCCCTTGGCGATGGTGACATCGATCGTCGGGCCCGCGCCGGCGGGCTGCGACTGGTTATGTGAACCGCCGCAAGCGATCAACCCCCACGCCAGCGCCGCCACCCACGCCGCGGTCAGGGCGCTACGGATTCCCATCGATCACGCCGCCTGGGGGGTGCCGGGCACGGTGTGCTTCTCCTCCTCCGGCCGCTTGGGCAGGGTGTCGTAGTTATTGATCCGGCCGGCGCCCCAGGTCAGGGCGGTGATCACCATCAGCGTCAGGAACAGCACGACGATCCCCCCGGCGGTGAACAACCAGGCTGGCGCGCTCTGATCGCGTTCGCGCTGCAGGATGGTGACCTCCAGGACGAACGGCCGCGTGCTGGTCGCGAGCGCGGGGACCTCGGGCGCCGGGATGGCGTCGTCGGCCGGCTCGTAGATCGGCACGGCCGTCATCGTCCGGCCGTCCTGCAGCCGCAACAGCGTCTTCCAGTCTCCCCACACCGGGACCGGCTGGGTGGACCGATAATGCCCCGGCCCAACCTTGGCGAGCTTGTCGATCATCAGGCCACGGTCGTTCTGCATCCGCCCCTGCCAGGACAGGATCGTCAGCCAGTCCGGGTGGTCACTGACCATGGTCGTCGGGGAGATCATCACGTCGGCCGACACCATCCGCTGCCCCGCAGGGCTGGGGAGATCCGTCAACGTCACCGTGGCGGTGTTCTGGCCCGGCACGAGGATGTGCAAGCCGTTGGCCACCGCGACGCCGATCACCAACACCGCCGCCGCCACCACCGAGATGCCGACCCCGCGGCTTGGCAGGCGCTGGCCGGTGAGGACCACGCCGAATAGCGCGCCGCATACCCCGGTCAGCGCCGCGACGGGCACCGACATCGCCAGCGCCTCGCCCCACATGCTGGTCGGCCACGGGTAGTGGTACACCGCCCCGATCCACAGCGATTCCAGCCACAGCCCCACCGTGGCGACCGCGAGGCCGGAGACGGCGCCGAAGGCCACCGGACGCTTGATCAACGGGGTCAGCGCCACCAGCTCGACGACGAGGGCGGGACCCAGGTACAGCGGGAACCAGTTGATCGGGGCGCCCAGGATGGGGCCAACCACCACCGCAACCGCGCCGCGCAGCGCGATGGCGAACAGCGCCGCGATGATCGCGGCACCGCGTCCCATCGTCATGCGGGCAGCGACGGCCGCCAGCGCGGACGCCGCGGCGATCAGCATCGGCTGAAACACCAGCCGGAACTGCGGGACCCCGAAGTCGAACTCGATCTGGTAGACGGACAGGCCGATGAACAGCCCGCCGAAGGACAGGTAACGCAGGAAGGTGATGAAGGCGCCGTGGGTTACCTCATCGGCTTCGTGCGCCTCGCCTTCACGCTCCAGCATCAGCACCGAGAAGAGCGAGAAACACGCCCCGCCGATCATCATCAAATGCGTTGGGCCCCAGAGAGTTACGTCTTGCCCAAAGATCCGGTGCCAGATGTCGTCGAGCGGGAACCCGATCATCGCGTACATCCCGCAGCCCGCCATCAGCAGGCCACCGACGGGCGCGTGCCAGTTGCGCGTGATGCGCACCGACGCGGGGCCGGGCTTGTCGAACGGCAGCACGACCGAGACCATGCCGGCGACGAAGATTCCGAACAGGCCGATGATGATGAAGTAGTGCGCGGGGTTGGCCAAGGGGCCGGGGTCGCGCCCGTTGCCGATGTGCCAGCTGACGTCCCAGATGAACCCGAACAGGGCGCAGATGATGAACGTCGTGAAGATGAGGACCGGAAGCGCCACCCAATTGGGCCGGTGGAACTTCTCGCCCAGCTTGTCGGCGACCCGGGTCAACCACTCGATCCGATGGGTGCGGTGGGCATAACCGACCCACAGCATGACCGCGGCGATCACTACCGCCGCGACCGACAGCCCGATCACCTGGTTCAGGCCGGCGCCGCGCGCCGGTGCCTCGGCAACGAAAGTGAGTTCCGCCGATTTCATCGTCAAACCCTCCCAACAGCGCCCGACCGCCTGGCGAGCTGTGATCCAGCTCGCAGGAAGCGGAATGCCCAAATCGGCGGCCGGTCAATCACCGATTTCGTCGGTGCCCTGCGCGGAGTCCTCCTCGTCGCCGGGGGAGCGGCGGTCCTTGAGCGCGATGTAGAGGATCACGCCGACGACGATGATCGCCGGCAAGAAGGCCGGGATCGCCAGCAGGATCATGTGGTGAGCCACATACGCGACGTGCGGATCGGTCATTGTGGTGAGATACCCCGGCGGACGGCATGTTCTGCGGCCGTTACCCTACTTTGAACACTTTTTATTCAAGCTGCCACCACCGTGGGCAGGGGGGCCGCGTGCGCGGCCACCGATGATGCAGGGGAGTACGGGTGACTCAAGCGGCAACTCGACCGGCCACCGGCGCCAACGACGCAGACATCCTGGCGGTTGCCCGCGAACAGGTACTCGAGCGCGGCGAGGGACTGAGTCGCGAGCAGGTGCTGCAGGTGCTGCAACTGTCCGACGACCGGCTCGACGACCTGCTGGCGCTGGCCCACGAGGTGCGGATGCGCTGGTGCGGGCCCGAGGTCGAGGTCGAGGGCATCATCAGCCTGAAGACCGGCGGCTGCCCGGAGGATTGTCATTTCTGCTCGCAATCGGGGTTGTTCGCCTCGCCGGTGCGCAGCGCGCGGCTGGACATTCCCAGTCTGGTCGAGGCCGCCAAGCAAACCGCGAAGTCGGGTGCCACCGAGTTCTGCATCGTGGCCGCCGTCCGTGGGCCCGACGAGCGGTTGATGGCCCAGGTCGCGGCCGGCATCGAGGCGATCCGCAACGAGGTCGAGATCAACATCGCCTGCTCGCTGGGGATGCTGACCACCGAGCAGGTCGAGCAGCTGTCGGCGATGGGTGTGCACCGCTACAACCACAACCTGGAGACCGCCCGCTCGTTCTTCACCAACGTGGTGACCACCCACACCTGGGAAGAGCGCTGGCAGACCCTGTCGATGGTGCGCGACGCCGGCATGGAGGTGTGCTGCGGCGGCATCCTGGGCATGGGCGAGACGCTCGAGCAGCGCGCGGAGTTCGCCGCCGAACTGGCCGAGCTGGGGCCCGACGAGGTGCCGTTGAACTTCCTCAACCCGCGGCCCGGGACGCCGTTCGGTGACTTGGAGGTGCTGCCCGTGGCCGAGGCGCTGAAGTCGGTCGCCGCCTTCCGCCTGGCGTTGCCGCGCGCGATGCTGCGATTCGCCGGGGGCCGCGAGATCACCCTGGGTGACCTGGGCGCCAAGAAGGGCATCCTGGGCGGCATCAACGCGGTGATCGTCGGGAACTACCTGACCACACTCGGCCGCCCGGCCGAGGCCGACCTGGAACTGCTCGACGACCTGCAGATGCCTATCAAGGCGCTCAACGCCACCCTGTAGGAAACTTGGCGACTGTGGTTCGGGATCTGGGCGCTCCGGTCAGCGCCGGCGTCTACAACGTCTACACCGGGGAATTGGGGGGCACCGCAGTGCCGACAGCGGCGCAGTTGGGCCTCGAGCCGCCCCGGTTCTGTGCGGAATGCGGACGCCGGATGATCGTGCAGGTCCGACCCGACGGCTGGCGGGCGCAGTGCTCGCGGCACGGTCGGGTCGACTCCGTCGACCTGGAGGCCCAGCGATGACAGAGCCCATGGAAGGTCGGGACACGCCGCCGGCCGCGACCGCCCCGCGTAAGCCGCCGGTGCGCGCCATCGCCGTCGCCGGGCTGGGGTCCGCGGCGGCCGGTGTGTTGGCCGGCGGGCTGTGGGCGTGGATCGCCCCGCCGATCCACGCCGTGGTGGCGCTCACGCGGGCGGGTGAACGGGTCCACGACTATCTCGGCACCGAGTCTGAGCACTTCTTCGACGCGCCGTGCCTGATGCTGGGGCTGCTGACCGTGCTGGCGGTGGTGGCGCCCGTGCTGGGGTGGCAGTGGCGCGAGCACCGCGGCCCGGGGATGGTCGCCGCGCTGTCCGCCGCCCTGTTGACCGCTGCTGCGGCCGCGACGGCTACCGGGGCCGCGCTGGTCCGGATCAGCTACGGCGCATTGAACTTCGACGCGGTGCCGTTGTCCAAAGGCCCGTCGGTGGCGTACGTCGTCCAGGCGCCCCCGGTGTTCTTCGCCCAAAACCCGCTGCAGGTCGCGCTGACCCTGCTGTGGCCCGCCGCTATCGCCGCGCTGGTGTATGCGGTGCTGGCGGCCGCCGACGCCCGCGACGACCTGGGCGCCCTTCCGCCGGGCGACCAGCCTTCCGAAGCGCTGCCGGTGGGAGCAGGGGGTGCCGCCGAAGCGGCCGTGTCATAGCGGACGGCGGTGAATGCTCCGGCCGAAGATGACCTTGGCGGCGATCTTGGCCAGCCGGGCCATCCCGACGTAGGTCATCGGATGGAACATCGTCGGCCAGGTGGTCCGGATGAGGTGCTCGGTCAGGGGGCGGCGGTCGAACCGGTCCGTGAGCCAGCGCAGCGTCATCGGCGCCGACAGCGGGTGTAGCAGCATGTGCTCGTTGAACGCGTCCCGGTGGTAGGTCACCTGGGCGCCGCCGGCCGAATAGGCGTCGGCGAGCACGTCGATGTCTTTCACGTCGATGAGGTAGTCGTGGACGGCCTGCACGATCAACACCGGCGGCGTCGGCACGGCCACGCCCAGCTTGATGTTCTCGAAGACGTGCATCACCTCGGGCGTCGACAGGATGCTCTCCAGCGGCTCGTCGAGGTAGTCGCCCATGTTTTTGCCGGCCATCCGGACGACCGCCTCCACGGTGGTCATCTTCTCGAGCGACTCGAGCAGGGCGCGCCCCTCCTCGTTGCTGTGCTCCTTGATCACCCTGTCCAGCTCGGGGTAGATGTGGGCGAGCGCGGCCACCACCAGCGCGGGCAGGCCCGATAGGAAACCGCCGTTGAGCCTGCGGAAGGTGTTGCCCAGATCCCCGACCGGTGATCCCAGCACCGCCCCGACGATGTCCAGTTCGGGCGCGTAGTCGGCGCACACTTCGGCCGCCCAGGCACTGGCCAGCCCGCCGCCGGAGTACCCCCACAGCCCGATCGCCGCCTCCTGGGAAAGCCCGAGGCGTTCCGAACCCAGAGCGGCCCGGATGCCGTCCAAGACGCGATAGCCGGGCTCGTACGGCGCGCCCCACAGGCCCTGCAGCCCCTCATGGTCCGGCACGGAGACGGCCCAGCCCTCGGCGACGGCGGCGGCGATCAGGAAGAACTCGAACTGACCGATCGACCCGAGGGCCTTCGCCCGGCGCCGCAGCGCGTAGGACGGGAAGCAACGGGACGACACGGCGTCGATCGCGCACTGGTAAGAAAGCAGCGGGCACGGGCGTTCCGGCGCGAGCTCGGCCGGGACGATCACGGTGGTCGCCGCCGCCTCCGGCTCGCCGTTCATGTCCATCGTCCGGTAAAGCAGCTGGATGGCCTTGACCGGCTGCGGGATCAAACCCAAAAACGCCAGTTCGACGTCGCGCGAACGCAGCACCGTCCCTGGTTCGGCGTGCTGGAAGCCCAGTGGCGGCTGGTAGAACGGGTCGTCCGAGGGCAGCAGCGGGCGTACTTTGCGCTGCAGTTCCTCGTGCGGCGGCCGGGCGATCCACTCCGCGCCATGCGTGCCTGCCAGATTGCCGAGCTCAGCCATTGAGGCTCCCTTCTAGGCCATCCGGCATTGTCGCGCACGAACGGCAGGTAACCAAAACGTAATCGCCGCACTGTGAGCGAATTCCTGCCGGGGCGTGCAGAGCCGGACGCGCCACTGGCACCAATTTGCGATCGCGTCACCCGAAGACGCTTTCCGCGAGCCTAGCCGGGGGGTCGTAACGCGGCGAATTCATCGGTGATCCGCAGTCGGGAGTCGGTGAAGTGGTACAGGGCCGCCGGCCGCCCGCCGCTGCGGCCCGACTGCGCGATGGTGCCGGTCTGGCTGATCACGCCGCGGCGGACCAGCACGCGTTGCAGGTTCGTCGCATCGACTTGGTAGCCGAGCGCGGCGCCGTAGATGTCGCGGAGTGTAGAAAGCGCGAATTCCTTTGGGGCCAAGGCGAACCCGAGGTTGGTGTAGGACAGCTTGGCGATCAGCCGGGTGTGCGCGTGCGTGACCATCGGCTCGTGGTCGAAGGCCATCGGCGGCAGGCAGCTCACCGGATGCCAGCGGGTGTCCGGCGGTAGCTCGGGGGTGGCGGGGGAGGGCACCAATCCCAGGAATGTCGACGCGATCACCCGGGCGCCCGGCACCCGGTTCGGGTCGGAGAACACCGCCAGCTGTTCCAGGTGCGCGAGCTCTTTCAGGTCCACCTTCTCGGCCAGCTGTCGCAGCACCGAGGTGGTCATGTCCTCGTCGTTGCGCAGCTGCCCGCCGGGCAGCGACCAGGCGCCGCGCTGCGGATCCTTGGCACGCTGCCATAACAGCACGTTAAGCTGCGGTTTTTCCGTCGGGCGGCCCTTCGTAACCTGCTCGGTGACATGGCGAACCTGGAATACGACCGCGAGCACTTCGTGGGCGGTGTTACCATGGACCATGTTTTCGATTATAAGTCGAAAACCTCCTGGGCTGAAAGGAGCCGCCGTGACGGTTATAAATCGCATGGACACGCTCGCCGAAGACATGATGGCCGACGTCACGAATTCACCCGCCGGTTACGCCGGTGTGGAGGGTGACGAGCAGTGGGCCGCCGAGATTCGCCGACTGGCGAAGCTGCGCGGCGCCACGGTGCTCGCGCACAACTACCAGCTGCCCGCCATCCAGGACGTCGCCGACCACGTCGGGGACTCACTGGCGCTGTCGCGGATCGCCGCCGAGGCGCCCGAGGACACCATCGTGTTCTGCGGGGTGCACTTCATGGCCGAGACCGCCAAGATCCTCAGCCCCGACAAGACGGTCCTCATCCCGGATCAGCGGGCCGGCTGCTCACTGGCCGACTCCATCACCCCCGACGAGTTGCGCGCCTGGAAGGACGAGCACCCCGGCGCCGTCGTCGTCTCCTACGTCAACACCACCGCCGCCGTGAAGGCGCTCACCGACATCTGCTGCACCTCGTCCAACGCGGTCGACGTGGTCGAGTCCATCGACCCCGACCGGGAGGTGCTGTTCTGCCCGGACCAGTTCCTCGGCGCACACGTGCGCCGGGTGACCGGCCGCACGAACATGCACGTGTGGGCCGGTGAATGTCACGTGCACGCCGGGATCAACGGCGACGAGCTGTCCGAGCAGGCGCGGGCGAACCCCGACGCCGACCTCTACGTCCATCCCGAATGCGGTTGTGCCACTTCGGCGTTGTACCTCGCCGGCGAGGGCGCCTTCCCGGCGGATCGGGTGAAGATCCTGTCCACCGGCGGCATGCTCGACGCGGCGCACCAAACCCAGGCCCGCAAGGTGCTGGTCGCCACCGAGGTCGGCATGCTGCATCAGCTGCGCCGGGCCGCCCCGCAGGTCGACTTCCGCGCGGTCAACGACCGGGCGTCCTGCAAGTACATGAAGATGATCACGCCCGCGGCCCTGCTGCGCTGCCTGGTGGACGGGGCCGACGAAGTCGATGTCGACCCGGAGATCGCGGCGGCGGGCCGCCGCAGCGTGCAGCGAATGATCGAAATCGGTCAGCCGGGCGGCGGCGAATGACCGTCCGCCCCTCCTGGACCCACAGCGCCGACGTCGTCGTCATCGGTACCGGTGTCGCGGGATTGGCCGCGGCGCTGGCCGCCCATAGCGCCGGCCGCAGCGTCGTCGTGCTGAGTAAGGCCGACCAGGCGAAGGGTGGCACCGCGACCCATTACGCGCAGGGCGGCATCGCGGTGGTCTTGCCCGACAACGATGACTCGGTGGAGGCCCACGTCGCGGACACCCTGGCGGCCGGCGCCGGCCTCTGCGACCCCGACGCGGTGTATTCCATCGTCGCCGACGGGTACCGGGCGGTGTCCGAATTGGTCGGTGCCGGAGCGCGATTCGACGAGGCATACCCGGGCTGCTGGGACGTGACGCGCGAGGGCGGGCACTCGCGGCGGCGGATCGTGCACGCCGGCGGCGATGCCACCGGAGCCGAGGTGCAGCGGGCGCTCGACCACGCCGCGGCCCGGCTGGACATCCGCGCCGGCCATGTGGCGCTGCGGGTGCTGCACAACGATGCCGCCGTCACCGGGGTCCTGCTGGGCAGCGTGGACGGCTACGGAATCATCAACGCGCCCGCGGTGATCCTGGCCTCCGGAGGTCTCGGGCACCTCTACGGCGCGACCACCAATCCCGAGGGCTCCACCGGTGACGGAATCGCGCTGGCACTGTGGGCCGGCGTCGCGGTCAGCGACCTGGAGTTCATCCAGTTCCATCCGACGATGCTCTTCGGTGGGAGCGGCGGCCGGCGCCCGCTGGTCACCGAGGCCATCCGCGGCGAGGGCGCGATACTCCTTGACCGGCAAGGCAATTCGGTGACGGCCGGTGTTCATCCGATGGGCGATCTGGCGCCGCGTGACGTCGTCGCCGCGGCCATCGACACCCGGTTGAAGGCCACCGGCGACCCGTGCGTCTTCCTCGACGCGCGCGGCATCGAAGGTTTCGCGACCCGGTTCCCGACAGTGACCGCCGCCTGCCGCGCAGCCGGCATCGACCCCGTCCGTCAGCCCATCCCGGTCGTGCCGGGGGCGCACTACAGCTGCGGCGGCGTCGCCACCGATGTGCACGGCCAGACGGAATTGCCCGGCCTGTTCGCCGCCGGCGAGGTGGCGCGCACCGGACTGCACGGCGCCAATCGGCTGGCGTCCAACAGCCTGCTGGAGGGCCTGGTGGTCGGTGGCCGCGCCGGGAAAGCCGCGGCCGCGCACGCGATGGCGGCCGGGCGCGTCAGGGCTGTCGAGCCCGAGCCCATCGCCCACACCGCCCCGGAACGCGGCGCATTGCAGGCCGCGATGAGCCGCGACGCCTCGGTGGTGCGCGACGCCGCCGGGCTGCACCGCTTGTCCGAGACGCTGTCGGGGGCGCGGGTGCGCCCCATCGCCGGCCGCCGCGACTTCGAGGACGTCGCGTTGACCGTCGCCGCCCGCGCGGTGACCGCCGCGGCCCTGGCCCGCAACGAGAGCCGGGGCTGCCACCATCGCGCCGAATACCCGGACCCCGCACCGGAACAGGCCCGCAGCAGCGTGCTGCGGCTGGCCGACGACCACAACTCGGTGCTGGTGGAGGCGCTGGCGGCGGTGGGCTGATGATGCTGCCCGACGAACGAAGCGCCGCTCAGGACACCATCCGGCGCGGTCTGGAAGAGGACCTGCGCTACGGCCCCGACATCACCACCCTCGCGACGGTGCCCGCCGGTGCGGTGGCCACGGCGTCGATGGTGCCCCGCGAGCCGGGCGTGATCGCCGGCGTCGAGGTCGCGCTGCTGGTCCTCGACGCCGTCCTCGCCGGGGGCTACGAAGTGGTGCACAGCGTCGAGGACGGCGCCCGGCTGCAGCCGGGCGAGCCGATGCTGACCGTGCGCGCGGACGCCCGCGGCCTGCTCACCGCCGAGCGGACCATGCTGAACCTGGTGTGTCACCTGTCGGGCATCGCCACCACGACGGCGGCCTGGGTCGAGGCCGTGGAGGGCACCAAGGCCAAGGTCCGCGACACCCGCAAAACCCTGCCCGGGCTGCGCGCGCTGCAGAAGTACGCGGTGCGGGTCGGCGGCGGCGTCAACCACCGGATGGGGCTCGGCGATGCGGCGCTGATCAAGGACAACCACGTGGTCGCCGCGGGCTCGGTGGTGGACGCGCTGCGGGCGGTGCGCGACGCGGCGCCGGATCTGCCGTGCGAGGTGGAGGTGGACTCCCTCGAGCAGCTGGACGAGGTGCTGGGCGAAAAGCCGGAACTGGTGCTGCTGGACAACTTCCCGGTGTGGCAGGCGCAGATGGCCGTGCAGCGTCGCGACGCGCGCGCCCCCGCCGTGCTGCTCGAGGCCTCCGGCGGGCTCAGCCTGGAAAACGCCGCCACCTACGCGGCAACCGGGGTGGACTACCTGGCCGTCGGCGCGCTGACGCACTCGGTGCGCGCGCTCGATGTCGGCCTGGACATGTAAGGGTCCTAGCCGCGCAGCAGCGTGCGCGCGGCCGGTTTGGCGGCGTCGAGCGCGCCGGCGTCACCGGAGATCCTGGACAGGATCAGCGCTCCCTCGATCAGCGAGATCACGGCCAGCGCCACCCGTTTCGCCTCGGCCGCCGACCAGCCGTCGGAGCACAGCCGCTGCTCGACCGCCGCACACCAGCCCCTGAACGCGCGGGCCGACGCGTCGCGCACCAGCGGGCTGGCGTTCACCGACTCGGTGGCGATCGGCTCGATCGGGCAGCCGTCGCGCCGATCGCCGGCCAACCCCGCGGCGAGCAGATCGATCCAGCGGTCGACGATGTCTGCCGCCGGCCGGCCCGTCGCCAGGAACCGCCGCAGCAGTTGTTCGATGCCGGCGCCTTCGGTTTCGACGACCGCCGCGGCCAGCTGTTGTTTGCCCTGTGGGAAGTGGTGATACAGCGAACCGGGCTTGACGCCGGCTTCCTCGAGGATCTGGTTCAGGCCTGTCGCCGCGTAGCCCTGGCGGCGAAACAGCGTGGCGGCCCTATCGATCAACGCGGTGCGGCTGCGGTCGGGTCTCGGCACACTATTGACTTTACTTGAGTGATCACTCAAGAATGCAGAGATGAGGCAGCTGACGTACGAAGACACCGGGCGATACGCGTGGCGTGAGCTGCCCGAACCCCAGCTCAGCGCTCCCGAGCAGGCGCTGGTCCGGCCGCTGACGGTGGCGTGTTGCGACCTCGACGTCGCGGTGTGCAATGGGCGGCTGCCCTTGCCGCCGGGGTACGCGGTGGGCCACGAAGGATTGGCCGAGGTCGTCGCCGTCGGCGATGAGGTCAGGGGCGCCCGGGTCGGCGACCGCGTCGTGGTGCCGTTTCAGATCAGCTGCGGGGCCTGCCGCGAATGCCGCCGCGGCGTGACCGGTTCGTGCAGCGTAGTGCCATTGATGGCGGCCTACGGGATGGCACCGATCGCCGGCCTTGACGGCGGCGGCTTTATGTCGGATCTGGTGCTGGTCCCGTACGCCGACGCGATGCTCATCCCGTTGCCCGACGCCGTCGACCCCGTCTCCATCGCGTCCCTGTCGGACAACATTCCCGACGGCTGGCGCACCGTCGGGCCGTTTGGGGCAGAACTGGAGGCACTGGATCCGGTCGATCGCCGCGTCCTCGTGCTCGGACGGCTGTCGATCGGCCTGTACTCGGCTGCGATCGCCGCGGCGCTGGGTGCTCACGTCGACTACGTCGACACCGACCCGCAGCGGCTGGCCGCCGCCGAGAAGCTCGGCGCGGTGGTCCACGACGCCGCCAAACCGGACAAGTCTTGGGGCTCTTACCCGGTCACGGTGCACACCACCAGCGATCCGGCGCTGTTAGCGGCGACACTGCGCGCGACCTGGCCGGACGGCGTGTGCACCGACACCGGGATCTACCCCGAATACAAGGTCGAGATGCCGCTGCTGCCGATGTACTCGCGCGGCGTCCGGTTCATCACCGGACGCGTCAGCGCGCGCACGGTCATCCCGCGCGTGCTCGAACTGCTCGCGGGCGGTCTGGACGTGTCGCCGGCCGTCGACCGCGTCGTCGCGTGGGAAGACGCCCCATCGGCCTGGCCGACGATGACCGGCAAGACGGTCTTCACCAGGGCGTAGACCGCTCGAGTGTGCGTCCAGGGCGTTGAGTGTGCGCCCAGGGCGCTCTCCAGCGGCGTGTCGCCACCGTGAGCGCACGCCCAAAAGCGCGCCGCGCCTCAGGCGATGTCGCCGACGAAAACGCCGATCCGCCGGAGCTGCATCCGGGCCATCCGCGGCAGACGTTCGGCGTCGGGGCCCTCGGAACCGGCCGGCAGGATCCGCGGATTGGTGATGTGCACCACGCGGTTGCGGCTGAACGCTACGTCGGCCTCGCCGGCCGCCAGCACGTTCTTGACCCAGTTCGTCTTGCCGTGGCCCAGCGCGATCGCCAGCACGTTTCCCTTGCGATAGGGGGTGATGACCGTCTCGTACGGCGTGCCGGAGGTGCGGCCGCGGTGCTTGATGGTCGCCGTGCCGGGCAGAAAGCGGGCGATCGGCTTGACCGCCGGGTTGAAATACTTGATCTGAAAGCGCTCGAACCAGGGCGGGAACACCATCGGGACGCCCTGGGCGTTGTTGGGGTGATCCTTCGCGGACATGACGGCTCCCTGCGTTGTGTGGGCTTTCCACGGGCACTGTACCGGGCGGATATCCACTTGAGTTGCTCTGGGACAATGGAGGCAATGAGTACCGCTTCAGCACCCGTGATGGCCCGCATAGACCTGCGGGGCGTCGAGCTGACGGCTGCCCGATTGCGGACCGCGCTCCCGCGCGGCGGCGCCGACGTGGAGAGCGTGCTGCCCAAGGTGCGGCCGATCGTGCAGGCCGTGGCCGAGCGCGGCGCCGAGGCGGCGCTGGAATTCGGGGCGTCGTTTGACGGTGTGCGGCCCGCGGCGGTCCGGGTCCCCGAATCGGCTCTGGAAGCGGCGCTGGCCGGCTTGGAACCCGACGTCGTGGACGCCCTGCGGGTGATGATCGAACGCACCCGCGCGGTGCACGCCGACCAGCGCCGTGCCGACGTCACCACCACGCTCGGCCCGGGCGCGACGGTCACCGAGCGGTGGGTGCCGGTCGAGCGGGTGGGCCTGTACGTGCCCGGCGGCAACGCGGTGTACCCGTCCAGCGTGGTGATGAACGTGGTGCCCGCGCAGGCCGCCGGCGTCGACTCGCTGGTGGTGGCCAGCCCGCCGCAGGCTCGCTTTGACGGCCTGCCGCATCCGACGATCCTGGCCGCCGCCCGGCTACTCGGGGTCGACGAAGTGTGGGCCGTCGGCGGCGCGCAGGCGGTGGCGCTGCTGGCCTGCGGCGGCACCGACACGGACGGCTCCGAGCTGGCGCCGGTCGACCTGATCACCGGGCCCGGCAATATCTACGTCACCGCCGCCAAGCGGCTGTGCCGCTCGCGCGTCGGCATCGACGCCGAGGCCGGGCCCACCGAGATCGCCATCCTCGCCGACCACACCGCCGACCCGGCGCACGTGGCCGCCGACCTGATCAGCCAGGCCGAGCACGACGAGATGGCGGGCAGCGTGCTGGTGACCCCGAGCGAGGACCTGGCCACCGCGACCGACGCCGAGGTGGCCGCCCAGCTACGCACCACCGTGCATCGCGACCGGGTGACCGCCGCGCTCGGCGGCCGCCAGTCGGCGATCATCCTGGTCGACGATCTCGACGCCGCCATCCAGGTGGTCAACGCCTACGCCGCCGAGCACCTGGAGATCCAGACCGCCGACGCGCCGGAGATCGCAAGCCGAATACGTTCGGCCGGAGCCATTTTCGTCGGTCCGTACTCGCCGGTGAGCCTCGGCGACTACTGCGCCGGATCCAATCACGTGCTGCCCACGGCGGGCTCGGCGCGGCATTCCAGCGGCCTGTCGGTGCAGACCTTCCTGCGCGGCATCCACGTCGTCGACTACACCGAGGCCGCCCTCAAGGACGTCTCGGGACACGTGGTCACGCTGGCCAAGGCCGAAGACCTTCCGGCGCACGGCGAGGCGATCCGGCGGAGGTTCGAGCGATGACCGAAAACCCCACGCTGGACGACCTGCCCCTGCGCGAGGATTTGCGCGGCAAGTCACCTTACGGCGCACCACAACTGGCCGTCCCGGTGCGGCTGAACACCAACGAGAACCCGCACCCGCCCAGCCGGGCGCTGGTGGACGATGTGGTGCGGTCGGTGGCCGAGGCGGCCGCCGACCTGCACCGCTATCCCGATCGCGACGCGGTGGACCTGCGCCGCGATCTCGCCGGCTACCTCACCGCGCAGACCGGCGTGCAGCTCGGGGTGGAAAACGTGTGGGCCGCAAACGGATCCAACGAGATCCTGCAACAGCTGCTGCAGGCATTCGGCGGGCCCGGGCGCACCGCGATCGGGTTCGCCCCGTCCTACTCGATGCACCCGATCATCGCCGGCGCCACGCGCACGGAATGGCTGGAGGGTGTCCGCGCGGACGACTTCAACCTCGACGTGGACAGGGCGGTCGCCGCCGTCGCCGAACATCAACCCGATGTGGTCTTCCTAGCCAGCCCGAACAACCCGTCCGGGCAGAGCGTTTCGTTGCCGGCTCTGCGGCGGCTGCTCGACGCGGTGCCGGGAATCTTGATCGTCGACGAGGCCTACGGTGAGTTCTCCTCCGAGCCGAGTGCCGTCGGGCTGGTGCGGGAGTATCCGACCAAGCTCATCGTCACCCGCACCATGAGCAAGGCGTTCGCCTTCGCCGGCGGGCGGCTCGGCTACCTGATCGCCACGCCCGCGGTGATCGACGCGATGCTGCTGGTCCGGCTGCCGTATCACCTGTCGTCGGTCACGCAGGCCGCGGCCCGGGCCGCGCTGCGGCACGCCGACGACACCCTGAGTAGCGTTGCGGCGCTGATCGCCGAACGGGAACGGGTCACAACCGCCCTGACCGGCATGGGTTTTCGCGTGATCCCCAGCGATGCGAACTTCGTACTGTTCGGACAATTCGCCGACGCCCCGGCCGCCTGGCAGCGCTACTTGGACGCCGGCGTCCTGATCCGCGACGTCGGGATTGCCGGCTACCTGCGGGCCACGACCGGACTGGCCGCAGAGAACGACGCGTTCCTGCGGGCCAGCGCCCAAATCGCTGCCACCGAACTGGTCCCAGCCACCCCAGTAGGAGCCCCGTGACCACTATTGCGACTCGGCGCGCGCGTATCGAGCGTCGCACCAAGGAATCTGACATCGTCATCGAGCTCGACCTCGACGGCACCGGGCAGGTCCACGTCGACACCGGCGTGCCGTTCTACGACCACATGCTGACGGCGCTGGGGACCCACGCCAGCTTTGACCTGAACGTCCGCACCAAGGGCGACGTCGAGATCGAGGGCCACCACACCATCGAGGACACCGCCATCGCGCTGGGGCAGGCGCTCGGCCAGGCCCTGGGCGACAAGCGGGGCATCCGCCGGTTCGGCGACGCCTTCATCCCGATGGACGAGACGCTGGCCCACGCCGTCGTCGACGTGTCCGGCCGGCCCTACTGCGTGCACACCGGTGAGCCGGATCACCTGCGGCACACCACCATTGCCGGCAGCTCGGTGCCCTACCACACCGTGATCAACCGGCATGTGTTCGAGTCGCTCGCCATGAACGCTCGCATCGCGCTGCACGTGCGCGTCCTGTACGGGCGCGACCCGCACCACGTCACCGAGGCGCAGTACAAGGCGGTGGCGCGCGCGTTGCGTCAGGCCGTCGAGCCCGATCCCCGGGTGTCGGACGTGCCGTCCACCAAAGGTGTTCTGTGACAAAACCATCCGTCGTGGTCCTGGATTACGGCTCGGGCAACCTACGGTCGGCCCAGCGCGCGCTCGAGCGGGCGGGCGCATCGGTCGAGGTGACCGCCGACGCCGATGCGGCGGCCGCCGCCGACGGGCTGGTGGTGCCCGGCGTCGGGGCCTTCGAGGCCTGCATGACCGGCCTGCGCAGAGTCAAGGGGGACCGCATCATCGCCGACCGGGTCGCCGCCGGGCGCCCGGTGCTGGGCGTCTGCGTGGGCATGCAGATCCTGTTCGCCAGCGGCGTCGAATTCGGTGTGCAGACAACGGGTTGCGGCCAGTGGCCGGGAGAGGTCACCCGGCTGGATGCCCCGGTGATCCCGCACATGGGCTGGAACGTCGTCGACGCCGGGGAAGGCACCACCCTGTTCAAGGGGCTGGACGCCGACACCCGCTTCTATTTCGTGCACTCCTACGCCGCGCAGAACTGGGAGGGTTCGCCCGAGGCCGTGCTCACCTGGGCCACCCACCGGGTGCCCTTCCTGGCCGCCGTCGAGCAAGGGCCGCTGTCGGCCACCCAGTTCCACCCCGAGAAGAGCGGGGATGCCGGTGCGGCAGTGCTGCACAACTGGATCGAGGCACTGTGACGAACGGCTTGGGAGGAAATGTGTTGATCTTGTTGCCCGCGGTCGACGTGGTCGACGGCCGCGCCGTGCGGCTGGTCCAGGGCAAGGCGGGCAGCGAAACCGAATACGGCTCGGCGCTGGACGCGGCGCTGAACTGGCAGCGCGACGGGGCGGAATGGATCCACCTGGTCGACCTGGACGCGGCGTTCGGGCGCGGCTCGAACCGCGAACTGCTGGCCGAGGTGGTCGGCAAGCTCGACGTGCAGGTCGAGCTGTCCGGTGGGATCCGTGACGACGACTCGCTGGCCGCGGCGCTGGCCACCGGCTGCGCCCGGGTCAACCTGGGCACGGCGGCCTTGGAGAACCCCCAGTGGTGTGCCCGCGCGATCAGCGAGCACGGCGACAAGGTGGCCGTGGGACTGGACGTCCAGATCGTCGACGCACAGCACCGACTGCGCGGACGCGGCTGGGAAACCGACGGCGGCGACCTGTGGGAAGTGCTGGAACGCCTTGACGGCGAAGGGTGTTCGCGCTTCGTCGTCACCGACGTCACCAAGGACGGCACGCTGGGCGGCCCCAACCTCGACCTGCTGGCCGCCGTCGCCGAGCGCACCGACGCCCCGGTGATCGCCTCCGGCGGCGTGTCGAGCCTGGACGACCTGCGCGCGATCGCGACCCTCACCGACCGCGGGGTCGAGGGCGCCATCGTGGGCAAAGCCCTCTACGCCGGGCGGTTCACCCTGCCGCAGGCGCTGGCCGCGGTCGCGGGGTAGGGCCGTGGCGGACCTGGACGCGTTGGTGGAGAAGGCTTCGGCGATCCTCGACGACGCCACCGAGCCGTTCCTGGCCGGCCACCGCGCCGATTCGGCGGTCCAGAAGAAGGGCAACGACTTCGCCACCGACGTCGACCTCGCGATCGAGCGGCAGGTGGTCGGCGCGCTGGAAGAGACGACCGGCATCGGTGTGCACGGTGAGGAGTTCGGCGGCGCCGACGTCAACTCGGAGTGGGTGTGGGTGCTGGACCCCGTCGACGGCACGTTCAACTATGCGGCCGGATCGCCGATGGCGGGGATCCTGCTCGGCCTGCTGCATCACGGCGATCCGGTCGCCGGGCTGACCTGGCTGCCCTTCGTCGACCAGCGCTACACCGCGGTGGTGGACGGTCCGTTGATGAAAAACGGTGTCGCGCAGCCGCCGCTGGCCGACATCGACCTGGCCGACGCCCTCATCGGCGCCGGCTCGTTCAGCGCCGACGCGCGGGGCCGGTTCCCGGGGCGCTACCGGATCGCGGTGCTGGAGAATCTGAGCCGGGTCTCGTCGCGGTTGCGGATGCACGGGTCCACCGGACTTGACCTGGCCTACGTTGCCGACGGAGTCCTTGGTGGCTCGATCAGTTTCGGCGGTCATGTGTGGGACCACGCCGCCGGCGTCGCGCTGGTGCGGGCGGCGGGTGGTGTCGTGACCGACGTCCACGGTGAGCCGTGGAGCCCCGCGTCGGATTCCGCACTGGCCGCGGGCCCCCGCGCACACGCCGAGATACTCGAGCTCCTGCGCAACACGGGCCGACCGGAGGACTTCTGAGATGTCCACCGCTAATGGCCTTGCGGTGCGGGTGATTCCGTGCCTCGACGTCGACGCCGGACGGGTCGTCAAGGGGGTCAACTTCGAAAACCTCCGCGACGCGGGCGATCCCGTCGAGCTCGCGGCCGCCTACGACGCCGAGGGCGCCGACGAGCTCACCTTTCTCGACGTCACCGCCTCGTCGTCGGGCCGGGCGACCATGCTGGACGTGGTGCGCCGCACGGCCGAACAGGTTTTCATTCCGCTGACCGTCGGCGGCGGGGTTCGCACGGTGGCCGACGTCGACGTCTTGCTGCGCGCGGGGGCCGACAAGGTTTCGATCAACACGGCCGCGATCGCCCGGCCCGACCTGCTGGAAGAAATGGCGCGGCAGTTCGGCTCTCAATGCATCGTGCTGTCGGTCGACGCCCGCACGGTCCCCCCGGGATCGGTGCCCACACCCTCCGGTTGGGAGGTCACCACCCACGGCGGACGCCGCGGGACGGGGATCGACGCCGTCGAGTGGGCTTCCCGCGGTGCCGATCTGGGCGTGGGGGAGATCCTGCTGAACTCGATGGACGCCGACGGCACCAAGGCCGGGTTCGACCTGCCGATGCTGCAGGCGGTGCGCTCGGCGGTCACGGTGCCGGTGATCGCCAGCGGCGGCGCCGGCGCGGCCGAACACTTCGCGCCCGCCGTCGCCGCCGGGGCCGATGCGGTGTTGGCGGCCAGCGTCTTTCACTTCCGGGAGCTGACCATCGGCCAGGTGAAGGCCGCGATGGCCGCCGAAGGGATCACCGTGCGATGACGCTGGACCCACGGATCGCCGCGCGGCTGAAGCGCAACGCCGACGGCCTGTTCACCGCCGTCGTGCAGGAGCGTGGCACCGGCGACGTGCTGATGGTCGCCTGGATGGACGACGCGGCGCTGGCCCGCACGCTCGAAACCCGTGAGGCGACCTATTTTTCGCGGTCCCGCGGCGAGCAGTGGGTCAAGGGCGCGACGTCCGGTCACACCCAACACGTGCACTCGGTGCGCCTGGATTGCGACGGCGACACCGTGCTGCTGACGGTCGACCAGGTGGGCGCCGCCTGCCACACCGGCGACCACAGCTGCTTCGACGCCGACCTGCTGCTGGCGCCGGAGTCCTAGGTTGCTGCGGCCCGAGCGGGCGCCCCGGCACTAAATCGCGGTGCGACGCTGCCGCCGGGCGGCGGCCAGGAAGTCCACCCAGGACACCACGTCGGAGTGCTGCCTGAGCAGGGCGCGCCGCTGACGTTCCGTCATGCCGCCCCAGACTCCCCACTCGACCCGGTTTTCCAGCGCGTCGGCGCCGCACTCCAGGACCACCGGGCAGTGCCGGCAGATCGTCGCGGCCCTTCTCTGGGCGGCGCCGCGAACGAACAACTCATCTGGGTCGCCGGTGCGACAGAGTGCTTTGGAAACCCAGGCGTCGCGGTCCTCAATCTTCACACTGCGGAGATGATTTCGAATCGGACCGTTGGCGCCGCTTTCTGCGGTGGTTCGGGTAGCTAACACCGCTTCCCCCTTTGCTCCGGCCGCGCTGAGAGTTCAGCGTTCGGATATATGGTTGTCGTGACTTGTCGTGACTTCCCTCCGGCCGAGCCCGTGTAAACCCGAGGCGTGTTGGGACCTTATGAAACGCCGTCGGGCAACCGTAGGGGCTTTGGTCGCATACCTCCGAGGACTTTCGACTCAAAGGCGTCGCGGCATCACCGCCGCACGGGCCGAAAAATCAGGACCGAGGTCCGAAGTCGCCCGATCGCGAGCCGTGGATGAGAATGGCGGTCGATGTTGAGACGGGTGTCGTGGACCGCGGTCGTACCGCTGCTTGCCGTCGGCGTGCTGGCCGTGATCTGGGGCGAGAAGCTGGGCCCGGCATTGGTCGCGCTGGCGGCGGCGTTGCTCATCGGAGCCGTGCTGGCCGCGGTGCACCACGCGGAGGTGGTCGCGGCCCGGGTCGGTGAGCCGTTCGGCTCGCTGGTGCTCGCGGCCGCGGTGACCGTGATCGAGGTGGCGCTCATCGTCTCGCTCATGGCGTCCGGGGGCAACGAGGCCGCGACCCTGGCCAGGGACACCGTGTTCGCCGCGGCGATGATCACCACCAACGGCATCGCGGGGCTATCGCTGCTGCTCGGCTCGCGGCGCTACGGCGTGACGTTGTTCAACGCCGAGGGCAGTGGCGCCGCGCTGGCCACGGTTACCACGCTGGCGACGCTGAGCCTGGTGCTGCCCGCGTTCACCACCAGCCAAGTGGGCAGGGAGTTCTCCCCGGGCCAACTGACGTTCGCGGCGGTCGCGTCTTTGCTGGTGTATCTGGTCTTCGTCTTCACGCAGACGGTGCGCCACCGCGACTTCTTCCTGCCGGTCGCGCAGAAGGGCCAGAAGAAGCGGCTGTTCGAGGATGAAAGCCACGCCGAGCCGCCGAGCCGCGGCGCGGCGCTGGGCAGTCTGGGGCTGCTGCTGGTCGCCCTCGTCGCGGTGGTGGGACTGGCCGAGGAGGAGTCACCGGCCGTCGAGAGCGCGGTGACAGCGGTGGGCTTCCCGCAGTCATTCGTCGGCGTGGTGATCGCCGCGCTGGTGCTGTTGCCGGAGACCCTGGCGGCCGCGCGCACCGCGCGCCAGGGCCGCATCCAGACCAGCCTCAACCTGGCGTATGGCTCGGCGATGGCCAGCATCGGGCTCACCATCCCGGTGATCGCCCTGGCGTCCATCTGGCTCAAGGGACCGTTGGTGCTCGGCCTGGGCCCCATTCAACTGGTGCTGCTAGCGCTGACGGTCGTGATCAGCATGCTGACGGTCGTTCCCGGGCGCGCCACCCGGCTGCAGGGGGAGCTGCATCTGGTACTGCTCGCCGCCTACGTGTTCCTGGCGATCAGCCCCTAGGCGCTGACCGGCTGCGCAGTGTCTCCAATGCCTTGTCGGCGTGGGTGTCCATGCTGAACTCGCTGGAAATCACGTTCAGCACCGTGCGATCGGTGTCGATGACGAAGGTGGTGCGCTTGACCGGCAGCAGCTTGCCGAGCAGGCCACGCTTGACGCCGAACTGCGCGGCGACGGTGCCCTCGGTGTCCGACAGCAGCGGGTAGTCGAACTTCTGCATGTCGGCGAACTTGGCCTGCTTCTGCACGGGATCGGCGCTGATGCCGACCCGATTGGCGCCCACGGCGGCGAATTCCGCGGCCAGGTCGCGGAAATGACAGGCCTCCTTGGTGCAGCCGGGCGTCATCGCGGCGGGGTAGAAGAACAGCACCACCGGGCCGCCGGAGAGCAACTCGCTGAGCTTGCGCGGCGTCCCCGTCTGATCGGGAAGTTCGAAGTCCTCGACGGTGTCACCAGTATTCATGGGCGTCAGGCTACGCCCGATGGCCTGATCAGCCCATCTGCGAGGATGGTTCGGTGCACGCCCACCTCGCCGCGACGACCTCCCGAGAGGACTTCCGCCAGCTCGCAGCCGAGCACCGCGTGGTTCCCGTGACCCGCAAGGTGCTGGCCGACAGCGAGACGCCGCTGTCGGCCTACCGCAAGCTGGCCGCCAATCGCCCGGGCACGTTCCTGCTGGAATCCGCCGAGCACGGCCGATCCTGGTCGCGGTGGTCGTTCATCGGCGCCGGCGCGCCGTCGGCGCTGACCGTCCGCGACGGGGAAGCGGTCTGGCTGGGCGCCGTGCCGCAGGACGCGCCCACCGGCGGCGACCCGCTGCGCGCGCTGCGGGCCACCCTCGAGCTGCTGGCCACCGGCACCCTGCCCGGACTGCCGCCGCTGTCCGGCGGCATGGTCGGGTTGTTCGCCTACGACATGGTGCGGCGCCTGGAACGCCTACCCGAGCTGGCCGTCGACGACCTGCAGTTGCCGGACATGTTGCTGCTGCTGGCCACCGACGTGGCGGCGGTCGACCACCACGAGGGCACCATCACGCTGATCGCCAACGCGGTGAACTGGAACGGCACCGACGAGCGGGTCGACGAGGCCTACGACGACGCGCTCGCGCGCCTCGACGTGATGACCTCGGCGCTCGGCCAGCCGCTGCCGTCGACGGTCGCCACGTTCGACCGGCCCGAGCCGCGGTACCGCTCGCAGCGCACCGTCGAGGAGTACGGGAAGATCGTCGACTACCTCGTCGAACAGATCGCCGCAGGCGAGGCGTTCCAGGTCGTCCCCTCCCAGCGCTTCGAGATGGATACCGCCGTCGACCCGATCGACGTGTACCGGATGTTGCGGGTCACCAACCCGAGCCCGTACATGTACCTGCTGCATGTGCCGAATGGCAGTGGCGGGACGGACTTTTCGGTCGTCGGTTCCAGTCCGGAGGCGCTGGTCACCGTCACCGAGGGCTGGGCGACGACGCACCCGATCGCCGGCACGCGGTGGCGCGGGCAGACCGAGGAAGAGGATCAGCTGCTGGAGAAGGAACTGCTGGCCGACGAGAAGGAGCGCGCCGAGCACCTGATGCTGGTGGACCTGGGCCGCAACGATCTCGGCCGGGTCTGCTCGCCGGGCACCGTGCGCGTCGAGGATTACAGCCACATCGAGCGCTACAGCCACGTCATGCACCTGGTGTCGACGGTGACCGGGATGCTCGCCGAGGGCCGGACCGCCCTGGATGCGGTGACGGCCTGCTTCCCGGCCGGCACGCTGTCTGGCGCACCGAAGGTGCGGGCGATGGAGCTGATCGAGGAGGTGGAGAAGACGCGTCGCGGCCTCTACGGCGGCGTCGTCGGCTACCTCGACTTCGCCGGCAACGCCGACTTCGCGATCGCCATCCGCACCGCGCTGATGCGCGACGGCACCGCGTATGTGCAGGCCGGCGGGGGTGTGGTGGCCGACTCGAACGGGCCCTACGAGTACACCGAGGCCGCCAACAAGGCGCGCGCGGTGCTCAACGCGATCGCCGCCGCCGAGACGCTGACCGCCCCGGATACCGGCCGCCATGACTGAGGCCAGGCCGAGTCGGCGGGCCCGGCTGATCGTCGGGGTGGCCCAGGTGTTGCTGGTGCTTTCCGCGGCGGCGCTGTGGGCGGCGTCCCGGCTGCCGTGGGTGGTGATCCGGTCGTTCGACGGGCTGGGTCCGCCGCGCGAGGTGACGCTGTCCGGCGCGTCGTGGTCGACGGCGTTGTTGCCGATGGCGGTGCTCATGCTGGCGACGGCCGTGGCGGCGATCGCGGTGCGCGGCTGGCCGTTGCGCGTGCTGGCGGGGCTGCTGGCGGTGGCCAGCCTGGCGGTCGGATATCTCGGGGTCAGCCTGTGGGTGCTGCCGGACGTCGCCGTGCGCGGGGCCGATCTGGCGCACGTCGCCCTGATGTCGCTGGTGGGCAGCGAGCGACGGTATTGGGGAGCGGGCATCGCGGTGGCCGCGGCGGCGTGCACCCTGATCGCGGCCGTCCTGTTGCTGCGATCGGCCGGAGATTCCGGGTCGGCCCAGTTGAGCGCGGAAAAGTATGCGGCGCCGGCGACGCGCCGCTCAAATGCGCTACGCGAGGGCACCGATGGCGCGATGCTGGAGAAGCCGGAGACGCCGGAAATGTCGGAGCGGATGATCTGGGACGCGCTTGACGAGGGCTGTGACCCAACGCGTGACCCGACCGATCGGCCGCACGGCTCGGACACCGAGGGTCGGTGACGGGCCGCCAGCCGAGGGCCGCTACCCTTCATTCACGTCGTCGCGATCGACCGGAGTTCGTCAGGTAGGCCGTCGGGTGGCGATGGGTAACGGCGCGAAGGGAAGCAACAGGCATGAGTCCGGCTACCGTGCTTGACTCCATCCTCGAGGGAGTCCGGGCCGACGTTGCCGCGCGCGAAGCCCTCATCAGCCTGTCCGAAATCAAGGCCGCCGCTGCCGCCGCCGCGCCGCCGCGTGACGTGATGGCCGCCCTGCGCGAGCCCGGCATCGGCGTCATCGCCGAAGTGAAGCGCGCCAGTCCGTCGGCGGGATCCCTGGCGACCATTGCCGATCCGGCGAAACTGGCCCGGGCCTACGAGGACGGCGGAGCCCGGATCATCAGCGTTCTGACCGAGGAGCGCCGTTTCCACGGCTCCCTCGACGACCTCGACGCCGTTCGGGCCGCGGTCTCGATACCGGTGTTGCGCAAAGACTTTGTCGTGCAGCCATATCAGATCCACGAGGCCCGCGCCCACGGCGCCGACATGCTGCTGCTCATCGTGGCCGCGCTGGACCAGTCGGCCCTGGTGTCGATGCTCGACCGCACGGAATCACTGGGCATGACAGCCCTTGTCGAGGTGCACACCGAGGAGGAGGCCGACCGCGCGCTGAAGGCCGGGGCCAACGTAATCGGTGTCAACGCGCGCGATCTCGCCACGCTGGAGGTCGACCGGGACTGCTTCGCGCGGATCGCGCCCGGGCTGCCCAGTAACGTGATCAGGATCGCCGAGTCCGGCGTCCGTGGCACCGGGGACCTGTTGGCCTATGCCGGCGCCGGCGCGGACGCCGTCTTGGTCGGCGAGGGTCTGGTCAAAAGCGGTGACCCGCGCGCCGCGGTCGCCGACCTGGTCACCGCGGGTACCCACCCGTCCTGCCCGAAACCGTCCCGCTAGTCGTTAAGTCAGTTGAAGAGCCCCGGCGCTGAAACGTTGAACCCGATGAGCCGTCCCCGCGTAGAGCCTTGGTGATGGTCAACCTGTCCCGCCCGGACCTTCCCCTTCCGAGTGCAGCCGTCGCCGAACCCACCCGTCACGAACCCGACGCCGGTGGTCATTTCGGTGTCTACGGCGGACGCTACGTCGCGGAGGCGTTGATGGCGGTGATCGAAGAGGTCACCGCCGCTTACGAGAAGGAACGCATCAACCCCGATTTCCTGGACACCCTGGACGACCTGCAGGTCAACTACGCCGGCCGGCCGTCACCGCTGTACGAGGCCGCCCGGCTGTCCGAACATGCCGGCTCGGCGCGCATCTTCCTCAAGCGAGAAGACCTGAACCACACCGGTTCTCACAAGATCAACAACGTCCTCGGTCAGGCCCTGCTGGCCAAGAGAATGGGCAAGAACCGGGTCATCGCCGAGACCGGCGCCGGCCAGCACGGCGTCGCCACGGCCACCGCGTGCGCGCTGCTCGGCCTGGAATGCGTCATCTACATGGGAGCCGTGGACACCGCCCGCCAGGCGCTCAACGTGGCGCGGATGCGGTTGCTGGGCGCGGAGGTCGTGTCGGTCCAGAGCGGCTCGAAAACGCTCAAAGATGCCATCAACGAGGCGTTTCGGGACTGGGTGACCAACGCCGACACCACCTACTACTGCTTCGGCACCGCGGCGGGGCCGCATCCCTTTCCGGCGATGGTGCGCGATTTTCAGCGAATCATCGGGTTGGAGGCGCGCGTGCAGATCCAGGCCCAGGCCGGCCGGTTGCCTGACGCGGTGGTGGCCTGTGTCGGGGGCGGATCCAATGCGATCGGGATCTTCCACCCGTTCATCGACGACCCGGGGGTACGCCTGGTCGGCTTCGAGGCGGCTGGCGACGGCGTCGAAACGGGAAGGCACGCAGCAACATTCGCCGGCGGTTCGCCGGGGGCTTTCCAGGGGTCGTTCTCCTACCTGCTGCAGGACGAGGACGGGCAGACCATCGAATCCCATTCGATCTCAGCGGGTCTCGATTATCCGGGGGTGGGCCCCGAACACGCATATCTCAAGGAGATCGGGCGTGCCGAATACCGGCCGATCACCGACTCCGAGGCGATGGATGCGTTCGCGCTGCTGTGCCGCACCGAGGGAATCATTCCGGCCATCGAATCTGCGCACGCGATCGCCGGTGCGGTCAAGCTCGGCCTCGAATTGGGGCAGGGCGCCATCATCGTGGTGAACCTGTCGGGCCGGGGTGACAAGGACGTCGAGACGGCCGCGAAATGGTTCGGCTTGATGGGGCCCAGCGAGCGATGACCGTGGAACAAAAGCAAGCCAGCCGGCTAGGGCCGGTTTTCGACATGTGCCGCAAAGACAATCGAGCGGCGCTGATCGGTTATCTGCCCACCGGTTACCCCGACGTGGCGGGTTCGGTCGACGGAATGCTTGCCCTGGTCGAATCCGGCTGCGACATCATCGAAGTCGGTGTGCCGTATTCGGATCCCGGCATGGACGGGCCGACCATCGCCCGGGCCACCGAGGTCGCGCTGCACGGGGGGGTGCGGGTGCGGGACACCCTGGCCGCGGTCGAGGCGATCAGTGCGGCCGGCGGCCGCGCGGTGGTGATGACCTATTGGAATCCGGTGCTGCGGTATGGGGTCGACGCGTTCGCGCGGGATCTCGCGTCGGCCGGTGGGCAGGGCATGATCACTCCAGATCTCATCCCCGACGAAGCCGGCCAGTGGCTGGCCGCAGCTGAGGAGCATCGGTTGGATCGCATTTTTCTGGTGGCGCCCTCGTCGACGCCGCAACGGCTGGCGATGACGGTCGAGGCGTCGCGCGGGTTCGTCTACGCTGCTTCCACGATGGGGGTCACCGGGGCGCGTGACGCGGTGTCGAACGCCGCGCCCGAACTGGTGCAACGGGTGAAGGCGGTGTCGGACATACCCGTCGGTGTCGGCCTGGGGGTGCGGTCGCGAGAGCAGGCGGCGCAGATCGGCAGCTACGCCGACGGCGTCATCGTCGGCTCCGCGCTGGTATCGGCGCTCGGTGAGGGCGGGTTGCCCGCGCTGCGGGCGCTGACCGAGGAGTTGGCGGCAGGCGTTCGGCAGAAGGCATCCGCCTGATGACGATGTTGCCGACGTATTTTCCCAGCCCGCCACAGGGTGTTTGGCACCTCGGGCCGCTGCCCATTCGCGCCTACGCGCTGTTCATCATCACTGGCATCGTGGCGGCGCTGCTGATCGGTGACCGCCGCTGGGAAGCCCGCGGCGGGCAGCGCGGGGTGATCTATGACATCGCGTTGTGGGTGGTGCCGTTCGGGTTGGTGGGCGGCCGGCTTTATCACCTGGCCACCGACTGGCGGACCTATTGGGGGCCGGGCGGCGCCGGGTTGGCCGGGGCCGTACGCATTTGGGACGGCGGCCTGGGCATCTGGGGCGCGGTAGCCCTGGGCGGCGTCGGTGCGTGGATCGCCTGCCGGCGTCACGGGATTCCGCTGCCGGCATTCGCCGACGCGATTGCGCCGGGAATCATCTTGGCGCAGGCCATCGGCCGGCTCGGCAACTATTTCAACCAGGAGCTCTACGGCCGGGAGACCACCCTGCCGTGGGGTCTGCAGATCTTCTACCGCCGTGACCCGTCGGGATACATCGACCCCCATTCGCTGGACGGTGTGTCGACGGGCCAGGTGGCACTCGTCGTGCAGCCGACGTTCCTGTACGAATTGATCTGGAACGTCCTGGTTTTCGCCGTATTGATCTACGCGGACCGACGATTCGCGTTGGGCCACGGGCGACTCTTTGCCTTGTACGTGGCCAGCTACTGCGTCGGGCGCTTCGGTGTCGAGTTGCTGCGCGACGACACCGCCACTCACATCGCGGGCATCCGGATCAATTCGTTCACATCGACTTTCGTGTTCATCGGGGCCGTGGTGTACCTCATGGTGGCGCCGAAGGGACGCGAGGCCCCCGAAAGCCTGCGCGGCAACGAGGCCGAGGAATCCGCGGAAGCGGAGCCGGCGGAAGAGCTCGCGACCGTCGCCGCCGCTGGGGCATCGACCGCGGCGGGCGCGGCCGGCACCGAATCCGCCGACGCAGCCGAAACGGATAACGCCGACGAAGCCGACGAGCCGGAAACCGCGGAGGCCGAGCCGGTCAGCGCGGAGGCGGCGGAGCCCGACGAAGCCACGGCCGAGGAGGCCGAGGCGGAAGAGGCCGAAGCCGAAGCGGAAACAGCGGAAGCCGAAGAGCCCGCAGCCGAAGAGCCCGAAGCCGACGCCGAAGAGGCCGAAGCCGAAGAGCCCGAAGCCGAAACGGAAGAGCCCGAAGAGGCCGAAGCCGAAGAACCCGAAAAGCCCAAAGCCGAGGCGGACGAACCCGAGGCAAAGCCGTCACAGGACTCGGCCGAACCGGCTTCGGCCGCCGAGCCGTACGAGACACCACGCAGCCGGTGGCGGCTGCGAAGGAATCGGTCGTCGAACCCCTAGTGGCCGCGCCGTCTGGCATGCTGAACATGTGACGCAACCCAATTCCGCCGGGCCCGTGGCGGAGCAGTGTCACCGCCCGCGCCGGTACGTCGCAGCCGGCACCGCCGTCGTGCTCGGCGGTGCGCTCGGCTACGTCGGCCTGGTCGACCCGCACAACACCAATTCGTTGTATCCCCAGTGCCCCTTCAGATTGCTCACCGGCTGGAATTGTCCGTTCTGCGGTGGCCTGCGGATGACGCACGATCTGCTGCACGGTGACCTGTTCGCCGCCGTCAATGACAATGTTTTCCTGTTGGTCGGCATCCCGATGCTGGCGGGCTGGCTGCTGATTCGCCGCGGCCGTGGCAGACCGGCGCTCTCGACGCCGGCGTGGCTGACGATGGTGGTGGCCATCATCGCCTGGACGGTGCTGCGTAACCTGCCCGGCTTCCCCCTGTTTCCGGCGATCAATAGTGGTTAACCACGCACAGCGCGACACCCCGTTCGGTCGGACCGTGGCGGACCCACGCGACTATGCTGGGTCGGCGTGAGTAGACGCGGGAAGATCGTCTGCACCCTTGGCCCTGCGACAAATTCGGACGAGCTGATCCTGGCGCTGGTCGAGGCGGGAATGGACGTCGCCCGGTTGAACTTCAGTCACGGCGACTACTCCGACCACAAGGCCGCCTATGAGCGGGTACGGGCCGCTTCTGACACCACCGGCCGCGCGGTCGGTGTCCTCGCCGACCTGCAGGGCCCGAAGATCAGGCTGGGCCGATTCGCCACCGGGGCCACCTACTGGGCCGACGGCGAAACCGTGTGCATCACCGTCGCCGACTGCGAGGGCAGCCACGACCGCGTGTCGACCACCTACAAGAGGCTGGCCGCGGACGCGACGGTCGGCGACCGGGTGCTGATCGACGACGGCAACATCGGACTGGTCGTTTCAGGCATCGAGGGCGACGACGTGATCTGCACCGTGACCGAAGGCGGTCCGGTCAGCAACAACAAGGGCATGTCGCTGCCGGGGATGAATGTGACCGCTCCGGCCTTGTCGGAGAAGGACATCGAGGACCTCACGTTCGCGCTGGACCTCGGTGTCGACCTCGTCGCGCTGTCCTTCGTGCGCTCGCCGTCCGACGTCGAGCTGGTGCACGAGGTGATGGACCGGGTCGGGCGGCGGGTGCCGGTGATCGCCAAGCTGGAAAAGCCGGAAGCCGTGGACAATCTGGAAGCGATCGTGCTGGCCTTCGATGCGATCATGGTGGCCCGCGGCGACCTCGGCGTCGAGCTGCCGCTGGAAGAGGTGCCACTGGTGCAGAAGCGGGCCATCCAGATGGCCCGGGAGAACGCCAAACCCGTCATCGTGGCGACCCAGATGCTCGACTCCATGATCGAGAACTCCCGGCCGACGCGCGCCGAGGCTTCCGACGTCGCCAACGCCGTGCTCGATGGCGCCGACGCGGTGATGCTGTCCGGCGAGACGTCGGTCGGAAAGTACCCGCTGGCGGCCGTGCGGACCATGTCGCGGATCATCTGCGCCGTCGAGGACAATTCCACCGCCGCCCCACCGCTGACGCACGTGCCGCGCACCAAGCGCGGGGTGATCTCCTACGCCGCCCGCGACATCGGCGAGCGCCTGGACGCCAAGGCGCTGGTCGCCTTCACCCAGTCCGGCGACACCGTCAAGCGGCTGGCGCGCCTGCACACCCCGCTGCCGCTGCTGGCCTTCACCGCGTGGCCCGAGGTCCGCAGCCAGCTCGCCATGACGTGGGGCACCGAGACGTTCATCGTCCCGATGATGACCTCCACCGACGGCATGATCCGGCAGGTCGACAAGTCGCTGCTGGAACTCGGTCGCTACAAGCGCGGTGACCTGGTGGTGATCGTGGCCGGCGCGCCACCTGGCACAGTAGGGTCGACCAACCTCATCCACGTGCACCGGATCGGTGAGGACGACGTCTAAGCGCCGGGCAATAAGCGAATGAGCCAAGGAGAGGCCGCGATCAGCACCGATTCCGACTTCAAGGAACTGCTTGCGACCCTCGACCTCAATCGGGTCGACGACGACCGTTTCATCGGGTCTCATCCCAGCAAGAACCCGATGCGGACATTCGGCGGCCAGCTCATGGCCCAGTCGTTCGTGGCGAGCAGCCGCACGCTGATCCGGGGCGACCTGCCGCCCAGCGCGCTGTCGGTGCACTTCATCAACGGCGGTGACACCGCCAAGGACATCGAATTCCACGTCACCCGGCTGCGTGACGAGCGGCGCTTCGCCAACCGGCGCGTGGACGCGGTGCAGGACGGCGTCCTGTTGTCCTCGGCGATGATCTCCTACATGTCCGGCGGCCGCGGCCTCGAACACGCCGTCGACCCGCCGCAGGTGGGCGAGCCCGAAACGCAGCCGCCGATCAGCGAGCTGCTTCGCGGCTACGAGGAGACCGTCCCGCACTTCGTCAACGCGCTGCAGCCGATCGAGTGGCGCTACACCAACGACCCAGCCTGGGTGATGCGCGAGAAGGGCGACCGGTTGCCGCACAACCGGGTGTGGATGAAGGCCGGCGGCACCATGCCCGACGACCCGGTGCTGCACACCGCGACCATGGTGTACTCCTCGGACACCACGGTGCTGGACTCGGTGATCACCACCCACGGACTGTCGTGGGGTTTCGACCGCATCTTCGCCGCCTCCGCCAACCATTCCGTGTGGTTTCACCGGCGGGTCGACTTCGACGACTGGGTCTTGTATTCGACGTCGTCGCCGGTGGCCGCGGATTCGCGCGGGCTCGGCACCGGCCACTTCTTCGATCGCTCCGGGCAGCTCCTCGCGACGGTGGTCCAAGAAGGGGTGCTGAAATACTTTCCGCCCGCCCGCCGATAGACAGGGTGGAGTACCCGCAGGACATCGCGGCGAAATCGGCCCGTCGGGGCCGGTATCGAGCGTAGGTTTTTAGCTGCCGGGTATTCGGTGCAGAGGCGGCAAACAGCCGCCCAGCTGGAATTTCAGCGCATCGGGAGGTGAGTGTGAGCGGGCCCGTGGTGGACGTCTCAGCGAAGGCCCGCGCGCGCGAACGCGTGGTCGTCTCGGTCGATTCGCGGGCGGCCCGGCTGATTGGTGCGCTGGCGCTGTTGAGCGCCACCTGCTGGCTGGCCGAAATCCTGGTTCGCCACCATCACCATCCGGCGTGGCACTACACCGATCGGTTGGCCTGGTCGCTGACCGTACTGGTCGCGGTGGCGTGGATCGCACGCGGCATCTTCCTGGGGCGTCCCGTGACGGCCATGCACGCCGTCGCGGCGTTCTTCTTCGTGCTGGCCGGGCTTGGCCTGCATGTGCTGTCCTTCGATCTGCTCGGCGACCTGGTGATCGCCAGCTCCGGCATGGTGCTGATGTGGCCGACTTCGTCGCATCCGCGTCCGGAGGATCTGCCCCGGGTGTGGAAACTGATCCAGGCCACCCGGGATGATCCGCTCGCGCCCTTCGCGATGCAGACGGGCAAGAGCTACCACTTCACCGCGGACGGCAGCGCCGCGCTGGCCTACCGGACGCGCCTGGGTATCGCCGTGGTCGGCGGTGACCCGATCGGTGACGAGACCCGATTCCCCGAGCTGGTCGCCGACTTCGCCGCCATGTGCCACACCCACGGCTGGCGAATCGCGGTGGTCGGTTGCGGCGCGCGACGGCTCGAATTGTGGAACGACGCCGCGGTGCTCGGACAGTCGTTGCGCGCCGTCCCGATCGGGCGTGACGTCGTCGTCGACGTCACCGGTTTCGACATGGTGGGGCGCAAGTTCCGCAACCTGCGCCAGGCGGTGCAGCGCTCCCACAACTGCGGCATCACGACCGAGATCGTCGGGGAGCAGGAACTCAGCGATGAGCAACTGGCCGAGCTGACCGAGGTGGTCCGCGCGTCGAGCAAGGCGGCCCACACGGAGCGCGGATTCCACATGAACCTCGACGGCGTGCTGGAGGGCCGGTTCCCCGGCATACAGCTGATCCTGGCCCGGGACGCCTCGGGCAAGGTGCAGGGATTCCACCGGTACGCGACCGCCGGTGGCGGCAGCGACATCACGCTCGACGTGCCGTGGCGTCGGCGCGGAGCCCCCAACGGCATCGACGAACGCCTCAGCGTGGACATGATCATGGCCGGCAAAGAGAATGGCGCCCAACGGCTTTCCCTCGCGTTCGCGGCGTTCCCGGAAATCTTCGACGAGAAGAATCGCAGCCGCGTCCAGCGCGTCTTCTATCGGTTGATCCATGTTCTCGACCCGCTGATCGCCCTCGAGTCGCTGTACCGCTACGTGCGCAAGTTCCACGCGCTGGACACCCAGCGCTACGCGCTGGTCTCCATGACTCAGATCGTTCAGTTGTTGATCGTGCTGCTGTCGCTGGAGTTCATGCCGCGCCGGCGACACCTCTGAGCGCATCGAGGTGCAGTTCGCGACACCCAATGCCCTCGGGCAGGTGGTGGGTAGCCACCACCACGGTCCGATCTGCCGACATCAGCGCGGAATTCGGCCCCAGCAGGTCGCGGAGTATCGGTTCGGCGTCGGCGGCGTCCAGGTGCTCGGTCGGCTCGTCGAGCAGCACGATCCGGGCGGGCGAGAGCATCGCCCGCGCCAGTAGCAGCCTCCTGCGCTGACCGCCCGAAAGCGCCTGCGCGCCACCGGTCAACACCGTCGACAGGTTCTCGGGCAGACCGGCGAGCCAGGCGCCCAGCCCGACCGCGTCCAGCGCGACCTCCAGTTCGGCGTCCCGGCAGTCGCCGCGGGCCACCAGCAGGTTGTCTCGAACCGTGGTGGCGAAGACGTGCGCGTCCTCGGCGAAAAAACAGACGGCGCCGCGCAAGTCGTCTTCGTGGAAGGCGGTCAGATCGGTGCCGCCGAGGATCACCTGTCCCTCGAGCGGAGGAAGTAGCCCGGCGAGCGTCATCAGCAGCGTGGTCTTGCCGCACCCGCTGGCGCCGGTGACGGCCAGCCGGGCACCCGGGGGCAGCTCCAGCGTGATGCGGTTCGAGCGGGCCGCTCCGGCGTGCCCGGCCCGAATGTCGGCGGACACCACGGCGTCGGGCTGCGGCGGGGCCGCGGGCGATTCGGGCTGAGGCGGGCGGTCGCTCGTCGTCAGGTCGAGCAGACGGCGGGCGGCGATGCGCGATCGGGTCAACTGGACCGCGGCGGCCGGCAACGGTGTCATCGCCTCGAACGCGGACAGCGGCAACAACATCAGGACGGCGAGGGTGGTGGGCGCGACCGAAGGGGCCAGCCAGATACCGGCCACCACCGCGCCGAGCACGCTGGCCCCGATTGCGGCGGTCGGCGCGGACTCGGCGATGGCGGCCGGTCGGGCGGCCGCGTCGAGCGCGCTGCCCCACGCGCGTTGGCGGCGTTGCGATTCGGCGATGACGCGGGGGAGCAGGCCGGCGACGCGAAGCTCGGGCGCGTGTTCCAGAGCGATCATCGCCGACGTATCGCGGTCGGAATGATGCTGCCGGGCAAGGCTTTCCTGGCTGGCCGCGGCCCTGGCCGCTAACCGCGGTGCGACGAGGCCCGCGACCAGCAGGCAGATCGCCAGCACCGCCCCGGCCGGCAGCGAGATGGCCGCGACCACCACGGTCGCCGCCAGCCCCAGCACCACCGCGACCCCGATCGGCACCACGGCACGCACCAGCACGTTGGCCAGTTCTTCGACATCGGAGCCCACGCGGGTGACGAGCTCGCCGCTGTGCAGACGGACGGCGGCCGCCGCCGGCCCGTGGGCCAGCCGGTGATAGATCCCCGCCCGGGCGGTGCCGGCCGCGCGTAGCGCGGCGTCGTGGGTGACCAGCCGCTCGCAGTAGTGCAGTACCCCCCGCGAAATCGCGAAAGCGCGCACCGCGACGGCCGCGACCGACAGGTCCAGCACGGGCGGCATCTGCCAGGCCCGCGTGATGAGCCAGGCCGAGACACCGGCCAGCGCCAGCGCGCTGCCCAGCGACAGCACGCCCAGCCCGATGGCCGCAAATAGCCGGGGGAGTCGGGGCCGCAGCAGCGGCGCGGCCGCCAACAGCGGATCAGGCCGGGACATAACGCACCCCACTGTCGGCGACCACTTCGACCACCCGGTCACCGATCGCCAGAATCGGTGCGCGGTGCCCGACGACGACGACGGTCGCACCCGCACGGGCGCGCTCCACGATGGCCCGCAACACGCGTTCCTCGGCGTGCGCATCGAGGTGCGCGGTGGGCTCGTCGAGCAGCAGCACGGGTGCGGACGATCCGAGCGCCCGGGCGAGGCCGAGCCGTTGCCGCTGCCCCAATGACAGGCCGACGCCGCCACGGCCGAGCACCGTGTCCAGCCCATCGGGCAGGTCGGCCAGCACCGTATCGAAATCGGAGGCCACGCAAGCTGTTTCGAGGTCGTCCAGGTCGCCGAACAGGACCAGGTTGTCCCGAACCGTGCCCGGGACGAGCGCCGGGCGCTGCGGAAGCCACGACAACTGCCGCCACCAGGCGCCCGGCTCCAGATCGGCGACGTCGATGCCGGCCACGGTGACCCGGCCCGAGGACGGCACGGTGACCCCGGTGATTGCCTGCAGCGTCGTGCTTTTGCCTGCACCGTTGCGTCCGGTCAGTACCGTCACGGCGCCCGGTTCGATGAGTGCGGTGAGGTCGCGCGGCGCGTGGCCGTCGCGACCGGCGACGCTGAGCCCGTCGAGGCGGATCTCCGCGCCGCGGGCGGTGACCGTCTCACCTCGGGCTTTTGGTGGGGTCGGCTGGCCGATGAGGGCGAAGGCCTTGTCGGCGGCGGTTCTTCCGTCCTGTGCGGCGTGGAATTCCACGCCGATGCGGCGCAGCGGCCAGTAGACATCGGGTGCCAGCAACAGCACAGTGAGGCCGGTCGCCAGCGTCATCTCTCCGAACACCAGGCGGAAACCGATCCCCACCGCGATCAGCGCCACGCCCAGCGTCGCCAGCAGTTCCAGCACCAGTGCCGACAGGAACGCGATCCGGAGGGTCGCCATGGCCGAGCGGCGGTGCGCGGCAGCCAGTTCGGCGATCCGGCGTTCCGGGCCCCGACCGCGTCCCAGTGCCCGCAGGGTGGGGATGCCGGCGATGAGATCGAGCAACCGTCCCTGCAGTGTCGTCATGGCGGCCAGGGCCGCCGCCGACCGGTCCGCGGTTGCCAGGCCGATCAGGACCATGAAAATCGGTATGAGGGGCAAGGTGATCGCCACGATCGCCGCCGATTTCAGGTCGTAGAGAGCGATGACGGCGACGGTCGCCGGGGTGAGGATCCCGGCGAGCAGCAACGTGGGCAGGTACCCGGTGAAGTAGGGGCGTAGGCCGTCGAGGCCTCGCGTGACCACCACCGCGGCGGCATCTCGCTGTTCGGCGAGCTCACCGGGCTGGCGGGCGGTCACCGCCGTGAGCACCTGACCGGACAGATCGGCGATGACCGCGCTGGCGCCGCGTTGACCCAACCGGGCCTGCAACCAGTGCGCCAACGTGCGAATGGTCCACAGCAGCAACAGGACCGACAGCGGCCCGAGCCAGGCGCGCGGGCTGTGCGCCGAGCGATCGCTGACGGCGCGGGCAACCACGCCCGCCAGCACGATCGCCGAGCCGATCGCGCAGCCGGAGATCACCGCTCCGCAGCACACCGTCGCGGTCAGGTAGCGGCGCAGGGCGCTCGATGCCTGCCACAGTCGCGGGTCCAGTGGGCCCCGCGCTCTTGAGCCGGGCGGCGAATCGGTCGCGCTCAGGACACCCGCCTCGCCAGGCCGATGGACGGCGGTATCCGGTCCGCCGAGATCCGTTGCCGGAAAACCCAGTACGACCACGCCTGGTATACCACCGTCAGCGGAGCCATGAACGCGGTAACCCACGTCATGACCTTGAGGGTGTATGGCGTCGACGAGGCGTTGTAGATCGTCAGGCTCCACTGCTTGTTCAGCGTGGACGGCACCAGGTTCGGGTACAGCGCGCCGAACAACAGGATCACCACCGCAAGAACGACGGTCGCGGTGCAGGCGAACGCCCAGCCATCGGAGATGCGCCGCCATACCAGCAGCACCGCCGCCAGCTGCGCCACCACGGCGACGGCGAGTACCAGCCAGGTCCAGCCCTTGCCGTAGGCCAGTTGTGTCCAGATCCCAAAGCCCGCAACCAGTCCGGTCACCGGCAGCGACAGCCACACCGCCAGCCGGTGGGCGTCGTCGCGGATCGCCCCGGAGGTCTTCAGCGAGATGAACACCGCGCCGTAGAGCAGAAACAGTCCGGCGGTGGCCAAGCCGCCCAGCAGGGTGTAGGCGTTGAGCACGTCGGTGATCGACAGGTTGACCTGCCCGTCGGCGTCCACCGGCAGGCCGCGGACGAGGACGGCGAAGGCAACGCCCCACAAAACGGCGGGCAGCCAGGAACCGGCGGCGATGCCGAAATCGGCCCAGCCGCGCCACTTTGTGTCGTCGACCTTGCCGCGCCACTCGATCGCCACGGCGCGCAGGATCATGCCGAACAGAATGGCCAGCAGCGGCAGGTACAGCGTGGAGAACACGGTTGCATACCAGCCCGGAAACGCGGCGAACATGCCCGCGCCGCCCACGATCAGCCACACTTCGTTGCCGTCCCAGACCGGGCCGATGGTGTTGAGCGCCGTGCGCCGGATGGGTTCGGCCTCGCCGATCCCCACGCGGGCGAGCGGTTCCATCAGCATGCCTACGCCGAAATCGAAGCCCTCCAGTACGAAGAAACCGAGGAACAGCAACCCGATGATGCCGAACCACAACTGCTGGAGTCCCATCGGTCAGCCCCTTTCTGAGTTCGTGAGTCTCGGCCTAGTAGGCGAACGAGAGCGGCGCCACCTCGTCGTCGTGGGGTGCCGGCGGGGGAGCCGGTTCGGCGTCGTGTTCCCGCGGCCCTTCGGTGACGTAACGCTTGAGCAGCCAGAACCAGACGACCGCGAGCACCGCGTAGACGAGAGTGAACGTCACCAGGGAGGTGACGACCATGCCGGGGGCATGGTGCGAGACGGCCTCGTGGACGGTGAACCGAACCTGTTGGTCGCCGGTCGGATTCGGTGCGACGATCCAGGGTTGTCGCCCCATTTCGGTGAACACCCACCCGGAGATGTTCGCCAGGAACGGCGTGGGAATGGTCAGCAGCGCCAGCCAGGAGAACCACCGCTGGTTGGGCACTCGGCCGCCGCGGGTGAGCCACAGCGCGGCAAGCGCGAACAATATCGGAACGGCCAGGAACCCGATCATCGCGCGGAACGACCAGTACGTGACAAACAGGTTGGGCCGGTAGTCGTTTGGGCCGAATCGTTGCTCGAAGTCCTGCTGGATATTGCGGACGCCCTGCAAAGTCACGTCGCTGGTCCGCCCCTCCGCGAGGAACGGCAGCACGTAGGGGACCTCGATGACGCGGGTGATGCTGTCGCAGTTGTTGTGCGTGCCCACGGTGAGAATCGAGAAGTCGGGGTCGGTTTCGGTGCCACACAACGATTCCGCCGACGCCATCTTCATCGGTTGCTGAACGAACATCAGCTTGCCCTGGCGGTCACCGGTGAAGAACAGGCCGACGGCCGCGAGCAGCACCACCCAGCACCCCAGGATGGCCGCCGGACGAAACATGGAGCGCGCGTCCGATTCCGCGGCGGGGGTGGCGGTCGCCGGGCGGCGCGAACGGACCAGGAACCAGGCGCTGATGGCCGCGACGAACGTCGCAGCGGTCAGCAATGCGCCGGCGACCGTGTGGGTAAACGCCCACCGCGCAGTGTTATTGCCCAGCAGCGCGGTGATGCTGTCCAGCTCGGCACGATGTGTCGCCGGGTTGTAGTGCGCGCCAACTGGATGCTGCATGAACGAGTTCGCGACGATAATGAAGAACGCGGACACGTTCACACCGATCGCGACGATCCAGATACAGGCCAGGTGGATCAGCTTCGGCAGCCGGCCCCAACCGAAAATCCACAACCCGATGAAGGTGGACTCGAAGAAGAAGGCGAACAAGCCCTCCATGGCCAGCGGCGCGCCGAAGATGTCGCCGACGAACCGCGAATACTCGCTCCAGTTCATGCCGAACTGGAATTCCTGGACGATCCCCGTCGCCACGCCGATGGCGAAGTTGATCAGGAACAACTTGCCGAAGAACTTGGTGAGCCGGTACCACGCGGCGTTATCCGTGACCACCCATACCGTCTGCATGACCGCCAGCAGGGGCGCCAAACCGATGGTGAGCGGCACGAAGATGAAGTGGTAGACGGTAGTGATACCGAACTGCCACCGCGAAATATCGACGACATTCATCTGTCATCTCCCGAAACTGCGGAGCCGTACGACACGGCTACTACAAAGTGTAGTAGAAGGGCTGGGGCCGGCGCTACCTAGAGCCGCCTCAGGGGGCCAGGGTCTTCGACGCCTTGCGGATGCCGAAGGACGACAGGATCTCGAAGATGCCGAGGACCACGAACCAGACCCCGACCACGAGCGCCAGCGTGACAATCGATTCGAGCGGTGACGCCAGGACGACGATGCCGGCGAGCAGACTGATCAGGCCGATGAAGATCGCCCATCCCCGCCCCGGCAGGTGCGGGTCCTGGATGGCCGAGACCGTCGTGCCGACGCCGCGGAAGATGAATCCGATGCCAATCCAAATGGCTAACAACAGGATTGCGTATCCCTGACCGAAATGGCGAAACGCCAACAACGCCAGGATGAGTGACGCGGCACCGCTGATGAAGAGCAGGATCCGGCTTCCCGCCGAGACATGCAGGCTGAAAGCGAAGAACACCTGTGCGGCGCCGGTGATCAGCAGATAGACGCCGAAAGCGGTTGCGGCGACCACGATGGATATTCCGGGCCACGCCAGCACCACAATGCCGAGAGCCAGCGACAGAAGTCCCGACAGCAGGGTCGATTTCCACAGATGCGGCAACAAACTTGGAGCAGGGGGAGATCCAGGTGTGGTTTGCATGGCCGCAGTCTGACACAAACGCCGCCTTGGGTATAGGGCACTTTGGGCTACACGTGGGCCTTGCGTGAATCCCCTGCCAGCAGATCGGTGGTGTCCTCGGTGGTTTCGCCGGCCGCCTTGCGCCCGATCAGATACCAGGTGCGCATGAGGCCTTTGCCCTTGACGTCGATGTGGCCGCGCTCCTGCAGCACGAATTCGTCCTTGAGGCGCTCGTACATGGCCTCGGGCACCTGAATTCGGCCCACCGAGTCGGTGGATTCCATCCGGGACGCGACATTGACCGCGTCACCCCACACGTCATAGAAGAAGCGCCGGGAACCCACCACGCCGGCGACCACCGGTCCGCATGCCATGCCCACCCGCAGTGGAACCGCATTGCCGTGCGGATCCTGTAGTCCGGCCGCAACATTGGCCATGTCGAGCGCGAAGTCCGCGAGGGCATGCGCGTGGTCGGACCGGGCGCGCGGAACGCCGCTGACCACCATGTAAGAGTCGCCGCTGACTTTGATCTTCTCGAGTCCGTGCCTGTCCACCAGTGCGTCGAAGGCGCTGTACAACCGGTCGAGGAAGCGCACCAGGTCGGCCGGGGGCGTGCCGCTGGCCCGCTCGGTGAATCCGACGATATCGGCGAACAGGACGGAGGCGTCGTCGAACTTGTCGGCGATGACGCTGCGGTCTGGCTCCTTGAGCCGCTCGGCGATGCTGGCCGGCAACATGTTGGCCAGCAACGCCTCCGAACGTTCGTACTGCGTCTCCATCATGGCCTCGGCGCGTGCGGTGTCACGGAGGGCGAACCACACCGTCACGACCACCATCACGACGCTGGAGATCGCCGTCACGATGAAACCGGTCGATTGGGCCCAGGCCGGCTGTAGCCCGGTGTCGCGGGGAACCAGGAACTCGACGGCGACGATGAGGCCGGCGGCGACGGCGGCCAGCGCGGATGCCAGAACGATGTGTTCGATCCCCAGCAACAACACGACGATGCAGGCGCCCACCAGGAAGAAGAACTGGGCGCCCGACCCGGTGCCGACGTCCACGCAGCTGGCAACGACGGACACGTAGGCCGCGCCCATAAAGGTAAGCGGGGCAACCAGTTCGCCGAATCGCTGCAGCCACGGGACCATCGCAAAAACCATCGCGCCGAGGATGTTGATCGAGCTGACCTGCCACAGCCATGTGCCGCTGAGGATCTGCACGAGCACGAAGCTCACGCTCACCATGACGGCCAGCCATGCAGTGATGGTTAGGATCCGGGCCCGGCGCGCGGCGCTGGCGGCGTAGTGCTGATTGCGGTCGCGTGTCTGCGCCCGCACCGCGGCTACGCAGTCCGGGCGTCTCGACGAGCCGGCTGACACTGGTGGGGCGCCGCACTTCTTAGCCGCCACATTCAAAAGCGTAACCGCTGAGCTCGGGTTTGTGGGCCAGTCAACGGGGTCCCGACGACGCGCCGGATGCCCGTCGATGCCTGGCGCTTCGGGGCACCGGAAAAATTAAAAAGATTTTCGGCTGAAGGGGGTTTACAAAATTTTCCGACGTGTTATTAAACATATGTCGGGCTGTGATGTGGGTCATGTGTTCCTCTAAATCGGGGGTGCGGGGTGGCAAGTCTCAGCAGCAGGATTGGGATAGCGCTGATGCTGGCGTGCACCGCGGCGGCAACCCCCGCCTGTGGGGTGGGATGCGGTGGGGCAGGTTCATTGTTGCGGGTGGCCACCGACTCGATGCAGAACGATCCGATGCAGGTCAACGTGGTGCACTCGGAAGAACAAGTGTGCATCAGTCGCTAACGCGGCAGTCACAACCCGGCCGAGCTTGGCTCGCCATAGGTCGGTGATTGGCGCCTCGGCGAGGCCCCCGAATGGCATGAATTGATCGTGTAACCGGCGCGATTCTATTTGAATGCAACTACGCCCTTTATTGCGCGCGGTATTCAAATTCGGGCGAGTTCATACCTTTGGCACGGATTTGCCGTATTTAACAAACCTGGGGCTTGGAGCCGCCGGTTCGCCGGGAGGGGTGGGATGCCGGGCCAGGGTCACCGCAGTTGGCATCGGTATGCGAGGCGAATCGACCCGGGGCCACCGGTACGCCCTGACGGGCCGGTGCTTGTCTGTCCTACCTGTGGTGCCCTCGGTGGGATTCGAACCCACACTGGACGGGTTTTGAGTCCGTTTCCTCTGCCAGTTGGGATACGAGGGCTTACTCGGCCTCCTACCTTAGAGGCAGCCTCCCACCATAGAGGATTCGGCGTAGACACCCTTCTCACCGCCCCGAGGTCGCTGGCCTCGGACGTTCACGAGAGAATGTCCGTCATGACAGGCCCCACGACCGACACCACCGACGCCGCTGTGCCGCGCCGGGTCCTGATCGCGGAAGACGAAGCGCTGATCCGAATGGACCTCGCCGAGATGCTGCGGGAGGAGGGTTACGACATCGTCGGGGAGGCCGGCGACGGTCAGGAGGCCGTCGAGTTGGCCGAACGACATCAGCCCGACCTCGTGATCATGGACGTGAAGATGCCTCGCCGCGACGGGATCGACGCGGCGTCCGAGATCGCCAGCAAGCGCATCGCACCGATCGTGGTGCTGACCGCGTTCAGCCAGCGCGACTTGGTCGAGCGCGCCCGCGATGCCGGGGCGATGGCCTACCTGGTGAAGCCCTTCACGATCAGCGACCTGATTCCGGCGATCGAATTGGCGGTCAGCCGCTTCAGCGAGATCACCGAGCTGGAACGCGAAGTGGCGACGTTGTCCGAACGGCTGGAGACCCGCAAGCTCGTCGAACGCGCCAAGGGCCTGTTGCAGACCAAGCAGGGCATGACCGAGCCCGAGGCGTTCAAGTGGATTCAGCGCGCCGCCATGGACCGGCGCACCACGATGAAGCGGGTCGCCGAAGTCGTCCTGGAAACCCTCGACACCCCCGACGAGTAGCCCGGCGCGTCGTTCAGCGCGCCACGATCACCGACGAGCCGTGTCCGAACAGGCCCTGGTTGGCGGTGACGCCGACGGTGGCGTTCTCCACCTGCCGGCCGGTCGCCTGACCGCGCAGCTGCCAGGTCAGCTCGCAGACCTGCGCGATGGCCTGGGCGGGGATCGCCTCGCCGAAGCAGGCCAGACCGCCCGACGGGTTGACCGGGACCTTGCCGCCGATGGTGGTCGCGCCGCTGCGCAGCAGCGCCTCGGCCTCGCCCTTGGGGCACAGCCCGAGGTGCTCGTACCAGTCGAGCTCCAGCGCGGTCGACAGGTCGTAGACCTCGGCCAGGCTGACATCCTCGGGCCCGATGCCCGCCTCGGCGTAGGCCGCATCCAGGATCTGATCCTTGAACACCCGGTCCGGTGCGGGCACCGCGGCGGTGGAATCCGTTGCGATGTCCGGTAATTCGGGCAGGTGCTGCGGATAGCGGGGGGTGACCGTGCTGACCGCGCGCACCGACGGAACGCCGTCGAGCGAGCCGAGGTGCTTGCGGGCGAACTCGGCGCTGGCGACGATCAGGGCCGCCGCACCGTCGGAGGTGGCGCAGATGTCGAGCTGTCGCAACGGGTCGGCCACCACCGGGCTGGCGAACACGTCGTCGGCCGAAGCTTCCTTGCGGTAGCGGGCATTTGGGTTCTGCAGGCCGTGGCGCGAGTTCTTCACCTTCACCTGCGCGAAGTCCTCGGCCGTCGCGCCGTAGAGGTCCATCCGACGACGCGCCAGCAGCGCGAAGTAGACCGGGTTCATCGCGCCGATCAGGTGGAACCGCTGCCAGTCCGGGTCGTTCTTGCGTTCTCCGCCGACGGGAGCGAACGCGCCCTTCGGGGTGGTGTCAGCGCCGATCACCAGCGCGACGTCGCAAAAACCGGCCAGGATTTGGGCCCGCGCGCTCTGCAGCGCCTGGGAACCGCTCGCACACGCGGCGTAGCTCGAGCTGACCGGGACGCCGTTCCAACCCAGCTTCTGGGCGAACGTCGACCCGGCGATGAAGCCCGGGTAGCCGTTGCGGATGGTGTCCGCGCCGGCGACCAACTGGATCTGTGTCCAGTCCAGGCCCGCCTCGGCCAGCGCGGCGCGTGCGGCGACGACCCCATATTCGGTGAAGTCGCGGCCCCACTTGCCCCAGGGGTGCATTCCGGCGCCGAGAATGTACAGCGGTTCGGGCATCAGGCGATCCTCCACGCATAGACGAGGCGCTCCACGCCGTCGTCGTCGGTGAACAGCGGCATGGTGGTCAGCTCCATCTCCATGCCGACCTTCAAGTCGGCGGCCAGGGTCCCCTCGACCACCTTGCCCAGCACGATGATTCCCTCGTCGGCCAGCTCGACCGCGGCGATGGCGAACGGCTCGAAGGGATCCGGGGCCGGGTAGGGCGGCGGCGGCGGATACCGGTTTTCGGTGTAGCTCCACAGCGTTCCCCGGGTCGACAACGCGACGGGCTCTAGTGTGTCGCTGGCGCAGCCCGGGTTGGGGCAGTTGTTCTCGCGCGGCGGAAAGACATAAGTGCCGCACTCGGGGCACTTACTGCCGATCAAGTGGGCGCTTCCGGTGTCGTCGGTGGCGAACCATCCGTCGATCGCGGGTTCTTGGCTGGTGACCTCTGGCACTCGGCCAGACTACCCAGGCCCAATACAAAACTGAAACGTGTTGCAGTTCTGGTCCGGGTGGTTGGGGCGCGTGCCTCGTCGTACCGGATGCCTAGAGTGTGAGCCGTGAGTATCGCCAGCGAGGAGCAGACCAAGCCGACGCTGATGCTGCTGGACGGCAATTCGCTGGCCTTCCGCGCGTTCTACGCGCTGCCGGCCGAGAACTTCAAGACCCGCGGCGGCCTGACCACCAACGCGGTGTACGGCTTCACCGCCATGCTGATCAACCTGTTGCGCGACGAGGCTCCGACGCACGTCGCCGCGGCGTTCGACGTGTCCCGGCAGACCTTCCGCTCCGAGCGGTACCCCGAGTACAAGGCCAACCGCTCGGCGACGCCGGACGAGTTTCACGGCCAGATCGACATCACCAAGGAAGTGCTGAACGCGCTGGGCATCACGGTGCTCGCCGAGCAGGGCTTCGAAGCCGACGACCTCATCGCGACGCTGGCCACCCAGGCCGAAAACCAGGGCTACCGCGTGCTGGTGGTCACCGGGGACCGGGATTCCCTGCAGTTGGTCAGCGACGACGTCACGGTGCTCTACCCGCGCAAGGGCGTAAGCGAACTCACTCGGTTCACGCCAGAGGCCGTCGTCGAAAAGTATGGGTTGACGCCCGTGCAATACCCCGACTTCGCCGCCCTGCGTGGCGATCCCAGCGACAACCTGCCCGGCATCCCCGGCGTCGGGGAGAAGACCGCGTCCAAGTGGATCGCCGAATACGGCTCGCTGCAAGGCCTGGTGGACAACGTCGACTCGGTGCGCGGCAAGGTCGGCGACGCACTGCGGGCCAACCTGGCCAGCGTGATCCGCAACCGCGAGCTGACCGATCTCGTCAAGGACGTGCCGCTGGCACAGACCCCGGACACGCTGCGCATGCAGCCCTGGGACCGCGACCACATCCACCGGCTCTTCGACGACCTGGAGTTCCGGGTGTTGCGCGACCGGTTGTTCGACACCCTGGTGGCGGCAGAGCCCGAGGTCGACGCCGGCTTCGACGTCCGCGGTGGGGCGCTGCAGCCCGGCGAGTTGGCGGTGTGGCTGGCGGAGCACAGCTCGGGCAAGCGGTTCGGCCTGGCCGTCGTCGGCACGCATTTGGCCTACGACGCCGACGCCACCGCAGTGGCCATCGTCTCCGCCGACGGTGAGGGCCGCTACATCGACACCTCGATGCTGGAGCCCGACGACGAGGCGGCGCTGGCGTCCTGGCTGGCCGACCCGGGTCCGCCCAAGGCGCTGCACGAGGCCAAGCTGGCGATGCACGACCTCGCCGGCCGGGGCTGGACGCTGGCCGGGGTCACCTCAGACACCGCGCTGGCCGCCTACCTGGTGCGGCCGGGGCAGCGCAGCTTCTCCCTCGAGGACCTGTCGCTGCGCTACCTGCGCAGGGAGCTGCGCGCGGAAACCCCCGAGCAGCAACAGCTTTCGCTGCTCGACGATTCCGATGGAACGGACGACCAGGCGGTGCAGACGCTGATCCTGCGGGCCGTGGCGGTGCTGGATCTGGCCGACGCGCTCGACGAGGAGCTCGCCCGCATCAACTCCACGTCGCTGCTTGGCGGCATGGAGCTGCCGGTGCAGCGGGTGCTGGCCGGGATGGAACACACCGGTATCGCAGTCGATTTGGATTTGCTCGGCGAGCTGCAGAGCGATTTCGCCCACCAGATCCGCGACGCGGCCGAAGCGGCCTACGCGGTGATCGGCAAGCAGATCAACCTGGGCTCGCCGAAACAGCTGCAGACGGTGCTCTTCGACGAGCTGGAGATGCCGAAGACCAAGCGCACCAAGACCGGCTACACCACCGACGCCGACGCCCTGCAGTCACTGTTCGACAAGACGGGTCATCCGTTCCTGCAACACCTGCTGACCCACCGCGACGCCACCCGGCTCAAGGTGACCGTCGACGGCTTGCTGAATGCGGTGGCCTCGGACGGGCGTATCCACACCACGTTCAACCAGACCATCGCGGCGACGGGCCGGCTGTCGTCGACCGAGCCGAACCTGCAGAACATTCCGATCCGCACCGAGGCCGGCCGGCGGATCCGCGACGCATTCGTGGTCGGCGAGGGCTACAGCGAGTTGATGACCGCCGACTACAGCCAGATCGAGATGCGGATCATGGCGCACCTGTCCCGGGATGAGGGCCTGATCGAGGCGTTCAACACGGGGGAGGACCTGCACTCGTTCGTCGCGTCCCGGGCATTCGGCGTGCCGATCGAGGAGGTCACCGCCGAGCTGCGCCGCCGGGTCAAGGCGATGTCGTACGGGCTGGCCTACGGGTTGAGCGCCTACGGCCTGTCGCAGCAGCTCAAGATCTCCACCGAAGAGGCGAAGGAACAGATGGACGCCTACTTCGCCCGGTTCGGCGGGGTGCGCGACTACCTGATGAACATCGTGGAGCAGGCCCGCAAGGACGGCTACACCTCGACGGTGCTGGGCCGCCGCCGCTACCTTCCCGAGCTGGACAGCAGCAACCGCCAGGTGCGGGAGGCGGCCGAGCGGGCGGCGCTCAACGCGCCCATCCAGGGCAGCGCCGCCGACATCATCAAGGTCGCGATGATCGAGGTCGACAAGGCGGTCAACGAAGCCGGACTGAAGTCCCGGATGCTGCTGCAGGTGCATGACGAACTCCTGTTCGAAATCGCTCCGGGAGAGCGGGACCAGCTCGAGGCGTTGGCCCGCGAGAAGATGGGCGGCGCCTATCCGCTCGATGTCCCGCTGGAGGTTTCGGTGGGGTACGGCCGCTCATGGGACGCGGCAGCGCATTGACGGGGGCATTAGCCGCCGAGGATGATCTGGCGGAGAGAAAATTGGCGCGAAATTCGCGCTGCCGTCACTTTCGCCGTGGGCATATGCCCGGTGTCGCGCAAGTGGCGCGCCGCCCGGGTTTGGCCAGCGTGTACGCAGTCGAGTAACCTCAACAGATAAATCCCAGTTTTGTCCCTACGACCCAACCTGTCCGGAGCAACCCACCACATGCCGAGTCCCACCGTCACCTCGCCCCAAGTAGCCGTCAACGACATTGGCTCCAGCGAGGACTTTCTTGCCGCAATAGACAAAACGATCAAGTACTTCAACGATGGCGACATCGTCGAGGGGACGATCGTCAAAGTGGACCGGGACGAGGTGCTCCTCGACATCGGCTACAAGACCGAGGGCGTCATCCCCGCCCGCGAGCTCTCCATCAAGCACGATGTCGACCCCAGCGAGGTCGTTTCCGTCGGCGATGAGGTCGAAGCCCTTGTCCTCACCAAGGAGGACAAAGAGGGCCGCCTGATCCTGTCCAAGAAGCGCGCGCAGTACGAGCGCGCCTGGGGCACCATCGAGGCGCTCAAGGAGAAGGACGAGGCCGTCAAGGGCACCGTCATCGAGGTGGTCAAGGGTGGCCTGATCCTCGACATCGGCCTGCGTGGCTTCCTGCCCGCGTCGCTGGTCGAGATGCGTCGGGTCCGCGATCTGCAGCCGTACATCGGCAAGGAGATCGAGGCCAAGATCATCGAGCTGGACAAGAACCGCAACAACGTCGTGCTGTCGCGGCGGGCCTGGCTGGAGCAGACCCAGTCCGAGGTGCGCAGCGAGTTCCTCAACCAGCTGCAGAAGGGCGCCATTCGCAAGGGTGTCGTCTCATCCATCGTCAACTTCGGCGCTTTCGTCGACCTTGGTGGTGTGGACGGCCTGGTGCACGTCTCCGAGTTGTCCTGGAAGCACATCGACCACCCGTCCGAGGTGGTCCAGGTCGGCGACGAGGTCACCGTCGAGGTGCTCGACGTCGACATGGACCGCGAGCGGGTTTCGTTGTCGCTCAAGGCAACCCAGGAAGACCCGTGGCGCCACTTCGCCCGCACGCACGCCATCGGCCAGATCGTGCCCGGCAAGGTCACCAAGCTGGTGCCGTTCGGTGCGTTCGTCCGTGTCGAGGAAGGCATCGAGGGCCTGGTGCACATCTCCGAGCTGGCCGAGCGCCACGTCGAGGTGCCCGACCAGGTGGTGGCCGTCGGCGACGACGCCATGGTCAAGGTCATCGACATCGACCTGGAGCGCCGCCGGATCTCGTTGTCGCTCAAGCAAGCCAACGAGGACTACACCGACGAGTTCGACCCGGCGAAGTACGGCATGGCCGACAGCTACGACGAGCAGGGCAACTACATCTTCCCCGAAGGCTTCGACGCCGAGACCAACGAATGGCTCGAGGGATTCGACAAGCAGCGCACCGAGTGGGAGGCCCGCTACGCCGAGGCCGAGCGCCGGCACAAGATGCACACCGCGCAGATGGAGAAGTTCGCCGCGGCCGAGGCGGCCGGGCACGCCGAGCAGTCGCCGGGTAACGGCGCGCCGCAGGAGAAGGCGGCCGGCGGGTCGCTGGCCAGCGACGCCCAATTGGCTGCCCTGCGGGAGAAGCTCGCCGGCAACGCGTGACCTGCTTCTGATCGCTCCCACGCCATGCTGCGTATCGGGTTGACCGGTGGCATCGGCGCCGGCAAGTCGGCGCTGTCGGCCACCTTCGCGAAATGCGGTGCGGTCATCGTCGACGGTGATGTCATCGCGCGCGAGGTGGTCCAGCCGGGCACCGAGGGATTGGCGGCGCTGGTGGAGGCGTTCGGTGACGACATACTGCTTCCCGACGGATCGCTGGATCGTCCCGCGTTGGCCGCCAAGGCCTTCCGGGACGACGAGGCGCGTCAACGGCTTAACGGCATCGTCCACCCGCTGGTCGGCAAGCGCCGCGCCGAGATCATCGCCTCGGTGTCCGAGGATTCGGTTGTCGTCGAGGACATCCCGCTGCTCGTGGAGTCGGGGATGGCGCCGCTGTTCCCGCTCGTCGTCATCGTGTACGCAGACGTCGAGGTGCGGCTGCGACGGCTGGTCGATCAGCGCGGCATGCCCGAATCCGACGCCCGCGCCCGGATCGCCGCGCAGGCCAGCGACGAGCAGCGCCGTGCCGTCGCCGACATCTGGGTGGACAACTCCGGCAGCCCGGAGGAGTTGGTGCAGCGGGCCCATGACGTGTGGGACCACCGGATACTGCCCTTCGCGCACAACCTGACTCAGCATCAGGTCGCCCGGGCGCCGGCGCGGTTGGTGCCGCCCGACCCGACCTGGCCGGATCAGGCGCGGCGGATCGTCAACCGGTTGCAGACCGCCTGCGGTCACCGGGCGATTCGCGTGGACCACATCGGTTCGACCGCCGTGCCGGACTTTCCCGCCAAGGACGTGATCGACGTGCAGATCACCGTCGAATCCTTGGCGGCCGCCGACGAACTCGTCGAGCCCCTGCTGGCCGCCGGCTACCCCCGCATCGAGCGCATCACCTCCGACGTCGCAAAGCCCGATGCGCGCAGCGCCGTCGAACGCTACAACCACAGTGACGATGCGGCGTTGTGGGACAAGCGGATTCACGCCTCGGCCGACCCGGGTCGCCCGACCAACGTGCATATCCGCGTCGATGGCTGGCCCAACCAGCAGTTCGCGCTGCTGTTCGTCGCCTGGCTGTCGGCCAGCCCCGAGGCGCGGGCCGACTACCTGTCCGTCAAGCAGTCGGCCGAAGCTCAGGCCGGCGGCGACACCGCGTGCTACGTCGACGCCAAGGAGCCGTGGTTTCTCGACGCCTACCGGCGCGCCTGGGAGTGGGCAGATTCGACGGGCTGGCGGCCCTAGCCCGGATCAGCCGGGCAGGGGTGCGCCGCACTGCAGCGCGCCGTTGTTGGGGTCGGCATTTCCGGGCGCCGGTTTGACCATTTGGTCGGCCTGGGTGAAAACGTTGTCGTCGACGTCGATCTCGCAGTGCACGTTCGCCGAATACGGGAAACGAAGCACTATCCGCATGCCGGCCTGCTGCGGGTCGGGCAGCACCGTGTTGGCCTCGAATGCGTTGCCGGGCATGGACGGAAGGTTGGTGGTGTTCGTCTGGCCGCCGTTGATGATGAAGGTGGCCTGACTGCCGGTTGTGAGCGCGTCGATGCGGGCGCGGTAGGTAATGTTGTGCAGGTCCGCCCGCGCGGTCGCCGGACTCAGTTGGGAGCCAACGGCGATGATGGTCACCGCGGTGATGGGCAGCAGCCTGCGGCCGGTGCAGCTCATAATTGCCGACATTACGTCAACGTTATCCATGGGCCAAGCGGTCAGTCCCCGGTCTCCCGTACCACTTCGCCGGCGTCCTTGTCGGTGCGGACACCGAGGTAACGCGGGTGGCGCAGCTTTCCGTCACGGGTCCACTCGGTGAAACCGATCTGCACCACCAGTTCGGGGCGCGCCCAATGGGCGCCGGCTTCGCGCACCAGGCCGCGGGTGAAGGGCGGCGTCTCCCGGGTGATCGCCGACAGCCGCTCGTGCAGCCGGTGCAGCGTGGCCTCGTCGAAGCCCGTCCCCACCTTGCCCGCGTATACCAGGTCGCGGCCCTCGTAATAGCCCAGCAGTAGCGCGCCCAGCTCGATCCGACTGCCCTTGGGGCTGGTGTAGCCGCCCACCACGAATTCCTGGTCGCGCACGCACTTGAACTTCAACCAATTCTTCGACCGCCCGCCGTCGTAGGTCGACTCGGCCAGCTTTGCGATCACCCGTTCGTCGCCGCGCTCACAGGCCGCACGGTAGGCGGCCAGGCCGTCGGTAACCCGGTGCGGCGTGTAGCGCAGCGGGGGAACATGAGCCACCGGCAGTGGAACGACTGGGTCTCACCGGATGTCCCCTACGTCGCGGTCTGCCCCGGCCTCCCGGTCCCGCCGGATTAGCCGCTCCCTTGAGGGGGCGGCTGGTGACCCTCGGCGGCGTCGTGCAGCAGATAACGTTCTTCCACCGCGCGGATCAGTTCGTGTCGGATGTGTTCCACGTCGGCGGCGCGGCGGGCCAGGACCTGGTCCTCCCAGGCTGCGACCTGCTTTGCCAAGTCCCTGTCGGTAATGGTCGAGGCCAGCCACCGCGAGAAATCCCCGCGTTCGAGATGGTACTGCAGCGCCTCGTAATCGATATGGCTTATCGCGGAACGAAATTCATGCATCGTCGCGGCCGGCCGGACGGATCGGTCATTGATGGTGTGGAAGTAGAACCGGCGTTCATCCGGAAGCCGGACATCGGCATATTTGTGGCGGTGCCGCACGTGGCCGGTCTGGCGGTCAGCGATGGTGAATGCGCGAGGCGGCCCGCCGCCGAAGCTGACCGTGGCCCGTCGCACCGCGGTCAGGGCAGGGGCGTCGCCACTGGCGGTGAGGGTCAGCACCACGTCGCTGTTGTCGATCTCCTGGGCGGGGAGTGCGGCGGGCGCGAACGACGACAACACATAGCCGCCGCGTCGTGCCCAGCGTGCTTCCTCGTTGGTGCCGAGGAGTTGTGCCTCGTCGTAGATCACCCAGTGCGGGAATCCGTGTTCTTCACGGTGCGCCTCCGCGGTTGATCGCAGTAGGTGCAAGTACTCGGCCTTGGCGGGCTCGGCGATCCCGGACATGTCCACCACCACACTGGAATGCGGGTTGAGGCTGTTGACCAATTCGGTGGGTTCGGGAAGGCGGTTGCGGCCATCGATCACCTCGACCCCGTTGAGTTCCCGTAGTTGCGCGTGGTCGCCTTCGGGATCGATGACCAGGACGCAGTAGCCGGCCGAGATCCATCGCTCTGCCAGCAGGCCGACGAGGTAGCTTTTCCCCGAGCCGGCAGAGCCGGTCACGAGGATGCGGCCCTGGCTCCCCGGCACCCGGGTGGGGGTGTGGTCGTCGAAGGTGCCGATCTCGACCCATCGTCGCGGCGGGCACCATCGTTGCGCCCCGCTGAGGTATGGGCCGGTCAGCAACTCGGCGACGCCGGCGCCATTCGGTTCGTCGAGGACGAGATCGGCGTGCCGGCGTACGGACGAGACGGCATCGGACACCGCGGCACCGAGCTCCGCGATGCCGAAAAGCGACAAGTCGTTCTCCGCATCCCCGACGGCGACGGTGTTGTGTGGGGAGAGATTCATCTTGGCCAGAGCTGCGCATAGCCCGGTGCCTTTGGTGACACCGGCCGGCAACACCATCAGGGCGGCCCGGTTTCGGACGACCTGGCAGTCCAGTTCGAGCTCGCCGATCACATCCGCGACGGTCGCGGCATGCTCGCCGTCGATGGCCACAATCGCTTCGCCCCGGCGGAATGGCACCCTACGCTGGGAAAGGGAGTCATCGAGGCTGCTGTCCACCGGCTCGGCCAGCGCGTATGCGTGCCCCTTGACCACCATTACCGCGCCGTTTTCGAGTACGACCGCATCGAAGTGGCCGGCGATGTGGGGGAATTCGGATTGCAGTTCCGTTCGGATGCGCCCGGTGACCAACACGGCTGTCAGCCCTTTGTTCCGAGCACCCGCAATGGCGGCCAGCGCTTGGGGTGACACCTGGCCGCGCGATGTCAACGTGCCGTCGAGGTCGACCGCTATCACTTGGAAGAACGTCACAACTTCCTCAGATCGTTCGCCCGACGTCAGCGCTTGCGGGCTGCATTTCCCGTGAAAGGCCTTCCTCTGTAAGCCAGCGCCCGGAACGGCTCAGTGGCTGGAAATGGCAGGCTGAGCGCAGATCGCTTTGACGAACTGGGCGATAGCGTGCTCGGGAAGATGACGGGCGATATCGGCTTCGCTGACTATGCCCACCAAGCGGTGCTTGTCGATCACGGGCAGCCGGCGTACCTGATGTTCCTCCATGACGGTGAGCATTTGTTCGATGCTGGCGTCGGCCTCGACGTGATAGGCACTGCCCTGTGCGAGTTCACTAGCGAGCATAGCGTCTGGATCACGTTCGGCAGCAACACATTTGATGACGATGTCGCGATCTGTGATCATGCCGTGCAAACGGTCGTCTTCACCACAGATCGGCAAGGCGCCCACCCCCAGATCACGCATCTGCCGGGCAGCGGCGGTCAGTGATTCGTGCTCACCGACGCAGGTCGCGCCGGCGTGCATGATCTCGCGCGCGGTGGTCATGACTTCTCTCCCTTGGCTGAGTGCTGACGGGTCACCATCCTGACACCGTCGAATTTAGGAAGCTTGCCCGTTGATTTGTAGGGTCGTTAGGCCCTCGTTCGGCCCCAGGCCGACACCGGAAAGATTCACCGGCTACGCCACGTCAGCTCCATCCCGTGGCCGGCCAGCCAGCGGGACAGGTCATAACCGTTGCGGGCCAACCCCGCCACGGCGTTCACGGCGCGCCGCACCGCCCGCTCGGCGTCGTCCGGGGTCAGCAAGCCGTGCCGGACGGCATCCAGCAACTCGTCGATGTCGGTCAGGTCAGCGCCGTCGCCGGTGCGGACCTCGATGTCTAGGTAGTGATCTTCGGAACGCCAGACGTCGGGGCCGGGCGTGTACTCACCGACATCGAGGTAATAGTCGTGGTCGCGTTCATGGCCCGGGTTGAAGTGAAAGACCGTGGCGCGCAAGCCGAGCGACGGCAGCAGCCACGACTCGAGGTAGTGGAACTGGGCGCGGCCGGGGGTGGGCCGGGCGACGTAGAGGCCCCACGGATGCACCGCATAGTCATCCACGGCCCGCACGATGCCCTTGGGATCGGTGTTGGTGCGGGCGATGAGGTCGAACGTCTCGTGCTTCGGCGGATGGATGATGCAACTCTAACGTCGAAGCCGGATTCTCCACCGCACGAAACCGGCATAGAACAGCGACAACGCCGCGAGCATGCCCATGTCGAGCAGCCAGACCTTCGACGTGTGCTGCCAGAACCGGTCCTGGGACAGCAGCGAATCGGGCACCAGGTGCCGCAGGTCGACCGTCGACGCCGCCGCGGCGTAGCCCCACCGCGCGGGCATCCCGAAGGACAGCTGGTCCAGCCCGAGCCGGCCGGTCACGGGGACCATGCCGCCGCACAGCACCAGTTGGGCCATCACCGTCACCACGAACAGCGGCATGATCTGCTCGCTGGAGCGGACCAGCGACGAAATCGCCAGGCCGAGAATCGCCGAGGCCACACAGGTCGCGGCGACGGTGGCGAACAGTTCGACCGTCGCCGCGATGGTCGAATGGCCGAGCAGGACGCCGCCGCGCGTCGGAGCGCTCTTGCCGATCACCACGATCGCGGTGATGATCGCCGACTGCAGGACCGCGAACCCGCAGTACACGGCGGTCTTCGCGAGCAGATAGGCCGTGGTCGACAGCCCGACCGCTTGCTCGCGCTGGAAGATCGGGCGTTCGCCGACCAGGTCGCGGATGGTCAGCGCGGTGCCCATGAACGCCGCGGCCGGCATCAGCAGGGCCAGGATCTGCGCCGCTTCGTCGGGCGTCCCGGCGTTCGCGCCGGGCAGATGGAATCCGTTGCTGCCGGGAACGGTCAGGGACAGCGAGCCCAGGATGAACGGCAACAGCGCCAGGAAGATGAAGTACGCCCGGTCGGCGACCACCAGGCGGATCTGTCGGCGGGCGACCGTCGAAATCTGGCGCCGCACACTGGTATGCACCGGTTCGCCCAGGGCCCCAAGCTCATCGGCCTTGTCCGGCAACAGTTTCTGCGGCCGCTTCTCGGCGTCACGTTGCTCCACGAAGCGCCGGTTGGCCTCTTCGGGGTCGGCGCCCACCTTCGTGAAGATCTTCGCCCAGTTGGTGGTTCCCATGGCCTCGCCGATCTGGTCCGGCGGGCCGCAATAGGCCGTCTTGCCGCCGGGGGCCACCAACAGCAGCTGGTCGCAGGTCTCCAGGTAGGACAGCATGTGCGTCACCACGATCACCACCCGACCCGCGTCGGCCAGCTGCCGCAGCATCATCATGACCTGGTGATCGAGCGCCGGGTCGAGGCCGGAAGTCGGCTCGTCGAGGATCAACAGCGACGGGCCGGTGAGCAACTCGAGCGCCACCGAGGCGCGCTTACGCTGGCCGCCGGACAGCTTGTCCACCCGGGTGTCGGCGTGTTTGGTCAGGTCGAGCTCTTCGAGGACCTGAGCGACGATCTTCGCCCGGTCGGATTTGCTGGTGTCGGGCGGTAGGCGCAGTTCGGCGGCGTAGCCGAGCGCCTGGTTGATCGTCAGCTGCCGGTGTACCACGTCGTCCTGCGGGACCATGCCGATGCGGCTGCGCAACGACGCGTACTCGGTGTGAATGTCGTGGCCCTCGAACGTAACCGAGCCGGAGCTGGGGGTGGTGTAGCCGGCGATGACCCTGGCCAGGGTGCTCTTGCCGGCGCCCGATCCGCCGATGACGGCGGTCAGTGTGCCGGGGCGCGCGATCAGCGAGATGTCGTCCAGCAGTTGTTTGCCGTTGTCGACGACGTACTTGACGTTGCGCACCTCGAGACCGCCGGTGCGCGTCGCGGCCTCGCTGCGTGGGGTCAGGGTGCCGTCGCGGAAAACGAGGTCGACGTTGCCGATGGTGACGACGTCGTCATCGGACAGGATCGCCGAGCCGACCCGGGTGCCGTTGACGAAGGTTCCGTTGATGCTGTTGTCCCGGATTTCGGTGCCGAGCGGCGTCTGCACCAACGTCGCATGCTGGCGTGAGGCCAGCACGTCGGAGACCACGATGTCGTTCTCCGGGGCCCGGCCGATCGTCATGGCGCCCGGGGTGCCCGCGGCGGCCGACGAGCGCGGTGAGAGCAGCTTCACAAACCGCGTTGCGAGGTTCGACACGTCGGCCGTCTTGGCGTCGACCACGGTGAGTTCGGCGGGCGGCGTCGCGACCGGCTGGGGTGCCGCGGCGTGCACGACGGTGCGCTCGTCGAGCGGTGTACCGCGGACGCCGGGCGCGGGCACTGGCCTGTTCGGCACCTGACGGGGTGGCGAAACCGACTGGCGGGGCGGCGAATTCGGCGGCCCCACCGACGGCCTGGGGGGCACCGGCCGCGCCGGCGCCGCGTTGGCTTCGCCCCGGCCCGGATTCCTGACCGGATTCGTTTGCTCGGGAAGCGCCGACCAGGCCAGCGTCGGCGGCCCGGCCTCCGGGCTCGGCCGCGACCTGCCCGGCCGGTCGGTGTAGCCCTGCTGCGGTCCGATGGCGAAGGTCAGCCGCGGTCCCCGCGGATTGCCGACGTGAATGCTCTGGCCGTCGTGGATGTCGATGACCGGCATCCGGTAGCCGTTGAGATAGGTGCCGTTCAGCGACCCGTTGTCTATTGCCAGCCAGCGGCCTTGGTCGAAACGCAGGATCAGGTGGGCCCGCGAGATCCGTGGATCGGCGATGCGCACGTCGGCCTGGGTGTCGCGGCCGATGACGACCTCGTGGCCGGCCGCGAAGGATCGTTGGGACCCGTCGTGCCGAATCGTCAGGATGGGCGGGGCGGGTCGAGTCACTACTCAAGTATCGGTGCGTCCGGTGAGTGGTCTCTATTGGGATCGCCTGTGATTTCGCTATGTTTCGGTTCGGCCACTCATAACCGTTTCATAGCTTGCCGAGGCGAACCCCCCACCGGGATCCGGCATGATCTGAACGTAGGGGGAGTTTCGGGGCGCGCCGGGCACACCGTGGTGCAGGCCCGCAGCGCCGAGGCGACGCCAGCCCGAATCGTGATGCAGGTGCCCAGGGAGGTGCGCCGCGTCAGAGGCCGGGGCAGCGGAGAGGGACGAGGGGATAGATGGATGAACACAAGGGGACTACCCGGCGCATCGGCGCCGGGCGCCGGCTGCTGAGCAACCCACGTCAGGCCGGTGCGACGGTGCGCGCGGGCTTTCAGTCGCTGCCCGCGGTGACGATCGCCCATCTGTTCCGCCGCGTTCCCCCGGTCAGCTCGAGCCCGAGCGCCGAGCCCGAGGCCGCGCGGCAGACCGACGGGTCCCGCCCGTCGATAACCGGCGGGGCGCCGTTCGCGGGCTACACGATTCTGCGGCAGCTGGGCGCCGGGGGCATGGCCGAGGTGTATCTGGCCCTGCACCCCCGGTTGCCGCGCCGCGACGTGATCAAGGTGCTGGCGGAGGCGGTCACGGCCGATCCCGAATTCCGCGAAAGGTTCAACCGCGAGGCCGATCTCGCCGCGACGCTGTGGCATCCCCACATCGTCGGCGTGCATGACCGCGGCGAATTCAACGGCCACCTTTGGATTTCCATGGACTACGTCGAGGGCACCGACGCCTCCCGGCTGGTGAAAGAGCGCTACCAGGACGGGATGCCGATCCAAGTGGTGTGCGCCATTGTCCAAGCCGTCGCGGGCGCCCTCGACTACGCTCACGACCGCGGGCTGCTGCACCGCGACGTCAAACCGGCCAACATCCTGCTCACCCATCCGGAAGACGGCGAACGCCGAATTCTGTTGGCGGACTTCGGTGTCGCACGTCACCTGGGCGACATCAGCGGAATCACTGAGACCAACGTCGCCGTGGGGACGGTGGCCTACGCCGCGCCGGAACAGTTGACAGGAGCCAACATCGACGGGCGGGCAGACCAATATGCTTTGGCTGCAACGGCTTTCCATCTGCTCACCGGCACCCCGCCGTTTCAGCACTCGAATCCGATCGCGGTGATCAGCCAGCACCTGCACGAGGATCCGCCCCGGCTCAGCGATTACCGTCCGGAGCTGGCGCATCTCGATGAGGTGTTCCACCAGGCCTTGGCCAAGCAACCCGGGGACAGGTTCGAGCGGTGCCGCGCGTTTGCCGCCGCCGTCAGTGAGGGATCCGACGGTGTCGCCCACGCCGGCCCGGGAGCCCAGCCCCGAACCGCGGCGTTGACGGCTCCTCAGCGCGGCCCGCGCGCCGTCGCCGCGGCGATGAACCACCGGCTCTCGTCGCGGACGCGGTGGGCGGTCGGGTTGGTGTGCGCAATGCTGATCGCCGTGGCGGCCACCTGGTCGGTGCTGTACTCGTTCGAGCCGGACACCCCGCCGGGCAACCCGGCCCTCGCGTCGAAGCCGTCCGTCCCCGCGCCAAGCGCCGCGCCGGGCAGGTCCGGCGGACCGGTGCTCAACGGGAGCTACAAGCTGGACTACGACCAGAGCAAGCGGACCACCAACGGCGTCGCGATCCGCCACGACGGCCCCGCCACCGGCTGGTGGGCTTTCCGTTCGGCGTGCACCACCAACGGATGTGCGGCCACCGGGACCCGGCTGGACAACGCCACCCACCAAACCGCCGACGGGGGCAAGACGGACACGCTGCACTTTGTCGGCGGCTATTGGCAGGGCGCCCCCCAACAGGACCGGCTGGGCTGCACCCAACCGAACAGCCAGGTCAGGGCCACTCAGCAGGAGACCCTCGCCTGGTCGCTGGCGCCCCAGTCCGACGGCACCCTGCGCGGCACGGTGACCGAGACCGTGCTCAGCAACGAATGCGGCGCGCAGGGCGCGGTGGTGCGGGTGCCCGTGGTAGCGACCCGGGTCGGCGACGTGCCGGCCGGCGTGAACCTGAGCGACCCCGCCCAGGCGGTCAGCACCTCGACGGCGGCATCGGCCCCGGCACCGCCCGTGCTCGGCGGGCTGTGCAGCGACATCGGCAAGCTGGCCTACGACCCCACCAACAGCGAGCAGATCGTCTGCGAGGGCAACAGCTGGGCCAAGGCCCCGATCACGATGGGCGTGCATGCTTCCGGCAGCTCCTGCGACCGACCGGGCACTTCGGTGTTCGCCATGAGCACCTCGAACGACGGTTACCTGCTGCAGTGCGACCCCGTCACCCGGACCTGGACCCGTCCGGCGGGGTAGCGGCGCGCGGCGTGTGCCCCGCCGCTACGGAACTCCGCTATAAGCGATCTGCTCTTGTCGGTGGACGGTTCTACCCTGGTGGCATGGCTTTCGCCACGGAACATCCGGTACTCGCCCATTCGGAATACCGCGCGGTCGACGAGGTCGTGCGCGTCGGCGGCCACTTCGAGGTGGTCAGCCCGCACGCGCCCGCCGGCGATCAGCCGGCCGCCATCGACGAGCTGGAACGCCGGATCAGGGCGGGGGAGCGCGACGTGGTGCTGCTCGGCGCCACCGGCACGGGGAAGTCGGCCACCACCGCCTGGCTCATCGAGCGGCTGCAGCGGCCCACGCTGGTCATGGCGCCGAACAAGACGTTGGCCGCCCAGCTGGCCAATGAACTGCGAGAGATGTTGCCGCACAACGCCGTTGAGTACTTCGTGTCGTACTACGACTATTACCAGCCAGAGGCGTACATCGCGCAGACCGACACCTACATCGAGAAGGACAGCTCGATCAACGACGACGTGGAGCGGCTGAGGCATTCCGCGACGTCGTCACTGCTGTCGCGGCGTGACGTCGTCGTGGTGGCCTCGGTGTCGTGCATCTACGGCCTGGGCACACCGCAGTCGTATCTGGACCGCTCCGTGGAACTGAGCGTGGGCACCGAGGTGCCCCGCGACGCGCTGCTGCGGCTGCTGGTCGACGTGCAGTACACCCGCAACGACCTGTCCTTCACTCGCGGCTCGTTCCGGGTGCGCGGCGACACCGTCGAGATCATCCCGTCCTACGAGGAGCTCGCGGTGCGCATCGAGTTCTTCGGCGACGAGGTGGAGGCGCTGTACTACCTGCACCCTTTGACCGGCGACGTGATCCGCCAGGTCGACTCGCTGCGGATCTTCCCGGCGACCCACTACGTCGCGGGCCCGGAGCGGATGGCCCACGCGATCTCGACGATCGAGGAGGAGCTGGCGGCGCGGCTGGCCGAGCTGGAGGGCCAGGGCAAGCTGCTGGAGGCCCAGCGGCTGCGGATGCGCACCAACTACGACATCGAGATGATGCGTCAGGTCGGCTTCTGCTCGGGCATCGAGAACTACTCGCGGCACATCGACGGTCGCGGCCCGGGCTCGCCGCCGGCGACCCTGCTCGACTACTTCCCGGACGACTTTCTGCTCGTCATCGACGAGTCGCACGTCACGGTGCCGCAGATCGGCGGCATGTACGAGGGCGACATGTCCCGCAAGCGCAACCTGGTCGAATACGGCTTCCGGCTGCCGTCGGCGTGCGATAACCGCCCGCTGACGTGGGAGGAGTTCGCCGACCGGATCGGGCAGACGGTGTACCTGTCGGCCACCCCCGGCCCGTACGAACTCAGCCAGGCAGGCGGCGAGTTCGTCGAGCAGGTGATCCGGCCGACCGGACTGGTGGACCCGAAGGTGGTGGTCAAGCCGACCAAGGGGCAGATCGACGACCTGATCGCGGAGATCCGCAAGCGCACCGAGGCCGACGAGCGGGTGCTGGTCACGACGCTGACCAAGAAGATGGCGGAAGACCTGACCGATTACCTCCTGGAAATGGGCATCCGGGTGCGCTATCTGCACTCCGAGGTCGACACCCTGCGCCGGGTGGAACTGCTGCGCCAGCTGCGGCTGGGCGACTACGACGTGCTCGTCGGCATCAACCTGCTCCGGGAGGGTCTGGACCTTCCCGAGGTGTCGTTGGTGGCGATCCTGGACGCCGACAAGGAGGGCTTCCTGCGGTCATCGCGCAGCCTGATCCAGACGATCGGCCGCGCCGCCCGCAACGTCTCCGGCGAAGTGCACATGTACGCGGACTCCATCACGGATTCGATGAAGGAGGCGATCGACGAGACCGAACGCCGTCGGGCCAAGCAGGTCGCCTACAACGAGGCTCATGGCATCGACCCGCAGCCGCTGCGCAAGAAGATCGCCGACATCCTCGACCAGGTCTATCGCGAGGCCGACGACACCGAAACGGTGGGGATCGGCGGCTCCGGACGCAACTCCTCCCGCGGCCGGCGCGCACAGGGCGAGCCGGGCCGCGCCGTCAGCGCCGGCGTGTTCGAGGGCCGCGACACGACCAGCATGCCGCGTGCCGAACTGGCCGACCTGATCAAGGACCTCACCGCGCAGATGATGGCCGCCGCGCGTGACTTGCAGTTCGAGCTGGCCGCGCGCTTCCGCGACGAGATCGCCGACCTGAAGAAGGAACTGCGGGGGATGGACGCCGCCGGCCTGAAATGAGTTTGCTGGCAGCGGATCTCAGATCGTCCCCCTCGCGACACCCCATACGGTAGAAGGGTGACCGACACCGCGACCGTCACCGGCGGCTGGGATCAGCTGCTGGGAGCCAGGTATCTGAGGACTTCCATCCTGCTGGCCGGCGGAGTGGCCCTTTACGCCACCAACGAGTTCCTGACCACCAGCTTGTTGCCCAACACCATCGCCGAAATCGGCGGCAGCCGGCTCTACGCCTGGGTGACGACCTTGTACCTGGTCGGCTCGGTGGTCGCGGCGGCGATGGTCAATCCGATGCTGCTGCGCGTGGGGGCGCGCTCGTCCTACCTGACCGGACTCGCCGTGTTCGGTCTCTCCAGCCTGGTTTGCGCGGCGGCGCCGAACATGCAGGTTTTGATAGCTGGGCGCGCCCTGCAGGGCGTGGCCGGTGGGCTGCTGGCCGGCCTCGGATACGCCGTGATCAATTCCGCCCTGCCGCGCGCGCTGTGGACGCGTGGTTCGGCACTGGTGTCGGCGATGTGGGGCGTGGCGACGGTGGTCGGCCCCACGACGGGTGGTTTGTTCGCGCAGCTCGGCTTGTGGCGCTGGGCCTTCGTGGCGATGGCGGTGCTGACCGGCCTGATGGCCATGTTGGTGCCGGTCGCGCTGGCCCGTGTCGAGCCCAGCACCGCCATGCCGTCGAAGAAGGTGCCGGTGCGGTCGCTGCTGCTGATCGGTGCTGCCGCGCTGGCGGTCAGCGTCGCCCAGATTCCGCGCAACACGCTGGCGACGTTCGCGTTGCTCGCCGTCGGCATCGCGCTGGTGGGGGTGTTCGTGGTCGTCGACTGGCGGACGCACGCGGCGATATTGCCGCCCAGCGTGTTCGGTCCCGGGCCGTTGAAGTGGATCTACCTGACCATGGGCGCGTTGATGGGCGCCGCGATGGTGAACACCTACGTACCGCTGTTCGGCCAGCGGTTGGCGCATCTGACCCCGATCGCGGCCGGCTTCCTGGGAGCCGCGCTGGCGCTAGGTTGGACGGTCAGCGAGATCGTCAGCGCGTCGTTGGAGAGCCCGCGAATGATCGGGCGGGTGATTGTGGCGGCGCCTATCGTCGCCGCTTCCGGCCTGGCGCTGGCCGCGGTCGCACGACGCGGCGACACGACCCCCTGGACGGCCGCGCTGTGGGCGGTGGCGCTGCTGGTGGCCGGGACCGGGATCGGCATGGCCTGGCCGCACTTGTCGGCGCGCGCGATGGCCTCGGTGGACGATCCCGCCGAGGGCAGCGCCGCCTCGGCGGCCATCAACACCGTCCAGCTGGTCTCCGCGGCGATCGCCGCCGGTTTGGCGGGGGTGGTGGTCAACACCGCCAAGGGCGGCGACGGGATGGCGGCGCACTGGCTGTTCACGGTGTTCACCGCGCTGAGCGCCGCCGGTGTGGCGGTTTCCTACCGCGCGACCCGCGGCGTGCGCGAGGCGCTGCCGGTCTAGTCCGCGACGACCAGTTCGACGAGGCGCCGGACACCTTGGACGTTGCCGCCCAGTACCGGCGCGGCCAGCCAGCTCCGCATACCCACCCAACAATTGGCGGTTCACGCCGTCGGCAAAGCGGCAATCACCGCGTGGACTTCACCACCTGCGAGTAATGGAACTGCCAACGTTCGACAATGCGGAAGCCGAGATAACTCGGAAACCGATAAGCCGGGGCGCGCCCGAATGCGGGTCCCGGCGGCAATGACGGTCCGGATTGATGGTCGGGCAGCGATGGTTCTTTATTGGTAATTGTCCAGATTGCGGGACATTTGTTGATTTTGGCCGTCGTCAGCCACACGGCGACGTGGCCGTCCCACAGCGACCCCACCTTCGGCCCGTAGGCGCCGCGTTCGACATCGATGAGTGACCGGAACGCCGCGGGCCGGGTGGCCAGCAGGGCGCGGATCGGCCCGGGCCGCCACGGCACGGTGTTGTCCACCAGCAGGCAGTCACCCGGGGCGGCATGGGAGCTGATCAGATCGGCCACCTGGCTGTAGTCCCAGCCCTCTTTGGCGTACGGCCAGCGCTGGACGAACAGGTAGTTCGGCACCGCGGCGACCGCGCAGGCCAGCACCACTCCGGCGATGGGCCAGGGTTTGCGGGCGATCGTCACGATGCAAACGGCCAGGACGACGGCCATCGCGGGCGCGGTGAAGATCAGGTAGCGCGGGTAGTAGATCGGCTCGCTGACGGCCGAATAGATGACCACGAGCGCGGTGGGGATGACCAGCCACGCCGAGCAGACGATCAAGAGCCGACGCGTGTCGCCGGCCGGGGGCCGGACACCGGCCAGGCGGGCCGCGACCGCCGCCACGATGAGAACGGCGGACAGGATGGCGAACGGGACGCTGTGGTCGAAATACTGGCGCAGAATGATGTCGAACGCGTAATGCCAGCTGACCGGGTAAATCCAGTTGACCTGCCATACCTGCGCGTGGGCGAACACGATGAACGGCGTCATGGCCGCGACCGCGACGGCCGAGCTGATGGCCCACCGGATAACCGCGGATTTGCGCGCCTTCTCGGGCGCCAACAGCGACACCATTACGGCGTAAACCGGCACCAACAGCACCATGTTCAGATTGAGCAGAATCGAGAGCATCAAGGCCAGCGCGTAGCAAACCCACAATCGCGGTCTGTTCCGCCGGGCGGCGACGACGAGCAATACGGTCAGCCAGGCCGCCGCGGCGGCCGCGAAGGCGTAGGGCCGTGCTTCCATGCCCGCCCAGGTGGTGCGCGGCAGGATGGCGAACATGACACCCGCGCAGACAGCGGCCGGCCGTGTCGAGAACTGCCTGGTGAATACCGTGACGCCCGCGGCGGCGGCGCCCCCCGCCAGGGCGCTGGGCGCTCGCGACCAGAACTCCGTCGGCGGGAACAGCGCGAACCAACCGTGCATCAGCAGGTAATACAGCCCGTGCACGGCGTCGATGTGCCCCAGCAGCCGCCACAGCTCCGCCAGCGTCCGGCTCCCGGCGGCCGAGATGGTCGCCCCTTCGTCGAACCACAGGGAGGGCCTGCAGGCCCACGCGCCGCTGACCACGGCCGCGAACACGGCGATCGCCCACGGATCGAGCAACCGCACGGGCGAACGTGCGGGCGCGGGCTCCTCGACTCCGTCCGCGACGCGCTGCTCGACGGTGGGCATGGACATGATGCTTGTCACTGTAAAGCGCAATCGCGGGACCGGCTCACAAATCGCGTCCCGCCCATTCGCCCCGGGCGCTCTCATTCGGCGAAAAGCTGCGTTATGCAACACTTTCCGCCTCGGGCCCGTGCATTTGATTGTTTTGCCATCGGCGATATTGTCCGCTGGCGCAGCGTAGCCCCGCAAATTGTCGACACGCCGCGCCACGCGGTGTCGCTAATCTGTTCCCTCTGCAACGGGCAAACGCGATAGTGTCTTGGGTTGGCTGACCAACCGAAACTGGGAGGGTTAATGGGCGCCTATCAGACTGTGGTGGTGGGAACCGACGGCTCGGACTCGTCAATGCGTGCGGTGGACAAGGCGGCGCAGATCGCCGGGCCGGACGCCAGGCTGATCGTCGCTTCGGCGTACCTGCCCCAGCATGAGGACAGCCGGGCCGCCGACGCGCTGCGCAACGAGAGCTACAAGGTGTCCGGCACCGCGCCGATCTACGCGATCCTGCAGGACGCCAAGGAGCGGGCGCACAAGGCCGGGGCCAAGAACGTCGAGGAGCGTCCGATCGAAGGCGCCCCGGTCGACGCGCTGGTCAAGCTGGCCGAGGACGAGAAGGCCGACCTGCTGGTCGTCGGAAACGTCGGCCTGAGCACGATCGCGGGCCGGCTGCTCGGATCCGTGCCGGCCAACGTGTCGCGGCGCGCCAAAGTGGACGTGCTGATCGTCCACACCACGTCCTAGCGCAGGGCCTCACCAGCCTCGTTCGCGCCATTCGCCCAGGTGAGGGCGTTCGGCGCCGAGCACCGTGTCGTCGCCGTGGCCGGGGTAGATGACGGTGGCGTCGTCGTACACGTCGAACACCCGGGTGGTGACGTCGTCCAGTAGCTGCGCGAAATCGCCCGGCTGCCATGTCTTGCCGACGCCGCCCGGGAACAGGCAGTCGCCGGTGAACAGCTGGGTGACCCCGCCCGTGGCGGGCCCGTCGAGGGCGAGCGCGATCGAGCCGGGCGTGTGCCCGCGCAGGTGGATGACCTTGAATTGCAGCTCGCCGATCTGCACGGTGTCGCCGCCTGCCAGCAAACGGTCCGGTTTGACCGGCAACGCCTCGGCGTCGATCTCGTTGGCGGCGGTCGGCGCCCCGGTGGCGGCGGCTACGGCCTCCAGCGCCTGCCAGTGGTCGAAGTGCTGATGGCTGGTCACGATCAGCGACACCTTCGGTGCGTTCTGCCGGATCAGACCGATCAGGACGTCCGCGTCGTTGGCGGCGTCGATCAGCAACGTCTCCCCGGTCGCGGAACACGTCACCAGATACGCATTGTTGTCCATAGGACCCACCGACGCCTTTAGGATCGTGGCGCCGGGTAGGGTCCGGCGGGCCGCAGCACCAGGGTCGACGTGTCCGATGTAGTTGTCGCTCACCTCGTCGGGGGCAGTCATAGCGGCCACGTTACTGGTCAAACGTTTCTTGTCGGTACGGGCACATAGCATGGAATGCGCCGTGCGCATTACCGGCTGCAGTACGTAAAAGATCCACTGAGAGAGGACAGCGTGGCTGACCGCCTGATCGTCAAGGGCGCCCGCGAACACAACCTGCGGGGCGTCGACCTCGACCTACCGCGCGACGCGCTGATCGTCTTCACCGGGCTGTCGGGGTCGGGCAAATCGTCGCTCGCGTTCGACACGATTTTCGCCGAGGGCCAGCGCCGGTACGTCGAGTCGCTGTCCGCCTATGCCCGCCAGTTCCTGGGCCAGATGGACAAACCGGACGTCGACTTCATCGAGGGCCTGTCCCCGGCGGTGTCCATCGACCAGAAGTCGACCAACCGCAACCCGAGATCGACCGTCGGGACGATCACCGAGGTCTACGACTACCTGCGGCTGCTCTACGCGCGCGCCGGCACGCCGCACTGCCCGGTCTGCGGCGCGCGGATCGCCCGCCAGACGCCCCAGCAAATCGTCGACCAGGTGCTGGTGATGCCGGAAGGCACCCGCTTCCTGGTGCTGGCCCCGGTGGTGCGCACGCGCAAGGGCGAGTTCGCCGACCTGTTCGAGAAGCTGAACGCGCAGGGCTACAGCCGGGTCCGGGTCGACGGTGTGGTGCACCCGCTGACCGATCCGCCCAAGCTGAAGAAGCAGGAAAAGCACGACATCGAGGTGGTGGTGGACCGCCTCACCGTCAAGGCCAGCGCCAAGCAGCGGCTCACCGATTCCGTGGAGACCGCGCTGAACCTGGCCGACGGCATCGTGGTGCTGGAGTTCGTCGACCACGAACACGACGCCCACAACCGCGAGCAGCGCTTCTCCGAGAAGCTGGCGTGTCCCAACGGGCACGCGCTGGCGGTCGACGATCTGGAGCCGCGATCGTTCTCGTTCAACTCGCCCTACGGCGCCTGCCCCGAGTGCACCGGCCTGGGGATCCGCAAGGAGGTCGACCCCGACCTGGTGGTGCCCGATCCCGAACGCACGCTGGCCGAGGGTGCGGTCGCCCCGTGGTCGACGGGCCACACCGCGGAGTACTTCACCCGGATGATGGCCGGCCTCGGCGACGAGATGGGCTTCGACGTCGACACGCCGTGGCGCAAGCTGCCGGCCAAGGCGCGCAAGGCCATTCTCGAGGGCTCCGACCATCAGGTGCACGTGCGCTACCGCAACCGGTACGGCCGAACCCGTTCGTACTACGCCGATTTCGAGGGTGTGCTGGCGTTCCTGCAGCGCAAGATGGCCCAGACCGAATCCGAGCAAATGAAGGAACGCTATGAGGGCTTCATGCGTGACGTGCCCTGCCCGGAGTGCGAGGGCACCCGGCTCAAGCCGGAGATCCTGGCGGTCACGCTGGCCGCCGCGGGAGACCGGGGCGCCAAGTCCATCGCCGAGGTCTCCGAGCTGTCGATCTCGGACTGCGCGGACTTCCTCAACGCGCTCACCCTGGGTCACCGCGAGCAGGCGATCGCCGGGCAGGTGCTCAAGGAAATCCAGTCGCGGCTCGGCTTTCTGCTCGACGTGGGACTGGACTACCTGTCGCTGTCGCGCGCGGCGGCCACGCTGTCCGGCGGTGAGGCGCAACGCATCCGGCTGGCCACCCAGATCGGGTCCGGCCTGGTGGGCGTGCTCTACGTGCTCGACGAGCCGTCGATCGGGCTGCATCAGCGTGACAATCGTCGCCTCATCGAAACCCTCACGCGGCTAAGGGATTTGGGCAACACGCTGATCGTCGTCGAGCACGACGAGGACACCATCGCGCACGCCGACTGGATCGTCGACATCGGTCCCCGGGCCGGTGAGCACGGCGGCGAGATCGTGCACAGCGGGACATACGCCGAGCTGCTGGCGAACAAGGACTCGATCACCGGCGCCTTCCTGTCGGGCAAGGAAGCCATCGAGATGCCGGCGATCCGGCGTCCCGTCGAGCGCAAGCGTCAGCTCACCGTCGTGGGCGCGCGCGAGCACAACCTGCGCGGCATCGACGTCTCGTTCCCGCTCGGCGTGCTCACCTCGGTGACCGGCGTGTCCGGCTCCGGGAAGTCGACGCTGGTCAACGACATCCTGGCCACGGTGCTGGCCAACCGGCTCAACGGTGCCCGGCTGGTCCCGGGCCGGCACACCCGGGTGACGGGCCTGGACCACCTGGACAAGCTGGTGCGGGTCGACCAGTCGCCGATCGGTCGCACGCCGCGGTCCAACCCGGCCACCTACACCGGCGTGTTCGACAAGATCCGGACCCTGTTCGCGGCCACCACGGAGGCCAAAGTTCGTGGCTACCAACCGGGCCGGTTCTCGTTCAACGTCAAGGGCGGCCGCTGCGAGGCGTGCACCGGCGACGGCACCATCAAGATCGAGATGAACTTCCTGCCCGACGTGTACGTCCCCTGCGAGGTCTGCCACGGTGCGCGCTACAACCGCGAAACCCTGGAAGTGCACTACAAGGGCAAGACCATCTCCGAGGTGCTGGACATGTCGATCGAGGAGGCGGCGGAGTTCTTCGAGCCGATCACCGGCATCCACCGCTACCTGCGCACGCTCGTCGACGTCGGCCTGGGCTACGTCCGGCTGGGCCAGCCCGCCCCGACGTTGTCCGGTGGCGAGGCTCAGCGCGTCAAGCTGGCCGCCGAACTGCAGAAGCGCTCGACGGGGCGGACCGTCTACATCCTCGACGAGCCCACCACCGGGCTGCATTTCGACGACATCCGCAAGCTGCTCACCGTCATCAACGGGCTGGTGGACAAGGGCAACACCGTCATTGTCATCGAGCACAACCTGGACGTCATCAAGACGTCGGACTGGATCGTCGACATGGGGCCCGAGGGTGGCGCCGAGGGCGGAACCGTTGTCGCGGAAGGCACTCCGGAGGACATCGCCGCGGTGCCCGAAAGCTACACCGGCAAGTTCCTCGCCGAGGTCATCGGCCGCGCGGCCCCGCCGCGGCGGTCGAACCGGCGGCGCAAAGCCACCGCCTGAGCGGCCGTCAGCCGGGGATCTTGGTCGCCATCTGGTTGGCGATCAGCCTGGCTTCGTTGATGGTTCCGGGTGCGCAGAGGTTGACGTCGAGGACCACATTGGACACCGCCTCCAGGACGTGCTGGCACACCACCGGGCTGTTGGCCAACGTGTGCTGTAGGGCGATATTCGGCGGATTTCCGCTGATCTGCCCGAAGGTCCATTCAAACGGGGCCTTGTCGCTCGGCTGGGTCACGGTTTTCCCGCCGCAGTCCCGCCATTGCGCCCATTGGTTGTTCACGAATCCCCGGGCCTGATCGGCGGACGCGAAGATCACCGCACCCTGGGCCACGACGTAGGCCGGATTGCTTTGCGGCTTCTTCATCAGCTGGGCGAGCATCGCGGTGTAGCCGCTGCTTTTGTACGTCCGGGTTTGGAAACCGATCAGCGCTCCCAGGCACTTGTCGTCCGACAGCGTGTTGCCCGGGCCGGGGTCGGTCATCTCGGTCGTGTTGTGGTCGACGATGATCCCGGTGGTGCCGACCAGCGTGTTGATCTGGTCGACCGGGAGCAGGAGCGAATCCAGTTGTGCGGGAGCCATTGTCGGGGCGGCGCTGCTGGTCACTGTGCTCGTGGTGGAGGGAGCGGCGGTGGTCGTCGTTGGGGAGGCGTCGGGCTGCGTGGCCCCGGACTTATCGACCGCCAGCCACACCCCGGTGCCGGCGATGACCGCGACGACGAGCGCGAGAGCGCCGATGACCAGCCCCAGCCTGCGCTTGGGCGGCTGTCTCTTATACACATCT
>NZ_LZSV01000039.1 GCF_001665605.1 Mycobacterium sp. 852014-50255_SCH5639931
GCGGCGTCTCTGATGCCGTCGACGCCGGTGTCCCATTGGTCGCTGGCGGGGTAGTTGACCGGGTAGACGTCGAAGGATTTGGTTCCCATGCGCGAATGCAGGGCGTCGACGAACGCTTGTCCGGTGGGGCCGACGCCGGGGGCTTCACCGGTGCCGCGGGCAAACACGACCTGCACGTCCGGACACTGGGCGGCGGCGGAGGGGAGGGCAGAGCCGGTGATGGCCGACGCGCCGAGGCCGGAAGCCGCAACCACTGCGGGAGCAAGGGAACGGATGAATTGACGTGCGATCATGCCGCGGCGACTGATGCCCATAGGAGTGCCTCCCCAACTGTCATTCGGTCAAAGACCCGCCATCGTTTCCTGTATAACGCGGCGCGTCGACAAGCGCCGGATGAGGGCCGCGTGTCGATGCACCGAAATGGCATCCATCCGAACGGCCGGGAGCCACGTAGCGGAAAAGCTTGAGCCGTCGTTTGGGTGCCGTTGACAAGGGTAACCGGACCGGCGACCGCTTGAAATCGCAACATCGCAGACGCGGGAAGGTGACGACATGGCCACGGGTGAAACAGGTTTCAAAGAGGTGACTTTCGCCCCGGCCGGTGCCCGGGCACGCCCAGCCCGGCAGCCGTCGGCGTGCACGTCAGCGATGGTTAACCGCATGCGTGTGACCAGCACTGGGGGGCAACCGCGAAGGAACGGGTCGTTTGCCAGTTGCGCGCGACGGTGTCAGTAAGGTCACACGGTGTGCGTGTCGCGCCACGCTTTATTAGAATTCCGTAAGATTAGTCAAAGTTCTTTGGGTATAAGCGGAGCTAGTAAGCACGGAGCAGGGTTGTGGACACGAACCGTTTCGACGCAGTCATCGTGGGCGCGGGCTTCGGCGGCATCGGTGCCGCGATCCAGCTCAAGCGCCTGGGCTATGACAACTTCGTCATCCTCGACCGAGAGGATGACCTCGGCGGCACCTGGCATGTCAACCATTACCCGGGCATCGCCGTAGACATCCCGTCGACCACGTACTCGTACTGGTTCGAGCCCAAGCCGGATTGGTCGCGGCTGTTCGCGCCGGGCCGCGAGGTCAAGCAGTACGCCGCGGACGTCGCCGACAAGTACGACGTGCGCCGCCACATGCGGTTCAACTCGACGGTGGAAGGCGCCCAGTGGGATGAGGACGCCGAAGTTTGGCGGGTAGCGCTGGCCGGTGGCGAAACGTTGGCGACCCGCTTCCTGATCACCGCGACGGGCTTCCTGTCGCAGCCGCGCATGCCGGACATCCCGGGGATCGCGAGCTTCGAGGGCAAGGTGGTCCACACGACCGCCTGGGACCACGACTTCCGGTACCGGGGCCGCCGGATCGCGGTCATCGGGACCGGGGCGTCCGCGGTACAGGTCATTCCGGAGTTGGCCGAACGGGCTGCGGAACTGACCGTGTACCAACGCACCGCGACCCATGTGATGCCCAAGTTCGACTTCGGGTTTCCCCCCGCGGTGCGGCGCCTGTTTGCGCGGGTGCCGGCGGCGCAGCGCGCGCTGCGGTGGGTGACCGACGTCATCCTCGAGATCATCATGGTGGTCTGCGCGCTGCACGTCCGGGAGTTCCGCGGGCGGGGGAACATCTCCGCCGCCGACCTGGCCAAGATCAACCGATTCCGGTGGATCCGGGACCAGGAACTGCGCGCCAGGTTGACGCCGGACTACGACCTCGGCTGCAAGCGGCCAACCTTTTCCAACGAGTTCTACCGCGCGTTCACCAAGCCGCACGTGCACCTGGAGACCAACTCGATCGCACGGATCGAGGCCGACGGCATCGTCACCGTCGACGGGCGTAAGACCGTCATCGACACCCTGGTGTTGGCGACCGGCTTTGACCTGTGGGAGGCCAACTTCCCGGCTATCGAGGTGGTCGGCCGCAAGGGCCGCAACCTCGGAAAGTGGTGGCGGGAGACCAGGTTCCAGGCTTATCAGGGCGTTACCATGCCGTACTTCCCCAATTACCTGAGCCTGGCCAGCCCGTTCGCCTTTTCCGGACTGTCCTTCTTCCACACCATCGAATACCAGATGCGGCACATGGGCCGCCTGCTCGGCGAGGTCAAGCGCCGCGGTGCGACCACCTTCGAGGTGACCGAAGAGGCCATGGACCAGTTCATGAAGCGGATGACCAAACGGCTGGACAGCTCGGTGTTCTACTCCGGCAACTGCGCCACGTCGCGCTCGTACTACTTCAGCCCCGGCGGTGAGGCATCACTGCTGCGGCCGACGTCGACCTTGAACTCGGTGCGGGAAGCCGAGAGGTTCCCGCTCAGCGATTACGTGATGGCCTAGCGTCACATCTGCCGCAGCAGCCCCGGCCCGGGAAGCGGTCGGCTGTTTGCCCGCCTCTGAGCGACAACGCGGGCGCTCGTCATCTTGTCGTTGTGAGGCGGGCAAAGAGGGCATCGCCTGCTTCCAGCGACGGATGTGGCGGATGGGACTCGTGGCGATTCTTGCGAACTCACACCGTGCTGTTTACTCGCGCAGGAGCGGGGTAACCGGGTCGTTAGCAGAAAACGCGGACTGCGCCCGCAACCGATGCGAAAGACGAAGTGGCCCAATGGAAACACTGTGCCGTGGATGCGCTTGCCTAGCGATCACATTTGCCTTCGTGCTGGGGGACCTCGGCGCCCCCGCGCGTTCGGTCGCCGACTCGGCCACACACCAGTCGCTGCCCAGCGCTGTGCAGAATCCGCCACACCAGCCTCGACCCGGGATGTGATCGGATACGTCACTGCTCGGCGAGACTGGTGTGGCGAATGGTGAGCCATTACGTGCTCACGCCGGCGGCATCAGCACCGTGTCGATCATGTACACCGTCGCGTTGGCGGTGGGCACGCCACCACAGACCAGACCCGCGTTGTTGACCTTGAGGCCGTTGCCCTGTCCGGTGACGGTGACGTTCGCGCCCTGAACGGTCTTGTGAGAGCCGGCGACCCTGGCCGGACTCAGCTGGCCCGGCACTACGTGATAGGTCAGGATGCTGGTCAGCAACCTGGAATCCGTCTTCAGCTCGTCGATCGTCTGTGCCGGCAGCTTGCCGAATGCGGCGTCGGTCGGCGCGAAGACCGTGTACTGGCCGTTGTTCAGCGTGTCAACCAGATTGACATTCGGGTTCAGCTTGCCCGACAGCGCCGAGGTCAGGGTGCTCAGCGCCGGATTGTTGGACGCCGCTACGGTCACCGGAACCTGCGACATTCCCTCCACTGATGCCGGGCCGCTGGGGTTGGCCGCCGCGTAGTCAGAGCAGCCGGGGCCCACCAGGTCGGCCGCCGCCGCCGTTGGAGCGGTCACCACACCCAGACCGAGCATCGCCGCTACCGCGAATCCTTTCGCTGCAACCGACGTCCTGTGTGATTTCATCGCCTTTGACTCCTTTGGTTTGTCGGACATTTGATGAGTCATTCGGAGCCCGGACACCTTCGGATTGGTGCGGGGTTGGAAGTTTCAGCCGTACGTGAACGAATACACCTGCAGCCCTTGGTCGGGGCGAACCTCAAGAGTCCCCGATTGCGGCTGCTCGCCGGAGACGATCTGGTGCGACGTCGGCGGCCCGCTGATCGGAATCGCGACGGATCGTCCGTCACGGGTGACCGTGAGGGATCCCGTGCCACCGACGACGATGTAGACGTTCTTGGCGTGGTAATTCAACCTGATGCTGGACTGGTTGCCGGCTGCGGTGGCGCCTTGGTAATCCAGCGACCACGGACCTTTCAGAGCGAAGCTATCGGCGGCCAGAGTGAGCGGATAATCGAAAGTGGTTGTGCCTTCGTCGTATATCCCGCCGCCGCCGTAGTTGACGGCCTTCCCGACGCCAAAGTAGGTCTCGGGTGTGGTCTTGTCCTGTGGGGTCGAGCTGCTCGCATCTGAGGGGGGCGGCAGCTTGAGCCCGGGATGCGCCGCCACGAGCAGCTGCCTGATCAGATCCTCGGTGACGTTGTAGTCGCCTTCGCCGAACTTGATGTGGCGCACCTGGCCGGTGGCGTCGATCAAATACTCCGCGGGCCAGTAACGGTTGCGGTAGTTCGTCCACGTGGAGTAGCCGTTGTCCAAGGCGATCGGGTATGTGACGCTCAGGTCGGCGGCCCCTTTGGCGACGTTGCCGGGCACCTGTTCGAACGCGTACTCAGGGGTGTGGATCCCGATGACCTCGAAACGGTCGCCCTGGTAGGCGTTGTACCAGTTGACGACGTGCTGGATGGCGCGTTGGCAGTTGATGCAGGAGTACGCCCAGAAATCGATGAGCACGACCTTGCCGCGCAGGGACGCGAGGCTGATCGGTTGGTTGCCGGGCGTGTTCAGCCAACCGGCGATGCCCTTGAGATCGGGTGCCGGGCCGCAGCTTTCGAGCTCCCGACCGCCGTCGCTGCAATTGGACAACTGCGCGTTCTGGTCGTTGACGATGCCGCCAAGGTTGAGCTTCTCTTGGACCCCGCGGTCCGTGGCCAACTTTTGCTGCATCCCGCTGGTGTAGTCGGGAACGGCCCGTTGCAGAGCCGCGGGAACATTGAACACCAGTCCGACCGCGAGCGCGATCATCACGATCCCGGCCGCGACCCGGATCTGGCGCTGCCGGCGTCGAAACGCTCCCACCCGTTGAGCCACCCGATGGCCCGCCAACGCGAAGACCAACAACGGCAGCGCGGCGCCCAGCGCGAAGGTGCTAGTCAGCACCACGGTGCGCAGGCCGAGGGGAGCCGTGGCGCCGGCCACCACGATCGCGGCGAGAATGGGCCCGGCGCACGGGACATACAGCACGCCCAGCGCCAGACCGAGACCGAACCCGCCGCCACCAAACCCCAACTGCTTTTGCGGGATACGCGCAAACGGACGCTCCAACAATTGCTCGACCCGCGGGAAGATCAGGCCGAGACCGATGGCAACCAAGGCGACCAGGGCGACCCAGCGGATAGCGTCCTGCGGCAGGTGCACCAGCGACAGCAGTGTCGAGCCGGCCAACGTGACCGCGGTGAAGCTGAGCACCAGACCGCCGATGACGAGGTAGGGGCGCGCACTGCGCGACGTGCGCTCCGGCCTGACCGCGACATTTACGCCTGCGCCGGAAACCGGTTGTGGGGCAGGGTCATCGGCGCGACCCTGCGCGCCGGCGAAGAAGATCACCGGCAGTACCGGCAGGATGCACGGCGATACGCCGGTGATGAGACCTCCGACGAAGCCGATCAGCGCAATGGTGAGCATGAGAGTCATTCGCTGCCAGGGGCGCCGCGGATTGGTTCCGCCGCAGAGAAAAACAGCCCGGCCGAAGCCGGGCTGTTCATCCCTGATTCGCAGGCGAGCTACTGGCCTGGCGGCATCAGCACCGTGTCGATCATGTACACCGTCGCGTTGGCGGTGTGCACCCCGCCGCACACCAACCCGGCGTTGTTGACCTTGAGGTCGTTGCCCTGACCTGTCACGGTCAGCTTGGCGCCCTGCAGGGTCGTGTGGTCACCGTCGACCTTCATCGGGCTTGCCTGACCCTGCACCACGTGGTAAGTCAAGATGCTCTTGAGCAGCTGCGAGTCAGTCTTGAGATTGTCGATGGTGGCCGCCGGCAGCTTGTCGAACGCGGCGTTGGTCGGCGCGAAAACCGTGTACTGGCCGTTGTTCAACGTGTCGACCAGGTTGACGTTCGGGTTCAGCTTGCCCGACAGCGCCGACGTCAGCGTGGTCAGCATGGGGTTGTTGGAAGCCGCCGTGGCGACCGGGTCCTGAGCCATCCCGGCGACCGACCCGGGGCCGCTGGGGTTCTGCTTGGCGTAGTCGCCGCAGCCCGCACCGATGAGGTCGGCCGCCGGATCGGCCGCGGCCGACGTCGTCGCCGGAGCCGCCATGCTGCTGGTGACTGTGGCCATGCTGCTGCTGGTCATCGGCTCAGACGCCGACTTGTTGTTCGAACACCCCGAGAAACCGACTACCGCAATCGTCGCGAGCCCTGCCGCGGCGATTGTCCTGCCCCGAACGCTGATCATCGCGTTTCTACTCCTTCTCCATAAGCGGCTCCTAGCGCCGCCTTTCGACCGGACAGGAGTGATTCGGAGACGACGAGGCCGCGGACGGGTCAGAGTTGAGATTCAGCCGAGGGGCAACGCGGCCAGTATCGTTCCGGTCGGCCGCGGCGACCCGGTACCGGGTTCGACGGTGAACGCCAGGGTGGTAGACGATCCGAGGTTGGTGAGCGTCGCGGTGGTCGACGGCGCCACCGCCGCGGTGCCCATCGTCCCGGCCGACGTCGGGCCCTTGTCGCTCAGCAACCACATCTGGTAGACGGTCCCCGGCTTCGGCGGTGGAACGTTGTTCATCACCAGCACACCGGCGTTGCGGTCGTGGGAAAAGACAACGGTGGCAGTGCCATTGCCGAGCGGGCCGGAGACGGTGCGCACGTCCGGGGCCGCAAAAACCTGCTCGGCGATGGTCGACGGCGGGTGCGGGCGCATCAGGATCCCGACGCCAAATGCGGCGGCACCGACCACCACCGCTGCCGCCGCGGACGCCAAAACTGCGGTGCGCCAACCGTACTTGCGCTCATCGCGTGCAGGTATCGCCGCCAGCGTCGCGGCCCGCAGGCGCGCCGGCGGTTCGACGGCCGTCGTCGCCGAGACGACCGCCATCGTCTCGCGGACGGCACGGACTTCATCGTCGAAGGCCGCCGCCACCGATCGTGGCGCGGCCGCCACCCGTCGCTCGATTTCGGCGCGTTCCTCATCCGACACGGCATCCAACGCGTATGGCGTTGCGAGCTCGAGCAATTCGAATTCGTTCGGTTCGGTCATGGCACTTCCAGGCAGTTACGCAAGGCGCGCAGCGCGTCGCGCATGCGTGACTTGATCGTCGACAGATTCGCGGCCAGGCGATCCGACACCTGGCTGTAGGTGAGCCCGTCGTAATAAGCCAACTGAATACACTCCCGCTGCGTGTCGGTCAACGCGCCCAGGCATTCGACGACGCGGCGGCGCTCGTCGCCGGCGATCGCCGAATCGGCGACGACGTCACTGGCGGGGTCGGCGCTGGCCGCGGCGTAGCGCGTATCCCGCCTTCCGGACGCCTCCTCGGTCCGCACCCGGTCGACCGCCCGTCGGTGCGCGATGGTCAGCAGCCACGACAGAGCCGAGCCTCTGCTGGCGTCGTAGCCTGGCGCCGTCCGCCACACCTCGCAGTAGACCTCCTGGGTGGTCTCCTCGCTGTAGCCGGAATCGCGCAGGACCCGCATGACCATTCCGTACACCCGACTCTTTGTGAGGTCGTAAACCGCGGCGAACGCGTCGCGGTCCCCGCGCGCGACCTTCTGCAGCAGCGCGTCCAGGTCCTTGCTGGGCGTGGGCGGTCCCGTCATCGATCGGTAGCCTAGCGCCAGGCAGCTGTTCACTCCCGTGATTCGTAGCCCAAGACCGCGCGGACGCTTCGGTCCGCTGTGCGGGCGAACACCCGGCTAGATGAGTTGCGCGAGCGTGGTCACCACGATGAGGGTCAGCACGGCCATTCCGATGACGTGCACCTGGCGCCGGGGTGTGAGTCGCTTCGGCAGGGGCTGCCGCTGCAGCGTGCGTTGCCGGCGCACGGCGATCACGAACGTCGCGAGGGCCACGGCGCCGGCCAAAGCGGCGGGGATGAATGCGTTTGGCCCGACCGAACCGTGCAGGTTCTTGATCATCAGCAGGGCGCCGTTACCCAGGAAGGCGAAGGACGTCCGTGTCCAGGCCAGCGTCGTCCGTTCGGCCTGGCTGCCGCGATCGGCCGTCGAGCCGCTCAATCCATGACCGCCTTGGCGATCACCAACGCGAGCGCGATCAGCCCCACCACGGTCAGACCCACGGCGAGGTAGGTCGGTGAGGGATGACGGGGCAAGGGGGCGCCGCGGCGCATGGCGCGATCCGCCTGCTGCCAGCGCAGCAGCCCCATCCCGCTGGTGAGAATGGCCAGCAGCGCAAGACCCGCGCCGAGCGCGCGGCGCGCGCCGGGCACCCCCAACTCCGGGACCAGCTGGACGACGGCGACGGCCGCGGCGAGCAGGCCCAGCGCGGTGCGCTGCCAGGCCAGGAACGTCCGCTCGTTGGCGAAGGTGAGCCGGTAGTCGGGCTCGTGCTCGTCGGCGGAGTCGGCCACCAGGACATCGTAGATTCATCAGCGCCCGAGGTTGCATGATTGCGCGTGTGGTCAAGGCGCTGCTGTTCGACGTGCAAGGCACGGCGACGGACTTTCATTCGACCGTCTGCGACGAGGCGCGGCGGATCAGCGCGGGCCGCCACCCCGACGTCGACTGGCCCGACGTGGTGCGGCGTTGGCGCGCAGGCTACTTCACTGCGCTGGAGGACGCCCAAGGTCGGCAGACCGGATGGGTGTCGGTGCACTCGGTGTACCGGCGGGCGCTGGACGATTGCGGCGTCCCGTTTTCGGACGCCGAACGCGACGAACTCACCTTGGCCTGGCGGCGGCTGAAGCCCTGGCCGGACGTGATCCCTGGGCTGACCCGGCTTCGAACCGCCTACACGCTGGCCACCCTGTCCAACGCCGACGTGTCGACGGTCATCGAGATCTCCAAGCGCGCGGGCCTGCCCTGGGACGCGGTCTTCGCCGCGGAGATGGCCGGGGTGTTCAAGCCCGACCCGGCGATCTACCGGATGGCCGCCACCTACCTGGGCCTGAGCCCCGACGAGATCATGATGGTCGCCAGCCACAAGTACGACATCCGCGCCGCGGGCCGGCTGGGCTTCCGGACCGCCTTCGTCGCGCGGCCGCTGGAGTTCGGTGTCGACGGCGAGGCCGACGTTGTCTATTCCGACGAGTTCGACATCAACGCGTCCGACTTCCTCGACCTCGCACGGCAACTCGGCTGCTGATCAGCGGTGCGCCGACCCTGTCAGCGGCTGCCCGTTGGCCGACTGCAGCAGGCAGATGACGGTGCTGGGCGTGGGATTGGCCCCGGTGCGATCCTGATTCGAGTCGATCAGGTAGGTGATCGAAAACAGGCTGCCGCCAACGGGTCTCCCGGTATACGGGGCGAACCCGGCGGCGCAATCCCGGTTCGCGATGCTGGCGACCGCGGTGTCCACGGCCATCGGCGCGCGCAGGTACACCTCGGCCAAATGTGCCGTCGCACAGTCGACTACGGTGACGGTCACGCGGCTCAGGTCGGGCGGCGGGAGGTCGGCCACGCACTGGCCGGTCTGCAGGTCGATCCACTTCTCGGTGTGCGAGCCCGGCGGCGACGGCGCGGCGGTGGCCGTCGCGCACAAACCCAACATCGCCGCGGCGGTCAGGCCGCAGGCCGGGTAAAGGGCCCGCATGCAGTGCAGTTTAGGCACTCACCAGCGCGGGGTCGGGCTTTTCCGAGGACATCGAGAGGAATCCGCAAGCGCAGCGCGCGGCCAGCAGCCAGTTCGCCGGCCTCTTCATGTCGAGGCCGCCGAGCAGCTGTTTGATCATGGTCAGTGTGTCGAAGTAAATGCGTTCGCAGACAAGCGTTTCGGTGTCTTGAAAGTTACTGAAGACGAAGTAGGCGGTCATGCGGACCCGGAACCGGCTGCCGGTGGGCGGAACCTTGCCCAGGTAACCCAGATGCGTGCCCATCAACCAGAACTCGACGATCACCGCGTCGGCGCTGTGCCGCAGCGCGATGATCTCGTGGTCCTGATCGGGAAACGCGGTCCGCGTCTAGGCGTAGTAGTCGCGCACCGCGGTGTCGCCGTCGTGCACGATCATCTGCGGGATCAGCTCGTAGCGCGGATGCGGGAAGGTCGACAGCACGTCGTCCCACGCCTGGCGGACCTCGTCGTGAAAATGGTCGAGCACGAGCTTCTCGCGGGCGGCCAGCACCTCCGCGGGCGGGAACGCGGGAATGGTCATGAACGGCTAACCGCGCGGCGGGGTCCAGGCGACCGGCAGGGCTTTGATGCCGTGGATGAATTGCGACAGCAGGCGCGCGGGTTCGTCGATCGCGACGATGTCGGGAATCTCGCGGCGCAACTCGTCGAATATCACCCGAATCTCGCGGCGGGCGAGGTTGGCGCCCAGGCAGAAATGCGCCCCGCCGCCGCCGAAGCCGAAATGCGGGTTGGGTGTGCGCGCCACGTCGAACAGCCAGGGGTTGGGGAACGTCGACTCGTCGCGGTTGGCCGAGTTGTACCACAGCACGGCCTTGTCGCCCTCCGCCAGCTTGGTGCCGCTCAGCTTGAAGTCGCGGGTCAGGGTCCGTCGCATGTAGACCACCGGCGAGGCCCACCGCACGATCTCCTCGACCGCCGTCGGCGCCAGCCGGTCGAAGTTGGCCCACCACTTGTCGCGCTCGTCGGGGTAGCGGGACAGCGCCAGCACGCCGTGGCTGATCGCGTTGCGCGTCGTCTCGTTGCCGGCCACCACCAGCAGGATGAAGAACGACGCGATCTCCGCCGACGACAGCCGTTCGCCGTCCACCTCGGCTTCGACCAGGCTGGTGGTCAGGTCGTCGTGGTGGTTGACGCGGCGGTCCTCGGCGAGCGCGGTGGCGTACGCCCCGATGTCCATCGAGATCTTCAGGAATTCGTCGAAGTCGGTCGTCAGGTCGGGGTCGCCGAACCCGAGAATCACGTTGGTCCAGTGGAAGATTCGCTGATGGTCTTCCTCGGGGATCCCCATCATGTCGCAGATGATCTGCAGCGGCAGCGGCCCGGCGAGCTCGGTGACCAGATCGGCTTCCCCGTTGGGGTGGTTGGTGATCAGCGACGAAACCAGCCGGCGGGCCCGCTCGCGCACCGACGCCTCGATGCGGGCCACCACCTTCGGGGTGAATGCCCGGCTGACGATCGAGCGCAGCCGCTGGTGTCGCGGATCGTCGAGCACGATCATCGAGCCGAAGTATTCGGCGATCTCCGGTGCGTTGTCGTTGACCGTGATGTTCGGCGTGCTGCTGAAGATCTCCGGATGACGGCTGGCGAAGTGAACGTCGTCGTGCTTGGTGAGCGACCAATAGCCCTCGCCCGCCTCGAATCCCTCCATCTCGATCGCGGGCCAGAACGACAGCGGGGCCTCCCGGCGCAGGGTCGCGAAGGCGCCGTCGCGGAAGTCGTCGTCGAGCCCCCAGAAGTCCAGCGAATCGAGGTGAATCTCGGAGAGGGGCACCTCGGGCGGTGGCGCCCCGTTGGTTCGCGTCGCGATACCCGTCTTGAGACTCACCGATTACCTCCTAGGAAACCGCTAGTGCGCACAGACGGTCCTGCCGCCGGCCGATTGCGCATCGGCGACCACGTTGCCGTCGAGCAGGATGCGGCAGCGGATGGGGCCCACCCCCTGCGCGCTGATCACGAACACCTGGCCCCCGAATGAAGTGAATTCGGTCGACCAGGGCAGCGGCGCGTTGACCTGGTGGAGTTGACCGGCGTCCGTTTGATACACGAGGTACTGCGCGACGCCGGCGCCGGTCACCTCGTAACGGGCGTGGGGCATCTCGGGGATCGCGTGGGCCACGCCGGGGACCGTCCCTGCGCAACCGACGCCCACGGCGAACAGGATCGAAAGCCCGCGCACATGCTTCGTCATGATTTGCATCGTGTCACCACGCGCGGTGCTACGGAAGCTTTCCGCCCTAACGAAAGCCGTTCTAGTGTTAGTCCCACGGGGGCTGCTACGGAAAGGTGAGTATGTCGGAACACGGCTCAAAGCGTGTGGTGGTCTGGGGCACCGGCTTCGTCGGCAAGATGGTGATCGCCGAAATCGTCAAGCATCCGCTGTTCGAGTTGGTGGGGGTCGGCGTCAGCAATCCCGACAAGGTCGGGCGCGACGTCGGCGACATCGGCGGGCTGCCCGGGCCGACGGGCATCATCGCCACCGACGACATCGATGCCCTGATCGCGCTGAAGCCCGACGCGCTGGTGCACTACGGCCCGACCGCGATGCACGCCAAGGAGAACATCGCGCTGATCACCCGCTTCCTCCGCGCGGGCATCGACGTGTGCTCGACGGCGATGACCCCGTGGGTGTGGCCGACCATGCACCTCAACCCGCCGCAGTGGATCGCGCCCATCACCGAGGCGTGCGAGCTGGGGGAGTCGTCCTGCTTCACGACCGGCATCGACCCCGGATTCGCCAACGACCTGTTCCCCATGACGCTGATGGGCCTGTGCTCGGAGGTGAGCCGGGTGCGGGCGTCCGAACTGCTGGACTACACCAATTACGAGGGCGATTACGAAGTCGAGATGGGCATCGGCCGCGAGCCCGAATACAGCCCGTTGCTCGAGGACTCCAACATGCTGATCTTCGCGTGGGGCGCCACGGTCCCGATGATCGCCCACGCGGCCGGCATCATGCTCGACGAGATCACCACCACGTGGGACAAATGGGTGACGCCCACCGAGCGCAACACCGTCAAGGGCGTCATCAAACCCGGGCACGTGGCGGCCGTCAGGTTCACCATCAACGGAATCTACAAGGGCGAGACCAGGATTCAGCTTGAACACGTCAACCGGATCGGCCTTGACGCCGCCCCTGACTGGCCCTCCGGCCACGACAACGACGTCTACCGGGTGGAGATCGAGGGCACGCCGAGCGTCTTCCAGGAAACGGCGTTCCGGTTCACCGACGGCTCGGGCCGCGACGCGGCCACGGCCGGCTGCCTGGCGACCGGGATGCGGGCCCTCAACGCCGTGCCGGCCGTCAACGAGCTGCGGCCGGGCTGGATCACGCCGCTTGACCTGCCCCTAATCGCCGGGGCGGGCAACATCCGGTGACCGGCGCACAGCGTGCACATAGGTGCCGCAGAGACTCGGTACAGGTTTCGGCGGCACACTAACGGCTAGCCTGGTTTGCGAGTTGCTGAAGTTGGGGTTGGGACATATGGCCAATGGAGCTGGGACCGCGCTGGGCCTGTCGATCGGGACTACCAACCTGGCGGCGGTCGCCGCCGAGAAGGCCATCACCCGCAAGCCCGTCCTGACGCTGTATCCGGAGCGCGCGCCGGAGGTCGGCATCCCCGCGGAAAACCCGCGGCTCAACCAGCCCGGCCTGGTGATCACCGGGTTCGTCAATCGCATCTCCGATCCCCGCGGAGTGGTGGCGGCCGACGGGTCGGTACGCCGCAGCGAGGAATTGATCGCCGACGCCATGCGGGCGCTGGCCTACAGCGTGACCGGCGGGCGCACCCTGCCCGAGAGCGTCGCCGTCACCTATCCCGCCCACTGGCCGTCGCCGGCGGTCGACGCGGTGGGCACCGCGCTGAGCTCGGTGGCCGAATGGTCCAACCGGGCGCGGCCGCTGATGCTGATTCCCGACGCCGCGGCGACGCTGCTGGCCGTGCGAACCGCCCCCGGCATACCGGCCCACGGGACGGTGGCGGTGTGCGACTTCGGCGGCAGCGGCACCAGCGTCACGTTCATGCGCGCCGACGGTGACTATCAGGCGCTGGCCCCGACCCTGCGGCTGCACGATTTCTCGGGCGACCTGATCGACCAGGCCCTGCTGAGCGCCGTCATCTCCAACATGCCGAGCACCGCCGCCTTCGACCCGGCGGGCACCGTGGCGATCGGCTCGCTGAGCCGGCTGCGCACCGCGTGCCGAAGCGCCAAGGAGGAGCTGTCCTCGACCACGGCGGCCACGCTGAGCGACGGGCTGACCGGCGAAGTCCGCGTCACCCGCGACGAGCTTGACGAGGCGATCCGCACCCCGCTGGACAGGTTCGTGGCCGTGTTGGAAAACGCGTTGGCGCGCAATGGCATTCAGGACCTGGTAGCGGTGGTGTCCACCGGCGGTGGAGCGAACATCCCCGCGATAACCACCACGCTGTCGCAGTACTTCCGCGTCCCGGTCATCACCACGCCGCGCCCGCAGCTGACGGCGGCCACCGGCGCCGCGTTGCGGGCGGCGCATGGGCCCGGTGAGAGCGCCGCGACGGCGTCGGCCCCGGCCGCGCCCGCCACGGCGACCGCGCGGGCGGTCCCAAGCACCCGGCCGCCCGAAGCGACCGCGACGGCGCAGGCGGCGCCCGCCTGGCCGACAGCCGGCGCCGCGCCCGTGCAAGCGTGGTCGCAGACCGGCAACCAACCCCAAGCGGCGACCGCCGCGCAGGTGGAGCCCGCCGTCGCCGACGAACCCGCTGCCGATTCCGCGAGCGCGACGCGCAAGCGCCGCCTGTTTCGCCTGCCGGTGCTGGCGGCAATTGTCGGGGCGGCCGCGGGGGTGGCGCTCGTCGGGACCGCAGTCACGATCGGCCTGACCTCGGCGAACAAATCGGCGACGACCCCGGCGCCGGGCGTGACCAGCAGTCCGGTCCCCGCTCCGCCGGCCAACACCGCGACCGCTCAGGCGCCCCCGCCCAGCGAAGAGGCACCCGCGCCGTCGACGACGGATACCAATCCGCCCGCCCAGACCGAGACGCCGTCTACCAGCGTCCCGTCAGCGAAACCGCAGCATGCGCCGCCGCTGGCGGCCGCGCCCGCGCGTCCGGCGATTCCGCAGGTACCGCCCGTCCCGCCGGTGCCCGGCCTGAACGAATCCATCCCGGGGCTGGACCGGATCAATCAACTCATTCAAGGGATCGGGGGCGACTTGGGCATCAGCGGCATCCCCCAATTGGGCCCTCAGCTGGGAACGACCCGGTAGGTCAGTCCTTTTCGCCCTTGTTCTCCGCTTTCGCGGCCTCTTTGAGCTTCTCGTTCAGGGCCTTGTCCTTCTCGATCTGGTCCTTCAGAGCTTGCTCGTCGCGACCCTCGTCGGCTTCGGCTTGGCCTTCGTCGGCCTTGGCCTGGTCACCGGAACCGGCGTTGTCGGGGACTTCGTGCCTGGGATTGCCGTCCTCGTCCAACCAGTCGTTGACCGCAGTGCCCGAAACGCTGCCGCCGGTGCCGGGCAGCACGATGGTGGGCTTCTCCTTGTAGGCCTCCATCATCTCGGAGGCCTTCTTTTTGTCGTCCTCGTCCGGCTCCGGCTTTTCCGTCAGCTTCTGATCGGTGTCTTGATCCGGTTCCTGATCGGTGTGCTGGTCGGCCGATTTATCGTCCTGCACGCTCATGCGTCTACCCCCTCGCCATCGCAGGTCGCGATTTGCAGGGGTTACCCGTTGCGGCGTTGTGTCGAAACTCTCACGAGAGGGATCGTTCGCGCTTGACCAGCTCGACCAGCGCCAGAGGAATCCGCATCGGCTCGGGTGCGCTTGACAGTTGCGCCGCGACCGCGCCCTGAAGCTGGTCGACGAATTCGCCAGCCCGCGCGTCGCGCACTCCCTCATCCAGCCCGCGCACCAGCGCGGGGAACAGCGCCGCCCGGGCGAAGGCCGCCCACTGAGCGCCGAAGGCCTCGGCGTCGCGGTCCGCCTGGAACCGAACCCAGAATCGATCCTCGGCGTTGAACATCTCGAGATGGTCGATGGTCAGGCCTTCGAAGCGTCCGCTGGGCGCGAACGGGGCGCGAAAGTCCTTCTCGCTGCGGGCGAATGTGGGAATGGTCATCCGGCGCAGCTCCTCCTGGTGCAGCAGCCCGTCCCGGACCTGTGCATGCAGCGCCTCGATCATCGCGTCGAGCAGCGTCGGGAAGCCGGATGTGCCGTCCTCGTCGAGGGCGATCGTCATCACCACCAGGCGCCCGTCGGGGGCCAGTTCGCGGCCGCGGAACGCCACGAAGTTGTGCCAGTCCAGGGCCGCCCGCTCGGCGTACGCCGCGCGCGCGGCGTCGTCGTGGCTGTAGGAGATGTGCAAGTGATCGTGCACCTCGGCGGGCATCGTGCTCAGCCACTGCGCCGCCCACGACGACCAGCCCAGGTTGACGGTCTTGGACGGCACGATCTGGTCGTAGAACGACCGGCCGATCGACGACGCGAACGTCGCCGCGTCCAGGTGCAGGTAGCTCTCCGGGTCGTCGGACAGGGTGTGAAACAGCGCCGAGAAGTCGTTGTCGGGAATATCGGTGTGCGCCACCAGGATTGCGTGGTCGTGCCGGGTGCGCCGACGCAGGATCGCGATCGCCGCCGACATCGGCTTGAGCGAATTGTGCCCGTTGGCGGCGCCGTAGTCGGCGATGACGATGGGCTGCGGGGGCTTGGGTAGCGGCACCTGCTCGGCGGCCCGCTCGAACAACGCGATGGCCGGGCCCAACCCGGCGGCCTGCAGCCGCGACGACTGCGTATAAACGGGCTCCGGCCGGACCACAATGCTCGATTCGGGCATCCGAGGCTCAGGCCGCATGTCCCAACGATAGTCGTCAGGTCGGCTTCGGGTAGCTGACGCCGGTGAGCTGCTCGGAGAGCTCCCAAAGTCGTTGACAGTCAGCCTCGTTGCGGGCTGGCGCGGGCACCTTGGCCGGCCGCACCCCGCCGCCGGTGGCCTCGTAGAAGCCCTGGGGCCCGTAGAACGCGCCGCCCTGGGCGTGCGGCGCGGCGGCCGCGTAGAGCGCCGGGAGGATGCCCTCGTCGATCTCCTGCCACAAAAACGGCGTGAAGCGCCAGGACGCCTTGTACAGCCGCTCCATCAGCGCGGGCTTTTCGCGCCCGTGCGAGGGTCCGGCGATCTGCAGGTTGGTCTTGGTCAGGCCGGGATGCGCGGCGTTGGACATGATGCCCCAGCCGGCCGCGCGGCTGCGCCGGTCCAGCTCGAGGGCGAACATCAGGACCGCCAGCTTCGACTGGCCGTATGCCGACATGGCCGCGTAGGACTTCTCGAACTGCGGGTCGTCGAAGTGGATCTTGCCGCTTTGGCGGGCGGCCAGGCTGCTCAGCGAGACGACGCGCGCCTTGCCCGCCGCGCGCAGCAGCGGCAGCACGTGCCCCGTCAGGGCGAAATGCCCGAGATGGTTGCTGCCGAACTGCAATTCGAAACCGTCGGCGGTGGTGTCGCGTTCCGGCGGGGTCATGACGCCGGCGTTGTTGATCAGGATGTCGATGGGGCGGCCCTCGGCGTTGAGTTGTTCCCCCAGCGCGGCGACCGAGGCCAGCGACGACAGGTCCAGCGACTTGATGGTCAGCTTGGCGTCGGGGACGGTGTCGCGGATCTCCGCGATCGCCTTTTCCCCTTTGGCGCGGTTGCGGATCGCCATGACGACGTCGGCACCGGCGGCCGCGAGACGCCTGGCCAGTCCGAACCCCAGGCCGCTGTTGGCGCCGGTGACGATTGCCAGCTTGCCCGACAGATCGGGCACCGTGGCGACAAGATCGTTGGCCATACGTATCGCTCCCTTCGTGTGCGCCCCGTCATAGTGTGCTCTTTGTGTCGGCTCGTCGACAGCGCATCCGTGGCTGGGCGGCCGCGTTGGTCGTGGGCGCGCTGCCCGCGCTCGCCTTTCCCGCGCCGTCGTGGTGGTGGCTGGCCTGGTTCGGTCTGGTGCCGTTGCTCCTGTTGGTGCGGGCCGCTTCAACGCCGGTTCAGGCTTGCGTGCGGGCCTGGCTCGGCGTCGCCGGATTCGTGCTGGCCACCCAGTACTGGCTGCTGACGTTCGTCGGCCCGTTGCTCGCGGTGATGGCCGTCGCTTTCGGTGCGCTCTGGCTGCCGTGGGGGTGGTTGGCGCATCGATTGCTGTCCGCGCCCGTTGGCCCGGGGCGGACGGTCGCCGCGGTGGTGGTGTTGCCCTGCGCGTGGGTGGCGGCCGAGGCCGTGCGGTCGTGGCCGCCGCTGGGTGGCCTGTGGGCGTCGCTGGGCGCGTCGCAGTCCGCTCAGCCCGTCACGCTGGCCTCGGCGTCGCTGGGCGGGGTGTGGTTGACGAGTTTCCTTGTGGCGGCCGTCAATACGGCTCTGGTGGGCGTGGTGGTGCACCGCGAGATATCCCGCCGGCTCGTCGCGCTGGGATGCGCGGCGGCCTGCGCGGCCCTTGGTCCGGCCTGGTACCTGCTGGGCCCGTCGCCCGCGGGCGGCGCCGCGGTGCGGGTGGCGCTGGTGCAACCGGGCGACATCGCCGACTCGGGCGCGCGCCAGGCCCTCGCCGAGGAGCTCACCGCTTCGGTTGCGGCTCAGCGTCCGGACTTGGTGGTCTGGGGTGAAAGCAGCGTGGGCTCCGATCTCGCCGGTCACCCGGAGGTTTTGGCGCGGCTTGCCGAGTTGTCCCGGCGGGTGGGGGCGGACCTGCTGGTCAACGTCGACGCGCCCGCGCCCGGCGGCGGGATCTACAAGTCGGCGGTCCTCATCGGGCCGGGCGGATCGTTGGGCACGTACCGGAAGACCCGGCTGGTGCCGTTCGGCGAATACGTGCCGCTGCGACCGCTTTTCGGCTGGATCACCCGCCACAGCAGGGCCGCAGCCGAGGACCGGCAACGTGGGACCGGGCCCGTCATGTTGCACGCCGGCGCACTGGGGATCGGCCCGTTGGTCAGCTACGAGACCCTGTTCTCCGACCTAGCCCGCCGGGAGGCGCGACTCGGTGCGGAGCTGCTGGTGTATCAGAGCTCCACGTCGTCGTACCAGGGGACTTGGGCGCAGCCGCAGCTGGCCGCCCAGGTGGCGGTGCGCGCCGTCGAGGCGGGCCGCCCGGCCGTGCACGCCGGATTGTCCGGCGACAGTTCGGCCTTCGACGCGCGAGGCCACCGGCTGGCGTGGTGCCCGTCGGACTTCCGGGGCGTGACCGTGGTGAGCGTGCCGTTGGGATCGCGTGTCACGCCCTACCAACGGCTGGGGGACTGGGTACCGATACTGGCCTTCGTCGTCCTCGGCGTTGCGCTCGTACGCTGGCAGCGCCCGGCCCGCGGTGCCACACTGCTCGGATGAACAGCAGGCGGCTCGCCAAGATCTCGCTGGCCGCCGCCGTCACGCTGATGGTCGTGTCGGTGGGCGGCTTCATCGTCGCCCTGGTGCTCAACGCGTTCTTCCTGGACAAGTACAACGCGTACGGCGAGGTGCCGGTCCCGGGCTCCGGCAGCCTCTACCTGCCCGCCGGTGACGTCACCATCAGCCTGCACACCGTCGTCATCAGCAGTCCCGACCGCGGGCTGCCCGTGCCGCCGCTGGGGGTCACCCTCGCGCCACCCGACGGCGTGGCGCAGCCCGTGGTGACCGAAAGCATCGGCAGCACAACGACGGTCAACAACGACGCGCACGTGCGGGTGTGGGTGGCTCGGATTGCGGCCGGCGGCACCTACAACATCACGACCGACGGGCAGGTCAACGGCTATATCAACCCGCGACTGGCCTTCGGGCACAAGAGTTCCGTGGACTTTCTGGTGTGGCTGTTCGTCGGGCTGTTCGTGGTGGGGCTGGCCGATTCGATCATGTCCGGTTTGTGGTTGGGCCGTACCCGGCGCCGCGCGGTGGTGGCCGCCAATCTGCCGCGACAGTGAGGCACGCGTCCGTTTCCGGCCGATCGACGACGCTCGACCGCATGGTGGTGCCGAACTGGTGCTGGTGTGACGGCCGTGGCCCTACGGCGCGGGCGCGGGCTCAGTGGCCGCGGGCCACCCACTCCTCGTAGTGGACGATCTCGTCGCCGATGGTGGTGCTGTCGCCGTGGCCGGTGTGCACCACCGTCTCGCCGGGCAGCTTGCCCAACCGCTCGGAAATGGACTGCAGGATCGTCGGGAAATCCGAATACGAGCGGCCGGTCGCGCCCGGGCCGCCGGAGAACAGGGTGTCCCCGCTGAACACGACGCCCAGGTCATGGGAATACCAACACACCGAACCCGGGGAATGGCCCGGGGTGTGCATTGCCCGCAGCTCGGTCCCTCCGATGCTCAGCGTCTCGCCGTCGCATAGCGAGCGGAAGTCGTTGTCCGGATGCGTCATTCGCCAGAGCACCTCGTCGGCCGGATGCAGCAGAACCGGCGCGTCGAGGGTCTTGCCCAGTTCCGGCGCGACGGTCACGTGGTCGTTGTGACCGTGCGTGCACACCACCGCGACCACGTGGCGGCCGTCCACGGCCTCGACGATCGGCGCCGCGTCGTGGGCGGCGTCGAACACCACCACGTTGGAGTTGTCGCCGATCAGCCAGATGTTGTTGTCGACTTCCCAACTGCCGCCGTCGAGTTCGAAGGTGCCGTGGGTCACCACCCGCTCGATGTTCACCATCAGAGCACCACCACCGAACGCAACACCTTGCCCCCGTGCATCTTGTGAAAAGCCTCCTCGACGTCGTCTAGCCCGATTCGCTCGGAGACAAACTTCTCCAGGGGCAGCCGGCCCTGCAGGTAGAGGTCGATCAGGGTGGGGAAGTCGCGTTCGGGCAGGCAATCGCCGTACCACGACGACTTCAGCGACCCGCCGTGCGAGAAGAAGTCGATCAGCGGCATCTCGAGCTTCATGTCGGGCGTCGGAACACCCACCAGCACAACGGTTCCCGCGAGGTCGCGGGCGTAGAAGGCCTGCTTCCAGGTTTCGGGCCGGCCGACGGCGTCGATGGCGACGTTGACCCCGAACCCGTCGGTGAGGTCCTGGATCGCCTCCACGACGTCGGCATGGCGGGCGTTGATGGTGTGGGTGGCGCCGAACTCGCGGGCCCAGTCCAGCTTGGTGTCGTCGGTGTCGACGGCGATGATGCGCCGGGCCCCGACCAGCGCGGCACCGGCGATCGCGGCATCGCCGACGCCGCCGCAGCCGATCACCGCGACGGTGTCGTCGCGGGTGACGCCGCCGGTGTTGATCGCCGCGCCGATGCCGGCCATCAGCCCGCAGCCGAGCAGGCCGGCGACGGCGGGGTCGGCGGCGGGATCGACCTTGGTGCACTGGCCGGCGTGGACCAGGGTCTTGTCGGCGAACGCCCCGATGCCCAGCGCGGGGGTCAGCTCCGTGCCGTCGGTCAGCGTCATCTTCTGCGCGGCATTGAAGGTGTCGAAGCACAGGTGGGGGCGGCCGCGCTTGCAGGCCCGGCACTGGCCGCAGACGGCCCGCCAGTTCAGGATGACGAAGTCACCGGGCTCGACCGCGGTCACGCCGGGGCCGACCGCCTCGACCCGGCCGGCGGCCTCGTGGCCGAGCAGGAAGGGGTATTCGTCGTTGATGCCGCCCTCGCGGTAGGTCAGGTCGGTGTGGCACACCCCGCAGGCAATGATGTCGACCAGGGCTTCGCCGGGCCCGGGGTCCGGGACGACGATGTCCACCAGTTCGACGGGCTCGCCCTTCTTTCGTGAAATCACGCCGCGCACTGTCTGACTCATGGCCATCAACCTACGGTGTACCGTCGCTGACCATGACGGCACCCGAGATCGCCTCGGAATCCAGTGACGAGTTCAGCGGACGAATCGCCGCGGCCATCGACGGCGCCGGCCTGACGCTACTGCTGAGCATCGGGCACCAGACCGGCCTGCTCGACACGATGGCGGGCCTGGCTTCCGCCACCAGCGCGCAGATCGCCGAAGCGGCCGGCCTCAACGAGCGCTACGTGCGCGAGTGGCTGGCCGGCATGACGACCGGGCGCGTCGTCGAGTACGACCCCGACTCCGCCACCTATTCGCTGCCCGCGCACCGCGCCGGCGTGCTGACCCGGGCGGCCGGGCCGGACAACCTGGCCCTGGTGGCCCTGTTCGTTCCGCAGCTCGCCGAAGTCGAACAGAAAATCATCGGCTGCTTCCGCGAGGGCGGCGGCTTGCACTACAGCGAGTTCCCCCGGTTCCACGCGCTGATGGCCGAGCAGAGCAGCGTGGTGTACGACAACGCTTTGGTCGATGTGGTGCTGCCGCTGGTCGACGGTCTCGTCGAACGCCTGCGCTCGGGGGCCGACGTGGCGGACTTCGGCTGCGGCAGCGGCCACGCGGTCAACGTGATGGCGCGGGCGTTCCCGGCCAGCCGCTTCACCGGCATCGACTTCTCCGACGAGGCGATCGCCGTCGGCGCCCGCGAGGCGGCCGACCTCGGTCTGGCGAACGCGACCTTCGAACGCCACAACCTGGCGGAGCTGGACAAGCGGGACGCCTATGACGTCATCACCGTGTTCGACGCCATCCACGACCAGGCCCACCCGGCGCAGGTGTTGGAGAACATCCACCGCGCCCTGCGTCCCGGCGGCGTCCTGCTGATGGCCGACATCAAGGCGTCGAGCCGGCTCGAGGACAACGTCGGCATCCCGATGAGCACCTACCTGTACACCACTTCGCTGATGCACTGCATGACGGTGTCGCTGGCGCTGGACGGCGCCGGGCTGGGCACCGCCTGGGGGACACAGCTGGCCACCGAGATGCTCGGCGATGCCGGGTTCGACGACGTGCGGGTGGCAGAGATCGAGTCCGACCCGATCAACAACTACTACATCGCTCGGAAGTGATGGCGGCCCTCGACGCGCTCGCTGATTGGCCGGTCGAGGTCGCCGCCGCGGCGGTGATCGGACCCGACGGGGTGCTGGCCAGCCACGGCGACATCGAGCGGGTGTTCGAGCTGGCTTCGGTGACCAAGCCGCTGGTCGCCCGCGCCGTGCACGTAGCGGTCGAAGAGGGTGTCGTCGACCTGGACACCGCTGCCGGCCCGCCGGGGGCCACGATCCGCCACCTGCTGGCGCACGCGTCGGGCCTGGCTCTGCAGAACGATCACGTGCTGGCCGCCCCCGGGGCGCGGCGCATCTACTCCAACCACGGCTTCACCGTGTTGGCCCAGGTCGTGGAGCGCGAATCCGGCATCGAGTTCGGAAGCTACCTGGCCGAAGCGGTCTGCGAACCCCTGGGCATGGCCGCCACCCGGTTGGACGGTGGCGCGCCGGCTGCCGGGTTCGGGGCGACGTCCACGGTGGCGGACCTGGCGGCTTTCGCCGTCGACCTGCTGCGCCCGTCGACCGTCTCGGCCGAACTGCACGCCGAGGCGACCACGGTGCAATTTCCGGGCCTGGACGGGGTGTTGCCCGGCTACGGCGTGCAGCGGCCCAACGACTGGGGGCTGGGTTTCGAGATCAGGGACGCCAAATCGCCGCACTGGACCGGCGCGCGCAACTCGCCGCGAACGTACGGCCATTTCGGCCAGGCGGGCGGCTTCATCTGGGCAGATCCCGAACGTGACCTGGCGCTGGTGGCCCTCACGAACCGCGATTTCGGGGAGTGGGCGCTGCGGCCCTGGCCTGCGCTTTCCGATGCCGTGATAGCCGAATACGGCTAATGGAAAATGCACACTAGCGCAACACGGGCATCACAAGGCACAATAGACACGCACGACACACAAATAGTTAGCAGATCCTGCCTACAGGTCCCACCAGGTCGTTGGGGAAGACGTCCCTCGTGGAACCGAAGGAGCAGGATATGCGTGCGTCGAATCAATTCGCCGACGTGACGACTGGCGTGGTGTACGTGCACGCCTCGCCGGCGGCGGTATGCCCGCATGTCGAGTGGGCGTTGTCGTCGACCCTTGGGGCGAGGGCGAACCTCACCTGGACGCCGCAGCCGGCCATGCCCGGGCAACTGCGCGCGGTCACCAACTGGGTCGGGCCGGTCGGCACCGGCGCCAGGCTGGCCAACGCCTTGCGCTCCTGGTCGGTGCTGCGGTTCGAGGTCACCGAGGACCCCAGCCCGGGAGTGGACGGCCAGCGATTCAGCCACACCCCGCAGCTCGGCCTCTGGAGCGGGGCGATGAGCGCCAACGGTGACGTCATGGTCGGGGAGATGCGGCTGCGGGCGCTGATGGCGCAGGGCGCCGATACCCTGGCCGCCGAGCTGGACACGGTCCTCGGCACGGCGTGGGACGACGCCCTCGAGGCGTACCGCGACGGCGGCGAGGTCGGCGAGGTGACCTGGCTCAGCCGGGGAGTCGGCTAGCCGCTATCGGTCCTCGGCTCGGCGCAGGATCCGCAGCGCGCCCGGAACAGCGCTGATCTCGGCGGGTAGCGGGCAGGCGAAGTCGCCGTCGGCGTAGACGTTGATGCCCGGGCACTCGACGTGAACGGATTGGGCCCGAGTCGTGCTCACCTCGTCGAGGTTGACGTGGGTGCCCTTCATCACGGTGGGGAAGAGGCGGACCAGCTTCGTCCGCGACGCCGAGTGCACCATGGTGATGTCGAGCAGACCGTCAGTGTGATCGGCGTGGGGACAGATCAGCATGCCGCCCCCGTAGCTGCGAGTATTGCCGAAGGCCGCCAGCGTGATGTCGGCATCGATCTCTCGGGTCCCGTCGAGGACCATGCGAAACGGCAACAGCCGCAACTGCGATAGCTCGGCGAGCATCGCGATGTAATACCGCAACCGCCCGTCCGGCCAGGTCATCCGGTTGGCCCGATCGGTCACCAGGGAGTCGAATCCGGTGGCCGCCACCGTGCCGAACCACTTGATGGCCCCGTTCTCGTCGCGAATCCGGCCCAGGTCGATGGTTTCCGTGCAGCCGTCGACGATGATGTCCGCGGCGGCTTCCGGATCCTTTGTGGGAAGCCCGAATTCGCGGGCGTGGTCGTTACCCGTCCCCGCCGCCACGATGCCGATCGGAACGTCGGTGCCCGCGAGCACTTGCAGCGCGTTGGAGACGACGCCGTCACCGCCGGTCACCATCACCGCGTCGGCGCCCTTCTCCAGTGCCGCGCTCACCAGGTAGCGCGCGTCTTGCGCGTCGTCGCCGATGATCTCGACGACCTCGACACCGTGGTGGTGCAGCCGCGCGATCGCACGCTCCGCCGCCCGGATCGCGGCGCCGTGCCCGGAGACCGGATTGGTCAGCGCGATCACTTTCGCGATCTCGCGCCGATTCATGGAATCAGCTTGCCGGGGTTGAGGATTCCGGCGGGGTCCAGGGTCGCCTTGACCGCGCGTAAGACCTGCACCCCCAGCTCGCCCACCTCGTCGGCCATCCAGGGCCGGTGGTCGGCACCGACCGCGTGGTGGTGGGTGATCGTGCCGCCGGTGGCCATAATCGCGTCGCAAGCGGCCTTTTTCGCGGCCTTCCACTGCTCGATCGGATTGCCGCGCTGGCCGGCGACGACGGTGAAGTACAGCGACGCCCCGGTGGGGTAGACGTGCGAGATGTGGCACATCACCAGCGCCGGCGTGCCGGTATCGGCCAGCGCATCGGTAAGCGCTTGCGCCACAGCGGCTTTGAGTGCGGGAATGTTGGACCAGTCGGTGGCGGTCTCGAGCGTCTCGCAGAGTGCGCCGGCCGACAGCAGCGAGTCGCGCAGATACGGTGCGCCAAACCGTCCGTGCTCCCAGGCCCGCGCAGGCGCTTCGCCCAGCGACGTTCCGCCCTGCGCCGCCAGCAGGGCGCTGGTTTCGGCGTGGCGGCTCTCGACATGTTCCCTGCTGCCCTCGAACACCGTGATCGCCAGGCAGCCGCCGGTGATCTGGCTTTCGCCGATCGACTCGGTGGTGGCCAGGTTGACTCCCGTCTCGGCCTCGTCGGAAAGCCGGATGACGGTGGGGCCGGTGGCCGTTTGCGTGACGGCGCGCAGGGCCGCGGCCCCGGTCTGGAAGTCGGGGAAGGACCACGCCTCGTAGCGGACGGCTTCCGGGGTGCGGTGCACCCGCAGCCGCACCCGGGTGATGACCCCGAAGACGCCCTCCGAGCCGATCATCATCTGACGCAGGTCGGGCCCGGCGGCGGACTCGGGCGCGCGGCCCACGTCCAGGGTGCCCACCGGGGTGACCACGTGCAGGCCGCGCACCATGTCGTTGAATCGGCCGTAGCCCGCCGAGTCCTGCCCGGACGAGCGCGTCGCGGCGAAGCCGCCGATCGTCGCGTATTCGAAGCTCTGCGGGAAATGCCCGAGTGAAAAGCCTTGAGCGCCAAGCAAGCGTTCCGCCTCCGGGCCGGTGACGCCGGCCCCGAACACGGCCTGGCCCGAGACCTCGTCGAGCGAGATCAGTTGGTCCAGGCGGCGCAGGTCGAGGGACACGACGGCTTGGAACTCGCCGCGAATGGGATCCAAACCGCCGACCACGCTGGTGCCGCCGCCGAACGGAACGACGGCGATGCGGTGGTGGGAGCAGTAGCGCAGGACCGTGGCGACGGCGTCTTCGTCGCCGGGCAGCAGGATGGCGTCGGGCGCGTCCTGTACCCCCGCGTCCTTGCGGCGCAGCAGGTCGATCGTGGACTTGCCGCCGGCGCGCAGCAGCCGATCCCGGTCGTCGGTGCGGCAGTACGCGGCACCGACGATCTCGCCCAGCCCGTCGCGGTGCGCCTGCGCCAACGCCGACGGGCGGAGCCGCACCTGGTCGGGCGCCAGCTCGGCGGCGCCGGAATCCTCCACGCCCACAGCCTGTTTCAACAGCGCCCGGATCCCCTCGGAGAGCGGCTTGGCCGCGGCGGGGCCGCCCCAAGCGTTCCACTTCATTGGGGGGAGGAGGCCCTCGGGTTGCGTCATGCGTTACAGTATTACACATGCTGTCAATCAGTAACGCTCGCTCTCAGGTCGACACTGGAGAGCGCATCCTCGCGGCAGCAGCCAGCTGTGTGGTCGATTTCGGGGTGGACCGGGTGACCCTGGCCGAGATCGCTCGACGCGCGGGCGTCAGCAGGCCCACGGTGTACCGGCGCTGGCCGGACACTCAGTCGATCGTGGCGGCGCTGTTGACCCGGCACGTCACCGAGGTGATGCGTGACGCGCCCCTGCTCGGTGACGACCGGGAATCGCTTGTCCGACAGATCGTTACGGTGGCCGATCTGCTGCGCCGGGACCGCCTCGTGATGTCCGTGCTGCATTCCGAGCTCGCGCCGATTTACATCACCGAGCGCCTCGGGACCAGCCAGCACATGCTGATCGACGCCCTCGCCGCCCGGCTGCGAGTCGCCCAGCGCAGTGGCAGCGTCCGCGCCGGTGACCCGGTCCAGATGGCAACCATGGTGTTGCTGATCGCCCAGTCGACCATTCAGTCGGCGCAGATCGTCGAACCGCTCCTGGACGCCGAAACGCTGGCCGGCGAACTCGCCTACTCGCTGAACGGATACCTGTCGTGATACCCGACCCCACCGCGCTCAACGCCGCCCGCCGCGCGGCCGACCTGACGGCGCTGGCCGACGGCGAACCGCTGGACGTCGTCGTGATCGGCGGCGGCATCACCGGCGCCGGCATCGCTTTGGACGCCGCGTCGCGGGGGTTGCGGGTTGCGCTGGTGGAAAAGCACGACCTGGCCTTCGGCACCAGCCGCTGGAGTTCCAAGTTGGTGCACGGCGGCCTGCGCTACCTGGCGACCGGCAACGTGGGGATCGCCCGGCGCAGCGCCATCGAACGCGGAATCCTGATGAGCCGCAACGCCCCTCATCTCGTTCATGCGATGCCGCAACTAGTTCCGCTGCTGCCGTCCATGGGGCGGGGCAAGCGCGCGTTGGTGCGCGCGGGATTCCTGGCGGGGGATGCGCTGCGGATGCTCGCGGGCACGTCGTCGGCGACGCTGCCGCGGTCGCGCCGAATCGGGCCCGAGCGCGTCGTGCAGATGGCGCCCACCGTTCGTCGTGACGGGCTGGACGGGGGCCTGCTGGCCTACGACGGGCAGTTGATCGACGATGCCCGCCTGGTCACCGCGGTCGCGCGCACCGCGGCGCAGCACGGCGCGCGGATCCTGACGTACGTGGCGGCGTCGAAGGCCACCGGCACCTCGGTGCGGCTGACCGACCAGCGCACGGGGCAGTCGTTCGATGTCTCGGCCGGGGCCGTCATCAACGCGGCCGGGGTGTGGGCGGCCGAGATCGACGGCCTGTTGCGGCTGCGACCCAGCCGCGGCACCCATCTGGTGTTCGACGCCAAAGCCTTCGGCAATCCCACTGCGGCGCTGACGATTCCGATACCCGGCGAGCTCAACCGGTTCGTGTTCGCCATGCCCGAGCAGCTGGGCCGGGTCTACCTGGGGCTGACCGACGAAGCCGCTCCCGGCCCGATCCCGGACGTGCCGACGCCGTCGGCGGACGAGGTCACGTTCCTGTTGGAGACGGTCAACACCGCGTTGGGGGTCGCGCTCGGCCCCGCCGACGTCATCGGTGCGTACGCGGGCCTGCGGCCGCTGATCGACACCGGGGAGGGCCGCACCGCCGACGTCTCGCGCGAGCATGCCGTCGTGGAGTCGGGGTCCGGGATCATCAGCGTGATCGGCGGCAAGCTGACCGAATACCGCTACATGGCACAGGATGTGCTGGATCGCGCAATCAGCCTGCGGCACCTGCGCGCCGCGAAGTGCCGGACCCACAACCTGCCGCTGATCGGCGCGCCCGCCAACCCGGGGTCGGTCGGCCCGGGTTCGGTTGCCGGATTGCCGGTGTCGCTGGTGCAGCGCTACGGCGCCGAGGCGGCCAGGGTCGCCGCCGCCGCCAGCTGCAAGCGTCCGGGCGAGCCGGTCGCCGAGGGCATCGACGTGACCCGTGCGGAATTCGAGTACGCGATCACCCATGAGGGCGCGCTGGATGTCTCGGACATCCTGGATCGGCGGACGCGCATCGGATTGGTCGAATCCGATCGCGAGCGGACGGTGGCCGTTGCGGAGGAGTTCGTGGCGCAATTCGGCTAGGGCGCCAGGCCGATGTCCTCGTGCCACAGGTCGGGGTGCTCGGCGATGAACGCCGACATCATCGCCACGCAGCGGTCGTCGTCGAGCACCGTGACCTCAACCCCGTTGTCGGCCAGCCAGTCGTGTCCGCCGCTGAACGTCCGGCATTCGCCGACCAGCAACGATCCGATGTTGAACTGCCGCACCAGCCCACTGCAGTACCAGCAGGGCGAGAGCGTCGTCACCATGACCGTGGAGCGATAGTCGCGCTGCCGGCCGGCCGCGCGAAACGCGTCGACCTCGGCGTGCAGCGACGGATCGCCTTGTTGCACACGGCGATTGCGGCCGCGCCCCAGCAGCACGCCGTCGGCGGTGAACAGCGCGGCACCGATCGGGATGCCGCCCTCCGCCAGCCCGGCCCGCGCCTCGTCGAACGCGACGTCCATCATCGCCGCCGGGAGAGTCACGACCTCATTTTCCACGACACGCCGAGGCGGAGCGATCTGACTGTAAATATCGAATGACAGCGACTACCATTTTGTAGATGACGACCATCCGCGTTCCCGTGCTCATCGTCGGTGCCGGCGCCGCCGGTCTGGCCACCTCCGCGCTGCTGGCCAAACACGGGATCCATTCGCTGCTGGTGGAGAAGCGGCGCGAGACCTTCATCTATCCGAAGGCCCGCAATCTGAGCTTCCGCAGCCTGGAAATCCTGCGCGGCCTGGGGCTCGGCGACGAGGTACATGCGGTCGCCGACCATGTTTCGGCCCTGACGGTCAGGCCCACGCTCAACAGCGCCGAGGAACGACTGGCCATCGACGTCAACGCGATCTTCGCGGGACTCGACGGGCTCAGCCCGGAGCCCGCCGCGCAGTATTGCCCGCAGAGCAGGCTGGAGCCGATTCTGCTCGGCGAAACGCGGCGGCGGGGAAGCGAGGTGCAGTACGGGACGGAAGTGGTGTCGCTCGAGCAGGACGGGGCCGGCGTCACCGCGGTGGTCCGCGACCGGGACACCGGGAAGTCCGAGACTGTTCGCGCCGACTACCTCGTCGGCGCCGACGGCGTGCACAGCCCGGTCCGGAACTGGTTGGGCATCAACACGTCTGGTTATGGCGCGTTACCGATCTTCGTCGTGTTCATCTACTTCCGGGCCCCCTGGACGAAGTTCGTCTCGCACTTGGCCGATGGGGATGCCGTGCAGGTCAAGAACGCTGACGTGGACGGCATCTTTCTGCTGGTCGACGGCGACCTGGGGATGTTCATCACCATGTACTTCCCCCGCAAGGGTGAGTCGGCGGAGCAGTTCACGCCGCAACGCTGCCGGGATGTGCTCACCAGCGCGATCGGCGAGCGGATCGAGATCGACGTCATCGAGGTCGCGGCCTGGCAGCCCTATGAGCAGGTGGCCGACCAATTCCGATGTGGCCGAGCCTTTCTCGTCGGCGATTCGGCGCATACCATGCCGCCGTTCAAGGCCGGGGGAGCCAATACCGCGATCCAGAGTGCGCACAACCTGGCCTGGAAGCTGGCGGCCGTTTTGGACGGGACCGCCGAACCGGCGCTGCTGGACACCTACCAGGCCGAGCGGCACCCGGTGGGGCGGTTCGCCGCCCGGCAGTCGCTGACCGGCCCGACGCTCGCCGTGCTGCCCTTGAGCGAGGACGGACCGCGATTGCCGGCCGACGAGGAGTGCTCGATGTTCGAACTGCTCATCGGTTACCAATACCGCTCGGCGGCGGTGGTGAACGGACCGGCAAAGCCGGACACCCTGCAACTGGTCTCGGAGTTGCGCGCTCAGCCCGGCACCCGGGTTCCCCACGTGTGGGTGCGCGACGGTGTGTCGACGCTCGACCTGCTCGGGCCCGGATTCACCGTGCTCACCGGCGACGAACGCTGGTGTGCCGCTGCGGCTTCGGTATCGGTCGCCGCGCATCGCATCCACAGCGACGAGTGGTCGGCAGTCACCGGACTCGCTCCCGAAGGTGCGCTGTTGATCCGTCCGGACGATTTCGTCGGCTGGCGTGCCGATACGCTGCCTGAGGACCCCGAAGGCGAACTGCGCCAGGCGCTTACCACGATCCTGGGTCGCTAGCTTTCGCGAGCAGACACAAAATCGCACTGCGCGGGCACCGCGCGTGCGATTTTGTGTCTGCTCGGCCTAGAAGGTGGCTTACAGCGGAATGTTCTTGTGCCGACCGCGGCGAGCCGGCGCCTGCGCCAGCGCCTCGGTGAGCTTGCTGCGGGTGTGCGAGGGGTCGATCTTCTCGTCGACCACACCGATCTCGATGGCGCTGTCCACACCACCGGCGATCTTCTCGTGCTCGGCGGCCAGCTGGTCGTGCAGCGCTTCGCGCTCGTGATCGGCCGCGGCGGCCAGCTTCTTCTTGTGCAGGATGCCGACGGCGGCCTTGGCCCCCATCACGGCCACCTCGGCGTCGGGCCAGGCATACACCTTCGTCGCGTTGAGCGACCGGGAGTTCATCGCAATGTAGGCCCCGCCGTAAGTCTTTCGGGTGACCAGCGTGACGCGCGGAACCGTGCACTCGCCGAACGCGTGCAGCAGCTTCGCGCCGCGGCGCACCACGCCGCCCCACTCCTGGTCGACGCCGGGCAGGTAGCCGGGCACGTCGACGACGACGATCAGCGGGATGCCGAACGCGTCGCAGAGACGCACGAATCGTGCTGCCTTCTCGGCGCTTTCGGAGTTCAGGCAGCCACCCAGTCGCAACGGGTTGTTCGCCAGGACGCCCACCGAGCGGCCGGACAGCCGGCCCAGCCCGATCACCATCGACGGTGCCCAGTTGGCCTGGAACTCGTCGAACGGCGTCTCGTCGTCCAGGATCGCGGTCACGATCGGACGCACGTCGTAGGCCCGCCGAGCCGATTCGGGCAGCAGCGCGTGGATATCGGTGTCGCCGGCCTCGGCCCTGCTGCGGTCGAAATGACCCTGCTGGCAGAACAATCCGACCAGCCGGCGGCCACGCTCGTAGGCGTCGAGCTCGTCGTCGGCGACGATGTGGCACACGCCGGACTTCTTGTGGTGGGTCTCCGGGCCGCCGAGGGACGCCATGTCCACGTCCTCCCCGGTGACGCTGCGCACCACGTCGGGCCCGGTGACGAACACCCGGCTTTCCGGCGCCATCACGATGACGTCGGTCAGCGCGGGGCCGTAGGCGGCGCCCCCGGCGGCGAAACCGACGACCACCGAGATCTGCGGGACATATCCGGACGCGCGAATCATCGCCTCGAACACCGTCCCGACCGCGTGCAACGCCTTCACACCCTCGGCCAGGCGCGCCCCGCCGGAGTGCCAGATGCCCACGATCGGGCTCTGCTCCTCGATGGCGGTGTCATAGGCGTTGACGATGTGGGCACACCCCTCGACGCCCATGGCACCGCCCATCACGGTTCCGTCGGTGCAGAAGGCGATGGTGCGCAAACCGTTCACGGTGCCCGACGCCGAAAGCACACCCGAGCGGTCACGCTCGTGCAGCAGCTCGACGCTGCCCTCGTCGAAGAAGTTGCTCAGACGCAGCAACGGGTCCCTGGGGTCGAGCGACTCGCCGACCGACGCGGGGGCCATGATTGTCATCGCAGGTCTCCTTGTTCCGGGTGTGCTCTCTGGTGAGGAAGCGGTGATCAGTACCGCCCGAAGGCGATAGCGACGTTGTGCCCGCCGAATCCGAACGAGTTGTTGACGGCGTACTCGTAGTTGCCCGGACGCGGCTTACCCGCCACCACGTCCAGATCGACCTCGGGGTCGAGGTTTTCCAGGTTCAGCGTCGGCGGAACCACCTGGTCCCGCAGGGCGAGCACCGTCAGGATCGACTCGACCGCGCCCACCGCGCCGACCGAGTGACCGAGAGCGGACTTGGGCGCATAGACCGCCGGCTTGTGGCTGCCCAGGGCATTGTTAATGGCCTTGGCCTCGGCCACGTCGCCGACCTGGGTACCGGTGGCGTGGGCGTTGACGTGGTCGACATCGCTGGGAGTGATGCCCGCGAGCTGGATCGCTCGCGAGATCGCATGGCCGGCGCGTTCGCCATCGGGATCCGGCGCCACCATGTGGAAGCCGTCCGATGTGATGCTGGCTCCCATCACCCGAGCCAGGATGTTGGCGCCACGGGCCTTCGCATGTTCCTCGGTCTCGATCACCATCAGTGCGCCGGCCTCGCCGAATACGAATCCGTTGCGGTCCCTGTCGAACGGGCGGCAGGCGCCGGCCGGGTCGTCGTTCGTCGTGGACAACACGATCCGCATGGCGGCGAACGCCGCGATCGGCACTGCCTCGATCTTGGTTTCCACGCCACCGCAGATCGCGATGTCGGCCTCGCCGAACACGATGTGCCGCCAGGCCTGGGCGATACCTTCGGCGCCCGACGCACACGCCGAAACCGGGGCGCATACCCCGGCCTTGGCATGCCGCTCCAGGCCGACCGTCGCGGCCGCCCCGTTGGGCATGTATTTCTGCACGCCCAGCGGGTTGAACGCCTTGGTACCGCGCTCGCGCAGCGAGTCATAACCCCAGATGAGCTCCTCGGTCGAGCCCATCCCGGTGCCGATGCACACCATCAACCGGTTGGTGTCCACCTCGGGCGACCCGGCGTTCTCCCATACTCGCCGGCCCAGCACGGTGGACATCTTTTGCAGATATGACAGACGACGCAACTCGATGCGCGTCAGGTGGCTGTCGAACTCCTCGACGAGGTGCCCGCCGATGCGGACCGGCAGGTCGAACTCCTCGATGAACGGGTCCTCTAGGGTGCGGATTCCACTTTGGCCGTCAAGCAACAACTTCCACGTGTTCTCCGCGTCGGGTGCGACTGCGGTCGTCATGGCCACGCCCGTGACGACCACGTTCGGGAGCGCTTTCCCGGTAACCAGCTCTGTCATGGTTCTTGCGAAGGTTCCTTCCGTACTTGTCCCGCTTCTCCTCGGGCCGCTCGCGGCCCGCATCGTCGCCGGACGCCGTGCTCAGTACCGCCCGAAGGCGAGCGCCACATTGTGGCCACCGAAGCCGAACGAGTTGTTGATCGCGTAACGGAAGTCGCCGTAGCGAGGTTCGCCCGCGACCACATCAAGGTCGATCTCCGGATCTGGCGTTTCGTAATTCAGTGTTGGCGGTATCACGCCGTCCCGAAGGCTCAATACCGTGAGGACAGATTCCAGCGCGCCGACCGCGCCGATGGAGTGGCCCAGCGCCGACTTCGGCGCGTACACCGCTGCTCGCTCGCAGCCGGCGACCCGGATGGCGTTGGCCTCGGCCGTGTCGCCGATCGGCGTCGCCGTCCCGTGAGCGTTGACGTGGTCGATGTCCTTGGGGGACAACCCCGCCAACTCGAGCGACCGTTGCATAGCCCGGCCGGCGCGCACGCCGTCCGCCGCCGGCGCGACCATGTGGAACGCGTCCGACGTGATGCCGGCACCCATCAACCGGGCCAGCGGCTTGGCACCGCGGGCCTTGGCGTGCTCCTCGGTCTCGATGATCATCATGGCCCCGGCCTCGCCGAACACGAAGCCGTCGCGGTCCTTATCGAAGGGCCTCGACGCACGTTCGGGCTCATCGTTACGAGTGGACATGGCCCGCATCATGGAGAACGCCGCGATGGGCAGCGCCTCGATGGGACCCTCGACACCGCCGCAGACGGCGAAGTCGGCGTCACCCATGACGATCTGCCGCCAGGCGTGGGCGATCGCTTCCGAGCCCGACGAACAGGCCGATACCGGGGTGATCACCCCGGCGCGGGCACCGAGCTGCAGGCCCACCACCGCCGCGGCGCCGTTGGGCATGATCATCTGAACGGCGAGCGGCGACACCTTGCGGGGGCCGCCTTCGTTCATCAGGTCGTAGGTCTCCACGATCCTTTCGGCGCCACCGAGCCCGGTGCCGACCACGACCGAGAACCGGTCGGGGTCGACCTCCGGACTGCCGGCCGACTCCCACAGCTGAGTGCCGAGCAACTTGGCCAACCGTTGGACGTAGGACATACGCCGCAGGTCGAGCCTGCTCATGTGCTCGTCGATGGGCTCCTTGAGGTGACCGCCGATCTTGACGGGCAGGTCCCACTTCGTGACGAACTCGTCTTCGAGGACGCGGATGCCGCTTTCGCCGGCCAACAAACCCTTCCACGTGCTCTCGATGTCCGGCGCGATCGATGTCGTCGCCGTGACGGCGGTCACCACAACGCTGGGGTAACCGCCATTAGCAGTGGAAGGCTTGCTCACTTGTCCGCTTCCAGCCTCGCCTTGACGTTGGCAACGGCGTCAGGGTTCTCCGACTCCAGCTTGGCGCGCAGCGCTGCGGCGGCCTCGGGGTCTTCTTCCTCGAGCTTCTGGATGTAGGCGACGACGTCACCGACGGTGCGCAGACCGGCGAGGTCCTCGTCCGGGATCTTCACGCCGTACTTGTCCTCGGTCTGAACCGCGATCTCAACCATCGACAGCGAGTCGATGTCCAGGTCGTCGACGAACGACTTCTCCGGGGTGACCTCGGACGGCTCGATACCGGTGACCTCTTCGATGATCTCCGCGATACCGGCAATGATTTCTTCTTGAGTGACGGCCACAGCGTCTTCCCTTCGTAATGTGTTGTGTTAGTCGAGCAGAACGTTCTTTAGAGCGGTATGTGGTTGTACTGGATGCGGCTTCTAGAGTTCGGTCAGTGCGTCCAGGTCTGCGGGTGCCTTGACGGCGCGGGTCGTAACCCCCCGAAGTTCGCGTTTGGCGATGCCGGTGAGAGTGCCCGCAGGGGGGAACTCCACGGCCGCCGTGATTTCCCTGTCACGCATGGTTGCCGTGCACAGGTCCCAGCGCACCGGCTGGGTGAGCTGGGCGACCAGCGCGTCCATCGCCGCCGCCGCCGACGCGACGGGCTGCCCGTCGCGGTTGGACAGCAGCGTGGCGGTGGGCTCGGCGGTCGCGACGGCGGCCGCCGCGGCGGCGTAGCGGTCGAGGGCCGGAGCCATGTACTTGGTGTGGAACGCCCCGGCCACCCCGAGGGCGCGGATCCGGGCCTTGGCCGGCGGGTCCTCGGCCAGCTTCTCCAGCGCCGTCAGCGGGCCGGCGGCGACGATCTGGCCGGCGGCGTTGCGGTTGGCGGGGAACAGGTCGAGCTGCTCGAGACGGGCCAGCACCTCGGCCTCGTCGCCGCCGAGCACCGCGGACATGCCGGTCGGCTCGATGGCGCAGGCCTTGGCCATTTCGGCGCCGCGGGTGGCGGCCAGCGCGACAGCGTCATCGGCGGCCATCACACCGGCGATCGCGTAGGCCGCGATCTCGCCGACGGAGTGGCCCGCCACGATGAGTTCCGCATTCTTGGTTTCGGAGGACAACAGGCCGCGCTTGGTGAGCTCCTGGTGGGCCAGCAGGGTGGCGGCGACGACCAGGGGCTGGGTGACCGCGGTGTCGGTGATCTCCTCGGTCGACGCGGTGGTGCCCAGCCGGACCAGGTCGAGGCCGCTGGCCTTCGACCACAAGTCGAGCTGGTCCGCGGCACCCGGCAGGTCGAGCCACGGCGAGAGCATCCCCTCGGTCTGTGAACCCTGTCCGGGCGCAAGCAATGCAATCACGTGTTTAAGAGAACACTGTGGAAACGGTTTTGGCGGGTGTAACAGATTATGAACCTCGTCTTAGGTTTTTGTGTAGTCCCCACAAAATAGCTCCGTAAGCTACATGTTCGATACCGCGCCGCGACCTGTGGCCTGGGTCACTACGCCTCGGATTGACCCCCGATAGCCGCCCTGACCGGCAGCGGAACCGGAGGCATCGCGTTGGTGCCGACGCTAGCGGGAGCTGTGGGGTAGTTGAGCTGGCCGACCGTCGCCGCCACTCGCAGCACATATGCGTCGCGGGGCTGCGTGGGATCGCGTCCGGTGAAGTCGGTGATCCGCTTGAGCCGGTAGCGGACCGTGTTTGGATGAACGAACAACTTTCTGGCACAAGCTTCAATCGCGCCGCCACAATCTAAGTAAGCGTCAAGAGTCTCGATGAGCGTGGGGCCCGCCGCGGCCAACGGCCCCATGACGTCGGTGTGCAACGCCACGATCGCCGAGGCGTCCCCCATCAGGGCGCGCTCGGGCAGGAGTTCCCGCGCCGGCACGGGCCGGGGTGCCCCCCGCCAGCCGCCGACGGCGTTCATCCCGGAGATCGCCTCGCTGGCACTGTGGTACGCCGCGGTCAGCATGGGCGCCGTCGGCCCGACGACCACCGGGCCGTCGGAGAACGCGTCCAGCAAGTCGCCGAGAAACTTGTCGGTGGGCGACAGTTGGCCCGACACGACAGCGACCAGCCAGGTGCCGTGCACATCGGTGAGGGCGGCGCGGCCGTGCCGGGCGGCGATGTCGCGAACGTGCTGACTGGCCCGCTGGTCGTCGCCGGGTCCGGTCGACCCGCCGGGGCCCGGCGCGGGGACTCCGACCACGACCGTCGCGGGGGCGGTGGTGTCCCAGTTGAGCGCCGCGGCCCGGGACAACAGCTCGGGGCCGGTGTCGCCGCGGACCACCGCGTCGACGACGCTGGCCTCCATCCGGCTGTCCCAGGAGCCGCGCGCCTCGGCCGCGTTCGCGTAGGCCGAGGCGGAGGTGAAGGCGAGGTCGCGGCTGTACTTCAGGACGCCCACGGTCAGGGCGGCCAACTGCTCCTCGGAGCGGGCCACCAGCGGCAGCACCTCTTCGAAGAACTCCATGGTGACGCGCACCATGTCCACGCTGTGCCGCAACGCGATCCGGCGGGCCAGGTCCTGGGGCACCAGCTCGAAGGCCTGTGCGGTGTAGCTGACGTTGCTGTGGGGGTCCTGCATCCACTCGACGAAGTTGTTGATGGCCGTCTGCACCACCAGGGCCACGCTGGCCCGCTGGGAGGCTTCCAGGTCGGCGAAGAACGGCAACCGGTCCTGCATGACCGAGACCGCTTCGGTGGCCAGCCGGCCGGAGTGCTGCTTCAACCGGCGCAGGACGGAATCCGGCACGGTGTCCAGCAGTTCGAGCGGCGACCGGGGCTGCTTGGCGAAGGGGCCGGCGAACGGGTTGTCATTCACCCCTAAAACCTACGCCATATTTTGGACCTATCCGCCAAAGAGACGGGCGGTTTCGCGCCTTGCCTGGCATTGCGGCGGCGAGAGACGCTGGCGGGGCATGGCCCGCTCTAGGCCACCCCGGGGTCAGACGTCTGCTCGGGCGCGGCCTGGACGTCGTCGATTCTGTACTGGCGGGCGGCCGCGACCGGCACCGACGGGTCGATTTCACCGTCGCGCGCCAACGCCTCCAGCACGGCGACCACCTGCGACTCGGCGTCGGTGTTGAAGTAGCGCCGCGCGGCGGGCCGGGTGTCCGAGAAACCGAAGCCGTCGGTGCCCAGGGTGACGAAGGTGCCGGGCACCCACGGCCGGATCTGCTCGGGCACGGCACGCATCCAGTCCGACACGGCGATCACCGGGCCGCCGGCGCCCGACAGCGCCTGGGTCACGTAGGCGGTCCCGGCCGGCCGGTCGGGGTGGCGCAGCTTCGCCTTTTCGACAGCCACGCCGTCGCGGTTGAGTTCACCCCAGCTGGTCACCGACCAGACGTCGGCGGCGACGTCCCACTCGGCCGCCAGCATCTCGGCCGCCTGCAGCGCCGACGGCATCGCCACCCCGGAGGCCAGGATCTGGGCGGTGTTCGCGCGCTGTTCGGTCGCGGCGCGGTAGCGGTAGATGCCCCGCAGCACGCCCTCGGGATCGAAGTTCTCCGGCTCCGGCGGCTGCACGTACGGCTCGTTGTAGATGGTGATGTAGAAGTACACGTCCTCGGGGTTGTCCCCGAACATCCGCGCCAGCCCGCTTTCCACGATGTAGGCGATCTCGTAGGCGAACGCGGGATCGTAGGCGACCGCCGCCGGGTTGGTGCTGGCCAGCAGCAGCGAGTGGCCGTCGGCGTGCTGCAGGCCCTCGCCGGTCAGCGTGGTGCGCCCCGCGGTGGCCCCGAGCAGGAAGCCGCGGGCCATCTGGTCGGCGGCGGCCCACAGCCCGTCACCGGTGCGCTGGAACCCGAACATCGAATAGAAGATGTAGATCGGGATCATCGGCTCGTTGTGCGTCGCATACGACGTGCCGGCCGCGATGAACGAGCCCACCGAGCCCGCCTCGTTGATGCCCTCGTGCAGGATATGCCCGACTTCGCTTTCCTTATAGGCCAGCATCAGCTCGGCGTCGACGGCGGTGTACAGCTGGCCGAGGCGGTTGTAGATCTTCAGCGACGGGAACCACGAGTCCATGCCGAACGTGCGCGCCTCGTCGGGAATGATCGGCACGATTCGCGGGCCAACCTCCTTGTCTCGCAACACTTCCTTGAAGGTGCGCACGGTCGCCATGGTGGTGGCGACCTCCTGGGTGCCCGATCCCCTCTTCAGCGCGGAGTAGATGTCGCGGCCGGGCAGCTTGAGCGCCTTGGCCTTGGTGCGGCGCTCGGGCAGAAAGCCGCCCAGGGTGCGGCGACGGTCGAGCATGTAGCGGATCTCCGGGGCGTCCGGACCGGGGTGGTAGTAGGGCGGCAGGTAGGGGTCCTCGTCCAGCTGCGCGTCGCTGATCGGGATCCGCATGGAGTCCCGGAACCACTTAAGGTCTTCCAGCGCAAGCTTTTTCATCTGGTGCGTGGCGTTGCGGCCCTGGAAGTGCGCACCCAGCGAGTAGCCCTTGATGGTCTTGGCCAGGATCACCGTCGGCTGGCCCTTGTGGTCGACGGCGGCGCGGTAGGCCGCGTACACCTTGCGGTAGTCGTGGCCGCCGCGCTTGAGATTCCAGATCTCCGAATCGGTCATGTTCTCGACGAGCGCCTTGGTGCGCGGGTCGCGGCCGAAGAAGTGGTCGCGCACGTAGGCGCCGTCGTTGGCCTTGTACGTCTGATAGTCGCCGTCGCAGGTGGTGTTCATCAGATTCACCAGCGCGCCGTCGCGGTCGGCGTACAGCAGGGCGTCCCACTCGCGGCCCCAGACCACCTTGATGACGTTCCATCCCGCCCCGCGGAAGAACGACTCCAATTCCTGGATGATCTTGCCGTTCCCACGCACCGGGCCGTCGAGGCGCTGCAGGTTGCAGTTGATGACGAACGTCAGGTTGTCCAGGCCCTCGAGCGCCCCCACGTGCGCCAGCCCGCGGCTCTCCGGCTCGTCCATCTCGCCGTCGCCCAAGAAGCACCACACGTGCTGGTCGGAGGTGTCCTTGATGCCCCGGTCATGCAGGTAGTGGTTGAACCGCGCCTGGTAGATGGCGTTGAGCGGGCCCAGGCCCATGGACACGGTGGGGAACTCCCAGAAGTCGGGCATCAGCCGCGGGTGCGGGTAGGACGGCAGCCCGCCGCCGGCATGGCTGTGTTCCTGGCGGAAGCCGTCGAGCCGATCCTCGCTGAGCCGGCCTTCGAGGAACGCGCGCGCATAAATCCCCGGGGACGCGTGGCCCTGGATGAAAATCTGGTCGCCGCCGCCGGGATGCGATTTGCCCCGGAAGAAGTGGTTGAAGCCGACCTCATACAGCGCGGCCGAGGACGCGTAGGTCGAAATGTGGCCGCCCACGCCGACTCCCGGGCGCTGGGCGCGGTGCACCATGATGGCGGCGTTCCACCGGATCCACGCCCGGAAGCGCCGTTCGACGTCCTCGTCGCCGGGGAACCACGGTTCCAGTTCCGTCGGGATCGTGTTGACGTAATCGGTTGATGTGAGCGACGGGATGGCGACACGCTGCTCGCCGGCCCGTTCGAGCAGCCGCAGCATCAGGTAGCGCGCCCGCGCCGGCCCGGAGCGCTCCAGCAGTTCGTCGAACGACTCCAGCCACTCCGAGGTCTCTTCGGGGTCGATGTCGGGCAGGTACGACGCGACACCTTCGCGAATCACCCGAACGCGGTCGGGTTCGCTTGCGCTGCTAGGGGTTTTGGCCAGATCGTGGCGTGCGAACTCGGTTGTCAACGCACTGCTCCTGTAGTTGTCGGGGCTTGTGCCCTCGGGGTGCTGTGCACCGTCTCCCTCTATCGTGCCGCACCAGCGTTCGGCGGGGCTAGCCGACGTCGGTAGCCGGCGCGGGTTCACCCGGCGGACACGAACTCGTGCGTAGCGGGACGATCGGCAAAGCCAACCGGTAACGTCAGGAGCCGTGCTCATCGGATGGCGTGCCGTTCTTGCGGGGAGCTCTCCCAGGCGAGGCGCTCTGGCGCTCGGGTGTATTGCGGCGACGCTGATGGGGATCGTGGGGTGTACCACCGTCACCAACGGCACGGCCGCACCCGACACCCAGGTGGCCCCGGCCTACCGGCAGTCGGTGTCCGCGTCGGTGTCCGCGTCGTCGGCGACGTCGCGGGTCCGCGAGTCTCAGCGCCAGCAGTCGCTGACCACCCGGGCGGTGCGCACCTCGTGCGACACGCTGGCCACCACGAGCAAGGACGCGATCGACAAGGTGAACATCTTCGTCGGCGCGTTCAACGCCGGCCGCGGCACCGGTCCCACTGAGGGCCCCGCCATCGACGCGCTGAACAACAGCGCTGACACGGTGACCAACAGCTTCAACGATGCGCTGTCCCAGGAGCTAAAGGACGCGTTCAACTCGTATATCGACGCGGCTCGCGGGGTGGCCAACGCGATCGGCACCCACGCGCCGACGGGGGAGTTCAACAGGCGGGTGGACCGGCTCAACGACGCCAAGACGAAGGCACTGAAACTTTGCCTGGCGTCCTTCTGAGGCGCCTCGTGAGGCGCGAGTGTCGACGCGGTTGCGGCTGTGCGACGATAATGCCCATCGCACGGCGCTGGACGTTTTAAGGAGGCTTTACGGTGGTCGCGGCGGATAACGCCTCGAGCTACGCTCGCAAACTGGGCATCCAACGAGACCAAGTTGTCCAGGAATGGGGCTGGGACGAGGACGCCGACGACGAAATCCGCGCTGACGTCGAGGAAGCGTGCGGCGCCGAGTTGCTCGACGAGGACACCGACGAGGTGGTCGACGTCGTGCTGCTGTGGTGGCGCGACGGGGACGGCGACCTGGTGGACACCCTGATGGACGCGATCGGCCCGCTGGCCGAGGACGGCGTGATCTGGGTGCTGACCCCCAAGACCGGCAAGCCCGGCCACGTGCTGCCCGCCGAGATCGCCGAGGCCGCCCCCACCGCCGGCCTGATGCCGACCTCCTCGGTCAACCTGGGCGACTGGAGCGCCAGCCGACTGGTGCAGCCGAAGTCGCGAGCCGGGAAGCGTTGATGCTGCCCGTTGGCGCCACCGCCCCGGACTTCATACTGCGCGACCAGAACCAACAGCGTGTCAGCCTGAGCGCCTACCGCGGCGCCAAGAACGTCCTGTTGGTGTTCTTCCCGCTGGCCTTCACCGGCATCTGCCAGGGAGAGCTGGATCAGCTGCGCGATCACCTGCCCGACTTCGAGAACGACGACAGCGCGGCGCTGGCCATCTCGGTGGGACCGCCGCCCACGCACCGGATCTGGTCGCTGGAGAGCGGGTTCACGTTCCCGGTGCTGTCCGACTTCTGGCCGCACGGCGAAGTCAGTCAGGCCTACGGCGTGTTCAACGACGAGGCCGGCTACCCCAATCGCGGCACCTTCGTCATCGACCGCTCCGGCGTGATCCGGTTCGCGGAGATGAAACAACCCGGCGAATCCCGCAACCAGCGGCTCTGGACCGACGCGCTGGCGGCTTTGCGGGGCTGAGAGTTTTGGGTACTCGGGCGTTGTGCGTGTAGCCTGCCTCGGGCACGGGCGCGTAGCTCAGTGGTAGAGCTCTGGTTTTACACACCAGCGGTCGGCGGTTCGATACCGTCCGCGCCCACCATCGAACCCGTCGGCTTTCTACTCGCTCACGGCCCGAGGAGCAGCGACGCGATCAGGGCCAGGGCGCACACGCCCATGATCGCGACGATTGCCCATCCCATGACGTTGGCGAACCAGTTATTGGTGTGCCGGCCCATGATTGCCCGGTTGTTGCCGACCAGCGTGATCATCGCCATCAAGGGTGGGGCAAGCACGCCATTGACCGCGGCGGCGTAGTAGAGCATCCGGAACGGGGGAATCCCGATGAAGTTCAGCGCCACTCCCACGAGCGTCGCCATGGCGATCACCAAGTAAAAGGCGCGCGCCTCGCGGAATCTGTAGCCCAGGCCCGCTTTCCAGCCCAGCGCTTCCGATAACGCGTAGGAGGCCGAGCCGCTCAGCGTGGGCACGGCCAGGAAGCCGACGCCGATGATCCCGGCCGCGAACAGCAGGTAGGTCAGATCGCCGGCCAGCGGCCGCAGAGCCAGTGCTGCCTGCTCGGGGGTGTCGACCGATAGCACGCCCGCCGGGTGCAGTACGGACGCGCACGTCAGGATGATGAAGAACTGCACGATGTTGGAGAAGCCCATCCCGACGGCGGTGTCGGCCCGCATTTCGCGGATGTCGCTTCCGAGCACGACCGGCACGCCCTTGCCGTAGAACTGCATCCGGCCGCGGGCGAAATCCTCCTCTGCCTCCTGGTCGGCCTCCCAGAAAAAGCAGTAAGGCGTGATCGTGGTCCCCAGCACTGCCACGATGTTGAGCGCGTAGTCGCGCGACCATTCGACATGCGGGGTGAACGCGCTGAGCGCCACCGTGGGCCACCACGGATGGTGGACGACGAACGCTGCCACCACGTAGGCCAACAGGCTCAGGCACGCATACTTGAGGAACCGCGCGTACGCCGGGTAGGGCACCGAAATCTGCAGCGCCAGCGAAATCCCGACGATCACCGCCAACCACGCCAACAGCGGGGCGTGAACGAGCAACTGACCGGTCGCCGCCATCGCGCCGAGGTCAGCCCCGACATTGACGGTGTTGGCGATCAGCAACAGCGACACGGCCACGTAGAGCACGCGGCGCGAATAGTGCTCGCGCAGGACCGCCGCCAGGCCGCGGCCGGTGACCATGCCGATCCGTCCGCAAATCTCTTGGATCGCGCCCATGAACGGGTAGGTCCAGGCGGCGACCCACAGCTGGGCATAGCCGAACTGGGCACCGGTTTGGCTATAGGTCTGGATGCCCGATGGGTCATCGTCAGACGATCCGGTGACGAACCCCGGCCCGAGGATGTGCCAGGCGGCCGCGGCGCGGGCACGAAGGGACACGCCCGAATGATGGCACATGGCTGGGTTGATGGCGGACTTCTGTGGCCCGCGGCGGTGTGGCAGCCTCAGGGGCGTGGCTGGTGAACCCGTGGAACCGTTTCGCATCGATATCCCCGACGACGTCCTGGAAGACCTGCAATCGCGGCTGGCCCGCACCCGCTGGCCGGAAGCCGAATGCGTGGACGACTGGAGCCAGGGCATGCCGCTGGCCTACACCCGCGACCTGGCCGGCTATTGGGCCGACGAATACGACTGGCGGTCCCGCGAGGCGGCGCTGAACCGCTTCGACCAGTTCATCACCGAGGTCGACGGGCTCGACATCCATTTCATCCACCAGCGGTCGCCGCACGACGACGCGTTCCCGCTGTTGATCACCCATGGCTGGCCCGGCTCGATCGTGGAGTTCCACAAGGTGATCGAGCCGCTGACGAACCCGGCGTCCGGGCGCGCCGAGGACGCCTTCCACGTGGTCTGCCCGTCGCTGCCGGGCTACGGGTTTTCCGGCAAACCGACGCGCACGGGCTGGGGTGTGGAGAAGATCGCCGAGGCCTGGGAGACGCTGATGCTGCGCCTGGGCTACGACCGCTACGGCGCGCAGGGTGGCGACTGGGGCGCCGCGGTGACCACGCAGATCGGCCGAAACGGCGGTCACTGCGCGGGCATTCACCTCAACATGCCGATCGGGCGGCCCACGCCGGAGTCCCTGAAGAACCCGACGGAAGAGGAGCAACGGGCACTTGCCGCGCTCGCCGAGCACCGGAAGTGGGGCACCGGCTATTCCAAGCAGCAGTCCACCCGGCCGCAGACGCTGGGTTACGGGCTGGCCGATTCGCCGGTGGGGCAGTTGGCGTGGATCGTCGAAAAGTTCTGGGCGTGGGCAGATTGCGACGGTCATCCGGAGAATGTGTTCACCCGCGATGAGCTGCTGGACAACGTGATGGTCTATTGGGTGACCGATACCGGCGCATCGTCGGCCCGCTTGTACTGGGAGAGCTTCCGGGTGTGGGGGCAGATGGATCGCGTCGAAATGCCCACGGGCGTCGCGGCCTTCCCGGGCGAGCTGCTGAAGGCGCCCAGAAGCTGGTGCGAGCCGGTCTACAACATCACGCACTGGACGACGATGGACCGCGGCGGGCACTTCGCCGCGTTCGAACAACCGGAGCTGTTCGTCGAGGACGTCCGCACGTTTTTTGCGACTGTGCGCTCCTAGACGATCCGCCAACCCCGTCGCGCGCGAAATCGCATGTCCCACAAGTAGCTCTGGTACCCGAGGAGCCAGACGCCGTGCGGCAGGAAGAGGTCTGACAGCCGCAGCGCGGACAGCAGCCACTCGAACCGGCGCTGCTGGCGTTGCGACCAGTCCAGCCGCATCAGCGCGCGAAACTCCGGAGCCAGAAACCCAGTCGTCGCAAACAGGTTGAACGGGCCGGCCAGGACGCGCAACGGCCACGGCAGGAACGCCAGCGACGCCACGCCGCGCAGATGCTCCCTCACCGGCGGGTCGATGCGCAGCTCGTCGAGGGTGCGCTTCCAGTACTCGTCGAACGCCGCCCGGTCCGGCGGCCACATGCGATCGGGCACCTGCAGCGTGGTGGCCAGCCGCTTGGCGTCGAGGTAGACCGCGTCGGCGGTGTCGTCGTCGAGCGGGCCGTGGAGGAACTCGTGCTGGTCGACGAAATAGCGGTACAGGCACGAGGCCACCCATAGCTGCAGCTTGGGGTCGAAGGCGTTGTAGGACACCGGGCTTGACGACGTGGAGCGGACCTGCCGGTGCGCGATGTCCACGGCACCGCGGATCAACGCGCGGTCGGACTCGGTCCCGATGGTGGCGACCGCGAGGTAGGTGCCGGTGGTGCGGGCCCGCTTGAACGGATGCTTGTAGACGTTGCCGCTGTCCACCGGGCTTTCCAGCACGCCGTACCCGACGCCGGGCAGGGACAACTGCATGATCACGTTCGCGGCCGGGAGCAACAGTGCCGCCGGGTTCAGCAGGTCGGCGACCCGGGTCGCGGGCCGCTTCATCGCGGACGACGCCATGTCGTCGAGTGAACCACGTACCGCAGCCGAGACGTTAGAACCGGCCGAAAACGGGCACGCCTGGGCAGATGAGTACCCAATTCGGCGTCCCGGCTTCCGGGCCGCCGCGCCACCGGGCGGCAATGTCGACGGGCGCGTTCGAGTCATCCCTGCTGATGTGGTGGGTGATCGTCGTGCTGATCGCCGCGGTGATCGTCGCGGCCATCTTCGCGATGGCGTAGGCCGCGCTGATCGTCTAACCGGCGCGCTCCGTGTGAGACGCTGCCAGGGTGTGGGCGACGCGGACCCGGCTGGCCGGCGTGCTGGCCGGCTACCTGGCCGACGTCGCGCTGGGCGACCCGGTGCGGGGGCATCCGGTCGCGGCCTTCGGGCGGGCCGCCGCCGAGTTGGAGAAGGTGACCTACCGCGACAGCAGAATGGCGGGGGTGGTGCACGTCGGCGTGCTGGTCGGGGCCGTCAGCGTGCTCGGCGCCGCGCTGCAACGGACCGCCGATCGCGGTGGCCCGCCCTGGTCGATCGCCGCCACCGCAGCGGCCACCTGGGTATCGGTGGGCGGGACATCCTTGGCGCGCACCGGCTTGGCGATGGCGGAACTGCTGGAGCGGGGGGACATCGAGGCCGCGCGCCGGCTGCTGCCGTCGCTGTGCGGGCGCGACCCGGCCTGGCTGGACGGCGCCGGCCTGACGCGTGCGTCGCTGGAATCGGTCGCGGAGAACACGTCCGACGCCCAGGTGGCGCCGCTGCTGTGCGCGGCGATGGGCGGGACGCCCGCGGTGCTGGCGTACCGCGCCGTCAACACGCTGGACTCGATGATCGGTTACCGATCGGCCCGCTACACCCGATTCGGTTGGGCCGCAGCGAGATTGGATGATACGGCCAACTACGTGGGCGCGCGGGCGACGGCGGTGTTGGTGGTGATGTTCGCGCCTTTCGTCAGCGGGTCGCCCTCGGGTGCGGTACGGGCCTGGCGCCGTGATGCCGCCCGTCACCCCAGCCCCAACGCCGGTGTCGTCGAGGCGGCCTTCGCCGGGACGCTGGGGGTGCGACTCGGCGGCCCCACCCAGTACCGCCACGAGTTGCAGATCCGGCCGACCCTGGGCGACGGCCGCGAGCCGACGGTGGCCGACCTGCGCCGTGCGGTGGCGCTGTCGCGGACGGTCCAAGCGGGTGCCGCGCTGCTGGCGGTGCTGCTGTGTTACCTGCGGCGGCCGTAGCGGTCGGCGAGTTTCGCCTCCACGGTCTTCGGGGCCTCCGGACCCGGCGCCGCCTCGGCCGCGGGATGCTGTTGCTTTTCCCGGCGGCGCGCGCGGATCTCGGAATATACGAAGTAGCCCAACCCGAGTGGCGCGACGATGCCGAAGGAAATCCACTGGATGCCATAGGACAGGAAGGGCCCGGCGTCCAGGTGGGGCACGCCGATCACGCCGAGCCCGCCGGGCTGGTCCTCGGTCAACTGGAGATACGAGCCCGCCAGCGGGACCTTGGTCAGCGACGAGACCTGTGCGGTGCTGATCGAGTACACCTGCTGCACACCGTCTTGGGTGAAGGGGTCTTTGCCCGGCGCGATTGCCTCGGAGTCGCGCAGCCGCGCGGTGATGGTGACCGTGTCCCGGGGCGGGCGGGGGATCGGCGGGACATGGGATCCCTGTTCGGGCCGCACGTAGCCCCGGTCCACGAGCACGGTGGGTCCGGCGTCGACGACGAACGGTGCCAGCACCTCGAACGCCGGCTTGCCCTCGATCACCCGCAACCGGGCGAGCACCTGAACGTCGGGCAGGTAGTGCCCGGTGGCCGTCACGCGGCGCCATTGCGCGTTCGGGGCTGACGAATCCTGTTGCGGCAGCAGCGTTTTAAGAGGAACGGGGTCGGTATTGAGGGAATACTCGATCTGACGGTTCTCCCGCGACGTCCGGTTGTGCTTGCCCAGCTGCCAGGGTGCCAGCACCGTGAAACACAGGTAAGTGAAGGCGATGACCACCAGCGCCAGCGCGATCCAGCCGGGTCGCAGCAGGAACGTCAGCCGACGCATCACCCGGGGCATCAGGGCGATCCGTTCCCGTCGAGTCGGTCGTCCACCCAGGCGTGCAGGCCGGGCAGCGCGGCCTCGATGACGGCGAACACATCCTCGAAGTCCTGCGCGTCGCCATAGTAGGGATCCTCGACGTCGGGGGCGTGGGCGCTCGAACGGGGGTCGAAGGACCGCAACATTCGCACCCGCTCGTCGTCGACACCCAGCTCGCGCAGCATCCGAAGATGGTTGCGGCCCAGCGCCACCACCAGGTCGGCCGCCAGATGGTCGGCGTCGACCTGAGCGGCGCGGTGGTCGGTGGAGTAGCCATGGGCGCGCAGCACTTCGGTCGCCCGGTCGTCGGCGCATTGGCCGACGTGCCAGTTGCCGGTGCCCGCGCTGGTCACCCGAACGGCGTCGGCCAGGCCGCGGCGGCGCAGCTGGTCGGCGAACATCTTCTCGGCCATTACCGACCGGCAGATGTTCCCCGTGCAGACGAAGGTGACGTGCAGCGGCTCAGACACCGAGCGCCGCCCGCAGCTCGTCGATGGTCGCGGCGTGCGTCACGCCGGTGACGCTGAACCCGTCGGCGAAATCGTCCCGCCCGTAGCCCCAGCCCACCACCACCGTGTCGATGCCGTGCGCGGCCGCGCCGTGCACGTCGTGGCTGCGGTCGCCGACCATGAGCACCCGCTCGGGCAGCGGCTGCAACTGCTCCAATGCGTGCGCCAGCACGTCGACCTTGGTCTTGCGGGAGCCGTCGGGGCTGGCCCCGGCGATCACCTCGAAATGCCGGTCGAGCCCGAAATGGGCCAGGATGCGCCGGGCCGTCGGTTCCAGCTTCGAGGTGGCCACGGCAAGCCGGACACCGGCGGCGCTCAGATCGGCCAGCAGCGGCTCGATGCCGTCGAACAGCGTGTTCATCGACCAGCCCCGGCTGCCGTATTCGGCGCGGAAGGCGGTGATCGCCTGCTCGGCGTCCTCGCCCAGCATGGACCGGAAGGTGTCTTCCATCGGCGGGCCCACGATCTGCGCCACCAGGTCACCGTCGGGCACCGCGACGCCGACGTGCTCGAGCGCATGCAGAAAGCTGGCCACGATGCCCTCCGCGGAGTCGGTGAGGGTGCCGTCGAGGTCGAAGATCACCAGCTCGGTGGTGCGGCCGGGCGAAGGGCGATCGGTGGACGTTGTGCCTGTCACCTCACCATTGTCCTCGATGGTCGCGTCCGGGTGTGACGGTGTCGCTGCCACGCGCCCAAGCAGCCCACTAGTGTTTCTCGGATGGCGAGTCTGAACCTGAGCCCGCCTGCGACGCGCTATCACGGTGATCAGGCCGTCGCACCCGGGATGCTGGATTTCGCCGTCAACGTCCGTCACGCGCAACCGCCCGAATGGCTGGTGCGGCGGCTGGCCGTGCGGCTGCCCGATCTTGGGCGCTACCCGAGCGCCCAGGACGTGCGCTCGGCGCAGGACGCGGTCGCGGAGCGGCACGGCCGACGACGCGACGAGGTGCTGCCGCTGGCCGGGGCCGCGGAGGGGTTCGCGTTGCTGAGCAACCTGCGTCCGGCGCGGGCGGCGATCGTCGCGCCCTCGTTCACCGAGCCGGCGGACGCCCTCAGCGCGGCCGGGGTGCCCGTGCACCACGTGGTGCTCGAGCCGCCCTTCGGCCTGGACGCGGTGACCGTTCCCGACGACGCCGACCTGGTCGTGGTGGGCAACCCCACCAATCCCACCTCGGTGCTGCACACCCGCGAGCAGCTCCTCGCGTTGCGCCGGCCCGGCCGGATCCTGGTGGTCGACGAGGCGTTCGCCGATTCGATCCCGGGCGAACCGGAGTCGCTGGCCGCTGACTCGCTACCCGACGTGCTGGTGCTGCGCAGCCTGACCAAGACGTGGGCGCTGGCGGGATTGCGGGTGGGCTACGCCCTGGGCTCCCCGGAACTGCTGACCCGATTGACCTCTCAGCGTGCCCACTGGCCGGTGGGGACGCTGCAACTGGCGGCGATCGCGGCGTGTTGCGGCCGGCAGGCCGTCGCCGAGGCGGCGGCCGGTGCCATGCGCCTGGCGGAGTTGCGCGCCGAGATGGTGGCCGGCCTGACGTCGGTCGGCGCCGAGGTGGTCGACGGCCGGGCCCCGTTCGTGCTGTTCCGCAGGGCGGACGCCGTTGAGATTCGAAAAACCTTGCAGGACAGGGGGATTGCCATCCGTCGCTGTGATACGTTCGTCGGCTTGGACGAGCGCTACCTGCGGGCCACGGTGCGCCGGGAGTGGCCGCTGCTGGTTCAGGCCATCGCGGAGGTGCGCCGGTGAGCGTGCGGCTGGCCGACGTCGTCGACGTGCTGGACGAGGCCTACCCGCCGCGGCTCGCCGAATCGTGGGACTCGGTGGGCCTGGTGTGCGGCGACCCCGACGATGCGATCGAGTCGGTGACCGTGGCGGTCGACGCGACGGCCGCGGTCGTCGACGAAGTTCCCGAGGGTGACCTGCTGCTGGCCCACCACCCCTTACTGCTGCGCGGGGTTGACACCGTGGCGGCCAGCACCCCCAAAGGCGCGCTGGTACACCGCCTGATCCGAACGGGGCGTTCGCTGTTCACCGCGCACACCAACGCCGACTCGGCCTCACCGGGCGTGTCCGATGCGCTGGCCCAGGCCCTCGGCCTCACTGTCGAAGCCGCCCTGGAGCCGCGAACGGCCGCGCCCGACCTGGACAAGTGGGTCATCTATGTGCCGCGCGACAACGCGGAAGCGGTGCAGGCGGCCGTGTTCGAGGCGGGCGCCGGGCACATCGGCGACTACTCGCACTGCAGCTGGAGCGTCAGCGGCATCGGGCAGTTCCTGCCGCACGAAGGGGCGTCGCCCGCGGTGGGCAGCGTCGGAGCCGTCGAGAAGGTGGCCGAGGACCGGTTCGAGGTCGTCGCGCCCGCTCGGATCCGGGCCTCCGTGCTGGCGGCCATGCGCGCCGCCCACCCCTACGAGGAGCCCGCGTTCGACGTCTTCGCGTTGCTGCCCCCACCCGGTGACGCCGGGTTGGGCCGCATCGGCGCCCTGCCCCGGCCCGAACCGCTGCGCGACTTCGTGGCCCGCGTCGAAGCCGCCCTGCCGCGCACGGCGTGGGGCGTGCGCGCGGCCGGCGATCCCGACCTGCCGGTATCCCGGGTCGCCGTTTGCGGCGGCGCCGGGGACTCGCTGCTCGCGGCGGCGGCCGGCGCGGGCGTGCAGGCTTACCTGACTTCCGACCTGCGGCACCATCCGGCCGACGAGCATCGCCGGGCCTCCGGCGTGGCGCTGATCGACGTGGCGCACTGGGCGAGTGAATTCCCCTGGTGCGACCAGGCCGCCGACCTGCTGCGGTCCCGTTTCGGCGCCGCGCTGCCGGTGCGGGTATGCACGATTCGCACCGACCCATGGAATATGGGGCAAATGGAGGGTGACCACTGATGAAGGCCGAAGTCGCTCAGCAGCGTTCGCTGCTCGAGCTGTCGAAGCTGGATGCCGAGCTGTCCCGCATCACGCACCGGGCCAGCCATCTGGCGGAGCAACAGGCCTGCGAGCGGCTGCAGGAGGAACTCAGCGCCGCCGGTGACCGGTTGGGCGCCATTCGGATCGCGTTGGAGGACATCGACGTTCAGGTGTCGCGGTTCGAGTCCGAAATCGAGGCGGTCCGGCAGCGCGAGGACCGCGACAGGTCGTTGCTACAGTCCGGTGCCACCGACGCGAAGCAACTGTCGGATCTGCAGCACGAGCTGGAGACCCTGACGCGCCGCCAGGCCAGCCTGGAAGATTCGCTGCTCGATGTGATGGAGCGCCGCGAGGAGCTGCAGTCCCAGCTGGATGACGGACAGGGCAAGGTCGAAGCGCTGGAGGCCGAATTGGCCGAAGCCCAGCGGGCTCTCGACGCCGCGCTCGCCGAAATCAGCGAGACCCGGCAGGCTCATTCGTCGCGGCGCGAAACGCTGAGCGCGACGCTGGACCCCGCCCTGTCCGCGTTGTACGAACGCCAGCGCGCCGGGGGAGGCCCGGGCGCCGGGCCGTTGCTCGGGCGCCGGTGCGGTGCCTGCCGCCTCGAGATCGACCGCGGCGAAATGTCGCGGATCTCCGCCGCCGCCGAAGACGACGTGGTGCGGTGCCCGGAGTGTGGCGCGATCCTGTTGCGGGTCAAGGGGTTCGACCAGTGAAGGTGGTGATCGAGGCCGACGGGGGGTCGCGCGGCAATCCCGGCCCGGCCGGATACGGCGCCGTGGTGTGGACGGAGGACCGCTCCACGGTGCTCGCGGAGAGCAAGCAGGCGATCGGCAGGGCCACGAACAACGTGGCCGAATATCGTGGCCTGCTGGCCGGTTTGGACGACGCCCTGCGGGTTGGTGCGACCGAGGCCGCGGTTTTCCTGGATTCCAAGCTGCTGGTGGAGCAGATGTCGGGGCGGTGGAAGGTCAAGCATCCCGACCTGGTCGAGCTGCACGGCCAGGCCCGAAAGCTGGCGGCGCGGTTCGATCGGATCGGCTACACGTGGATTCCGCGGGACCGCAACTCGTACGCCGATCGGCTGGCCAACGAGGCGATGGACGCGGCCGCCGCCAGCGACCCCGGGGAGGATCCCGGGCAGGCCGCGGCCGAGCCCGCGAAAACCGCTGCGGCGCAGTCCTCGCCATCCCCGCAGGCGCCCGGATGGACCGGCGCGCGCGGGACGCCGACCAGGCTGCTGTTGTTGCGACACGGCCAGACCGAGCTGTCGGCGCAGCGCCGCTATTCGGGCCGCGGCAACCCGGCCCTGACCGAAGTGGGGCGCCGGCAGGCCGATGCCGCGGCGCGTTATCTGGCGCAGCGCGGGGGAATCTCGGCCGTGTTCGCCTCACCGCTGCAGCGGGCCTACGACACCGCGGCCAGGGCCGCCAAGGCGCTCGGCCTGGACGTGACCGTCGACGACGACTTGATCGAGACCGACTTCGGCGCCTGGGAGGGGTTGACGTTCGCCGAAGCCGCCGAGCGTGACTCGGAGCTGCACGGGCGCTGGCTGCGGGACACCGGCACGACCCCGCCGGGCGGTGAAAGCTTCGACGACGTGCTCGACCGGGTCCTGAAGGCCCGCGAGCGCATCATCGCCGCGCACCAGGGCACGACGGTGCTGGTGGTGTCCCACGTGACGCCGATCAAGATGCTGCTGCGGCTCGCGCTGGAGGCGGGGCCGGGAATCCTGTACCGGTTGCACCTCGACCTCGCGTCTCTGAGCATTGCGGAGTTCTATTCTGACGGGGCCTCTTCTGTGCGTTTGGTGAACCAGACGGGCTACCTGTAGGCGTCAAGGAGAACTCATGCGGCCGTCTCAACCATCAGGAGATTCGATTCCTGCGGACGTTCGGGCGCTGGTGATGCCGGCCGTGCTCGACGAGTTGACCCGATGGGGCGTCGAGCGGTTCAGCATCGAGGCGTTGGCCGAGCGGCATCACTTGGACCCCGCGATGGTGTACCGGTACTGGGCAGATCGGCGCCAACTCATCGTCGACGCGGTTCTTTCCGATGTCGAGAAGGTGAGTTCGGGAACCGACACCGGCTCATTGCGGGGAGACTTAGAGGCCTTGGCCCGCAATGTGACCAATCGGATCAACACTGAAGTCGGCTGCACACTGTTGCGCGCGCTGGTGATGGACCGCCGTGGGGGGCACGACGAACTCACCCGCGTGAGGTTCTGGCGGGCACATTTCGCTGCGATGCGCGCGGTCGTGGACCGGGCCAGGGGGCGGGGCGAATTGCGCGACGGCGTCAACACCCTGGCGGCGGTTCAGATCCTGCTGGCGCCGCTCAACATTCGGGCCCTGTACTCCGACGTCCCCGTCGACGACGACTATTGCGCCGCCATCGTCGACATGGCATGGCACGCGCTGGCCCGCCGGTGAGCCTGGTCGTACCATCCGCCTATGAGAAGGACATTCGTCGCGACATTAGCCTTCGGTTTGATCGTCGCCTTGTTCGGTTTGATCTGGGCACTTCAGGGATTCGGGGTGCTTGGTGGTAGCCCGATGAGCAACACCACGACGTGGTCGGTCATCGGTCCGATCACGGCGGTGATCGGCATCGTGATCGCGGTAGTCAGCTGGCGGAAACTCTCGTCAAAATAGTCCGTCACGTCCCCGTCACGGTGAAGTCCACCGTGTGCCAGCCGGTGGCGCCGTCGGGGACCGTCGCGGCCCGATCCGCAGTCTGAGTGGCTCCGGTGTTGTCGGTGGCGCGTACCGTGATGGTGTGCTGCCCAGGGCTCGTCGCCTGCCAGGGAAAGCTCCACAGCCGCCACGTCTCGTTGGAGTAGCTCGTGCCCTGTTCGGCGGCCTGCCACGCGCCGTCGTCGATGCGGACTTCCACGAGCCGCACGCCGCGATTCTGCGCCCACGCGACACCGCCGAAAACCACGGGACCCACCGGCACCCGCTGACCGCTTTTCGGCACGTCGATCCGCGACTCGGTCTTGACGGGTGCGCGCGGTGCCCAGCCCTGCCGCGTCCAGTAGGCCTCCGCCTTGTCGAAGCGGGTCAGCTCCATGTCGACGACCCACTTGGTGGCCGACACGTACCCATAGAGCCCGGGCACGATCAGCCGGGCCGGATAGCCGTGCTCGATCGGCAGGGGCTCACCGTTGAGGGCGACCGCCAGCAGCGCGTCGCGGCCATCGGTGAGCGCATCCACCGGCGTGCCGGCGGTGAACCCGTCGATCGACGTCGACAGCACCATGTCGGCCTCCGGACGCACACCGGCCGCGGCCAACAGATCGGCCATTCGATAGCCCATCCAGACCCCGGTCGAAATGAGTTTGCCGCCAACGGGATTGGACACGCAGGTAAGCGTCGTCACCTTTTCGACCACGTCAAAGCCGGCGAGGTCGGCGAAGGTGTAGGTGGCTTCCCGGTTCACCATGCCGTGAATGCGCAGCCGCCAGTCGGAGTGGCTGAGTTGGGGAACGGTGAGCGCGGTGTCCACCCGGTAGAAGTCGGCGCTGGGGGTGACGAAGCTCGGCAGCGCAACGCCTTTCGGCTGCACATCGGTGGGTATCGGGGGCGCCGAGGTGCGCGGTCTGGGCAGCGTGAAGCTGGTGCGGTCCGCGGCCACCGAATGCACCAACCGCGTGATGACCGCGCCCGCCACGCCGCTCACGACTCCGAATCCGAGCACGCCGAGCACGACCAACCTGCGCCTGCCGGTATCCGGCTCGTCGTGGTCGCCGGTGTCTTCGGGGACCGGCCGAAAACGACGGGTCAGCAGGCGCAGGGCCGCGACGCCGCAGGCCGCGCCCGCGATGGTCGGGATCGTGTCAAGCACCGTCGCGCCCTGCCGCGACAGCACCGCGACGCATCCGAGTGCGCCCGCCGCGGCGATCACGGCGCTACCGATTGGACGGCGCCGGGTCTCGAACGTGCCGGTAATGGCGGCGATTGCGGCGATCGCCACCAGCACGGCCACGGCTAGGAAGAGTTTGTCCAGCGAGCCCAGGGTCTGAATCGCCCACTCTTTGACCGGGCCCGGTGTCAGGTCGACGACGGCCGCGCCGATCGCGGCCCGCGCGTCGGCCCGCGCACCGAATGGGATGCCCACCAGCTGGGCTACCCCGAGCGCGACGGCCGCGGCGGCGACCCCGGCGATCATCCGCTCGTTTGACGGCGCGGCGGCCACCGGAGTCACGTTCTGCTTCAACGGGTTAGGGAGATGGCGCCTTCGGGGCAGTTTTGCTCCGCGGTGACGGCCTGCGCCTCGAGCTCGCCGGACACCTCGTTGACGAGCACGACTGAGTGGCCGACCTCATCGGCGTCGAAGACGTCGGGCGCCAGGGTGTAGCAGCGCCCGTGCCCGGTGCAACGGTCGGCGTCGACGAGTATCCGGGTCATGGCGCCGGAAACACCAGCGGCAGCGACTCCACCGAACGCAGCGCGGCGGTGTAGGTCAGCTGGGTGCCGGGCTTGATCTCGTAATCCGGTATGCGCCGGTGGAATTCGCGTAACGCCACCCGCAGCTCCATGCGGGCAAGGTGCGAGCCGAGGCAGCGGTGCGGGCCGCCGCCGAATGCGCGGTGCCGGTTCGGGTTGCGGGTGAAGTCCACCAGCTCCGGGTCGGTGAACTCGGCGGGGTCGGTGTTGGCGGCGCCCAGTAGCGGGCTGACCCGTTCGCCCTTGCTGATGGGACACCCGCCCACCTCGACGTCTTGGATGGCGACTCGAGCGACGCCGGGCACCGGTGTCTCCCAGCGCAGCAACTCCTCGATGGCGCCGGGCAACACGTCGGGCTGCTCGGCCAGCTGACGACGGTGGTCGGGGTGGCGCGCGAGGTACACGAAAAAGCAGTCGAGCGAATCGGTGACCGTGTCCAGGCCGGCGATCAGGAACAGGAAGCAGATGTCCAGGAGTTCTTCGCGCGACAGCGGCTGCCCGGCGATGTCGGCGGCGATCATCGCCGACAGCACGTCGTCGCGGGGGCTGGCGATGTGGTCGTCGATGGCACGGTCGAAGTAGTCGTAGATCTGTTGCGCCACTGCTGCGGAGCTGTCGTGGCGGCGGTCGAAGCCGGAATCCCCCTCCGGGCGGATCACGCCGTCCTTCCATTCCAGGAACTTGTCGAGGTCCTCCAGCGGCAACCCGAGCACCTGCAGGAAGACGGTGCACGGCAGGGGCACCGCGAACTCGGCGTGGAAGTCGCATTCGCCCCGATCGGCGAAGCGGTCGATCATCTCGTTCACCAGTTCGGTGACGCGGGGCTCGCGCCGGGCCATCTCCCGCGGGGTGAACAGCGGGTCGAGGATGCGGCGGTACTTCGCGTGTTCGGGCGGGTCGATTTGCAGGGGGATCAGCGGCCGCACGTTGCCCAGGTCGACGGCGTCCATGTTCGACGAGAACAGCTCGGTGTGTTTGAGCGCCATCTCGATGTCGGCCAGCCGGCTGAGAACCACCGCCTGCGGCGACCGGAACACCGGGCTCGTTTCGCGCAGCGCCTTATACATCGGCTGCGGCTCCGCGAGACCCGTCACGGTCTGGTCGACGAACCCTTCGGTATCTGTCATCTGGTCAGACTGGCACCAACATCTCCGCTGGGCAATGGTCAATGCTAAGCGGTCGCACAATGGGTGTGCGGGGGTCGACTGTGCAGAACCCGACGGTGTTGCGGAGGGCCGGGCAACCCTCAGGCCGCGTCGTGAAAGATCAGCCCCATCGCGTAACGCTCACCGGAGCGCACCACCGACACCCCGTGCCGCACCGGTGCCGCGGACCAGCCGCGGCTCGAGGGGACCGGCCGCTCCCGCGTGGTGAACACGAATCCATGGCCCTGCGGCAATTGCGTTGCGGTGCCGCGGGACTGCGCGCGCGGCCGCTGTTCGACGAGCAGGAATTCGCCGCCGGTGTAGTCGGTGTCGGGTTCGCTCAGGTTGATGACCACCTGTAGCGGAAAAACCAAGTCGCCGTAGAGGTCTCGGTGTAACGCGTTCCAGTCGCCCGGGCCGTACTTGAGCATCAGCGCGGTGGACCGGGTCTGGCCGGCCGCGTGGCACGTGGCCAGCCAATCGTCGAGGCGGTCCGGCCAGGGCGCATCGCGGCCCAGCTTTGCCCACCAGTCGCGGGCGATCGGCAACAGGCGGGGGTACAGCGCCTGTTTGAGCTCCTCGATCGGGTCGGGATAGGGCGCGTGGAAGTAGCGGTACTGCCCGGCGCCGTACCGCTTGGGCGCCATGTCGATGGTCGAGCGGAACAGGGCGTCGTCGCCGTAGAGCTTGCGGAGCCGGGCCGCCTCGCCGGCGGTGACCAGCCGCGGCAGCAGCGCCCCGCCGTACTCGTCGACCGCGGTGGCGATGGCGTCCCAGTCGCCGGAGTCGACGCGCTTCGTCCACCGGGACATTCGCGTCCTTCCGTGTGCCTGCCTGCGAGGTCCACGATAGAGCCGCGCCGATCCTCCGATATTTGCTGGCCCCGGCATCGCGCAGGTAGTACCGTGGATCGTCGCGGACGAGTTGGCCGGGCGGCCGCGGACCGTCGCAAGGCGGTTCGAGGAAAGTCCGGACTTCACAGAGCAGGGTGATTGCTAACGGCAATCCGAGGTGACTCGCGGGACAGTGCCACAGAAAACAGACCGCCACCCTCGCGGTGGTAAGGGTGAAACGGTGCGGTAAGAGCGCACCAGCATCCCGGGTGACCGGGGTGGCTAGGCAAACCCCACCCGAAGCAAGGCCAAGAAGGCCGCACCGAAGGGTGCGGCCGCGCAGGCGTCCGAGGGTTGCTCGCCCGAGCCTGCGGGTAGGCCGCTCGAGGCACCCGGCGACGGTGTGTCCAGATGGATGGTCGCCACTGTGCGTCTCCGGCTGCCGGAGGTGCGCAGAACAGAATCCGGCTTACAGGCCAACTCGTCCGCCCTGCTCAGTGCCGGGCCTTGCGCACCGCCTTGGAGAGTTTGCGCAGCGCATCGTCGAGCTGCTGTTCGCACCGCTCGGCCAAGTCGGCCTCCTGCTGGTACAGCAAGCCGTAGGTGAAGGTGTCCTCGCCGGCGGTGTGCGCGGCTTCGGATTCGTGACGCAGGTGTTCGCGGCTGACCACGCTGTCCTGGTGGTCACCGAGCAGCGACTGGACGGACTTCGACTGCTCGGAAACCTTGTCCTCGCCGGTGGCCGCCGCGGTGTAGCGAAGTCGCTTGGCCCGCTTGCGGATCCGGTGCACTGCCTCGTCGCGCTGATGCTGGTCGTCCGGGTGGTCCCGGTAAACCTGGGCGGCGGCCTTGGCGGCTTTGCGGACCTTCTCGTAGGCGGCGTCGATGGTGACCGGCGCGTGCTCTCCGTCCGGGGCGCTGCTGGGGGGTTGCGCTGCGATCGCGTCGAGGGCGTCGAGCAGCCGGAAATAACGCTGCGAACGCATGGCCATCAGCGACCGGCGCAGCCCCGTCTGGTAACGGCGCTGGGCGCCCCCGACCAGCCGCTCGTGCACCGGCCCGCGCACCAGATCCGGTGTCAGCCCGTCTAATTGACGCTCGTAACGTTCCGCGAGGACCTCGGCGTCGCGCGCGATGCCGAGGATGGCGGCCAGCTCGCGCAGCTCGTCGAGAACCCAGCCGTCGTCGGGCAATCCGAACGATTCCTGGTAGTCGCGCAGCAGGCTGCGCAGCTTGCGGGTGGTGACCCGCATCTGGTGAATGGAATCGAAGGCATCGGCCCGCACGGCGCGATCCCACACCAACAGTTCGCGAATCTGCTCGGCCACCGCGCGCTGCAAGGGGTGCTCGGCGGGCTGCGCGCTGTCGGGCTGTGGCGTGGTGCCGAGCACGCGTGCCAACTTGGAGGCATGACCGGCGGGTGCGGCGCCGGCGTCGAGCAGCCGATTACCCAAGCGGTTCAACAGCTCGGTGTCCGGGGCGCCGTTCTTCTCGGCAAGCTCGAGCTCCCATTCGCGCCACTCCTGCTGGGTGGGCTCCAGGTCGGCGTCTTCGGACGTACGGGCCGACCACGCGGTGACGTGGTCATTGCTGAACTCCGCCAGCGGCGCGCCGTCGGCGGCGTAGAGCACCTGGTTTTCGCGTTGGGTGGTGATCCGCGCCACCGGTACGAGGGGGCGGTCGCGGACGATCGCCAGCACGACGTCCACCAACTCCTCCGGCACGGTGTCGGTGCCGGACGCGTCCAGCGGCACCCGGACCTCGGTGCGGGCTTCGGGACCGGTCGGCAGCTTCAGGTGCCAACCCGCATCCGAGCCGCCCGTACGGCGGCGCAGGGTGATCTTGTTGCGGGCGAGGTCCTGTGCCGGGGTGTCGAAGTACGTCGCGTCCAAAGTCTGAGTCGGCGACTTGTCGACGTGCGCCACGGCGGCGATGCCTTCGAACGAAGGTGACACGGTGGATTCGCCAACGTCGAACTTGCGCTCCACCTCTCGATGTCGCGAGGCTTGCGGCGCTTTTGCAGGCATGTTCGACTCCGTTGCGGCGCGTCGCCGCGGCCTTGAACGTCGTGGACGGTGGTGATGGGCTCTCATAGCCTGCCATACCGCGGTGACGCGGATGGCGGCGATGGCCCGCGGGTTGTTGCCCGCCTCGGCGCTACGGCGGTGGCGGCGGGGGACCTTCGCGGAGATGCATCGCCAGGCCGCCCACCTCGCGGATCGTCTGAATCTCGGGATCGCGGAACGGCCGCCCGTCGGGCGCGAGCAGGTCGTGGAACCATTCAGCCGGCATAGCGGGGTTGGGATGTTCCCATGAGTCCCAGGGGAAGAAGGTCTGCGTTTTTCCGGCGACCAGGCCCCAGTTGAACGCGCCGACGTTGTAGCGCTTCGCGATGGGCAGCACACCCTGGACCGTGCTGCCCAATGGCCGGGCCATGTATTCGGTGCACAGGATCGGTCGACCCAGGGGTGTGAGCTCGGCGATCCGGCTCTCGAACTTCGCGGGCGGGTCATAGGAGTGGAAGGTGATCACGTCGGAGTTGTCCAGCTGAATGCCGCTGATCGCGCTGCGGCGGCCGGGGTCCGCCCACTCGCCGTCCCAGACGGCGCTCGTCAGCGGTTGGGATGGATCGACCGAACGGGCCCAGCCGAACACCTGCGGCAACAGGTCGGCGACCAGGGCCAACTTGTCGGCCCGCTCGACCGAGCGGTAGTACTTCGACGGATTGTCGGGTTCGTTCCACAGGTCCCAGCCCAAAACGCGGTCGTCGGTGCGGAACTGAGCCAGCACCCCGGTGACGTAGTCGCGCAGGGTCGGGATGTAGCTGTGTTCACCGAGGCGTTGCGCACCCGGGCTCTGCACCCAGCCCGAGTTGTGCACGCCGGGCGTCGGCGCGCGCTGCGGACCGGATTGGGGGTGCGGATCCCAACAGGAGTCGAACAAGACGAACAGCGGCTTGATGTCGTGGCGCGCCGCGATGTCGACGAACTGGGCGAGGCGGACTTGGAACCCCCGGGGGCCCTGCTCCCACAGCAGATCGTGCAGGAAGACGCGCACCGCGTTGAACCCGCTGCCGCGGGCCCACCCCAGTTCGGTGTCGATTCGCCCGGGATCGAACGTATCGGCCTGAAACATCTCCAGCTGGTTGATGGCGTTCGAGGTGATGTAGTTCACCCCAACCGGCCAGGGCTGCGCCTGATACCACCGGTTGGCGCGCTCGGGCGACCAGCGGCCTGCCTGCGGCGAGGTGCCAGGCGCGGGTTCCGCGGCCGCGCGAGGTGCTCGGCTCAGTGCAACGCCTCCTGCCAGTAGCAGTGGAAGCTTGAGCACCGTTCGACGGTGCACGAAGTCACCACGAATCTCCCGGTCGATGTTTCACCCTTGCTCTCGGAGTAGAGACTTTATCCAAGAGCAATCGTACCGGCCTGCCACACAAGGAATTTCGTAATTGGCAGGATCGGGGGGTCGCGGTGGGCGGAAACCTCTGGTGGCGTCCGTCAGAAGCAGTGCTCGTCGGCCGGGAAGACGCCCTCGGCCACTTCTTGCGCATATTGCATTGCGGCCCGGCGCAATTCCCCGCCGATGTCGCCGAACCGCTTGACGAAGCGGGCGGCCTTGCCGCTGCTGACGCCGGCCATGTCCTGCCACACCAGGACCTGCCCGTCGCAGTTCGGGCCGGCTCCGATGCCGATGGTCGGGATGGTCAGCTTGCCGGTGATCTGCGTGGCCAGGTCGGCCGGCACCATCTCCATGACGACGGAGAAGGCCCCGGCTTCGGCGACGGCGATCGCGTCGGCGACGGTCTGTTCCGCGGCGTCGCCGCGGCCCTGGACACGGAAGCCGCCCAGGCTGTTCACGCTCTGCGGCGTGAACCCGATGTGCGCCATCACGGGGATGCCCGCCGCGGTCAGGCAGGCGATCTGCTCGGCGACGCGCTCGCCACCCTCGAGCTTGACGGCGTGTGCGCCGCCCTCCTTCATAAATCGGGTGGCCGACGCCAGGGCCGCGGCCGGCCCCGCCTCGTAGCTGCCGAACGGCAGGTCCGCGACGACCAGGGCGTGACGGGCGCCCCGCACGACGCCGCGCACCAACGGGATCATCTCGTCGATTGAGACGGGCACCGTGGTGTCGTAGCCGTACACGACGTTGGCGGCCGAGTCGCCGACCAGCAGGACCGGAATGCCCGCCTCGTCGAAAATGCGGGCGGTCGAATAGTCGTAGGCCGTGAGCATGGCCCACTTGTGCCCTTCGGCCTTCATCTTCTGCAGGTGGTGCGTGCGAATTTTGGTGAGCGGCTGCGCGTGCCCGGACGTGCCTGCACCGTAAACGTTTTGCTCAGACATCATTGTCCCTATAGGTGGTCGGTTCGATCCTCGTGGCCGGATAAGGTCCCCGGGTTCGTCTGACGGTGCCATTCTGCCATTTCTTCTGCGCGGTTGCACCGCTCCTGTGATGTGAGACATACCATGCTCGGATGCAGCGGCTCAGCGGACTCGACGCCAGCTTCCTGTACCTGGAGACCTCGTCGCAGCCCATGCATGTGTGCTCGATCATGGAGTTGGACACCTCGACGATGCCCGGCGGCTACACCTTCGACCGGCTGCGCGACGCGTTGGCACTGCGCATCAAAGCGATCCCGGAGTTCCGCGAGAAGCTGGCCGACAACCTGCTGAATCTCGATCATCCGGTCTGGGTGGACGACGAGAACTTCGAGCTCGACCGCCATCTGCACCGGATCGCGCTGCCCGCGCCGGGTGGCCGCGCCGAGCTCGCCGAGATCTGCGGGCATATCGCGGAGTCGCCGTTGGACCGGCGTCGGCCGCTGTGGGAGATGTGGGTCGTCGAGGGCGTGGCGGGCACCGATTGCCATCGTGACGGGAGGCTGGCGGTGATGACCAAGGTGCATCACGCCGGCGTCGACGGTGTGACCGGCGCCAACCTGATGTCACAGCTTTGCGGCACTGAACCGGACGCCCCGCCCCCGGACCCGGCCCGCGGGGTGGGCGGCGCCAGTGGGTGGCAGATCGCCGCGGGCGGGCTCGTCCGATTCGCCGCCCGGCCGCTGCAGCTGGCCAATGTGGTGCCCGACACCGTCTCCTCGGTGGTCGCCACGCTGCGTCGGGCGCGCGAGGGCCAAGCGATGGCACGGCCGTTCGCCGCGCCGGCCACCGCATTCAACGCCCGGATCACCGACCGCCGAAACATCGCCTACGCCGAATTGAATCTCGACGACATCAAAACGGTTAAAAATCGATTCGACGGCGTCAAAGTCAACGACGTGGTGATGGCGTTGGTGTCCGCTGTGCTGCGCCAATACCTGACCGACCGCAACGCTTTGCCGGACTCGCCGTTGGTGGCGTCGGTGCCGGTTTCCGTGCACGGAAAATCCGACCGGCCCGGCCGCAACCAGGTGTCGGCCATGTTCTCCAGCCTGCATACCGAAATCGCGGATCCGGTGAAGCGCCTGAAGGTCATCGCCGACGCGAATTCGGTTGCCAAGGAACACAGTTCCGCCATCGGCGCGTCGCTGTTACAAGATTGGACGCAGTTCGCCGCGCCGGCGGTTTTCGGTATCGCGATGCGGCTCTATGCCAGGACGCGGTTCACCGACAGCATGCCGGTGCACAACCTGGTGGTGTCCAACGTGCCGGGCCCGCAGGTGCCGCTGTACATGCTGGGCTGCGAGGTCAAGGCGATGTATCCGCTGGGGCCGATCTTCCACGGGTCGGGACTCAACATCACCGCGATGTCGCTGCGGGGCAAGTTGGACGTCGGGCTGCTCTCGTGCCCCGATCTGTTGCCGGACTTGTGGGAGATGGCCGACGAGTTCGCGGTGGCGATGGAGGAGTTGCTCGCGGCCACCCGATAGCCGGCCGTGGTGCCGCTCATGAGGATCTCAGGTTTCCTCTGGCAGCATATGTTGGCATGGGTCTGTCTCGCCGCGACAAGGTCGCGCGCACGCTGCTGGTTTGGACAACGGTCGCTGCCGTGGCGCTTCTTCTCGCGGGCTGCGTGCGCGTCGTCGGCGGCCGCGCCCTGCTCGCGGAACCCAAGCTCGGACAGGCGGTGGAGTGGACGCCGTGTCGGACGGCGAACCCGAAGGTCAAGATTCCCGCCGGAGCAATGTGCGGCAAGCTGGCGGTGCCGGTCGACTACGACCACCTCGACGGTGACGTGGCGACGCTGGCGATGATTCGCTTCCCCGCCACCGGGGACAAGATCGGTTCGTTGGTGATCAACCCCGGCGGTCCCGGCGAGTCCGGTATGGAGGCCGCACTGGGTGTCGTCCAATCGCTGCCGAAGCGGGTCCGCGAACGGTTCGACCTGGTCGGCTTCGACCCCCGTGGGGTGGGGTCGTCGCGGCCGTCCGTCTGGTGCAACTCGGACGCCGACAACGACCGGCTGCGCACGGAGCCGAACGTCGACTACAGCCCGGCCGGCGTGGCCCACATCGAGGACGAGACCAAAGAATTCGTCGGCCGCTGCGTCGACAAGATGGGCAAGAACTTTCTGGCCAACATCGGCACGGTCAACGTCGCCAGGGACCTGGACGCGATCCGGGCGGCGCTGGGCGACGACAAGCTGACCTACCTCGGCTACTCCTATGGCACCCGGATCGGCTCCGCCTACGCCGAGGCCTACCCCGACAAGGTACGGGCGATGATCCTCGACGGCGCGGTCGACCCCAACGCCGATCCCATCGAGGCGGACCTGCGTCAGGCCAAGGGTTTTCAGGACGCGTTCAACGACTTCGCCACCGATTGCGCGAAGCAGTCGAGCTGCCCGCTGGGCACCGACCCGGCCAAGGCCGTCGACGTCTACCACAGCCTGGTCGACCCGCTCGTCGACCCCAACAACCCGATGGTCGGCAGGCCCGCTCCCACGAACGACCCACGCGGACTGAGCTATAGCGACGCCATCGTCGGCACGATCATGGCGCTGTACTCGCCGACGTTGTGGCACCACCTGACCGACGGACTCGGCGAACTGGTCAACCACCGCGGCGACACCCTGCTCGCCCTAGCCGACATGTACATGCGCCGTGACGCGCACGGCCACTACACCAACGCCACCGACGCGCGGGTGGCGATCAACTGCGTCGACCAGCCGCCAATCACCGACCGCGCCAAGGTGATTGACGAGGACCGCCGCTCGCGGGAGATCGCGCCGTTCATGAGTTATGGCACGTTCACCGGGGACGCCCCTTTGGGTACCTGCGCGTTCTGGCCGGTGCCGCCAACGAGCAAGCCGCACACCATCTCCGCGCCCGGCCTGGCGCCGACCGTGGTGGTGTCGACCACCCACGACCCGGCGACGCCCTACAAGGCCGGGGTCGATCTGGCCAACCAGCTGCGCAGTTCGCTGCTCACCTACGACGGAACCCAGCACACGGTGGTGTTCCAGGGCGACGGGTGCATCGACAACTACGTCACGGCGTATCTGGTCGGCGGTGCCACGCCCCCGAGCGGTGCGAAGTGCTAGTGCGCGTGGAGGTCTGACGTCGGCCACACCCTTGGTAGGGGCCGTCAGACGAGACCAAGGTGTAACCGTTTCGCGCCACTTCGGGTACCCGGGGCTGACACGATGACAGCCATGTCGCGCCTGAGATCATTGAGCTCGGCGCTGCTGTCATTCGGGCTGTTGATCGGGCAATCGGCGGTGGGACTGCCGGTGGCGGGCGCCACCCCGGAACCCGGTGCGGGGCAGACCCCCGCCCCGAAGCCGTCGGTCGCGACGCCACAGGCGTGGGGGAGCTGCGGTCAATTCGCCACGGACACAAGCGAAGTCCCCACCGCACAATGCACCATCGTCTCCGTCCCGATCGACTACGACAACCCGGGAGCCGGCCAAGCGAAGCTGGCGGTGATCCGCGTGCCGGCGACCGGCCAACGGATCGGCGCGCTGCTGGTCAATCCGGGCGGTCCCGGCGGGTCCGCGGTGGACATGGTGACCGCAATGGCCCCGGATCTGGAGGGCACGCCGATCAGGCAGCACTTCGACCTGGTCGGCTTCGACCCGCGGGGGGTGGGCCACTCGACCCCGGCGCTGCGCTGCCGTTCGGACGCCGAGTTCGACGCCTACCGGCGCGAGCCGATGGTCGACTACAGCCCGGCCGGCGTGGCACACATCGAACAGCTTTATCAGCAGCTGGCCCAGCAGTGCGTTTCCCGGATGGGCAGCGGGTTTCTGGCCAACGTCGGCACCGCGTCCGTGGCGCGCGACATGGACACGGTCCGTCAGGCGCTCGGCGACGATCAGATCAGCTACCTCGGTTACAGCTACGGCACCGAGCTGGGCACGGCCTACCTGGAGAAGTTCGGCGCCCACGTCCGAACGATGGTGCTCGACGGCGCGATCGACCCGACCGTCGGCCCGGTCGACGAAAACGTCCAGCAGATGGCGGGATTCCAAACCGCTTTCAACGACTACGCCGCCGACTGCGCCCGCTCGCCGGGCTGCCCCCTGGGCACCGACCCGACCCAGTTCATCAACCGTTACCACGCGCTGGTCGACCCGTTGGTCGCCAGGCTGGGCCGGACGTCGGACCCGCGCGGCCTGAGCTACGCCGACGCCACCACCGGCACCATCAACGCGCTGTACACCCCGGCGCACTGGAAGTACCTGACCAGCGGCCTGCTCGGGCTGCAGCGCGGCACCGACGCTGGCGACCTGTTGCTGCTCGCCGACGACTACGAGGGCCGGGACCGCAGCGGGCACTACACCAACGATCAGGACGCCTTCAACGCGATCCGGTGCGTTGACGCGCCCACGCCGCGGGATTCGGCGAGCTGGGTTTCCGCCGATCAGCGCATCCGCCAGGCCGCCCCCTTCCTCAGCTACGGGCAGTTCACCGGGAACGCGCCCCGCGATCTGTGTGCGCTGTGGCCGGCCCCGGCGACGTCGACGCCGCACGCCGCGTCGCCCGCGGCGCCGGGCAAGGTCGTCGTGGTCTCCACCACGCACGACCCGGCCACGCCGTATCAGGCCGGGGTGAACCTGGCGCGCCAGCTGGGCGGCCCGTTGATCACCTACGACGGGACGCAGCACACCGCGGTGTTCAACGGCGATCAGTGCGTGGATGCCGCCGTCATGCGGTACCTCGTCGCGGGCACGTTGCCGCCCGCGTCCTACCGCTGCAAGTCGTGACCGCACTGAGCAGCCTGTTTGCAATGTTCGCAATTGTTGTGATCGCGCGTCGGTAACACAGAATTAACAGCTGTTGCCTACTGTTTCGGTTATGGATCGCCAGAAGGAATTCGTCCTCCGCACCCTGGAGGAACGGGATATCCGCTTTGTTCGGCTGTGGTTCACCGATGTGCTCGGTTTCCTCAAGTCGGTCGCCATCGCCCCGGCCGAACTCGAAGGCGCCTTCGAAGAGGGCATCGGCTTCGACGGATCTTCGATCGAGGGCTTCTCGCGCGTCTCGGAATCCGACACCGTGGCCAACCCGGACCCGTCGACCTTCCAGGTGCTGCCGTGGGCTTCCGGCGGCCACCACCACTCGGCGCGGATGTTCTGCGACATCACCATGCCGGACGGCTCGCCGTCCTGGGCGGACCCGCGGCACGTGCTGCGCCGCCAGCTGCAGAAGGCCAACGACCTCGGGTTCTCCTGCTACGTCCACCCCGAGATCGAGTTCTTCCTGCTCAAGCCTGGACCGGACGACGGGTCGGTGCCCGTGCCGGTCGACAACGCCGGCTACTTCGACCAGGCGGTGCACGACTCCGCCTCGAACTTCCGCCGCCACGCCATCGAGTCGCTGGAATTCATGGGCATCTCGGTCGAGTTCAGCCACCACGAAGGCGCGCCCGGCCAGCAGGAGATCGACCTGCGATTCGCCGACGCGCTGTCGATGGCCGACAACGTGATGACGTTCCGCTACGTCATCAAGGAGGTCGCGATCGAGAACGGCGCCCGGGCGTCGTTCATGCCCAAGCCGTTCGGGCAACACCCCGGCTCGGCGATGCACACCCACATGAGCCTGTTCGAGGGTGACGTCAACGCGTTCCACAGTCCCGACGACCCGCTGCAGCTGTCCGACGTGGGCAAGTCGTTCATCGCCGGCATCCTCGAGCACGCCTCCGAGATCAGCGCGGTCACCAATCAGTGGGTCAACTCCTACAAGCGGCTGGTGCAGGGCGGTGAGGCGCCCACCGCGGCGTCGTGGGGTGCGGCCAACCGGTCGGCGCTGGTGCGGGTGCCGATGTACACCCCGCACAAGACGTCGTCGCGGCGCATCGAGGTGCGCAGCCCCGACTCGGCCTGCAACCCGTATCTGACGTTCGCCGTGCTGCTGGCCGCCGGGCTGCGCGGGGTGGAGAAGGGCTACGTGCTGGGGCCGCAGGCCGAGGACAACGTGTGGGACCTGACGCCCGAGGAGCGGATCGCGATGGGCTACCGCGAGCTGCCGACCAGCCTGGACAGCGCGCTGCGCGCCATGGAGTCCTCCGAGCTCGTCGCGGAAACCTTGGGGGAGCACGTTTTTGACTTCTTCCTGCGCAACAAGCGCACGGAATGGGCGAACTACCGCAGCCATGTCACGCAGTACGAGCTGAGCACCTACCTGTCGCTGTAGCCCCCGTCGCCGTTAACAGGGAGGCCGCCTTGGCCGTGCAACGCAGGCGGTTGCGATACCGTCGTGGGCGTGACCAAACCCGCGACGCAGCGCCCCCGGCTGCCCAGCGTGGGCCGGCTTGGCCTGGTCGATCCTCCCGCGGGCGATCGCCTGGCGCAGCTGGGTTGGTACGACCATGACGACCAAGCGCACGTCGACCTGCTGTGGTCGCTGTCGCGCGCACCCGACCCCGACGCCGCGCTGCGCGCCCTGATCCGGTTGGCGGAGAACCCCGACACCGACTGGGACGAGCTCAACGCCGCGCTGCTCACCGAACGGCCCTTGCGCGGACGGCTGTTCGCGGTGCTCGGCGCGTCGTTGGCCCTCGGGGACCACCTGGCCGTCCACCCGGAGTCGTGGAAACTGTTGCGGGGCAAGGCCAAACTGCCCACGCGCGACGAGCTGCGCGCGGTGTTCACCCAGTGTGTCGACGAAGCGTCAGACGCGCCGGGTTCGGTTGTGACGCGCCTGCAGAACCTGTACCGCGACCAGCTGCTGGTGCTGGCCGCGCTCGACCTGGCCGCGACGGTGGAAGACGAGCCGGTGCTGCCGTTCACCTTGGTGGGCGCCCAGCTGTCGGACTTGGCGGACGCCGCGCTGGCCGCCGCGCTGCGGGCGGCCGAGGCCAGCGTGTGCGGCGACCGCACGCCGCCACGGCTGGCCGTCATCGCGATGGGCAAATGCGGTGCCCGCGAACTGAACTACGTCAGCGACGTCGACGTCATTTTCGTCGGCGAGCGTGCCGACGCGCTTACCACCCGGCTGGCCGGCGAGATGATGCGAATCGCATCGGAGGCCTTCTTCCAGGTCGATGCCGGGCTGCGGCCGGAGGGCCGCAGCGGCGAGCTGGTCCGCACCGTCGAATCGCACATCGCCTACTACCAGCGGTGGGCGAAGACCTGGGAATTCCAGGCGTTGCTGAAAGCCCGCGCGGCCGTGGGTGATCAGGAACTCGCCGAGCGCTACCTGACCGCGTTGATGCCGATGGTGTGGGTCGCCTGCGAGCGCGAGGACTTCGTCGGCGAGGTGCAGGCCATGCGCCGCCGGGTCGAGCAGCTGGTGCCCGCCGACGTGCGCGGCCGCGAGATCAAACTCGGCAGCGGTGGGCTGCGGGACGTGGAGTTCGCGGTGCAGCTGCTGCAGCTGGTGCACGGCCGCAGCGACGATTCGCTGCACGTCGCATCCACGGTGGACGCGCTGGACGCGTTGGGTCAGGGCGGCTACATCGGCCGCGAGGACGCGGCGAACCTGACCGCTTCCTACGAATTCCTCCGGCTCCTCGAGCACCGGCTGCAGCTGCAGCGGCTCAAACGCACCCACCTGTTGCCGGAGGCCGAGGACGAGGAGGCGGTGCGCTGGCTGGCCCGCGCCGCGCACATCCGGCCCGATGGACGGCACGACGCCGCGGGCGTGCTGCGCGAGGAGCTGCGGCACCAGAACCTGCGGGTGTCGCAGCTGCACGCCAAGCTCTTCTACCAGCCGCTGCTGGAATCGATCGGCCCGGCCGGCCTGGAGATCCGGCACGGCATGACGTCGGAGGCCGCCGAACGGCAGCTCGCCGCGCTCGGCTACGAGGGGCCGCAGACGGCGCTGAAACACATGTCGGCGCTGGTCAACCAGAGCGGCCGGCGTGGTCGCGTGCAGTCGGTGCTGCTGCCCAGGCTGCTGAACTGGATGTCGTACGCGCCCGATCCCGACGGCGGGCTGTTGGCCTACCGCCGCCTGTCGGAGGCGCTGGCAGGCGAGAACTGGTATCTGTCCACGCTGCGCGACAAGCCCGCCGTGGCCAAGCGGCTCATGCACGTGCTGGGCACCTCCGCCTACGTGCCGGACCTGCTGATGCGCGCGCCCCGCGTGATTGAGGACTACAGCGACGGTGCGGCCGGCCCCAAGCTGCTGGAAACGGATCCCGCCGTGGTGGCCAGGGCGCTGGTCGCCTCGGCCAGCCGCCACCCCGACGCGGTGCGCGCGATCGCGGCCGCTCGCACGCTGCGCCGCCGCGAACTGGCCCGCATCGGCTCGGCCGATCTGCTCGGCTTCCTCGAGGTCACCGACGTGTGCCGGGGCCTCACCTCGGTGTGGGTGGCCGTGCTGCAGGCCGCGCTGGACGCGATCATGCGTGCCAACCTCCCCAAGGACGGCAAGGCGCCGGCGATTATCGCGGTGATCGGTATGGGCAGGCTGGGCGGCATGGAGCTGGGCTACGGGTCCGATGCCGACGTGATGTTCGTGTGCGAGGCGGCGGCCGGCGTCGAGGACTCGGTGGCGATCCGGTGGTCGACGACGGTGGCCGAGCAGGTTCGCACGCTGCTGGGCACGCCCAGCGTTGATCCGCCCCTGGAGGTCGACGCCAACCTGCGGCCCGAGGGCCGCCAGGGTCCGCTGGTGCGCACGCTGGGTTCCTACGCCGCCTACTACCAGCAGTGGGCGCAGCCGTGGGAGATTCAGGCCCTGCTGCGGGCGCACGCGGTCGCCGGCGACGCGGATCTGGGCGAGCGATTCTTGTTGATGGCCGACCAGACGCGCTACCCGCCCGCCGGGATGTCCGCCGAGGCGGTGCGGGAGATCCGCCGCATCAAGGCCCGCGTCGAGTCCGAACGGTTGCCGCGCGGCGCCGACCCCAACACGCACACCAAGCTGGGTCGCGGGGGACTGGCCGACGTCGAATGGACCGTGCAACTGATGCAGCTGCGGCACGCGCACGAGATTCCCGCCCTGCACAACACCTCGACGCTGCAGTGCCTGGACGCGATCGCCGCGGCAGACCTGGTGCCCGCCGAGGAGGTGGATCTGCTGCGGCAGGCGTGGCTGACCGCCACCCGGGCCCGCAACGCGCTGGTGCTGGTCCGCGGCAAGCCGACCGATCAGCTGCCGGGACCCGGGCGTCAGCTCAACGCCGTCGCGGTGGCCGCGGGCTGGCCGACCGATGACGGCGGGGAGTTCCTGGACAACTATCTGCGGGTGACGCGGCGGGCGAAAGCCGTGGTACGGAAGGTGTTTGGCAGTTGAGTCAGGAGGCCGGCGCGTTGGACGCCATATTCGAGGTGCTCGACGCGGCGGAGGCTGAGCGAGTGACAGCGCTCTACGCCCCCTTGGCCGACGCGGTGCGCGAACTCGTCGACGCCACCATCCGGACCGAGGTCGACGACGATGTCGTCGCCCAGGCGCGGTGCGCGATCGAGGCCGTCACCGAGTCGTTGCGGCAACGGACCCGGCCAGTCGGGGTGAGCTACCGCGTCGACGGCCGCCCGCTGCCACTGGGCAACGCCGCGATCGGCGTGTGCAACCCGATCGCGCCGCCGATCGTCGTCCACCACGATGGCCGCGGGCGCTGCTGGAGCGACTTCGTCCTCGGTTCGGCCTACGAGGGGCCACCGAAACTGGTGCACGGCGGTGTCAGCGCCCTGGTGCTCGACCACATGCTCGGCGAGGCGGCCAGCGAGGGGCTGTCCAAGGCGCGTTTCACCGGAACCATCACCGTGAAGTACCTGCGCGGCACCCCGCTCGGGCCGCTGCGTTGCGAGGCATGGGTCGAGGGCAAGGATGGCCGCAAAGTCTTTGCACGCGGCACGATTTCGGACGCCACCGGCGTCACCGTCGAGGCCGAGGGCGTCTTCATCGAGCCGGCGTGGGCCCGGGAAGCCGAATGAAGTTCTACGTCAGCAGCGCCTTCCTGAACACCCGGGAGATCATCGAACTCGCCAAGGCCGCCGACGAACTCGGCTACGACGGCATCGGGATTCCCGACCACGTCGTCAACCTGGAGACGCTGGACACCCCATACCCGTACACCAGGGATGGGCAACGGCGTTGGCAGCCATTCACCGACTGGCCCGACCCGTGGGTCCTCATCGGCGCTCTGGCCCAGGTCACCACGCGGCTGCGGTTCGTCAACACCGTCTACATCCCCGCGATGCGCAACCCCTACTCGGCCGCCAAAGCCATTGGCACCGCGGCGGTTCTGGCGTCGGGCCGGGTGGAGCTCGGCATCGGCGTCGGCTGGTGCCGCGAGGAATTCGCGTTGATGGGCGAGCGGTTCGAGGCCCGCGGGAAACGGACCGACGAGATCATCGACCTGATGCGCGCGCTGTGGCGGCCGGGCTGGACGGAATTCGAGGGCACGTTCTATCGCGCCCCGCGGCTGGAAATGGAGCCGACGCCGCCGCCGATCCCGGTGTACGTCGGCGGGCTCAGCGACATCGCGCTGCGCCGGGCCGCCCGCAACGACGGCTGGATCGGCGATCTGATCAAGACCGAACGCGCCACCGAGGCCGTGGGCCGGCTGCGGGAGTTGCGGGCCGAAAACGGTTTGTCGATGGACGATTTCACCATCCTGACACCGCTGACCGACGCCTTCACCACCGCCGACTACCAACGCGCCGCCGACGCCGGCATCACGGGCATCATCACCATGCCGTGGATATTCTACGCGGGACCGGACGCGTCGCTGGACGACAAGATCGACGGCATGCAGCGCTTCCGCAAGGACCTGGCGCTCGACGGCTAGTCGCGACTTTGCGCCTTCTCGCGCCTTTCGCCTCCTGGCGCCTTCCGCCACGTGGCGCCTTCCGCCACGACACATAACCTATGGCGACGACACACCGTAAAAGTCCGCCGTGGTTTATGTCTCGCGAGTTCGATCGCGTTTGGGTAGCCGGCGGTAACCCCATGCAAGCCTGAAAGAATGCCGAGCATGCCAGCGAACATCGACCCGGTGCGTCCGGCGTCCGCGGAGGATGCCGCGGCGTGCCTTGCGATCTACCGCCCGTATGTCGAGGAAACGGCGATCAGCTGGGAGATCGAAGTCCCGAGCGTCGGGGAGATGGCCAACCGCATCCGCGACGCCCACGAATGGCTCGTCCTCGAACGCAACGCTCGGGCCATCGGTTTCGCCTACGGCCACGCGCTGCGGCGCCTGCCCAGCTTCCAATGGTCGGTGGAGACCGGAATTTACGTCGACCCCGACCATCACCGCACGCGCGGCGGTCGCCGGCTCTACACGCAATTGCTGCGCCGGCTCACGGAGCGCGGCTACCGGAGGGCCTTCGCCGGCATCACCCAACCGAACGAGGCCAGCAACGGCTTTCACCGATCGTTCGGGTTCCAGGACGCCGGCCTATATCGGCGCGTCGAATGGAAACGCGGCCGCTGGCACGACGTCGCGTGGATGCAACTCGACCTCGGCGGGACGGCCGACCCAGACGAGCCGCCTGCCCCGATCGGGTGATTGGTTAACGGCCCCCGCCGGCCCCGCCACCGACGAAGCCACCGCCAGCTCCGCCACCGTGGCGGCCTCCGCCGGCTCCGCCACCGAAGCGGCCCCCGCCGGCGCCTCCGCCGAAGCGGCCGCCGCCGGCCCCGCCACCGATGAAGCGTCCCCCGCCGGCTCCGCCGCCCACGCGGCTCCCGACCATTACCTGTGCGGTGCTGATAGTCATGACCCAGAAGCTAACGCCGTATCCGTTGCCGCCGCAAGACTTCGAATCTGAACTTTCCGCCACATGCTCGGCACTGAAAGCGAAGAGTCCACCCGCTCGCTGAACTGATCGCGAGTGGGTGGACTCTTCTAGGAGCTACTGCGGACGGACGTCGACTTAGACGTCGTAGTAGAGCGCGAACTCGTACGGGTGCGGCCGGATCTGCACCGGCAGGATCTCGTTCTCGCGCTTGAAGCTGATCCACGTCTCGATCAGGTCGGGCGTGAAAACGCCGCCCTCAGTGAGGTATTCGTGGTCCTCTTCCAGCCGGTCGATCACCGCGGACAGCTGGGTGGGCGCCTGCGGGATGTTGGCGGCCTCCTCCGGCGGCAATTCGTACAGGTCCTTGTCCACCGGGGCCTGCGGCTCGATCTTGTTCTTGATCCCGTCGAGCCCGGCCATCAGCATCGCCGAGAACGCCAGGTACGGGTTGCCCGACGAGTCGGGGCAACGGAATTCGAGCCGCTTGGCCTTCGGGTTGCTGCCGGTGATCGGGATGCGGACACAGGCCGAGCGGTTGCGCTGGCTGTAGACCAGGTTGATCGGCGCCTCGTAACCCGGGACCAGTCGCTTGTAGGAGTTGACGGTCGGGTTGGTGAAGGCCAGCAGCGACGGGGCGTGGTGCAACAGGCCGCCGATGTAGTGCCGCGCGGTGTCCGACAGGCCGGCGTAACCGGTCTCGTCGTACATCAGCGGGCTGCCGTCCTTCCACAGCGACTGGTGGGTGTGCATGCCGGAGCCGTTGTCGCCGAACAGCGGCTTGGGCATGAACGTGACGGTCTTGCCGTTCTGCCACGCCGTGTTCTTGACGATGTACTTGTACAACTGCATGTCGTCGGCGGCGTGCAGCAGCGTGTTGAACTTGTAGTTGATCTCGGCCTGCCCACCGGTGCCCACCTCGTGGTGGCCCTTCTCCAGGCTGAAGCCGGCCTTGATGAGGTTCGACAACATGTCGGCGCGCAGGTCGACGTAGTGGTCGACGGGAGCGACCGGGAAGTACCCGCCCTTGGGGCGGACCTTGTAACCGCGGTTGGGGGTGCCGTCGTTCTCGGTCGGCTCGCCGGTGTTCCACCAGCCGGAGATCGCGTCGACCTCGTAGAAGGAGCCGTTGGTGCGCGAGTCGAAGCTCACCGAGTCGAAGATGTAGAACTCGGCCTCGGCGCCGAAGTAGGCGGTGTCGGCGACGCCGGTGCTGATCAGGTAGTTCTCCGCCTTGCGGGCGATGTTGCGCGGGTCGCGCGAGTAGGGCTCGAGGGTGAACGGGTCGTGCACGAAGAAGTTCAGGTTCAGCGTCTTGTGTGCGGTGAACAGGTCGATCTGCGCCGTCGCGGGGTCGGGCAGGAGCAGCATGTCGGATTCGTGGATGGACTGGAACCCGCGAATCGACGAACCGTCGAAGGCCAGGCCGTCCTCGAAGACGCTCTCATCGAAAAACGAAACCGGAATCGTGAAGTGCTGCATGATGCCTGGCAAGTCACAGAACCGGACGTCGACATACTCGACGTTCTCGTCCTTGACGAGTTTGAAGACGTCGTCGGGCGTCGTTTCCGTCACAGAAATGCTCCTTTACTTGGTGAGATCCGCGGCCTGACGCTATGGAGCAGATGTTGCCCGCCAGTCAACCCCGTGTTGCGCGCACGTTACGCGACCCATGTCATACACAAAAGAGCGGCACCGGCGGCGGGTTCTATTGTGGGGCCATGGATCGCAAGATCGTATCTGGTCCGGAGCTCGAGCGCAGTGTTCGCTTGCCGTCCCCGGCCGTGCGGGTCGGGGAGCCGAACGCTGGTCTCGGCCGATGACGCCGGAATCGCGATCCGCGTACCCCGGCGAGAAGCTGGGCCTGCCGGAAACCGGGCCGGGGTCCCTGGCCCCGATGGGCCGTCGGCTGGGCGCGTTGATGGTCGACTGGCTGATCTCCTACGGCCTGGCCGCGCTGGCCCTGCGCTTCGGCGTTTTCTCCGAACACATGTTGGCGACGGCGGTGCTGGCCATCTGGTTCGTGCTGGGCGTGGTCTCGGTGCGGCTGTTCGGCTTCACTCCCGGGCAGTTGGTGGTCGGCCTGCGGGTGGTGACGGTCGACGGGCAGGCGGCGGTCGGCATCGTCCGCGCGGTGGTACGGGGCGTGCTGGTGGGAACCGTCGTCCCGGCGTTGTTCACCGACTGGGACGGCCGGGGACTGCAGGACCGGCTGACCGCAACGGCGGTCGTGCGGCGCTGATTATTTACGGCGCACGGTGCGCTGCACACCGCGCATCTTGCCGGCGTTGGGGAGCGGCCCCTTCGGCAGGACGGCGGCGCCGGCCCGCGTCCCCAACGCGGCCAACCGGGACTCCAGCGTGTCCATCTGTTTGGCGGTGATGTTGGCCGGCAGGCGGTTGAGGTGGCGCTCCAGCTTGGACAGCGGAACCTCGTCGTCGCCGTTGCCGACGATGATGTCGTAGATCGGCACGTCGCCGACGAGCCGCGCGGTGCGCTTCTTCTCCTGGGCCAGCAGCGGCCGGACCCGGGCCGACGACCCTTCCCCGACCAAGATGACGCCGGGCCGGCCGATGACCCGGTGCACCGCGTCGAGGTGGCCGGTCGCGGCCACCCCCGGCGTCACCCGCCACTTGCCGCGCAAATTATCCAAAGCCCATGCGGCCGCGCCGGTTTGGCCCTCGGCCTTGCTGTAGACGCTTTTCTGCGCCCGGCGGCCGAAGATGATGAAGGCGAGCAGCCCGCCCAGCACCACGCCCAGCGGGATCAAGGTGATCATCGTCAGCCCGCCGGCCCACACACCGACCGCCACGGAGATTGCCACGATCAGCACGAAGGCGCCGATCATGTAGGGCAGCAGCCGCTTGTCCTCGCGGCGCTGCATGTTGAACGCCTGCCATAGCTGGGCGCGCCGCTCCTTCGCGGCGGCCTTGCGCGCGGCTTGCGCCTGCGCCCGGGCGGCCTTGTTCTCAGCGGCGGTGCGGGGTTTAGCCATAGTCAAAGAATACGTACCGCCGCCGCTGACTAGCGCGGCGCTACATCTTCAGGTGCGGGTGCGCGCGGCTTGCTCGTAGAGCCGGCCCGCCCGGTAGGACGACCGCACCAGCGGCCCGGCCAGCACCCCGGCGAAGCCCAGCCCCTCGGCGTGCCGGGCGAACTCGACGAACTCGTCGGGATGCACCCAGCGTTCGACCGGATGGTGCCGCGTCGACGGGCGCAGGTACTGGGTGATGGTGACGATGTCGCAGCCGGCGCCCCGCAGGTCGGCCAGGGCGGTGCGCACCTCGTCGGCGGTCTCGCCCAGCCCGAGGATGAGATTGCTCTTGGTGACCAGCCCGGCGTCGCGCGCCGCGGTGATCACGTCGAGGCTGCGCTGGTAGGTGAAGGCGGGCCGGATCCGCTTGAAGATGCGGGGCACGGTTTCGACGTTGTGCGCCAACACTTCCGGGCGGGATTCGAACACCTCGGCAAGCCGGCCGGGCTCACCGTTGAAGTCGGGGATCAACAGTTCGACGCCGGTCGACGGGTTGAGTTCCTTGATGGCGCGCACCGTCTCGGCGTAGAGCCAGGCCCCGCCGTCGGGCAGGTCATCGCGGGCCACCCCGGTGATGGTGGCGTAACGCAGTCCCATGGTGCGCACGCTGTCGGCGACGCGCCGCGGCTCGTCGCGGTCCAGGGCCGCGGGCTTTCCGGTGTCGATCTGGCAGAAGTCGCAGCGCCGGGTGCACTGGTCACCACCGATCAGGAACGTGGCTTCCTGGTCCTCCCAGCACTCGAAGATGTTGGGGCAGCCGGCCTCTTCGCAGACCGTGTGCAGCCCCTCGCGGTGGACCAGGCCCTTCAACTGGGTGTATTCGGGACCCATCCGGGCCCGGACCTTGATCCACGGCGGCTTGCGTTCGATCGGCGTTTGCGCGTTGCGGACCTCGAGGCGCAGCAATTTGCGGCCTTCGGGTGCGACAGTCACATGGCTGATGTTACGCGCGTACCCGGGTGTTCTTGGACCGGCAGGGCGCCGTCGAGGGCGTCGCAAACGGCGGCGGCGACGGCCGCGCGGATGTCGTCGACGACCACCGAACGTCCCAGCTCGGCGGACAACGACGTCACGCCGGCGTCGCTGATGCCACAGGGCACGATCGTGCCGAAAGCGCCGAGGTCGCAGTCGCAGTTGAGCGCGAACCCGTGCAGGGTAGTCGCGCGCGACACCCGGACGCCGATGGCCGCCACCTTGCGGTCGGGCCGGCCGCCAACGCCGGGCACCCACACCCCGGAACGGCCGTGCACCCGACCGGTCTCCAAGCCCAGGTCGCCGCACACCTTGATCAACGCCTCCTCCAGGCGCCGCACGTAATTCACCACGTCGAGCGGTTCGGCCAGGCCGATGATCGGATACCCGACCAGTTGCCCCGGGCCGTGCCAGGTGATCTTGCCGCCGCGGTCGGTGTCGACGACGGGGGTGCCGTTAACCGGCCGCTCGTGCGGCTCGGTGCGCCGCCCCGCGGTGTAGACGGGCGGGTGCTCCAGCAACAGCAGCGTGTCGCTGCCGCCGGCGACCCTGGCGTCGGCCAGCTCGCGCTGCAGCTGCCAGGCGGTGCTGTAGTCGACTGTTCCGAGCTGGCGAACCTCGATCGCGGCCCGGCTGGACCGGATGGAATCGCTCACGTTCGCGACGGTACTCGCCGGACAACCGCCCCGCGACGGGGCGTCACGCTGGGCGGCGTCAGCCACGCTGGCGTGACACTCGGCCGGCCGTAGTGGCTAGTCCCGATGGCGGCGACCCGCTTCGACCGGCTCCGCCGCCCTCGCGATCGCCGCTAGTCCTGGTCGCGCCGCGCGGTGGCGTAGCCGAGCGCCTCGCCAATCGTGTTGTGGTGGAACTGGAAACCGGCCCGCTCCAGCGCGGACGGGATGGCACGCTGGCCGGTCAGCACGCCCTCGTCGGCGAACTCACCGAGCGCGGCGCGCACTGCGAAACCGGGCATCATCAGCGGCGTCGGCCGGTTGACCGCCCGGCCGAACGCGGTGGTGAACTCGGCGTTGGTGACGGGCGCGGGCCCCGTCATGTTGACCGGGCCGGACAGCGCGGTGTTGGAGATCGCGAACAGCAGCGCCCGCACCTCGTCCTCCAGGGTGATCCAGGACATGTATTGACGGCCGCTGCCCAGCCGGGCCCCGAGGCCCGTCCGGAACAACGGCCGCAACCGCCCCAACGCGCCACCTGAGGGGGCGAACACCAGCCCCGTGCGGGCGAGCACCACCCGGGCGCCACCGTATTGCGCCGGCAGCGTGGCGGCCTCCCAGTCTTCGCACAGCTGAGCCAGGAAACCCCTTCCCGCCCGGTCGTTTTCGTCGACCACGTGGTCCTTGGTGTTCCCGTAGTAGCCCACCGCGCTGGCGTTGACCAGCGTCCCCACCCCGGCCTCGGCGACGGCATGCGCCAAGACTTCGGTCGGAGCGATCCGGCTGTCCCGCAGACCCTGCTTGAAGGCGCCCGACCAGCGGCGCTGGCCGACGTTGACACCGCACAGGTTGACGACGGCGTCGGCATCGCTGATCGCGTCGACGTCGAATTCGCCGCTCTCGGGGTTCCAGTGCAATTCGTCGGAATTCGACGGCGCCCGGCGCACGATGCGCAACACCCGGTGGTCGGCCGCACGCAGCGCCGCGGTCAAAGCGGATCCGATCAGTCCGGACGACCCCGCTATGGCGATGACGAGCTTGCCCACCGTTCGCCCGCCCCCTAAAGACCCAAGTCGGCCTCGAACGCTCCCTCTTCGAGGCGGTTCTTGATCGTGGTGAGGAAGCGTCCGGCATCAGCGCCGTCGATGAGCCGATGGTCATAGGTGAGCGGGAGATAGCAGATGGAGCGGACGCCGATGGACTCGTTGCCGAATTCGTCGACGATCACCCGGGGCCGCTTCACGATGGCCCCGGTGCCCAGCATGGCGGCCTGCGGCGGAACCAGGATGGGGGTGTCGAACAACGCGCCCTGGCTGCCGATGTTGGTGATGGTGAAGGTCCCGCCGGACAGTTCGTCGGGTTTGAGGTCACCCGAGCGGGCGCGCGCGGCGATGTCGGCGATGGCCCGGGCCAGTCCGGCCAGCGAGAGGTCGCCGGCGTTGTGGATGACGGGGGAGAGCAGCCCCTGTTCGGTATCGACCGCGAAGCCGAGATGCTCGGCGTCGTAGTAGGTGATCTCCTTGGTCTGCTCGTTGTAGCTCGCGTTGATGTTGGGGTGGACCTTCAACGCGTCGATCACCGCCCTGGCGATGAACGGCAGGAAGGTCAGGTTCACCCCCTCGCGTTCGGCGAACGCGGACTTCGCCCTGGCCCGCAACCCGACGATCCTGGTCATGTCGACCTCGTGGGTCTGGGTGAGCTGGGCCGTGGCCTGCAGGGATTCCCGAGTTTTGTTCGCGGTGAGCTGGCGGATCCGGCTGGCCTTCTGCGTGGTGCCGCGCAGGTGCGCCAGCGCCGGCGCCGTGGTGGGGGCGGCCGCCGGAGCCGCCTTGCCCTCCCCGGCCGGCGCGGCGGCGGGTGCCTGCGCTGGCGCGGGCGCCTTCTGGGCCTGTTGTTTCTTTTCCGCCGCGGCGAGCACGTCTTGCTTGCGGATGCGGCCGCCGACGCCGGTGCCGGTGATCCCGGCGAGGTCGATGTCGTGCTCGGTGGCCAGTTTGCGCACCAGCGGGGTCACGTACGGCGCGCCGTTCGGACTCGAGCCACTGGGCTGGGCCGCCGGTTGCGCCTGCGGCGGTTGGGCTTTCGGCGCCGGCTCGGGCTGCGAAACCGGCTGCGGTTCGGGCTTCGCCTCGGCTTTGCGTGGTTCGGGTGCCGGCTCGGGCTTGGGTTCCGGTTTGGGGGCGGGCGGCGGCGTGGGAGCGGAAGCGGCTTGCGAACCGCTGCCGATGCGTGCCAGCTCGCCGCCGACCGGCACGGTGGCGTCCTCTTCGGCGGTGATGCTGATCAGGACGCCGGCCACCGGGGAGGGAATCTCGGTGTCCACCTTGTCGGTCGACACCTCCACCAGCGCATCGTCTACCTGGACCGAGTCGCCGACCTTCTTCAGCCAGCGGGTCACCGTGCCCTCGGCCACCGACTCGCCGAGCTCCGGCATCAACACCGGGGTCGCGTCGCCGCCGCCGGAGCTCTGCGCGGCCGGCTGAGGCTCGGGCTCCGGCTGGGCCGTGGCTTCGGGTTCGGGCTCGGATTGGGCCGGCGGGGCGGCTTCGGCCTGCGGTTCCGGCTGGGCGGCTTCGGGCTGCGGTTCCGGCTGGCTGGGTGCCTGCGGTGCTGCCTGGGAACCGCCGCCCTGCGAACCACCCTCCGCCGAGTCACCGATCACGGCCAGCTCGCCGCCCACCTCGACGGTGTCGTCCTCCTGGGCGACGATCTTGGTCAGCACACCGGCGGCGGGCGACGGGATTTCGGTGTCGACCTTGTCGGTGGACACCTCGACCAGGGGTTCGTCGAGCTCGACCGTGTCGCCTTCCTGCTTGAGCCAGCGGGTGACCGTCCCTTCGGTGACGCTCTCACCGAGTGCCGGCATCTGGACGGAGAAGGCCATCGTTTTTGACTCCTCGATCGCTCGTGGGTCGGGGCGGGTCGAACATGTCGCTAGCCGTTCGAAGTAACTATCCAAAACTATCCTGTCACTGCATCCGCACCGGCACACATCCAGGGCGGACCGCGCGCGGATGCCGGGACGCCCCGAACGCCCTTGCTACGGTGTGGCCACTGCAGTTCAAGCGGGGAGGTCGGAGATGCCGGCAACACAACAGCTAGCCCAGCATTTCGTCGACAGCGCCGACGGCGCGCGAATCGCTGTCTACGAAGAGGGCAATCCCGAGGGGCCCACCGTCGTGCTGGTGCACGGCTTCCCCGACTCGCATGTGCTCTGGGACGGTGTCGTGCCGCTGCTGGCCGACCGGTTCCGCATCCTGCGGTACGACAACCGTGGCGTCGGTGAGTCCTCGGTGCCCAAGCCGGTGTCGGCATACCGCATGGACCGGTTCGCCGACGACTTCGCCGCGGTGACCGGCGAGCTCAGCCCCGGCCGGCCCGTGCACGTGCTCGCCCACGACTGGGGCTCGGTGGGCGTGTGGCACTACCTCAAGCGGCCCGGTGCCGGTGACCGGGTCGCCACGTTCACTTCGGTGTCCGGGCCCAGCCAGGACCAACTGGTCGACTACATCTTCAGCGGGCTGCGGCGGCCCTGGCGCCCGCGCACCTTCGCCCGGGCGATCAGCCAGGCGCTGCGGCTGACTTACATGATCTTCTTCTCGATCCCGGTGCTCGCGCCGCTGTTCCTCCGGCTGACGCTGTCGATCCCGGCGCTTCGGCGCAACGCGGTGGACAACATCCCGGTCGAGCAGATCCACCACTCGCCCCACCTGGCCCGCGACGCCGCCCGTTCGGTAAAGACCTATCCCGCCAACTACTTTCGCTCGTTCTCCGGCCGCGGGCAGGGCGTCGAAGTCGTCGACGTGCCGGTGCAGCTGATCGTCAACACCAAGGACAAGTACGTGCGGCCGTACGGCTACGACCACACGCCCCGCTTCGTGCCGCGGCTGTGGCGGCGCGACATCAGGGCCGGCCACTTCTCGCCGATGTCCCACCCGCAGGTGATGGCCGCGGCGGTGCACGAGTTCGCCGATCTGGCCGAGGGCAAACCGCCCAGCCGCGCGCTGCTGCGCGCGCAGGTCGGGCGCCCGCGCGGATCCTTCGGCGACACCCTGGTGTCGGTCACCGGCGCCGGCAGCGGAATCGGCCGCGAGACGGCGTTCGCGTTCGCGCGGGAGGGCGCCGAGCTGGTCATCAGCGACATCGACGAGGCGGCCGTCAAGGCCACGGCCGCCGAGATCGCCACCCGCGGCGGCGTCGCGCACGCCTACGTGCTGGACGTGTCCGACGCCGCGGCCGTGGAGGCGTTCGCCGAGCGGGTGAGCGCCGAACACGGCGTGCCCGACATCGTGGTCAACAACGCCGGCATCGGCCAGGCCGGCGGATTCCTGGACACCCCGGCCGAGCAGTTCGACCGGGTGCTCGACGTCAACCTGGGCGGTGTGGTCAACGGGTGCCGGTCCTTCGCGCGGCGGCTGGTCGAGCGTGGCACCGGCGGGTACATCGTCAACGTGTCATCGATGGCTGCCTACGCGCCGTTGCAGTCGCTGAACGCCTACTGCACCTCGAAGGCGGCGACCTACATGTTCTCCGATTGCCTGCGCGCCGAACTCGACGCCGCGGGGGTGGGGCTGACCACCATCTGCCCCGGCGTCATCGACACCAACATCATCAACACCACCCGGTTCGACGCGCCCGCCGGAAAGGGCGAACAGGTCGACGGCCGGCGCGGCCAGCTCGGCAAGATGTTCGCGCTGCGGCATTACGGCCCCGACAAGGTCGCCAACGCGATCCTGTCGTCGGTCAAGAAGAAAAAGCCGATTCGCCCCGTGGCTCCCGAAGCCTATGCGCTGTACGGTCTTTCGCGCGTGGCGCCGCAGGGCTTGCGTAACTTCGCGCGGATGCGGGTGATCTGACCGCGGTTTAGGTGCCCGCCCGCGCCGCGCCCTGACGGCCCGTCAGCAACACCCCACCGATCGCGAGCAGCCCGATGACCGCCAGCGGAATGGACCACGTGCGCCGGCTGCCCACCGACGACTGGCACTGCGCCACATAGTCGGTGTGCGGAACAACCTGATTGAGGATCGGGATGTTCGCCACGCTGTTGTTGTTGGCGCTTCTGGCCGCGGACAGGTCCGTCGCGACCGCGTTCCCGCACCCGATCGAATGGCCGTTGCCGTCGGAAATCGACACCGGCGCCAATAGCCCGATCACACCGGCCAGCAAAAGTACCGCGCCCACACCGAGAATCAACCGTCGCACCGTCACGATCTCGCCTTTCGCCGTCCGGATTTTGACCGCTAGGAGATTAACCACTGTTGGGGCCCGGTAAACCCGAATTTGACCGGTACGGCGGCCGCTACGTGGGTATTCCGCCGCGGTAGCCGAAAGGGGAATGGTTGTGGTGCTGAGTGCGACGCGGGACGTGGCCGCGCCTTGCGAGCGGGTGTGGGAAGTGCTGGCCCAAGGGTGGACCTACACCCAGTGGGTGGTGGGCAACAGCCGCATGCGGGCTGTCGATCCGGACTGGCCGGAGCCCGGCTCATCGATCAGGCACTCGATTGGGATCTGGCCGCTGGTGATCAACGACGCGACGGTGGTCGAAGAGTGCGAACCGCCGCACAAGCTGGTGCTGTGCGCCCGCCTGGGGCCGCTCGGTGCCGCGCGGATAACGATGCTGCTGCACGAGACCCCGACGGGCTGCCGGGTGGAGATGATCGAAGTGCCCGTCGAGGGCCCGATGGGGGCCGTGCCCAATTCCCTTGCGCTGGCTGCGGCTTACCCGCGCAACAAGGAATGTCTGTGGCGGCTGGGGGCTCTGGCGGAGCGCAAGGAGCCGAGCCAGGTGAAGTGATCGTGGGGGATACCGCGGACGCCGTCGTCATCGGGGCCGGACACCACGGGCTGGTCGCCGCCTCGATGCTGGCCGACGCCGGATGGGACGTGCTGGTGCTGGAAGCCCAGCCGGAACCGGGCGGCGCGGTCCGCAGCGCGGAGCTGACGCCCGGCTACATCACCGACCTGTTCAGCTCTTACTACCCGATGACGGTGGCCTCACCGGCGATGGCGGCGCTGCAGCTCGAAGACCACGGGCTGCGGTGGTCGCACGCGCCGGCGGTGGTCGGGCATCCGCGCAGCGCGGCAGATGACGACCCGCCCGTCGTGTATCACGACCCTGCCCGCACGGCAACGGAATTCGCGCGGCGGGAACCCGCCGATGGCGATAACTGGTGGCGGCTGGTGGACTTGTGGCAGCGGATCAAGGCTCCGCTGCTCGACGCCATGCTGGCGCCCTTCCCGCCCGTGCGCCCGCTGATGCGACTGCTGACCAAACTCGGTACGGCCGAGGCGATTCGGGTGGCGCGCCTGCTGGTGCAGCCGGCCAACACCATGGCGAGTGAGCTTTTCGCCAGCGAGGCGCCCCGAGTGTTGTTGTTGGGCAACGCGATGCACGCCGACGTCCCGCCGGACGCGCCGATCAGCGGCGCCATGGGGTTCCTGATGACAATGCTGGCCCAGGACGGCGGCTGGCCCGTGCCGGTGGGCGGTTCCGGTCAGCTGACGGCCGCCCTGGTCAACCGTGCCCGCTCCGCAGGCGCGCGAATCGAGTGCAACCAGAACGTTTCCCGTATCCAGGTGCGGGGCGGTCGCGCGGTCGGCGTGACGACGGCCGGGGGGCGCACCGTCGCGGCCCGGCGGGCGATCGTCGCCGACGTGGCGGCGCCCCGGCTGTTCCGCGACATGCTTCCCCCGGATGCGCTGCCGCCCAAGCTGTTGCGCGACCTCGAGCACTTCACGTGGGATCCGCCGGTGGTGAAGGTCAACTACGCCCTCGGCGGGCCCGTTCCCTGGCGCGCCCAGAAGCTGCACGGCGTCGGCACCGTCCACCTGGGGGCCGACGGTGACGGGCTGGTCCGCTGGATGGCCGACCTGAACACCCGGGTGGTGCCGGAGCATCCGTTCATGTTGTTCGGGCAGACCACCACCGCGGATCCGAGCAGGTCTCCCGCGGGCACCGAAAGTGTCTGGGCCTATACGCATTTGCCGCGCAACGTCGCCGACGACGCGTCGGCCGACCGGCTCGCCGCGGGGATGGACCGGGTCATCGAGGAACACGCGCCGGGCTTCGGTTCGGCGGTCATCGACAGGTTCGTGCAGCGGCCGTCGGACTTGGAGGCCAGCGACGCCAACCTGCACATGGGGGCGCTCAACGGTGGCACGGCGCAGTTGCAGCAGATGCTGATCTTTCGCCCGGCGCCCGGCATGGGCCGCGCCGAAACCCCGGTGCAGGGGCTGTATCTGGGCAGCGCGTCGGCAACCCCGGGCGGCTCCGTGCACGGCGCCTGCGGCCGCAACGCGGCGAACGCCGCGTTGGCCGCCGACGGCGCGACCGGTTGGCCGCGCCGCACGGTGCAGCGGGCCGTCTTCTCGTTGCTGACGAAGTGAGGCGCTAGCCGTTCGCTAGCCCTTTTCGCAGATGTCCTCGAGCACCGCGAACATGGTGCGGGTCGGCACACCGGTGCCGCCCTTGGGGGTGTGCCCCCACGGGCCGCCGGTGTTGTACGCCGGGCCGGCCACGTCGATGTGGGCCCAGCTCACGCCGTCGGCGACGAATTCGCGCAGGAACACCCCGGCCACCAGCATGCCGGCGAAGCGCTGGCCGCTGATGTTGGACAGGTCGGCCACCGTGGACTTCAGGTCTTCCTTGAGTTCGTCGGGCAGCGGCATCGGCCAACCGTTCTCGCCCACCCGCTGCGAGATCGCGGCGACGCGGTCGCGGAATTCGTCGCTGCCCATCACCCCGGGGATCCGGGCGCCCAAAGCCACCGTCTGCGCGCCGGTCAACGTGGACGTCTCGATCAGGTAGTCGGGGTTGTCCTCGCAGGCCCGCACGATGGCGTCGGCCAGGATGAGCCGACCCTCGGCGTCGGTGTTCTGCACCTCGACGGTGATGCCGCCGTATTGGGTCAACACGTCGCCAGGACGCTGCGCGGTGCCCGACGGCATGTTCTCGGCCATCGGCACGGTGGCGATCACGTCGATCGGCAACCGCAACTGGGCGGCCAGTGCCACCGTGGCGATGACCGCGGCCGCGCCGCCCATGTCCGAGGTCATGTGGTGCATCGACGCCGCCGGCTTGATCGAGATGCCGCCGGTGTCGAACGTGATGCCCTTGCCGACCAGCGCGACTCGCTTGGCCTGCTTGGACTTCTTGGCCAGCTTCGCACCCCGGTGGGTCAGCCGTACCAGCCGCGGCGGCCGCGACGAGCCCTGGCCGACGCCGATCACGCCGCCGTAGCCGGCCTTCTGTAGCGCCTTCTCGTCGAGCACCTCCACCTCGAGGCCCACGGATTCGCCCAAAGCCCTTGCACGCTTAGCGAATTCGGCCGGGAAGAGGTGACTTGGCGGCGTGTTGACGAAGTCGCGAGCGGTGGCCACCGCCGTCGCCACGGCCGCGCCGTGCGCGCTGGCCGCTTTGGCGTCCTTCGAGGCCGACAGGACGGTGATCTTGCGCAGCCCCTTGTCTTTCGGCGCGGTCTTTCCGCTGCGGAATTCGGTGAACCGGTAGCTGCCCAGGATGAGTCCCTCGACGGCCGCCGAGCAGACGTCGGCGTCGAAGTCACCGGGCAGCGTGAGGATCGCCGCCTCGGCGGTGCCCACCGACCGCGCCGCCACACCCGCGGCGCGCCGGACCGTGTCGGCCGGCCACTCGGGACGCGGTTTACCCAGGCCGATCGTCAGCACGCTCGACACCGGCAGCGACGGCACCACCAGGCGGTGGACCTGCTCACTACCGCCGGTGGCGTCGAGTGCCCGCAGGCCGGATTCGATCTCGGCGACGGCGTCGGCCGCCAGCAGCGACTCGCCGGCCGCAACCGCCGCCCCGGGCCGGTCCTCGTCGCCGGTCGAGACGACCGGCACGATCAATACCGAAGAACCCGCCCCGCGTTTCGGCAGCGACGTGGCGACATTGACGGATGGGCTTGCATAGCTCAATTCGGTGGTCACGGGCATTTACCCTAATCGGCGGAGCCCGCGCCGAGGTCGGGGGCGCCCGCGCCCCGCAGCTCAAAGGCGACGACGGGGGCGTCAAAACCCTTGAGTTCAAAGGGGCCGCGGGCCGTCGCCGGCCAGTCCGGCAGTTGCTCGTGCAGGGCCGAATCGGCCAGGATCTGGCACGGGGCGGCGGCCCCGACCAGGCGCGCCGCCAGGTTGACCGGACTGCCGAAGTAGTCCCCGTTGATCGCCAGGACGCTGCCGTACGCCAGGCCGGCGCGGACCTGCAAACCCTCTTCGCGCGCCCGCGGATGGTCGACGAGGTCGACCGCCGCCCTGGCCAGGCGTTCGGGCGACGCGCTCACCCACATCACCTCGTCACCGATGAACTTCACCACCCGGCCGCCATCGCGGTGCACCACATCCGCGACGGTCCCGGCGAATTCGTTGAGCAGATCCGAAAGCTGCGCGGGGGTCAGCGCGCGGGTGAGCACGGTGAAACCGGACAGATCCGCAAAACCGATGCCGCACACCACGCTTGCCGAGGTGTCGCGAAGGACGCCTTCGAAGTGGGTTCGCGCGCCGGTCAGATGGTGGCGATGAGCGACGTCGATCAGCGCCGAAATCCGGGGGACGAACTCCGCGACCGCGCGGTACGCCTGCGCCGTGGCGAGCTCGTCGTTGGTGTAGGTCATCTGGATGTCCGGCGTCCCGGCCCGGATCGCGGTCGACTCGGCCTCCGCGAGCCGGGCCATCGCGGCACCGAGGACCCGCAGCAGCCCGAACGCGCCGTCTTCGCCCACCACCGTCTTCAAGGCGACCCAGGTCGCCAGCGCATCGACGTCGGCCTGGCTCAGCGCGGGAACGTCGGGGCCGGCGACGGTCAGGCCGAGCAAACCCCATGCGTGGGTGACTTCCGCGGGTGACAAGCCGAGCTGCTCGGCGGCGGTCGCCATCGTGTGGATCGGGCGCCCCGACCATTGCAGGACGTCGCCGGCAAGCCCGAACAGCCGTCCGCGCTGCTCGGCCTCCACCATTTCGTCGACGCTGAAGCCGAGTTCGTCGAGGTATTTGATCAGGTCGGCCCGTTCGCGCGGGCGAGCGATTCCGGCAGCCTCAAGCGCTTCGAAGTCCGGGGAATCGACCACCCACCCAAGTGTGCCAGCAGCCGCGATTAGGGTGAACCGTCGTGACCGATGACTTACAGCATGGCCCGCTGGAAGACCGCCACCGCGACCTGGGGGCCAGTTTCGCTGAGTTCGGCGGGTGGCTGATGCCGGTCTCGTACGCCGGCACCGTCAGCGAACACAACGCCACCCGCAACGCCGTCGGCCTGTTCGACGTCAGCCACCTGGGCAAGGCGTTGATCCGCGGGCCGGGCGCCGCCGAATTCGTCAACTCGACGCTCACCAACGACCTGAGCCGCATCGGGCCCGGCAAGGCGCAATACACGTTGTGCTGCACCGAATCCGGCGGCGTCATCGACGACTTGATCGCCTACTACGTCGACGACGACGAGATCTTTCTGGTGCCCAACGCGGCCAACACCGCCGCGGTGGTCGAGGCGCTGCAGGCCGCTGCCCCGGCGAGCCTGACGATCACCAACGAGCATCGCTCCTACGCGGTGCTGGCGGTGCAGGGCCCGCGATCGGCGGACGTGCTCGGCGAGCTGGGCCTGCCGACCGGCATGGACTACATGGGCTACGCCGACGCCGCCTATGCGGGGGTGCCGGTGCGGGTGTGCCGGACCGGATACACCGGAGAGCACGGCTACGAGCTGCTGCCCCCGTGGGAATCCTCGGGGGTGGTGTTCGACGCGCTGGCCGCGGCGGTCGGTGCCGCCGGCGGGGAGCCCGCCGGGCTGGGCGCCCGGGACACGCTGCGCACCGAGATGGGCTACCCGCTGCACGGGCACGAACTGGCGCTGGACATTTCGCCGCTGCAGGCCCGATGCGGCTGGGCGATCGGCTGGAAGAAGGACGCGTTCTTCGGCCGCGACGCGCTGCTGGCGGAGAAGGCGGCGGGGCCGCGGCGGCTGCTGCGCGGCCTGCGGTTGGTCGGCCGCGGTGTGCTGCGGCCCGGGCTGACGGTGCTCGCCGGCGAGACGCCGGTGGGGGTCACCACGTCGGGGACGTTCTCGCCGACGCTGCAAGTCGGCATCGGGCTGGCGCTGGTCGACGCCGACGCCGGCGTCGAGGACGGGCAGCGCATCACCGTCGACATTCGCGGGCGTGCCGCCGAGTGCGAGGTCGTGCGGCCGCCCTTCGTCGAAGCGAAAACCCGTTAGTGCCGCCGGTTCAGGTGAAAAGCCCGGTCGCAGGCGGATATACAATCAGCCGCATGACCAGCGGCTCGCTCGAGTTCACGGTTTCGCGTTCGGCCCACCCCGCGACCGACGCCGAACGTGGATCCATCCTGGCCGAGCCCGGTTTCGGCAAATACTTCACCGACCACATGGTGTCGATCGACTACGACGACGACCGGGGTTGGCACAACGCGCGGGTCATCCCGTACGGCCCGATCGAGCTGGACCCGTCGGCGATCGTGCTGCACTACGCGCAGGAGATCTTCGAAGGGCTCAAGGCGTACCGCTGGGCGGACGGCTCGGTCGTGTCGTTTCGCGCCGAGGCCAACGCCGCGCGGTTGCGTTCGTCGGCGCGGCGGCTCGCGATGCCAGAACTGCCCGAAGAGCTGTTCATGGGCTCGCTGTGTCAGCTCATCGCGGTCGACAAGCCCTGGGTGCCCGCCGCCGGGGGCGAAGAGGCGCTGTATCTGCGCCCGTTCATCATCGCGACCGAGCCCGGGTTGGGCGTGCGGCCGTCGAAGCGGTACCGGTATCTGCTGATCGCCTCACCGGCCGGGGCGTACTTCAAGGGCGGCATCAACCCCGTCACCGTGTGGGTGTCGACGGATTACGTGCGGGCCAGCCCCGGCGGCACCGGCGCGGCCAAGTTCGGCGGCAACTATGCAGCCTCCCTGCTGGCCCAGGCCGAGGCCGCCGCCCACGAGTGCGACCAGGTGGTGTGGCTGGACGCCGTCGAACGGCGCTTCGTCGAGGAGATGGGCGGCATGAACATCTTCTTCGTGTTCGGCAGCGGCGGGTCGGCGCGGTTGGTCACCCCGGAGCTGTCCGGTTCGCTGTTGCCCGGGATCACTCGAGATTCGTTGCTGCAGTTGGCAATTGACGCCGGATTCTCCGTCGAGGAACGCAAGATCGACATTGACGAATGGCAGAAGAAGGCCGCCGCCGGCGAGATCACCGAGGTGTTCGCCTGCGGCACCGCCGCCGTCATCACACCCGTCTCGCACGTCAAGTACGGCGACACCGACTTCACCGTCGCCGACGGCCAACCCGGCGAAGTGACGATGGCGCTGCGCGACACGCTGACCGGAATCCAGCGCGGGACCTTCGCCGACACCCACGGCTGGATGGCGCGGCTGGGCTAGCCGCGTCCGAACGCCCGGCCAGCGGGGCAGCGGGACGCGAGCGCCCGGGCGCCCGGGCGCTCGGCCCTAGAACCGCACCAGCGCGGCGAGCGCGACGGCGCTCACCGTCGTGGTCAGCTCGATGGCGGCACCCAGCACGTCGCCGGTGATGCCGCCGAATCGGCGCACGCAGTGCCGGATCAACACCGCAGCGCAGCACAGCGCCGCCAGCACCGCGACCGGACCCTGCCACGGCCGAGGTCCCGCCGCCAGGGCAACGACCAGCAGCACCGCGACCCAGGCCGCCGCCACAACCACCGGCTGGCTGCCGGCGACCCGCACGCCCAGCGCGCTGCCCGCGGCCGCCGGCACCGACCGCCGACTCGCCAGCACCGCGGCGACGCGGCCCGCGAAGACCGCCACGGCGATGCCGATGATCCCCGGCCTGCCCGCCGCCCCCAGCGCCGCGAAGGCCAGCCCCTGCAGCGCGATCACCAAGACGACGGCCGCCGCGCCGGACGGTCCGGTCGACCCGTCGCGCATCACCGCCAGCGCGCGCTCCGGCGGCCCGTAACAGCCCAGCCCGTCGGCCGTGTCGGCGACACCATCGAGGTGCAGGCCGCGGGTGGCCAGCAGCAGCGCCACCACCGCGAGCAGGCCGGACAGCGGGCTGGACGCGCCAAACGCGTGAGCACCGCCCCACGTCACCGCCGCGGCCAGCGCACCCAGGACGGCGCCCACCACCGGCAGCGCCGTCATGGCGCCGCGGCCCATCGGCGCGTGCCGTGAACGCGGGACGGGAAGCACCGTACCGAACGCGAAAGCCGTTGCCAGCGAACGCATCACAGCGGGGGGGAAGCCTGGTTGGACACACCGGCCTGCGTGAACGTGGCCATCGACGACAGCGTGGCCACCGCGGCGCGCAGCAGCGGCAGCGCCAGCGCCGCGCCGCTTCCCTCACCCAGCCGCATCCGCAGATCCAGAATCGGCTCCAGGCCCAGCTCGGTAAGCGCCAGGGCATGACCGGGTTCGGTGGACCGATGACCGGCCTGCCACCACAGCCGGGCGCCGGGAGCCAGCCGCTCGGCGACCAGCGCGGCGGCCGTCACCGCCATCCCGTCCAGCAGCAGCGGAGTGCGTCGCACCGCGGCCTGCGCGCAGAAGCCCGCCATCGCGGCGAAATCCGCGCCGCCGCCGCAGCGCAGCAACGCCACCGGGTCGGGCAGCACGCGGCGCGCCCGGAACAGGGCGTCGCGCACCGCGGCCGTCTTGCGCGCCCAGCCGGCGTCGTCGATCCCGGTTCCGAAGCCCACCACCGAAACCGGTTCGGTGTTCGTCAGCGCCGCCACCAACACCGCGGCCGGGGTGGTGTTCCCGATCCCCATGTCCCCGGCGATCAGCAGGTCGGCGCCGGCGTCGACCTCCTCGTCGGCGATGGCGCGACCCGCGGCGATCGCGGCGGCGGTCTCGTCGTCAGTCAGCGCGTCCTCGACGGCGATGTTGCCGCTGCCGCGCCGCACCTTGTGGGCGCCGATCCGGTCGGTCAGGGCGTCGCCCGCCACCGCCAGGTCGGCGACCCGCACCGTCGCGCCGGCGAGATCGGCCAGCACATTGATCGCCGCCCCGCCTGTATCGAAGTTGGTGACCATCTGAGCGGTCACCTCCGGCGGGTAGGCCGACACCCCGGAGCGGGCGACGCCGTGGTCGCCGGCGAACACCACCACCCGGGCGCGCTCGAATTGCTTTGGCGGGCAAAGCCCTTGGCACGACGCGACCCACACGGAAAGGTCCTCGAGGCGGCCCAGCGCGCCGCTGGGCTTGGTCAGGGTGTCCTGGCGGGCGCGGGCGGCCGCGGCGACGCCCGCATCGGGCGGCGATACCGGGGCGAATTCCATCAGGTCCCCGGCGGCTTGATCGGCACCGCTTGCCCGGCCACCACCAGCACCACCCGGTCGCACAGCTCGGCGACCCGCTGGTTGAGGCTGCCCAGTTCGTCGGCGAACCGGCGCCCGGACACGGTGGCCGGGACGACGGCCAACCCCACCTCCGGGCTGACCAGCACCAGCGTGGAACCGAAGTCGCTGACCGCGGCGAGCATCTCATCGACCGGAGCCGCCACCGATCCGCCGTCCCATCCGTCGTGGCGATCCAGCGTGCCGGTCAGCCAGCTGCCCAGATCGTCGACGAGCGTCGGAGTATCCGGCGAGTTCCGCAATTGCGTTGCGACGTCGTCGGATTCGACCGTCGACCAATGCGCCGGCCGACGGTTGCGGTGCTCGGTGACCCGGTGCGCCCAGGCCGCGTCGCCCGAACCGGTGGGGCCGGGGGCCAGGTAACAGACCGGCTGGCCGGCCGGCAGCGCCTCGGCGATGGCGCCTTCCGCCCACCGGGATTTGCCCGACCGGATACCGCCGAGCACCAGAGTGCGCACCGTGCTCAGGCGGCTTTCCCGCGTCTAACCGACATCGCTGCCGCGCTCGACCTGGGGCCGCGGTGTGCGCATCCGTCGCATCTGCGAGGCCCGGCCGGCGGAGTAGAGGCCCAGCTTCCAGCGGCTTTCGGTGTTGTCGGGGAACTTGGCGTCCACCAGCTTGCTCACTTTGCGGCCAAGCAGGACCCCGTCGATACCCATCACGGCCATCAGCACCAGCATCGCCGGGGAAACCCAGAGCTGCAGCTGCGGGGTGGTGAACATGACGAACATCAGAAACAGCGTCGCCGGCATGAACAGGCCGAGCAGGTTGCGCCGGGAGTCCACCACGTCGCGCGCGTAGCGCCGTATCGGACCCTGGTCACGCGGCAGCAGGTAAGCCTCTTCGCCGGCCATCATGCGCTGTCGGCGATCCGTCATCCGCGCGCGGCTGGCGGTCCGGTCGGCCTTGCGCTCCTCGCGACTGAGCTTGGGGCCGGCCAGCGTTTTGCGCCGGGCGCGCGCCTCCGACGCGCTCATCGGCGCGGGTGCCACCGGCCCCTTGCGCCGCGCCTGACTGCGCTTGGGCGTCGGCCGGCCCTTGGGGCTCGTCCCACGCGACCCGCTAGCGGTTGTCTCGGGGGCGCCGGCGGCATCCGCTGCGGCCGCGCCCTCGTCAAGCTCTTCGTCCTGGCCTTTCTTACGGCCCATCAACTTCACAGAGGCCAGGTTACTTCGCGAATGGCTCGTCCCGGAATTGGCTTGGAATGCCTTGCTATTAGACCTGCGTCAGCCCCTCACTTGGCCCTACTCTTACCAGTGATGGACGGCTGCCTGTGATGGACGACGGGTCGATGGCCTCGGACGATGCTGCCTTGGGCCTCGCTCCCGGCCGTCTGCAACTGCCCGCCATGCTCGTCCTGGTGGCTCCGGATTGCTATGGCGACAGCATGACGGCCGTGGAGGCGGCCGCGGCCATCGCGACAGGCTGGACCCGGTGCCGCCCCGGCGACCGGTTCATCGTCGCCCCGCAGTCCGACGGCGGCCCCGGCTTCGTCGAGGTGCTGGCCAGCCGGCTGGGCAAGACGCGGCGTCTGCGGGTGTCCGGGCCGCTGTCCACCATGGTCGAGGCCAAATGGGTGTTCGACCCCACCACGACCACCGCTTACCTGGAGTGCGCGCAGGCGTGCGGCCTGGCCCTGCTGGGCGGTCCGCCCACCCCGGAGACCGCGATGGCGGCCCACAGCAGGGGAGTGGGGCAGCTGATCGCCGAGGCGATGCGGGCCGGGGCGACGCGAATCGTGGTCGGCCTCGGCGGCAGCGCGTGCACCGACGGCGGGCAGGGGATGATCGCCGAGCTCGGCGGCCTGGACTCCGCCCGCCGCCAGCTGGGCAATGTGGAGCTCATCGCCGCCTCCGACACCGAATACCCCCTGCTCGGGCCGTGGGGAGCAGCCAGGGTGTTCGGGCCGCAGAAGGGCGCGGACACGGTCACCGTCGCGGCCCTGGAAGTCCGCCTCCAGGCGTGGGCCTTGATCCTGGAAGCCGTGGCCGGACGCGACGTCAGCGCCGAACCCGGGGCGGCCGCCGCCGGCGGTATCGGCGCCGGGCTGCTGGCGCTCGGCGGCCGGTGCGAGTCGGGCGCGGCGATCATCGCCCATCACACCCGCCTGGCCGACGATCTGGACATGGCGGAGCTCATCGTCACCGGTGAAGGCCGCTTCGACGAGCAGTCGCTGCACGGCAAGGTGGTGGGCTATCTCGCGGACGCCGCCCGGCCGCGGGGAGTGCCGGTGATCGTGCTGGCCGGCCAGGTCGACCTGGACAACGCCACCGTCCGCTCGGCGGGCATCATGTCCGCCCTGTCCATCGCCGAGCACGCCGGATCGGCGCGGCTGGCGCAGGCCGACGCGGCCAATCAGCTGATGGGTCTGGCATCCGTGGTGGCGGCGCGGCTCGGGAATAGCGGTCCCGCAAGGTACCGTTGATCCAGTGGGCTTTTTCCGGGCGGATCTGGCCGCTTAACGCGAGGCCAGCGGGCTCGAACCTGAATGGACCCACCCAACGATGAGGCATGTAGGAGAAGCAATGACGGTGCAAAACGAGTCGACCGCCAAGACGCACGGCGTGATCCTGACCGAGGCCGCCGCCACCAAGGCAAAGTCCCTGCTCGACCAGGAGGGCCGGGACGACCTGGCGCTGCGTATCGCGGTCCAGCCGGGCGGGTGCGCGGGCCTGCGCTACAACCTGTTCTTCGACGACCGGACGCTGGACGGCGATCTGACCGCGGACTTCGGCGGTGTGAAGCTGACGGTGGACCGGATGAGCGCGCCCTACGTGGAAGGCGCGTCCATCGATTTCGTCGACACCATCGAGAAGCAGGGCTTCACGATCGACAACCCCAACGCCAGCGGCTCGTGCGCCTGCGGCGACTCGTTCAACTGACCGGGTAGCCCCGGGCTCAGTACGAGCCCCCGGTGCGCAGCACGTACGAGCAGACCATGATCTGGCCCCGCTGGAACAGCAGCTGGGCGATGCCCTGCAATTGACCGCGCAGCGGTCCGCCGGTCGCGGGCGACACCTTCATGGTGAACAGTGCCTGGGCCTGGTACTGCGACAGGTAGACGATCTTGTCGATCGAGGTGACCTCGACCTCGGAGAACTGCTTGCGGAACGCGTCGCTGCTCAGCTTGGCCAACGCCTGGTCGGAGCGTTTGTCGCGCACGCCGTCGTACATCCCGCACAGCGCGTTGCGCACGATCTCCTCGGTGTCGCGGTGGTCTAGCGCGTCCAGGTACCCCTGGATGGCCGTCTTGGCGGCGCCCTCCGAGAACGTGGCCCCGGTGTTGGCCCCGTTGGTGCGGACGCCGTAGACGATCGCCACGGTCAGCGCGGCCACCAGCGCGAAGGCCAACAGGATGCCGACGACCAGCCGCCGCTTGGATCGGGGCGGCGGCGGGTAGGGCATCGGCGGGGGCGGCTGCCCGGCATAATTGGCCGGAGCCGGGTCGCCGGCGCGCGGGTCGTCGGGAAATTCGAGCGGCTGAGATCCGGCCGGGGGCTCAGGTCCGCTGGGTCCGCTGCCGCCGACGGTGTGGTTCGGCGAGTGCGGACCTGCCATCCTGGTTCTCCTACGGTGGTAGACGGGAGTACGCGCGGGATACCCCGACCGAGCATCGTGTCCCGGCGACTTGAGCGAGTTCCCTAGGGAGGCTAGCGCACCGCTTCGTGCCGACCGTGGACACAGCGACGGTCCGGAGGCGTGCGTAAGCTAGATAACCTTACTAACGAAGGGCGGAGACATTCGTGACGATCGCGGTGACAGGTTCGATTGCGACCGACAATCTGATGCGGTTCCCGGGCAAGTTTTCCGAGCACCTGCTGGCTGAGCACTTGCAGAAGGTATCGCTCAGTTTTCTGGTCGACGACCTGGTGATCCACCGTGGCGGCGTGGCGGGCAACATCGCCTTCGCGATCGGCGTGCTCGGCGGCGACGTGGCGCTGGTGGGCGCGGCCGGCGACGACTTCGACGACTACCGGCAGTGGCTGCAGTCGCACGGTGTCAACTGCGACAATGTGCTGATCTCGAAGACGGCGCACACGGCGCGATTCACCTGCACCACCGACGTCGACATGGCCCAGATCGCGTCGTTCTACCCCGGCGCCATGTCGGAGGCCCGCAACATCAAGCTCGCCGACGTGGTGTCGTCCATCGGCGAGCCGGAGCTGGTGATCGTCGGGGCCAACGACCCGGACGCGATGGTGGTGCACACCGAGGAGTGCCGCAAGCTGGGCCTGCCCTTCGCCGCAGACCCGTCCCAACAGCTGCCCCGCCTGTCCGGCGAAGAGATCGACAAGCTTGTCGACGGCGCCGCCTATTTGTTCACCAACGACTACGAGTGGGAGCTGCTGCTCAATAAGACCGGCTGGTCGGAGTCCGACGTGCAGGGCAAGGTCGGCCTACGGGTGACCACGCTGGGCCCCAAGGGCGTGGACATCGTCGAGCCCGACGGCACGACGACCCACGTGGGCGTCGTGCCCGAGACCAGCCAGACCGACCCCACCGGCGTCGGCGACGCGTTCCGGGCCGGTTTCCTCACCGGGCGCAGCGCGGGCCTGAACCTGGAGCGCTCCGCGCAGCTGGGCTCGCTGGTAGCCGTGCTGGTGCTGGAATCGACCGGGACCCAGAACTGGGAGTGGGACCGCGAGACGGCGGTGAGCCGGTTGGCGGGTGCCTACGGCGACGACGCGGCCAACGAGATCGCCGCGGTGCTGGCCTGACGGCGTCGAGCGTGAGCTGAGGGCGGGGACACGCCGAAAATCTCCGCCCAGGGTTCACACTCGAAGTTCGCGACCCGGCCTATAGCTGGACGGGGTAGTGCGGCTCGCTGATCTGCGGCACCACGGTGTGCTCGACGAAGATCGCGTGCCAGAGCATGAAGATCAGCAGCGTCCACAGCCGGCGGCTGTGATCGCCGGCGCCGTTGCGGTGCTCGTCGAGCATCCGCCGGATGGCGGCCAGGTCGACGAGGTGACCGGCCTGCGAGGTCGCCACCAGCCCGTAGGCCCAGTCCAGCAATTCGCCCGCGCGCAACCAGTGCCGGATGGGCACGGGAAACCCGAGCTTGGGCCGGTGCAGGACGTGCGCCGGCACGATCGGCTCGAGGGCCCGCCGCAGCGCGTACTTGGTGGTGGTCCGGGTGATCTTGGCCTCGACGGGCAGTCGGGAGGCGACGGCGAACACCTCGGGATCCAGGAACGGCACCCGCAGCTCCAGCGAGTTGGCCATCGTCATCTTGTCCGCCTTGACCAGGATGTCCCCGCGCAGCCAGGTGAACAGGTCGATGTGCTGCATGCGGGCCACCGGGTCCCAGCCGGCCGACTGGGCGTACACCGAGGCGGTGACGTCGGTGTGGGTCCATTCCTCGCGGAAGCCCGGCAGCACGTCGCGCAGTTGCGCGTCGGAGAAGCTGCGGGCGTTGCCGTAGTAGCGCTCCTCGAGCGTCAGCGAGCCGCGGTGCAGCAGGCTCTTGCCCCGCATGCCCTCCGGCAGCGGCTTGGACACCTTGCCCATCGACCGCCGCAGCGGCCGTGGCAGGTAATCGAAGGGCTTGAGCGACAACGGCTCCCGGTAGATCGTGTAGCCGCCGAAGAGCTCGTCGGCGCCCTCCCCGGACAGCACCACCTTCACGTGCTTGCGGGCCTCCCGGGCGACGAAGAACAGCGGCACCAGGGCGGGGTCGGCCACCGGTTCGTCCAGGTACCACACGATTTCGGGCAGGGCCGCGACGAACTCGTCCGGGTGGACCACCTTGGCGATGTGGCGGGCGCCGATCGCCTCGGCCGAGGCGACCGCGACGTCGATCTCGGAGAACCCCTCCCGCTCGAAGCCGGTGGTGAAGGTGATCAGGTTGGGGTTGTGCCGGATGGCCAGCGCCGCGATGGCGGTGGAGTCGATGCCGCCGGACAGAAACGCCCCGACGGTGACGTCGGCACGCATGTGCTTGGCCACCGAGTCCTCGAGCACCGCGGTGATCTCGTCGTAGCGGGCCTGTTCGGTGTCGCGGGTGATGGGTGTGGCGGCGAAGCGTGGCACGAAATAGCGGGTAACCTCCGGCTGCCGCCCGGGCCGGATCCGCGCGTAGCAGCCCGATTCGAGCCGGCGCACCCCGCGGTGCAGCGTCTCGGGCTCTGGCACGTACTGCAGCACGGTGTAGTGCTGCACGGCGCGGTCATCGATCCCGGTGTCGAATCCGCCCAACTCCGCCAGGTCCAGCAGGCATTTCTTTTCGCTGGCCACCGCCGTGCCGCCGGCGCCGGTCGCCATGAAGAGCGGCTTGATGCCGAAAGGGTCTCGTGCGCAGAACAATTCGAGGGTGGCGGTGTCCCACAGGGCGAAGGCGAACATGCCGCGCAGCCGGGTGAGCACGTCGGCGCCCCAGTAGTGGTAGCCGGCGACGATGGCCTCGCCGTCACCGTCGGTGGCGAACACCGCGCCGTGCGCGGTGGCCAGCTCGTCGCGCAGCTCGAGGTAGTTGTAGATCTCCCCGTTGAACACCAGCACGTAGCGGTCGGGAGCCTCCGGCGGCCCCCACCGCAGCGGCTGGTGCGAGTGCGCGATGTCGATGATCGACAGCCGGTTGAAACCGAACACGACCGATCCGTCGGCACCCGGGTCGGTCCACGTGCCGGGCTCGTCGGGGCCGCGGTGGCGCATCAAGTGCGACGCGCGCGCGACGGCATCGTCGGCCCGGGCGGGGTCGGCACTGTCCGGGGCAGCGACGAACGCCAGCAGACCACACACGGCGCCCCAGTATGCCGCACGTTGGGCACGCCGTTGCGGTCCCACCCGGGACGCCCGCAAATGGCCGGGCGGCCCAGCGGGCCGGGGTTTCGTCGCTCGGGTCGGCGGCGTGGTCTACGCTGCGTAGTATTCGATATCCGAGCAGGAGGCGCCAACGTGACACCTCGCGAGCAGGTCCGTTCGCAACGTATGTCGCAGGGCAGGTTTCGGCAGGGTCTGTCCCGTCGTCTGCGGCCGCTGGCGCTGGCCGCGACGTTCGGCGTGTTGGCGCTCACCCTGAGCGGATGCGGCTGGTCGGACGTGCTGGGTCTGGGCTGGCCCAAGGGCATCACCCCGCAGGCCCAGCTGAACCGCGAGCTGTGGATCGGAGCGACGATCGCCTCGCTGGTGGTCGGGGTCATCGTGTGGGGTCTGATCTTCTGGGCGTCGGCCTTCCACCGGAAGAAGGCCACCGACACCGAGCTGCCGCGTCAGTTCGGCTACAACATGCCGCTCGAGCTGGTGCTCACCGTGACGCCGTTCCTGATCATCTCGGTGTTGTTCTACTTCACCGTGGTGGTGCAGGAGAAGATGCTGCACGTCGACAAGGACCCCGAGGTGGTGGTCGACGTCACCGCCTTCCAGTGGAACTGGAAGTTCGGCTACCAGCGCGTTGACTTCAAGGATGGCACGCTCACCTACGACGGTGTCGACCAGGCGCGTAAGAACGCCATGGTCTCCCGGCCCGAGGGCAAGGACGCTCACGGCGAGGAGCTCGTCGGGCCGGTCCGCGGGCTCAACACCGCGGACCGCACCTACCTGAACTTCGACAAGGTCGAAATCCTGGGCACCAGCGACGAGATCCCGGTGCTGGTGCTGCCCACCGGCAAGCGCATCCAGTTCCGGTTGGCGTCCGCGGACGTCGTCCACACGTTCTGGGTGCCCGAGTTCCTGTTCAAGCGCGACGTGATCCCCAACGCCGAGGCGAACAACTCGGTGAACGTCTTCCAGGTCGACGACATCAGCAAGCCCGGGGCGTTCGTCGGGCACTGCGCGGAGTTCTGTGGCACGTATCACTCGATGATGAACTTCGAGGTTCGGGTGGTGCCGCCCAACGACTTCAAGGCTTACCTGCAGCAGCGGATCGACGGCAAGAGCAACGCCCAGGCATTGCAGGCGATCGGCCAGACGCCGCTCGCGGTGACCACTCACCCGTTCGACACCAAGCGCGGTCAGTTGGCCGGAAGCCAGTAGGTTAGGACACCAAATGCATATCGAAGCCAGGCTTTTCGAATTCGTCGCCGGGTTCTTCATTGTGGTTGCGGTGCTTTATGGCGTGCTGACGGCGCTTTTCGCCACCGGCGGCGAGGAGTGGGCCGGGACGACCGCGCTGGCACTGACGGGCGGACTGGCGTTGATCGTGGCCACCTTCTTCCGGTTCGTGGCGCGCCGCATCGATACTCGGCCCGAAGACTACGAGGGCGCCGAGATCAGCGACGGAGCAGGTGAATTGGGCTTCTTCAGCCCGCACAGCTGGTGGCCGATCCTGGTCGCGCTGTCGGCGTCGGTGAGCGCGGTGGGTATCGCGCTGTGGCTGCCGTGGCTGATCGCCGCGGGGGTGATGTTCGTCCTTGCGTCGGTCGGGGGACTGGTCTTCGAGTACTACATCGGGCCCGAGAAACACTGATCCGCAGCCGTTAAGGTCACAATCCGATCACGTGATCTGTGGCCGGTTCGCCAAGACTTCTTTGCCCCTCTCGGTTCGGTAGTGTTTTGCCCAGGCAAATGACAATTTCTCAAGCGCGCGCGCAACGATATGGCCCCGGGGCCCCGCGCGCTGGTGAGGCAGTCGGACAGGGCAGGCAAAGATGAGCGGGCCGAAACCACCGGAATGGGATCCTGAGGAACCCGATTCGGTGAACGAGGCTCCCCACCAACCGGATTCCGACATCGAGCCCGCGGACGTCCCCGAACCCGAGGGCGAACCCGGGCACGTCGAAGAGATCGAACCCTTCGACGACGGCGCCGAGCCGGCGGCCGACCAGACGGGCCAGACCGACGCCTATTCGCGGGCCTATTCGGCGCCGGAGTCCGAGCATTTCATGAGCGGCCCGTACCTGCCGGCCGACCTCAGGCTCTACGACTACGACACCTTCGACGAGTCGGCCGACGCCGAGGACGAACACGGCGCTCCGCGCTGGCCATGGGTGGTCG
>NZ_LZSV01000040.1 GCF_001665605.1 Mycobacterium sp. 852014-50255_SCH5639931
CGCCGCCTCCGCCGCCCGAGGGAGGCGGCGCCACCGCCAGTTCCAACGGCCCGGCGGATCCGCAGACCGAGGACGAACCCGCGGTGCCCCCGCCTCCGCCGGGAGCGCCCGATGGGGTGGTGGGCGTGGCCCCGCACGCGACCATCATCTCAATTCGCCAGTCCTCGAGGGCTTTTGAGCCAGTCAACCCCGGGCCGGGGGACCCCAACTCCGACGAGAAGGTCAAAGCCGGCACGCTCAACACGGTGGCGCGCGCGGTGGTCCACGCGGCCAACATGGGCGCGAAGGTCATCAACATTTCGGTCACCGCCTGCCTGCCGGCGGCGGCCCCCGCCGACCAGCGGGCGTTGGGCGCCGCACTGTGGTACGCCGCCACCGTCAAGGACGCGGTGGTGGTGGCCGCGGCCGGAAACGACGGGGAGGCCGGCTGCAACAACAACCCGATGTACGACCCGCTGGAACCGTCGGATCCGCGGGACTGGCATCAGGTCAAGGTTGTCTCGTCGCCGTCGTGGTTTTCCGACTACGTCCTGTCGGTCGGTGCGGTCGATGCCACCGGCGCCCCGCTCGACAAAAGCATGTCGGGCCCCTGGGTGAGTGTGGCCGCGCCTGGCACCCACATCATGGGTCTCTCACCCCAGGGTGGTGGGCCGGTGAACGCGTACCCGCCGTCGAGGCCCGGCGAGAAGAACATGCCGTTCTGGGGCACCAGCTTCTCGGCCGCCTACGTCAGCGGCGTCGCGGCGCTGGTCCGGGCGAAATTCCCCGACCTGAGTGCCCATCAGGTGATCAACAGGATCGTGCAGTCGGCGCACAATCCACCCGCGGGAGTGGACAACAAGGTCGGGTACGGGTTGGTCGATCCCGTTGCGGCACTGACGTTCAACATCCCGCCGGGTGACCGGATGCCCCCGGGCGCGCAGAGCCGGATCATCAGGCCGGCGCCGCCGCCCCCACCGGCGGACCGCCGGGCACGCAACATCGCCATCGGGTTCGTCGGCGCGGTGGCCGCCGGTGTGCTCGTGGCCGCGATCGCCGCGCGGCTCAGGAGGGCGCGGTGAGCTCCACGCTGACCGGGTTCAGCCGGGGTAGCAATCGGCGGGTCCTCGGGGTGTGGGTGGTGGTCTTGCTCGCGGCGGCGAGTTGGGCGGTGGGCGGCTACATCGGTGCGGCGATCGCCGTGGCGGTCGGGGTCGCGGCGGTGTTCATCCGCTGGTGGGGTCAGCCGGCGTGGTCATGGCTGGTGCTGTGGCGGCGAGGGCGGCGCCCGATCCGCTGGAACGCGCCAATCACCGTGGCCAACAACCGATCCGGCGGCGGGGTCCGCGTGCAAGACGGTGTTGCGGTGGTGGCGGTTCAGCTGCTCGGCCGGGCGCACCAAGCGACCTTGGTGACGGGTTCGGTGACCGTCGAGACCGACAACGTCATCGATGTCGTCGAATTGGTGCCGATGATGCACCAGGCGCTGGGTCTGCAGCTCGACTCGATCAGCGTCGTCTCACTCGGGTCCCGGCACGGCAATATCGGGGACTACCCGCGGGTGTATGACTCGGAGATCGGCACCCCGCCGTATGCGGGCCGGCGGGAAACCTGGTTGATCATGCGGCTGTCCATCATCGACAACACACAAGCGCTCCGCTGGCGCACCACCGTTGGCGCCGCTGCCATTTCGGCGGCGCAGCGCATCGCGGGCCTGCTGCGTTGCCAGGGGCTGCGGGCGAAGGTGGCCACCGCAACCGATCTGGCCGAGCTCGACCGGCGGCTGGGCTGCGACGCCATCGAGGGGGAGACGCAGAGATGGAAGGCCATCCGCGGTGAGGCGGGCTGGATGACGACATACGCGTATCCGGCCGACGCGATCGCCTCGCGCGTGCTGTCGCAGGCGTGGACGCTGCGCGCCGACGAGGTCATCCAGAACGTAACCGTGTATCCGGATGCGACCTGCACCGCGACGATCACCGTGCGCACGCCGACGCCGGCTCCCACCCCGCCGAGTGTGATCTTGCGCCGGCTCAACGGGGAACAGGCCGCGGCCGCCGCGGCCAACATGTGTTTCCCGCGGCCCTACCTGCGGGCACTGCGGCCCAGCCCGCTGCCCGATCAACTGCTCACCGAGATCGGCCCGTCGGGCGTGCTGGTCGGAAAGCTGAGCAACGGAGACCGGCTGCTGATCCCCGTCACCGATGCCGGAGAGCTGTCAAGGGTTTTCGTGGCCGCCGACGATCCCGTCGCCAAGCGGATCGTGATCCGCACCGCCGGCGCAGGCGAGCGGGTGTGCGTGCATACCCGCGACATGACGCGCTGGGCCAGCGTGCGGATGCCGGAGATCGGCGTCGTCAGCACGGCGCGGCCCGCACCGCGCACCACCGTCAGCGTCGTGGAGCACGTCGCGCCGATCTCGCCCACCCCGCGACCCGCGACCGTGATCACGATCGCCCCGTCGGGCACGAGGCTGCCCGAGGGACAGCGGCACAACTTCGAGGTGATCATCGAGCAGGTTGGCCCGGCGATGGTGCGGGTCAGCGCGGCGGGGAAGGATTGGCTGGTCGAGATGGACATGTTCCGCGCCGAGAACCGCTACGTGAGTCTCGACCCGGTCACCATGTCGGTCATGTAGAACGTCGAGGATTCGAAGGCACACGCGATGGGTGATTTGCAAACTGCCCGTAGGCATTTCGACCGGGCCATGGCGGTCATGAGCAGGCAGGGCCGGGCGGCGGCACTGCCGGAGTTCGTCGCGGCGACCGACGCCGACTCGTCGATGGCCGACGCGTGGCTGGGCCGCATCGCCTGCGGCGACAACGACCTCGCCTCGCTTAAGAGGCTCTACGCCACCAGCGAATGGCTGCACCGCGAAACGACCCGCATCGGACAGACGCTCGCCGCGGAGATCCAGCTGGGGTCCTACATCGGAATCACGGTGACCGACGCATCGCAAGTGGGGCTGGCGTTGTCGTCGGCGCTGACCATCGCCGGCGAATACGCCGAGGCCGACAGGCTGCTCTCCAATCGCGACCTGCTCGATTCGTGGGCCAACTATCAGTGGCACCAGCTGGCCCGGGCGTTCTTGATGTACACGACGCAGCGCTGGCCGGACGTGTTGCTGGCTGCCGCCGAGGAACTTCCCCCGCAGGCGATCATCATGTCGGCCGTGACGGCGTCGATTTGCGCGCTGGCGGCCCACGCCGCGGCGCATCTCGGGCAGGGCCGGGTCGCGCTTGACTGGCTCGACCGCGTCGACGTGATCGGGCAGACCAACGCGTCGGGCCGCTTCGACGCCGACGTGCTGACCGCATCGATCGGGCCGGCCGACATCCCGCTGCTGGTCGCCGATTTGGCGTATGTGCGGGGGATGGTGCACCGCCAGCTGCGTGAAGAGGACAAGGCCCAGGTCTGGCTGTCGAAGGCCACCATCAACGGCGTCCTGACCGAGGCCGCGAAGGCGGCTTTGGCCGACCCGAGCCTGCACCTGGTCGTGACCGACGAGGAAACGATCGCCAGCCGCACCGATCGGTGGGACGTATCGACGGCCAAGAGCCGTGACGAGCTGGACGACGACGCCACCTCGGAGCGGCGCGCCGAGTTGCTCGCCGAGGGCCGGGCACTGCTGGCCAAGCAGGTCGGACTGGCCGCGGTCAAGCAGGCCGTGTCGGCGCTCGAAGATCAGCTCGAAGTGCGGATGATGCGCCTCGAGCATGGCCTGCCGGTGGAGGGACAGACCAACCACATGCTGCTCGTTGGCCCGCCCGGCACCGGCAAGACGACCACCGCGGAAGCGCTCGGCAAGATCTACGCCGGCATGGGCATCGTGCGCAACCCCGAAATCCGGGAGGTCCGCCGGTCGGACTTCTGCGGCCACTACATCGGGGAGTCGGGACCCAAGACCAACGCGCTGATCGAAAAGTCGCTTGGCCAAATCATTTTCATGGACGAGTTCTACACCCTGATCGAGCGGCACCAGGACGGCACACCCGACATGATCGGCATGGAGGCCGTCAACCAGCTCCTGGTGGCGCTGGAAACACACCGCTTCGACTTCTGTTTCATCGGCGCCGGTTACGAGGATCAGGTGGACGAATTCCTCACCGTGAACCCGGGGTTGGCCGGCCGGTTCAACCGCAAGCTGCGGTTCGAATCGTATTCGCCGTCCGAGATCGTCGAGATCGGGCACCGCTACGCGGCGCCGCGCGCCAGCAAGCTCGACGACGCCGCGCGGGAGGCATTCCTGGATGCGGCCACGACCATCCGCAACTACACGACGCCGGGCGGGCGGCACGGCATCGACGCCATGCAGAACGGCCGGTTCGCCCGCAACGTCATCGAACGTGCCGAGGGATTTCGGGACACCCGCGTGGTCGCGCAAAAGCGTGCGGGCCAAACGGTTACGGTCGAGGACCTGCAGATCATCACCGCCCCCGACATCGAGGCCGCGGTGCGCAGCGTGTGCTCGGACAACCGTGACATGGCGGCCATCGTCTGGTAGGCCTCGGCCAGGAATCCGCGATTGCCCTCACGTCGGCTCGAAGCGGAAGACGGCGAGCCGCCCCGCCAACGCTTCGAATTCGTCGGCCGTCCCATCACGCACCATCCCCGATCGTTTCGCGAACGACACACCGACGGGCACCTTGGCGGGGAACGCCCGCAGCACCGGCCGCGCTTCCCCGGCGGAGAGTTCGACGATCCGGACCCGCCGTGACCGTCGTCCCCGGCTGAGCGTGCCGGTGCCCGCCGCCCGGGCGTTGGCCGCCCAGTCGGCGCCGGGATAGCCCGCCACGACATAGAGGCCACCCTGAAACTTGAATGGTGTCATCGGGGTGCTGCGAGGCCGGCCCGACTTGCGGCCGGGAACCGTCAGCACCATCGCGGGACCGGTGGGGATCCCGAGGCGTTGGACCGCCATCATCACCCTGTTCATCGGCTTGAGGAAGCGCGGCGGACGCGGTTCGGACATGGGCGGCTCCTTCGCTAACTCGCACGGGCGAAAACGTCGCGATGCCCGGCGACCCATTGGCCGAAGGGGAGCGCCGGCCGGCCGAGGATCTTCTCCACGTCGTGGGTCACCAGCGCGGGTGCATCGATTGTCGCGGCCAGCATGGCGATGTAGGCATCCGCGAAGTCGGCGGTGAAGCCCAACGTGAGGAATCGTTGGCGTACCGCGGCATTCGGTATTTCGCGGTACTGCAGCGGCCGATCCAGCACGGCGCCGATGGCCTCGACCAGCTCCGAGTTGGTGAAAGCCTGCGGACCGGTCAGCGGGATCCGCTGCCCGACAAGCTCATCGGTGAGCAACGCCCGCGCCGCCACCTCCGCAATGTCGGTCTCGACGATCGGTGCCGTCGAAGCCGCGGCGTACGGCCCGAAAACCACATCGCCCGCGCGGATCTGCGGCGACCACATGCCGGCGAAGTTGGTCGCGAATACCGTCGGCCGCAGGCTCACCCATGTCAGGCCGGAGTCGACGGCGAGCTGTTCGACCTCCTTGTTGCGGTCCCCGCGGAAGCGGGACGGCTGCCGGGAGAAGTCGTCGTCGGCGTTGATCGCCGAGAGCGCAACCAGCTTGGTCACCCCGGCGCGCACGCACTCGGTCACCACCCTCTCCAGGTCCTCACCCAGCGCCCGGGAATTGAGGAACACCGCCGACGCGCCGGGCAGCGCCGCGGTCGCCGACCCGACCGGTTCGACGCCGGGCGCAAACCCGGCCGTCTCCGGCGCGCGGGTCACCGCGCGCACCGGCGCTCCCGCGGCGGCTAGGGCGGCGACGAGAGGGCGTCCGACGTTGCCGGTCGCCCCGGTTACCACAATGGTCATGGGAAGGCCCCTTTCTCGGAATTTTTCTGCGGTGTTCCAAGGACGGGGCGAAAGGTGGGAAAGTTACACCGGGAAACCTGTAACTTTTTGCCGCAGCGAATCGTCGAAGAGGCATGAACCAGTCACAGTCAGCGGGCGACCAGGTCGCCGAGGCCTGGCGTCGTCACCGCCCGTATCTGGTCAACCTCGCCTACCAAATGCTCGGCGACGTCGGTGACGCGGAAGACGTTGCGCAGGAGGTGTTTCTGCGGCTCTCGCGGGCCGACGTCAGCGGGATCGAGGATGTCCGAGGCTGGCTGACGGTGGTGGCGAGCCGGCTCTGCCTCGACCAGGTCCGCTCGGCACGCGCCCGCTACGAACGACCGGGCGAGGTCCAGGAACGGCCGGCGCCGCACCGCTCCGACCCGGCCGACCAGGTCACCCTCGACGACGAGATCCGCGCCGCGTTGCTGGAGGTGCTGCGAAGGCTCAGTCCCGGGGAACGGGTCGCCTTCGTGCTGCACGACGTGTTCGGCGTTCCGTTCGAATCGATCTCCGAAACCGTGGGCCGCCCGGTGGGTACCTGCCGTCAACTGGCGCGCAGAGCGCGGGCGAAATTCGTTGCAGCGCAACCCAAAATCAACGAGGTGGCGACGGCCGAACACCAGCTGGTCACCGAGAAGTTCATCACCGCATGCGCCAACGGCGACGTTACCGCGTTGGCCGCCGTGCTGGACCCGACGGTGTGGGGCGTGGGCACGATCCTCGCCGACCCGCCCCCGCCGCAGCAGATCAACCACGGGCCGGACGCGGTGGCCACCAACCTGCTGCGCTACCTCTGGCCGGACGTGACGTTGGTCAGCGGTCCCGTCGGGCAACCGGTGCTGTTGGCATTCACCGATCGCCGGCTCTTCGCCGTCATCGTGCTGACGATCCGCGGGTCCCGCGTGGCCAAGATCGAGGCGATCGCCGACCCGGCCGCGCGGATGGGAAAGGCAGCGGAACGGGGCTAGCCGGGCCGGTCGTCGTGCCGCGCCGCGAAATAGCCCGCGATCGTCGCCGTGACCTCGAGGAATTTCCGCCGCGTCGCCGACGCCATCTCGCGGCTCACATCGATGACACCGCCCGGCCGCAGGTGGGGGTCGAAGGGCACCTCGATCACCGGCCGGCCGTGATCGATGAACTCGCGGGCCAGCAACGCCCGGGTGCGCTTGTCGGCGTGGCCATCTGAATCGTTGAGCACGACGATGCTGTTCTGCAGCAGCGTGTCGAAGCCCTGATCGGCCAGCCACTCCATGGTCCTGGCGGCGGCGTTCGCCCCGTCCGCCCACGGCGAGGAGACCACGATCAGCGCGTCCAAATCGCGCAGCACCTCCTGGGTGACCGGCGCGTCCATCGTGGAACCGCAGTCGATGACCGAGATCGCGAAATGATGGTCGAGGCGTAACGCGGCCTCCCGGTAGATCGCGGGGTCGAGCACCCGGCGCGGCCCGGACGCCGGTTCGCCACCGAGCACGTGCAGGCCGGCGGAATTGCGCCCTACCCGGGCGACCACATCGCTGAAAGACTGCAGGTTCTTGTCGGCGGTGAGTTCCCAGAACGATCCGGACGACCCCGGGTCGATCCGGCTGCTGAGTCGGCCGAAGGCGGTGTCGGCGTCGATCGCCACGACGTGGTCCTGCCTTCGGAGTTCGGCGAACAGTGAGCCGACACTCGCGGCCACCGACGTTTTTCCGACGCCGCCCTTGCCCAGAACGCCGACTTTGTAGTTGCCGAGCAGGCGGGCCCGGATCGCCGCCTCGTATTGGGCGTCCTGCTGTTGCGCGGGTGACGGACCCAGCTTGACGAGGCCGAAAGTGATGAGCCGCAGCATGCGTCGCCAACCGCGGTCGGGTGTTGCGCCGATGGGGGTGGTGGACCGCGCCGGCGTGGCGGTGGTCGGCGGTACCGCAGCGGCGGGTGCGGGGGCCTCCTGTGGAGCCGACATCGCGGGTGGCCGCGGGAAAGCAGGCGGGGCGGCCGCGGGCTGTTGGGGCGGCGCGGGCGGACGCTGCGGAGGCGCCGGTGGGCGTGCCGGAGGCGCCGACGGTGGCCGCGGTGCGAGGCGCTGGCCGACCGGCGGCGGAGGCGGCACACTCCTGGGCGGGGGGCCGGGCGTGCCGGGCGGCGGCTGCAGACGGTCCCGCAGGAATTCGTCGCGCTGGTTCATGGGCTCCTCGGGTGCCAGGCAATCGGTCGGCGCTGGTGGGGTGCGTCCTGGGCTAGTGATAAGCGCCACGGCTCACCGTCGGCGCCGGATGCGGACCAGTACCCGTCCAGTATCTCCTGCGCGCCGCCCATCGCTACCGTGCAAACTTAGCAGCGCTCGCTTTGGCCTGCCCGCGGTGGCTTTTGCCGCCCGCTGAGCACGATCATGCGAGCCGATTCGGGGGTGGTGGGCCCGCCCTCGGGCGGCGTCAGCAAACATGTACCGGCGGCGGATTCGGCGCATCGGACTGCCGGGCGCGGCGCGGCTGTGACGAAGACTGCAGCGCCAAAACAGCACGTCCGCCGGGGTGTCGCCCGCCGGCCGCCGGGAAATTTACGGTGCTGCCAGCTGGCGGTTAGACTTGACGAAGTTGGCATGTCAGGCGGGTATTGTCATATCGTTTTACGACTTGTCGAGACCGGTTTCCAGGCCACCGTTCAGCGCTGCACGGACGCATCCCTAACAGGATCATCTCCACCTGGGGGACAGCCTATCGAGACAAGACCGAGGGGTCTTAAGCCCGCAACCTCCGGGTGCGACTCCATCGGAGCAGCTGTTAACGGCAGCTCAACGTTCAGGTGAAGGGTCAGGTGCATATGACGCCCAAGCGCGTCGGGTTATACAACCCCGCGTTCGAGCACGACTCGTGCGGGGTAGCCATGGTCGTCGATATGCACGGCCGCCGTAGCCGCGACATTGTCGACAAGGCCATCACCGCGCTGCTCAACCTCGAACACCGCGGTGCTCAGGGCGCCGAGCCGCGCAGCGGTGACGGTGCCGGCATCCTGATTCAGGTCCCGGATGCCTTCCTGCGCGAGGTCGTGGATTTCGAGCTGCCCGCGGCGGGCAGTTATGCCACCGGTATCGCCTTCCTGCCGCAGTCGTCCAAGGACGCCGCGGCCGCCTGCGACGCGGTGGAGAAGATCGCCGAAGCCGAGGGCCTGACGGTGCTGGGCTGGCGGAACGTGCCCATCGACGACTCGTCGCTGGGCGCGCTGTCCCGCGACGCGATGCCCACGTTCCGGCAGGTGTTCATGGCCGGCGCATCGGACATGACGCTGGAGCGCCGCTGCTATCTGGTCCGCAAGCGCGCCGAGCACGAACTCGGCACCAAGGGCCCCGGGCAGGACGGACCCGGTCGCGAAACCGTCTACTTCCCAAGCCTTTCCGGTCAGACGATGGTCTACAAGGGCATGCTGACCACGCCGCAGCTCAAGGCGTTTTACCTTGACCTGCAAGACGATCGGATGACAAGCGCGCTGGGCATCGTGCATTCCCGGTTCTCCACCAACACCTTCCCATCGTGGCCGCTGGCCCATCCGTTCCGTCGGGTGGCCCACAACGGCGAGATCAACACAGTCACCGGCAACGAGAACTGGATGCGTGCCCGCGAGGCGTTGATCAAGACCGAGATCTTCGGCACGGAAGCCGACGTCGAGAAGCTGTTCCCGATCTGTACCCCGGGCGCCTCGGACACCGCGCGTTTCGACGAGGCGCTCGAACTGCTGCACCTGGGTGGCCGCAGCCTGGCCCACGCGGTGCTGATGATGATTCCCGAGGCGTGGGAACGCAACGAGTCGATGGATCCGGCGCGGCGGGCGTTCTACGAGTTCCACGCCTCGTTGATGGAGCCCTGGGACGGCCCCGCGTCGATCACGTTCACCGACGGCACCATCGTGGGCGCCGTGCTGGACCGAAACGGCTTGCGCCCCTCCCGGATCTGGGTCACCGAAGACGGCTTGGTGGTGATGGCTTCCGAGGCCGGCGTCCTGGACCTGGACCCGGCGAAGGTGGTTCGCCGGATGCGTCTGCAGCCCGGCCGGATGTTCCTGGTGGACACCACCCAGGGGCGCATCGTCTCCGACGAGGAGATCAAGGCCGAACTCGCCGCCGAGCACCCGTACCAGGAATGGCTGGACCGGAACCTGGTTCCCCTGGACAAGCTGCCGCAGGGCGACTACGTGCGGATGCCCCATGAACGACTCGTCAAGCGGCAGTTGACATTCGGCTACACCTATGAAGAGCTCAACCTGTTGGTGTCGCCAATGGTGCGCACGGGTGCCGAGCCGATCGGCTCGATGGGCACTGACACCCCGGTCGCGGTGCTCTCGCAGCGGCCCCGGATGCTCTACGACTACTTCCAGCAACTGTTCGCGCAGGTGACCAACCCGCCGCTGGACGCCATCCGCGAAGAGGTGGTGACCAGCCTGCAGGGCACCACCGGCGGCGAGCGCGACCTGCTCACGCCGACCGAGCACTCCTGTCACCAGATCGCGTTGCAGCAGCCGATTCTGCGCAACCACGAGCTGGCCAAGTTGGTCAACCTCAATCCCGACGACGAGGTCAACGGGCGCCCGCATGGCATGCGGTCCAAGGTGATTCGTTGCCTGTACCCGGTTGCCGAGGGCGGCGCCGGGTTGGCGGCGGCGCTCGATGACGTACGCGCACAGGCATCGGCCGCGATCGAGGACGGTGCGCGGGTCATCATCCTGTCGGACCGCGAGTCCGACGAGCAGATGGCGCCCATCCCGTCGCTGCTCGCCGTTTCCGGAGTCCACCACCACCTGGTGCGCGACCGGACGCGCACCCACGTGGGTTTGGTCGTCGAGACCGGTGACGCCCGCGAGGTGCACCACATGGCGATGCTGATCGGGTGTGGGGCGGCGGCGATCAACCCCTACCTGGCGTTCGAGTCGATCGAGGACATGCTCGACCGCGGCGCGATCGACGGCTTCTCGGATCGGCAAGACCGAGAGAAGGCGCTGAACAACTACGTCAAGGCCGCCGGCAAGGGCGTGCTCAAAGTGATGTCCAAGATGGGCATTTCGACGCTGGCGTCCTACACCGGCGCGCAGCTGTTCCAGGCGGTCGGCATCTCCGAGGACGTGCTCGACGAGTACTTCACCGGGCTGAGCTGCCCGATCGGCGGGATCACCCTGGAGGACATCGCCGCCGACGTCGCCACTCGGCACCGGCTGGCCTACCTGGACCGCCGCGACGAGCGCGCGCACCGCGAACTCGAGGTGGGCGGCGAGTACCAGTGGCGCCGGGAAGGTGAGTACCACCTGTTCAACCCGGAGACCGTGTTCAAGCTGCAGCACTCGACTCGCACCGGCCAGTACAAGATCTTCAAGGACTACACCCGCCTGATCGACGACCAGAGCGAACGGATGGCCTCACTGCGCGGCCTGCTCAAGTTCCGCGGCGGTGTGCGTCCCCCGGTTCCGCTGGAAGAGGTCGAACCCGCCAGCGAGATCGTCAAGCGCTTCTCGACCGGGGCGATGAGCTACGGCTCGATCTCGGCCGAGGCGCACGAGACGCTGGCCATCGCGATGAACCGTCTCGGCGGGCGCTCCAACAGCGGGGAAGGCGGCGAAGACGTCAAGCGCTTCGACCGCGACCCCAATGGCGATTGGCGCCGCAGCGCCATCAAACAGGTCGCCTCCGCGCGATTCGGCGTCACGTCGCACTACCTGACGAACTGCACCGACATCCAGATCAAGATGGCGCAGGGCGCGAAACCCGGTGAGGGCGGCCAGCTTCCGGGACACAAGGTGTACCCGTGGGTCGCCGAGGTGCGGCATTCCACACCCGGCGTCGGCCTGATCTCCCCGCCGCCGCACCACGACATCTACTCCATCGAGGATCTCGCACAGCTGATCCACGATCTGAAGAACGCCAACCCGTCCGCGCGGGTGCACGTCAAGCTCGTCTCCGAGAACGGGGTGGGCACGGTTGCGGCGGGCGTCTCCAAGGCGCACGCCGACGTCGTGTTGATCTCCGGCCACGACGGCGGCACCGGCGCGACCCCGCTGACGTCGATGAAACACGCAGGCGCGCCCTGGGAGCTGGGCCTGGCCGAGACACAACAGACCCTGCTGCTCAACGGGTTGCGTGACCGGATCGTGGTCCAGGTGGACGGTCAGCTCAAGACGGGCCGCGATGTGATGATCGCCGCGCTGCTCGGCGCCGAGGAATTCGGCTTCGCCACCGCGCCGCTGGTGGTGGCCGGCTGCATCATGATGCGGGTGTGCCACCTGGACACCTGCCCGGTCGGCGTGGCCACCCAGAACCCGGTGCTGCGGGAGCGGTTCACCGGTAAGCCCGAGTTCGTCGAAAACTTCTTCATGTTCATCGCCGAAGAGGTCCGGGAGTACATGGCGCAGTTGGGTTTCCGCACCTTCAACGAGGCCGTCGGTCAGGTGGGGGCGCTGGATACCACGCTGGCCCGCGCGCACTGGAAGGCGCACAAGCTCGACCTCGCTCCGGTGCTGCACGAGCCCGAGTCGGCGTTCATGAACCAGGACCTGTACTGCAGTTCCCGGCAGGACCACGGCCTGGACAAGGCGCTCGATCAGCAGCTGATCGTGATGAGCCGGGAGGCACTCGATTCCGGCAAGCCGGTGCGCTTCTCCACCACCATCAGCAACGTCAACCGCACGGTGGGCACCATGCTCGGCCACGAGGTGACGAAAGCGTATGGCGGCCAAGGGCTCCCGGACGGAACCATCGACATCACCTTCGACGGGTCCGCGGGTAACAGCTTCGGCGCCTTCGTGCCCAAGGGGATAACGTTGCGGGTCTACGGCGACGCCAACGACTACGTCGGCAAGGGGCTGTCCGGTGGCCGGATCGTGGTGCGTCCGTCGGACAACGCCCCGCAGGACTACGTGGCCGAGGACAACATCATCGGCGGCAACGTGATCCTGTTCGGGGCGACCAGCGGGGAGGCCTTCCTGCGCGGGGTGGTCGGCGAGCGGTTCGCGGTCCGCAACTCCGGCGCCCATGCCGTCGTCGAGGGCGTGGGTGACCATGGATGCGAATACATGACGGGTGGTCGGGTTGTGATTCTTGGCCGGACCGGCCGCAACTTCGCGGCGGGAATGTCAGGCGGTGTGGCTTACGTGTACGACCCGGACGAGGAACTTCCGGACAACCTCAACATCGAGATGGTCGACGTGGAGACCCTGGACGAAGTCGATGCCGACTTCCTGCACGGCATCATCCAGGCCCACGTGGACGCCACCGATTCCGCGGTCGGCCAGCGGATCCTGGCGGACTGGCGCGGTCAACAACGCCATTTCGTCAAGGTGATGCCGCGCGACTACAAGAAGGTGCTGCAAGCGATCGCCGAAGCCGAGCGCGACGGCGTCGATGTGGACAAGGCGATCATGGCGGCCGCACATGGCTGATCCGAGCGGCTTCCTGAAGTACACGCACCGGGAACTGCCGAAGCGCCGGCCTGTCCCGCTGCGGTTGAAGGACTGGCACGAGGTTTACGAGGACTTCGACGAAGGCACTCTGCGTGAGCAGGCGACCCGTTGCATGGATTGCGGCATCCCGTTCTGCCACAACGGGTGCCCGTTGGGCAACCTGATCCCGGAATGGAACGACCTGGTGCGCAGGGGCAGCTGGCGCGACGCGATCGAGCGGCTGCATGCCACCAACAACTTCCCCGACTTCACCGGGCGACTGTGTCCGGCGCCGTGCGAACCGGCGTGTGTGCTTGGCATCAACCAGGATCCGGTGACCATCAAGCAGATCGAGCTGGAGATCATCGACCGCGCCTTCGAGGAAGGCTTCGTGGTGCCGCTGCCCCCGGACAAGCTGACCGGGAAAAAGGTCGCGGTGGTGGGTTCGGGCCCGGCCGGTTTGGCCGCGGCTCAGCAACTGACCCGCGCCGGCCACACGGTCACCGTTTTCGAGCGGGCGGATCGGATCGGCGGGCTGCTGCGCTACGGCATTCCGGAATTCAAGATGGAGAAGCGTGTCCTCGACCGGCGCCTGGACCAAATGCGGGCCGAGGGAACCGAATTCCGCGCCGGTGTCAACGTCGGGGTCGACATCACCGCCGAACAGCTGCGCGCCGACTTCGACGCGGTGGTCCTAGCCGGCGGCGCCACCGCCGGGCGGGATCTGCCCATTCCCGGTCGGGACCTGGACGGGATCCACCAGGCGATGGAGTACCTGCCGTGGGGTAACCGGGTGCAGGAGGGCGACGACGTCCTAGGGCCCGACGGGGAACCCCCGATCACCGCCAAAGGCAAGAAGGTCGTCATCATCGGTGGCGGTGACACCGGGGCGGACTGCCTGGGTACCGCGCACCGGCAGGGCGCGACCGTTGTGCACCAGTTCGAGATCATGCCGCGCCCACCGGACACGCGCGCCGAATCGACCCCGTGGCCGACCTACCCGCTGATGTACCGGGTGTCGTCGGCGCACGAAGAGGGCGGCGAGCGGGTGTTCTCGGTGAACACCGAAAAGTTCATCGGCGAAGACGGCCGGGTGACGGCGCTCAGAGCGCACGAGGTCACCATGCAGGACGGCAAGTTCGTCAAGGTGGACGGCTCCGACTTCGAACTCGAGGTCGACCTGGTGCTGCTGGCCATGGGATTCGTCGGCCCGGAAAAGGAGGGCCTGCTCACCGACCTCGAAGTCAAGCTCACCGACCGCGGCAACGTCGCGCGCGGTGCCGACTTCGACACGTCGGTCCCCGGTGTGTTCGTCGCCGGGGACATGGGTCGCGGCCAGTCGCTGATCGTCTGGGCGATTGCTGAAGGCAGGGCCGCTGCCGCGGGCGTCGATCGGTACCTGATGGGTGCGACCGCGCTGCCGGCGCCGGTCAAGCCGACCGCGGTCCCGCTTCAGTAGTCACAGAAGTCACACCAGAAACACAAGTACCAACTGTCGGCGAGTCGCCCCCCGTTTGCCAGGCGGTGGTGTCTAATTGCCTGTTGTGGGCTCGGTCACACGGGCATCGGATCGGGGCCCCGGCTGAACGGAACGATCGCAGGAGTGATCACTGTGCACATCAATCCCGTACCTCGATCACGGATGGGGCGAATCGCCTGGTCCTGGTTTCGTCACCCGGTCAAGAGCCGCGAGTTCCCCGCCAAACACGAGCGCCTGGTAACCGCCGACGATTTGTTGATCTTCGGGGTATAACCGCCCGACGGAACGCCTTCGGGCGCCGCGCTGGGGTTTGCTCGGCGCGACAAACGGGGGACCGGGCGCATCAATCGAGTAACCCCGAATCGCGGATGGCCTCGGCGAGCGGTTCCAAAACGGCGGGGTCGTGCGGCGGGTTGATGTACACGATGCCCAGGTCGAGTCCCTCGGCCTCCAGCCGGGCGGCCTCTTCGACGACCTTCTGGTAGTTGCGCTCCTCGTCCAGCCGCAGATGGGCGGACAGCGTGATCTCCTTCGGGTCGCGCCCGATCTTCTCGCACTCCGCGGCCAGCACATCGCGCTTGCGGGCGAACACCTCGGGCGGACCGCCGACGAAGTTCCAGTGCTGCGCGTAGCGCGCGGTGATCGGCAGCGTTCGTTTCTCCCCGCTGCCACCGATGCAGATCGGCGGATGGGGACGCTGCACGCCCTTGGGTTCGTTGCGGGCGCCCTTGAGCTGGTAGTACTTCCCGTCGAAATCGGTGGTCTCCTGGCTGAGCAGGCTGGTCAGCACCTCACACGCCTCCTCGAACCGATCGAAGCGTTCCCGGATGCTGCCCAGCTCGATGCCGTAGGCGCCCGACTCCTCCTCGTTCCAGCCGGCGCCGATCCCCAACTCGAGTCGTCCATTCGAGATGATGTCGAGCGCCGCGGCCATGTTGGCCAGCACGGCGGGGTGGCGGTAGTGGATCCCCGTGACCAGGGTGCCCAGCCGCAGACGCTTGGTCGCCTGCGCCAGCGCGGTCAGGGTCGTCCAACCCTCGAGGCAGGGCCCGCCGGCGTCGGAGAAGATCGGGTAGAAGTGGTCGAAGGTCCACCCGGACTCGAAGACGTCGATATCGTCGGCCGCCTGCCAGACGCCCAGCATGGCTGCCCAGGTGGTGTTTTGGGGGGAGGTCTTGAAGGCGAATCGCATGCAATCGACGTTAGCCGATCTTTATGAAGGGCAACTAAACTCAACCGCGCGATGAGCTACTCCCTCGGACTCGACACCAAGGTCACCCTGCTGGCGGCCGGGCTGATCTTCCTGCTCGCCCTGGTCCTCGGGGTGTGGAAGTACCGGCAGATCATGGCCGCCGCCGACCATCGGGCCCATCCCTACGTCGACATCGCGCACCGGGCCGCGTTGCTCTACTCCTTCGCGACGCTGCTGCTGGCCGTCTTCGTCGAGCTCAGCGCCTGGCCGACGTGGGTCAACCTGATTGCGGCCGGCGTGGTCGTCGTCTTTTTCGTCGGCGCCATCCTCAGCTACATCGCGCACGGGGCGCGACGCGACACCGTCAACCAATTCGAGGATCCCGCGCCCGGAACCGGACTCTTCATGGCGTTGCTGATCGCCGGCGAGATCGGGGGCTTCAGCGTGCTGCTCGCCGGTTTCCTCGTCGGGCAGTTCCGGTAATCCAGCCGGGCACACTGGAGCCATGGACCCGGTAACCGCCTTGCGGCAGATCGCTTACTACAAGGACCGGAGCCGTCAGGATCCCAGGCGCGTGATGGCGTACCGCAACGCCGCCGACATCATCGAGGGCCTCGACGAAGCGGCTCGCGAGCGACACGGCCAGGCCAACACCTGGCAATCGCTGCCGGGCATCGGTCCCAAAACCGCAAAGGTCATCGACCAGGCCTGGTCCGGTCGCGAACCCGAACTTCTCGTCGAATTGCGTTCCGCCGCTGAGGATCTCGGCGGAGGTGACATCCGTGCGGCGTTACGCGGGGACTTGCACCTGCACTCGAACTGGTCGGACGGGTCGGCACCGATCGACGAGATGATGGCGACCGCGTCCGCGCTGGGGCACGAATATTGCGCGCTGACCGACCACTCGCCGCGGCTGACGATCGCCAACGGGCTGTCGCCGGAACGGTTGCGCGCGCAACTCGGCGTCATCGACAAGCTGCGTGACCAGTTCGCGCCGATGCGCATTCTGACCGGGATCGAGGTCGACATCCTCGAGGACGGCAGCCTCGACCAGGAGCCCGAGCTGCTCGAGCGCCTCGACGTCGTCGTGGCCAGCGTGCATTCGAAGCTGTCGATGGATGCCGCCGCGATGACGCGGCGCATGGTGCGCGCCGTCTCCAATCCACACACCGACGTGCTGGGCCACTGCACCGGCCGGTTGGTCTCCGGCAACCGCGGCATCCGGCCCCAATCCAAGTTCGACGCCGAAGCGGTTTTCGCCGCCTGCCGCGATCACGGCACCGCGGTGGAGATCAACTCGCGGCCCGAACGCCGGGACCCGCCGACCCGGCTGCTCCAGCTGGCGCTGGAGCTCGGCTGCGTCTTCAGCATCGACACCGACGCGCACGCGCCAGGCCAGCTGGACTTCCTCGGCTATGGCGCGCAGCGCGCCGTGGACGTGGGCGTGCCCGTCGACCGGATCGTCAACACCTGGCCGGCCGACAAACTGCTGGAGTGGACGGGCTCGAATTGAGACGGCTCAGACCTGCACCGTCTCCGCGTGCTCGGGTACCGGTTCGTCGCGGCGGCCGGGGGTTTGCCACACGTTGGCGCATGCGACGGCCGCGCAGGTCGCCGCAGGGATGAGCAACGCGTAGCCGCCCAATTCGGCGCCGAACACGATCCCGGCCACGCCGCCTCCCAGAAACAGCACGAGCGTCGTCGCCAGAATCGCGGTATTCCACTTTTTGATCCCGTGTTGCCGACTGCGGCCGAGCATCAGCCCGAGGTCGGTGACGGTCCCGGTGAAGTGGGTGGTACGGATCGCCATCCCGCGGAAGCTCGAGGTCATCCCGTTTTGCAGGCCAAGGGCTGCGGCGGCGAACAGCGCCTGTACCGCGGTTTGCTCGATCCCCAGGGCATTGATCTGCGCCTTGACCACGGTTTCCTCCACCCCGGCCGCGGCAAGGACGAGCAACACTGCCTCGAGGAACAGCACCACGGCGTGGCGCGGGCCCGCGAGGGCATCGGTGGGCGCGAGGATCGCCCCGGCAATGGTCGCTCCCGCCAGGAAGCCTAAAAAGATCGCGCCGAGCACGTGGCCTTCATAAAGCCACGGGTTGGCTGTGTTCATGCCCAGCTGGGTGGTGATCGCGGTCAGGTTGCCGACGGGCAACGCCAGGATCAGGAGCGCCACCGCGTTGACGAAGCCCGCGGATAACGCGAGTACCGCGCTGTAACCGAGCAGGAGGCCTTCGCGGGGCGGGCCGCTGTCGCGGGCTTGATGCGGCGGCGGCATCGTGTTCAGTTGCTCACTTTCGAGGTCGGGTTTTCGCCACCTTAGCAAGCAGACCGTCGGGCAAGCCGTCGTCTCGGGCTATTTCAAACCAACCTCAAATCATCGAAAGCATTTGGGGCAGAGAACAATTAGCCGACACCGACGAAATCGGTCAGTCGGGAAGGTGCGGCATCTCTATACCCAGTTCACGGCCGACCAACACCCCGCGCGTGAGGGCGGATTTGCCGAAGCGCTGACGAACCTGGTCGACGGCGGCGTCCACCGCACGCGATTCCCCGTCAAGCGGCAACGCCAATTGCTGGGCGCCGCTGCGGTCGATCCCCGACACCGCGAAACCGACCAGCGTCAGTCCGCGCTGCGAGATCAGGGGTGCGGCCGACGCAACCAGCTGTCGCGCGGCGCCCAGGATCGGCTGTGTCGAGGACGTCGCCCAGGGCAGCGTTCGCGACCGCGTCGCCCGCCCGAAGTCGTCGAACCGCAGCCGCAGCACCACCGTGCGGCCGGTGCGCCCGGCGGCGCGCATCCGGCCGGTGATCCGGTCGATCAGGTTGACCACCACCGCGTCGATCTCGGCGGCCGACATGGTGTTGCCGGCGCGGCCCAGCGCCCGTTGCGCACCCACCGACCGGCGACGCACACCGGTGGTCACCCGGCGGCGGTCGATGTTGCGGGACAGCGCGAACAGCTGGCGGCCCATGGCGCCACCCAGCAGCGAGGCCAGCGTCGACTCGCTCAGCTCAGCGACGTCGGCGACGGTCACGAGTCCGTGGGCGTGGAGTTTGTCGGCCGTCTTGGCGCCCACGCCCCACAGCCGTCGCACCGGCAGCGGGTGGAGGAAGGTCAGCTCCTGGTCGGGCTGCACCAGCAGCAGCCCGTCCGGCTTGGCCTCCTGGCTGGCGACCTTGGCGAGAAACTTCGTACGCGCGATGCCCACGGTGATGGGCAGGCCGACCCGGTCGCGCACGTCGGCTCGCAGCTGTCCGGCGATCTGAACCGGTGTCCCGGAAACCCGGCGCAGCCCGCCGACATCCAGAAACGCCTCGTCCACCGAGAGCGGCTCCACGATCGGCGTGCAGTCGCGAAACACTTCGAACACGGCGTCACTGGCGCGGCTGTAGGCGCTCATCCGGGGCGGTACCACCACCGCGTGCGGGCACAGCCGGCGCGCTTGCGCCCCGCCCATCGCGGTCCGCACGCCGTAGGCCTTGGCCTCGTAGCTGGCCGCGAGCACGACCCCGCCGCCGACGATCACCGGGCGGCCGCGCAACGTCGGGTCGTCGCGCTGTTCGACGGACGCGTAGAACGAATCCAGGTCCGCGTGCAGGATGGACGCATCGCACCGCACGAACATATGTTCGCACGCGCCGGTGACGGCTAGCTGGATTCGCCGTAGATGCTGGTGACCCAGATGTGGGTGAGGGTGTCGACGACCCGGTCCTCATCCACCGCCGGCGTCTCCGCGGACAGGGCGGCCATCATCGTCCGCTCGTTCATCTGGTTCAGCGAGGTCGCCAGGTCCACCGCCGGGATCGTCTCCGGCGCGGCCCCGCGTGTGCGTTCGGCGGTGATCATCGCGGCCGTCTGGTCGATCCACTTCTGCATGAAGCCCAACCACACGACGCGCAGCTCGGAGCTGGTCGCCAGCGCTTCGGTGGCGGCGCGCGCCAGCCGGCGGTGCGTGCTGAAGGCCGTGAAAAAAGCCTTGATGCCGTTGCGCCACACCCGGCGCGGATCCGCTGGCAGCCGCTGCACCGCGCCGTCGAACTCGGAGTCGGCGCGCGCGATCACCGGTTCCAGCAGCGACAGCAGCACCGCGTCCTTGGACTTGAAATAGAAGTAGAACGTCGGGCGCGACAGTCCCGCGCCCTTGGCCAGGTCGTCGACCGAGATGTCGGCGAACGAGCGCTGTTCGAGCAGTCGCTCGGCGGTCGCGAGGATCGCCTGCTCACGGTCGTCACCCGAGGGACGGATGGCGCGGCGGCCACGCAGGGCACGGGTCTGGCCGACGCTAGTCACGGACGTTACTTTACACCGTGTCGAAACTTTCAACACCCCGTTGACTAAGTCGACAGGCCGTTGATAACGTGGCGCCATGACTGAGCACCTTGACGTGATCATCGTGGGCGCCGGCATCTCGGGCATCAGTGCGGCGTGGCACCTGCAGGAGCGCTGCCCGACCAAGAGCTACGCGATCCTCGAACGCCGCGAGGACCTGGGCGGCACCTGGGACCTGTTCAAATACCCGGGCATCCGGTCGGACTCGGACATGTTCACCCTCGGCTTTCGGTTCAAGCCGTGGCGATCGGCGAAATCGATCGCCGACGGCCCCGACATCAAGGCCTACATCAAGGAGGCCGCGGTCGAGAACAAGATCGACCGCCACATCCGCTACCGTCAGCGCGTTCTGGCCGCCGATTGGTCGGACGCCGACAACCGCTGGACCGTGACCGTCGAGTCCGATGGCCAGCAGCGAGAGCTCACCTGCTCCTTCCTCTTCGCATGCACCGGCTACTACAACTACGACGAGGGATATTCGCCCAACTTCCCCGGCGCCGACGACTTCGAGGGCCGCATCGTCCATCCGCAGCACTGGCCGGAGGACCTCGACTACACGGGCAAGAAGGTCGTCGTCATCGGCTCCGGCGCCACCGCGATCACGCTGATCCCGGCCCTGGTGAACTCGGGCTCGGGCCACGTCACGATGCTGCAGCGCTCGCCCACCTACATCGGCTCGCTGCCCGGGGTCGACCCGTTCGCCGAACGCGCCAACCAACTGCTGCCGGACCGCCTGGCGCACATCGCCAACCGCTGGAAAGCCATCGCGTTCAGCACCTTCCAGTACCAGCTGTCCCGGAAGCGTCCGGCCTACATGCGCAAGACGTTGATGACGATGGCCAAGCGCCGTCTCCCGCAGGGCTACGACGTCGAGAAGCACTTCGGACCCCGGTACAACGTCTGGGACCAGCGGCTGTGCCTGGCACCCGACGGCGATTTCTTCCGGACCATCCGGCACGGCAAGGCGGACGTCGTCACCGATACCATCGACCGGTTCACCAAGACCGGAATCAGGCTCACCTCGGGTGAGGAGCTCAACGCCGACATCATCGTCACCGCAACGGGTTTGAACATGCAGTTGCTCGGTGGGGTGCGGCCCACCCGGAACGGTCAGCCGATCGAGCTGACATCGTTGATGACCTACAAGGGCCTGATGTTCTCCGGGGTGCCGAACTTCGCGATCACCTTCGGCTACACCAACGCGTCGTGGACGCTGAAGGCCGATCTGGTCTCCGAATTCGTCTGCCGATTGCTGAACTACATGGACGACAACGGTTTTGACTTCGTGGAGCCGCAACATCCCGGCCCTGACGTCGACGAGCTGCCTTTCATGGACTTCAGCCCCGGCTACTTCCAGCGGGCGATGGACATGCTGCCCAAGTCGGGGTCCCGCGCGCCGTGGCGGCTCAAGCAGAACTACCTCTTCGACATGCGCACGATCCGGCGCGGCAAGGTTGCCGATGAGGGCCTGCGCTTCGCGAAAAATCGTGTGCCGGTAGCGGTTTAGGGCCCGACGACGACGATGCCGTCGTCGTCGCAGTAGGCGATCTCGCCCGGGACGAACGTCACCCCGCCCAGCGTGAGTTCGACGTCGCGCTCGCCGGCGCCGATCTTGGTGCTCTTACGGGGGTTGGTGCCCAGCGCCTTGATGCCGATGTCGAGGCCGCGCAGCGCGGCGGCGTCGCGCACCGCACCGTTGACGACGAGCCCGGCCCAGCCGTTGGAGCGGGCCAGCTCGGCGATGACGTCGCCGACCAGTGCCGCGTGCAGGGAGCCGCCGCCGTCGATGACCAGTATCCCGCCCGCACTCGGCTGCGAGAGCACCGATTTCAGCAACGCGTTGTCTTCGAAGCAGCGCACCGTGCTGATGGGTCCGGCGAATTGGGGGCGGCCACCGAACTGGCGGAATTGGACGTCGCAGCTGCGCACGTCGGGTCCGATGTCGTCGACCAGGTCTGCGGTCGGCCGGAATGACACGGTCACGTCTGACACGGTAGCGGCTACGGCGGCGGTCAGCGGCGGCGCAGCTGCCGGATCAACAGGATCGCCAGGAGGCTGACGGCCAGGGCGACGATCAACGGGAGCGGCGACTGGGTCAGTGCCGCTGCCGCCGGAGCGTTGGGAGAAACCGGGTTATTGGCGGCGTCCACAGTGGATTTCGCTTGCGCCGCTACGTCTTTGGCGGCGGCCGCGAGGTCGCCGTTGGTTTCGATTCGTTGCCGCACCTCGAGGGGCGGCTCGACGGTCTTTGCCGGGGGCTCGGCGGCCTTTGCCGGCGCCTTCTTTGCCGGCGCCTTCTTCGCGGGCGCCTTTTTGGCGGGCGCCTTTTTCGCGGGTGCTTTCTTGGCGGGCGCTTTCGCGACCTTCTTCGCGGCCTTGGCCGGAGGCTTCTTTTCCGGCGGCGGGGTCGACGCGCCGTCGGGTTCGCTGCCGGGTTGATCCTGCGGGTCTGCCATGCGGCCGCTCCTTGAGCAATCTTTCAGTAGTTTTCTAGCCCACGCGGGTTCTTCGAACCCATCATGCCAGCACGAGTGCGGGCGCCTCGGCCGCCGGTCACGGTCTGCGCCGCACCGCCCACAGGGCGCCCCCGGCGACAAGCACCGCCGCCGCCACGACGAACGGCCAGACCGGGATATCGCCGCCGGCAGGGGCGCCACCCGCCGGGGGCCCGGGCGTGCCGGTGCCCGGCACCGTCAGCCGAAACGACCATGATCCGGAGACCACATGGCCGTCTGCGGAGGTGACCCGGTAGTTCACCGTGTAGGCGCCGGCCGGTCCCAGCGGCCGCAGGTCGATGCCGACCACCGCGCCACGCACCGTCGGGTCTCCGGTGGACCACACGTTGCCGTCGGGCCCGACGACGGTCATGGCCGCGAACGTGGTCTGCAGCTGTTCGTTGAAGGTGGCGCTTACCCGCTCGGGACCCGTCGCGAGGACCGCGTTGTCCGCCGGGTCGGTGGCTACCCGGGCTGCGTGCGCCGACGCGACCGGCGCCGTCAACGGTGCGATCACCAAGAGGGCACCGACGCACGCGGCGATCGCCAACCGCCTCATGCCCGTCGGCGGATCAGCGCAAGGCAGATTCCGAGTGCGGCCACGACCAGGGCGGCGCCACCCAACACCCGGGCGGTGTTGTCCGCGGATCTCGGCCGTGGGGGCGCGGCCGCCTGGTCGGCCGGTGCCGCCGAAGGCGGATGATGGCCGTGCGACGCTACCGGTCCCGCGGCAAGTGTCAGCGTGGGCACCGGGTATTCCGGCTCACCGCCACCGGGCTGCGGCGGCTGGTCCCACTTCACGACCGTGCCGTCGGAATAGGTCTGTGTGGCCGGGAAGCCGGCGGTCTCCGCGTCGGGCAACTTCACCGAAATCCGGAACAGGGCGAATTGATCTACGCCGATGCCGGCGCCCGGCGCCGCCGTCCACGTCACCGAGTGCACCGCACCCGATGCCGCGTCGCGATCGAGCTTGGCCGTCCATCCCGGCATGCTCTCGGTGCGCGCCGAGGCCACGTTGGGCAGGGCGACGCTCAGCGCGGTGGTTACCGCGCCCGTGTTCGATTCGTTGGGCACCTGGAAGGTGACGATCGCCATGGCGCCGCGCACCGCATTGTCGCTGCTGGCGTTTACGTGCGCCCACGCCGCCGGGAGCTGCGCCGCCGAGCCGAGATAGAGGCCGAGAGCAGCCACCACCGCGATCGGGAGGCGCGCCGCCCGCCGCGCGCGGGTCGAGATGCCGGGCAGTCCCATTCGTTGGTCAGCTCAACCCGAGCCGGGCCATCAGGTCCGCCTCGATGCCGTCGAGCTGCGACGAGATCGCGGCGTGGGCCGCCCGGCGCCGTGCGGCCGGCATGTTCTCGGCGGCGGTGACGGCCGCAGACAGATCGGTGAGCCGCTCGGTGATGGCCGACACGAACTGCTTGGTCTCGGCGTCCTTGGGCTTCTTTTCCTGCACGGTCCGCAGGGACTTCTCCGCTCCGGCGATCCGGGCGGACAGCTGTGCGCCGTGGCCGGAGAACTGCCCGATCTGGGCCAGCGGAATCCCGAGTTGGTCCGCGCGGCGCTGGTCGATCAGCGCGCGGGCCGAGACGGCGGCCCGGTAGATGACCGGAGTGAGGATCGGCGCGAGCAGCCGGGACACCGTGAGTGCCCGGCGGATCCGCGTCGGCGAGAAGATCTTGCCCTCGCGCGCCGCTTTGAGTTGGGTCTCGGCCACCTTCAGGGCGTTCCGGTCGCTGTCCCGTTGGGCCTTGATCTGCGCCCTGAGCGCCTTGGCCTCCGCCCGGTGGGCGGCTTTGTACCGGCGAGTCTCGTTTCGGGCGGCGAGCTTGGCCTCCAGCTTCGCGCGGGCCTTGATCGCGCGGGCTTCGGCGCGACGCGTCGCGCGACTCTTTCGCTTGCGGAACAGGGCCATTCCCGGCCGCCTCCCCGGTCTCTCGTGGCTATCGCTTTCGCGCGTGCGCGATCCGTGAGCCAACCCTAATCGGAATGGGCGTGCGCAAGGCCTCCAGGTCGGCCCCGGGCCAACCAGTTACCAGCCCGGGCGTCCGCTAGACGTCCAGGTGCTCCGCGCGGCGCAGCTCGTTGACCCGCTGCATGACCTCGTGTTGGGCCTCGGGGGACAACTCCGAGGCGCGCACGGCAATGCGGCGCGCGCCGTCGTCGCGCATCGTCGCCAGGATCGACAACTCCTGATCGAGCTTCTCGTAGTACTCGTCGTCGGTGAAGTAGGCCGGCTTGATGCGGAAGAAGTTGGCCAATGCCGCCATTGTCGCCGACGACGGGTTGGTGCGGTTCCCCGAACGCAACTGCGACAGGTAGGGAGCCGACATCGTGATGCCCTCCGCCTTGAGCGCCGCGATCACTTCCGCGGAGGTGTGCGGCCCCCGTCCCGGGGGATACACCGTGTCGAACAGGCGGTTCAGGCGAGCAGCGAACGTCGTGCTCATTGGATATGACCTCCACTTGGCTGTAGAAGTGAACTATTACCTAGGTGTATTTGCTGATCATGGTAGCGAGGCTTGGTTCCCCTAACTAGGTGCAAACCCCCGCGGTTTGGGTCCAGGCGTAGCTGGGGCTTGCCGATACCACACTTGACGAGCGTCTAACTGATTCGCTGGGGTGTCCACTAAATCAGCGAAACTCACAGGTTATCCGCAGAATTCGGCTCCGGCACCTAGGTGGCGGGCCGACCTCGCCGGACCCGGCAAGGGGTAGGGTGGGAACGTGCTGGGCGGTCGCACCGCAACCGGGCAGCAATTTATGTTCGCTTAACGCCTTATTTGCTGCCGGATGCGCTCCGAGGTCGGAAAGCAGCCGCTCGTGGACCTATCCGAAATGCGAAACGCGGTCCGTTGGCCGTCGCGGCAACCCCGTCCTTGGCCAGGCCTGCCGCGTCACCGTTGCGGGGCGAGGCGCCGGTGTGGAATCCGGGAGCGGACGGGAGTGCGGTGTCGGCGGCCTCGAATCAATGGCCGGGTGGAGAAGAACAGCGATCGAGTTCGCTAGTCCGATTTCCGATTCGAGCAATTGCTCATGCCGCAAGCAGCATGGCCAGAATTGCGGTATCAGGATGACTGATGGGGTCGACGCCGACGCGGCTCACCATGGAGGTGATGGTCCCGTCGGCCTCCGCTTCCACCCAGGCGGCCCGATGCTCGAGTCCCAGGTATGGCAACCCGGGGAGCAGGACGCATCCCGACGCCGCCCCGGTGCACTCCGGCAACGACGGGGTGGTCTCCGAGGGCGGATGCAACATCAGGAGCGCGGGGGGCTGATGGTCGGCGAAATAGCCTGGCTGAATCGCCGAGTCGCCGAAGACCGTGCCCTCGGCGAGCACCAGGCCGACGGTGCCGGGCTCGGGTTCCTCGGGCAACTCCTCGCGGGCGCCGAAAACCGTTGTGGTGGACAGCAATCCGGGTAATGACGCGACCCTGACCGCGACCATGAGCAACTGGGCCCACTCTTTGGTCGAATCGGGCCAACGCCCGGAGATCACGAACCCTTTCAGGGCGCCACGAGCATGGAAAGGGGAAACCCCTATCGGGCGGTCAGACCCAGTCTCCATTTTCGACCTCCGCGCGACGCCTCCGTCCGATTAACCACACTGGTAGCTCGAGTAATTCAGCATGCCTGCGGGTCCGGCGCCGTGCAACCCGACACGGCCAGTGGCGCACATGTTTTCGGATTGCCCTGTTCGCGGCCGGACAAACGACAGGGGCGCCGCGCAAACCGCGACGCCCCTGTCGATCGAGATGGACTCAGCCGAAGATCAGCCCGCCGGTTTTCGACGTCGCGGCTTCGTAACGCTTCTGCACGTCGGCCCAGTTGACGACGTTCCAGAACGCCTTGACGTAGTCCGCCTTGACGTTCTTGTACTGCAGGTAGAAGGCGTGCTCCCACATGTCGACCTGCAGCAGGGGAATGATGCCGAGGGGGACGTTGGCCTGCTGGTCGTAGAGCTGGAAGGTGAGCAGCCTGCTGCCGAGCGTGTCGTATCCCAGCACTGCCCAGCCCGAACCCTGGAGGCCGTTGGCGGCCGCGCTGAACTGGGCGCGGAATTTGTCGAACGATCCGAACGCGTCATCGATCGCGGCGGCCAGCTCCCCGGTCGGCTTGTCGCCGCCGTCCGGCGACAGGTTCTTCCACCAGATCGAGTGGTTGACGTGGCCGCCGAGGTGGAACGCCAGGTTCTTTTCGTTCAGGAAGATCGCGGCGTGGTCGTCATTGGCGCGTGCCTCTTCGAGTTTGGCAACGGCGTCGTTCACGCCTTTGACGTACGTGGCGTGGTGCTTGGTGTGATGGATCTCGTTGATCTGACCCGAGATGTGCGGTTCCAACGCTGCGTAGTCCCAGTCCAGATCGGGCAGGGTGTATTCAGCCACGGCGTTCCTTTCTTCGGTTGTCTTCTTACGCTCATTCGCGGGCCTACCACGCGGCGGCCAGCCGTAGACAACCCTGCTCCATGACTGCGCGGACCGCAAGAAAGACCGCTATGAGCTCGAAAGCGGATACCCGCTCAGCGCAGGTTCAAGACAGAACGATGAGGACGAGCACCGCCAGCAGCGCCAGTGCGATCAGCCCGGCGCGCAATGCGGCGACGCTGTAACTGTGATTCCACGCGGGCGAGCCGGAGTACGACTTCGAGGGGGCCGGTGATCCCGGACCGAACGAATGCGTGGCCATTAATCGCCTTTCACCCGCTCCTACACCTCGCGGTAGTGAGGTGAGTCACAAACAATTTTTCGCGAAGGCGATCATAGCGCTTCCGGGCCGGCTTGGAAAATGATGCTCTGAGCTGCGTGTTGAGGGCGACGGCGGGAAAGCCGGTCCGACGGGGCGATCTGCAGCCGCTCGCGCGGATGCTTAGCAAGGCAATCCATTTCGCTCAACGGCGGTTTTGGGCTGTCGATGCATGGCTTCGTAAGCGCGGTGTTATCCACAGTGGCGTCACGACTAACCGGTAAAGCTGTAGTAACGCTTCCCTTACCCACTGAAGCCATGTGGATAAACCTGTGGAAACTGTGGATAGGCCGTGATAGCTGAGCAGATAGCCGACCGGCCGCACTCCGGCCATCGCGGAGCGTCCCGCGGCGTGCATCGCCGCGCGGTTACGCTAGTCCGGTGATCCAGGTGTGCTCCCAATGCGGCACTCGGTGGAACGTGCGCGAGCGGCAACGCGCGTGGTGTCCCCGTTGTCAGGGGGCACTGATGGCGCCCCTGCCGGAAACGCCGGCCCCCGGTCCGCGGTGGAGCGCACCCAGCGCCGCGTCGGCGAGCCGACCGTCCGGGGCTCGGGGCTGGCAGCGCACCCCGCCACGGTTACCGCCGGGCTTTCGCTGGATAGCGGTGCGTCCCGGCGCCGCGCCGCCCACCCGGCACGCAAGGCGTCCGCTCGGCCCCACCCCGCGTTATGCCGTGATGCCGCGTTGGGGCCTGGCCGACCGCGTCGGGCAAGCTACCGCGGCGGCCGAAAAACCCGCGCACGCCGGGCCATCGGCAGCGATGATCCGCACCACGCTGTTCGTGAGCGTGCTCGTCCTCAGCATTGCCGCCCTGATCTATGTCGTGCGGTACATGCTGCTGGTCTTCAACCGGAATACCCTGCTGAACTCGTGGGTCGCCGCCGGGGCGGACTGGCTCGGCATCCTGGCCAGCGTGGCCGCGATCGCGGCGGTGCTCACCTCCGGGGCGATGCTGATCCGCTGGCTCATCGCGCGGCGGGCCGCCGTGTTCGCCCACCACGGCCTGCCGGAGCCGCGGTCCACCCGGGCGTTGTGGGCCGGGTGTGTGGTGCCGTTGGCCAACCTGCTGTGGGCGCCGGTCTACGTCATCGAGCTGGCGATCCTGGAGGAGCACTACGCCCGGATACGCCGATCCATCGTCGAGTGGTGGATCGCCTGGGTCGCCAGCTACCTGGTCTCCGTCTTTGCCATGGTCACCAGCTTCGCCAGGGACTCCCAAGGCATCGCCAACAACACCATCGCGATGGTCTTCGCCTACCTGATCGCGGGGCTCACGGTGGCCGCGGCCGCCCGGGTCTTCGAGGGATTCGAGCGCAAACCGGTCGAACGCCCCGCGCACCGCTGGGTCGTCGTTGCGGACGCGCCGGCAGCACGTCCGGTTGAGCTCGAGGGTCAGGAAGCGGCAGCATTAGGCGTATGACGTGGGCCGAGGAGGTGCTCGCCGGGCACCCCTTTGTGGTGGCCCACCGCGGCGCGTCGGCCGCGCGGCCCGAACACACGCTGGCGGCCTATGACCTCGCCCTCAAAGAGGGCGCCGACGGTGTGGAATGCGACGTGCGCCTGACCCGCGACGGCCACCTGGTGTGCGTACACGACCGCCGGCTGGACCGAACCTCGACCGGGGCCGGCCTGGTCAGCACCATGACCCTCGCCGAGCTTCGTGAGCTCGAGTACGGCGCGTGGCACGACAGCTGGCGCGAAGACGGCGCACACGGTGATACCAGTTTGTTGACGCTGGATGCCCTGGTTTCCCTCGTTCTGGACTGGCATCGTCCGGTGAAGCTCTTCATCGAGACCAAGCACCCGGTGCGGTACGGCTCGCTGGTGGAGACCAAGCTGCTCGCGCTGTTGCACCGGTTCGGCATAGCCGCGCCCGCCTCCGCCGACCGGTCTCGCGCGGTGGTGATGTCGTTCTCGGCGGCCGCGGTCTGGCGCATCCGGCGAGCCGCGCCGCTGCTGCCGACCGTGCTGCTCGGCAGGACCGCGCGCTACCTGACCAGCGGCGCGGCCACCGCCGTCGGTGCCACCGCCGTCGGCCCGTCGCTGGCGACGTTGAAGGAATATCCCCAGCTCGCGGACCGCGCGATCGCCCAGGGCCGGGCGGTGTACTGCTGGAACGTCGACGAGTACGAGGACCTCGACTTCTGCCGCGACGTCGGGGTGGCCTGGCTTGCCACCCACCACCCGGGTCGCACGAAGGCGTATCTGGAGAACGGCCGCGCGGGCGGTTAGTCCGGCGGAGTGGTAGGCACCGGGGCGTCCGCCGCCAGCGCCTCGAACAGCCGGCTGGCCTCATCGTGGTTCCACACCACTACCGACCCGGCGTCACCGCTGGTGAACTCACCGATCGGGACGGTCATGGTGGTGGGCGAGCCGTGCAGCCCCCAGCCGAGGCGGGCCAGGTCCCACACGTGGTCGTCGCGGTCGACGGTCAGGGCGTCGGCGAGCGCGTGCGGCACGGAGTACCAGCGCCAGGGGTTGAGCCACACCGCGGGGCTGGCGGCGGCGTGCAGCAGCGCCGCGACGAACTGCCGCTGGTTGACCATCCGGTCCAGATCCGCCCGGGGGGTGTCGCGCGTCCTGACGTACCCGAGGGCGTTGCGGCCGTTGAGTTTTTGGCAACCGGCCGGCAGGTCGATGCCGGCCAGGGGGTCGCTGAGCGGCGCCGTCGGGCACACCGTCACCCCGCCCAACGCGTCGACCAAGCCGGCGAATCCGCCGAATCCGATCTCGGCGTAGTGGTCGAGGCGCAACCCGGTGGCCTGCTCCAGCGTCTGCGCCAGCAGGGGTGCCCCGCCCATCGCGAAGGCGGCGTTGATCTTGTCCTTACCGTGGCCAGGGATCGGGACGTAGGAGTCGCGCGGTATCGACACCATCGTCACCCGCCCGCCGGACCACAGCTCGGGCAGGTGTACCAGCAGGATGGTGTCGGTGCGGCTGCTGCCGATGTCGCCGCCGGTGGCCAGGTCCTCCTGCTGTTCGGGGCTGAGCCCCTGGCGGCTATCCGACCCGACGAGCAACCAGTTCGTCCCGCGGCCATGCCCGGGGCGTCCCGGGTAGTCGGTCAGAATCTCGTCGCGGTGCAGCCTGCTATCGAACCAGACGGCCCCGCAGACGACGCCGATGCCGACCAGCAGCACGCCGATCACCAGGGCCGACGCGACCGCTCGCGTCCACCGGCGCCAGCCACGGCTGCGGCGCGTGCGCGGAGCGGTGGGCCGTGGCGGAGGTCCGGGCCGGTGTCTTATACACATCTCCGAGCCCACGAGACCAA
>NZ_LZSV01000041.1 GCF_001665605.1 Mycobacterium sp. 852014-50255_SCH5639931
GCGAAGGGGGGTCGGGCCATGACGGTGGGGCGGAATCCGTATCGGGGTCCGGCGCCGGCGTGGGTGCCGGTGCCCATGCCGGCCAGGGGCATGCCGCCGAGCAGGTTGCCCGGTCCCCCGGCTCCTTCGGGGGCGGCGCTGATGGCGCTGACCGGGATGGCGGTGTGTCCCATGGCCGGCACGGCCGGGCCGCCGGTCCAGGCCACCGGCACCGACAACTTGCCACCGATGGAGGCCGCGCCGCCGATGGCGGCGGCCGGGTGTACCGCTCCGGCACCGCCGCCGAGCAGGCCACCGAGTCCACCCAGGCCGGGCAGGGCCTTGGCCGCCGCGGGAGCCGCACCGCCGATCAACCCCACCGTCTTGGAGATCTGGGTGAAGGTGTTGGCCATACCGGTACTGAAGTAGGGCAGACCCTCCGTGTTATAGAACAAGCCGGCGAACGGGCTGTAGCCGTTGACAAGTGTCCCTAGGTTCGTCGGCAAGACGGTTTGGCCGGTCAACAGGAACCACAGCTCTTGCAGCGGGTTGGTGCTCGTCGTCGAAGCCGCGGCCTTGATCGGGGCGGTGGTCGTCGGCGCGGTGGTCGCTGCCTTTTGCAGGACGTTGGCTGTGTTGCTGGCGGTGGTGTTGGCCGCCGCGTTGGCCACCGTGCTGGACTGGGTGGCCGTGCCCGCATCGTTGGTGACCTTCGGCGCGGCCTGGAACTGCGTGATGCCCTTGGTCGCCGCCGTGGACTGCACCGAGTAGTTGGCCATCGCGCCGGCATCCTGCGCCCAAAACTCGCCGTACTGGGCCTCCAACTGCGCGATCGCCCCGGTGTTCTGCCCGATCACGTTGGTCGCCTGCAACTGCTGCACCAGGGCACGGTTGGCCGCGATCACCGGCGGCGGCACCACCGAGGAAAACGCCGCCTCATAGGCCGCCGCCGCCGCGCTGGCCTGCACGGCCGCCTGCTCAGCCTGCGCCGCCGTAGTCGCCAGCCACTCCGCATACGGAGTCGCCGCCGCCGCCATCGCCGCCGAGGCCGTGCCCGCCCACTCCTCACTGGCAAGCTGAGTCACCACGTTCTGATAGCTCAACGCCGCCGACTGCAACTCCGCGGCAATCGCATTCCACGCCGACGCCGCGGTCATCAACGACCCCGACCCTGGACCGGCGTAAATCCGCGCCGAATTAACCTCCGGCGGAAGCGCCCCAAAATCAAACACCATTGACTCCTTTAACCCGTCGC
>NZ_LZSV01000042.1 GCF_001665605.1 Mycobacterium sp. 852014-50255_SCH5639931
CCCCCCCCCCCCCCCATTTTTTTTTTCAACCAGAACACGGCATACGCCATGTCTTAGGGTCTCGTGGGCTCGGAGATGTGTATAAGAGACAGACATCGAGGGGTGGGCGGCCGACGTCGACGCGTTACTTGCTGAGCGGGCGCGGTTGGTCGAACCGCCCACCGGCGCACTGCCGAGTCAGTTGTCGGTCAGCGGCCTGGTCGAGCTGGCGCGGGATCCCGCCGGCGCCGCACAGCGGCTCAGGCATCGGCTGCCCACCAGACCGGACCCGCATGCGTTGCTGGGCAACGCCTTCCACGCCTGGGTTCAGCAGTTCTACGGCGCCGAGTGTCTCTTCGATCTCGCGGACCTGCCGGGTGCGGCGGACTCCGACGTCGGCGACACCCGGGAACTGGCCGCGTTGCAGGCCGCATTCACCGAATCGCCCTGGGCGACCCGCACTCCCATCGCCGTCGAGGTGCCGTTCGAGATGCCCATCGGCGACACCCTGGTGCGCGGCCGAATCGACGCGGTGTTCGCCGACCCCGACGGGGGCGCGACGGTCGTGGACTGGAAGACGGGTGAACCACCGCACGGGCCGGAAGCCATGCGCCAGGCCGCCGTCCAGCTCGCCGTCTACCGCCTGGCGTGGGCCGCTCTGTCCGGTGTTCCGGAAGCGTCGGTGCGGACGGCCTTCTATTACGTGCGCGCCCGCACCACGGTGGCTCCCGACGATCTGCCCGCCCCAGCTGAACTGGCCGGGTTGCTGGCCGAGCCCGCCGTCGGCTGACCTTGCGCTGCCCGGGTACCGCGGTGGCGATCGTGGTTACATTGAGTCGTGCGTGACTCCTGCGCTGGCGTTGAGCCGATAACGGACCGCCGTGCGCAACGGTAGGTCCCGACAACTCACCGGTCTGGATGAAGCGCTGACCGCGCAGCGGGGCCATCAATTGGTCGGCGTGGTGCGCATCCCCGAGGATCACGCCAGCCCCATCCGCGTCATCACCCGGCGCGTGGCCATCGCGCTGGTGGTGTTGTTCGCCGCGGCCGTCATCGTCTACGCGGACCGCAACGGGTACCGCGACGTCCGGGGCCAGCCGCTGACCTTCCTGGACGCCGTGTACTTCTCCGCGGTCTCACTGTCGACGACCGGTTACGGCGATATCACCCCGTACACCGAGACCGCGCGGTTGGTTCACACGCTGATTTTTACTGCGCTGCGGATCGCGTTCCTGGCCGTCTTGGTCGGCACGACCCTCGAAGTCCTCTCCGAGCGGTCCCGCCAAGGGTGGAAAATTCAGCGTTGGAGGAGCAGAGTGCGCAACCACACGATCGTGATCGGCTATGGCACCAAGGGCAAAACGGCCGTCGCCGCCATCCTCAGTGACGATGCCGCCCAGGGGGAGGTCGTCGTCGTCGACACCGACCGCACCACCCTCGAGCACGCCGCCAGCGCGGGCCTGGTCACCGTCCACGGCGACGCGACCAAGGCCGACGTGCTGCGGCTGGCCGGAGCGCAACATGCGGCCTCGATCATCGTCGCCACCAGCCGCGACGACACCGCGGTGCTGGTCACCCTGACCGCGCGGGAGATTGCGCCCAACGCCAAAATCGTGGCGTCGATCCGGGAGGCCGAAAACCAGCACCTGCTGCAGCAATCGGGCGCGGACTCGGTGGTGGTCTCCTCGGCGACCGCCGGCCGGCTGCTCGGGCTTGCCACCACCACACCCAGCGTCGTGGAGATGATCGAGGACCTGCTGACACCCGACTTCGGGCTGGCCATCGCCGAGCGCGAGGTGGAGCCGACCGAGGTCGGCGGTTCCCCACGGCATCTGCGCGACATCGTGCTGGGCGTGGTGCGCGACGGCCACCTGCTGCGCATCGGCGCGCCCGAGGTGGACGCCGTCGAGGCCAACGACCGGCTGCTGTACATCCGGCAGGCCGGGCACTAGTGGCGATCGCGGACTTCCAGCTGCGGAACATTCCGCTGCTGTCGCGCGTCGGCGCCGACCGGGCCGACCAGCTGCGCACCGACGTCGAAGCGGCCACCGCGGGGTGGGCGGACGCGGCGCTGCTGCGGGTGGACTCGCGCAGTCAGGTGCTCATCGCCGACGGCCGGGTGGTGCTCGGCGCCGCGGCCACGCTGGCCGACAAGCCGCCACCGGAAGCGGTGTTCCTCGGCCGCCTCGACGACGACCGCCACGTGTGGGCCATCCGCGGCGCGCTGGAGGCCCCGCAGGACCCGGAGGTGCGCGCCGAGGTGGTGAACCTGCGCGGCCTTGGCTCGATCCTTGACGACACCAGCAGTCAGCTGGTGTCGTCCGCCGTCGCGCTGCTCAATTGGCATGACAGCGCCCGGTTCAGCTCGGTGGACGGCTCGCCCACGCGGCCGGCCCGGGCGGGCTGGGCGCGGGTCAACCCGGTCACCGGCCACGAGGAGTTCCCGCGCATCGACCCGGCGGTGATCTGCCTGGTCCACGACGGCGGCGACCGCGCGGTGCTGGCCCGCCAGGCGGTGTGGCCGGAGCGGATGTTCTCGCTGCTGGCCGGATTCGTCGAGGCCGGTGAATCGTTCGAAGTCTGCGTCGCGCGCGAGATCCGCGAGGAGATCGGCCTCACGGTTCGCGACGTGCGCTACCTGGGCAGCCAGCCGTGGCCGTTCCCGCGCTCGCTCATGGTCGGCTTCCACGCGGTCGCGGACCCGGGCGAGGACTTCTCGTTCAACGACGGGGAGATCGCCGAGGCGGCGTGGTTCACCCGCGACGAGGTGCGCGCGGCGCTGGCGGCCGGCGACTGGTCCAGCTCGGCGGACTCGAAACTGTTGCTGCCCGGGTCGATCTCGATCGCCCGCGTGATCATCGAATCCTGGGCCGCGCTCGACTGAGCCGGCGCAGCTCCCGACGCCCTAGGCGCCGGCTTCGGCCAGCTTGGCCTTGACCTCGGCCGCGCTCGGGTTGGTCAGCGTCGACCCGTCGGGGAACTTCACCGTCGGGACCGTCCTGTTGCCGCCGTTAACCGAGCCGACGAACTCCGCCGCGGCGGGATCGTCTTCGATGTCGACCGCCTCATAAGGGATTCCGTTGGACTTCAACACGGTCATGAGGCGGTGGCAGTAGCCACACCATGAGGTCGTGTAGACGGTGAGTGGGGCGTTGGTCATAGCTCGTTAACGTAGCCCGGGGACAACATGTTCCGCGCCGCGGCCGCGGTACCGATACCGGCGCGTCGCGGCAACTCGCCGACGCGCACCGTGCGGGGCCACGGTTTGTCGGCAACCGCTGCCAAGATGGACGCCATGCCCATGGTCGCCGACGCTTTGATCGCCGGACTGGACGACGAGCAGCGCGAGGCCGTGCTGGCTCCGCGCGGACCGGTCTGCGTGCTCGCGGGCGCCGGGACGGGCAAGACCCGCACCATCACGCACCGAATCGCGCAGCTGGTGGCGAACGGTCACGTGGCGGCCGGGCAGGTGCTGGCGGTCACCTTCACCCAGCGGGCGGCGGGGGAGATGCGTTCGCGGCTGCGGACGCTGGACGCCGTCGCGGGCACGGACACCGGCGTCGGCGGGGTGCAGGCCCTGACGTTTCACGCCGCGGCGCACCGGCAGCTGCGGTATTTCTGGCCGCGGGTGGTCGGCGACACCGGCTGGCAGCTGCTGGACACCAAGTTCGCCGTCGTGGCGCGGGCGGCCAGCCGCTCCCGGATCAACGCCAGCACCGATGACGTCCGCGACCTGGCGGGCGAGATCGAGTGGGCCAAGGCGTCGCTGATCGGCCCCGAGGAGTATCCGGCCGCCGTGGCCGAGGCGGGGCGGGACATCCCGCTGGACGCCGCCCGGGTCGCGACCGTGTACGCCGCCTACGAGGCGCTCAAGGTCCGCGACGAGTCGGTGACGCTGCTCGATTTCGACGACCTGCTGCTGCACACCGCGGCCGCGATCGAAAACGACGCCGCCGTGGCCGACGAATTCCGGGGCCGCTACCGATGCTTCGTCGTCGACGAATACCAGGACGTCACGCCCCTGCAGCAGCGGGTGCTGACGGCGTGGCTGGGCGACCGGGACGACCTGACCGTCGTCGGCGACGCCAACCAGACCATCTACTCGTTCACCGGCGCGTCACCGCGGTTCCTGCTCGACTTTTCGCGGCGGTATCCCGACGCGACCGTGGTTCGCCTCGAGCGCGACTACCGCTCGACCCCGCAGGTGGTGTCGCTGGCCAACCAGGTGATCGCCGCGGCCCGCGGCCGGGTCGCCGGCAGCAAGCTGCACCTGTCCGGGCAGCGTCCGCCGGGCCCGGCGCCGTCGTTCCACGAGTATTCCGACGAACCGGCCGAGGCCGCCGCGGTCGCCGCCTCGATCGCCCGGCTGATCGAGGCGGGCACGCCGCCGTCGGAGATCGCCGTGCTGTACCGGGTCAACGCGCAGTCCGAGGCCTACGAGGAGGCACTGACCGAGGCCGCGATCCCCTATCAGGTCCGCGGCGGTGAGGGGTTCTTCACCCGGCAGGAGATCAAGCAGGCGTTGTTGGCGCTGCAGCGGGCCGCCGAGCGCGGCGCCGAGGGTCCGCTGCCGGCGGTCGTGCGGGCGGTCCTGGAACCCCTCGGGCTGACGGCCGAGCCGCCGGTCGGCACCCGCGCCCGGGAGCGTTGGGAGGCGCTGACCGCGCTGGCCGAGCTGGTCGACGACGAGGTGGCCCAGCGCCCGCAGCTGGAACTCCCGGGCCTGCTGGCCGAACTCCGGCTGCGCGCCGACGCGCGGCACCCACCGGTGGTGCAGGGCGTCACGCTGGCCTCGCTGCACGCCGCCAAGGGCCTGGAGTGGGACGCGGTGTTCTTGGTCGGGCTTGCCGACGGCACGCTGCCCATCTCGCACGCGCTGGCGCACGGCCCCGAAAGCGAGGCCGTCGAGGAAGAGCGCCGGCTGCTCTACGTCGGAATCACCAGGGCGCGAATTCATTTGGCGCTCAGCTGGGCGCTGGCCCGCAGCCCCGGCGGGCGGCAGGGTCGCAGGCCCTCGCGGTTCCTCAACGGCATCGCACCGCAGGCCCGCGCCGACGCCGCCCCGGGCAAGGCCCGGCGCAACCGCGGCGCCCCGGCGCGCTGCCGCGTCTGCAACAAGGACCTGTCCACCGCCGCCGCGGTCATGCTGCGGCGCTGCGAAACCTGCGCCGCCGACGTCGACGAAGAGCTGCTGCTGCGGCTCAAGGCGTGGCGGCTGGACGTCGCCAAGGAGCAGAACGTGCCCGCGTATGTCGTCTTCACCGACAACACGCTGATCGCGATCGCCGAGCTGCGCCCCGGCGACGAGGACGCGCTGATCGCGATCCCCGGCATCGGCGCGCGCAAGCTGGAACAGTACGGGCCCGACGTGCTGGGGTTGGTGCGCGCACGCTGACCGCTGAAGGCGCAGGTCAGAAAATCGGTTGTGGTGCGGGGCGGCGACCGTTTACCCTCGAAACCGCGTTCCGGCGCTACGAAAGGAGGGTGGCCACGATGATCAACGACGCGTTCGGTGTGGGCGTGGCCGCCGCGGCGGCTGTGCTGAAGCATGCCGCCTCCACCGCCGTCCCGGCGGCCGCGCTCAAGCATCGCGCCGCCGCCGCGACGAACGCGTCCGTGCGACTCGAGGTCCACCGAATGGCCACCTAACAGCCGGTTTTCACCGAATGGCCACGGACCCGAAGTCAAGGATCCGTGGCCACAGTTTTAGGGGCAACGTTTCGAAGCCCGCTACCTGGTCCGGATCACCAAAAGGAAGCCCCGACCAGGAAGCAGGTGAGCAGGACATGTCGGTACTGACAGTCCCCAGACAGCCGTCGCCGGTGTTGCCGTGTCACACCGGCGATCCCGACCTTTGGTTCGCCGAGACCCCGGCCGACCTCGAGCGCGCCAAGGCGCTCTGCGCGGGCTGCCCGATTCGGCGCCAGTGCCTGGCGTCGGCGCTGGAGCGGGCCGAGCCCTGGGGTGTGTGGGGCGGCGAGATCATCGACCGGGGCTCGATCCTGGGCTTCAAACGACCGCGCGGACGTCCTCGCAAAGACGGGGTCGCCGCCTAGACGACCGCGCTGTCGGGCTCGGCGAAGCCCGGGATCAGCTCCTCGGACAGCCGCTTGATCGGCACCCGCGCGTCCAGCTGGCACAGAATCGCGGCCACGGACGCGATGACGCGCATCGGGATGGCCAGCTTGGGCGGCAGGTCCATCTGCCGGGCCGTCTTGATCTGCGACACCGACCGGTCGATCTGGCCCACCGTCATGCGCTGCAGCCACTTGCGCGTGTAGTGGAAGACGTCGACCTCGATGGGCTCGACGTACTGCCGCAGCATCTCGTCGATGTCGCGCACCGACACCTGCTGGCCCTTCTGGATGAAGCCGACTTTCTCCATCGTCGGCAACAGCAGGTCGTAGTTCTTGTCGCGGGCCAGCCGAATCGTCATCCCGAGCTCGATGGGGTAGCCGCCGGGCAGGGGCGCGACGGCGCCGAAGTCGATGACGCCCATCCGGTCGTCGGGGAGCAGCATGAAGTTCCCCGGGTGGGCGTCGCCGTGCAGCATGCCCAGCCGGCGCGGCGCGTCGAAGGTGAGCTCGAGCAGCCGGGTGCCGATCAGGTCGCGCTGCTCACGCGTCCCGTTGCGGATGATCTCCGCCAGCGGCAACCCCTCGATCCACTCCTGCACCACGACCTTGGGCGCGCTGGCCACGACGTGCGGTATGACGAAGTGCGGGTGGCCCTCGTAGGCCTTGGCGAAGGCGCGCTGGTTGTCGGCCTCCAGCCGGTAGTCGAGCTCCATCTCGGTGCGCTCGATCAGCTCGTCGACTATGCCCTGGACGTCGGCGCCGGGGGCGAGCTGCTTGACCATGCCGACTAGCCGCTGCATGGTTTTCAGGTCGGCGCGCAGCGCCTCGTCCGCGCCCGGGTATTGGATCTTGACGGCGACCGGCCGCCCGTCGGCCCAGACCGCCTTGTGCACCTGGCCGATGCTGGCCGAGGCGATGGGTTTGTCGTCGAACGAACTGAACCGCTCGCGCCACTTGGTGCCCAGCTGGCCGTCGAGCACCCGGTGCACCTTGTGGGCGGGCAACGGCGGGGCGTCCTTCTGCAGCTTGGTCAACGCCTCGCGGTAGGGCTCGCCGTACTCGTCCGGGATGGCGGCCTCCATCACCGACAAGGCCTGGCCCACCTTCATCGCTCCGCCCTTGAGCTCGCCCAGGACGGTGAACAGCTGGTTGGCGGCTTTCTCCATCAGCTCGGCCTGGACTTCGTCCCTCGACTTGCCGGTCAGCCGCTTACCGAAGCCGAGCGCCGCCCGGCCGGCGAAGCCGACCGGGATGCTGGCCAGCTTCGCGTTCCGCGCCGCACGACCGCGTTTGATGTCTGCCACGTATCCATCATCCATGACGGCCAGCGCGGCTCGCGCTTGATCTTCACAACACTTGATCGCCGGGTGGCCGGCGGCGCCGGGCCCTAGGTTGTGCGTTGCGGGTCGCAGTCGGCGACCCGCCGTAGGGCGCATCCGAAGGACGGTATCGACCAGGCCATGACAGCAAAGCAATCGCAGCACGACGCCGCTGACTCCTTGTTCAGGGCGATCATCGAAACGCTGGACAAACATCGAACCGACCGCACCTTGACCGCGGAGATCCTGCACCAGCTCGCGACGGCATACGAGGCGGTGTCGACGAACGTTCCGGACCAGGGCCGGCTGGGCTAGCTGCCCGATTCAGCACTGGCACAACGGATGTCGGGTCCATTGCCGCGCGACGATCGTGCCGGCGTTGAGATCGAATTCCAGCGTGGCGTTCAGCGTCTGGGGCGGACCCGGATCGGGCACCGCTTCCTGCTTGCGAACGGCCGCGATCACCCGGTTCACCTGGCTGAGCGCCAGCGCGGCGGTCGCCAGCAACGTGGCCCGGTCGGCGACACCGACGGTTTCCCGCAGCTGCGCCGAGATAGCCGGCCACGCGGCGTCGCGGTCGCGCCGATGGAGGTCGGCGCAGCCCAGGCAGCTGGTCGTGCCGGGGATGACCAGCGGACCGACCAGCCCGATGCCGTCGCGGACCCGGACCGGCAGGTGGGGGACGCCCTGGGTGTGCAGGTCGCGGACCATGCGCGGATCGGCGACCAGGTAATCGGACAGGACCACCAGGTCGACGGCCGTCGCCGACACAGTGGCGTGCGGTTGGCTGCTGTGGGCGACCCGGGCGCCCGAGCAGCGCAACGCTTCGACGAGCAGCTCCGAGAGCGGTCCGCGGCCGTGGATCCGGATGGACGGGGCTCGACCGCGGGACTTCGCGCATTCGGTCGCGACGCCCGCACCCACCAGCTGGGCGACCAGGTGCGTCAACCCCTCCGCGTCCTGCAGGCCGCGGTCGGCGGCCCGGCGCTGTAGCTCCGATAGCGGCGTCGGTGATCGCATGGACCGCAGCAGCGCGGCCAGCTCCGGCGCGGCCAGGCCGCCCGGCGGACGCACCAGCACGGCGCGGCGGGGATCCCAACCGACCTGAACGTCGCCGTCGGGCCGCAGCAGCACCGGCATGGCCGGGTCCAGCGCATAGGTAAGCAGGGCCGGTGACACGGGTGCACTGTGTCACGCCGGCGGTGACCGGCTAAGTCAGTTGTCCACAGGACCGGCGCCCGGGTCCTCGGGGTTCTCCTCGAGTTTGGCGATCGCCTCGTCGATGCCGCTGGTGTCGCCGCCGATGACCCGGTCGATGAAGCCGGCCGGGTCGTCGAGGTCCTCGGCGTCGGGCAGCAGATCGGGGTGTTGCCAGATGGCGTCGCGGGCGTCCACGCCGGCGGCCTCGGTGAGGCGCTCCCACAACGCGGCGGCTTCGCGCATCTTGCGGGGCCGCAGCTCCAAGCCCACCAACGTCGCGAACGTCTGCTCGGCCGGGCCGCCGGTGGCACGCCGGCGGCGCAGCGTCTCGCTGAGCGCGGCCGCACCCGGAATCCGGTCGCCCAGGGCCGCGTTCACCACCACCTGCACCCAACCCTCGATCAACGCGAGCAGCGTCTCGAGCCGTTCCAGCGCCTGCGTCTGCGCGGGGGTCGCCTTGGGCTCGAAAACGCCTTGCCCCAAGAGGTTTTCGATGGCTGCAGGGTCCGACAGTGTTGCCGGGTTGAAGTCGCGGGCCAGCTCTTCGATTCCGCTCATGTCGATCTGCATGCCCATCGCGTAGGCCTCCACGGCGCCCAGCACCTGGCTCGACAGCCACGGCACGTGGCTGAACAGCCGGTGGTGGGCAGCCTCGCGGGCGGCCAGGAACGTCAGGATCTCGCTGCGGGGCTGCTCGAGTCCGGCGGCGAACGACTCCAGGGCATCGGGCAGGATCGCGGCAATACCCTTGGGCCCCAGCGGCAGACCGATCTCGGTCGACGTCAGCACCTCGCGGGACAACCGGCCCAGCGCCTGCCCCAGCTGGGAACCGAAGGCCATACCGCCCATCTGCGACATCATCGCCATCAGCGGGCCGGCCATGCTCTTGGCCTCCTCGGGCAGCGACGACGCCCACACCGTCGAAATCTGTTGTGCCATCGGGTCGCACAACCGCTTCCACGTCTGAAGGCTGTTGTCGACCCAGTCGGCCGGGGTCCAGCCCACCGCCTTGCTGGTGCCGGCGGGCAGCGCCGTGGCGCCGTCCAGCCAGGTCTCGGCGAGGTGCACCGCGTCGGCGATCGCCGAGTGGGTCGTGGCCGGGATGGGCGCCACGAACCCGATCGAGTTCGTCGCAACCCGGCGCGCAAGCTCGTAGTTGACCGGGCCCGACTTTTCGCCGCCGGCCATGCCGGTGCCCGCGCTGCTGAGCATCTGGCCCAGCTGGGTGAAGATCTGTCCCAAGTCGCCCATGCCGAACTCGCCGCCCATGCCGAATGCGCCGAACGGATCAGAGCCACCAGAGCCCGGATTGGGATCTTTCTTCCCGGGTTTGTCGGGGTCCTCTCCGGAGGAGAAGCCGAAAGGCAGGTCAGCCATACCGTCAACGGTACTCACCGCGGGAAGGGGGTGGGCGATCTCGGGTCAGCTTGTGGCTGAACCGGGCGCGGCGGGCTCCGTCTAGTGTAATCGGCGTGAACAGGCGGATTCTGACCTTGATGGTCGCGCTGGTGCCGATCCTGGTCTTCGGCGTGCTGCTTGCGGTGGTGACGGTCCCGTTCGTCTCACTGGGCCCCGGTCCCACCTTCGACACGCTTGGTGAGGTCGACGGAAAGCAGGTCGTGGCGATCGAGGGCACCTCGACGCATCCGACTACGGGACACCTGAACATGACCACGGTGTCCCAGCGCGACGAGCTGACGCTGGGCGAAGCGCTGACGCTGTGGCTTTCGGGTCAGGAACAGCTGGTTCCGCGCGATCTGATCTACCCGCCGGGCAAGTCGCGGGACGAGGTCGACAAGGCCAACAACGCGGACTTCAAGGACTCCGAGGACAGCGCCGCGTATGCCGCCCTGGGATATCTGAAGTACCCCGCCGCGGTCACGGTCGCCAAGGTCACCGATCCGGGTCCGTCGGCCGGCAAGCTGAAGGACGGCGACGCCATCGACGCGGTCAACGGCACCCCGGTTGCCGACGTCGACCAGTTCACGGGATTGCTGAAGAGCACCAAACCCGGCCAGACGGTGACCATCGATTACCGACGCAAGAACGAGCCGGCCGGCGTCGCGCAAATTACGCTGGGCGCGAACAAGGATCGCGACTACGGCTTCCTGGGCGTCGCCGTGCTGACTGCGCCCTGGGCGCCCTTCGTCGTGGATTTCAACCTCGCCAACGTGGGCGGGCCGTCGGCCGGCCTGATGTTCAGCCTGGCGGTGGTCGACAAGCTGACCACCGGTGACCTCACCGGGTCGAAGTTCATCGCGGGAACCGGCACCATCTCCGCGGACGGGAAGGTGGGCCAGATCGGCGGCATCACGCACAAGATGGTCGCCGCGCACGCGGCGGGCGCCACCGTCTTCTTGGTGCCGGCCAAAAACTGCTACGAGGCGAACTCGGACAATCCGTCCGGGCTGCGCCTGGTGAAGGTCGAGACGCTCAGCCAGGCGGTCGACGCGCTGCACACGGTCGCATCCGGGGGCCAGGCGCCAAGCTGCTGAAGCTCGGCCGGGATCGCGGGCCGCGCGATGCGTAGAGTTGTCACCGTCGATCAATCGAGCAGGGAGCGTAGCCAGTGGGGATGCGGCCCACCGCACGGATGCCGAAGCTGACTCGGCGTAGCCGGATTCTGATCCTGATTGCACTGGGTGTGATCGCTTTGCTGCTCGCCGGCCCGCGGCTGATCGACGCGTACGTGGACTGGCTGTGGTTCGGTGAGCTGGGCTACCGCTCGGTGTTCACGACCGTGCTGGTCACCCGATTCGTGGTCTTTCTGGTGGCCGGCCTGCTGGTGGGCGGGATCGTGTTCGCCGGTCTCGCGGTGGCCTATCGCACCCGCCCGGTGTTCGTGCCGAGCGGTGACAACGATCCGGTGGCCCGGTATCGCGCCGTCGTCCTCGCCCGGCTGCGGCTGGTGGGGATTGGGGTGCCGGTCGCGATCGGCCTGCTGGCCGGCATCATCGCGCAAAGCTACTGGGTGCGCATCCAATTGTTCATGCACGGCGGGGACTTCGGCATCCGGGACCCGCAGTTCGGCAAGGACCTCGGCTTCTACGCGTTCGACCTGCCGTTCTACCGGCTGCTGCTCAGCTACCTGTTCGTGGCCGTGTTCCTGGCCTTCATTGCCAACCTGTTGGCGCACTACGTCTTTGGTGGTATCCGGCTTTCGGGCCGCACCGGCGTGCTGAGCCGCTCGGCCCGCATCCAGCTGGTCACCGTGGTGGGGCTGCTGGTGCTGCTCAAGGCGGTCGCGTACTGGCTGGACCGTTACGAGTTGCTGTCGCACACCCGCGGCGGCAAGCCGTTCACCGGCGCCGGGTACACCGACATCAACGCGGTGCTGCCGGCCAAGCTGATCCTGATGGCGATCGCGCTGATCTGCGCCGCCGCGGTGTTCTCCGCGGTCGTGCTGAAAGATTTGCGGATCCCCGCCATCGGCCTGGTGTTGTTGCTGCTGTCGTCGATGATCGTGGGCGCCGGGTGGCCGCTGATCGTCGAGCAGATCAGCGTCAAACCCAATGCCGCGCAGAAGGAAAGCGAATACATCGGCCGCAGCATCACGGCGACGCGGCAGGCGTATGGCCTGACGTCGGACGTGGTCACCTATCGCACGTACTCCGGCGACACGCAGGCCACCGCCCAGCAGGTGGCCGACGACCGGGCCACCACCTCCAACATCCGACTGCTCGACCCGACCATCGTCAGCCCGGCGTTCACCCAGTTCCAGCAGGGCAAGAACTTCTACTACTTCCCCGACCAGCTGTCCATCGACCGCTATCTGGACCGCACCGGCTCCCTGCGCGACTACGTCGTCGCGGCCCGGGAGCTCAACCCCGACCGGCTGATCGAGAACCAGCGGGACTGGATCAACCGGCACAGCGTCTACACACACGGCAACGGGTTCATCGCGTCGCCCGCCAACACGGTGCGCGGCGTCGCCAACGACCCCAACCAAAATGGTGGCTACCCAGAGTTTTTGGTCAACGTCGTCGGCGCCAACGGCAACGTGGTGTCCGACGGTCCGGCACCGCTGGACCAGCCGCGCATCTACTACGGACCCGTCATCTCAAGCACGTCCGCCGACTACGCGATCGTCGGCCGCAACGGTGCCGACCGCGAATACGACTACGAGACCAGCGCCGAGACCAAGAACTACACCTACACCGGGCTGGGGGGCGTGCCCGTCGGGGACTGGTTGTCCCGCAGCGTGTTCGCCGCCAAGTTTGCGGAGCGAAACTTCCTGTTCTCCAACGTGATCGGCTCCAACAGCAGGATCCTGTTCAACCGCGACCCGGCGCGGCGGGTGGAGGCGGTGGCGCCGTGGCTGACCACCGACAGCTCCGTGTACCCGGCGATCGTCAACAAGCGACTGGTGTGGATCATCGACGGCTACACCACCTTGGACAACTACCCGTACTCCGAACTGACCTCGCTGGAATCGGCCACCGCCGACTCGAACGAGGTGGCGTTCAACAAGCTGGCGCCCAACAAGGACGTCTCCTACATCCGCAACTCGGTCAAGGCGACGGTGGATGCCTACGACGGGACCGTGACGCTGTACCAGCAGGACGAGCAGGACCCGGTGCTCAAGGCGTGGATGCGGGTCTTCCCCGGCACGGTCAAGCCGAAGAGCGACATCACCCCCGAACTCGCCGAGCACCTGCGCTACCCCGAGGACCTGTTCAAGGTGCAGCGGATGCTGCTGGCCAAATACCACGTCAACGATCCGGTGACGTTCTTCTCCACGTCCGACTTCTGGGATGTGCCGCTGGACCCCAACCCGACCGCCAGCAGCTACCAGCCGCCTTACTACATCGTCGCGAAAAACATTGCGAAGAACGATAATTCGTCGTCATATCAGTTGACGAGCGCGATGAACAGGTTCAAGCGCGACTATCTGGCCGCCTACATCAGCGCCAGCTCCGACCCGGCGACCTACGGCAGGATCACCGTGCTGACCATCCCGGGTCAGGTCAACGGGCCGAAATTGGCGAACAACGCGATCACCACCGACCCGGCGGTGTCCCAGGACCTCGGTGTGATCGGGCGCGACAACCAGAACCGGATCCGCTGGGGCAACCTGCTCACCCTACCGGTGGGCCAGGGCGGCCTGCTCTATGTCGAACCCGTCTACGCCTCCCCGGGGGCCAGCGACGCCGCCTCGTCGTACCCGCGGCTGATCCGGGTGGCGATGATGTACAACGACAAGATCGGCTACGGCCCCACGGTGCGCGACGCCCTGACCGGGCTGTTCGGTCCCGGTGCGGGCGCGGCCGCGACGGGCATTCAGCCGACCGAGGCCGGGAACAACCCCCAGGCGGCACCGCCCGGCACCCCGCCTCCTGCGGCCGGGACACCGGGATCGCCACCGCCGGCGGCGCTTCCGCCGGTTCCCGACGGGTCGGTGACGCTGTCCCCGGCCAAAGCCGCGGCCCTGCAAGAGATTCAGACGGCGCTGGGCGCGGCAAAGGACGCCCAGAAGAAGGGCGATTTCGCCGGTTACGGCGCCGCCCTGCAGCGGCTGGACGACGCGATCACCAAGTACAACAACACCAAATAGCTTTCAGGCGTAGGCCGTTCGGAACCTCTCCCGATAGGCCTTCGGGCTGATGCCCAGGTGATTGACGAACACCCGCCGCAGGGTTTCGATGCTGCCGAAGCCGGCCATGCCCGCGGTCTCGGTGACCGACCGGCCGGATTCCAGTGCGCCACGGGCGAAATCGATCCGAACCAACTCGACATAGCGGGCCGGGGTCATCCCCAGCTCGGATTGGAAGAGCCGGGTCAGCTGACGGGTGCTCAGTGACGCCCGGGCCGCAAGGGATTTGACGCTGTGGTTTGCGGCGGGGTTGGCCGCGACCGCATCGATGACCGCCCGCAGCGGCGAGTCCGGCGGGGGATCGGCCTCGACCAGCACCGAGAATTGTGATTGCCCCCCTGCGCGTTTGAGATAGACGACCAGCCACCGGGCCACGTCGCGGACCAGCTCGGTCCCGTGATCCATTTCGACCAGCGCCAGCGCCAGGTCGATGCCCGACGAGATCCCGGCCGAGGTGAAGACATCGCCGTCGCGGACGAAGATCGCGTCCGGCTCGACGGTGACGTCGCGGAAGGCCCGGGCCATCAACCGGGCATCGTGCCAGTGCGTGGTGGCGCGCCGGCCGCTGAGCAGACCGGCCTGCGCGAGGATGAACGACCCTGTGCAAATGGACGCCATCCGCCGGGCCCGTCCCGACACCGACCTGACGGCCTCGACGAGCGCGGGGTCGATCGCCCGCGCCGGCAGGTGGTCGCTGCCAGCGACCAGGACGGTATCGGCGGAACCGATCGACGCGACGCTGTCGGTGACACCCAGTCGAGTCCCGATCGACGTGGTCACGTCCCGCCCGTCCACCGACGCGATCTTGAGCTCGTAATCGGCGCCGAACCGGTTCGCCTCGACGAACACTTCACCCGCTCCCGCGACGTCCAACAGCGTCACGTCGTCGAAGACGACGATCACCACCACCCGCGAACGCGCTCCCGCTTCAGCCACGCAAAACATTGTGTCGCTTTCTGTGGACAGGACGGCCCGAACGCCCACGGTCGTTGAGCGCGTGCGGGCGCACACTGGCGGTCATGACCACCCAATCCATCGAAACCATCGCCGGCATCCGCATCCCCGACTCGCCGCTGGTGCGCGAGGCCACCGACTTCATCCGCGAGGTCGAGGACGACCTGCTGTTCAACCACTCGCGGCGGGTGTTCCTCTTCGGCGCGCTGCAGGGCCTGCGGCGCGGCCTGCAACCCGACCTGGAGCTGCTGTACGTCGGCGCGATGTTCCACGACATCGGGCTCACCGAGCGCTACCGCACCTCCACGATCCGCTTCGAGGTCGACGGGGCCGACGCGGCCCGGGACTTCCTGACCGCCCGCGGCGTCGACGATGCCGAGGCCGACAAGGTGTGGCTTGGCATCGCCCTGCACACCACGCCCGGGGTGCCCGAGTTCCTCGCACCCGAGGTCGCCTTGCTGCAAGCCGGCGTCGAAGTCGACGTGGTCGGCGTCGGCCGCGAATCCCTGGCCCCCGACGCCCTCGCCGCGGTGACCGCCGCGCACCCGCGGCCCGACTTCAAGAACCGCATCCTCGCGGCGTTCAACGACGGCATGAAGCACCGCCCGCAGACCACCTTCGGCACCATGAACGCCGACGTGCTGGCGCACTTCGATGCCGGCTTCGAGCGCGCCGACTTCGTCGACGTCATCCTCAACAACAGCTGGCCCGAATAGCGGAAGGGAGCGGACCGATGGATATCTACGAAGCGCTGTACACCACCCGGATGATGCGGCGGCTGCGGCCGGACCCGATCCCGCTGGAGACGCAGGCGCGCATCCTCGATGCGGCCGTTCGGGCTCCCAATGGGGGCAACACCGAGCGTTGGCACTTCGTGGCCGTGGACGATCGGGAACTCATCCGCGAGTTTGCCCAACTGTTCCGGGAGGCCCGCGCCATCGAGTACGAGAAGTTCAGCGCGGGGGCCGGGCCGATGGTGGCGACGGCCCCGGGTGCGGACCCGACCGCCCACACCGAGACGATGCGCCGAATGCAGGGCTCGGGAAATTACCTGGCGGATCATTTCGAAGAAATCCCCTTGCTGCTCTTCGTCTTTGCCATCGACGACCTGGGGGGCGCCAACATCTACCCGGCGATCTGGAGTGCGTTGCTGGCCGCCCGGGCCGAGGGGGTCGGCGGCGTCATGACGATGGTGCTCCGCAATTTCGAGGACGAGGTGAAGGAACTGCTGGGCGTGCCCGTCGAGGAAGGCTGGGAGATGTCGGCCATGCTGGCCCTCGGCTATCCCCGGGGGAAGTGGGGTGTCGCGGCCAATCGGCGCCCCGTGCACGAGGTTTCCTCCCGCAACGGCTGGGGCAAGCCCTTCGGTGTGGAAGTGCCGCAGCCGTTGTGGCCATCTGAGAGGAACGCGAAATGACCAACGCGAACGAAATCGGAGTCACCGTGGTGCAGCCGGGGGAAGGTGAGTACGTCGCCCTCCCCGGATTCGGGGCGGTCTTCAAACTGTCCAGCAAGACCAATGGGGGTGAGGTATCCATCGTCGAGCACCCGTTCGAAGTCGGCCTGCTCACCGCCGCGCACATGCACACCCGCGAGGACGAGCACTCGATCGTGTTGGCCGGTGAGATCGGCTTCCGATCCGACGACAGCGAAGTGGTCCTGGGTCCCGGTGGCTACATCACCAAGCCCCGCGGTCAGATGCACGCGATGTGGAACGCCGGCAGCCAGCCGGGCCGCATCATCGAAGTCATCACCCCGGGCGGATTCGAGAACTATTTCCGCGAGCTCGGGGAGCTGCTCGTTGAGCATGCCGACGACCCGGTCGCCGAGGTCCTGCACGAGTCGCCCGAATTCGGCGAGCTGGCCGACAAGTACGGGCTGACCTACGGGTCGCCGGACTGGATGGACGACATCGCGCGGCGCTACGGCCTGAACCCGCCATCGCACTGAGCGGGCGCCGCACCCCCGCTGAGCCCGCGATTTGGTCGCCGTGATGCGGGTTCGGTAACCTGGCATTCACCAACGCGGGGTGGAGCAGCTCGGTAGCTCGCTGGGCTCATAACCCAGAGGTCGCAGGTTCGAATCCTGTCCCCGCTACTAAGCGAACGGCCCCCGGAACCACTCCGGGGGCCGTCTCCGTGCCGCGTGTGAGTGAAATTGCGAATGTTGGGCGCGGGAGCGTCGGTCCGGCTCGGGATCAGAATCGTGCCCCACCTGCGCCGCTATGACTCGCGAGAGACGATCACCACCGATTGCGCCGCATGCGCGACGGCCGTGCTCACCGAGCCGAGCAGCATGCCGGCGAACCCGCCGCGACCGTGACTGCCGACGACGACGACTTGTGCGGACTCCGAGTGCTCGATCAATTGACGAGCCGGCTGATCGCACGCCACCACACGTCGCACCCTGACATCGGGGTAGCGCTCCTGAAATCCGGCGAGCCACTCGGCGAGCGCCTGTTGTGCCTGCACCTCCATCATCTCGAGATCCAGGCCTGGCACTTCCGACATGCTGACGTCCGACCACGCATGCAATGCCACCAACTCCACGCCCCGGCGAGAGGCCTCGTCAAAGGCGATCTCCGCCGCCAGTTTTGATGCCGCCGAACCGTCGATGCCCACCACCACCGGTGCCTGCGGGCGCCGCGGGGCCTCATCATGGACGATCGCGACCGGGCAATGCGCATAGTTGACCAGGCCGGTGCTGGCCGAACCGAACGGGACCCGGCTGAACGCGCCTTCGCCCCGGTATCCCACGACCATCATGTCCGCGATCTTGGATTCATTGACGAGCGTGGAAACGGTCGGGCCACGTACCACCACGCTGTACACGAACGGCGGGCCATGGTCGGCGGTGCTGTCGGCGACCACTTTGCGCGCGTCTTCGAGAATTTGCCGTGCCTTTTCGTCCTGCCGTTCGAAATAGTCTTGAGGAATCGGAATCGCCGGCCACGGCGCAACCGCCGGCACGACCGGTGCGATGACGTGCATGAGTGTCAGCGGAACATTGCGTATCGCCGCATCGCGAGCCGCCCAGTCGACCGCCGCCATCGACGAGGCTGATCCGTCAACACCGACCAAAATGCCACGATGGGTTTCGTGCCCGGACATGTCGTTCCCCTGCTTCTCTCGTTAAACGACTTGGAACTGGGTGACGCCCATCAATTCACCGCTGGGGCTGCAGTATCTTGCGAATTTCCATCGGGAGCTGACCCAGCGCCTTGTCGATCTGGGCAACCGGCAGATGATGCAAGACGGCCGCGGTGGTGGCCGCGGCGGCTGTCCCGACGTCGTCGAGTGCGATGTTCGCCTCACGCGAGAATCGGACGGCGTAGGCCTTGGCGTCGTACTTGTCGGGGACGGCGTTGGGATTCCATGCCTGGTAGAAGATGCCCCTGATCAGGTCGGGAAGCTGGGCCGCAAAATGAGCGCTCGCCTCCACCGTGAGCCGATCGCGGAGCGTGTGTAGCCAGGCCCTCAGGACTCGGTAGGCGAACTCGCGGTCCTCCGTGTCGAATTCCTTGGCCACGTCGTTGATCCATGTGTGTGCGGCATCGATTGCGTGATCGACCGCTGTAACCCTGGTTCTCGTCGCCATGGTTGCCTCTGCTCTCCTCGAGGAGAAGTCAACTCCGTGGCGCCAGACGCGAAGAAGGGGCGATGGACTCCGCGCGGGAGGACTTTCGGCCACTCGTTGCGGCACCACGTCCGCTGGACTTCGGCCCACCAAGCCCTTTCATGCGGCCTATCGGGGCAGCACGGCCTCGATGGCGCTGATCACCTCGGGGGCGTCGGGCTCGGTGCGGGGCCGGAATCGTTGAACCACCTCGCCGCCGGGTGCGATGAGGAACTTCTCGAAGTTCCACTGGATGTCGCCCGCCTCGCCGGCGGAATCGGCGGCTTTGGTCAACTCGGCGTAGAGCGGGTGGCGGTCGTCGCCATTGACGTCGGTCTTCGCCAGCAGCGGGAAGCTCACGCCGTACGTCGTCGAGCAGAACTCCCGGATCTCCTCAGCCGTGCCCGGTTCCTGGCCCATGAACTGGTTGCAGGGGACACCGACGACCGTCAGGCCGCGGTCGCCATAGTCCTCGGCCAGCTTTTCCAGCGCCGTGTATTGCGGGGTTAGGCCGCATTTGGAGGCGACGTTGACGACCAGCGTTGCGCCGTCGGCCAATTCGGCCAGCGTGGTCGGCCGGCCGTCGAGGGTTGTTAAGGGGATGTCTTTGAGGGTCACACCGACGACGCTAACCCACGGATTGTGCGAACGGCGGTTCGCATCACGAGGACCGCCAAGGTACATTCCTGTGGGCTTCGTTATTGCATATGTGTACAGGGCCCCTCCTAGGGGAAGGATCGCCGCGGCACCGGGCCGCTGCGCAGAGATGAGGGGCGCTGGTGACAACGTCTTCCCCGGTGCAGATCAATTCCCAGCGCCTCCCGCCGTACCGGTGGATCTCCGTCGCCGTGCTGGTGGTCTTGGCCATCGTCTTCACCCTCGTGTACGTGCAATTCCGCGGCGGCTTCACGCCGAAGACGAAGCTGACGATGCTGGCGTCGCGGGCTGGGCTGGTGATGGATCCGGGCTCGAAGGTCACCTACAACGGGGTCGAGATCGGCCGGGTGGGCAACATCTCGGAGAC
>NZ_LZSV01000043.1 GCF_001665605.1 Mycobacterium sp. 852014-50255_SCH5639931
TGCGCCCCCGCCCCGGCGCGCCGCCCCCCCCTCCGGCCGGCCCCCCCCCCCCCACCGCCGCGCCGGTGCCCCGCCCCGCGCCGCCGCCGCCCGAACCCCCATCCCCACCCCCCCCGCCACCGCCCCCGCCGGTGGTGGTCACCACGCAGGCGCCACCGGTCTGGACCCCGCGGCACACCGCCCCGCCGTCGACTCAGGCCCCGACCACGACGGCCATGACGACGCCCCCGCCACCGCCGTCGACCACGAGCGAAGAGCCGCCCCCGCCGTCGACCACCACGACCCCCACGACGACGGTGCCGATGACCACCGAGTGGATACACGTCCCACTGCTACCGGTGCCGATTCCGATCCAGGTTCCGCAGACGCAGGCCCCGCAGACGCAGGCGCCGCAGTACACGCCATATCCGCAATATCCGCAGCAGTACCCGCAGCAGTACCCGCAGTACCCGGGGAACTCCCAGAATCCCTTCCTGGGCCCGGGCTACTAGCCGCCCGTCGTCCCTGCTGAGCGCGCTCCACGAGCGCGCCCGTGCCCGCGCGGGTAGGTTGGTGTCACCCGGTCGGGCGGGGTCTATCCGGTGGTGTCCTCATGGAGGATCCCGGAGCAAATCAGCGGACTGTGGAGGCGTACGTGGACATCGTGCTGGGGGTCTCGATGGCTCCCGAGACGGTCCGCCTGGTGGTCATCGAGGGCCAGAACGCCGACGGTGTCACCGTCGAACAGGACGAGTTCGAGGTCGCCGGCGGCGGGGATTCGGTGGCTGCCGGGGCGGTCGACCAAGTGCTTGCCGCGATCGGCGGCACCCGGGAAGGTGCGCTCGCGGGCGGCTACCGACTGGTGTCGACCGGAGTGACGTGGACGGACCCCGCCGGCGTCGGCGCGCTGCGGGATGCGATGGGCCGCCACGGCATGGGCAACGTCATGCTGGTGTCCCCGTTACTGGCCGCGGCCGCACTGGCCCAGACGGTCGGGTCCGCCCTGGACTACGCGCACATCGCGATGCTGTTCGTCGAGCCCGAGACCGCGACGCTGGCCGTCGTCGACGTCACCGACGGTTCGATCGTCGACCTGCACCGCCAGCAGCTGGCGCACGCCCGGCAACAGCCGCTCGCCGCCGAGTTGGCGACGATGGTCGCCGGTCTCAACTCGCGGGGGGCCCGGGCGGACGGCGTCTTCCTGGTGGGCTGCGGTGCGGACATCGTGGCGGTCAAGCCCGCGCTCGAGGCGGCGACCCCGCTCGAGGTGACGGCTCCGGAGGAGCCGGAGATGGCGCTGGCGCGCGGAGCGGCGCTGGCGTCGGCGAACGCGCCGCTGTTCGCCTCGTCCACGGCGGCCCTGGCATACGCGCTCGACCCGGGCACCGGGGAAGTGAGTCCCCGACCGATCGGCCCGACCTACCTGGACGTCTGGGGCAGCACGACCGCCGATGCGCTGGCCTACAGCGCCGTCGCCGACGAGGACGACGTGACCCCGCGCAGGCGCAGACCCATGTTCCTCGCCGGCAGCGCGCTGGCCGGGATCGCCGCCGTGGTGGCCGGCGTGGTGCTGTTTTCGCTGGGCTCCGATCGGCCGGGATCCACCGTGCCGCAGAACCCGCGGGTCAGCGTCGCCACCCCGGCCAAGCAGGTGCCGGCCGCACCGCCGAGCGCGCCGCCGGCGGCGCAGCCGCCCGCCCCCGCACCACCGCCTCCGCCCCGGGCCCCGACCGTGGTGGCCGCCCCGCAGCCGGCCCCGCCGGTGGCCGAGCAGCCGGCGCCCCAAACGCAGAAGCCGCCGCCGGCGGCACCGGTCTACCGCGCCCCGAGCCGGCCGGCCCCGCAGTACACGCCCCCGCCGGTCCAGCGGCCGGCTCCCGCGCCGGCCGAAGCGGCCCCGCCGCCTCCGCCGCCCGCCGCGCCCGCGCAGCCGCCGGTCACGATGTACCTGCATTTCCCGTTCGTCACGGTGCCGATTCCCATCACCCCGCCGGCACCGCCCCCGCCCGCGCCATAAGGGCGTGGCGCACGACCGCGACTGCGCGCACACTGGGCGGTGACGGCATGAGCGGCGAGGAGGTCGCGTGGGCGAATACGGTGCGTTCGGATTTGATCCCGACGAGTTCGATCGAGTGATCCGCGAGGGCAGCGAGGGGCTGCGCGACATGTTCGAGCGGGTCAGCAAGTTTGTCGCGGCGCCAGGAGCCCGGACCGGGTGGTCGTCGTTCTTCGAAGACGTGTCGCGGCGCCCCCGCCAGGAGCCCGAGACCACCGGCGAGGCCGGAGACGGTGTCTGGGCCATCTACACGGTGGACGCGAACGGCGGCGCGCACGTCGAACAGGTTTATGCGACCGAGCTCGACGCGCTGCGGGCCAACAAGAACAACGTCGACCCCAAGCGCAAGGTGCGGTTCCTGCCGTACGGCATCGCGGTCAGCGTTCTCGACGACGATTCCCCCGACGAGGAACCCGGCGAGGAACCCGGCGAGCCTTCCTGAGTCTCAGCCCTGCTCGACGACGTTCGAACTACCGGCGTTGCTGACCTTCGGCGTGCCCGAGTGGTAGGTGACCTTGTTGTTGAGGCCGGTGGCGTCGATGCTGTCAACGGCGTCGACGGTGACCTGGTTCTGCATGCCCGACACGGTGAGGCTCGCGCAGTGGCCGGTGATCACCACCGTGTTGGACACGCCGCGGACGATCACGATGTTGTCGTTGCAGGCGATCGTCCGGTTCTCGCCGACCCCGGAGACACTGATCTTGTCGCCCGGCGCCGGGGCCGGTGACGTCGACGGCCCGGGTGTTCTGGTCCGGGTGGTCGGCGGTGCGGTACCGCCCGGGGGGATGTCGGTGATGGTCGGCGGGGAGCTGATGATCGAGCGGACACCGGAAAGTTGGTGGGCCGCGAAGGCGGCGATGCCGCCGGCGAGGGCCAGCATGCCGATGACGATGACCGTGCCCAGGATCCACCACATCCGATTGCCCGAGGGACGTTGCGGCGGCGCGCCGCCATAGGTCCACGCGGGCGGTGGCGGCGGAGGGCCCGCCGGCCCGGGCGAATAGGCCTGGGCGGCGGGCTGCGCGCTACCCGCTTCGGATGCCCGCGCCGCCTCGGCGAGCGGGCGCTCGAGTTCCCGGATCCGCTCCTCCGGGTCGTCGTTTGCTGCCATCGGTTGAATATGCCATTCCCGCGGCTGATTTCGGGCGGTTCGGTAGTTTCTGCATCGTGCCCGAGTTGCCGAACCGTCAGGTGTTGTTGCGTCGCCGCCCCTCGGGGCTCGTTCAGCCCGGTGACACCGAGCTGGTCACCACCGCGGCGCCCGAACCGGCGGAGGGGGAGGCGCTGCTGCGCACCACCTACGTAGGGATCGACGCCGCCGCCCGCACGTGGCTCGACGACCAGCCGAGCTACCTTCCGCCGGTGCAGCTGGGCGAGGTCATCCGCGCGGCCGGGATCGGCGAGGTGGTCGCGTCGCGCTGCGATGCCTATGCCGTCGGGGACGTCGTCACCACGCTGACCGGCTTCTCCGAGTACGCGATCATCCGCGACGACCTGTTCAGTACACCCATCCCGGGCGAGGACGACCAGCTGGCGATCATGTCGGTGTACGGGCCGACCGGCGCCACCGCCTATTTCGGGATGACCGACATCGGCCGGCCCAAGGCCGGGGAAACGGTCGTGATCTCGGCGGCCGCGGGCGCCACCGGATCGGTGGCGGGCCAGATCGCGAAGATCGCCGGCGCCCGGGTGGTGGGTATCGCGGGCGGGCCGGAGAAATGCCGGGCGGTGGTCGAGGACTTCGGGTTCGACGCGTGCATCGATTACAAGAACGACGACCTCGCGGCGGCGCTCAAGCAGCACTGCCCGCGGCGCGTCGACGTGTACTTCGACAACGTCGGCGGGCCGATCCTCGACGCGGTGCTGGGCCGCTTGGCCCCGCGCGCCCGCGTCGTCCTGTGCGGCGTCATCTCCAGTTACCTCACCGGCGAGCACCCGGGGCCGGCCAACTACGTGAACCTGCTGTCCAAGACCGCCTTGATGCAGGGGTTCAACGCCCTGGACCAGTGGGGCCGCTTCGACGAGGCGTTCGCCGCGCTCCGGCAGTGGGAGGCCGAGGGCCGGCTCAAGCACCGGGAAACCATCTTCGACGGCATCGAATCGTGCGTCGACGCCCTCAACGGCCTGTTCACCGGAGTCAACATCGGCAAGACGCTGGTCAAGCTCAGCGAACCGGCTTCCCGCTGAGCCGGCACCCTTCTCCGCACGGAAAAACTCGCCGCCACGGGCCGGGTGTGGGCTGCGCGGCGCCCCGCCGCGTGGTTTCATAACACCGTTTGCAAAAGTTGCCTGGGGTGGCGGGCTTGGGTCGAAACACGGCTTTCACGATTGGTGGGTTGTAGATGGATCGTCGCAGCATGATGTTGATCTCGGGGCTCGGCATGCTGGGCGCTGCGATGCGCTTGCCGGGCGCCTGGGCCACCCCGCCGGCGCCGGAGGCGCCGCCGTCCGCCGGGCCCGGCGGCCCTTACATCTTCGCCGATGAGTTCGACGGGCCGGCAGGCTCGGCTCCCGACCCCGGCAAGTGGACGATCCAGACCTGGCAGGACGACGTCTTCCCGCCGGTCGAGGGCATCTATCGCGACGACCGCCAAAACGTGTTCCAGGACGGGCACTCCAACCTCGTCCTGTGCGCCACCCACGACCTGCTGAGCAACACCTATTACAGCGGCAAGCTGCGCGGCAACTTCCGGAGCATGATCAATCAGACGTGGGAAGCGCGGATCAAGCTCGACTGCCTCTATCCCGGCCTGTGGCCCTCGTTCTGGGGTGTCAACGAGGACCCGCTGCCCGACGGCGAGGTGGACATCTTCGAGTGGTACGGCAACGGCCAGTGGGCCCCGGGCACCACCGTCCACGCGGCGTCCAACGGCAAGACCTGGGAGGGTAAGTCCATTCCGGGCCTGGTCGACGGCGGCTGGCACACCTGGCGCATGCATTGGGGCGAAGAGGGTTTCGAGTTTTCGCGAGACGGCGCCGAGTACTTCAAGGTCCCCAACAAGCCCATCCACGTCGCCGGCGGGGCTCCCGACGACTTCAGGTGGCCGTTCAACATTCCCGGCTATTGGATGACGCCCATGTTCACCCTCGCGGTCGGCGGGGTGGGTGCCGGCGATCCGGCGGCGGGTACCTTCCCCGCGTCCATGCTCGTCGACTACATCCGCATCTGGTGATCACCGCGTCGCTTTGAACACCTGCACCAGGTTGAACTGCCAGCGCTCGACGAGCCGGAAGCCCAGATCGTGCGGCACCGCGAAGGCGGGGGTCGCCCCGTAGCGCGGACCGGGCGGCAGCGCCGGACCCTGATCGTGGGCGGGCATCGACTCGTCGGCCTGTGTGATGATCCAGACCACGCGGCAACGGCTGAGCGGCGCGGCGACGACCTCGGGGATCAGGTTGGTGTCGAAGACGTCGTTGCGGTCGGTCGCCCGCTGCCACAGCGTGAGGTCGATAAGCTTGCGGTAGGCATCGGGGCGCGCCGCCATCAGGGGGCGCATCGGGGCGGGCATGAATGTCACGGTGTCGTTCACCAGCAGGCAATCGCCCGGTGCTGCCTGGGCGGTGATCAGATCCGCCACCTGGCTGTAGTCCATCCCGTATTTCGCGTACGGGTTTCGCTGCACCAGAAGGTAATTCGGGGCAGCGGCGACGGCGAAAAGGGTGACAATCGCCGCCGTCAGCCAGGGCCGGGCGGTCACCGCGGCGGCGCAGACGCCCAGGATCAGCGCCATTCCCGGCGCCGTGAACGTCAGGTAGCGCGGGGTGTAGATCGAGTGCACCAGCGCCGAGTAGATCAGGATGGCCGCGGTCGGTAGGGCAAGCCACGCGATCGCGAGGGCCAGCAGTTGCCCATCGCCGGGCGCCGGTCGCGCGGACTTGCTGAGCCACAACGCAATAGCCCCCGCGATCACCAGCGCCGCGAGCACGGCGAACGGGGGGCTGCGCTCGAAATACTGCTGCACCACCACGTCTTCCAGCGTCCGGCGACCGATCGGTGCGATCCAGCTGATTTGATGCGCCTGCCCGGCGACCGTCACCAAGAACGGCACCATGGCGCAGACCCCGGCGGTCGCCGCAATCGTGAACCGCAGCAAAACCCTTCGCGCACAACGGGACACGAGGACCAGCGTGAAGTGCGCCCCGACCAACATTGCCAGGTACACGTCGAGCGCAATCGACGAGATCAGGGCGGCGCCGTAGGCCGCCCACAGCCAACCGGAGTCGCGGCGGGCAGCGCGCACGAGCAACACCGTCAGCCACACGGCGGCCATCATCGACAGCGCGTAGGGGCGGGCCTCGATGCCCGCCCACGTCGTTCGCGGCAAGACGGCGCAGAAGACGCCCGAGGCCACCGCGACGGTGCGCGACGAGAACTGCTTGCCCAGCACCACGATTCCCGCGGCGGCGCCCCCGACGGCCAGCCCACTCGGCGCGCGCGACCAGAACTCGGTGGGCAGGAAAACCTGAAACCAGGCGTGCATGAGCAGGTAGTACAGGCCGTGCACGGCGTCGACATTGCCCAGCATCCGCCACAACTGGGCGAGGGAGCGACTGTATGCGGCCGAAATGGTGGCGGCCTCGTCGTACCAGAAAGACGGGCGGCCCGCGCCGCCCATGCTCACCGCAACGGCGAACACCCCGACCAGCAGCGGGTCCAGCCCGGCCGGGCGGCGAAGCGGGTTCCGCACGTCGCTATGGTGCCAGAAGCGGACCGCGAGCCCGCCGCTGGCCGACTACCTCCGGGTCAGTTCAGCAACCAGACGTGCCAGAACCCATCGGAGCCCAGGCGGCAGTCCCAATGGGTGTACAGGTGGTCATTGTGCGTGATCTCCACGTGCGGGGCATCGGCCTCGCAACCGGACTGGCTCGAGTAGTTGCCTTCGACCTCTACTTCGTCGGCACTGGCCACACCCACCCCCGTGGTGAGCAGCCCGGCAAACGCCAATAGGCCAGCGGCGCAAGCCATCTTCATCTGGACCTCCCCTTCGTAGCTGAGCAGACTATATCGACCGGCCCGGGCGTGGGATCGAAAATGGGGAATCCGGCAAACGTCCACCATTCGAACGTATGATCGATCGATGGGGCAGTTCGCGTCCATCGGGTAAAACGGCCAACCGGTCCGGAGCCCGTTCCGGGTGGTGCGTCCGCCGATCACGGTCCTGGTGGACCTGACGGTGCTCTTCCCGCGCGAGCCACATCGCTCCGGCCGGTATCAGCCCAACGGGCTGCAGCTGCACAAGGTCGTCGAGGGGCTGCTCAGCTGCTGGGGCCTCTGCGAGCAGGGCGACTGGTGGGGGCTGGTGACCTACCCGGTCGCCTACGGCTCCCAGCGCAAAACCGTGACGCACTGGGTGCCCGCCTGGACGTTGCGCCGAAAGCCGTTCTGAGGGCGGCGCTTACGCCGGACCCCTGCGGCCGCGTCGGACCAATGCGATGATGGCTGCCCGTGGACGCAAGTTGGGGTTCGGTACTGACCAAGCTCATCGCGCTGGCGGCCGTCATCGCGCTCTCGCCGATCACGGTCGTTCCGGCGGTGCTGGTCTTGCACGCCCCCCGGCCGCGGCCGACCAGTCTGGCCTTCCTCGCCGGATGGGTGCTGGGGCTGGCCGCCCTCACCGCGGTGTTCGTCAGCGGCTCGGAGCTGCTCGGCGGCCTGCACAGGGCGCCACCGACGTGGGCGTCGTGGGTGCGGGTGGCGCTGGGGTCGGCGCTGATCGCGTTGGGCGCCTACCAGTGGCTGACCCGGCATCGGCACGGCAGCATGCCGCGCTGGATGCGGTCGTTCTCCACGCTCAGCCCGCCACGCGCCGGGCTGACCGGGGCGGTGCTGGTGGTGCTGCGACCCGAGGTGCTGATCATGTGCGCGGCGGCCGGCTTGGCCATCGGCAGCAGCAGCCTCAGCGCGGCCGGCGAGCTGGTCGCCGGGGCATTGTTTCTCGTCATCGCCGCGTCCACGGTCGCCATCCCGATCCTGGCCTATGTCGGCGCCGGCGACCGGCTCGACGATGCGCTGGAACGCCTCAAAGTGTGGATGGAGGAAAACCACGCCACCCTGCTCGCCGTCATCCTGGTCCTGATCGGTTTGATGGTGCTCTACAACGGGATTCGCGCCCTGTAGATTGCTGCCCATGGCAGGTAGCTGGGGCACCGTGCTCACGGGGCTCGTTCCGCTTGGGCTGGTCATCTCGTTGTCGCCGCTCACCGTCATCCCGGCGGTGCTGGTGCTGCAGGCGCCGCGGCCGCGGCCGAGCGGCCTGGCGTTTCTGAGCGGCTGGGCGCTGACCCTCGCCGCGCTGACGGCGCTTTCCGTCACGGCCTCCCACCTGCTCGGCGGCCTGGACAAGTCGCCGCCGCGGTGGTCGTCGTGGCTGCGCGTGGTGCTGGGGTCGGCGCTGATCGTGTACGGCATCTACAAATGGCTGAACCGGCACGGCCACGCCGAATCGCCGGCCTGGATGCGCTCGTTCGCGACCATCACCCCGGCCCGGGCCGGGATCATGGGGGCGGTCCTGGCCGTGGTCCGGCCGGACGTCGTACTCATCTGCATCCCGGCCGGCCTGGGCATCGGCACCGCCGGGCTCGGCCTCGTCGGTGACTGGGTGGCCGCCGCGTTCTTCGTCGCCATCGCGGCGTCAAGCGTCGCGATCCCGATACTGGCCTACGCGGCGGCCGGCAGCCGTCTCGACGACACGCTCGCAAAGCTCAAAGACTGGATGGACCGCAACAACGCCGCTCTGCTGGCGGCGGTCCTGGTCCTGATCGGTGCGATGGTGCTCTACCACGGAATCGACGCCCTATAGCCGCCGTCGGTCAGGCCGGCCTCCTCCTCGAGTCGGTTGATCGCGCCGAAGGCGTATTCGCGGACCAACTCCCGGCCGTAGTCCCGCAGCATGCCCACGTAGCCCTTCGCCGCCCACTGCCGGCAGTGACGCTCCTCGTGGTGCAGCACCCGGTCCAGGTCGAGCCGGCTCTGGACCGGCCTGCCGTCGGCGTGCACGTACCAGGCGTGCCCCGACTCGATGATGCGGCGAAGCCACCCGGCGGGGTCGGTGACGGCGCCCATGTTGACCATGAAGATGTCGCCCCACGTGGTGCCGGCCCGCCGGCAGAACTGCCGTTGGATCCAGTTGCCACCCAGGCCCATGAGGACGCCGTTGGGCGTCGTCACTAGGCACCCGCCGTTGCGGTCGACGAACCCGACGTCGCGGGTGTAGGTCCAGCTATTTGCCTTCTGCCGCAACATGATCCGTGTGACTTCCGCCGCGCTGTAGGGTGTCGGGCGGAAATCGGTGCGCCACGCCCGATTGTTGCCGTAGCCGGTGCCCGCGTTCAGGATGTAGGTGCTCAGCACCGCCGCGCGGGCGTCGTCACCGCTGGTGCCCCGGGGCAGCAGGAAGAAGGATTTGCCGTCCGGATCCTTGATCTCCGCCAGCCGCCCGAGCGATCGAAAGGCGTCCGGGACGATGGCGTGCCGCCGGGCGATCTCCGCGACGACGTCCGGGGCGACGCCCTGCCGTGCGGCGTTGTCCCGCCATGCCTCGAAGTAGCCCGGTGCGTCCATGTCCGCCAACCAATTTAGGGTGTAGCGAATGAACTGGCGGCCCAGGCGACGCGCGCGCGGCATCGAACAGATCACCCGGGGGCTCGGCACCCTGGACCGGGAGATCTTCGACGCGATCGCCGAGACCGACACCCCGCTGCTGGACATGGTCATGCCACCGCTGACCCGGGCGGCCGACAACTCGAAGCTGTGGTTCGCCATCGCCGCGGCCATGATGGCGTCGGGAAAGCCGAGCGCCCAGCGCGGCGCGACCCGCGGCGTCGTGACGCTGGCGGCCACCAGCCTGGTCACCAACCAGGTCGCCAAACGCATCCGCCGCCGCCCGCGTCCCGGGTACGAATTGGTGCCGCTGGTCAGGCAGGTCCGCCGCCGGCCGACGTCGAACTCCTTCCCGTCGGGGCACTCCGCCAGCGCGGCCGCGTTCGCCGTGGGGGTCGGTTTGGAGAATCCGATGCTGGGCTTCGGGCTGGCGCTGCTGGCGGGGCTGGTCGGGCTGTCGCGGGTGGCGACCGGCGCGCACTACCCGGGCGACGTCGTCGCCGGCTTCGGCATCGGGGCTGGCCTGGCGGTGCTGGGCGGTCGGCTCGTCCCGCCGATCGTCGAGACCGCCCTGCCCAAGACCGAACCGCTGCGGGTCGAGACGCCCGAACGGCCCGACGGTTCCGGGGTGGTGCTGGTGATCAATCCCGAATCGGGCAGCGGCACCGGGGCCCGCGTCGTCGACGAGGTACGCGAGGCGCTGCCGAAGGCGGACATTCGTGAACTGGGCCCCGACGACGACCCCGCGGACATCTTGCGCGACGCGGCCGCGGGCGCCGAGGTGCTTGCGGTCGGCGGCGGCGACGGCACGGTGGCGGCCGCGGCGGGGGTGGCCATCGAGGCCGGGCTGCCGCTGGCGGTGTTTCCCGCCGGCACGTTCAACCACTTCGCCAAGGACATCGGCTGCGACACGGTGGCCAAGACGGTCGACGCGATCCGCCGCGGCAGCGTGTCGTGCGTGGACCTGGTGTGCCTCAACGAAAGCCAGATGGTCCTCAACACGGCGAGCATCGGGGCCTATCCGACCTTCGTGCAGCAGCGCGAGAAGCTGGAGAAGCGCATCGGCAAGCCGCTGGCGGGTCTGTACGCGATGCTGCACACGCTGCGTAACGACCAGCCCGTCCGCATCTCGTACGACAATAAGACGCTGCTGACGTCGCTGTTCTTCCTCGGCAACTCGCTGTACCTGCCGACCGGGTTCGCCCCGTCGCGGCGGACCCGGATGGACGACGGCCTGATCGATGTCCGCATGCTCGACGCGGGCCGGCGGTGGTCGCGGACCAGGATACTGACCGCGCTCGCGCTGGGGCGGTTGGAGCGCAGCCCGCTCTATCACGAGCTGCAGGTGCCGGAATTCAGCTTCGTCGCGGTCGACGGCCCGACGGTCATCGCGTGTGACGGCGAGGTCGGCGACGAATACGAGAAGGCCAGCTTCACCGCCAAATACCGGGTGCTTCCGGTGTTCCGCCCCTGCGACTAGGTCCCCTCGGTCAAGTCCCGCACCCGCGCGTAGCGCTCCAGCACCTCGGGCGTCGGGTCGGCCATGTATTCGTCGGTTTCGGGCGTCTTCCAGGCGGGCGGTCGTGGCGATCCGCTCAGCGCCCACGCCGCCTGCCGCGCGGCGCCAATCGCGACGTACTGCGCGGGGGCCGGCACCAGCACAGGCACGCCGAACAGTGCGGGGGCGATCTCACGCAGCGCCCGCGATCGGGCGCCGCCGCCGATCAGCAGGATGCGGCGCGTGACGACGCCGTGTGCGGTCAGGTGGGCCAGGCCGTCGGCCAGCGCGCACAGCAGCCCCTCCACGGCGGCCCTGGCCAGGTTGGCCGGCGTCGCGTTCGCGACCCGCAGACCGTGTAACGCGCCAGAGGCGTCGGGGCGGTTGGGCGTTCGCTCGCCCGCCAGGTAGGGCACCAGGACCAGGCCCGCGCTGCCCGGCGGTGCCGCCAGCGCGAGCTCCGACAGCTCGTCGTGATCGACCCCCAGCATCGCGGCGGCCGCGTCCAGCACCCGCGCGCCGTTGAGCGTGCACACCAGCGGGAGGTAGCGCCCGGTGCCGTCGGCGAATCCCGCGACGAAGCCGGCGTCGTCGCGGACCGGGTCGGCGGTGACCGCGGCCACCACCCCCGACGTCCCGACGGAGACGATGACGTCGCCCTCGTCGGCGCCGAGGCCCAGCGCCGCGGCCGCGTTGTCCCCGAGGCCCGCGCCGAAGACCCTTGCGCCATCGGTGGTTCCGCCCGAGGGTGTCAGCACGGTGGGCAGCCGCGGGCGGCGGCCGCGCAGCGCCAGCTCGAGCAGGTCGACGCGGTAGACGCCGCTCGCGGCGTCGTAGTAGCCGGTGCCGCTGGCGTCGCTGCGATCGGTGGTCAGCGCCGCGATGTCGGTGTCATCGCGCAATCGCCACGTCAGCCAGTCGTGCGGCAGGCAGACGGCCGCCGTGCGGTCCGCGTGCCGCGGCTCGTGGTCGGCGAGCCAGCGCAGCTTGGCCACCGTGATCGCGGCCAGCGGCACGACGCCGACGGCTTGCGCCCATGCGTGTGGGCCGCCGAGCTCGTCGACGAGCGCGCGCGCGGCGTCGGCCGAACGCACGTCGTTCCACAGCAGCGCGGGCCGCACCACCGCGCCCGCCTCGTCGAGACACACCATGCCGTGCTGCTGCGCGCCGACGGCGACGGCATCGACGCCGTCCAGTCCTCCCGTGGCTGCGATCGCCTTCCGGGCCGCGGCTTCCCATGCGGCCGGGTCGATTTCGGTCCCGTCGGGATGCGCGGCGGTGCCCTCGCGGACCACCTCGCCCGTGGCGGCGTCGCAGATCAGCACCTTGCAGGACTGCGTCGACGAGTCGATGCCGGCGACCAGCGTCATTCGCCGGCCCCGACGAGTGCTCGCAACGTGGCGCGCGCACCGTGCCGGTGCAGCGAATCCAGCGCCCACAAGTAGGGCTCGAGGAAGCGGGGTTGATCGACGAGGTCACCGAAGACCGCACGGTTGGCGAGAAACGCGGCCGGGTCCTCGCGCTGGGAGCGGGCGATCGGGACGAGCGTGTCGGCGAGCCGGTCCACCACCTCGATCGGCTGGCCGCCCTCGTCGACGCCCTCGGCGAAGCGCGCCCAGCTGGCGACGATCGCCGCGGCCAGCCGCACCGGGCCGCCGCGCCGCAGATTGTCGGCGACCACCGGCAGCAGCCACTTCGGGATGCGGTCGGACGAGTCGGCGCACAACCTGGCCACCGTGTCGCGCACGTAGGCGTTGGCGAAGCGGGGGATGAGCCCGGCTTTGAAGTCGGTCAGCCCCGGGACACGCACCAGGGTCGGCATCGCCTCGGATTCCATGTAGCGGTTCAGGAATTCGGCGATCAGTGGGTCCTGGGCGGCGTCGTGCACCAGCCGGTAGCCGGCCAGGTAGGCGAAGTAACACAGGCCCTGATGGCTGGCGTTGAGCAGCCGCAGCTTCATCGCCTCGTACGGCGACACGTCGTCGACCAGTTGGACGCCGGCCTTGTCCAGCGGGGGCCGGCCGGCGGCGAAATTGTCTTCGAGGACCCACATGGCGAACGGCTCGGCGACCACCGGCCACGCGTCCTGCACGCCGAATTCAGAGTCCAGCCGGGCGATCACGTCGGGAGTGGTGACCGGCGTGATGCGGTCCACCATCGAGTTGGGAAACGTGGTGTGCTCGCACATCCACTGCGCGAGTGCGGGATCGAGCCGCTCAGCGCTTGACATGAACGCGTGCCGGGCCACGCTCCCGTTCTCGACGATGTTGTCGCACGAGACGATCGTGGGGGAGGGCAGGCCCCGTTTCCGCCGCCGGTTCAGCCCCTCGGCCACCAGGGGGAACACATCGCTCAGCGGCGGGCGGTAGCCGCCTTCGGTGATGGTGAGCGAGATGATGCGGGTCGCGGGGGTGGCGAGCAGTTCGATTACCGCTTCGGGATTGTCTGGCGCGTAACGGAAGTCGACGATCGAGCCGATGACCCGCGGCTGCCGGGTGCCGTCGGGATGTTCGAGGACCAACGTGTAGAGGTAGTCCTGGGCGCGCAGCACGTCGCGCATGCGCCGGTCACCCGGCAGCACGCCGACACCGCAGATTCCCCAGTCCCGGGCCAGCCCCGCGCTGAGCAACCTGTCGACGTACATGGCCTGGTGGGAGCGGTGGAAGCCGCCGACACCGAAATGCACGATGCCGACGCCTATTTGGCTGCGATCGTAGGCCGGGACGGGGATGTTGAGGGCGCTCAGGTTGCGCGCGCTCAGCTCCATTCCCGGAACTTAGCTCACCGCTAAGCGTTAGGGCACAGATCGCGCAAGGCAAAAATCACGACGTCCGCGGCCTGGCGACCGTTGATCCCGCCGGTGCCCTGGTCGGCATCCGAACGTTGGATCGCCAAGCCCTCCAGCTGCTGCGGGGAGGCGCCCCAGGAGAGCTGTTGGCACAGGTCCGCGCCCATCTGCAACAGCGCGTCGTCGCCGCCGTTGACGGCGTGGATGCCGGCGTTGTGCAGGTCATTGATGAAGGCAGTCTGGTCGGCCCGCGCCGGGCTGGCCCAGCCGATCCCCGCGACCAGAAGTGGGCCCCCTATGAGGGCTGCGCCCATGAACCGGCCATAGGGCCGCTGTGCTGCCATCCGTGTTTCTCCTTCGTGCCGTGCCCGATCGCCGATGATGCACTTTTACACGAAAACACCGCGAAACACGCTGGGGAAGATGGATCCCGATGATGAATTGTCGGCAAAGACCGATGGCCGGCCGGCAGGACTTCGCTTAGGCGTCCGGGCACAAATCCCGCAAGGCGGCCTCGACGACGGCGTCGGCCTGCTCCGGGGTGATCCCGTGCGCGCCTTGCCTGCTGTCGGAGCGTTGCACCGCCAGGCCCTCGATTTGCGACGGGGGAGCGCCCCACGACAGCTGCTGGCAGACGCTCAGGCCCATCTGGACCAGCGCCGCGTCACCGCCGCTGACCGCGTGGATGCCGGCTTTGTGCAGGTCGTTCACGAAAGTGGTCGTGTCAGCCTGTGCCGGGCCGGCTGACATCACCCCGGCGACCAAGAGTGAGCCCCCCACCAGCGCTGTGCTCATGAATCGGCCGCAGAGCCGCTGTGCTGTCATGGCTCCTTCTCCCGTCCGTTAACCTGGTGGTTGTCTATTGTTCACCTCTATAGAACCTCCAGTACATCTCGTGTCGCCGAAAATTCCCTGTGAATGAGCTGCGCAAAATTTGGCTCAGTGCGACTCCAAACGGCACCGCCGTCTTCTCGGCAACGGCCTCTCACTCGTGACGCCCTTGTGACGTCACCATTTGGAAACGGCGCGGTGCGGCGCGTCCGGCGTTTCATGACGCGTGACGACAATTGGCTCGTCGTCGAAAGACGGCTATGCGGTTCTGCTGCACCAGATGGTTATGTGAGCGCGAATAAAGGAGAGTCGACGCTGATGGCGATCGTCGATCGGTTCAACATCAAAGTAGTTGCCAGCCTTGGGTTGTGCGGAGCCGCACTCGCACTGAGCCCGGATGCGGCGGCCGCTCCGCTTAAGACGGGCGGCTACGCCTGCATCCAGGGGCAGGCCGGCGAGGCCGGCGCGCCGCTGGCCGGCGGACCCGGTGCCGCCGGTGCCGGTGGGGCCGCGGCCGCGGGCGGCGCGCCGACCGCGGAGGTCTGCACGGCCAGCGCGCCACTGACCGACATGGCGGGTATCCCCCTGGCCGTGCCGGGCCCGCTGCCGGTGGGTGCTCCGCTGCCGGTGCCGTTGGGCGGACCGTTGCCGTTGCCGCTGGGTGCGCCCCTGCCGTTGGGTGCGCCGTTGCCGATCGCTCCGGTGGTTCCCGCCGGCGCTCCGCTGGTGGCCCTCGGCGGGCTGGCGGCCGGTGCCCCCCTCGACGCGGCCGCCGGGGCCCCACTCATCGACATGTCGGGGGTCAAGGACGCCCCATCGGGGCCGGCGCCGAGCGGCGGGCCCCAGCCCGGTCAGCCCGTCGCCCCCGGCCCTTCGGGCGCGCACTGATCACCCTCTCGACCGACAAGGACCCGCTGGCCGCCGCCAGCGGGTCCTTTCTTATGTGGCTTAGTCACTTCGGTCGTCGAGCGTGAAGCTAGTTTTCACGGTCGACCGTGAGCGTGAAACTGACTTCACACTCGGGCGAGGGGCCGAGCGCAGAGGGGCCGAGCCCCAGCGAAAAGGCCTTGCGCTCAAAGTGGTTGAGTGGGGGCGCTCCTCAGGAAGGAGGCCGCTCCCAGAGGTCCTGTTTGACGATCACCGGGTCGCCGACGTTGACCGTGTTGTAGTACCACTCGGCGTCTTCGGGGCTGAGGCTGATGCAGCCGTGGCTGACATTCTCCAGCCCCAGTGACTGGACAGCCCATGGAGCGGAGTGCACGAACAGGCCGCGATTGGTGATCCGGACGGCGTAATCGACGTTGAGCATGTAGCCGTTGGGGTCGTCGACGGGAATGCCGACGCTGCTCGAATCCATAAGAACCGAGCGGTCTTTCGACAAGACGGTGTAGTTGCCGACCGGTGTCGGAAACTCGGGCCTGCCCATCGACGCGGGCAGCATGCCCGCTTCGCCGAAGTGGGGTCGGTGGTGCGGAGTGGGTGGTGGGGTCGCGTCGACTCCGTCGACGCTCACCTTGAAAGTGTGGTCGGTGATGTTGGCGACGCCGACGACCTTCGGGCCGGTCTTGAATTCCGTGGACCGGCCGTCGACCGCCAACGCCACCGTGCTGTGCGCCGGCCAGTAGTGGTCCGGAACCCACTGCACGACCTTGTTGTCGAGCCATTCGAATTTGCCGGTCATCGCGGGCGTCGACTTGACTCCGATGGCGCGCTCGGCGGCGTGCCGGTTGGCGACCGGTGCGTCGAACGTCACCACCACGGGGTGCGCCACGCCCACCATCGCGTCCCGCGCCGGCAGGACCGACGCGATGGTGAAGTCGTGCGGCTGGGTCGCCGCGGCCATGCTGGTGCCAGTCGGCCCCGCAACCACACTCGCAGCGACCCCAACCACCGCAAGAACACACCGAACGTCCGCCCGCATGGCTCCGATTCCTTTTAACTGACAGAGTTGTAATAGGGATCGTAAACGCCCGTTGACCAGCGGAAGCGCAAGGGCGCGTTTGTATTTGGTCAAGCCTCGGTCACGTTTCGGCCACGGGGGTTTAGTCCGGGAATGTGGCCCTGCGCTGGGGGTTCAACGGCGGGCTCAAGTGTGCCCGGCTTGCCAAGCAGAGCGGGGTTGAGGCCTCAAGAATTCGTGCGGGACCGTCGTCATGGACTACGCGAAGCTCTCGGACCAAAACGACTGCGCCGCTTACGAAGTAGAGTTCTCAGATGCCGACGACATCACCCAGGCCGTGGTCATGCTGTTCGCCGACGACCTGGAAGCCGTGTGGCGACCGGCCGAAGAGGAGTCGCGCATCGCCGCGGTAAGCGGAGCCTCGTCACAGTAGTGCTCGACGCCTGTCGGCTCAGTGACCACGGACTCCTCGTTTCGGTGGCCAAGGTCCCTAGTTGATAGGCCGCCGTGTCAGCAGGCTCACGGTATCCGCGCAACGTGAAGGGGCGATACCGATGAACAAGTTGATTGCAGGTGTCGGTGCACTTTTAGCGGGCGTGGGCATCGTTGCCGCCCCGGTGGCTCATTCCGACCCAGGATGGGTGGCCGTTGCGGCCTCCGATTCTGAGAACCACACCCACTGGAGCTGGGGTCCAGGAAGCCGGGGTACCGCGGAAGCTCAGGCCTTAGCCGCCTGCAGAGACACGTACGGGGCAAACTGCCACGTCATTGCCTCCGGTACGCCATGCTTGGCGCTGGTAGAGGACGCCGAAGACTATCACTGGGGAATCGCTGGCAACGCCGATGACGCTGTCGCGAAGGCAAAAGCACGGGCTGTCGCGGGCGGGTCGACTTTCGACGGCGTCCATTGCATCTGGGACTAGCGGATAAGGGTGGTTCGCGGCAGGACTCCTAGAGGGGTGCCGCAACCACAGCACTGCGGCCCAGCTGCTCACCCCCTGGATGGCTGCGAACATGATCTATGAACTGCCGGCCGATGGAGACAGCGGCAGCGGCGCCCCATGACGCAGGAAGCTGACTCATCGAGGGCACAATTGACGTATGCCCCAGCTCAGGTATGGAGCCGATGACGAGAATCGAACCCGCGGTTCAGCTTGGGAAGCTGCCTTGCCGACTAATCAACAAACCGAACGTGGGGTGCTCATTCGGCTGCAGGCAACTGACAGAGCGCTCGAAAGCTGCTTGTGCACCAATCGTCATCCTATTGCGTGGCTAAGCATTTCCCGCATTGCCGATGCAGTTTGCGGTAGCGAACGGCCCGCTTGACGTCTGCTCCGCGAGCACCTTGCCGTTGGCACTTATGCGGCACGTGACCGTGCCATTATCCGATCCATTCGTCGCGGTGAGCGAAACGGTCTTCCCAAGGCCGTCGACGGTGACCTGCTTCGTCCAGGGCAGTGAAACGCCGGTGTCTTGAGCTGTATTGAAGTCGTGGCCCGAGTACGTAACGGCTACCGAGTTACCGGAGCCAGTGACCTCGTAGGTAACAGTGACTTGGCGTTTCGATTCTTTGTCGATGTTGTTTGCGACGCCGCCGACAAACGCCACGCATGCGCCGATGCCCAGAAACATCACTAAGAACACACCGCCGAGCACCCAGGGCCAGACGCGCCGTTTCTTTGGCTGTTGGTAACCGTAGGGCTGTTGCGAGTATTGCTGCGGGTACCCGGGATACCCCTGCTGCGGCGGTGTACCGGGCGTCGGTTGATTCTGCGGATTCGGCTCGTTCATGGTTCCCCCCTGCTACACCCAGATGAACACTCTGAGTGCATATGACTGCGTTTCTTTAGCACGTTCCCCGGCGGGCGTTCTAGCAAACAACGTCGTGCCCTAAGAGCAGGAGGACAGGCGCGGAGTGCGGGAGTAAACGGGAGCAGATGCCACGGCTGAGCCGACAGCGCGCCGGGACTACCGCCCGGCTAGCGGAAACACTGGAGCCGATGACGGGAATCGAACCCGCGTATTCAGCTTGGGAAGCTGTTTCGACGCTCGAACGATTTGGCGATACCAGCTGGTCTGCGGGCTAGCAGCAGCCGCGCTTGCGCTGCTAGAACCCCGTTTCGGTCCGGCTAACGTACGCCCTCGGTACTGCCTCAGTACGCCCGCAGTTCGACTGCGCTTACGGGACCAATACGGGACCGCGCGTTGACCGGGAAACGTGTCGCTGCCCTTTGACATGCTTTACCTGTGACTGTCCAGGTTCCTTCGTACTCTGACCTGCTTTGGCCGACCCTCCAAGCTGCGATCGCACTCGGCGGCTCCGCCTCAATCGCCGAGTTGGACGCCGCAGTTGTTGAACGAGAGCAGCTCACGCCCGAGCAGCAGAGCGTCCTACTAAGCGGCGGGCCGCAGACGGTAATCCAGAACAGGCTGGCGTGGGCGCGGACCTACCTCAAGGGAATGGGCCTCTTCGCCAACAGCACGCGGGGTGTCTGGTCAGTGACTCCCGAGGGACAGGCTGCAACACAGGAAGACCTTGAGCCGCTGCGCGCCGCGTTCGCAGCAGAACGTAAGAGTGGAAGAAAGAGGAGCAAGAAGAAGGGCGGCGGAGAACAATCTGACGTCGGCAACGAGATCGACCAGGTCGAGGCTGAAGCCGAAGAGAAGTGGAAGGACGAATTGCTGAGCACGCTCCTCGAGGTGTCGTCTGTCGCCTTTGAACGGCTTGCACAAAGGCTTCTGCGGGAGTCGGGGTTCTCCAGCGTCAAGGTGACGGGAAAGTCGGGCGATGGCGGCATTGATGGACTCGGCATTTATCAACTAAACCTGCTGACCTTCCCGGTCTTCTTTCAATGCAAGCGCTACAAGGGCAGTGTTGGGTCGGGTGCTGTCAGAGACTTCCGAGGGGCCATGGCAGGTAGAGGGGACAAGGGCCTACTGATCACCACCGGCACCTTCACGAGCGATGCGCGAGCGGAGGCCAAGCGTGACGGTGCGCCGCCCATCGACTTAATCGACGGTGACCGATTGTGCGATCTGTTGAAGGAGAACGCGATCGGCATCACGACCACTAAGCGGGTGGTCGAGGACGTCAAGGTCGAGGCCGAGTACTTCAAAGCGCTTTAGCCCAGGGAAGCAGGCATCTGAGCGGGGCGGCGTTCCTGGCGCTGGCGACGAAGACCTCTGCCGAGCAACGTTCTGTGCAGAAAGGTTGCTCACGGAAAGTGACGCGTCGAACTTGCCAAAGCTGCGCAAGTCGACGCCCAAGCCTGCATGAAGCATAAGGCTTAAAAAGCCTCATGAGCTGCTCATACCATCGGAAGTCGAAGTTCGAATGGGTCTGATCCCCGGTATTTACCCTTGGCAGAAGGTTCTGGGCAAGTCATACTCGTGTTTAACGAGTTCAGTAGGGTTTTATGAACAGGAGGGGCAAAATGATGGACGTTACGGTGAAGGTTCCCGAGGACCGGCTGGTGGAGTTTTATGCGATGCACGCCGCGTGGCTAAGCGCCCCGCCGCAAGCGTCGGTTCTGTTGAACACGTTCGATGCTGAGCGGAACGCTGTGGCGCAGCCGGTATCTCCGGGTAGCGAGGACGCGAAGGGCCGACAGCCATGGTCGGACGCCGACGCGGCGCTGGCCGCCAAGTTGTGGGACAAATTCAGCGATCCGGCGAAGGCGTTGTTCTCCAAATTAATCGATGAACCGGATCGCCAATTCAACGGCGAGGAGCTTGCCGAGATGCTGGACATTCCCAACGGTCACAGCGGTGTAGCTGGAGTACTGGCTTGGCCGGGGAAGTACTGCAAGAAGGAGAACCGAGAGCTGTTGTGGAAGTGGGCCTACCCGGTGGAGGGTGAGCCGGTCGTCTACTGGATCGAGCCGGAGGTCGCGGCATTGCTCCGCGAGGCCCGGGACCGACAAGGCTAAGGCTCTAGGCAATTCATGGGCGCCAATGGGATTTCTCTCTCCCCCCCGGGGTGGCATCGCTGTACTTGCGAGCCCGCGATGGCGGTCACGGCGCGGCGAGGTCGAGGTCGATTGGCGGCGATTCAGCCGCGTCCGCGTGGCCTACTGGGCTATACGTTAGTGCGCGGGCGAAATTGTGGCTCAGGTCTGGCGCTTGATCGTTGGCAAGGTGCCGCCGGGGTGTTGCGCGCGATGAGGTCTTGTGCCATGATTTTGAGCTTTTTCGAAAACGAGAGGACACGAAGTGGCACGCCAGGCGAAGACAGCACGGGTGCGTGGCGTGGTAGTGGCTCCAGCGACAAAGGAGGCTCAGCGTGCGGAGCTCCACAAGACGATCTGGCGCATCGCCAATGATCTGCGTGGCAGCGTGGACGGCTGGGACTTCAAGAGCTACGTGCTCGGCATGCTCTTTTACCGCTTTATCTCCGAGAACCTCACTGCGTACCTGAACGAACAGGAGCGTGCAGCCGGACAGCTCGACTTCGACTATGCCGCGCTCAGCGACGCAGAGGCAGAATTCGGCCGCGAAGAAACAGTCAAGGAGAAGGGCTTCTACATCCTGCCGAGCGAGCTGTTCGCCAACGTCGGTACGCGTGCCAACAAGGACGAGAACCTAAACGAGACGCTAGAGAAGGTGTTCAAGAACATCGAGGGTTCGGCCGTCGGTGCCGACAGCGAGGACGATCTCAAGGGCCTCTTCGACGATCTTGACGTCAACAGCGCCAAGCTCGGTAACACCGTCGCCAAGCGCAACGAAAAACTCGTGAAGCTATTGGACGCCATCGGCGAGCTGAACCTCGGTGACTTCAACGACCACGCCATCGACTCGTTCGGCGACGCTTACGAGTACCTCATGCAGATGTATGCCGCCAACGCGGGCAAGTCCGGTGGTGAGTACTACACGCCTCAGGAGGTCTCTGAGCTGTTGGCTCGCATCACGGTGGTGGGCAAGAAATCGGTCAATAAGGTCTACGACCCGGCCTGTGGTTCTGGCTCACTCCTGCTGAAGTTCGCCAAAGCGCTCGGCAAGGAGAAAGTCCACCAGGGCTTCTTCGGCCAGGAGATCAACTTGACGACCTACAACCTGGCTCGGATCAATATGTTCTTGCACGACGTGAACTACGAGCAGTTCGACATTGCACATGGTGACACATTGATCGACCCACAGCACTGGGACGACGAACCGTTCGAGGCGATCGTCAGTAATCCGCCGTACTCGATAAGGTGGGCAGGCGACAGTAACCCGTTGCTTATCAACGATCCGCGCTACGCGCCGGCCGGTGTGCTCGCGCCGAAGTCGAAGGCAGACCTTGCCTTCACGATGCACATGCTGTCGTGGCTGGCGGTCAACGGCACCGCCGCAATCGTCGAGTTTCCTGGCGTGCTTTACCGCGGAGGTGCAGAGCAGAAGATCCGCAAGTACCTGATCGACAACAATTATGTCGATGCCGTCATTCAGCTGCCGCCAGACCTGTTCTTCGGCACCACGATTGCAACCTGCATCCTCGTGCTCAAGAAGTCGAAGAAGGACAACTCAGTCCTGTTTATCGACGCGACTGCTGAGTCGGTACGTCCAGGCAATAAGAACAAGCTTTCCGAGTTGAATCAGCAGAAGATCCTCGACGCCTACATAGCTCGCCAAGACGATGAGCACTTCGCCAAGCTCGTGCCGAACGCCGATCTTGCTGCCAACAACTACAACATCTCGGTCACGTCGTACGTCGAACAAGCAGACACGAGTGAGGCAGTCGACATTGCTGTGCTCAACGCTGAGATTGCGGACATCGTCGCTCGGCAGCAGGAACTCCGAAGCCAGATCGGCGCAATCGTGGCCAATCTAGAGGGCGCCTTATGAGCCGAATCGATGGGCTGGTCACGGATGGTGACGTTAAGTGGTCAACCTTGGGGAGTATTTGTATCAAGGTGTCGTCGGGGGCCACGCCGCTTGCCGGCCGTGGAGACTACTACGACGGCGGTGACATTCCGTGGCTTCGTACCGCGGAAGTCGCGTGGCGCGATATCTACGACACTGAAGTGAAGATCACCAAGACGGCGGTACGTGAGACCGCCACAAAATGGATTCCTGCTAACTGTGTGATTGTCGCAATCTCCGGTGCTACGGCTGCTCGCGCTGCCATCAACAAGATTCCGCTCACGACAAATCAGCACTGCTGCAACCTCGAAGTTGATCCCGAACAGGCCAACTATCGTTATGTCTTCCACTGGGTGACTGCGAACTACGAGAAACTGAAGGCGTTCGGCCGAGGTGCCCGTTCGGACCTGAATGCCGAGCTAATCAAGAACTTCCCGATCCCACTTCCGTCGCTTGAGAAGCAGCGCGAGATCGTGCGGGTGCTTGATGAGTTGCGTTCATTAGAGATGGATCTGGAAGCCGCGCTTGGCGCCGAGCTGGGGGCGCGGACGAAACAGTACGAGTTTGTTGTGAGTCGGGTTATCTCGGGCATCGATGGAAAGCACGAGACGCTTCGTGACCTCGGCAATTGGCGTGGTGGCATGACTCCCTCAAAATCAGACCCACGTTACTGGGAGTCGGGCACGATCCCGTGGCTAGCGTCTATGGATGTGAGCGTGTCGGATGGGAGAGTGATCCGCGGACGCGTGACGCCTGTTGCGCTAGCGGAAACTCCCCTGCGCGTCGTTCCCTCACCGTCCGTCGTCGTTGTGATGCGATCGAATATCTTGCGTCGCCGACTGCCAGTTGGAATGACCACCGTTGAGACGACTCTTAACCAGGATGTGAAAGCGCTTACGCCTCGCGATGGGGTCGACGCAGAGTATGTGTATCAAGTCCTTCGAGTTACAAGCGAACAGATCCGCGCCGCATGTGTAAGGGCGGACGGATCAATGGCCGCGGTCGAGTCGAATGCCTTTTTTGAGTGGTCGATTCCCATTCCTTCGCTTCAGGATCAGAAGCGCATCGCGAGCCAGCTCAACGCCTTTGAGGCTGCAGTGAGCGAACTCAGCATCAGCCTGTCAGCTGAGCTCAAGGCCCGTCGCAAGCAATTCGAGTACTACCGCGATCGCCTGCTCACATTCGAGGAGTTGGCAGTATGACCGAGGCAAAGGCAGTCCGTTACGACCCGATCGCCGTCTCTGCCGAGAGCACGGTCGTCGCGGAGTTTGTGCCGGATGCCAAGACCGCTACGGAGTATCAATCCGAAGCGCAGCTGGAGCGCGAGTTCATCAAGATCCTTCAGTCGCAAGAATATGAGTACCTGAGGATCACGAGCGAGCAGGATCTCATTGCCAATCTGCGGACGCAACTTGAGGTGCTGAACGGCATCACGTTCACCGACACCGAGTGGGAGCAGTTTTTCAAGCAGCGGATTGCCGGTGAGGGAGAAGGTATCACCGAGAAGACGATTCGCGTCCAAGAGGACTATGTCCAACTACTGACCCGTGACGACGGCTCAAGCAAGAACATCAAACTAATCGACAAGCAAAACGTCCACAACAACCGCCTGCAGGTCATCAACCAGTACGAGGTCGGTCAGGGCGAGGGCGGCGCCAAGTACGCCAACCGCTATGACGTCACGGTTCTCGTCAACGGCCTGCCGATGGTACACATCGAGCTTAAGAGGCGCGGTGTGGCTATCCGTGAAGCGTTCAACCAAATAAATCGCTACCAACGCGACAGTTTTTGGGCTGGTTCAGGGCTTTTCGGCTACGTGCAGCTGTTCGTTATCAGCAATGGCACACATACCAAGTACTACAGCAACACCACTCGGCGGGAGCACATCAACGAGGCCGCCGGCAGCAAGAAGGCCAAGAAGACCAGCAACTCGTTTGAGTTCACATCGTGGTGGGCAGACGCCACCAACAAGCCAATCCAAGACCTCACGGCATTTGCGGCCACGTTCTTCGCCCGCCACACGCTACTGAACATCCTGACCAAGTACTGCGTCCTTACTGCTGATCGGCTGCTGCTCGTCATGCGCCCGTATCAGATCTTGGCTACTGAACGCATCTTGCGGAAGATCGACATCTCGACCAACTACAGGCAACTCGGCACTTTGGCTGCCGGTGGCTACGTTTGGCACACCACTGGTTCTGGCAAGACGCTGACCTCATTCAAGACTGCGCAGCTGGCCGCGCAGCTTGATCACGTGGAACGAGTCCTGTTCGTAGTCGACCGCAAGGATCTCGACTACCAAACGATGAAGGAGTACGAGCGTTTCTCGCCGGGCGCTGTCAACACCAGTAAGAACACCTCCGCGCTCAAGAAGCAGCTCTCCCTTCCGGTGGGCGCGGTGCTAGGCAAGCGTGGCAACGAGATACTCGTCAACCGCAAGATCATCGTCACGACGATTCAGAAGCTCTCTGGTTTCATCGCGGCCAACAAGGGGCACGAGATCTTTGGCGGTCATGTCGTAATCATCTTCGACGAGTGCCACCGGTCGCAGTTCGGCGACATGCACACGGCAATCACCAAGGCATTCAAGCGCTACAACCTCTTTGGCTTCACCGGCACGCCGATCTTCGCCGTGAACGCCGGAACTGGCGGCAACGTGCAGCTGCGCACGACGCCCCAAGCGTTCGGCTGCTACTGGCACGGCGATCCGCGCAACTGCGCGCCTGAGCGGCACTCGACAGCGGCACACACTTACACCATCGTCGACGCCATCAACGACAAGAACGTGCTGCCGTTCCGCATCGACTACGTCAATACAGTGAAGATGCCAGCCGGTATCACGGACAAGCAGGTGTCGGCCATCGACACCGAGAAGGCACTGCTGGCACCTGAGCGCGTGCGCCAGGTTGTCGAGTACACGCTCAACCACTTCGACCAGAAGACCAGGCGCAGTGAGCACTATTCGCTCCGTGAGCGTCGCGTGCACGGCTTCAATGCTCTGTTCGCGACAGCCTCGATCGATGCTGCCAAGACCTACTACAGCGAGTTCAAGAAGCAGCAGGAGTCACTGCCAGAGGGTCGCCGCTTGAAGGTTGGCCTGATCTATTCGTTCGCTTCCAACGAGGCCGTCGAGGACGGTGCGCTAGAGGAAGAAGGCTTCGAGACCGACGTTCTCGACAAACCTTCGCGTGACTTCCTAGAAGGCGCGATCAAGGACTACAACGCATACTTCGGCACGAGTTTCGACACCTCGTCTGACAAGTTTCAGAACTACTACAAAGACTTGTCGCTCCGGCTGAAGAACCGCGAGATCGACGTCGTCATCGTGGTCAACATGTTCCTCACCGGTTTCGACGCTACGACGCTCAACACACTGTGGGTCGACAAGAACCTGCGCGCCCACGGCCTGATCCAGGCCTACTCGCGCACCAACCGAATCCTGAACTCGGTCAAGACATACGGCAACATCATTAGCTTCCGTGACCTGGAGGAAGAGACTAACGACGCCATCGCGCTCTTCGGCAACAAAGACGCGGGCGGCATCGTGTTGCTCAAGCCGTACGCAGAGTACTACGACGAGTACGCCGACAAAGTCACCGAACTGCTGCAACAGTTCCCGCTGGGGCAGCAGATCGTTGGCGAGACCGCGCAGAAGGCGTTCATCGCCCTGTTTGGTCAGATTCTGCGACTACAGAACATCCTGACGTCATTCGATGAATTCGCCGGCAACGAAATACTCACCCAGCGCCAAAGTCAGGACTACCGCAGCGTCTACCTTGACCTCTACGCCGAGTTCCGCAAGGACGCGGACGCCGACAAAGAGTCGATCATCGATGATGTCGTCTTCGAGATCGAGCTCATCAAGCAGGTCGAAATCAACGTCGATTACATCTTGATGCTCGTCCAGAAGTATCGCGAGGTGCACGGCGACGACGGCCACGCCGCAGCCAAGGAAGTCCGCGCGGAGATCAGCCGGGCTGTCGACGCCAGCCCGAGCCTGCGCAACAAGAAAGACCTCATCGAGGACTTCGTCGACTCAATCTCGGCCACCGGTGAGATTGACGAGGAGTGGCGCGGATACGTCGCTGCCAAGAAGGCCGAGGAGCTCAATCGAATCATTGATGAAGAGGGTCTCAAGCCAGAGGAAACGCGCAAGTTCGTCGAGACTGCCTTCCGCGATGGCGCCATCCCGACGACGGGGACAGCAATCACCAAAGTGCTTCCGCCCGTTACTCGCTTCGCAGCTGGAGGTGGCCATGGCGAGAAGAAGCAGCGCGTCCTAACCAAGCTCGGCGCGTTTTTCGAGCGCTTCTTTGGACTGAGCTCAGGCGGAGAGAAAGTTGATGACTAGCCGCAACGCTGCCGCCGTGCTGGAGATGGACGGCGAAACTCCCAAGAAAATCGCACACGAGTTAGTGACGGCTGTCCGATCACGCGCAACTATCGACTGGAATCTGACGGACAGCGTGAAGGCAGCCATGCGCTCGAAGATCTGCCTGGCTGCTCGCGAAGTACGACTACCCGCCGGACCGCAAGGAAACGGCGATCGAGCTGGTGTTGCAGAAGCAAGCTGAAATGTACGCCAACAATGCGGACAGGTTCGAGGCGGTGGGATCATGAGCGCTAGAGACTCCGTAAGGCGAGCGCTGGAGCGCGCGGGATACAGGTTCATTCAAGACGAGCCTCATGTACCGAAGGGCCAGAACAAATCGCCTCCGTCGAAGTCGAATTCGACCTTTCGACCCGATGTTCTGGCATGGGCTGCGGACCCGGACGGGAAGCTTGTGCCCTGGGCAGTGGTCGAGATCAAGAACCGGTCGGTAATGCTCCCGCCGGAGGTTGCGCTTCCCCAACTCGCAAGGAGCCGCGATACATTCGGAACAGTCGATCATTACGTCGTGCTGCAAGATGTTTGGTATCAAGCAGATACAGGCTTGCGCAAGTTCACTCGTGTCGACGGCCCCATCCCACCTCGATACGGCGGTAAGGGCGAATTGGACGACGTCGACTTGGCAACAACGCTTTTGACAGAGCAGCTTTGGCGTTGGGCGCAGACACAAAGTCCCTACGACAAATCGGCGGATGCTTATGGCGCTTTGAGATTTGATGTCGGCCAGTCGACCGAACTAAGAATCGACGGTATTGAGACCGCCACGGGGACAGTGTTGCCCGCAAGCCGCGAGGTGCTGTGGGAAGCGCGACGGCGTGCCCTCGTGGGCTTCGCTCGCCGAGGACGGGAAGCAGGCATTTATACGAGTCATCCCGTGATTGCGAAAGCCGTTGCGCACCTGGCAGGTAGCAAACTCGACAACGAAGTTTTCGATCCGTTCTGTGGGACGGGATCGTTTCTGTGGGAGTCGATCGACCATTCACGTGACATCGGATCAGGCTTGGTCTCGGCGGTCGGCCTCGATCTCAATTATCGAATGGTAGAGCTTGCGCGCTCCATCGCCCGTGCTGCTCCTATCGATGTTCAGATTTATAACGTCGACGCGTTCACGGTTGAAACACTAAGCGAGACCGAAATGTCGGATCCACACGAATCGCGGCTTTTCAACTGCGCAGTGTCCGCGCCTCCCATGAGTCTGAAGCTGAATCGAAGTGAGCCGTACGAACTACTGGATGGAACCATGACACGCGACGGTGATTTCGCGGCCGTTGATTGTCTGGTACGCCAACTAGCGGAGGGTGGGCGAGCGGTAGTGCAAATTGCCCCAGGCTTCACATTCCGCCGCAACGGGGAGCGTTACCGCAACTACCTCGCGAACAGTTTTCGTGTGGCTGTGCTTATTGGCTGTCCCCCGGGATCGGTGCCAGGCTTCGGCTTGGCCTCAATCATTATGGTTATTGAGAAGGCGCCGCCTACCGAGACATTTGTCGCGCAACTTGGTGAAGATTGGGAGAGTCAGTTGGCACCGGGAGGCGCTGCGCTTGAAGCGGCGCTAAACCACATCAACCAGCGTGGCGGGCGTCGATGACAACCGCCTTCGTCAGGCTCGCGCTTGAGAAAGACTGGGATCTAGGCCGATTAACCGCTGAGAGCTTTACGTGGCCTACCACCAAGGCAACAATTGTTGCGCTCCGCGACGTCGTTACGGTTGTGCCCACGGATAGCTGGGCAGATGCAGGACCACCGGTAATCACGCCGACCGGACTTGATTCCATCGGCGGCGGGATACGTCGGCGGAGCCGCAAGTATCGGGGACCGGTGTTTCAAGTGAGGGCCGCGGGGCCCGGGCTTAGCTTTGGCGACCTTCTGCTGCCTCGGAATCCTAACTCTCCAGTGCTCCTGATCGGTTCGGACCTGCTCGGAGCGCTGGTGTCTTCGCAATTTCTCGCACTTCGAGCTGATCCAGATTCGGCCCTCTGGATTTGGGGGGTTCTCAACAGTCGGTCGGGTCGGAGATTTCGGCAGCATTTCGCAACGGGCGTTACGTCCACCTCCGTGACCCGCGGGCGCCTACTGGATATCGAGATTCCCTGGCCGTCGGCAAGGCAAATCGCACGACGAAGGGCACCCCTAGAGGAGATTGAGAGGCAAACTCATCGTCCGGAGGAGGAAGCAGCTGGAACTTGGTGGCGAACCGAGGACCTTCGAGTTGTGGATTGGAATCTAGCTCTCGCAACACCTGATCGTGAGATCTTCAACAGCGGCATACCCTTGGGGGAGCTATGTCGCGAGATCGTTCGGGGCCGCCATACGCCCCGCGGGGCCATCAAGGACGAGCCGGCGGTTGGCCTTCTGCCGGTGACCGACATAGCTGCGATCCAGGGAAAGCCGATACGCCGCTGGGTATCGCCGACCGAGCCTACGCAGACCGTGGCAACACCGGGGGATGTGTTCGTGGCCGCAGTGGGGGCTCGGCCACACGCTGCACTAGCGAGTGACCGGACGGCTGTCGACCACAACCTCTTTCTTTTGCGACTTCGTGATCGGGCCCAGGCGTCGGGTCTCGTCCAGTTTCTCAACGGAGAGACGGGGTACGGGCTAAGAAGGATCTTTTTGACTGGCGTGACGGTACCAAGCCTTGGGAAGCAGGCGCTGGCTCGCCTGCCAGTTCCCGAAGAGGCCTTGCAAGGCTCGACGGAACCGGCTGTGCCCATACATCTGGCGGATCAGCTGGAGCGAGTCTTGTGGACCTAAGATGCGAGCTATCGCCGCTTGTATTCGCGGAGTTATACCGATTGCTAGCCGCGGATAATGAGAGAGCGGACACACTCGATGAACGTTTGGATCAAGTAGGACTCGAGCACTCGTGGCTTGAAGAGGCGGCGGAGACGTATGAAGCGAAGTGGAATTCGCTCGGCACAACCGCAACCGATATCAGCGACTACATCGCCCACGGCGCTGAACATTCGGTCTTGGCGAGCTGGATTCTCGCTGGACTTCGTCAGACTGGATCAAGCTATGACATCGGATTTGAGCTGAGGCAACGCGTGACGGAGCGCGCCTTCACCGAAGTCCATCCTCGGCCCGTGGACCTTCCATCGCAATGGCGTCCAGTAATAATCGGCTGGACGCTTGGAATGGTGCTCGGCAACATTGATCAAGAGCTACCGGTTGCTCCGGCGTACCTACCGGCAGACGTCAACGTGCGAGCCGCATATGAGGGACTCGTTGAGCATGTCCTTCAACTAGAGCGCTTCACGTCCCCTTGGCCGGAGATGATGGGAACCGCCACGTTCTGGCGCGGCACAGGTCTTGCGGAAGGGCTCAGGCCGGAAGCGGAAAACGGCGCAGCCGCGATTCGGGATCTGATCATCGAAGTTCGTCACGCAGCGCCAGATCACCTCGGGAATAGGATAAGTCGGCATTTCGCATCGTTTGCGGATCAGCGGAACACACTGTCTCACGTCGCGGATAAGCCAGGTAAGCCGCGCTTCATTGAAGTGAAGGAGCTTGCGCGCGAATGGGACCAAATCGCCCTGACCATCAGCGGCGTCACCTACTTCCTGTGTGTCGAAGTTGCGAGCGAGCTGACCGATTCTGCTGCTCGCGTAGTTCGCGCCGAGACGTGGGACGAATTGAAGTGGGAGGTAATGGTTTACGACTAAGGACCTTGGACGGCCTCTAGACCGTCGGAGGTGCGCCTCCTTCTCACCTACCGGGAGTTTACCGGCAGCCTGCTCACCTGTAGCAAGGATGCAATGTTTAGACCGCGCAACAGCCGCCACCGGGTTCCGGTGCAGGCGGCCCTTTCACGATCCGGTCTGCCCCGCCAAGCGCGGCTATGCGTGATCGAATATCAGCGTGCCGCCTAATAGTCCGCTGAATGTGCGACAACTCGAAGTCTTGCGTTGGATTCATGAGGGCTGCCCAGATGGCCGATGGGCTGACTTTACCTACAAATCCGTCGCAGTTGCACTTCAGAGCCGTCGTCTCGTCGAGGTCTGTAGACGGCGCGGAGTGTGGAGCGCGAAGATCCTTCCCGCCGGTGTGCACTACGTCGAGCAGGGTAAATACCCGCCCGGACACTGGCAGGCACGACGGAGGCGCGCTTCGACAGGAGAGTCGGCCGCGGTGGCGGTGCCCGATGCGCCGCAGCGTCTGAGCTATTCGCCCGTGGTTTCGCCGCCAGCGGCAACTCATCCACCGAAGCCGGCCCCACCTGACGGACTTACGCCGACGCGAAAATTGTTGAAAGACATCATCGATGCCGGAGGCATCCTTGAGCGTGACATCAGAGACGACAAAACGAGCTACAACAGTCTCGTCGGAATCATCAACCGTCGGAGGATGGCGCCCGACGGCCAGCAAATAATCCTGATCGACGGCGCTAGATATGGTGACATCGTCCTGCGGTTGTCATCGGTGTCGGATTGGAAGACCACGCCTGCGACTGATGTTGTAAGTGCCGAGCGGGTTGGGCGATGGCACCCGGCGGTGGCAACACTGCGCACCGAGAAGCGGCTCGACTCCATCGATAAATCATTGCGCGATAGAGCTTTTAGACTGCTTCATGCGGTCGCGCGGGAAGCCGAGGCGCGGGGGCACTCGGTACGCCTGCCGAACCGCAACGTCCACGGCTACATCGAAGATCCGAGCCGGTTGGTTGGTGATTTGATCCTCACAGTCGAAGGGGTTGAATGCTCGATCGATATCTTGCAGCCCAAGGCGAGGGTGCCTCACCCGCCGACGCGCGAAGAACTCGAAAGAGACAAGAAGTACTCCTGGCCGCCGCCGAGGTATGACTATGTGCCGGCAGACCGCCTGAGCATTGCATTGGATACCTGTAGTCGCTTCTCTTCGAAGATCACGTGGCCGGAGTCAAAGACACTGCCGCTTGAACACCGACTACCCGACGTGATGACAACATTTGAACGCTGGGCAGTGATTGACGCGGAACACAAGGAGGCTGAACGGCGTCAGGAGATCGAGCGCCAGAGGATCCGTGAGGAAGCCGAGCGGCTCGCTGAAATTAAGCACGCTGAGAATGTCCGGGCCGAGACACTCCGCAGGCAGCACGCAGCCTGGCGCGAGGCAGGGGAACTCCGCGAGTTCTTGGACACGATGAAGGCAACCGTCGACGCGATGAGCCATGGCACCCGGCGCGACGCGGCTGCCGAATGGTTGGCCTGGTGTCGGCAATATGTCGACGAGTGGTTGGATCCGCTCAGCCAGCCCCTGGCGATGCCGGTGATCCGCCGGCCAACCTGGGATGAGCGTATGGCGTTGGAGAATACGTTCGTGCACAAGCTGGAACGAGCCATTCACTGCGGCACACGTATGCGTCGCTGTGCATCGCGGCGGGGATTCGGCCTATCGACATCGCGGAGCTGATGGGGCACCGGGATGTGAAGACGACGCTCACCGTCTACGCCCACCTGATCAATACCGACGACCACACGAGCAACATGGCCGCGCTTGGTGCGCTAGCAACGCCGACTACCAAGGCAGACAACGTGATACAGCTACACGGCTAGGGGTGATGGCGCTACGGTGCGCGCTTAGAGAGATCCGTGCCGAACGAATCCGTCGAGTTGCTTCGGCACCCTATTAACCTGGACGTACGCCGCGTAGAGCCGAATTATAGTGGCCACGAAAAGTGCAGCGACGAAGGTGAGCGCCGCCGCAATTGCGCAGCTGAACCCCCGATTAATAGTCGGATCACCCACGGCGAGCGGGAAATTCATCGCGACAATGATCAGTACCGCTGACGCGAGGCATGCCAAGGCAGCCGTGAGCACGTGCGGGACGGCTTCGTCCAGGTTGCGCTTGGCTTCCTCAGCTGCTTTATGAGTCTCGTCGCGATCAGTGAGTTTCAGACGGAGAGTCGAAAGCACACCAGCGGTACTAAGCAGACCACCCATCAGGAGGGCAACGCCAGACAGTACAGCAGCGGGCGCTGTGAACCGCCACGCCACGACGTAAGCGGTGACGCCAACGCTTACCGGAACTGCCCACATTATGGTTCGGGCGAGCCAGTCGGTGCTGCTGCCGTTGGCCAGCGTGCGTGCATGCGCTCGGAGGACAGGCATGGGATTCATCCGTGCAGTCATGGCATCCCCCTTGCAGCGGTCAGCACGTGACGTTAGGCCGTCGCGGCGAGGAGCTTCGGCAGGCCTGTCGGCCAGTTCGTCAAGTCTAGGCTCATCGTTCGCGCCAACCCCAAGGAAGCGAGCTTCTCGTTCACCTTTCGGAAGTATTCATCGGTCTCGCGCTGCTCGGTCCTGTTGTCGTACGTGAATAACTCACTGTAGGCGTCAGGTCGGACATGTTGGGTCTGCCCTTCATGCTTCACAGAGACATAGCAGTCGTCAAAATCAACATGGGCGACCTCGGGTCCCACTAACGCGCGCGCTTGTGCAATCCCATCGGCCTTGCTGACCTTCCCGCCATCCCCGCCGACTACCCAGTTCTTCACAGTCTGCATGACCGTCGTTTTCTGGCGCACGGGTGCCGTTAACCGATACTGAACGACATCAGGCAGTCCGTTGCCAGGCGACTGGTGTTCGATCAACACGATCTCTTGAGGCTCGCCACCACTCAATAAAGAAGTCACCTGGCCGCTGTCGGTCAGTTGCTCGAACTTCATCCGACAATGTTTCGAGGTCTTGTTCTGCTTCGCATCCGCCTTTACTAGTTCCTCCGACCAGCGGCTGCTCCACTGGCGGAGCGTGACGACCGGGCAGGAGCGCGAGATGACCTCAAGGGCGAGAACGCCCTCGGTCTCGTTGGGAGGCAGCGTGAATACCCCACGGTATTGACGGCGGGGTGCGAGATGCTGGATGGACTGATCAGGTGCTCCTTCCTCGGCGCTCATCGCGTCTCTGAAGCCGTCGTTCTTTCCCGAGGAGAGGCCGAAGAACACCGACATACCCGACCGCTCGACCCAGTCGAGGCGAACAATGCGACTGTTGGGGTCGAGCGGGATGGGCTTGCCGTCCTTATCGAATGCGTCGCGTGGATTCTCGTGCCATTTGCGGCCTCGCTGACCTTGGTAAGAGCGGTCGAGGTGATCTACAAAGTCGCCCCAATTTGGGTCAACGAACGGCACAGGGGTGTACCCGGTCCCGTTCATGCGCTCGGCCTTAAAAACCTTGAACCCGTATTGCGCCATCGTTGGCCCCCACTTTTTCCAGCTAATCCGCCCTAAGCAGGCCTATCACACTTTGCCGCGGCTCCGGCGAAGCCACGCGTCGGTGGACCGCGAGGCGACGCGGCCCAAGCGCTTGTCCGCCGGGCTGGCTGACTAGCGAGTACGTCGCCGCTTCCACCTCCTCGGCAGCCTCGGCCGCAGCGGAAAGTACTGTCCGGCAGCTCGAATGACCCGCGCACCCTTGTCGGGGCCGTGCAATACGGACGTGATGAAGCAATACAGAAGCCAGATTGCCAAGCCGCCAAGGATGACTTGAGCGACCGAAAAAGAAGCGCCGAGCACGGCTCACCTCCATAGCTGTCACTCAGCGTCCCGGACCGCCGAGGTCTGCCAATGGAGAACTACTGGTCGTTCAAGATGGGCTCAACCGCACTATTTCCGGGTCGTGCTTCGCCCGTGCACTTTGCTCCGTCATTGCGCCTATGATCCAGCGCCTATTGACCTTGTCTGCACTTTGCACCGGCCCCTCCGTAACTTCCAGAGCGAGCCTGTCAACATGCTAACAGGAAATCGGACGAGGGCCGGCGCAGAGACGCCATGTACGGGACCGTTTACGGGACCTCCGCCCCCAGCGGGCGGGCGACGATGCCGGTTCGTGCTGCTAGGTGTGGAGCCGATGACGGGAATCGAACCCGCGTATTCAGCTTGGGAAGCTGATGTTCTGCCATTGAACTACATCGGCGCTGTCGACAACGAAGGCTAGCATCCGGCGGCAGATCCGTTGGGCGAGTAGTCCGCCGGGATGCGGCCAAGGCGTCGCCGCCATGCCCGTGGCGAATGTCCTCCGGCGAGGAATGGCCGCTGACCCGCGAATTCCAGAACCGATGTTTATTCTTTCGTGATCTTGTCGTAATGTGCCTTGGGTGGGTCGGCACCGATTAGCCAAGAAGCGGCGTAAATCACCGCTGCTGCTGGCAGGGCTGCTGGCCCCTGCCGCAGCATTCTTCGCGGCGGCGGGAGATGGCGGCCCATTCGTCCCTCGGCACGACCCCGTCCCCGTTATTGGTGACACCGGTCCGTGTTGCCTAGAACTCGTGGCGGCGAAGCCGACTGCGATTGTGCTCGCGTCGGATGTGTCGCGCGGCGACGGCATGGCCGAGCCCGTCGCGGCATCGAGGTACCACACGAGATCGCGCTTCCTGCCCGCCGGGCTCGCCCCGGAACAGGGCCTGCAGGTGAGAACGATCCAGGTCTCCCGCAGCATCAGCGCGACGTTCCCCGAGATCCATGAGATCGGCGGCGTGCGGCCCGATCCGCTGCCCTGGCATCCGCTCGGTCTGGCACTGGACGTGATGATCCCCGACCCGCAGAGCGCCGAGGGCATCGCGCTGGGCAACGAGATCGTCGCGTACGTGATGAAGAACGCGCGCCGCTTCGGGATCCAGGACGCGATCTGGCGCGGCGTCTATTACACGCCCGGCGGGGCACAACCAAGCAGGCTGGGTCACTATGACCACGTCCACGTCACGACCACGGGCGGCGGATATCCCAAGGGCGGGGAGATGTACCTCGCCGACTGAACGGCCGACGGCAAGCAGCGGATAGGCTCGTCGCGTGCTGCTCTCCGATCGTGATCTCAGGGCCGAAATCACCGCCGGCCGGTTGGGCATCGACCCCTACGACGACGCCTTGGTGCAGCCGTCCAGCATCGACGTCCGCCTGGACTGCATGTTCCGGGTGTTCAACAACACCCGGTACACCCACATCGACCCCGCCAAGCAGCAGGACGAGCTGACGACGTTGGTCGAACCCGTGGAGGGCGAGCCGTTCGTGCTGCACCCGGGGGAGTTCGTGCTCGGGTCCACGCTCGAGTTGTTCACCCTGCCCGAGGACCTCGCGGGCCGGCTGGAAGGCAAGTCGTCGCTGGGCCGGCTGGGTCTGCTGACGCACTCAACGGCCGGCTTCATCGATCCCGGCTTCAGCGGTCACATCACGCTGGAGCTCTCCAACGTCGCCAACCTGCCGATCACGCTGTGGCCCGGCATGAAGATCGGTCAGCTGTGCATCCTGCGGTTGACCAGTCCGGCCGAACACCCTTACGGCAGTTCCCAAGTAGGTTCGAAGTACCAGGGCCAGCGAGGACCTACGCCGTCGCGCTCCTATCAGAACTTCATAAGGACTACATAGGTTCTGAGGCGCTCCCGCGCCTACTTTCTGCGCGATACTTAGATAGCCGTGGTTTTTTCCTCCGCCTGACCATGGTTCGTCTCGCAATACCTCTGGAGGGGTTGTCTTGGATATCGTGCTCGGGGTGTCGATGGCACCGGCATCAATCCAAATGGTTGTCCTCGAAGGCGAATACGCCGACGGTGCCACGGTGGAAGAGGACGTTTTCGACGTCGCCGCCGCCGACGAAGCGGCCACCGCGAGCGCGCCGGATCAAGTGCTCGCCGCCATCCTGGGCACCCGCGAGGGCGCGGCCGAAGCCGGCCTCGAGGTGTCTTCCATCGGCGTGACATGGACCGACCAGCTCGAAGCGGCGGCATTGCACGACGCGCTGACCGCCCACCGCATCGAGCACGTCATGCTGGTGTCGGCCTTCCTGGCCGCAACTGCGCTGGGCCAAAATGTCGGCGGGGCAATGGGTTACGAGCGAACCGCGGTGATGTTCGTGGAGCCCGACACCGCGACGCTGGCGGTCGTCGAGACCTCCGACGGGTCCATCCCCGACGTCTACAAGCAACCGCTCTACGCCGAATCGTATGACCAGGCGGCCGCGCAACTCGGCGGCATGATCGCCGGGCTGGAGAAGCTGGAAGCGGCGCCGGACGGCGTGCTGGTGGTGGGCTCCGGCGTTGACATCGGCCCGCTGAAGCCGGCGCTGCAGACGGCGACCTCCCTGGCGGTGAGCGTGCCGGAGGAGCCGGAGACGGCGCTGGCCCGCGGCGCCGCCCTGGCGTCGGCCAACGCACCGCTGTTCGCCTCGTCGACCGCCGCGCTGGCCTACGCGCAGGACCCCGGCACCGGTGCCGTCGACCAGCACTCGCTGCCCGAATACCTCTACGCGCCATTCGGGCCGGAGCCCGGGGACGACGAGCTCGCCTACAGCGCGGTGCCTGACGAGGACGCTGACTCGCCGACCGTCGTCATCGAAAAGCTCTTCATGCCCGAAGAAAGCCAATCGCGGCGCAGGCCGGCCCTGCTGGTCGGCAGCGGGTTGGCGGTCGCCGGCATCAGCGCGGTGTTGGCGCTCGAGATCGCGTTGGCGATCGGCATCCGCGCGACCGGCACCGTCGCTTTGCAGCCCACGCCCGGCCAACATCTCATCGTCCCGACACAAGAGCCGCCCGCGCCCGTTGAGGCGTCGGCCCCGGCGCAGAAGCTCAGCCTGCCGGAGCCCGTGGCGGCGCCCAAGCCGATGACTCCGCAGTTTGCCGCGCCGCTGCCGGCGGCGCCGCCCGCAGCCCCTCCGGTTCCCGCGGCGCCTCCCATGCTCGCGGCGCCCGCTCCGGCGCCGGTCCCCGTCGTGATTCCGCCGCTGGTGCCGGTTATCGTGCCGCCGATCCGCGTGCCCAACCCAGTCGTAATAAGCCCGCCGGTCATCCAGGCTCCGCCGCACGTGTCGCCCCCGCAGCCGGTGTTGCCCCAGCCGCCGGTGCATCTTCCGCCACCGCAGTCGCCGCCTCACCAGACGCCTCCGGGGCAAGGCACGTCGCCGGTCCCCGAGGGCTCCGGCGGTTCCACCGGTGGGCATGTGCCGCCGCCCGGCTCGGGCCCGGGCGGTTCCAGTGGTGGGCATGTGCCACCCCCCGGTTCGGGCCCCGGTGGCCTCGGGGGCGGACACGTCCCGCCCCCCGGTGACGGTGGCCTCGGGGGCGGACACGTTTCACCCCCGGCTGGCGGGCCGGGCGGATTGGGCGGCGGACACGTCTCACCCCCCGGTGACGGTGGCCTCGGGGGCGGACACGTTTCACCCCCGGCTGGCGGGCCGGGCGGATTGGGCGGCGGACACGTCTCACCCCCCGGTGACGGTGGCCTCGGGGGCGGACACGTTTCACCCCCGGCTGGCGGGCCGGGCGGATTGGGCGGCGGACACGTCTCACCCCCCGGTGACGGTGGCCTCGGGGGCGGACACGTTTCACCCCCGGCTGGCGGGCCGGGCGGATTGGGCGGCGGACACGTTCCGACCCCGGGTTCGGGCGGCGGTGCACCCTCCGGGCCTGGTGGCCTGTTCGGCGGCGGGCCCGTCGTCGGCGGACCCGGCGGTGGTATCGGCGCTCCCGGCGCTGGCGGCTTCGGCGGCGGCCACAGTGGCGGTGGCCTTGGTGGTGGCGGCCTTGGTGGTGGTGGCGGCCTGGGTGGCGGCGGCCACAGCGGTGGCGGCTTCGGCGGCGGTGGCGGTGGCGGTGGCCACAGCGGCGGTGGCGGCGGGGGACACAAGTAGCCCCCTCGCGAGGCCCGGGCGCACCCATCTTCGCGCGCTAGGGTGGCGACTTGGGGGTGGCGCGGCCGAGCTGCGAAAGTCATCCGGCCGATTCTCGAAGTGACTAAGCCCCGGCAGCGCAGGTGTCGTCGCACGGGCACGGCAATTGATTTGGAGGAGCGGTGGACGTCGTACTTGGCGTGTCCATGGCGCCTGAGACGGTCCGCATGGTGCTCGTCGAAGGCGAGGCTGCCGGTGGGGTGACCGTCGACCAGGACGACTTCCGCCTCACCGATCAGACGACGGCGGTCGCGGCGGCGGACCGCGTGGTCGCCGCGATTCTCGGCACGCGGGAGAGCGCGGCCCAGGGCGGTTATCAGCTGAAATCGAGCGGAGTGACCTGGACCGATGCGGCCGAGGCGGCCGCGCTGCGAAATGCGTTGGCGGCACGCAAAATCGAGAACGTCATGCTGGTGTCGACGGTCATGGCCGCGGCGGCACTGGCTCAGGCGGCGGGCAGCGCGACCAATTGCGCGCGTACCGCGCTGCTGCTGGTCGAGCCCAGCACCGCGACGCTGGCCGTCGTCGACACCGCCGATGGGTCGGTGGCCGATGTGCGCCGGCATCCGTTGCCCAGCAGCGACGAGGCGGCGCTGGCGAAACTGGCCGCGATGGTCTCCGGCGCCGAATCGATGAGGGCGCGCCCGGACGGGTTGTTCCTGGTGGGCTCGGACGTCGACATCCCGTACATCAAGCCGGCGCTCGAAGCGGTGACGTCGCTGTCGGTGACCACGCCCGAGGAACCCGAGATGGCGCTGGCGCGCGGCGCGTCACTGGCGGCGGCCAACGCCTGTCTCTTATACACATCT
>NZ_LZSV01000044.1 GCF_001665605.1 Mycobacterium sp. 852014-50255_SCH5639931
GATGTGTATAAGAGACAGGGTACCGGCAGGGCCCGGGTGTCGAGCTTGCCGTTGACCGTCAGCGGCAGCGCGTTGAGCGCCACGATCGCCTGGGGAACCATGTGACCGGGCAGCCGCTCGGCCAGCGCGGCGCGCGCCGCAACGGGATCGACAGTGCCGGAGGCGGTTTCGACGACGTATCCGATCAGTCGTTTGTCGCCGGGGCGGTCCTCGCGGGTGATGACCGTAGCCTGTTCGACGCCGTCGAGTTCGGCCAACGCGGCCTGGATTTCGCCCAGTTCGATTCGATAGCCGCGGATTTTGACCTGTTCGTCGGCGCGGCCGAGGTAACACAGTTGCCCGTCGGGTCCCCAGCGCACCAGGTCACCGCTGCGGTACATCCGCGCGCCGGGCCCGCCGTAGGGGCATGGCACGAACCGTGCTGCGGTCAGGCCGGGCCGGCCGATATAGCCGACGCCGACGCCGCGTCCGGCCACGTAGAGTTCGCCGACCACTCCGGGCGGCACCGGGTGCAGCCACTCGTCGAGGACGAACAATGCCGCTGTGGATACCGGTGCCCCGATGGGGACGGTCCCCGAACCGGCCGCCAATGGGGCGGTGAGCGTTGCGTAGACGGTGGTTTCGGTGGGACCGTAGGCGTTGATCACCACCCGCCCCGGGGCCCACCGGTCCACCAGCTCGGGCGGGCAGGCCTCGCCGCCGAGCAGCAGCGCCACCGACTCCAGCCCTTGCGGGGAGAGCGCCGCGGCCGCCGACGGCGTTTGGGTGAGCACGGTGACGCGCTCGGCGATGAGCAGGGCGCGCAAGTCGTCCGGTGATCTGGTCACCTGGTCGGGCACCACGACCAGGCGCCCGCCGCCGAGTAGGGCGGCCCAGATCTCCCACACGGAGAAGTCGAACGCATAGGAGTGACACTGCGTCCACACCTGCTCCGCGGGTAGGTGGGCCGACGCTGACTCCACCAGGTGGGCCAGGTTGCGATGGCTGATCGCAACCCCTTTGGGCATGCCCGTGGTGCCCGACGTGTAAATGAGGTAGGCGATATCGTCCGCGGCGGGTGCCCGAAGGGTGGAGCGGGGTTGAGCGGTCGTGCGGTCGTCGGTGATATCGATGACGGCGAGGGCGTGACCGGCCAACCGTGGGCGCAGGGCGGTGGTGGTGACCGCGATGATCGGCGCGGCGTCACCCAACATGAATCCGATCCGCTCGTCGGGCAGGGCCGGATCGATCGCCAGGTACGCCGCCCCGGTCTTGAGGACCGCGAGCATGGTGATGACAGCTTCGGCGGAGCGTTCCAACAGCAGCGCCACCCGCGCGCCGGGGCCGGCGCCGAGGCCAGACAGCGAATGCGCCAAGTGATTCGACGTTTCGTCAAGGTCCCGATAGGTCAACGACCGGCCCGCGCAACTGATGGCCACCGCCTGCGGCGAGCGGGCCACCTGGCCGGCGAAGAGTTCCGGGATCGACACCTGCGCCGGTGCGGCTCCGGCCAGAGCCGCCCGGTTGCCCATGTCGTCGAGGCGGTTGCGCTCATCGGCGTCGAGCAGGTCGATCGCCGACAATGGGAGTTGCGGATCAGCGATCATCGCCGCGATGATCCGTCGCAGCCGGTCGATGAGCGTGTCAATGCTTTCGGCGTCGAATACACCGGTGTCGTACTCGATCCGGAAGCTCAGTTCGGGGCCGGGCGTGGCCTGCATGGTCAGTGGGTAATGGTTGGCCTCGTGGCCGGTGAACTCGGTAATGGCCAGCCCGCCCGCGCCCGCCAGCGTGGTGGCGCCGATCGGGTAGTTCTCGTAGACGAACAGGGTGTCGAAGAGTTGGTCGTGACCGGTCGTGCGGTGAATCTCGTTCAGCGCCAGGTGTTGATGGTCGAGGGTGTGGTTGTGCGCGGCATGGAGTTGGCCCAGTAGGCCGGCGGTGGTGGTGGCCGGTGTGATGGTGGCCCGCACCGGAACGGTGTTGATCAGCAGCCCCACCATGGTGTCGGCGCCGGCCAGCTCGACGGGCCGCCCGGAAACGGCGGTGCCGAAGACGATGTCGCGCTGGCTGGTCATGCCCATCAGCAGTTGCGCCCATGCTGCCTGCAGGACGGTGTTGACGGTGGTGTGCTGGGAACGCGCCAGCTCGTTCAACGCCGACGTGGTGGACTCGGTTATCGCAAATGCACTGGTGGCCTTGGTGCCGGGCTTGATTCGGGCCGGCGGGCCGACGAGCGTGGGAGTGTCGAAGCCCGCCAGTGTGTTGTGCCAGGCCGCCCTGGCGGCATCGAGGTCTCGCTCGGCCAGCCAGGTGACGAACCGGCGATAGGGGGTGGCCGGCGGCAGCTGCCGGCCCTGGTACCTGGCGAAGATCTCTTGCAACAGTATTGGTAGCGACCAGCCGTCGAGCACGATGTGGTGGAAAGTCAACACTATGCGGTGCTCGTCTTCGGCGGTGCGGATCAACGCCACCCGGAAGGTCGACGCGCCGCCGGTGAGGCCGCAGACCGCGGCGCGTTCCGCGGCGCGGAGTCGCCCGGCGCCCTCGTCGACTTCGGCTTCGTATTCGAGGTACTGCCAGGGTATTTCAGGGTCGGCAGGAATGATCTGCACGGGTTCGTCGAATTGCGGGCAGTAGCGGGCGGCCAGGTTGGGGTGTCGCCTGATGACGGTTTGTACGGCGTCGTGCAGCCGGTGGCGGTCCAGTGGCCCGGTGACGGTGATGTCGAGCTGCATCGCATACAGGTCACCGAGATCGGGAGCGGTGTGGAACAGCAGTCCCTCCTGCAAGGGGGTGAGCGGCAAGATGTCGGCGATGTCGTATTGTGCTTGCAGCTCGTCGATTTGGTGTTGGGTGAGCCGGGCGGGAGCGATGTCGGAGGGGGTCAGCCCGCCGCCGCCATTCTGGACGTGGGCGCAGATGCCGGTGAGGGCGTCAAACCAGAGCCGGCCGAGCCGGTCGACCTGGGTGTCATCGAGCGCCGAGGGCGCCCAGGTCCACGTGGCGTTGAGTTGTGGGCCGGTGTCGGTGTCGATGGTGGCGGCGTTGAGTTCGGTGGTGTGGGACAGGGGCATCGGCACCTCGGCGGCAGCGCCGGCGACCGCCAGGCTGCCCTGGTCGACCCGCCACTGGTCGCCAGAGATATGGGCGTTGGGTGGGGCGCCCAGGCGTCCGAGGTAGTTGAATCCGATGGTGGGGTCGGGCCCGGCCAGATCGGTGTCGGTGTTGAGGTATCGCAGCAGTCCGTAGCTCAGGGGATGGGGTACGGCACGCAGTTGTTCCTTGATGCGCTTGACAATTGAGCCCAGCGCCGCGTCGCCGGATGTGACGTGCTGCCACCGCAGGTCGCCGACGTTCAGTGCCACGGGGTATTTGGTGGTGAACCAGCCAACCGTGCGCGACAGGTCGACGTCGTCGACCAGGTCGTCGTGGCGGCCGTGCCCTTCGACGTCGATGCCAAGGGGGCCGTCGCCGGTGCCGAGGAATTCGGTCCAGGCCAGTGCGTAGGCGATCAGCAAGATCTCGTGGATGCCCGCGTGAAACGCCGCGGGAACGTCGGTGAGCAGCCGGCGGGTGGTCTCGGTGTCCAGCGAGACCGTCAGGTGCCCGGCGCTGGTATGGGTGTCTTGCGGTTGGGGGCGGGGGAGGCCGGCAGCGGCGCTGGTGATGTGTTTCCACGCGTCGGCCTGCTCGCTGACCGCCGGGGTGTGGGCGTGTTGCTCGAGGATTTCGGCCCAGCGCCGGTATGAGGTGCCGCCGGCGGGCAGGCTGATGGGTTGGCCGCGGTGGCGTTGGGCCCAGGCAATGTTGAAGTCCTCCAACAAAATCCGCCACGACACCGCGTCGACGGCCAGGTGGTGGATGATCAGCACCATTTGACCGGTGCTGGACACCCACAGCGCGCCGAGCATGGCTCCGGCGGCGGGGCTGAGCTCCGACCGGGCCCGGCCAAGCTCCTCATCGCTCAACACGTCGACCGTGCGCAGGCACTCACCGGCGTCGACGACCCCGATCTCGGGGACGGTCAGCGTGCGTCCCTCGGGGCCGTCCCCGTCGACTCGGAGCCGCAACACGGGGTGGTGGTCGATCAAAGCTTGCAGGACGGCGAGCACGTCGGTAGGCGTGACGCCGGGCGGCGCTTGGAGCACCATCGTTTGGTTGAACTGGTCGACGGGGCCGTCGATGTCGAACAGCCAGCGGATGATCGGGGTGGGCCTGATCGGCCCGACACCCTCATCGATGACCGTGTCGTGCCCGTCGGTGATTCCGGCGATGCGAGCCAGCCGGGCCACGGTTTGTTCGACGAAGATGTCGCGGGGGCGACAGCTCAGCCCGGCCGCGCGGGCGTGGGCCACCACTTGCATCGACAAGATGCTGTCGCCGCCGAGGTCGAAGAAGGAGTCGTCGATGCCGACCCGCTCTATGCCGAGCACCTGGGCGTAGATGGCGGCCAGGATTTCTTCGACCGGTGTGGTCGGGGCGCGGTAGTGCTCGGTGGTGTAGTCGGGCGCGGGTAGGGCGCGGGCGTCGAGCTTGCCGTTGACCGTGATGGGCAGCGCGTCCACCGCCACGATCGCTGCGGGCACCATGAAGCCGGGGAGCCGGTTGGCCAGTGCGGCGCGCGCGGTGGCAGGATCGACTGTGCCGGGGCGGGTTTCGGTGATGTAGCCGACCAGCCGCCTGTCGCCCGGGTGGTCTTCGCGGGTGATGACCGCGGCGTGCTCAACGCCCTCGAGAGCGGCGAGCGCGGCCTGGATTTCGCCGAGTTCGATGCGGTAGCCGCGGATTTTGACCTGCTGGTCGGCACGGCCGAGGTAGTCGAGTTGTCCATCGGAGGCCCACCGGACCAGATCCCCGCTGCGATACATTCGTGTTCCCGGCGGCCCGAAGGGGCAGGCCAGAAATCGCGACGCCGTCAACCCCGCCCGGTTGATATAGCCGATGCCGACACCGCGGCCGGCCACATACAGTTCGCCGACGACCCCGGGCGGCACCGGGTGCAGCCATGGATCGAGCACGAACAGCGCCGCCCCGGGCACCGGCACGCCGATGGGAACGGCCGCACGGTCGGGAGTGAGTGGGGCGCTGATGGTGGCGTAGACGGTGGTCTCGGTAGGGCCGTACCCGTTGAGCATCAGCCGGCCCGGGGCCCATCGGTCCACCACCTCCGGTGGGCACGCCTCCCCGGCGGCCATCAGCGCGACCGCCTCCAACCCGTGCGGTGACAGCGCCGCGAGCGCGGAGGGGGTTTGACTGAACACGGTGACCTGTTCGGCGATCAGCAGCGCGTGCAGGTCGTCGGGGGAGCGGGTCACCTCGTCGGGCACCACCACCAGCCGGCCGCCGAACAGCAGGGCGCCCCAGATCTCCCACACCGAGAAGTCGAAGGCGTAGGAGTGACATTGGGTCCACACCTGCTCGGGCCCCAGCCTGATTCCGACCTGCAGGGCGTCGAACAGCCGGGTGATGTTGTGGTGGCTGACCGCAACGCCTTTGGGCACTCCGGTGGTGCCCGAGGTGTAGATGATGTGCGCGACACCTGCTGCCGCCGCGGCCGGTAGACCAGTGCTGGGTTGGCCGTCAATGCGGGGATCATCGACCTCGAGGACCACCGGGTCGCACTCGCCCAAGCGGTGACGCAGCGCGGCGGTGGTCATCGACACGACCGGTGCGGCGTCCTTGCGCAGGAAGGCAATCCGCTCATCGGGGACCGCGGGGTCGATCGGCAGGTAGGCCGCCCCGGTCTTGAGCACGGCCAGGATCGCGACGATGGCCTCGGCCGAGCGGGTGAACAGCAGCGCTACATTCTCGCCCGGACCAGCACCGTATTCGACGAGCAGGTGAGCCAACCGGTTTGAGGCCTCGTCGAGTTCGCGGTAGGTCCAGGAGCGCGGCCCGCAGCGCAGCGCCACCGCCTCCGGGGCGCGCGCCACCTGCTCTGCGAACAACGCGGGGATCGAGACCGCCTCCGCCGGCCGGGCCAACACCGCGCGGTGGCCGAGCACGTCGAGCCGCGCGGCCTCATCGGAGTCGAGCACCTCGATCGACGACAACGCCACCCGCGTGTCGGCGGTCATGGCAGCCAGCACCCGCTGCAACCGGCCGACCAAGGCGATGACGGTGCCGGGCTCGAAGACGTCGGTGCGGAACTCCACGGCTCCCGAAATCCCCGCCGGCTCACCGGCATCGGTGAAGCGCTCGGCCAAGTTGAACGTCAGATCCATGCGGGCGGTGTGAGTGGCGATCGGCAGCTGCGCGACCTCCAAATCACCCAACGCCAACCCGGCGCCCGGGTCACCTGTGCTTCCCGGCAGGTTCTGCCAGGCCAGCATCACCTGCACCAACGGATGATGGGTCAGCGACCGCGCCGGATTCAGCCGCTCGACGAGCACCTCGAAAGGCACATCCCGATGCTCGAGAGCGGCAAGCCCTTTCAGCCGGACCTGGGCCAGCAGCTCGGCCACCGTGGGGTCGCCGGTCAGGTCCACCCGCAGCGCCAGGGTGTTGACGAAGAATCCGACCAAATCGTCGAGCGCGGGGTCGTCACGGCCGGCGATCGGAAAGCCGAGCGCCACATCCGAAGTCGAGCCGAGTCGCGACAGCAAGACGGCCAATCCGGCCTGCATCACCATGAAACTGGTCGCGTTGCATTCGCGGGCGACAGCCCGCACCCGCTGCTGCAACTCCGCGGGCCAATCCACCGCCACAGTGGCCCCACGCTGATCGGCGACCGGCGGATACGGCCGATCCGTGGGCAACTCCACGCGCTCGGGCATCCCGGCCAGCGCATCCTCCCAATACGCCAGCTGTGTGGCGATCGGGCTATCGGCGTCATCGAGGTCGCCGAAGTGGGTCCGCTGCCACAACGTGTAATCCACGTATTGCACCGGCAGCCCAACCCAACCCGGAGCAAGGCCCCGCTGCCGCGCCCCGTACGCCGCGGTGATGTCTCGCACCATCGGAGCCAGTGACAGCCCGTCAAAGGCGATATGGTGCACCACGATTCCCACCACATACCGCTCGGAGCCGAGCGAATAGATCTGCACACGGATCGGGATCTCGGTCGACAGGTCGAATCGATGACCGGCCAGCGACGTCAACTCGCCGGCTACATCCTGCTCAGCCAGCGGCACTATCGCGGCATCGCCGCGTTGCCACATCCGGCTCTGGGGCGGCAGCACCCGCTGGAAGGGCACGCCGTCGAGGTCGGGAAAAACGGTGCGCAGGGGTTCGTGCCGGGTGACGACGTCGTCGAGCGCCGCGCAAAGAGCCTCGAAGTTCAGTGGCCCGCCGATTCGGAAGGCGGTCGGCATGTTGTATGTGGTTGTGCCGCCCTGCAATTGCTCGAGGAACCACAGTCGCCTCTGGGCGAACGACAACGGAACCCTGGCGGGACGCTCGCCGGCCAGCAATGGCTCGCGCTTGGCCGCATCTCCATTGAGCCGGGGTGCCAGCAGCGCGACCGTGGGCGCGTCGAAGAACGTGCGCAGCGAGAGCCCGGCATCCATCGACTTATTGATCGCGGCGACCAGGCGCATCGCCGACAGTGAATCCCCGCCCAGGTCGAAGAACGACTCGTCGACGCCGACCCGCTCCGCCCCGAGCACCTGGGCGTAGATGCCGGTTAGGATCTCCTCGGTGGGGTTGGTGGGGGCCCGGTATCGATCGGCGTCGCCGTATTCGGGTGCCGGCAGGGCGCGGGTGTCGAGTTTGCCGTTGATCGTCAACGGCATTGACTGCAACACCATGAGGGCCGCGGGCACCATATATCCGGGTAGCCGCTCGGCCAACGCCGCCCGCGCGGCAGCGGGATCGACAGCCCCAGCTTCGGTTTCGGTGAGGTAGCCGATCAATCGCTTGTCGCCGGGACGGTCCTCGCGCATGATCACCGCGGCCCGTTGGACGCCATCCAGTGCCGCCAGGGCGGCCTGAATTTCGCCGAGTTCGATGCGGTAGCCGCGGAGCTTGACCTGCTCGTCAGCGCGCCCGAGGTAATCGAGCTGGCCGTCGCGGCGCCAGCGCACCAGATCCCCGGTCCGATACATCCGCGTTCCCGGCGGCCCGAACGGGCAGGCCACGTATCGCGACGCGCTCAGCTCGGCCCGGCGCCAGTACCCCACTCCCACACCGCGCCCGGCGATGTACAACTCGCCGACCACGTCGGCGGGCACCGGACGTAACCACGCGTCGAGGACGAACAACGCCGCTCCGGGCACCGGCGCGCCGATCGGCGGCGCGCCCGTTCCGGCGGTCAGCGGTGCACTCCTCGACGCGCACACTGTGGTCTCGGTGGGGCCGTAGCCGTTGACCATGACCCGCCCAGGCGCCCAACGATCGACGGTCTCGGCGGGGCAAGCCTCACCGGCCACCAGTAGCGCCGCAGATCCTAAACGTTCGGGGGACAATCCTTCGACTGCTGAGGGGGTTTGGCTCAGGACGCTGACCTGTTCGGTGAGCAGCAGTGTGTGCAGGTCTTCCGGTGAGCCCGCCATCGACTCGGGCACGATCACCAACCGGCCGCCGAACAACAGGGCGCTCCAGATTTCTTCAACCGAAGCGTCGAAGGCCAACGAATGCCACTGCGCCCACACTTGGCCCTGCGAGTTCAGCGACGCCAGCAGCTGGGTCACGTTGTGGTGGTTGATTGCAACACCTTTCGGCACGCCGGTGGTGCCCGAGGTGTAGATGATGTACGCGATGTCATCGGGTGAGGGCAGCGGCAACGCGGTGCTGGGTCGGGCGTCGGCAGCGGGGTCCGTGACGTCGATGACCACCTGGTTGCACCGGTCCAGCCGCGACCGGAGTTCCGCGGTGGTCAAGACGGCGATCGGGGTGGCGTCGTTCAGCATGAACTCGATGCGGGAACGTGGATGTTGCGGATCGATCGGCAGGTATGCCGCACCGCTCTTGAGTACCGCCAACATCGCGACGACGGCCTCAGGGGAACGGTTGAACAGCAACGCGACACACTCGCCCGGGCCCGCGCCATGTTCAGTCAGCAGGTGCGCCAGGCGATTCGCAGCCTGATCGAGCTCCCCGTAGGTCATCGACCGGCCCGCGAACCGCACTGCCACCGCCCCGGGTGCGCGCTCTACCTGCGCGGCGAATGACTCGGGAATCGAAACCGGTTGGGCGGACGCCTGTGTGAGCACCGCGCGGTTTCCCGACTCATCGAGTCGGCCGTATTCGTCGGCGCCGAACGGATCGATCGAGGAGAGCCGCCGGCCCGGGTCGGCCGTCATCGCCAGCAAGACCTCTTGCAGGCGCTCCGCCAGGTCCGTGACGCCGAGCGTCGGAAATGGTTGGCCGGTGCCCTCCGTGCCGAACAGAAGTTCGTCACCGGCGGCAGAGAAGAACAACCCGAAGCCGTCCGTCAGGCCAGAATTGGTGAATGACGCCGAAGCCGGCAGTCCGCCGAAGTCCAAGGTGAATGCGGACGGAAGAAAGTTGACGCTCACCCTGTGGGCCCGCTGGCTCCGGCCGGGGATGCGGGCCTTGCGTTCCAGGGCTTGCACCGGAAACCGCTGGTGTTGCAGCGTTTCCCGAATCCGGCGGTCAACATGCCGACAGAAATCGGCGACCGTAGCGTCCGGTGATACCGTCACGACCAGCGGCACGACCCCGGAAAAAACCCCGGGGAGGGTCTTCGACTCCGGATCGACTCGCCTGCTTACCGGGAAGTCGATTGCCACCTCAGGGCCTTGGGCGCACCAGCCGTGTACCAGCAGCGCGCACGCCGCGGTGATAACCGACGATCGGGGCATTTCGCGCACCTGTGCCGACTCTTGGATCCGGCGCAGGACCACCGGGTCCAGGCGAACCGGCGCGGAGGATCGAGAAGCGCCGGGCTCGCTCGCATCGCACTGCAGCCAGTGCCCGAATCCGCTTTCCGGAGGCAGGTTATGTGCCCAATACGCCTGATCCTCTTGATAATCGGGCGACGCTTCGTACGCTGCCTCGCACCTGATCAAGTCCTCGAGCGAGCCGAAGAACGGAGGTGGCATGGACGCGCCCGCGACAACGGCCGAGTAGAGGGTGGCGATCCGGTGGCCGACCAGCGCAATGCCCGATGCGTCCACGACGATGTGGTGGCAGCACGTGAACCAATAGCATTCGTCGGGCCGTGTCTGAAATAGCGCGAACCGGAACAGCGGTCCCGTGAGCGGCATCGGCGTGCGCTGAATGGACGCGGCTATCTCGTAGGCCTGTTGCAGGGGGCGATGCGACCCGGTCAGGTCGTGGAAAATCAGGTCGAGTTTCGGATCATCAATCGTCGTCTGGAAAACCTGGCCCTGGTCTTCAAAAAACGTTGCTCGGACCGGTTCAGCCTCCTGCAGCGCCCGGCGGATCGCCCACTCGAAGGGCTCTAGCTGTAACCGGCCCTCGATTTTCGCGAAGAGTCCAAGCTGCCACTCCGCAGTGAAGCGGCCCGTCTCCTGCGCGAGCCAAATGTCCAACTGCCCGGGCGTCAGCGGGAGCGCCCGGTCGTCACGTTCCATCCGACCCCCCTCGGTGTCAGGCCGCACTAGCGGGCGCTAGCTTCTCGCACAGCAGACCCGCCAGACTGCGGATCGTTATGGTGGAGATGTCAGCCGACGGGATGCGCACCCCCGTTTCGGTTTCGATGCGGGTTCGTAGTTCGAGGGCGCCGAGTGAGTCCAAGCCGTACCCCGAGAGCGGCCTGTCGGGATCGACGCTGCGACGCAAGATCAGGCTGACCTGATCGGAGATCATCCTCCGCAGCCATGTGGGCCACTCGTCCATCGGCAGGTCATCGAGCTCGGCACGGAGTTTGCTTGTGCCCGTTTGGTTTTGCCCGACAGAGCGGAACGCCTGCGCAAACGGGCTGCGCTCGGCCAAAAGCGCCAGCCAGGAGGTACCGGTGATCGGCGCATAGCCGGTATAGGCCCGATCGTGGCGCAGTATCGCTTCGAATGCGTAAGCGCCCTCGTCGGGCGCGATCGCAATGTTGGAATTCTCCGCCAGAGTGGTCGCACGCCCGATCTCTGCCCAGGGTCCCCAGGCGATCGCGGTCGCCGGCAGTCCCCGAGCCCGCCGCCAGTGGGTGAAGCCATCGACCCAACTGTTGGCGGCCGCGTAGGCGGCCTGCCCCGGCGAGCCCACCAGCGCGGCCGCCGAGGAGAACGAGCAGAACCAGTCCAGCGGCTGGCCCGCGGTGGCGGTGTGCAAGTTCCACGCGCCGTGAACCTTTGCCGCCCAATCGCGTTCGATCAGTTCATCGGTGATGTTGGTCAACGTGGCGTCCTCCACCACCGCGGCCGCGTGCAAGACGCCGCGCACCGCGAGCCCGGTAGCGGTCGCCGTGGCCACCAACCGGCGCGCGGTGTCGGGTTGCGCGATGTCCCCGCACTCCACCACGATGTCGGCGCCGGTCGCGCGGATCCGCTCGATCGTCTGCAGCGCGGTGTGCGTCGGCTCTGAGCGTGAAGACAGCACGATGCGCCCACATCCCGCGGCGGCCATCTTCTCCGCCAAGAACAGCCCAAGACCCCCAAGGCCCCCCGTGACGAGGTAGGCCCCGTCGGGGCGGAAAACCGGGGCCTGCGCCGGCGGTACCGTCACCCGGTGGCGGCCGGTGTGTGGGACGTCGAGCACGATCTTGCCGGTGTGCCCGGCGCCGGCCATCGTTCGAATGGCGTTGCCGGCTTCCGCAAGCGGATAGTGCGTGCTCTCCGGAATTGGGAGCACACCGTCCGCGATGAGCTGGTACACGGTGGCCAACAAGTCGTGAACCCGGTCCGGTTCGCTGTACGACAGCAGCGCCAGGTCGACGCCGTGGAACGCGAGGTTGGGCCGGAACGAGAAGAGGCCCAATCGGATGTCCCGCTTGCCGATTTCGATGAATCGGCCACCGAGAGCCAGCAATTTGAGCCCCGCGAGCTGGGCGGCGCCGGGGACCGAGTTGAGCACGATGTCTACGCCGTACCCGTCGGTCTGGCGCCTGATCAGGTCGGCGAACTCGGTGCTGCGCGAATCGTAGACATGCTCAATGCCCATGTCGCGCAGCAGTTGTCGGCGGTGCTCGCTGCCCGCGGTGGCGAATATTTCGGCACCTGCGGCCCGGGCCATCGCGATCGCCGCCTGTCCGACCCCGCCCGTACCGGAGTGGATCAACACGCGATCACCGGCCTTGATATGAGCCAGGTCGTGCAGGCCGTAATACGCGGTGGCGTGCGCGGTTGGCACCGCCGCCGCCTGCCCATCGGAGAGTCCGGCCGGCAGCGTCACCGCCAGGCGAGCGTCACAGGTGATGAACGTGCCCCAGCAGCCGTCGCCACACAGACCCCCAACATGATCGCCAACCTTGTGGTCGGTCACCCCCGGTCCGACGGCGGTCACCACGCCGGCGAAATCGGTGCCTAGCTGCTGTCGTCGGCCCTCGAAGGCGGGATAGCGGTCGAACGCGACCAGCACGTCGGCGAAGTTGATGTTGGAGGCACTGATTTCCACCTCGATCTGGCCGGGGCCTGGTGTAACCCGGTCCCGGGCAATGAATTCCACCGACTCCAGATCGCCCGGCGTGCGGATTTGCAGGCGGATGCCGTCGCGCTCGAGGTTGGCGATGGTGGTTCGCCGCTCCTCGGGCCGCAGCGGGCTGAGGGCCAACCGCGCCGTGTACCAAGCGCCGTGCCGCCAGGCGGTCTCGTCTTCCTCCGACCCGGCGAGCAGTTGGCGGGCGAGCTGCTCGGCCTCGGTGTCGTCGTCCATGTCTATCTGGGTGACCCCCAGGTGCGGATGCTCGGCGCCGATCGCCCGCAGCAAGCCCCGCAGCCCGGCCTGCTCCAAATTGGGCACGTCGCTGGCCACCACGGTCTGGGCGTTGTGCGTGACGATGTAGAGGCGGGGGAGTTGGCCGGGTGTGTCGGGCAGTTCGCGGATGACATGCACCAGGTGTTGCACGGACTCGAGGCCCAGCGCCGGCGACCGGTCATCGGCGTCACCCTTCCCGGGCCCCGCCGCGATCACCAAACCGCTGAATGCGCCGGCACGCAGACGATCTCGAAGCTGTTCGGAGTTCGAGGTGTGATCGGCGTGCGGCGGCCAGCACATCGTGGTGCATTGTGCGCCAAGCTGTTTCAGCGCCTCCGTCAACGGGGCAACGGTGTCTGCGGCGGTGCCGATGACCAGCCAGGCTCCGGGGTTGCGGTGTTCGGCCTCCGGCAGTTCTCGCTGCCGCCATTCGATCGTCAGCAATCGCTTGGCCAGCAGCCGTTCGTCGTGGTCGTTCTCGGCTGCCCCGGCACCCAATCGCAGCCCCTGCACGGCGAGCAGGACGACCCCGTTCTCATCGAGCATTTCGAGGTCAGCCTCAACTCCAGAAGCATCGGCTTTCGTCACCCGTGTGTAGCAGTAGCGGACGCCGCGGGCAGGACCGTAGGAGCGGAGCCGCCGGAGCCCGAGCGGCAATGCCAGCGCGTCTTCGCCCAGGGATTGCAATTCGGGGTGGGCCGCGACGGACTGGAAGCAGGCATCCAGCAGCGCCGGGTGCACCCCGTAGGCATCTTGTTGCGAGCGGATTTGACCGGGTAGCGCGACCTCGGCCAGCACGGTGCGGGTTGTCCCCGCGCCGATGTGCAACGCGGTGAGTCCACTGAATGCCTGACCGTACCGAACACCACGCTCGTCCAGGCGCCGGCGCACCTCGGCGCCGTCCTCGCGGCCCGGGTGCGCGGCGAGCAGCGCGGAGATGTCATGTGGGGGCGGGGGATCCGCCGCGGCGGCATAGAGCCCAGCGGTGATCAACTGCACTTGCTCGCCCCCGTCATCGGACTCCACCGCGAAATCGGCGACGCCCGTTGATGACAACGCTGTCGAGGCTCCGATGGTGGTCTGTTCGTCCAGCAGCAGCGCCTGCTCGAAGTGCAAGTCACGGACCTCGGAAGCGTTGCCGAAAACGGTGCGCGCGGCCGTCAGCGCCATTTCGCAGTAAGCAGCGCCCGGAAACACGGTCACATCGCGAACCTGGTGATCGCCCAGCCAGGGCTGGGCGGCGGTGCCGACCTCCGCCTGCCAGACGTGGCGTTCCGGTTGCTCCTGCAAGCGCACGTGGGCGCCCAGCAGCGGATGCACCGCAACGGTGCAGCCGCCGTGCGTTGAGGGTTGACCGCCGCGGCTCAACAACAGCCGTCGGTGCGTCCAGGTCGGCAGCGGCGCGTCAACCAGTCGCCCGTCCGGGTAGAGCACGGAGAAGTCGATCGCGGCGCCCGCGCTGTACAGATCCGCGACAAAGCCACGTAAGCCGTAAGGCTGTGCTTGCTCGCGACGCATCGCGGCCAGGGCGGCCAGCGGCATGTCGAGACTGCGGGCGGTCTGCTCGACCGCATGGGTGAGTAGCGGGTGGGGTGCCAGCTCCGCGAAGACGCGGTACCCCTCCTCCAGAGCGGCCCGTACCGCCGGCGCGAACCGCACCATCTGGCGCAGGTTTTGCACCCAATACCCGGCATCGCAGACCGGCCGCTCGCGCGGGTCGTAGAGGGTCGCCGAGTAGAAGGGAATTTCGGGCGGCATCGGATGTAGCCCGGCGAGCGCGTCGGCCAGATCGTCGAGGATCGGATCCACCTGGGGGGAGTGCGAGGCGACGTCGACGGCGATCTCGCGGGCCATCACGTCGCGCGACTCCCAGGCCGCGACCAGGTCGCGCACCGTCTGGGTGGCACCGCCGATCACCGTGGATTGCGGCGACGCCACCACCGCCACCACGACATCGTCGACGCCCCGGGTCACCAATTCCGAAAGCACCTGCTGCGCAGGCAGTTCCACCGAAGCCATCGCACCCGCGCCGGCGATGCGGGACATCATGCGGGAGCGCCGGCAGATGACGCGCAACCCGCCTTCCAGCGACAGCGCTCCCGCGACGACGGCCGCAGCGACTTCACCCAGGGAATGCCCGATGACCGCGCCGGGATGCACCCCGTAGGAGCGCATGGTGGCGGCCAGCGCGACCTGCATGGTGAACAGGGTCGGCTGAATCCGGTCGATACCGGTCACGGTCTCCGAGGCGGTCAGCGCCTGGGTCACCGAGAACCCGGCCTCGCCGGCGATCAGTGGCTCGGCCGCCGCGACGGTCGCCGCGAACACCGGTTCGGTCGCCAGCAGCTGGGCTCCCATTTGAGCCCACTGCGAACCTTGCCCCGAGAAGACCCAGACCGGCCCGCGGTCATCCTGCCCGACCGCGGCCTGATACGGAGTGTCGCCGTCGGCGACCTCGCGCAAAGCCTTCACCAGCTCCGGCCGGCCACTCGCAATGACGGCGGTGCGTACCGGGCGGTGCACGCGCCGACGCGCCAGGGTGTAGGCCAGGTCCGTCAGGGCCACATCCTCATGCGCTGCGACCCAGTCGCCCAGGCGGCCGGCGGTGCGACGCAATTCGTCGGCCGAGGTGGACGACAGCGGGAAGAGCAGAGGTACGGCCGACTCGGGCACAGCGGCTTCCGGAACCTGCGCCGGGGCTTGCTCCACTATGGCGTGTGCGTTCGTTCCCGAAAGCCCGTACGACGACACCGCCGCCCGCCGGGGATGATGACCATTCGTCGGCCACGGTGTGATCGTCTGCGGCACAAACAGTTTGGTGTCGATTGCGGCCATTTCGTCGGGCAGCCGCGCGAAGTGCAGATTCTGCGGGATCATGCCGTGCTGCAACGCCAGGATCGTCTTCATCAGCCCGAGCGTTCCGGCGGCCGACTGCGCATGACCCAGGTTGGTCTTCACCGTCGCCAGCGCGCAGGGGACGTCGGTGCCGTAAACGGCGGCCAGGCTGGCGTATTCGATCGGGTCACCGACGGGCGTGCCGGTGCCGTGCGCCTCGACCATGCCGACGCTGCGGGCGTCGACGCCGGCGGCGGCCAGCGCCGCCCGGTACACCGCGGTCTGCGCCGCGCGCGACGGTGTGGCGATGTTGACGGTGTGGCCGTCTTGGTTGGCGGCAGTGCCGCGGATTACCGCCAAAATCCGATCACCGTCACGCAGCGCGTCGGGCAACCGTTTGAGTAATACGACGACGCAGCCTTCAGCAGACGCGAACCCGTCAGCCGCGACGTCGAACGCATGACACCGACCGGTGGGGGAAAGCATGCCTTCCGCGGAACCTGCGACGAACTTCCGCGGATCCAGGATCACCGCCGCGCCACCCGCCAGGGCAAGGTCGCTTTCACCGTCGCTCAGGCTGTGGCAGGCCAGGTGCACCGCGGTCAGACCCGACGAACATGCGGTGTCCACCGTCATCGCGGGACCGTGAATGCCCATGGCGTACGCGATCCGCCCCGACGCCAGACTGAAGCTGCTGCCGGTGAACCCGTACGGCGCCTCCACCGCGTTCGCATCGGCGGCCAGCAGTTGATAGTCGCCGTGCGTCAGACCGACGAACACACCGGTTAGCGAGTCGGCCATGGTCTCTCGCGTCAGGCCGGCGTGCTCCATGGCCTCCCAGGAAGTTTCCAGCAGCAACCGGTGCTGGGGGTCGATCGCGGTGGCCTCGCGCTCGTTGATCCCGAAGAACTCGCAATCGAACCCGGCGACGTCATCGAGGAACCCGCCCCACTTCGTCACCGACCGACCCGGAACCCCCGGCTGGGGGTCGTAATACTCGTCGGCGTCCCATCGGTCCGGCGGCACTTCCGTGATCAGGTCGTCCCCACGGTGCAACGCCTCCCACAGCCGCTCGGGGGAGTCGATGCCGCCAGGCAGTCGACAGGCCATGCCGATGACAGCAGTGGGAGTGAAAGTTGGTTTCTCCACGGCCCTTCACCTCTTCTTATCCGGCGGGGCGGTAACCGCGGTCGAATTCGTATTTGTCGATGGGCGCGCCTGGTCGAGTCGACGCATCTTCGACAATTGGTTGCGGCGGGATACGACCGATGCCGGACGCCATACCGGTGCGCATTCCAATTGATCGACTGTCGGGCTCACGGGCCGGAATCGCCAGGTCTACCAGCGCAAAGACATAACCGAAGTTCGGTTCGACGGCCGAATAATCGGCCGTCCCCTGGAAAATTCGGCCGTCCACCTCGAAGAAATCGGCGCGGCGTGGTTCCGGCCCTCGCTGCACTTTGCTGATTACCCGACTAAGCAAATCTGGGGTGCCCAAAGCCCCGGTATTCGGCAATAGGCTCGGTCGGCATTTGGTACCGAAGTGGCCAGAGTTTCGCGGAGGCCGGACATTTGATTGTCGCCTCGTCATTGGAAGGGCGGGGTCCTCAAACTCCATCCGACTTCGCCCGGCTTGAAGCCATAGGAATGGACGACCGGGGTGGCTCGGCCGCCGTCGTTTCGTCGTCGCGCGCCGCGAAGATGCAGCGCGAATGGCTGCGATCTCGACCATCCGGCAACCGGCTGCGACTCGGGCGGAGGCCCGCCAGAAGTTGTCCCGCGCCGGTTGTCGCCGGCCCAGGCGAACAAGTTGTCGTTGTCGTCGTCGACGGGTTGATCATCGGCTCTCCCACCGCAAGTCGACATGCGTGCAACAAACCATACATAAGGTGACCCCGGAGCGCGCCGGGTTGAGGCAAATTCTTCGAAGCGACCTAGGAGTTAGCTGTGCGTTAAGCCGCGATTGGTCGCACGGCCGGCGGGGAGGCGCTGGGCGGGCGGCGTGCGCCTAGCGCGCCTGGCCCTGCGAGGCGAGGAAACCCGCGACGCCGCGGACCATCGCGTCGGCGTACTTCTGCCTGCCCTCGGCCGACTCCATCAGCGCCGAGTCCGCGGGGTTCTTCATGTTCCCGCACTCGACCAGGATCGACGGGTACTGCGCCAGGTTCAGCCCGGCGAGGTCCGAGCGTCCGTACAGCCCGTTCTGGCCGATGTAGTTGGCCGGCGGAATCCCGGAGGTCTGCATCTGGTCGCGCATGATCCGGGCATACTGCACCGACGGTCCGGCCTGGACCTGGTTGAGTGGCGGGGCCGAATAGTTGACGTGGAATCCCCGGCCCGATGCCGGGCCGCCGTCGGCGTGGATGCTCAGGACGGCGTTTGGGTGCAACGCGTTGGCCATGTTGGCGCGCTCGTCGACGCACGGCCCCAGCCCGGTGTCGTTGCCGCGCGCCATGGCGGTCCGGACGCCGAGGGCGTTCAATTCCGCGCGGACGCGCAGCGCGGTGTCCCAGGTGAAGGTGTGTTCCTGGTAGCCGCTGTTGGTCGACGTCCCGCTCGCCTGGCAATCCTTGGTGCCCCCGCGACCGGTCGGCACCTGGCGGCCGATGGACGCGTCGTTGGAGCCGTTGTGGCCGGGATCGATGAACACCACCATGCCGGCGATGTTGGAGGGGACCCCCCATGCCGGCGGGGCGGCGGTCGGGGTGATCGCGGCCGAAGCGGCCACCAGCACGCCGATGACCAACCTGATGCCGACACGCCTGCTCACTCGTAGGTCCACGGCGCAAAGGTAGCGTCGCGCGGTCTACGCTGGGTGTTTCGAATCGCCGGACACCCGCAGGCGAAACCAACTCGAGACCAAGATGCGAGGGGACTGTCATGCAACCCGGAGGCGACATGTCGGCGCTGCTGGCCCAGGCGCAGGAGATGCAGCAGAAGTTGATGGAAGCCCAGCAACAGCTGGCCAATGCCGAGGTGCACGGGCAGGCCGGCGGAGGCTTGGTCAGGGTGACCGTCAAAGGCAGCGGCGAGGTGGTCGCGGTGCAGATCGATCCCAAGGTCGTCGACCCCGGGGACGTCGAGACGCTGCAGGACTTGATCGTCGGGGCCATGGGCGACGCGTCGAAGCAGGTCACCCGCATGGCGCAGGAGCGGCTGGGCGCGCTGGCCGGCGGTTTCGGCGGCCCACCCCCGGGCCAGCCTCCGGCCCCGGCGCCGGGGCTCTAGATCTTCCGACATGTTTGAAGGACCCGTCCAGGATCTGATCGACGAGCTCGGCAAGCTGCCGGGCATCGGGCCAAAGAGCGCCCAGCGCATCGCCTTCCACCTGTTGTCGGTCGAACCGCCGGATATCGACCGGCTGACCGCGGCGCTGGGGAAGGTCCGCGACGGCGTGCGGTTCTGCGCGGTGTGCGGCAACGTCTCCGACAACGAGCGCTGCCGGATCTGCTCGGACCCACGCCGGGACGGCTCGCTGGTGTGCGTCGTCGAGGAGCCGAAGGACATCCAGGCCGTCGAGCGCACCCGCGAGTTCCGCGGCCGGTACCACGTGTTGGGCGGCGCGCTGGATCCGCTTTCGGGCGTGGGGCCCGATCAGCTGCGGATCCGCGAGCTGCTGAGCCGGATCGGTGAGCGGGTCGACGACGTCGACATCACCGAGGTGATCATTGCCACCGACCCGAACACCGAGGGTGAGGCGACGGCCACCTACCTGGTGCGGATGTTGCGCGACATCCCGGGGCTGACGGTGACGCGGATCGCGTCGGGGCTGCCGATGGGTGGCGACCTGGAGTTCGCCGACGAACTGACGCTGGGCCGCGCGCTGGCGGGCCGGCGGGCGATGGTCTGAGGTCGCTCAGGTTTTGGTCAATCGGAACGGCCGGGTGACGGTCGAGCCTGGACCGCCACACCCGTCGGACGTGGTCGTCCGGCCCTCACCGGCAAGCGACACGGCGTCGAAGCTGTAGTCGACGGTTGCCGGAACCGATGTTCCGTTCGCGCACGGCGCCTGCGTCGCGCCGCTGTGGGTCCAGCGTCCGTTCGCGAGGTCGAACTCCCAGCTGATGACGAACGTCCCGCCGTCCTGCGAGGTCGCCAGAGTGCAGTCCGACCCGCAGGGGGCGAAAAGCCACGTGGTCGACTTGTCGCTGTCGGTATAGAGCACGGTGTAACGACCGCTCGGCACCTCCGGGGTGGCGTGCGCCGGCACCGGCGTAATCAATGCGGCCGCGACTAGCAGGGCTCCGCCGCCCGCCAACCCCGGCCGGCCGCTTCTCGCGATGTCATTCCGCACGTCAGCGCGCCCCTAACCGTTCCCGGCGCAGCAAGTCCACCTCGGGCAGGTCCAGCGGCGCCAGCTCACCCACGACCTTGCTCAGCAGCAGGTCGGCCAGCTCGGGATTGCGGGCCAGGCACGGCCCGTGCATATAGGTGGCCACGACGCCGCCCTGCACCGCGCCGTCGAAGCCGTCGCCCGCCCGGTTGCCCGCGCCCTTGGCCACCGCGCCCAGCGGCGACGCGGCCGGGCCTAGCACGGTGCCGCCCCGGTGGTTCTCGAAACCGGTGAGCCGTTGGGTCAGGCCCGGCAACAGCGGCTTGGTGATCAGTTCGCCGATGGTGCGGACGTTCTGCGGCGAGGTGGTCGCGTCGAGCAGGCCCACGCCGTCGACCCGTTCACCCGCCGACGTCTCGTACCACCGCCCCAGCACCTGAACGGCGGCGCAGATCGCCAGCACGGGCGCTCCGCGCTCGGTGGCGCGCTGCAGCCCGGGGTGCTTGATCAGGTGCTTGGTGGCCAACCGCTGCGCGTAGTCCTCCGCCCCGCCCAGGGTGTAGACGTCCAGTGAGTCCGGCACCGGGTCGGCCAGCGTTATCTCGACGATCTCCGCGGCGATCCCCCTCAACCGCAGCCGCTGACGCAGCACCAGCGCGTTGCCGCCGTCGCCGTAGGTGCCCATCACGTCGGGCAACACCAGCCCGATCCGCACCGTCGAATCAGCCATGGCGCGCCAACGCCCGTTGCAGCTGAAGGAAGGCGGTGTAGTTGGCGACGACCTCGACCCGCCCCGGCGGGCAGGACGCGATGGCCGCCACGGTGTCATGCACCAGGGTGTGGTCGACGCCCGCGTAGCCGAGGCGCACCGCCAGGTCGGTGCCCCGCTCGCCGGCGGCGACAACCGCCGTCTTCTCGAAATGCTCGAAGCGCACGTCCCACAGCCAGGACAGGTCCTCGCCGTCGGGCACCTGCCCATTGACCGCGATGACGACCCCGGCCGCCTGCTTGTCCACCATCGACAGCGCCTCCTGCCAGCCGGCCGGATTCTTGGCCAGCAGGATCCGCGCCTCGTGAGCGCCGACCCGGACGGTCCGGTAGCGCCCGGCGACCTCGTCGACGCTCGACACGGCCGCCACGGCCTTCGCGGGGTCGGCGCCCAGCGCGACGGCGGCGGCCACGGCCTGGGCGGCGTTGCCGCGGTTCACCGCGCCCGGCAGCGCCAACCGCATCGGCAGGGCCAGCCCGTCGGGCCCGTACAGCGTGTGGTCGTCGAACCACCACTGCGGGCTGGGCCGCTTGAAGTCGGCGCCGGTGGAATACCAATGCCCCCTGTCTCGGACGATCACCTCGCCGCTGCGCGGGCAGCTGACCGAGTCGTTCGCCCACGAGCCCCCCGCTGCCACCCACGCCACGTTCGGGCTGTCGTAGGCCGCCGACGTCATGAGGACGTCGTCGCAGTTGGCGACGACGACGGCGTTCGGGTGCCGGGCCAGCCCGGCGCGCAGGGTGCGTTCGATGACGTTGATCTCGCCGACCCGGTCCAGCTGGTCGCGCGACAGGTTGAGCAGCACGACGACGGCGGGATCCACGGCGTCCGACACGTGCGGCACGTGCATCTCGTCGACTTCCAGGGCCGCCAGCGGCGCCTCGCGGTTCGCCGCCAGCGCGGCCACCAGCCCGGCGTCCATGTTGGCGCCTTCGGCGTTGGTGGCCACCGAACCCAGCGTGCCCAGCGCGGCGGCGGTCATCCGGGTGGTGGTCGACTTCCCGTTGGTTCCGGTGACGACGACGGTGCGCCGGCCGGCCGCCAGCTGACGGAGGACCGAGCGGTCCAGGGTCATCGCGATCAGCCCGCCGATCATCGCGCCGGCCCCGCGTCCGGTCACCCGCGAAGCCCAGCGCGCGCTCGCTCCCGCGGCGAGGGCGAGCCGTGCACGGGTGGTTACCACGCGGGTGAGTTTAGAGGCGGCCCGCCGCCGCTTCGAATTCAGCGCCGACACGGCAGCGCAGCGACCAGGCGTTGTCGGTCGGACGTGCCATCCTCAAATCATGAACCGGGTGTCCTGGGGGCGACCGGCCAGCGAGCCGGACGGGGGCTGGGCTGTCATCGACGTCGAGACCTCGGGCTTTCGCCCGGGTCAGGCACGGGTCATCAGCCTGGCGGTGCTCGGCCTCGACGACGACGGGCGCGTCGAGCAATCGGTGGTCAGCCTGCTCAACCCCGGGGTCGATCCCGGTCCCACCCACGTGCACGGCTTGACCACCGCCATGCTGGAAGATCAACCGCAGTTCGCCGACATCGTCGACGACGTGGTCAAGGTGCTCGACGGCCGCACGCTGGTGGCCCACAACGTCGCGTTCGACTACGCGTTCCTGGCCGCGGAAGCCGAGCTCGCCGAGGCCGAACTACCCATCGACTCCGTCATGTGCACGGTCGAGCTGGCCCGGCGGCTGGATCTCGGCATCGACAACCTGCGGTTGGAGACCCTGGCGGCGCACTGGGGCGTGACCCAGGAACGGCCGCACGACGCCTTCGACGACGCGCTGGTCTTGACCGGTGTGCTGGCGTTGGCGCTCAAGCGGGCGTGCGAGCGCGACATCTGGCTACCGGTGCATCCGGTGACCCGGCGGCGATGGCCGAACGGGCGCGTCACCCACGACGAGCTGCGCCCGTTGAAGGTGTTGGCCTCGCGGATGCCCTGCCCGTACCTCAACCCCGGGCTGTATGTTTCCGGCCGGCCGCTGGTGCAGGGCATGCGGGTGGCCCTGGCGGCCGAGGTCGGGCGCACCCACGAGGAACTGGTCGAACGCATCCTGCACGCGGGGCTGGCCTATAGCGATGCCATCGACGGGGAAACATCGCTAGTCGTCTGCAACGACCCCGCCCCGGACCAGGGCAAGGGCTACCTGGCTAAGCAGCTCGGGGTGCCGGTGGTCTCCGACGCGCAATTCATGGACTCCATCCGCGCGGTCGTCGGCGGCACCAGCATGGAGGAGTTCACCGACACCACCGCGGTCGACCAGCAGCTCGCGCTGTTCTGAGCTCGGTCAGGGGCCACCGCGCCAGTGCTCGATGCGGTGATGGTCAGGTGTGAACCCGTGATGCACACCCCACAGGACGGCCTGGGTCCGACTACCTACGCCGATTTTGCGATAGATGGTGCGGATGTACGACTTCACCGTGTTGGGGCTCAGGTAGGTCAACCGTGCCACGTCGGCATTGCTCTTACCCTGGGTGATCAGCGCCAGGATCTCCGCTTCCCGGTCGCTGAGCCCTTCGTTACGGCCCGGCCAGTCCAGCCCGGGTGCGCTGCGCGGTCGCCCGGTCACCGGGCTGATGATCACCTCGCCCGAATGCACCGCCTCCAAAGCGGCGACCAGTTCGCGGGCCGGCAGGGTCTTGGACAGATATCCGTGAGCGCCATGCCGCCGTGCGCTCTCGACGAGGTCGGGGTGAAAGTTCCAGGTGTAGACGACAACCCGGCGTGCTCGGGGGTTCGCCGTCAGAACTCCGATCTCCTCTTGATCGGATTCGGGTTGGGCGAATGAGTCGTACAGCACGATGTCGACGGCGTCGTCGACGGGCATGGTGGAGTCCAGTTCCGCAATGACGACGCGGTCCCGGTAGGGGTCCAACATGTTGGCGACGCCCTTCACGACGACGTCATAGTCGTCGACGAGCGCGACGGTGATCGGCGCGCTGGCGCGTGACGGTCGCGTCATGGCGGGAAGATTACCTACCTAGGGGTGTATTGGTACCCCCCTTAGGGGTGGTCGACTGAAGTCGGTGCCGGGCAACCGGCCGCACGAGGTAGTCACGCATCCGGAGGGGAAGGCTCACCATGATCATTCTCGGCATCGTCCTGCTGGTCGCAGGATTTCTGCTCAAGATCTCGATCCTGTGGACGATCGGGATCATCCTGTTGGTCATCGGCGCGATCCTGGCGGTCCTGGGCAACGTCGGACGCCCCGTCGCCGGCCGCCGACACTATTTCTGAACGGCGCAAGCGCTAGCCGGCTTCGCGACCCTTAGGGCGGCGGCGACACGCGAGGCCATTGACGGGCCCTTCCGCCACAGCGCTGTGGCGGCGGGGCCCGCCTAGCGTTTTGGTGTCGACCCGCGGCGCCCGGCGCCAGCGCCGCGCTTGCGATCGGCCCTAGCGCTTTGGTGTCGACCCGCGGCGCCCGGCGCCAGCGCCGCGCTTGCGATCGGCCCTAGCGCGACGCGCGGTTGACCGCCGACACGACGGCGCGCAGCGACGCGGTGGTGATCGACGGCGCGATGCCGACACCCCACACCGTGCGGCCGTTGACCGACGCCTCCACGTACGCGGCGGCCTGCGCGTCGTCACCGGCGCTCATCGCGTGCTCGGAGTAGTCGAGGACCGCGACGTCGAACCCCACGCCACCCAGCGCGTGCACGAACGCCGCCAGGGGGCCGTTGCCGGCGCCGCTGATCTCGGTCTCGGTCCCGTTGACCTTCACGGTCGCGGCGATCGTGGTGGTGCCGCTGTCTTCCTCGGAAGCCTCGACCCGCTGCTTCATCCGCTCCAGCGGCCAGACCGGGGCCAGGTACTCCTCGTAGAACGCGTCCCACATCTCCTTCGGGGAGACCTCGCCGCCCTCACCCTCGGTGATCTTCTGGATTGCCTGGGAGAACTCGATCTGCAGCCGCCGCGGCAGCGCCAGGCCGTGGTCGGACTTCATGATGTAGGCCACGCCGCCCTTGCCGGACTGCGAGTTGACGCGGATCACCGCCTCGTAGGTGCGACCGACGTCCTTGGGGTCGATCGGCAGGTACGGCACCTGCCACAGCATGTCCTCGACGTCGGCGTCCGCGGCGTCCGCATCGATCTTCATCTGGTCCAGGCCCTTGTTGATCGCGTCCTGATGGCTGCCGGAGAACGCGGTGTAGACCAGGTCCCCGCCGTAGGGGTGACGCTCGGGCACCGGCAGCTGGTTGCAGTACTCGACCGTGCGACGGATCTCGTCGATGTTGGAGAAGTCGATCTGAGGGTCCACGCCGCGGGAGAACAGGTTGAGCCCCAGCGTCACCAGGCACACGTTGCCGGTGCGCTCGCCGTTGCCGAACAGGCAGCCCTCGATCCGGTCGGCGCCGGCGGCGAAGCCCAATTCGGCTGCGGCGACGGCTGTTCCGCGGTCGTTGTGCGGGTGCAGGCTCAGGATGACGGATTCCCTGTTGGCCAGATTACGGCTCATCCACTCGATCGAGTCGGCGTAGACGTTGGGAGTGGCCATCTCCACCGTGGCGGGCAGGTTGAAGATGATCGGGTTGTCCGGCGTCGGCGCGATGATCTCGCCGACGGCGTCACACACCTGCCTCGCGTACTCCAGCTCGGTTCCGGTGTAGGACTCCGGCGAGTATTCGAAACGCCATTGTGTGCCAGGGTATTTGGCTGCCTCCTCGACGCACTTGCGCGCGCCGTCGGTGGCGATTGCCTGCACAGCGGCCCGGTCGGCGCGAAAAACCACGCGGCGCTGCAGGATTGACGTCGAGTTGTAGAAGTGCACGATGGCCCGCGGCGCGCCCTCGCACGCGATGAAGGTGCGTTCGATGAGTTCGGGACGGCACTGGGTCAGCACCTGGATGGTGACGTCGTCGGGAATGGCGCCGTCGGTGATGATCTCGCGAACGAAGTCGAAGTCGGTTTGACTGGCCGACGGGAAGCCGACCTCGATCTCCTTGTACCCCATGCGGACCAGCAGATCGAACATGCGGCGCTTGCGGGTGGGGCTCATCGGGTCGATCAGCGCCTGATTGCCGTCGCGCAGGTCCACCGCGCACCACAGCGGGGCGCGGTCGACGACACGGTCGGGCCAGGTGCGGTCGGGAAGCCGGATCGGCTCGACTTCCTCGGCGAAGGACCGGTACCGGTTGACCGGCATCGCGGAACCGCGCTGGGGGTTCCATGCGGGCTGGCCGGGCCCCGGCGGGCCCGCGGGTTTGACGATCGAACGTGTTGACGTATAGGCGTCGGGATTGGAAGTCACGGTAGTTGCTCCGGGGTGTCAGAAGGAACCTCAGACCGGCGCATCGCGAACACCCGCGACGGGAAGCCGGTCTGGATCAGACCCCGTCGCGGCGTCCGAGGAGGAGCACCCGCTGCACGAGGAGAACTCTACCGCGATTGGCGTCGCGGAGAAAATTGCGCTAAAACTCGCTCAAAACCGCAGGCTGTGGTGCTTAGCAACGCTGCGTAAACCGTTATGCGCAGCCACGTATTCTGTTGTGGGCTTAAAACGTGCCGGAAGGGCGGGAAAAGTAGTGGCGCTCGTCGTGCAAAAGTACGGCGGATCCTCGGTGGCCGACGCCGATCGGATCCGTCGTGTCGCCGAGCGCATCGTCGCGACCAAGAAGCAGGGGAACGACGTCGTCGTGGTGGTCTCGGCCATGGGCGACACCACCGACGACCTGATGGACCTGGCCCAGCAGGTGTGCCCGGCCCCGCCGCCGCGCGAGCTCGACATGTTGCTGACCGCCGGCGAGCGCATCTCCAACGCGTTGGTGGCCATGGCGATCGAGTCGCTGGGAGCGCAGGCGCGCTCGTTCACCGGTTCGCAGGCCGGCGTCATCACCACCGGGACCCACGGCAACGCGAAGATCATCGAGGTCACCCCGGGGCGGCTGCAGGAAGCGCTCGACGAGGAGCGCATCGTGCTGGTCGCCGGGTTCCAGGGCGTCAGCCAGGACACCCGCGACGTCACCACGCTGGGCCGCGGCGGCTCGGACACCACCGCGGTGGCCCTGGCCGCCGCGCTGCACGCCGACGTCTGCGAGATCTACACCGACGTGGACGGCATCTTCACCGCCGACCCGCGCATCGTGCACAACGCGCGGCGGCTGGACAAGGTGACCTTCGAGGAGATGCTCGAGATGGCGGCGTGCGGCGCGAAGGTGCTGATGCTGCGCTGTGTGGAATACGCCCGCCGCTACAACATTCCGGTGCACGTCCGCTCGTCGTACTCGGACAAGCCAGGCACCGTCGTCGTCGGATCGATCAAGGACATAGCCATGGAAGACCCCATCCTGACCGGAGTCGCGCACGATCGCAGCGAGGCCAAGGTGACCATCGTCGGCATCCCCGATATCCCCGGCTATGCGTCCCGGGTGTTCCGGGCCGTCGCGGACGCCGACGTGAACATCGACATGGTGTTGCAGAACGTCTCCAAGGTCGAGGACGGCAAGACCGACATCACCTTCACCTGCTCGCGGGACAGCGGGCCGACGGCGGTGGCCAAGCTGGACGCACTCAAGGACGAGATCGGCTTCACTTCGCTGCTCTACGACGACCACATCGGCAAGGTGTCGCTGATCGGCGCGGGCATGCGCAGCCATCCCGGCGTCACCGCGACCTTCTGTGAGGCCCTGGCGGAGGTGGGCGTCAACATCGAGCTGATCTCCACCTCCGAGATCCGCATCTCGGTGCTGTGCCGCGACACCGAACTAGACAAGGCCGTCGTGGCGTTGCACGAAGCGTTCGGGCTCGGCGGCGACGAGTCGGCGACGGTGTATGCGGGAACGGGTAGATAGATGGTTGCCATTGGGGTGGTAGGCGCCACCGGCCAGGTGGGCCAGGTGATGCGCAGGTTGCTCGACGAGCGGGACTTCCCGGCCACGTCGGTACGGTTTTTCGCGTCGTCCCGCTCGCAGGGGCGCAAGCTGGAATTTCGCGGCCAGGAGATCGAGGTCGAGGACGCGGCGACCGCTGACCCGACCGGGCTGGACATCGCGCTGTTCTCCGCCGGCAAGACGATGTCGCTGGTTCAGGCGCCGCGGTTCGCCGCGGCCGGGGTGACGGTGATCGACAACTCGTCGGCGTGGCGCAAGGACCCCGACGTGCCGCTGGTGGTGTCCGAGGTGAACTTCGCGCGAGACGCGCACCGCAGACCCAAAGGCATCATCGCCAACCCGAACTGCACCACGATGGCCGCGATGCCGGTGCTCAAGGTGCTGCACGACGAGGCCGGGCTGACCCGCCTGGTGGTCTCGAGCTATCAGGCGGTGTCGGGCAGCGGGCTGGTCGGCGTCGAGGAGCTGGCGACGCAGGCACGCGCGGTCATCGACCACGCCGAGCAGTTGGTGCACGACGGCTCCGCGGTCGAGTTTCCGGCGCCCAAGACCTACGTCGCGCCGATCGCCTTCAACGTGGTGCCGCTGGCCGGGTCCCTGGTCGACGACGGTTCCGGGGAGACCGACGAGGACCAGAAGCTGCGGCACGAGAGCCGCAAGATCCTCGGCATCCCCGACCTGGCGGTCAGCGGGACCTGCGTGCGGGTGCCGGTGTTCACCGGGCACTCGTTGTCGATCAACGCCGAGTTCGCCCGGCCGCTGTCGCCCGAGCGTGCCCGGGCCCTGCTCGACGGCGCGCCCGGCGTCAAAGTCGTCGACGTGCCGACCCCGTTGGCGGCCGCGGGCGTGGACGAATCGCTGGTCGGCCGCATCCGGCATGACCCGGGTGTCCCCGACGGGCGCGGCCTCGCCCTGTTCGTTTCGGGAGACAACCTGCGCAAGGGGGCCGCGCTGAACACCATCCAGATTGCCGAGCTGCTGGCCGCCCAGCTGTAATAGGCGGGTGAGCACCGCCCACACCCGACTGGTCGTGCGATGCTCGCTTGCTCTGATTCTGTTTGTGCCGCAATGGTTTTGGACCGCGCACGCCGACCCGCCTGCGCCGGTCCCCGAACCAATCGTGCAGCCGCTGGCGCCCGGCCAGGTGCTGCGGATCGGCCCCACGGCCGGCACCGGCACCCCAACCGGCGACTACGGCATCGGCGCGACCGACCTCTGTGAGTTCGTCGAGTTCCCCACCGAACTGCTGCAGGTCTGCGGCGACAGCTTCGCCGGCCAAGGCGTCGGGTTCGGCGGCTGGTACGCGCCGGTGGCGCTGCACGTGGACACCGCTTCCGTCGACGACCCGGCCGGCGTGCGCTACACCGGCGTGACCGGGGTGAGCAACCCGCTGCTGGCCGATCCCGCCCCGCCGGGTACCTCGCAGCTGCCCGCGGGCGTGGTGCAGATCAATCGGCGCAACTACATGATGGTGACGACGACGAAGAACCTGGAGCCGCAAAGCTCCCGGCTCGTAGCGGCCGAGCCCGCGCGGGCGGGCTGGCAGACCATCGCCGGGTCGCGCCGACCCGCCTCGTACCAGGGCGGCTCGCAGACACAGATCAGCGGCTACTACGACCCGATCCCGACGCCGGACTCGCCCACCGGCTGGGTGTACATCGTGGCCGACAGCTTCACCCGCAGGGATCCCGTCGTGCTGTATAGAGCCACCCCGCAAACGTTTACCGACCGGTCCCGATGGCAGGGCTGGGCGGCCGGACCCAACGGCGGTTGGGGCAAGCCCCCGACCCCGCTGTGGCCGGACGCGGTGGGGGAGATGAGCGTGCGGCAAATCGACGGGAAGGCCGTGCTGTCGTATTTCAACGCGGTCACCGGCAACATGGAGGTCCGGGTGGCCGACGATCCGACGTCGCTGGGCGACGCGCCGGTGACCACGGTGGTACAGCACGACGAGTGGCCGGAGCCGGCGGAAAGCCTGCCGCCGCCCTACGACAACCGGCTCGCGCAACCGTACGGCGGATACATCTCGCCCGGCTCGACGCTCGACGAGCTGCGAATCTTCGTCAGCCAGTGGGACACTCGCGCGCGCGTGGCGGCGCCGTATCGGGTGATCCAGTTCGCCGTCAACCCGTTCAAGCCCGACTAGCGAGAAGTCGCCTCCCGCTGCGGCAATATGCCAGACATCGCTGACCAGCGGTGAAACGATATTGGCGTGAACGGCAGTCGCGGCGCTCGGCGCTCTGTGATGACTTCTCTGCGGTCGTTCGCACTGTTATTGGCCGACTACCGCTGGCACGTGCTCGCCGGGGTGGGCGTCGCGGCGCTCGTTCTGGGCAATATCGGGTTCTGGCAGTTGTGGAAGCATCATCCTGAACCGAGCGACATCGTCTTCTGGAGCTTCAAGCTGTTCACGGCGTCGACCCCGGTCGACGATCACCTGCCCGTCACGCTGGATATCGCCCGTTTCCTGGCCCCGCTCGTCGCCGGCTTCGCGGGGCTCAGCGGCTTGGCGTCACTGTTCCGCGACCGGGTGCAACAGATGCGGATACCGCTGATGAGCGGCCACGTGGTCGTCTGCGGGCTCGGAGATGTGGGCAGTGCGTTTCTGCATCACCTCCGCGAGGCCGGGGATCGGGTGGTTGTCATCGACTCGGACGCGGCGAATCCGAACATGCAGCTGTGCCACGGCTGGGGTGTGCCGGTGATCGTCGGCGATGCGCAGCAGGAACGAACCCTGCAGGCGGCCGGTGTACGGCGCGCATCGCGGCTGCTCGCGCTGTGCCCGAACGACGCGGTCAACACCGAGATCGTCGCCGTTGCCAGCCTGCTTGCGGGTGGTCGTTCCGGCAATGTGCTGACCTGTCTGGCCCAGATCGGAGACCCCGAGCTGTGCGCGCTGCTGAGGATCCGGGAGGCCGAGCGCGCCGATGCGGCGTCGGCCCTGGACTTCTTCAACACCGACGAGATCGGCGCGCGGTTGCTGCTCGACGAGTTTCCCGTCGACACCGGGCGCGACCGCCCGCACATCCTCATCGCGGGCCTCGATGCGCTGGGCGCCTGGGTGGTGTACCACGCGGCCCGGGATTGGTATGACCACCGCAGCGACGACACCGCGGCGCTGGTGGTCACCGTCGTCGACAACCAGGCCGACCACCGGGTGCAGTTGCTCCTCGGCCACTATCCCGCCCTCGAGCAGGTCTGCAGCTTCATCACGCTGCCCGCGGCTGTCAGCAACATCCACCGGCTGCGCGCCTATCACGCGGATGCGGGAGCGCCACCGCTGGCCCGCGCCTACGTGACCGCCGACAACGACGAGCAATCCGTTGAGCTGGCGTTGCAGTTGAGGCATGAACTCGATGCGGCCGTCCCCTTGGTCGTCGCGCTGGCCCGGTCGCGCGGGGTTGCCCGCCTCCTCGACGAGGCCGGCAGCGCCGGCGGACCCGACATCGACGTCTTCCCGACTCTCGAACGAACCTGCACGGTCGAACTCACCCGCGGCGGTTCGTATGAGGCCATCGCCCATGCCATCCACCGTCGGTGGTGCGCCGAACAACTCGCGTCCGGCAAGCCTGCGCCACCGTGGTCGGAGCTCGACGAATCACGCAAAGATTCCAGCCGCTCGCAGGCGCGCCACATTGGGGTCAAGCTGCGAAGCATCGGTTGTGACCTTGCGCCATTGCGTGACTGGGACGCATCGGAATTCCTGTTCAGCACCGATGAGGTCGAGACGCTCGCGGTCGCCGAACACGACCGCTGGATGGCCGAGCGCCTCGCCGACGGATGGTCCTCGGGTGAGAAGGACATCGAAAACAAGAGGACCCCGTATCTGGTGCCCTTCTCAGACCTGCCCGACGACGTCGCCGAGTACGACCGCGTGTTTGTGCGGGAGATCCCCGCCCTTCTCGCCTCGGCCGGTCTGCAGGTGATCCGCATACAGCAGAAGTAAGAACGGCCGCAACTTTCAGAACTTCGGCCCCGCGGACTTCGGCACCTTGACGGCCATCTTCGCGGCGATCACGCTGGCCTGATCGGTGATGTGGTCTCCGCACACCTTGACGTCGATCACATAACCGGACGCCGCCTGCAACACCCGCTGGCACGCATAGCTGGGACCGCCACCCTGTTGTCTGTACATCTGAGTGATCTGCGGGGCGTGCCCGGTGAGGTTGTCGACGATCCACGTGTATGCGCGGCCGTTGTCGAGGTAGGTCGCTGTCACCGTCTTCCCGTCGCAGGCCGCCCACTCATTGGCCGAGCGCCGCACGAAGTCCAGGGCCTGATCTCTGGTGGAAAAGGCCGCCACGGCTTGGTCGACGAAGTGATGATTGCCCTCGCCTGCCCGCACCCAGCCGCCCGAGTCCTCCAACGCCGCCCAGTCGAGTCCCTTTTCTCCGCTGTCTTCATACGTCAGGTCGGCACCGGGATAGAGCACGCCCATGCACCATCGCGGCGACACGTCAACTGCCTTGCTGACGTCCTTGAACGTCTTGCCTTGGTTGTCCGGGGTTTTCACCATATTGGAGGTGTCCGTGATCGAGTTGATCTCTGCGTCGCTCAGCAGGATGGACTCCAGGGGCAGGGGGGCAGGACCCGGCTTGGGCCGGAGGAGCAGCACCGCGGCGACGATGATTGCGACCAGAACGGCCAAACCCGCGCCGCCGGCGATGAGCCACCTGGCGCGCGGCCGGTGACTCTTGCCGATCTTGGGAGCGTGCGGGGGCGCGGCGTCGGAGCCCTCTCCCGGGACCGCTCTCGATTCGGGTTCCGCTGGTGAGCCGGGCGTCGCAACAGGCGCCGTGGCTTCGGTTGTAGGTTCGTCGTCAACCGACTTCAGCAGCGCATCGATGCTGTTTCGCGCCTGATAGGTGACATCGGGACGGTCGCGCAGCTTGGACAGCAATCGGGCGATGTCGCGGCGCGCAGCCGGATCGGCCCCGTCCTCGTGCAGCCCCGCCTTCAGCTCCGACACCAACTCGGCCTGCTGGCGGGCGCTGAGCTCCGGGTCGGAAAGGATGGTGCCCAGCCGCATCAGGTAGGCGAAGGGCACCGGCGGTTCCTCGGGCAGAGGTGACGGCAGCGGCTCAAGCTTTTCCTTCAACTCGTGCACAGCTTCGATCAGCTGAATACCGCTGTCCACGGCCGGATTTCGGTAGTCGATGACCTGGGTCTCCGCCAGCGGAGTGAGCCGCATGGAATCGACCGGACCCACCTGGACGGGAAGGATCGGACGGCGCAGAGCCTCGGCGTAGCGCAACTCGACTTGGCAGGGTTTCGACGACATCGAGTTGTTCGACAGTGCAAAGATGAAGACGTCGCAGCCCCGGATTTCCTCGAGGATGGTGCGCCACCATGCGTCACCGCCGCCCAACGTTTCGTCAACCCACACGTGCTGACGCGCGTCCCGCAACGCCTTCAAGAGATCCTGGATCGCCGCCTTGTCCTGGCTGGAGTGACTGACAAATAGCGTCATGCTTTCTCCTGATACAGGGTCGGCGGTTGTCGGTCTGCGGGCGGCCACGTAACGGTTGAGGCGTTTCAGGCAGCGTAAGTCTTCGGGGGTGCAGCAGGTGGCTGATTGGGAGGCCGCCAACCAATGCGTTCGGTGCGAAACGGGTGGTCCAGAGCGCGGAGTGCGCTCCCGGTTGCAGCGGGTCTGCCGCATAGGGGAAAGCCGCTCGCCGGCAATTGCGATGGAGCAGGCCGGCCGTTCTACCAGGCAAGACGGCCGTTCAGCTCATAGCTGCTACTTAAGTAATGCATAGCCGCGACTGGTGTTAACACCTTCATCATTTGTCTCATGAGTGAAACATCTGAATCCCCCACCGCGCGGACCTCCACCGCAACTGCCCCGGCACCAGCAACCGAAGCTGCGCTTTACAAGACCCCCAGGGTCTTCATCGCCGCGGCCTGGGTTGCCATTGTCGCCGGAATAGTGTTCATCGTCTCCGTCATTTTCTTCACCGGAATGGCGCTGGGGCACCACGGTGGCCATCACCACCACCACAAGCACCACGCGGCGTGGATGCATCCGCACCGCATGGGCGGCCCGGGTGGCCCGGGTGCCCAGCAGGGTGGCCCCGCCGGCGTCCAGCAGGGCGGACCCGCGTCGGCGACCCCCGGCGCCCCCGGGCCCAGCCAGATCCCGTCGTCGGTCGCCCCGACCCGGACGCCGTAGTCCAACCCGTTCCTGAACAAGCAGCGGCCCGGTGCTCGCCAGAGCACCGGGCTGCGTGTCGTTTCGTCACCGGCAACTAACCGCCCGATCTCGATTCACAGCAAGTTTGTGGCGTGAACCTGTTATGCCCGTCGCGACGCTGGGCATGATTCAGGAATGAGCGAGACACCCGAACCGTCGCCGACCCCGCCGCCGCCCGCGGAAAGCTTCGTCGAATACACCGAGCAGCAGGCCCAGATGCTCGCGGGCGCCGAGGGTGAGGACCTCTGGAC
>NZ_LZSV01000045.1 GCF_001665605.1 Mycobacterium sp. 852014-50255_SCH5639931
GGGCTGGTGATGGATCCGGGCTCGAAGGTCACCTACAACGGGGTCGAGATCGGCCGGGTGGGCAACATCTCGGAGACGGTGCGTGACGGCAAGCCGGCAGCCAAATTCACGCTGGAGGTCTACCCGAGATACCTCTCGCTGATTCCGGCCAACGTGAACGCCGACATCAAGGCGACCACGGTGTTCGGCGGCAAGTACGTCTCGTTGACGACGCCGCAAAACCCGTCGCCGCAGAAGCTCAACCAGCACACGGTGATCGACGCGCGCTCGGTGACCACCGAGATCAACACCCTGTTCCAGACCGTCACCTCGATCGCGGAGAAGGTGGATCCGGTCAAGCTGAACCTCACGCTGAGCGCGGCCGCCCAGGCGCTGACCGGGCTGGGTGACAAGTTCGGCCAGTCGGTGGTCAACGCCAACGCGATCCTCGATGACGTCAATCCGCAATTGCCGCAGGCGCGTCATGACATTCAGCAGCTCGCCGGGCTGGGCGACACCTACGCCAACGCGGCGCCGGACCTGTTGGACTTCCTCAACAACGCGGTGATCACGTCGCGGACGGTCAACCAACAGCAGAAGGATCTGGACCAGGCGCTGTTGTCGGCGGCCGGGTTCGGCAACACCGGCGCCGAC
>NZ_LZSV01000046.1 GCF_001665605.1 Mycobacterium sp. 852014-50255_SCH5639931
TGTCCCAGCCGGCGGCGGCCCTGGTGATGTCGAAGTTCGCGTCGTAGAGCTGATATGGCGTGGTGCTTTGGCCCAGCGGTAACACGGCCCCGGGCCGCAACGTCTGGGTTCCCCGCGGCTCGATCTCGAGCACCTTCTTACCCAGGATGTTGTCGGTCTTGATGGCGAGCCGGCTCTCGGTGCCGATCCTTTTGCCGCCGATGGAAAACTTGATCAGGACGTGGTCGCCGTCGATGTTGAGCGCCTGCACCGTGCCGACATTCACGCCGGAGATGCGCACCTTGTCGTTCTTTTTCAGTTGACCGGTGTCGGTGAACTGCCCGTAGTAGCTCGGGCTGGCGAAGATCATCGGGACGCTGGTGAAGCTTTGGCCGACGGCGACCACGAGCGCCACCACGGTGATGCCCATCAGCCCGACCCGGCCGCGGTTGAATTCCGTCAGTGTTCTCATTGCGGCGTGCACCTACCGGTGGGCTGCTGCCAGATCCGAACCGTGCGTACCGGACCGCCGGGTTGCAGTCCGTTCCACTTGATGGTGAGGTCGCAGACGTAGTAGTTGCCCCAGTCCCCGTACAAGCCGATGCTGCGTCCGATCAGGTTGAGCGCGCTCGGCATCTTGTGGATCAGATCGCCGAGCTGATCGCGTTGGTCCACGAGCGGCTGCTGAAGTGCCTGCAGGTAGTTGATCTCCTTGTGCAGCAAAGCGCGGTTGTCCGCGAGTAGGTCGGCCACTGTCCCGGCGGCGTTGCTGATGTTCGCGGTGGCGGCGGCCAGTGGGTCGGCGTGGTTCTTCAGGCCGGTGATCAATCTCTCGAAGTTGTCGACGGCCTGGTCGAATTCCTTGCGATGCCGAACGGTGGTGTCCAGCACGGTGTTCAGGTTGTTGACCACCTCGCCGATGGCCTGGTCGCGTTCGGCGATGTGCGCGGTCAGCTGCGCGGTCTGGTCGAGGATGTCGTTGATGGTGCCGCCCTGACCCTGAAACACGGTGATGATGGCTGACGCGATGGTGTTGGCCTTCTCCGGATCGAGCGCCCGAAACAGCGGCTTGAAACCACCGATCAGGGCGTCGAGATCCAGCGCCGGTGAGGTTCGCGATAGCGGGATGAAGCCGCCCGCCGGCAGGATGCGGTCAGTGCCCTCACCGTCGCCGTGCTTGAGCTCCAGGTAGCGATTACCGATGAGGTCGAGATAGCGGATCTGCGCGGTCGTCGACTGGTAGAGCGGTATCGAGCGGTCCACATCGAAGTCCACCTGCACCCGCATGCTGTCGTCGAGCAGCCGCACTTTTTTGACCTTGCCGATCTCCACTCCCGCGGCACGAACGAACTGGCCGTCGCGCAGGCCGCTGGCGTTGTTGAACTCCGCGGTGTAACTGTTGGTGCTGTTGAAGCGCATCTGACCGAACACCACCACGATCGCCACGGTGATCAGCAGCAGCGCCAACGAGACGATGCCGAGCTTGATAGCGGTGCCGGTGATTTTCATGGGTTGATCGTGTTGTCCCCGACTTGGCGGCCCCACACGTACTCGATTGCGTACGGTGAGCCGGTGTCTAAGTGGTTGTAGGGCGCGAGGCTGGCACCGGTGTCCACCACTAGTTCCGGCGCGGGCCACAGATCGTGTGTGATGGGCTGCCAGCAACCCGGCGCACCCCCGGGGCCGCCGCGGGCGTTCACCCGCGGCAAATTATCCGGATACACATAGGGATTCGGCGCCCCGCCGACCAGTCCGGCCAGCCCGAGGAGCCCCATGGTGGCCGCGGTGCCGGTCAACCCTGGGGGAGTCAGTAGGCCTCCCAAGCCTGACGTCAGCTCGGTCATGGTTTTCATCGCGTAGCCGTTGCCGCCGCCCGTCGCCGCGTAGGCCCTGGGTTCCTCGTCGTAGTAGTTGCGGATGGTGCAGAAGATCTCGGGGCTGTAGGTGTCGAGCAGCTGGGCGGTGGGCACCAGGTCGGCCATCCCTCGCTGCAGGTACGGCCCGCCCCGCCGGAAAATGTCGGCACCGGCGTTGCCCAAGCCGGTGGCGGCCAACAGCGCGGCATCCAGGTCGGCTTCCTGGCGGTGCAGCGTGCGCGCTGTGATGACCGCGTTGTTGAGGGAGTCGAGCAGATCCGGTGCGGCGTTGGCGAAGGTGCCGCCCAGGTCAGCCAGCCCTTGAATGTCATGCCGGGTCTGCGGCATTTGCGGATTGATGTCGTCGAGGATGGCGTTGGCGTTGACGATCGACTGCCCGAGCTTGTCGCCCAAGCCAGTCAACGCCTGCGCGGCTGCGGCCAGCGTCAGGTTCACCTTGACCGGATCCACCTTCTCCGCGATCGCGGTGAGCGTCTCGAACAACGTGTTGAGCTCCGTTGTAACGGACCCGGCATAAATCACTTGCTGTGGGCTGATGGTTTGCGGCACAGGGTTTTTCGGTGAGGTCAACGACACATACTTGTTTCCGAAGACGGTGGTCGCGTCGATATTGGCGTCCACGTTGGCCGGGATCAGCTCGATGTACTTCGGATTCACGTCCAAGACGAACTTGGCCGCCGGTAGGCCGTTACGCTGGATTTCCGAAATGCTGGCCACCCGGCCGATTTCCACCCCGTTGTAGGTGACCTTCGACCCCGAGTCCATCACCAAACCGGCCCGGGGAGCCAACATCGTCAAGCGTGTCGTCGGCGTGAACTGGCCCCGAAACTGCAACCATACGAACGCAAGCACCATCGCAGCGACAGCCGCGAACACCAGAGCCGTTGTCTTGTACGGCGGGATACGTGGCGGGTTCTCCTGCACCGGGCTCGTCATGGCGGCTACACGGTGAGGTTGAAGTTCGGGTTTTTGCCGTAGACCGCCATCGCGGTGAGCACGACGACGACAACGATTGTCACCAACGACAGCCGCATCGATCGGCCGACCGCTTCACCGACGCCGACCGGCCCGCCGGTGGCGGTATAGCCGTAGTAGCAGTGGGTGGTCATCACGATCACCGCAGCCGGGAGCACCTGTGCGAACGACCAGCCCACGTCGTTGAGGCGCAGGAATGTATGGAAGTAGTGGTTGTAGGTGCCGGGGGACTGCCCGTAGAACAACACGGTGGTGACCTGTGCGGAGAGGAAGGCCAGGGTCATCGCCAGCCCGTAGAGCGGGATGATGACGACGAGACCCGCCACCACCCGGGTGGAGGCCAGATAGGCAACCGACCGGATGCTCATCACCTCCAGGGCGTCGATCTCCTCGCTGATGCGCATGGCGCCCAGTTCGGCGGTGGCGCCGGCGCCGACCGTGGCGGCCAGCGCCTGACCGGCGGCGACCGGCGCCACAAACCGCACATTGACCATTGCGGCCAAAAAGCCGGTGAATGCGTCGGCACCGACGTTGCCCAGCGTCGCGTAGCCCTGGATGGCGACCAGTGAGCCCGCGGCTAGAGTGATGAAGCCGATGATGGCGGCGGTGCCGCCGACCACGGCCATCGCGCCAGTGCCCAACCCCATCTGGGCAATCATGCGCAGCAGCTCTCTGCGGTAGCGGTGTAGCGCGAAGGGGATCTGCCCGACTGCACTCAGCGCGAACCAGACCATCTGCCCGACCTCGACCAGTAGCCGGGGCGCGGCGTCACCGTAATCACGGAGGGCAGCGGCTGCCCGCGGGAAGCGGGTACGCGGCGCGACAACCGCGGTAGCCGCTGCCATGTCAGCGGCCCGGTCCGAACCGGACACCGATCGTGGTCAGTGCCGCGTTGATCGCGAAAAGCGCGATGAAGCACAGCACCACCGTCTCGTTGACGGCAGTGCCCAGACCTCTGGATCCGCCGCGTACGATCAGCCCTCGATAACAGCCGACCAGGCCGGCGACCAGCCCGAACGTCGCGGCCTTGATAATCGCGATCACCACCTCGGGCAGGCCGGTAAGTGCCGTCAGCGTGGACACGTAGCCACCGCTCGAGACGTTCTGCAGGTACACGCTGAACAGGTAGCCGCCCGCCAGTCCGACGCCGACCACCAGGCCGTTGAGCAACACCGCGACGATTGTGGAGGCGACGACGCGGGGCACCACCAGCCGATGGATCGGGTCGATACCGAGCACCTCGAGCGCATCGATCTCCTCGCGGATGGTGCGCGCGCCGAGGTCGGCGCAGATAGCAGTGCCCCCGGCGCCGCCGACCACCATCACCGTCACGATCGGGCCGAGCTGGGTGACCGCGGCGATCCCAGCACCAGCACCAGAGGTGTCCGCGGCGCCGAACTCGCCTAGTAGGACGTTGAACGTGAATATGAGCAGCACGGTTTCCGGGATGGACAGCGCGATAGCGGGCAGGAACGATACCCGCATGAGGAACCAGCCAGCCACGATGAACTCACGCCACTGGAACGGCCGTGTCAGGGCTTTGCCGGTCAGTGCGCACATTCGGAAGAACCCGCCGGTCACTTCCGCCCCTGCCCAGAGGTGGTTTCCAAATTTGGCGGCGACCGCATTCAAGGCAGTCATCGGTGCGGCTCCCGACGTGGCGCATGCGCTTGCGCCGTCGATCGCTTGAGGGCACGGATCCGGGTCGGCGTGTGGTGACCGACCGGACTGCCGAATCGCGTCGTCTGCATAAGCGGGTCATGCATTGTCGTGAGCGCGAGATAGCGTTGGCGGTCGCGATCCCGATTCGCAAGCATGTCGGCAGAGTGACGGTGCACCGAAAAGCTATTCGCTAGCGGGCATTTCGAGTCTTCGGCGAACGACGAAGGTCTCCGACGGCATCGCCTCAACTTCCGGCACAACGGTGCTTGGTCTGACTCGCCGCGTAACGCATCACCGGGCTCCAGACACCGGTCGATCACTTGCGCCCCTTGACCGACGTCCTCCGGCCCGCTCCGAATCCCCTCGGTTGTGCCACGCAGCAACTATGGCACTCGACGCTTAGATAGAAGCGTCGACACGCGCGTACGGTCAGTCAATAATTGAATACCCGAGATATGAATGGCGGATCACTGCGCCGGAATCTTTTGGGCTGCTCCATGATCGCGACGCTTCGGCGACTTGGGCCTATACACTGCCCTTGGCGTGCCATCGGATGCACGTCCACCGGCCTTCGTCAGCGAACAAATCGACGGTACGTACAGCGACTAGTTGCACTACGACAATGGCAATACAAGCTCGTTCAGTGCTACAAGTGAGAATGGACTACGGGCCAACTACCCGCTCCCGCAAAGCATTCTGTCGCCGCGCTGTTCAATCTGTTGCACCCGGTACCGCGGCAAGGGGTCGTGCGCGACAGACGACTTCCGTGGAGGGTTCGCTCGCTTGCACAGCGCCACGCGGTCGAACTGCAGCCCGCTGAGGAAGACATCGACGAAGACGCCCCGCTGGCTTGCTACCGTCGCGTTGCGGGCGAGCACCTGTAGCCGTGCGGACGCGTACATGATTGCGGCTATGCGTTAGTACGCCGCGGACTTTGGTTCCGAAGTGATGAACGATGGTGCCCTTGGACATGCCAAGATCGTCGGTGATATCGCCGAGATTCGTTCTCTCGTAGCCACGTTCGGCGACATAGCGCACAAACGCTTCCAGAATCTCATTACGTCTACCGGGCAATCTGGGCATCGTCAACCTTCGGCATGAAACTAACCGTCGACCGGTCTATTAGACCCGCCACGCGCGCATCCCCTACCGGTTATGTTGCCGAGCCGGTCACCTGGTCGGCGCGGGCAGCGGCGGCGCTGCCCGCCTCTGACGGTGAGGGCCCGGATGCTGAAGAATGCTCGCTCGCGGTGTTCAACCAGCCGTTCGGCGACGGCATTAGGTGCCGTAGCTCCAATACGAACGCTAAGCAGTTGCCGTGGCGGTCGGCGATCACGAGCTTGTGCACGCCTGACTCTCTTAATAGTTCAGCATCCCGTACGCGCTGCCGGGGGACGCCGTTGGTGTGGACCGTTGGGCTGTCTAACATTTGTGAACTCCCTTGGCGGGGTTCTCTCCTCCGATCCGAACGCTCAAATACTCCAGACCAAATCCAATGTCTCTCCGAATGCCGCCGCCGAACAGGGCATTTCGACCCATCCCCAAGGGCTCGTAAGTCGCCTGACAATGGGACCGAAATTCGGAGGCCTGAAGGATTCACCAACGGTTCGCATCCACGTGCACCTTTGGCAACTGCTGTCTGGTCGACTCACGGCCGCGGTGGCAGCAAATGGCCTCACGGGCGCGTTGGCATGGAGGCCGGTACGAGTTAACCAGGCTTGGCCTCGCCGCAACCACCCCGCTCTGCAACCTCCCAACCCCTTGGTTGACAATCGATCCAAGACCCACTTCGTCTGAAGTCAACACGTCACGTCAAAGGAGACACAACCATGGCTGAAGCCGTCATCGTCGAGGCCGTCCGCTCACCGCTCGGGAAACGCAACGGAGGCCTGTCGGGGGTGCACCCGGCCGACCTGTCCGCGCAGGTCCTCAACGGGCTGGTCGACAAGGCCGGTATCGACCCGGGAATCGTCGACGACGTCATCTGGGGCTGCGTCATGCAGGCCGGTGAGCAGGCCCTCGACATCGGCCGCACCGCGCTGCTGGCCGCCGGTTGGCCCGAGACCGTGCCGGGCGTGACCGTCGACCGCCAATGCGGGTCGAGCCAGCAGTCCATCCACTTCGCCGCGGCGGGCGTGGTCGCCGGACACTACGACGTCGTCGTCGCCGGGGGTGTCGAGTCGATGTCGCGCACCCCCATGGGTTCGTCGCTGGCCGGTGGCGGCAACCCCTACCCGCAGGCCTTCAAGGACCGCTACCACAAGACGCCCAACCAGGGCCTCGGTGCCGAAATGATCGCCGAGCAGTGGGGCTTCGACCGCACCGCGCTCGACGAATTCTCGCTGGGATCACACGAAAAGGCCGCTGCAGCACAGGATTCCGGCGCGTTCGACGACCAGATCGTCGGCATCAAGGATCAGGATGGCAACGTCGTACTCAAGGACGAGGGTATCCGCCGCGGCACCCCGATGGAGAAGATGGCGTCGCTGAAGCCGGCGTTCAAGGAAGACGGGGTGATCCATGCCGGCAACTCCTCGCAAATCACCGACGGTTCGGCCGCACTCCTGTTCATGTCGGCAGAGAAGGCCAAGGAACTGGGCCTCACACCGATCGCCAAGGTGCACACCGCGGTACTGGCCGGCGCCGACCCGGTGATCATGCTGACCGCGCCCATCCCGGCGACGCAGAAGGCGCTCAAGAAGTCCGGCCTCTCGATCGGCGACATCGGGGCCTACGAGGTCAACGAGGCGTTCGCGCCCGTCCCGCTGGCGTGGCTGAAAGACATTGGGGCCGATGAGAAGAAGCTTAACCCCAACGGCGGCGCCATCGCGCTGGGCCACCCGCTCGGCGGCTCGGGTGCGCGGTTGATGACCACGCTGCTCTACCACATGCGCGACAAGGGAATTCGCTACGGCCTGCAGACGATGTGCGAAGGTGGTGGCCAGGCCAACGCCACCATCGTGGAGCTGTTGTGACGGACGCTGCCAGCGACCAGCCGGCGGTGCTGGCCGAACGACGCGGCAACGTCATGGTGATCACCATCAACCGGCCCGAGGCCCGCAACGCGGTCAACGGTGCCGTCAGCATCGGCGTGGGGGACGCGCTCGACGCGGCGCAGCACGACCCTGAGGTGCGGGCCGTGGTGATCACCGGCGCCGGCGACAAGTCGTTCTGCGCCGGTGCCGATCTCAAGGCGATCTCGCGCCGGGAGAACCTGTATCACCCCGAGCACGGCGAGTGGGGGTTCGCAGGTTACGTGCACCACTTCATCGACAAGCCCACCATCGCGGCGGTCAACGGCACCGCCCTGGGTGGGGGCACCGAGCTGGCCCTGGCCAGTGACCTGGTGGTGGCAGACGAGCGGGCAAAGTTCGGCCTGCCGGAGGTGAAACGCGGGCTGATTGCGGCCGCGGGCGGCGTGTTCAGGATCGTGCAGCAGCTGCCGCGCAAGGTGGGAATGGAGCTGCTGCTGACCGGCGAGCCGATCACCGCCTCCGACGCCTTCGAATGGGGGCTGATCAACCAGGTGGTCGAGGAGGGCACGGTGCTGGAAGCCGCGTTGGCCCTGGCCGCCAGGGTGACCGTCAACGCGCCGCTGTCCGTGCAGGCCAGCAAGCGCATCGCCTACGGCGTCGACGACGGGGTCGTCACCGACGAGGAAGCGGGATGGCAGCGCACCATGAAAGAAATGGGCGTCCTGCTGCGGTCCGAAGACGCCAAGGAGGGGCCGCTCGCTTTCGCCGAGAAGCGCGAGCCGGTCTGGAAGGCGCGCTAGCTCAGGTCGCGAGGACGTTCACTCCGCGCCGGAACGTGCCGGGCAGCAGCGTGCACGCCGGCACGATGGCACGGCGCGTGAGCGGTGGGGTGCTGGCCAACACCAGGCCGCGGGTAAGTAACCGGTAGCTTCGGGTAATCCGTTGCCACGCAAGCTCATACGATGACGGTTTCTCGTCGACGATGGCGGCGACCGCCGCGGCCGCTTGCTTGACCGCCAGGCTGATACCCTCGCCGGTCAGCGCGTCCTCGTACCCCGCCGCGTCACCGACCAGGAGCACCCGTCCCGCGACGCGGCGGGAGACCACCTGCCGCAACGGCCCGCACCCACGCGCCTCGCCGCGGCCGGCGCCCTGTAACTGCCCGGCCAGCCGGGAGAACCAGGCGAGGTCGGGCCGGCCCCGCGACAGGATCGCCACGCCAACCAGGTCCGGTTCCACCGGGGTCACGTATGCCTCGCCCCAGCGCGACCAGTGCACTTCGACGAATTCCGACCACGCCGGCACCCGGTAATGCCAACGGACGCCGTAGCGCCGCGGCGTCCCCGCCGTCGCCGTGATTCCGACGGACCGCCTGACCTGAGAATGCAGTCCGTCGGCCGCCACCAACCATTTCGCGCGCACACCGGCGGCCGTCACCCCGTGGGCGTCCTGCTGCACGGTGGTCACCCGCGTCCGAATCCATTCGGCGTCTTGCTCTTTGGCGCGCGCGGCCAGTGCCGCGTGCAACGTCGTGCGCCGCACCCCCCGGCCCGGCCCATTGCGAAACCGCGCCTGCGCCCGGCGGTGTTCGCTGACGTACGCGATGCCATGGAAGGGCATGCCGACCGGGTCGACCCCGAGGGACGTCAGCTCGGCCAGCCCGCTGGGCATCAGGCCCTCGCCGCACGCCTTGTCGATGGGACCCTCGCGCGGGTCGGCGACGATCACCGAAAGTCCTTGGCGGCGTGCGTGTAACGCCGTGGCCAGGCCGCCCGGGCCGCCGCCGACAATCAACAGGTCGGTGTCGTAGTCGGTCACGTGTAGCCCAGCGCGGAGTTCTCGACCTGCAGCCGCACCCTCAGCAGCGCCGCGTTCGCCAGGGTGAAAATGGCCGCCGTAAGCCACGCCGTGTGCACCAACGGCAGCGCCAACCCCTCAGCCACCACTGCAACATAGTTCGGATGGTGCAGCCACCGGTAGGGACCCTGGCGCACCAGCGGAGCCTGTGGCAGCACGATCACCCGGGTGTTCCACCGCCGCCCCAGCGTGGCGATGCACCACCAGCGCAGGCCCTGGCTGAGCGCCACCACCGCCAGCATCGGCCAACCCAGCCACGCGATGAACGGCCGGTGCAGCGCCCACGGCTCGAGAACGCAGCCGACCAGCAGCCCGGTGTGGATGAGCACCATCACCGGATAATGCGACCGACCAAATTCCTTGGCGCCCTGGGCAAACGACCACTGCGCGTTGCGCTTGGACAGCACCAGCTCGACGACGCGCTCGATGCCGACCGCCAGGACCAACAGGTAATACATGTCTCCACTATCTATTGACGACTACCGGGTCTACGGTGCCGCCGCCGCGCGGGTTCAACCTTGCGAGCGTAATGCCAGTGCAAAATTCCGGGCCGAAAGCCACCGTGCCGTGACGCCCGCCACCCCCGGGCGGTCTCCGCCCGCTAGTGTCGACGGTATGCGGATCCTGGTCACCGGTGCCACGGGCTACGTCGGATCTCGGCTGGTCACGGCGCTGCTGGCGGACGGGCACCAGGTCCTGGCGGCCACCCGAGAACCTGAGCGCCTCAGGCGGTTCGGATGGCACGGTGAAGTCACACCGGTGACCCTCGACGCCGCGGATCCCGCGTCGACCCGAGCCGCGTTCGCCGACGCCGGACCCGTTGACGTGGTGTATTACCTGGTGCACGCCATCGGGCAGCCCGGCTTCCGCGACGCCGACAAGGCCGCGGCCGCCAACCTGGCCGCGGCGGCTCGGGACGCCGATGTGCGCCGGATCGTCTACCTGGGCGGATTCGTGCCCGCCGGCGAGGTGTTGTCCGAGCACCTGACGAGCCGGGCCGAAGTGGCCGACGCCCTGACCGTCCCGGGCGGCCCGGAGCTGGTGTGGCTGGGCGCGGCGATGATCATCGGTGCCGGTTCGACCTCGTTCGAGATGATGCGCTACGTCGGCGACCGTTTTCCGCTCATTCCCATGCCGAGCTGGATGGACAACCCGATCGACCCGATCTCGATCCGTGACGTCCTGCATTACCTCGTCGCCGCCGCCGACCCCGACCTGGTGCCGGCCGGGGCGTATGACATCTGCGGCCCGGACACCACGTCCTACCGCGAGTTGCTCAAGACGTATACGCGCATCTCCGGCAGGTGGCACGCCGGGTTGCCGGTCGGCAGGGTCGACACGGGGCTGGCGTCGCTGATCACCGGCGTCGCCCTGCCGGTGCCGCCCGGGTTGGCCGGTGATCTGGTCGAATCGCTGGAGCACCCGATGGTGGCGTCGAAGGGCGACGTACGCGGTCGGGTGCCGGACCCGCCCGGTGGCCTGCTCGGCGTCGACGACGCCATTGCCCTAGCCTTGGCCGATCAGTCGAATCGTCCGTCCCCGGTCAACGCCCTGGCCGATCCCCATCACCTCGCCGACACCGATCCCGCGTGGGCCGGTGGTGACGTGCGGCGCATCCGCCACGTCGCCCGGCGGGTCACCCCGCCCATCGTGCGGCCGGCTCTGGGGCTGGTGAGCATGGTCCCCGGTCCGGTCGCCGGGGCGCTTCGCACCGGCCTTGATCTCCTGATCGCCCTGACCCCGAAGGTGCATCCCGCATGAGTCAGTCAACCGCCCCGTCCACCACAGGCACGCTGTCCGAGTGGTGGCGCGCCCTCACCAACGTCGCTGTGCCCCATCACGAATCGCCGGCCGTCGTGCGACGCCGGCGCGTCATCGTCGCCATCACGGTGGTTGTCGGCGCCGGGGTACTCGGGTTTTCACTACGGCGCCATCCGGGGGATTCGAGCTTCTACTGGCTGACCCTGGCGCTGGCGGGGGTGTGGCTCGCCGGCGGGTTCATCTCCGGCCCGCTGCACCTGGGCGGCATCTGCTGGCGCGGCCGCAATCAAAGGCCGGTCATCACCGGGACGACCATCGGTCTCCTGCTGGGGGGCGTGTTCGTCGTCGGCGGACTGATCGCTCGCGAGATCACGCCGGTGGCGGAGTTGATAACCCGGGTACTGGAATACGCCCACCACGGGTGGTATCCGGTGATCGTGGCGATCACGCTTGTCAACGGCGTCGCCGAGGAAGTGTTCTTCCGCGGCGCGCTCTACACCGCACTGGGTCGCTACCACCCCATCGTGATTTCGACCGTCCTCTACACGGCCGCGACGCTGGCCAGCGGCAACCCCATGCTCGGTTTCGCCGCGGTCATCTTGGGCACGGTGTGCGCGTTCGAGCGCCGGGCGACCGGGGGTGTCCTGGCGCCGATGCTCACCCACTTGGTGTGGGGGCTGATCATGGTGCTCGTGCTGCCCCCGATGTTCGGCGTCTGACGCCGTTATCGGACCGAACCGACCACTTCGCGGGCCAGCGCGCGCATGGCGGCGGCGTGCGCCGGCCGCACGAAGAACCAGTACACCCGGCCAGGGATGCCCCTCGGCAGGAAAATGGACCGCTGGGTGTAGCGACTGCCGTGGCCCTCTGGCCGGGTGACCGTGATCTCGAGCCATTCCCGTCCCGGCGCTCGCTTGGTTGAGCGCAGCCGCAACAGCGTGCCCGCCGCGCGCTCCTCGACCTTCCATCCGGCCGCCCGCGCGTTCACGGCATCCTCCGCCGCCGCCCAGACGTCGGCGGGTTCAGCGGCGGTTTCCTCGGTGCGCGCGTCGGTGTAGACGATCTCGCCCGCCCAATCGGGATCCGTGGGCAGCGCCTCGGCCGGTTCGGTCCGCAACGACGACCACGAGGGTTCCGGGACGCCGCGCGCGGCACGGCTCAGCGCCAACTCGACGGCCCGGTGGTAGGCGGTCAGGCCGCCCGGCGGGAGCCCGATGACACTGTCGATGTCGTGGTTGCGCATCACCGCGTCGCACTCCAGCGACTCGATCAGGGGGCGCGCCAGACCGGGCGGGATCGGCGTCACCGTCCCGACCCAGAGGCTGGCGATCGTGGGCGTCAAGAACGGCAGCACAATCAGATACCGCTTGCCCAGGCCCGCGACCTCGGCGTAGACCCGCATCATGTCGCCGTACTCCAACACGTCGGGCCCGCCGATGTCCCAGGTACGCGACGAGGGCACCGCCGCCGTAGCCGCGGCGACCAGGTAATACAGCACGTCGCGCACCGCGATTGGCTGGATCTTGTTGTGCACCCACTTCGGAGTGGTCATCACCGGCAGCCGGTCGGTGAGGTGCCGGATCATTTCGAACGAGGCCGATCCCGAGCCGACGACGACACCCGCCTGCAGCACGATGGTTTCGATGCCCGAGGCGATGAGCGCGTCGCCCACGGCCGTCCGCGACTCGAGGTGTGGCGAGAGCTTGCGGCCCTCGGGATGCAGCCCGCTCAGATACACGATCCGCCGCACGCCGGTTTGCCGGGCAGCGGTCACGACATTGCGGACCGCCCGCGTCTCCTCGTCGGTGAAATCCTTCGCCGTTCCCATCGAATGAACGAGGTAGTAGACGACGTCGATCCCGTCGAACGCCGCGACCAGCGAATCGACGTCGCCCAGGTCGCCGCGCGCGACCTCAGCCTGCTGCCGCCACGGCACGTCCGCCAACTTGGCAGGGTTGCGCGCCAAGGCGCGCACCTGGTGGCCCTCGTCGAGCAGTCGCGGCACCAGCCGGGCGCCGATGTAGCCGGTCGCCCCGGTCACCAGGCAGCTCACCTGTCCAGCCATGGGTTCTCCGTTCGTCGTCTTCGAATTATTCGGACCCGACGCGGGGGAGGATTACCGGCTTGGGCCACCGGTAAGCACCACAGGCTCAGCGGTCGGTGAAGTCCGGCGTGCGGCGCTGCTGGAAAGCGGTTGCGCCCTCGACGAAGTCGTGCGATCGCAGCAGCACCGCCTGCCCCTCGTACTCACGCTGCAAAGCCGGATCCAACTGGGGGAGCGTGGCCGCGTTGATGGCGAGCTTGGTCTTGCCGAACGCCGCGACCGGTCCCGCCAACAGCCGGGCGATCACCTTGTCCACCTCGGCCTCGAATTGGTCGGCGGGGTAGACGGCGCTGACCAGCCCCCAGGACAGCGCCTCGGCGGCAGGCAGCCGTTCGGGCAGCAGCGCCATCTTGATCGCCCGGATGCGGCCGACGGCCGCGGCGATCAGCGCGGAAGCACCGCCGTCGGGCATCAGGCCGATCTTGGTGAAGGCGAGCATGAAAAAGGCGCTCTCCGAAGCCAATACGATGTCGCACGCCAGCGCCAGCGAAACCCCGACACCGGCCGCCGGTCCCTGGACCACGGCGACCACCGGGTGCGGCACCGCGGCGATCGCCCGGATCAGCCGGTTGATCTCCAGGACGATCTCGTCGGGCGAGAGCCCGGTGTCGGACACGTCGTCGGCGCTGATCCCAGCTCCGGAGCAGAAGCCGCGGCCCGCGCCGCCGAGGCGCACTACCTTCACCTCCGGGTCGCTCGCCGCGCGTTCCATCGCGTCGGCGATGCCGGTAATCACCGGCACGGTCAGCGAATTGAGGCTGTCCGGCCGGTCGATGGTCACCGCCAACACGCCGTCGGACAGCGTGACGGAAAGGCCTGCGACGGGGGTCAGGGTGTCGATCGCGGATTGCGCCATGGGCTCACCCTAAGTGACCGGGCTGCGCGCCCGCCGCGGGCGGCTGCGAAGATGCCAACAACAACGGGCGTCAGAGCAGACGAAAGGTCGGTGGGTCGTGGCTGGACCGCTGAAGGGACTTCGGGTCGTCGAGTTGGCCGGCATCGGGCCGGGTCCGCACGCGGCGATGATCTTGGGGGATCTGGGCGCCGACGTGGTGCGCATCGATCGGCCATCGACCGGTCCCGGCGGTGTCGCCAAGGACGCCATGCTGCGCAACCGGCGCGTGGTGACCGTCGACCTCAAGTCCGACGAGGGACGTGCCGTCGTGTTCAAGCTCGTCGCCAAAGCCGACGTGTTGATCGAGGGCTTCCGCCCCGGCGTCACCGAGCGGCTCGGCCTCGGGCCCGAGCAGTGCGCCGAGGTGAACGAGCGGCTGATCTACGCCCGCATGACGGGCTGGGGACAGTCCGGCCCGCGCAGTCAGCAAGCGGGCCACGACATCAACTACATCTCCCTCAACGGGATCCTGCACGCCATCGGGCGGGCGGACGAGCGGCCGGTGCCGCCGCTGAACCTGGTCGGCGACTTCGGCGGCGGCTCGATGTTCTTGTTGGTCGGCATCCTGTCCGCGCTGTGGGAGCGGCAGAACTCCGGCAAGGGTCAGGTGATCGACGCCGCGATGGTCGACGGCTCCAGCGTGCTGATCCAGATGATGTGGGCGATGCGGGGGCTGGGCATGTGGTCGGACGTGCGCGGCACCAACATGCTCGACGGCGGCGCGCCCTATTACGACACCTATGAGTGCGCCGACGGGCGCTACGTCGCCGTGGGCGCCATCGAGCCGCAGTTCTACGCGGCCATGCTCGCCGGCCTGGGCCTGGACGCCGCCAGCCTGCCGGCGCAGAACGACGTGAGCCGCTGGCCCGAGCTGCGCGCGGCGCTGACGGCGGCCTTCGCCGCTCACGACCGTGACCACTGGGCGAAGGTGTTCGCCGATTCCGACGCGTGCGTGACACCGGTGCTGGCGTTCGGAGAGGTGCACACCGAGCCGCACATCACCGAGCGGAACACGTTTTACGAAGTTGAGGGTGGTTTGCAGCCGTTGCCTGCCCCGCGGTTCTCCCGCACCACGCCCGACGTGCCCCGCCCTCCGGCCGCCCCGCTGGCCGACGTCGAAGCCGTGCTTAACGACTGGGTATAGTCGCCAACCAACTGGTTGGCTGGACTCAAGGAAGGACTCGAATGGAAATCAAGGACGCCGTAGCCGTCGTCACCGGGGGCGCCTCGGGCCTGGGCTTGGCCACCACCAAGCGGCTGCTCGACGCCGGGGCGCAGGTGGTGGTGATCGATCTGCGGGGCGAAGAGGCGGTCCAAGAGCTCGGCGAGCGCGCCCGCTTCGTGCAGGCCGACGTCACCGACGAGGCCGCTGTCGGCAAGGCGCTGGACACCGCCGAGTCGCTGGGCCCGGTGCGCATCAACGTCAACTGCGCCGGCATCGGCAACGCGATCAAGACGCTGTCCAAGGACGGCCCGTTTCCGCTGGACGCGTTCAAGAAGGTGGTCGGGGTCAACCTGATCGGGACGTTCAACGTGCTACGGCTGGCCGCCGAGCGCATCGCTAAAACGGAACCGGTCGGGGAAGAGCGTGGCGTGATCATCAACACCGCCTCGGTCGCCGCGTTCGAGGGCCAGATCGGCCAGGCCGCCTACTCGGCGTCCAAGGGCGGCGTGGTCGGCATGACGCTGCCGATCGCGCGCGACCTGTCGCGCGAGCTCATCCGCGTGGTGACCATCGCGCCGGGGTTGTTCAAGACCCCGTTGCTGGGTTCGCTGCCCGAGGAGGCGCAGAAGTCGCTGGGCAAGCAGGTTCCGCACCCGGCCCGGCTGGGCGATCCCGACGAGTACGGCGCGCTCGCGGTGCACATCATCGAAAACCCGATGCTCAACGGCGAGGTCATCCGCCTGGACGGCGCCATCCGCATGGCGCCTCGCTGAGGTCTCCAAAGACGAAAGCCCCCCGCGACTAGCGGGGGGCTTTCGTAACGGAGCAAGAACTTATCGACGGAACCATCGACTGACGGCGGGTTCGGCCATTAACAGGCGTGCGAGCATGCTCATGGTCGGACCTCAGCTCGCCGCTTGCAGTTCGTCGAACTGCTCCGAGGTCTCGCCTTCCACCAGGACGTCGCCGTGGTAGAGGGCTTCGAAGTCAACCTTGATGACGTCGGCACTTGTGTCGTCGATCCACATGACACTGAGCGTATGGGCCACCATTAAGGAATCTTTGAGTCACGATTCGGAAAACCGTGGCAATTTACCGCTCGGTAGGTTGTAAGCGGCCGACCGCGGCGTTTAGGCCCGTGACCTGCTTAGTTGGCACACATTTTTCTGGCCGGACTCTTACTGTCGCGGCGGTTTAAAACGCCCGCATTGAACCGCGCGGCAGCCGCCGTCGTCCGTGCTTGTAAAGGAATCTGTTTGACGCGTGGAAACTAGCGTTTGTTAGGTTGTCGCGGGTACGCCAGCGGCCAGCGCGATCAGCACCGGCGGCGGAAGGGCTCGACATGCTGCAGGGGATCGCCCGATTGGCCATCGCGGCGCCGCGCCGCATCATTGCAATAGGTGTCCTGGTCTTCATCGCCGCCGCGATCTTCGGCATCCCCGTCGCCAAGAGCCTGTCGCCCGGGGGCTTCCAGGATCCGCACTCGGAGTCCGCCCATGCGATCCAGGTGTTGAGCGACAAGTTCGGGCAGAGCGGTCAGCAGATGCTGATCCTGGTGACAGCGCCCGGGGGCACCAACAGCGAACAGGCCCGCACCGTGGGGACCGACCTGGCCAACCAGCTGCAGAAGTCACCGTTGGTCTACAACGTGTCGTCGCCGTGGACGGTCCCGCCTGAGGCGGCCGGCGACCTGATCAGCCGCGACGGCAAGTCGGGCCTGCTCGTGGTCAACCTCAAGGGCGGCGAGAACTACGCGCAGACCAACGCCCAGACCATCGCGGACCAGTTCATCCACGACCGTGACGGCGTGACCGTCAGCGCCGGCGGCGCGGCGATGCAGTACGCCCAGATCAACACGCAGAACCAGGCCGATCTGCTGGTGATGGAGATGATCGCGCTCCCGCTGAGCTTCCTGATCCTTATCTGGGTGTTCGGCGGGCTGCTGGCGGCGGCGTTGCCGATGGCGCTGGGCGCGCTGGCCGTCGTCGGTTCGATGACGGTATTGCGGCTGATCACGTTCAGCACCGAAGTGTCGATCTTCGCGCTCAACCTGAGCACCGCGTTGGGCCTGGCGCTGGCCATCGACTACACACTGCTGATCGTCAGCCGCTATCGCGACGAGCTGGCCGAGGGCAGCGACCGGGAAGAGGCGCTGATCCGGACCATGGCGACCTCCGGGCGCACGGTGCTGTTCTCCGCGGTCACCGTGGCGTTGTCCATGTCGGCGACGGTGGCGTTCCCGATGTACTTCCTCAAGTCGTTCGCCTACGCCGGCGTGGCCACCGTGGCCTTCGTCGCGACCGCCTCGATCGTGCTAACGCCGGCCGCCATCGTCCTGCTCGGTCCCCGGCTGGACGCGCTGGACGTCCGCCGGCTGTTGCGCCGGGTGTTCCGGCGCCCCGAGCCGGTGCACAAGCCCGTCGAGCAGCTGTTCTGGTACCGGTCGAGCAAGCTGGTGATGCGCCGGTGGGCGCCGATCGGCCTGACCGTCGTTGCGTTGCTGCTCCTGCTCGGGCTGCCGTTCCTCGGCGTGAAATGGGGCTTCCCGGACGACCGCGTGCTGCCGCGTTCGACGTCGTCGCACCAGGTCGGTGACCGACTGCGCAACGATTTCGCGGACGACTCCGCCACGACCGTGCCGGTCGTCGTTCCCGACGCGCGTGGCCTGAATCCGGCGGACCTTGACCGGTACGCCGCCGACTTGTCGCGGGTTCCCGACGTGTCGGACGTGTCGGCTCCGGGCGGGACCTTTGTCGGCGGGAACCGGACGGGACCGCCCGCGGGGGCCACCGGTCTGGCCGACGGCAGCGCCTTCCTAACCGTCAGCAGCGCGGCGCCGCTGTTCTCGCCGGCCAACGACGCGCAGCTCAAGCGGTTGCATGAGGTGCCCGGGCCGGCCGGCCGAGCCGTCGCGATGGGCGGTGTCGCCCAGGTCAACCGCGACAGCGTGGATGCGGTCACCGATCGGCTTCCGCTGGTGCTCGGGTTGATGGCCGCCGTGACGTTCGTCCTGCTGTTCCTGCTCACCGGCAGCGTGGTGCTGCCCGCGAAGGCGCTGGCCTGCAACATCCTCTCGCTGACCGCGGCCTTCGGTGCGCTGGTGTGGATCTTCCAGGACGGGCATCTCGGGGCGCTCGGAACCACGCCGAGCGGGACGCTGGTCGCCAACATGCCGGTGCTGCTGTTCTGCATCGCCTTCGGGCTGTCGATGGACTACGAGGTGTTCCTGCTCTCGCGGATCCGCGAGTACTGGCTCGCGTCCGGGGCCGCTCGACCCGGACGGCCGACCCCGAAGGAGGCGCACGCCGCCAACGACGAGAGCGTCGCGCTCGGCGTCGCCCGTACCGGCCGGGTGATCACCGCGGCCGCCTTGGTGATGTCGATGTCGTTCGCGGCGCTGATCGCCGCCCACGTTTCGTTCATGCGGATGTTCGGCCTGGGACTGACGCTCGCGGTGTTCGCCGACGCCACCCTGGTGCGAATGGTCGTGGTGCCAGCGTTCATGCATGTGATGGGCCGGTGGAATTGGTGGGCGCCCAGGCCGCTGGCCTGGCTGCATGATCGGTTCGGCATCAGCGAGGGAGGGGCCCACGGATACGTCGAGCCGGTGCCGCTGGACGCCGGCCGGCTGGTGGAACCCGTGTCCAACATCGGCTGACGCGCCGATCGGTTCGTCGGCAAGACCCTATTGTGAGGCTCATCCGAGTCGGAAGGTTGACGTGTATGACAACGGCGGTGGACAACCCGTTCTTCGCGCGAATCTGGCCCGTCGTCGCCACCCATGAAACCGAGGTGATCCGGGCCCTTCGCCGGGAGAACCTTTCGGGGTTGTCGGGGCGGGTGCTGGAGGTCGGTGCGGGTATCGGGACGAACTTTCCGCACTACCCGGAGTCGGTCCACGAGGTGGTCGCGGTCGAGCCCGAGCCGCGGCTGGCCGCCCAGGCACGGGCGGCGGCGGACGTGGTGCCCGCCCGCGTCGTCGTGGCGGGCGAGACGGCCGAGGGATTCAGCGGCGGCGAGCCCTTCGACGCCGTGGTTTGCTCGCTGGTGTTGTGCTCCGTGCAGGATCCCGGCGGCGTGTTGCGACGCCTGTATTCGCTGCTGCGCCCGGGCGGAGAGCTGCGCTACCTCGAGCACGTGGCGAGCGCCGGAGCGCGGGGCCGTTTCCAGCGGATCGCCGACGCGACGCTGTGGCCCCGGTTGTTCGGCAACTGCCACACCCACCGCGACACCGAGCGCTCGATCATCGACGCCGGATTCGAGGTCGACGTCTCCCGGCGCGAGTTCACATTGCCCGCATGGGCGCCTATGCCGGTGTCGGAAATCCTGCTGGGCCGCGCCCGCAGGCCGTAATTCCCGCGCGGCTACTTCAACAGCGCGGGCAGCCGCTGCAGCAGCCCCGGCAACGCCTGGCCGGCCGTCTCGCGGATGCTGATCGTCGCGTGCCTGGACAGCGGCGTGACCTCGGGATTGACCTCGATGACGGCGGTGCCGCGGGAGAGCGCCAGCTCGGCCAGCCCGGCCGCCGGATAGACGATCGCCGAGGTTCCGACGACCACCATCACGTCGGCGGCCTCGGTCGCCTCGACGGCGGACTGCCACGGCGCGTCGGGCAACGGCTCACCGAACCACACGATGTCGGGCCGGATCAGGCCGCCGCAATGACACACCGGCGGCTCCACTTCCAGCATCGGTTCGGGCATCGCGGGCAGCTCGCCCGTGAAAGGCATACCGCAACGGTCACAACGGAATTCGAACAGGCTGCCGTGCAGGTGATGAACCGGCATGCTGCCGGCCCGCTCGTGCAGGTCGTCGACGTTCTGGGTGATGACGCTGACCTCGGCGCCGTCTTGCCACGCGGCGATCGCGCGGTGCCCGGCGTTGGGCTGGACGTCGGCCACCAGATAGTGACGCCACAAGTACCAGCCCCACACCCGCTCGGGATTGTCGCGCCACCCCTGTGTGCTGGACAGCTCGTAGGGATCGAAGCGGGCCCACAACCCGTTCTTGTCGTCGCGGAAGGTCGGCACCCCGCTCTCCGCGGAAATCCCCGCGCCGCTCAGCACCGCTACTCGCATCCCACAAAGATAGCGGTGCTTGGGACATACTGAAGAGGTGGAGCTGCGGGATTTGCTGAAGGTCGACATGAAGGCGGGCAGGCCGCTGTTCGACCAGCTCAGGACCCAAGTCATCGACGGCGTTCGGGGCGGTGCGCTGCCGCCCGGAACCCGGCTCCCGACGGTGCGCGACCTCGCCGGCCAGCTGGGCGTCGCGGCCAACACCGTGGCCCGCGCCTATCGGGAACTCGAGTCGGCGGCGATTGTCGAAACCCGTGGGCGCTTCGGCACTTTCATCTCCCGCTTCGACCCGACCGACGCCGCGATGGCGGCCGCCGCCAAGGAGTACGTCGAGGTGGCCCGGGCGCTGGGGCTGACGAAGTCCGACGCGATGCGCTACCTGACCAACGTGCCGGACGACTGAGCGCGCTGTCCTAACGCAACACCTTCGCCAGCGTGCGCAGGTTGCGCGTCGTCGTCGACGACTTGTAGCGCGGCTTGCCCATCGTCTTGCCGATCGTGCTGTCCAGGGTGGCGCCCTTGGGTACCTGCCAATAGATGACGCCCGCGCCGCGGCCGATCCGCTCGTCCGGTCCGGTGGCCTCGCCGAGTGCGGCGAGTTCGTCGAGCGCCGCTTTGTCGGCGACGAACGTGACGTAGGACTGGTAGCCGTCGACCTCGGGTTCGAACGGGTAGGCGTCGACGATGGCGCGCACCGTCTTGAGGTCGTAGACCAGCACCCAGGCGTCGTAGCCGAATTTCTCGCGCAGCGCGGCTTCGGCCTTCTTGCGCACCGCCGCTCCACCGGCGGACGACTCCAGCAGGACGTTGCCGCTGGCCAGGATGGTGCGCACGTCAGTGCATCCGGCGTCGGTCAAAGCGCGCGCCACCTCGGCCATTTTGAGGTTGACGCCGCCGACGTTGACGCCCCGCAGGAACGCCGCGTACTTGGTCATCATCCGATTTCACCAGGGCGGCCCGTGCTGACGCGATCCGGGACCGGTTGCTGGACGCGCAACGTAGGCTTTGCGGCATGGGACGCCAAGTCTTCGACGACAAGCTGCTGGCCGTGATCAGTGGAAACTCTCTCGGAGTGCTGGCCACCATCAAACGCGACGGGCGCCCGCAGTTGTCGAACGTGAGTTACCACTTCGACCCGCGCGACTTGGCCGTGCGGGTGTCGATCACCGAGCCGCGGGCCAAAACGCGCAACCTGCGCCGCGATCCGCGGGCGTCCATCCTGGTCGACGCGGACGACGGGTGGTCGTACGCGGTGGCCGAGGGCACGGCGATGCTGACGCCGCCCGCGGCCGCCCCCGGCGACGACACCGTCGAGGCGTTGATTGCCTTGTACCGCAACATCGCCGGCGAACACCCGGATTGGGACGAGTTCCGCGAGGCGATGGTCACCGATCGGCGGGTGCTGCTGACCCTGCCGATCTCGCACGTGTACGGCATGCCGCCCGGAGTGCGGTAGCCCGCCCGAATGCGGCAATCCCGGCTAGGCTGCCGGTATGGCTGAATCGAAGTCATCCGAGGCGCCCGAATCGGACGACGACAACAAGCGCAAGTTCCGTGAAGCCCTCGACCGCAAGATGGCCAAGTCGTCGGGCGGGTCCGACCACAAGAGTGGCGGCGGTAAGCAGACTCGCACGCACGGCCCGGTGGAGAACCGCCGCGAATTCCGCCGCAAGAGCGGCTGATCGTCGCCCGTTGCGCGGCAGGCACTTTGGCGGGTCAGCCTTCGGGCGGTGTGAAATGGCTGACCGAAGGGTCGGCCTGACCGGGCTCGCCGCGCAGGCTGCCCCGGGTGCTGGGGTGTCCGAAGTTCACTTGGGACGGGTCGTTTTGGTAGGCCCAGTCCGCCACGATGGTGCGTTCACGGAACTTCCAGCGGCCGTCGTCTTTGATGTAGGTGTCCAGGTACCGGCCGCCGATGATGACGTCTAAGTCGTGGTCGGGCCCGGCGAAGGTGTGAAACACCAGGCAATAGATCTCACCGCGGGCCGTGTTGCCGTCGATCACGAAGTTCGTTGTGGTGATGTTGTGTTGGGAGACACGCACGTACGGTTCCGCGGCCTGTAGCTGGGCGATGAACTGTTCGACGCCGCCCGCGGAGAACGAGCCGTGCGAGTCGATCGCCTCCGGGTGGTACAGGCCGCGAAGCGCGTCATAGTCGGCGCGGTCGACGGCCCGGCAGTAGGCAGTGACGAGTTGATGCAGTTCGTCGCGGTCCAGCATCAGTGCCAAGCGGGCCTCATCCACCACCACGTCACCCAACTCCCTGGTTATTCGCTGGTCGTAAGCGCCTTTCTGATAGGTAGTCTCTCAACACATAGGTCATCGGTTTTAGGGTGTTCAGCGGAAAGGTTGGTCGTTGACGGTGAAACTTTGGCTCGCTCAAGATCCTGAGGCCGACGCGCTGCTGGACGACAACCCGTTGGCCCTGCTCATCGGGATGGTTCTTGATCAGCAGGTGCCTTTCGAGACGGCCTTCTCGGGGCCGAAGAAGATCGCGGACCGGATGGGCAGCTTTGGTGCTCATGAGATCGCCGAGTACGACCCCGACAAGTTCGCGGCGCTGTGTTCGGAAAAGCCTGCGATACATCGCTTTCCGGGGTCGATGGCCAAACGCATCCAGACCCTGGCCCAGATCATCGTGGACCGTTATGACGGCGATGCCACCGGCTTGTGGACCGCCGGGGACCCCGACGGCGAGGAGCTGCTGCGGCGAATCAAGGGGCTACCCGGCTTCGGCGAGGTCAAGGCGCAGATTTTCCTGGCTTTATTGGGCAAGCAGTACGGCGTCACGGTCAAGGGCTGGCGCGCGGCGGCCGGGCAGTTCGGCAAGGCCGGCACGCACATCTCCGTCGCCGATATCGTCGACGCCCAATCGATGGGCAAAGTGCGTTCCTATAAGAAGCAGATGAAGGCGGCAGCCAAGGCGGCCAAGTAGTAGGTCACCAGAAGGGAAGGGCGGCAACGTGAAGACACACATAACGTGTCCGTGCGGGGAAGCCATCGTCGGCAAGGATGAGGACGAGCTGGTCGAGCTGACCCAGGCTCATCTCGCCAGCGATCATCCGGGTCTCGAATACGATCGCGACGCGATCCTGTTCATGGCGTACTAACTGTCTGGCTAAACGCCGAGCGCGCGTGCCCCCGGTGGGGACACGCGCGCTCAGGGCAGGGAACAGTGCTGGCCCTACGGCACCACCGTGGAGCCGATCGTGGGCATGAACTGGCACTGTTTTTCCTTGGTGGTGACCTGCCCGAAAATGGTCGACATGATGCTGCCCGACCCGGTGTCGGCGATCGCGGTCAGCGTCGTCGGCCCGTCGCCGTTGATGTCGGTGCGCGGCTTGAGCGCGACCGTTCCAGATTTGCCCGTGGTCAGGTTCACCCACGTGACGTTCAGCGGCAGCTTCTGCACCTCGGCCGGCCCGGGGGTGCCGACGGCGGTGAACACATAGGCGGTCTGCCCGGGGCCCGGCCCGGGAGTCGGGATCTTCGCCGGGCCCGCCACCGACAGCGCGGTGGCGATCGCGCTGGTGCCGTCCGCCAGGCAATTGGTGCCGATCGAGGGATACATGAAGTCCTGCGTGGGCGGAGCGTCCGGGCCGAAGCCCGGAGCCGCGGCCGGCGCGGCGGCGGGTGCGGGAACGGCGGCCGGTGCAGCTTCGGCCGGCGCGGGAGGCGCCGGCACGGGTGCCGCGACGGGTGCGACGGTGCCCGGCGCCGGCGCGGAAGCCGGCGGCGCGGCGACCGGCGGAGCCGCCACCGGTCCCGGACCGGCGGCGTGTACCGGGTCGATTCCGGCCGGCAGGTGTGACTGAGCGCCCGGTTCGGCGCCCGCGGCCGGCGGGGCCGCGGCCGGTCCCGGACCGGCGGCGTGTGCCGGGTCGATTCCGGCCGGCAGGTGTGACTGGGCGCCCGGTTCGACACCCGCCGCGGGTACGTGCGGCACCGGCGCGCCGTCCGGGAGGGCCGTGCCGGGTTCGGGCGCGGGCGCGCCCGGGAACGGCTGGGCCAGGAATTGATTCACCGACTGGGCCACGTTCCGGGACTCGGTGGGTGCGCCCTGGTTGTGGCTGAAGGCCTGCGCTGCGGCCATGAGCAGCTGCGTCGCCTGCCCGGGGTTGGTGGCCGCCTGCTGAATGATCGGGCTCAGCTGCGATAGCGCCGGCAGGCCCGGGAGTTCTTGAGTCGAGTTAGGTTGCGGTGTCGCCGGTTCGGCTGCCGCGCTCGGGCAGAACCCGAACGCGGCAGCCGATGCCGTCACGACAGCGGCCAATCCTTTGGACAGATTCCAAGTGGTTGCCACGGTGTGTCCTCCGGTCAGTAGGGGGTGGCTTTGCTGTCGGGCTGACTAATCAGGGCAGGGCGGCGAGCAGCGGCGCTACCGGGTTGGCCCCGGTTGCCGGTGCGGCCGGTGCGGCGGGCGCGGCCGGCGCCGCCGGAGCCCCGGCCAGTGCCGACAGGTCCTGCGGCAGGGTCATCTGCGCGGGCATGTTGACCGGCAGATTGGGCAGGAACGCCGGCATGTCGACCTTCGCCTGCGGAATCTGCGGGGTCGGCGGGGTGGCGGGGGCGGTCGGCGTCGACAGCCCCGGGATGGCCGGCAGTCCGGGGATGGACGACGTGGCCGGTGCGGCGGGCGCCGCCGGGGCCGTCTGCCCCAGACCCGGGATCAACCCCTGCAGGCCCTGCGTGGCCGCCGGGGCAGACGGCGCGGAGGGCGTCGCCGCCTGCGTCAACCCGGGAATCGAGGGGATGCTTGACGCGGGATTCGCCGGTGACGTTGCGGCGGCCGACGGAACTCCCGGGAAGGTGATGCCCGGAGCAGCCGGCGCCGCCGGCGGGGTCGCGCCCAGGGCGGTAGCGAGGTTCTGCAGGATTTGGGGCGCGTTCGCCGCCGAACTGATCAGCTGCTGCGGAATGTTCGGAATCGGCGGAGCCGGCACGGGGTCGGCGTGGGCGATACCGCCCGTGAGTAGGGCTGCGGACGAACCGACGACGACGGCCGCTGCACGCATGTAAGTCCAGATGGTTGGCATGACTCTCCCTGGTTGTGGAAAACGGGTCCGCCGCCGAAGTTACGTTGATACTGATGGGACTCAAGTGACACGTGTGGCATTTATTTGATCGTTATTGATACGAGTGACGGCGGTGACCGAACGCCGGGCGACCAGGACCGCTGGCGGTGATGAGGTCCACCGGTGCCGCTCAGGCCACCTCGATCGCTAAAGTCGGGCGCATAGACACCACTTCGGCCACCCCGGCAGCACCCCCGCGCCGGCGGTTCGCGAGTCTGCTTCGGGCGGCGGCACCCGCGCTGCTAGTCGCCAGTGTCGCCGCGCGACTCGGCTGGACATATTTATCGCCCCACGGTGCGAATTTCGTCGACCTGCACGTTTACCTCGGCGGCGCCGCCGCGATCGACCATCCCGGCACGCTCTACAGCTACGTCTACGCCGATCAGACGCCGGACTTCCCGCTGCCGTTCACCTATCCGCCCTTCGCGGCGGTGGTGTTCTACCCCCTGACCCTGCTGCCCTTCGGCCTGGTCGCCTTCGCGTGGCAGATCGCGACGATGGCCGCGCTGTACGGCGCGATACGGATCAGCCAGCGGTTGATCGGCGTGGCGCCCGGCGTCGACGGCCGCCGCCTGGCCATGGCGTGGACGGCGGTCACGATCTGGATCGAGCCGCTGCGCAGCACGTTCGACTACGGGCAGGTCAATGTGTTGCTGATGGTGGGGGTGCTGTGGGCCGTGTTGACGACGCGGTGGTGGCTGTCGGGCCTGCTGGTCGGCGCCGCGGCCGGAATCAAGCTGACGCCCGCGATCTCCGGTGTCTACCTGCTCGGCGTCCGGCGATGGGCCGCGGCGGCCTTCTCCTTCGTGGTCTTCGCCGCCACCATCGGCGTGTCGGCACTGGTGGTCGGGGACCAGACCCGCTACTACTTCACAAAACTGCTGGGCGACGCGCACCGCGTGGGCCCCATCGCCACGTCGATCAATCAATCCTGGCGCGGCGGCATCTCCCGGATCCTTGGCCACGACGCCGGCTTCGGCCCGCCGGTCCTGGCCGCCATCGCCGTCACCGCGGTGCTGGCCGTCCTGGCCTGGCGGGCGCTGGACCCGTCCGACCGGCTGGGCAAGTTGCTGGTGGTCGAGTTGTTCGGGCTGCTGCTGTCGCCGATTTCCTGGTCTCACCACTGGGTGTGGCTGGTGCCGCTGATGATCTGGGCGATTCACGGGCCGCTGCGCGAGCGGCGCGGCGCCCGGATCGTGGGCTGGGGCTGGCTGGCGCTGACCATCGTCGGCGTGCCGTGGCTGCTGCTCTTCGCTCAGCCGACCATCTGGCAGATCAGCCGGCCGTGGTACCTGGCCTGGGCCGGCCTGATCTACATCGTGGCGGCCGTGGCGACGTTGGCCTGGATCACCGCCGGCAAGGGCGCCGAGCGTCACGCTGGCGTGACGGTCGAAGACCGGGCCGCGTCGGAGGACTAGCTCCCGACGATCCCGTCGATGTCGTGCGCCATGGCCACGTCCTTCTCGGTTATGCCCCCCTCGGAGTGCGTGACCAGAGCGAAAGTAACTGTCCGCCAACGGATATCGATATCCGGGTGATGGTCCTTACTCTCCGCGTGCTCGCCGACCCGGCGCACCGCGTCGATGCCGGCGAGGAAACTCGGGAACTTGATCGACCGGCGCAGGGCGCCGTCGACACGCTCCCATCCGTCGAGATCGGGCAGTGCGGCGTCGACCTGCTCATCCGTTAACACAGCCATGTCTCGACCGTATACCGTCTGGCCATGCCGACCCAGATCGTCGTCGCGGGAGCGGTCATCCGCGGCGCCAGTGTCTTGGTGGCGCAGCGCGTCCGGCCGCCCGAGTTGGCCGGCCGCTGGGAGCTGCCCGGCGGCAAGGTCGCGCCGGGTGAGACGGAGCCCGACGCGCTGGCCCGGGAGCTGGCCGAGGAGCTGGGGCTGACCGTCGGCGACGTCGCGGTGGGCGCCCGCCTGGGCGACGACATCGCGCTGGACGGCATGACGCTGCGGGCCTACCGCGTGCACCTGCTCGGCGGCGAGCCGCACGCCCGTGACCACCGGGCGGTGCGCTGGGTGACGGCGGCCGAGCTGACCGATGTCGACTGGGTGCCCGCCGACCGCGCCTGGGTCGCTGACCTGGTACGGACGCTCGCCGGCGGGGCCTCATAACAAGTCCACAGCCTTTCGGCAGCTGACATTCAGCGCCGCAGAAGGTCACGAAGGTGAACTTGGAGATATAACCCAACGTGAACTTGTAGTAAACGACTTGACCTAGAGGTGGGTGCCGACGGCGATCCTTCGCCCGCGCCGGACGCCTCTGGTCCGCAGAACCCATGCTGAGCAGACGGATTTTCGTTAACAGGCCGCGTACGGCGGAGGTGATAGACCCTTTCCCCGCACCCGATGTGGGTGCGCGGTCCGGGCCGCCGACATCGATCGCGCCGCCGATGCGGCATGGGCCGACGCTCAACACAACGCACCTGGGGTCGAGGCGACGGCCCGGCTACGACGCAGCGATACGGAGTAGAAGGGGTACCTGTTGACTCTCACACCACACGTTGGTGGGGCGCTCGAGGAGTTGCTGGAACGCAGCGGACGGTTCTTCACGCCCGGCGAGTTCTCGGCCGACCTGCGCACGGTGACACGGCGGGGCGGCCGCGAGGCCGACGTGTTCTACCGCGACAGGTGGAGTCACGACAAGGTGGTGCGCTCCACCCACGGGGTCAACTGCACCGGTTCGTGCTCCTGGAAGATCTACGTCAAGGACGGGATCATCACCTGGGAAACCCAGCAAACCGACTACCCATCGGTGGGCCCGGACCGGCCGGAATACGAGCCGCGCGGATGCCCACGCGGGGCGTCGTTCTCCTGGTACAGCTACTCGCCCACCCGGGTGCGTTACCCGTACGCCCGGGGCGTGCTGGTCGAGATGTACCGGGAAGCCAAGGCGCGCCTCGGCGATCCCGTGCTCGCCTGGGCCGACATCCAGGCGGACCCCGAACGTCGACGGCGCTATCAGCGCGCCCGCGGCAAGGGTGGGCTGATCCGGATCACCTGGGCCGAGGCCACCGAGCTGATCGCGGCCGCCCACGTGCACACCATCAAGACCTATGGTCCCGACCGGGTCGCCGGCTTCTCGCCCATCCCGGCGATGTCCATGGTGTCCTACGCCGCGGGGTCGCGGTTCTTCGAGCTGATCGGCGCCCCGATGACGTCGTTCTACGACTGGTACGCCGACCTGCCGGTGGCCTCGCCGCAGGTGTTCGGCGATCAGACCGACGTCCCGGAATCCGGAGACTGGTGGGACGCGGCCTATTTGATGATGTGGGGCTCCAACGTGCCGATCACCCGGACCCCCGACGCGCACTGGATGGCCGAGGCGCGCTACCGCGGCACCAAGGTGGTGACCGTCAGCCCCGACTACGCCGACAACACCAAGTTCGCCGACGAATGGATGCCGTGCGCGGCCGGCACCGATGGGGCGCTCGCGATGGCGATGGGGCACGTCATTCTCTCGGAATGCTATGTGCAGAAGGAGGTTCCGTTCTTCGCCGACTTCGCGTGCCGCTACACCGACCTGCCGTTCCTGATCAAGCTGGAAGAGCGCGGCGACATGCTGGTGCCGGGGAAGAACCTCACGGCGGCGGACCTGGGCAGAGGCTTCGAGGCCGAAGAGAACTCAGCGCTCAAACCGGCGGTGTGGGACGAGGCCACCGACTCGGTGGTGGTGCCGCACGGCTCACTGGGATTCCGCTACGGAGAGGACGGCGTCGGCAAGTGGAACCTCGACCTCGGCTCCCTGGTGCCGGCGCTCAGCGTGCGAAATACGCACGCCGCCAACGGCGATGGCGAAACCGCGCTGGTGCACCTGGCCAGCTTCGACACGATCAACGGGGAAGGCGCCACCGTAAAGCGCGGTGTCCCGGTGCGCCGCGTCGGCAAGCACCTGGTGTGCACCGTTTTCGATTTGATGCTCGCCCAGTACGGCGTGGCCCGCCCGGGATTGCCCGGCGAATGGCCCACCGGCTACGACGACCCGACCCAGCAGAACACCCCCGCGTGGCAGGAGGCGATCACCGGCGTGTCGGCCGCGCAGGCCATCCGCGTCGCAAAGGAATTCGCCCGCAACGCAGAGGAATCCGGTGGCCGGTCCATGATCATCATGGGCAGCGGGATCTGTCAGTGGTTCCACGGCGACGCCATCTACCGGGCGGTGCTCGCGCTGCTGATGCTGACCGGGTCGATGGGGCGCAACGGCGGCGGCTGGGCCCATTACGTCGGCCAGGAAAAGGTGCGTCCACTCACGGGATTTCAGACGATGTCGATGGCCACGGACTGGGTGCGCCCGCCGCGGCAGGTGCCGGGTGCGTCCTACTGGTACGCGCACACCGACCAGTGGCGCTACGACGGCTACGCGGCCGACAAGCTGGCCAGCCCGCTGGGCCGCGGCCGATTCGCGGGCAAGCACACGATGGATCTATTGGCCTCCGCTACCGCGATGGGCTGGAGCCCGTTCTACCCCCAGTTCGACCGGTCCAGCCTGGACGTCGCCGACGAGGCGCGCGACGCCGGCCGCGAAGTCGCCGACTATGTCGCCGAGCAGCTTCGCGACCGCAGGCTCAAGCTCTCGGTCACCGATCCCGACAATCCGGTCAACTGGCCACGGGTGCTTACGGTTTGGCGGGCCAACCTGATCGGATCGTCGGGCAAGGGCGGCGAGTACTTCCTGCGCCACCTGCTGGGCACCGACTCCAATGTGCAGGCCGAGCCGCCGGCCGACGGGATACCGCCCGCCGACGTGGTGTGCGAGGGGGACATCCCCGAGGGCAAGCTCGACCTGATGATGTCGATCGACTTCCGGATGACCTCGACGACGTTGGTCTCGGACATCGTGCTGCCCGCGGCGACCTGGTACGAGAAGGCCGACATCTCCAGCACCGACATGCACCCGTACGTGCACGCGTTCAGTGCCGCGACGGATCCACCCTGGGAAACCCGTTCGGATTTCGAGGCTTTCGGCGCCATCGCCCGGGCCTTCAGCGCGCTGGCCAAGCGTCACCTGGGCACCCGCCGCGACGTGGTCCTCACGGCGCTGCAGCACGACACCCCCGACGCGATGGCCTATCCCGATGGCACCGAAGAAGACTGGCTGCACACCGGTGCGACACCGGTGCCCGGGCGCAGCATGGCCAGGCTCACGGTGGTGGAACGCGACTACGGCGCCGTCTATGACAAGTGGCAGACCCTGGGCCCGCTCGTCGAGACGTTCGGCCTGACCACCAAGGGCATCACGGTGCATCCGTTCCGGGAGGTCGAGGAACTGGCGGCCAAGTTCGGTGTGATGAATTCCGGTGCGGCAGCGGGGCGTCCGGCCATCACCACCGCCGCGCGGATGGCCGACGTGCTGCTGCTGCTGTCCGGGACGACCAACGGCCGGCTCGCTGTCGAGGGTTTCCGCGAATTGGAGAAGCGGACGGGTCAACGGCTGGCGCACCTGGCTGAGGGCAGCGAGGAGCGGCGCATCAGCTATGCCGACACCCAGGCGCGTCCGGTCCCGGTGATCACCAGCCCGGAATGGTCGGGCAGCGAAACCGGTGGGCGCCGCTACGCGCCGTTCACCATCAACATCGAAAACCTGAAGCCGTTCCACACGCTGACCGGCCGGATGCATTTCTACCTGGCCCACGACTGGGTCGAGGAACTCGGTGAGCACCTGCCGGTGTTCCGTCCGCCGCTTGACATGACGCGGCTGTTCGGCCAGCCCGAGCTGGGTCCGACTGATGATGGGATCGGCCTCACCGTAAGGTATTTGACGCCGCACTCGAAGTGGTCGTTCCACTCCACTTACCAGGACAACCTTTACATGCTGTCGTTGTCCCGGGGCGGGCCGACGATGTGGATGAGCCCCAGCGACGCGGCCAAACTCAAAGTCCGAGACAACGATTGGGTCGAGGCCGTCAACGCCAACGGCATCTACGTGTGCCGTGCGATCGTCTCGCACCGCATGCCCGACGGTGTGGTGTTCGTCTACCACGTGCAGGAACGCACGGTGGACACACCCCGCACCGAAACCAACAACAAGCGCGGCGGCAACCACAACGCGCTGACCCGCGTCCGCATCAAGCCCAGCCACCTCGCCGGGGGCTACGGCCAGCATGCCTTCGCCTTCAACTACATGGGACCGACCGGCAACCAGCGCGACGAGGTCACCGTTGTGCGCCGCCGCAACCAGGAAGTGACGTACTGACGATGAAGGTCATGGCCCAGCTGGCGATGGTGATGAACCTCGACAAGTGCATCGGCTGCCACACGTGCTCGGTCACCTGCAAGCAGGCCTGGACCAACCGTCCCGGCACCGAGTACGTGTGGTTCAACAACGTGGAAACCCGACCGGGCCAAGGCTATCCGCGCACCTACGAGGATCAGGAGCGGTGGCGCGGCGGCTGGATACGCGACAAGAAGGGCCGGCTGCGGTTGCGCGACGGCGGGCGTATCCAGAAGTTGCTGCGCATCTTCGCCAACCCGCGGCTGCCGATCATCGACGACTACTACGAGCCTTGGACCTACGACTACGAGAACCTGACCACGGCGCCCGCGGGTGACACGTTTCCCACCGCGGCACCGAAGAGCCTGATCAGCGGCGAACCGATGAAGATCTCCTGGGGGCCGAACTGGGACGACAACCTGGCCGGGTCACCGGAGATCCTGGCGGGGGACCCGATTTTGAAGAAGGTCAGCGAGGACGTCAAACTCGCGCTCGAAGAGACCTTCATGTTCTACCTGCCCCGGATCTGCGAGCACTGCCTCAACCCGTCCTGCGTGGCGTCGTGCCCGTCGGGCGCGATGTACAAGCGCAGCGAGGACGGCATCGTGCTGGTCGACCAGGACCGCTGCCGAGGGTGGCGGATGTGTGTCTCCGGATGTCCTTACAAGAAGGTCTATTTCAACCACAAGACGGGCAAGGCCGAGAAGTGCACGCTGTGCTATCCGCGGATGGAGGTCGGGTTGCCGACCATCTGCTCGGAGACCTGCGTGGGTCGGCTGCGGTATCTGGGGCTGGTCCTCTACGACGTGGATCGGGTGCTGGAGGCGGCGTCGGTGGAGAACGAAACCGACCTCTACGAGGCGCAGCGCCGAATCCTGTTGGACCCCAACGATCCCGAGGTGATCACCGCCGCACGCGCGGAGGGCATCTCCGACGAGTGGATCGAGGCGGCCCAACGCTCGCCGGTGTACGCGCTGATCAACAACTTTCAGGTCGCGCTGCCCCTGCACCCGGAATACCGCACCATGCCGATGGTCTGGTACATCCCGCCCCTGTCGCCGGTGGTCGACGCGGTCAGTCGCGACGGTCACGACGGGGAGGACATCGGCAACCTGTTCGGCGCGCTGGACGCGCTGCGCATCCCCATGCAGTACCTGGCCGAGCTGTTCACGGCCGGCGACACCGCCGTGGTCGAAGGCGTGTTGCGGCGGCTGGCGGCGATGCGCTCCTACATGCGCGACATCAATCTCGGGCGCGAAACCCAGCCGCACATACCGCATTCCGTCGGGATGAACGAAGAGCAGATCTACGAGATGTACCGGCTGCTGGCCATCGCCAAATACGAAGAGCGGTACGTCATTCCGACCGCGTTCAGCCCGCAGGCCCGCGACCTCGAGGAGATGGGCTGCTCGTTGACGGGTGATGGCGGCCCGGGCATGTACGAGTCGGGTGAACCGGTGCCGGTCTCCGTGGAGACGTTCCACGCGCTCAAGCGGCCCGGCGGCGAGGCGGCCGCCAACGGCCAGCGGTCCGCGCGGGTGAACCTGCTGAATTGGGACGGGCGCCAGGTGCCCGCCGGGATGTTTCCCGAAGAGCAGAAGCAATGAGGCTGCTGGCCGGGCGCCGGGGACGCACCAACGCCCTGCAGGACCGACTGGTATGGCAGGCGGCATCGCTGCTGCTGGCCTACCCGGACGACGAGCTGGCCGCGCGGCTGGACACCGTCGACGAGCTGCTCAGCCACATCGGCGGGCCCGAGGCGACGCTGCTCGGACAGACGGTGGCCGCGCTGCGCGCCCGCGAGCCGATGGCCGCCGCGATGGACTACGTTGCGACGTTCGACATGCGGCGCCACTGCACGATGTACCTGACGTACTGGACCGCCGGGGACACCCGCAACCGCGGCCGGGAGATGGTCGAGTTCGCCGCCGCCTACCGGGAATCGGGCGTGCGGCCGCCGCGCGCCGAGGCGCCCGATCACCTGCCCGTCGTGCTCGAGTTCGCCGCCACCGTCGATCCCGAGGTGGGGCGGCGGCTGCTGGCCGAGCACCGTGTTCCCATCGATGTGTTGCGGGGCGCCCTCGCCGACGCGAAGTCGCCCTATGAGCCCACCGTGGCGGCGGTGTGCGCGACGCTGCCCGCCGCGACGGACCAGGACGTGCGCCGTGCCGAGCGCCTGGCGCAAGCCGGCCCGCCCGCGGAAGCCGTTGGGCTGCAACCTTTTAACTTGACCGTGCCACCCCGACGCGAAGGAGCGCCAGGTGTTTAGCAACGTATTGTTCTGGGACATCGCGCCGTACGTCACGCTGACGGTCTTGATCGTCGGCACCTGGTGGCGGTACCGCTACGACAAGTTCGGCTGGACCTCACGTTCCTCGCAGATCTACGAGTCGCGGCTGTTGCAGGTGGCCAGCCCGATGTTCCACTTCGGCATCCTGGCGGTTTTCGCCGGACACGTGATGGGCTTGTTCATCCCGCCGCGGGTGACGCAGATGCTGAAGATGAGCGACCACGTCTACCATCTGCAGGCGGTCATCGCCGGGTCGGCCGCCGGCCTCGCGACCCTGGCCGGGATCGGATTGCTGATCTACCGGCGGTTCACCCGCCCGGCGGTGTCCATGGCCACCACCCGCAGCGACAAGCTGATGTATGTGGTGCTGGTGCTGGCCATCGTGGTGGGCCTGTACTGCGACCTGATCGGCACCGGGCCGCACGGCGGCGAGTTCCACTACCGGTACACGGTCGGGCTGTGGTTCCGCCGGATTTGGATCTTCCAGCCGCACGGCGAGGTGATGATCAACGCGCCGCTGGACTACCAACTGCACGCCTTGATCGGCATGGTGCTGTTCACGCTGTTGCCGTTCACCCGGCTGGTGCACATCTTCAGCGCGCCGATCGCCTACCTGTTCCGGCCGTACATCGTCTACCGCAGCCGCGAATCCAAGGGCGAATTGGTCGGTACGGCGCCGCGCCGCAGGGGATGGTAGGGGGCGCTCGGCGGCCCGTTGAGTGTGCGTCCTGGGCTTTCGGTGTGCGGCCATGGTGTCGACACGCCGGGGCGGGCCGCCCTGGACGCACACCGGACAGCGCGCGGGCCGCACCTGCCAGTTCGCCTTCGAGTTCGCTTTGGAAGGCCCCCCGCTGCCACAATCACCGACGTGCCATTTCGTAACGTCGCCATCGTCGCCCACGTCGACCACGGCAAGACCACCCTCGTGGACGCGATGCTGCGGCAATCCGGGGCGCTGCACCACCGCGGTGACGACACCCAGGAACGCATCATGGACAGCGGTGACCTCGAGAAGGAAAAAGGCATCACCATCCTGGCCAAGAACACCGCCGTGCACCGCCTTAACGCCGACGGCACGGTGACCGTCATCAATGTGATCGACACGCCCGGGCACGCCGACTTCGGCGGGGAGGTGGAGCGCGGGCTGTCCATGGTGGACGGCGTGCTGCTGCTGGTCGACGCGTCCGAAGGGCCGCTGCCGCAGACGCGGTTTGTGCTGCGCAAGGCGCTGGCCGCACACCTTCCGGTGATCCTCGTCGTCAACAAGACCGACCGGCCCGACGCGCGCATCGCCGAGGTGGTGGAGTCCAGCCACGACCTGCTGCTGGACGTCGCCTCCGACCTCGACGACGAGGCCGCCAAGGCGGCCGAGCACGCGCTGGGCCTGCCGACGCTGTACGCGTCCGGCCGGGCCGGCGTCGCCAGCACCACCCAGCCGGCCGACGGCGAGGTGCCCGCCGGCGACAACCTGGACCCGCTGTTCGACGTGCTGATGGAGCACATCCCGCCGCCGTCGGGGGACCCCGAGGCGCCGCTGCAGGCGTTGGTGACCAACCTCGACGCGTCGGCCTTCCTCGGCCGGCTCGCGCTGATCCGCATCTACAACGGCAAGCTGCGCAAGGGCCAGCAGGTCGCCTGGATGCGTGAGGTCGACGGCCTGCCCGTCATCACCAGCGCCAAGATCACCGAGTTGCTCGCGACCGAGGGCGTCGAGCGCAGTGCCACCGACGAGGCGATCGCCGGCGACATCGTGGCGGTCGCCGGGCTGCCCGAGATCATGATCGGCGACACGCTGGCCGATCCCGATCACGCCCACGCGCTGCCCCGGATCACCGTCGACGAGCCGGCGATCTCGGTGACCATCGGTACCAACACCTCTCCGCTGGCGGGCAAGGTGTCGGGCCACAAGCTGACCGCGCGCATGGTCCGCAACCGCCTGGACCAGGAGCTGGTGGGCAACGTGTCGATCCGGGTCGTGGACATCGGCCGGCCCGACGCCTGGGAGGTGCAGGGCCGCGGCGAGCTCGCCCTGGCGGTCCTGGTCGAACAGATGCGCCGCGAGGGTTTCGAGCTCACCGTCGGCAAGCCGCAGGTGGTGACCCGCACGATCGACGGCAAGCTGCACGAGCCGTTCGAGGCGATGACCATCGACTGCCCCGAAGAGTTCGTCGGCGCGATCACCCAGCTGATGGCCGCCCGCAAGGGCCGCATGGAGGAGATGACCAACCACGCCGCCGGCTGGGTCCGGATGGACTTCATCGTGCCCAGCCGCGGACTGATCGGGTTCCGCACCGATTTCCTGACCATCACGCGCGGCACCGGGATCGCCAACGCCGTGTTCGACGGCTACCGGCCGTGGGCGGGGGAGATCCGGGCCCGCCACACCGGGTCGCTGGTCTCCGACCGCAACGGCACCATCACGCCGTTCGCGCTGATTCAGCTCGCCGATCGGGGACAGTTCTTCGTCGAACCCGGCCAGGACACCTACGAGGGCATGGTCGTCGGAATCAATCCGCGCGCAGAGGATCTCGACATCAACGTCACCCGGGAGAAGAAGCTCACCAACATGCGGTCGTCGACGGCGGACGTCATCGAGACCCTGGCCAAGCCGCTCGAGCTCGACCTGGAACAGGCCATGGAGTTCTGTGCGCAAGACGAATGCGTCGAGGTGACCCCGGAGATCGTCCGCGTCCGCAAGGTGGAGCTGGATGCCACGACCCGGGGCCGCAGCCGGGCGCGGGCCAAGGCCCGGGGTTAATCGCGCGTGCTTGGGCGGGCTGCTGGGCAGCTGCTCGATACCCTGATCGGCATGCCGAGACGAGTCCGCCGTTTCTTCGTGACGGTGGGCGTGGTTGTCTCGCTGGCCGGATTGGCGCTCGCGGCGTGCACGGTCAACCCCCCGCCGGCGCCGCAGAGCACCGACACGCCGCACAACTCGCCACCGCCGCCGCCGCGGCCGACCCAGATCATCATGGGCATCGACTCGATCGGGGCCGGCTTCAACCCGCACCTGCTGTCCGACCTGTCCCCGGTGAACGCGGCGATCAGCGCGCTGGTGCTGCCCAGCGCGTTCCGGCCGGTGCCCGACCCGGGCACGCCGACGGGTTCACGCTGGGAGATGGACCCGACCCTGCTGGAGTCGGCCGAGGTCACCAGCCAGAGCCCGTTCACGGTGACCTACAAGATCCGGCCGGAGGCGCAGTGGACCGACAACGCCCCGATCGCCGCCGACGACTTCTGGTACCTGTGGCGGCAGATGGTCAGCCAGCCCGGCGTCGTCGACCCCGCCGGCTACGACCTCATCACCGGCGTGCAGTCGCTCGAGGGCGGCAAGCAGGCGGTGGTCACCTTCGCCCAGCCCTACCCGTCGTGGAAAGAGCTGTTCAGCAACATCCTTCCGGCGCACATCGTCAAGGACGTGCCGGGCGGGTTCGCGGCCGGGCTGGCCCGGGCGCTCCCGGTGACCGGCGGCCAGTTCCGGGTGGAGAGCATCGATCCGCAGCGCGACGAGATCCTGGTGGCCCGCAACGATCGCTACTGGGGATCACCGGCCAAGCCCGCGCTCATCCTCTTCCGGCGTGCCGGGGCGCCGGCCGCGCTGGCCGATTCCGTGCGCAATGGTGACACCCAGGTCGCCCAGGTGCACGGCGGATCGGCGGCCTTCGCGCAGCTGTCCGCCATCCCCGACGTGCGCACCGCCCGGATCGTGACGCCCCGGGTCATGCAGCTGACCCTGCGCGCCAACGAGCCCAAGCTGTCCGACGCGCAGGTGCGCAAGGCGATCCTCGGGTTGCTCGACGTCGACCTGCTGGCGGCGGTGGGCGCGGGCAGCGACAACACCGTCACGCTGGACCAGGCCCAGATCCGGGCCCCCAGCGATCCCGGCTACGAGCCGACAGCGCCCCCCGCGATGACGACGCCGGCGGCGCTGGCGTTGCTGGAGGGATCCGGCTACAAGGTCGAGGGCAACTCGTCGGGGTCCCCGGCGCCGACACCGGCGAACACCGCGCCCCCCGAAGTCATCCGCGGCCGGATCAGCAAGGACGGTCAACAGCTGGCGCTGGTCATCGGCGTGGCGGTCAACGACCCGACGTCCGTCGCGGTCGCCAACACCGCGGCCGACCAGTTGCGCAACGTCGGCATCGCCGCCAGCGTGCTGGCGCTGGACCCGGTGACGCTGTATCGCGACGCGCTGAACAACCACCAGGTGGACGCGATCGTCGGCTGGCACCAGGCGGGCGGGAATCTGGCGACGCGCTTGGCGTCGCGGTACGGCTGCCCGGCCCTGGAATCGACGCAGGTGCCGGCGTCCACGGGGCCGACGACCAGTCCTCCTGGCCCGGGCTCGCCATCGACCACCGGACCGGGCACCTCCGCCACCACGCCGACGTCGACGCCGCCGCCCAGCCGCCCGGCCGACCCCAACGCCTTGGTGCAGGCGCCGTCGAACCTCACCGGGATCTGCGATCGCAGCGTTCAGTCGAACATCGATGCCGCGCTGAACGGCACCAAGAGCATCAACGACGTGATCACGGCGGTCGAGCCGCGACTGTGGAACATGTCCACCGTGTTGCCGATCCTGCAGGACACCACGATCGTCGGCGCCGGCCCGAGCGTGCAGAACGTCAGCCTGTCGGGCGCGGTGCCGGTCGGCATCGTCGGCGACGCCGGCCAATGGATCAAGACCGGGCCGTAGTCCGCGTCGTCAGTCGGCCGGCCGCCCCGGTCGCGGCGGGATCACGGTGTCGACGATCAGCGCCAGCTCCCGGCGGTTCGGCGGCGATCCGGTCAGCAGGAAGTGCTGGTTGATCAAAGCCGGGCCGATGCGGGCGGTCAGCGGGGTGATCAGCGCCGGATCGAGCTCGCCCTCCGCAACGGCGGCCTGCAGGATCGATTCGACGATCCGCAGGCGGGGGGCCACCACGGCGTCGGCGAAGATGGCGCGCATCTCGGGTTCGTGCAAGAGCTGGTTGACGGTGGCCATGCCGGGGAAGGCGGTCTTCCCGGCGCAGACGTCGCGGTGGGCGCTGAACACCGTCAGCAGGTTCTCCCGGGCCGACCGGCCGGGTCGCGCCTCGGGCAACGGCGGCAAGGTATGGACCAGTGCGGCGTGCACGAGCTCGCACTTGGTCGCCCACCGCCGGTACAGGGCCGCCTTGCCGGTGTGGGCGCGCGCCGCGATCCCCTCCATCGTCAGCCCGCCGTAGCCGACCTCGGCCAATTCGGCCAGGGTGGCCTCGTAGAGCGCCCGCTCGAGGACCTCGCCCCGTCGGCGGCTCCGGGCACCGGTCGGGGCGGTCTGGGTGAGCTGCGGCATCCCTCGATAGTAGCCGTATGCGTTCCTATCGGTGGCGACGAGACCGCCAACGGGCCTGCGCTGCGGGTAGGGTGCGTCCATGTCCGAGACGCCACGGCTACTCTTCGTCCACGCGCATCCCGACGACGAGAGCCTCAGCAACGGCGCCACCATCGCCCACTACACCGCCCGGGGGGCCGACGTGCGCGTCGTCACCTGCACGCTCGGCGAAGAGGGTGAGGTCATCGGTGACCGCTGGGCCGGCCTGGCCGTCGATCACGCGGATCAGTTGGGGGGCTACCGCATCGGCGAGCTCACCGCGGCGCTGCGTGCGCTCGGCGTCGGCGCCACCCACTACCTGGGCGGCGCCGGACGATGGCGCGACTCGGGCATGCAGGGAACGCCGGGGCGGGGGCGGCAGCGGTTCATCGACGCCGACGAGCGTGAGGCCGTCGGCGAGTTGGTCGCCGTCATTCGCGAGCACCGCCCGCACGTCGTGGTGACCTACGACCCCGGCGGCGGCTACGGCCACCCCGACCACGTCCACACCCACACCGTCACAGCGGCCGCCGTGGCCGCCGCAGGCTCCGGCGACTTCCCCGGCGAGCCGTGGACCGCGCCGAAGTTCTACTGGTCGGTGTTCGCCACCCGCGCCTTCCTGGCGGGCATGCGTGCCCTCAATGGCGAGGACCTGCGGCCCGAGTGGGCGATTCCCTCGGAGGAAGAGTTCGGCTTCGGGTACGCGGACTCCGACATCGACGCCGTCGTCGAGCCCGGCCCGCAGGCCTGGGCGGCAAAGCGGGCGGCGCTCGCCGCGCACGCCACCCAGGTGGTCGTGGGACCGACCGGCCGGGCCTGCGCCCTGTCGAACAACATGGCCCTGCCGATCCTCGCCGAGGAACACTACGTGCTGGCGGCCGGCACGGCGGGGGAGCGCGACGAGCGCGGTTGGGAAACAGATCTGCTTGCGGGGCTTGATTTCACGGCGGCCGGCACGGGGTAGGCTTGCCAATCAGGCAGCCACGGAAGGATTTCGCATGGACCCCGACCTGGACCCTAATCAGCAGCATTGGCAGGACCGGCTCGACAGCCTGCAGTGGGTTATCGGCTCGATACTCTCCAACATCGACAGCGTCCCGACCTGACCGAAACCAAGCCGCGCGCCGCATCTCTCGAAGACATCGGCGCGACAGACCCCGCGATACGTTTCGTTGTCCTGGCGCTGTTGGCCGTCGACGGGGTCCTTTCCGCACTGGCCGGGGCCCTGCTGCTGCCTTCCTATATCGGGGCGGTCCCGTTTCCCATCAGCGGCTTGATTTCTGGATTGGTCAACGCCGCGCTGGTGTGGGCCGCCGGGCGGTGGACCACATCGTCGCGGCTGGCCGCGCTGCCGTTGTGGACGTGGCTGCTCACTGTGGCGGTGATCAGCATGGGCGGCCCGGCCGACGACGTGATCCTGGGGGGTCGCGGCCCGATGGCCTACGGGGCGTTGCTGCTGATCGTGCTGGGTGTGGTGCCGCCGTTCTGGGTGCTGTGGCGGCGCGGGCGCCGGGCCTGACGTTCGTGCGGTCACGCGGGCCGGGATGTCCCCGCTTGCGGGTGTGGCAGTGCCGCTACTGTTGACTGTTGCGCAGACGGGGCCCGCACGGGTCGGAAGATAATTTCACATGTTGGGACACGCGGATGAAATTCGATCGTGGGGAAGTTACACGAAGGTGCCGCTGACTCCGGGCGAGGAGCCTACCGCTCTTCCTAATCCTGTGGTTTTGCCAAAGACCAGCGCCTCGGCGTTGCGACGGGTGTTGCGCCGCGCGCGAGACGGCGTTGCGCTCAACGTCGATGAGGCCGCCGTCGCGCTGACCGCGCGGGGTGAGGACCTCGCGGATCTGTGCGCCAGCGCGGCGCGGGTGCGCGACGCGGGCCTGGCATCGGCCGGCCGGCGCGGCCCCGGCGGCGGGTTGCCCGTCACCTATTCGCGCAAGGTGTTCATCCCGGTGACCCATCTGTGCCGCGACACCTGCCATTACTGCACCTTCGTCACCGTGCCGGGCAAGCTGCGCGCGCAGGGCGCGGGCATGTATCTCGAGCCCGACGAGATCTTCGATATCGCTGGCCGTGGAGCCGAATTGGGTTGCAAAGAAGCCCTTTTCACCCTTGGTGACCGGCCCGAGGATCGATGGCCGGAGGCGGGGCAGTGGCTTAGCGAACGCGGCTATGACTCGACGCTGTCCTACGTGCGGGCCATGGCGATCCGGGTGCTCGAGGAGACCGGCCTGCTGCCGCACCTGAACCCCGGTGTGATGAGTTGGTCGGAGATGGCCCGGCTGAAGCCGGTGGCGCCGTCGATGGGCATGATGCTCGAGACCACGTCGCGGCGGCTGTTCGAGACGAAAGGGCTTGCCCACTATGGCAGCCCGGACAAAGACCCCGCGGTGCGGCTGCGCACCCTCACCGATGCGGGCCGGCTGTCCATCCCGTTCACCACCGGCCTGCTGGTCGGCATCGGTGAGACGCTGACCGAACGTGCCGAAACCTTGCACGCGATTCGTAAGTCGCACAAGGAGTTCGGGCATGTGCAAGAAGTGATCGTGCAGAACTTCCGGGCCAAGGAACACACCGCGATGGCCGCCGTCCCCGACGCGGGGATCGACGACTACCTCGCAACAGTGGCGGTCGCCCGGCTGGTGCTCGGCCCCGGCATGCGCATCCAGGCGCCGCCCAACCTGGTGTCCCGCGACGAGTGCCTGGCGCTGGTCGGCGCCGGGGTCGACGACTGGGGCGGCGTATCACCGCTGACGCCCGATCACGTCAACCCCGAGCGGCCGTGGCCCGCTCTCGACGAGCTGGCCGACATCACCGCCGACTCCGGATACGAACTGGTTCAGCGACTTACCGCCCAGCCCAAGTACGTCCAAGCCGGGGCGGCGTGGATCGACCCGCGGGTGCGCGGACACGTGATGGCGCTGGCCGACCCTGCGACCGGCCTGGCCCGCGACGTCAATCCGGTGGGGCGGCCCTGGCAGGAGCCCGACGACGTCGCGTCCGCCGGGCGGGTGGACCTCAACGCGGCGATCGACACCGAGGGCCGCGCCACCGAAGCGCGCAGCGATCTGGACAGCGCCTTCGGCGACTGGGAATCGATCCGCGCGCAGGTGCACGAGCTGGCCGCGCGGGCCCCCGAGCGCATCGACACGGACGTGCTCGCCGCGCTGCGGGCCGCGGAGCGCGACCCCGCAGGCTGCACCGACAGCGAGTACCTGGCGCTGGCGACCGCCGACGGACCCGCGCTGGAAGCGGTTGCCGCCCTGGCTAATTCGCTACGGCGCGACACGGTGGGCGACGACGTGACATTCGTGGTGAACCGCAACATCAACTTCACCAACATCTGCTACACCGGTTGCCGGTTCTGCGCCTTCGCGCAGCGCAAGGGCGATGCCGACGCGTATTCGTTGTCCACCGAAGAGGTGGCCGACCGCGCGTGGGAGGCGCACGTCGAAGGCGCCACCGAGGTGTGCATGCAGGGCGGGATCGACCCGGAGTTGCCGGTCACCGGCTACGCCGACCTGGTCCGCGCCGTCAAGGCGCGGGTGCCGTCGATGCACGTGCATGCCTTCTCGCCCATGGAGATCGCCAACGGCGTGACCAAGAGCGGGCTGAGCGTCCGCGAGTGGCTGATCAGCCTGCGCGAGGCCGGGCTGGACACGATCCCGGGCACGGCAGCCGAGATCCTGGACGACGAAGTGCGCTGGGTGCTGACCAAGGGCAAGCTGCCGACCTCGGAATGGATCGACATCGTGACCACCGCACACGAGGTGGGCCTGCGGTCGTCGTCGACGATGATGTACGGGCACGTCGACAGCCCGCGGCACTGGGTGGGTCATCTCAACGTGCTGCGCGGCATCCAGGACCGCACCGGCGGGTTCACCGAGTTCGTCCCGTTGCCGTTCGTACACCAGAGCTCGCCGTTGTACCTCGCGGGCGCGGCCCGGCCCGGGCCCACCCACCGCGACAACCGTGCCGTGCACGCGTTGGGACGAATCATGTTGCACGGCCGCATATCCCAGATTCAGACCAGCTGGGTCAAGCTCGGGGTCGAGCGCACACAGGTGATGCTCAACGGCGGTGCCAACGATCTGGGCGGCACGCTGATGGAGGAGACCATCTCGCGGATGGCCGGTTCGGAGCACGGGTCGGCCAAGAGCGTCGAAGAGCTGACCGCGATCGCCGAGGGGATTGGACGCCCCGCCCGCCAACGCACCACGACCTACGCCCCGCGGGCCGCTTAGCAGCCCGCGGCGGCGGGTATACCCGACGCCGTGAACCGACAGATCGACGATGACCGGTTCCCCGAGTGGCGGCCGTTCGTAGACGCGGTGCAGCGGCGCCGGCCCGACGCCGGCACCTGGTGCGAGGCCTGGACGGTGCGCGACATCGTCGTCCATCAGGCCGGAAACGCCGAGGAGATCGCCCGAGTGCTGGCCGCGCACCTGGACGGCGAGCCCGTCGGCACGCGCGGCTTCGAGGAACGTGAGGGACCACTGCGCGCGCTGAACGACGCGGACCTGTGGGACGCGCTGTTCGACCGGATGGCCACCCTCAACCGGATCGCGGAAGCGGCCGACGACGTGCCCCAGGACACCGACGTCGCGTGGACGGGCCGCACCATGAAGGTGCCCTGGTTCGCCGAACACATGCGCGAAGAGCTCGTGCTGCACGGTTGGGACATCACCGGGGACGCCGACATTCCGGCGGCCCTAGAGATCGGGCTGGCCGAGCCCTGGATGACCACTCACAGCGTCGTCGCGGTCGGAAAACCGCTGCTGGCCAAGGGGGCCAAGCAATTGCGGCCCGGCGAGCGCGTCGAGGCCAGGCTGCGCGCCGCCGGCACCGATGACGTTGTGATCAGCGCTGAGGCCGACCGCACCGCCATCGGACTCACCGAACCCGAAGGCCCCGCCACCCTGGAAACCGACCCTGCCGCGCGCGTGCTGCTGCTCTGGGGGCGTAAGCCCGCAGACCCATCGCGAATCTGCAGCCGCGTCGGACCTGAGACCCTGGGCCGCGTGCGCGGCCTGCTCAGCGGTTACTGAGCGGCGTCCGCTCGGCTCAGAAGTTGTTGCAGGTCGACATGACCGCGTTGACGGTGCCGAAGTACTTCGCGGCACCCGGCATCGCTTGGGCCTGGTCGGCCATCTGCTGGCGCTTGGGCGGCGGGGAGGCGAGGAAGCTACGCAGGAAGTTCTGCGCCATCGGCGACTGGTCGAACTTCGCGGCGGCCGCCGGATCGTTCGCGTTGAGCGCCGCCATCACCTGGCCATAGTTACAGGTCGTGTTGATGGCCGGACCCCAATCGGGGTCTGCGGACGCGATTCCGGCCCCGGCGGTCAACGCCACTGCCGCGCTGCCAACCGCAACGGTCAATTTGGTCAACGACAGCCTCATGTGTGGACACCCTTCCCCAGTTAATGCACCGCTTCACGGCCACGACATCTGCCCCGCGGTTGCCGTCCGCTCGAGGTTACCAGGCGCCGCGATTGTGCTTCCAGCGCAATGCATATCGCGGAGCGCCGCGGAAGTGCGACTTTTCGCAGGTCAGCAGGCTGGGCAGCCTGTTCGCCCTCGGCGAAACCGACCCCGGTCGCGGCGTCCGAGACTGGCAGTCTTAAATCGTCAACTTAACGGGCGCGCCAAGTGGTTGACGTGTATGTGCAACGTCTAGTATCAGTAACCGAAAGCTTTGTCCTTGAGCGGCCGGAAGCACCGGGCGCGAGCCGAAGAGCAGCCCACACCGAAGTAGTACATGGAGGAGACGTCTGTGACCTACACGATCGCCGAGCCCTGTGTCGACATCAAAGACAAGGCATGTATCGAGGAGTGCCCGGTCGACTGCATTTACGAGGGCGCGCGGATGCTTTACATCCACCCCGACGAGTGCGTCGACTGCGGGGCGTGCGAGCCCGTCTGCCCCGTCGAAGCGATCTACTACGAAGACGACGTGCCCGAGCAGTGGAGCCAGTACACGCAGATCAACGCCGACTTCTTCACTGAGCTGGGATCGCCGGGCGGCGCCGCCAAGGTCGGCATGACCGAGAACGACCCGCAGGTCGTCAAGGACCTGCCGCCCCAGGGCGAGGGCGACTGAGCGGGCCGGTGCTGGATAGGCCCGGGGTGAGGCCGCGCGCCCCACGCGGGCGAGTGTCGGCGTCCCTGCCGGAATTCCCCTGGGACACGCTGGCCGACGCGAAAGCGCTGGCCGGTTCCCATCCCGGCGGAATCGTCGACCTGTCCGTCGGCACCCCGGTGGACCCGGTCGCCCCGATCATCCAGGAGGCGCTGGCCGCCGCCGGTTCCGCGTCCGGATATCCCGCCACCGCCGGCACCCCGCGCCTGCGGGACTCAGCGGTCGCCGCGCTGGCCCGCCGCTTCGGCATCACCGGCCTCACCGAGGCAGCCGTGCTACCGGTGATCGGCAGCAAGGAGCTCATCGCCTGGCTGCCCACCCTGCTGGGGCTGGGGTCCGCGGACGTGATCGTGGTGCCCGAGCTGGCGTATCCGACCTATGACGTCGGGGCGCGGCTGGCCGGAGCGACGGTGCTGCGGGCGGATTCGTTGACCCAGTTGGGCCCGCAATCGCCGGCGCTGGTCTACCTCAACTCCCCGAGCAACCCGACCGGGCGCGTGCTGGGCGTCGACCACCTGCGCAAAGTGGTCGGCTGGGCGCGCGAGCGGGGCAGCGTGGTGGCTTCCGACGAGTGTTACCTGGGCCTGGGCTGGGAGGCGCAGCCGCTGTCGATCCTGCATCCGTCGGTCTGCGACGGCGACCACAGTGGACTGCTCGCCATCCACTCGCTGTCGAAGAGCTCGTCGCTGGCCGGTTACCGGGCCGGATTCGTCGCCGGGGATGCCGATCTGGTGGCCGAGCTGCTGGCGGTGCGCAAGCACGCTGGGATGATGGTGCCGACGCCGGTGCAGGCTGCCATGGTCGCCGCCCTGGACGACGACGCCCACGAGCGAGCGCAGCGCGAACGGTACGAGCGGCGGCGGGAGGCGTTGCTGCCGGCGCTGCGCTCGGCCGGATTCGCCGTGGACCACTCCGAGGCCGGCCTGTATCTGTGGGCGACCCGCGGCGAGCCGTGCGCGGACACCGTCACGTGGTTGGCCGAGCGCGGCATCCTGGTGGCGCCCGGCCACTTCTACGGCCCGCGGGGCGCGCAGCACGTGCGCGTCGCGCTGACGGCGACCGACGAGCGGATCTCCGCCGCCGTGCGGCGGCTGGCCTAGCCGAAACTGATCCGAATCCGAATCCGACCAGCTGCCACCATGGCGGCCGCCAGCGTGCACAATGCATCGAAGGTGTTTCGCCCGCTCAACCTCGGGTAAGGACGGTGGTCGTGACAACTTCGGCCGACAAGCTGCGCATCCCCCTTTCGGTCGGGGACATCGTCAAGCGGGTGTTCCTGGGAAAGCCCCTGATCACTGAGGACATCGCCTCCGAGAAGCTGTCGAATCCGGTTGCCCTGGGCGCGCTTTCGCCGGACGCCGTTTCGTCCGTCGCCTACGGTCCCGAGCAGATCCTGATCGAACTGCTGCCGCATGCCGGGCTGGCCGCCTTCCTGCTGTTGCTTCCCATCACCGGCGTCATCCTGCTCATCCTGGTGCTGGTGGCCGCCTCGTACCGGCAGGTGGTGATGGCTTACACCCGCGCGGGCGGCTCCTACATCGTCGCGCGGGACAACTTCGGGCCCCGGGTGGCGCAAATCGCCGCCGCGGCGCTGCTGATCGACTACGTCGTCACCGTTGCGGTGCAATCGGCGGCCGGGACGGTCGCGGTGGTGTCGGCGCTTCCCGCGCTGGGCCCGTACAGCCTCGAACTCACCGTCGCTGTGGTGCTTGCCATCTGCTACGCGAATCTGCGTGGGCTGAAGGAGGCGGGACTGCCGTTCGCGGTGGCGACCTATTCCTTCATCGTCATGGTCGGCCTGACGATCGTGGTCGGCGTGATTCGCGCATTCGCCGGGAACCTACCGGTTTACGATCCCGCGCACATGGCCGGAACCGTGCCGGTACACCAGGGCAACGGGTTGGTGCTGGGCGCCACGATTTTGGTGTTGCTGCGTGCGTTCGCCAACGGGGGCTCGTCGCTGACGGGGGTCGAGGCCATCTCCAACACGGTCGACTACTTCCGAAAGCCGCAGGGCCGCAACGCGCGCCGCGTGCTCACCGCCATGGCCACCGTCCTCGGCCTCCTGCTGGCCGGCGTCGCCTACCTGGCCCACGTCACCCACGCCACGCCCTATCTCACGGAATACCCGTCGGTGCTGTCCCAGATCGGCCGTGCCGTCTTCGGCAACGGCGTGATCGGCGACGTCTTCTACATCCTGGTCCAGGCCGCGACCGCGGCCATCTTGTTCACCGGTGCCAATACCAGTTTCAACGGATTCCCTGCGCTGGCCAGTTTCGTCGCCGAGGACCGCTTCCTGCCGCGCCAACTCACCAAACGCGGCCACCGGCTGGTCTTTTCGAACGGCATCATCACCCTGACGGCGCTGTCGGTGCTGTTGCTGGTGGTGACCGGAGGGTCGGTCAACGCGCTGGTCCCGTTCTATGCGATCGGTGTGTTCACCGGGTTCTCGATGGCCGGCTACGGGATGACCAAACACCATCTGACACACCGGGAACCGGGGTGGCGACGCCGCCTGGCGATCAACCTGTCCGCGGCGATCCTGTCGACGATCGTTGTGGGCATCTTCGCGGTGGCCAAATTCACCGAGGGCGCGTGGCTGGTGGTCGTCGTCTTCCCGCTGCTGGTGTTCATGCTGATGCGGCTCAACCGCGAATACCGGGCCGAGGCAGCCATTCTCGAGATGTTCCGCACCGACCGTCCGGAGTTGGTGAAGTACGCGCGACACCGGGTGTTCGTGTTCGTCGACTCGGTCGACCTGGCGGTGATCGAAGCGTTGCGCTACGGCAGGGGATTACGGGCCGACGAGCTGACCGCGGTGCACTTCATGGTCGACCCGGCCCACGCCACGCAACTGCGAAAGCGCTGGGATCACTTCGGTCTCGACACCCCGCTGCGTGTGGTGGACTGCCCGGACCGCCGGATCATCCGGTCCGCGCAGCTGCTGGTTGCCAAGGCGCGCGAGGAACAACCCCACACCAATGTGACGGTGCTGCTGCCGCGCCGGACGTTCGGGCGGCTGCTGGGCCGGCTGCTGCACGACCGCACAGCGGACAAGATCTCCAGCGCGGTGAGCCTGATCCCCGATGCGGCGGCGACGATCGTGCCCTACGACGTGGAATCGCGCATCAAGGAGGCCTACCCCGACACCTTCGAGCAGCGGATCGCCCAGGAGATCGACAAGCTCGAGGCGTGGGTGTCCAAGGGTGAGGACGAGAAGGTGGACGCCTACGAGCACCCCGAGCGGCCGGCTTCGGTCATCCTGGTGGCCGGGCTGATCTCGGGGCAGCGGGCCACCGTCGAAGGGCGGGTCAACCAGGTCGAGGACGTCACCGACCGCGGGCGCACCTTCCGACAGGTGGTCGTCGGGGACAACAGCGGGGAAATGACGGTCACGTTCCGTCCCGGTCATGGGGGCGCCGACATTCAGCCCGGCCAGCTATTGCGGATCACCGGGAAGGCGCGCCAGACCGGCAACCGGCCCATCTCGATGATCGATCCGACGTATTGCGTGATCGAGGACCCCGCGAAGGCCGTCGACGCCGGCGAATCCGGCGAATCCGGCGAAACGTAACGTCCCGCGGCGGGGGCAAAAGTGGCCGGATCTCTCTGCGAATCGCGATCGCCCCGGCCGCGGATTGCGAGACCTTGGCGACCGCGAGCAACCCGCAGCGCCGGCAATCGCTGCGGGACATGGGGATTGAGCATGTCTACGTCTCGCGCCGCACCAAGTTCGCCGACGACGTAGCTGTTGCAAGCGCGACATCTCGCGACACCCACCTCGGGCTGATTCCTTTCTGAGGCGACCTGTCCCTGTTCGCGGTCGACGTGGCGTTGCTGACGTTCAGCCACCCCGAGACCGTTCGCCGCCTGTTGACCACCGTGAACCAACGCAAGGCCGACGGCGGGCTGCCGCTGCCGCGGACCACGCACTACCCGATCCACGACGCGCCGCCACGGTCCGGCTGGTGGGTGCCGGCGCCGGCCCTGCCCCGGATCGCCGAGTGCCGCCACGCGACCCCGAAAACCACCCTAAACTGACCATCTTAACTTGTAGACTTGCCGAAGTCCGGTTTTACTCGTAGGCGATGCCGCGCACGGTCGTTGCCAGGAATGAGCGCGGCGGGGCGCCGGTTGAGAGGACCACGGGCCACGTACCGATGAGGCGTGAAAAGCCGACGAGGAGCTGAGGATGTCCAACAACATCACCTGGCACGACCACCAGATCTCTCGCGAGGCGCGCGAACGGCTCAACGGCCACAAGGGCTGCGTTATCTGGTTCACCGGGCTGAGCGCCAGCGGTAAGAGCACGGTCGCGAACATCGTCGAGCAGAAGCTGTACGAGCGCGGCGTGCGGAGCTACCTGCTGGACGGCGACAACGTCCGCCACGGGCTCAACGCGGGCCCGACTCTCCTCGAAGAGCGCCACGGAGTCGAGTTCGCGAAGCGGTTCGGTCTGGGGTTTTCCGCCGAGGACCGCGAGGAGAACATCCGGCGCCTCGGCGCGGTCGCGAAGTTGTTCTGCGACGCCGGGGTCATCACCTTGACGGCCTTCATCAGCCCGTACCGGCACGATCGCGACGCGGTTCGCGCCACCCTCGCCGAGGGCGATTTCCTGGAGATCTTCATCGATACGCCGATCGAGATTTGCGAGCAGCGTGATCCGAAAGGCTTGTACAAGAAGGCTCGCGCCGGTGAGATTCGGGGTTTCACCGGAATAGACGATCCGTACGAAGCGCCGCTGAGCCCGGAGCTGCGGCTCGAGGGTGGCACGAAGGAGGCGGACACGCTGGCCGAGGAAGTGGTCTCGCATCTCGAGAAGGAGGGCGTCATTCCCGCCCGCGCCGCTGCCGCCCGAGAGTTCGACCCACACCGCGAAGCGAGGTCATGAGATGAACTATCACGGTCACAACGGGAAACCGATCGTGGAAAGAGTGTCCACGGACAGCGCCGCCGGACAGATCAAAGGCCTGCCGCGCGTGCCGATTTCCAAGGCGACCGCGCACGAGGTGATCAGCCTGTCCTACGGGTTCTTCACCCCACTGTCGGGGTTCATGGGGCGGCAAGAGGTCGATGGAACCCTGGACAAATTGCGGCTCCCGGACGGAACGCTGTGGAGCATCCCGATCGTGTTCGACCTGTCGTCCGACGACGTCGAGAAGCTGGGGGTCAACGAGGGCGGCAGCGTCGTGCTGGAGTACCTCGGCGCACCGATCGCGATCCTCGACGTCACCGAGATCTACGAGTACGACCTGCAGCGCTTCGCCGAGAAGACGTACGGTACAACCGATCCCAGGCACCCGGGTGTGAAGAAGGCGCTCGCATACGCGAACCGGTTCATCGCCGGTGACGTCACGCTCATCAACGAGCCGGTGTTCAACGAGCCCTTCAAGAGCTTCTGGCTCACGCCCAGGCAGCACCGCGATGCGCTCGCAGAGAAGGACTGGAAGCACGTCGTCGCCCACCAGACCCGCAACGTCCCCCACACCGGACACGAGGCGCTGATGAAGCAGGCGTGGCTGGCCGCGAACGAAGACATGCCCGTCGACAACCTCAACACCGGCGTGCTCGTCAACGCCATCATCGGGCAGAAGCGGGTGGGGGACTACATCGACGAGGCCATCCTGCTGGCGCAGGACGAGCTGAGGAAGAGCGGGTACTTCCGCGAGGACGTCCACAAGGTGACCTTCACGCTGTGGGACATGCGGTACGCGGGGCCCCGCGAGGCGATCTTCCACGCGATCCTGCGGACGAATCTCGGCTGCACGCACCACATGTTCGGCCGCGACCACGCCGGCGTCGGCGACTTCTACGACCCGTATGACTCGCAGAACCTGCTGCAGCAACACCGGTCGGAGCTGGGCATCAAACCGGTGTTCCTGCGGGAGAACTGGTACTGCCCGGAATGCCGGGAGGTGACCAACTCCGCGTTGTGCGGTCACGACTCCCAGGCGCAAAGCTTCAGCGGCAGCCTGATCCGTAGCATCCTCACCGACGAGGTGAAGCCCACCCAGCAGGTCATGCGCCACGAGGTGTTCGAGGTGGTCTTGGACTCCGCCGCCAAATACGGCCAGGGCTCGCCGTTCGTGACCGAGGATTACCTGAAGGACAGGCTGCCGGTGTTCACGCTGAACCGGTTGGAGGAAGCTACCTCATGAGCGGCGCCGAGAAGCAGATCAAGGTCAACGTGTGGATCAACGAGGAACGGCTCGAGGCGCTGGCGCGCGCCGGAATGGCCGACTCGGCCAAGGATGCCTTCGCCGGTATGAAGCTGTTGGAGATCTACACCACCGAAGCGCAGAAGGACATTGTGCTGCAACGCTTCCCGGGGGCCAAATACGACTCCGCCACCACTAAGTCCATCGAATTGCTGCCCAAAAAGGTAAAGGACAGGCTGTTGGAGTTGTCCATCGCGCTGCACTCCACCGGTCCCGACGTGGTGGACCGCTTCCTTACCGAAGCGCAACCCTAGCCGGAACTAACGCCGTTCAGGCGTCCAGCCGGGTGAACTGCTGCCGGCGGTATTGCTCTACGCAGGCGGCCCGCCGGATCTTGCCGCTCGTCGTGGTGGGAATCGACCCCGGTGACACCAAGACGAGGTCGGCGACGTTGAGGCCGTGCGCGCTCGAAATCGCCGCGGTGACATCGTTTTTGACGACGGCAAGCCGGTGTAGCGCCTCCTCGTCGGAATCATCGCGCTGCTTCAATTCGATGATGGTCACCAGCTTTTCGGTCTCGTCCACCGGGACGGAGATCGCCGCAACCCGGCCCCCGGTGATCCCCTGGACCGTCGACTCGATGTCCTCGGGATAGTGGTTGCGCCCGTAGACGATCAGCAAGTCCTTGATTCGGCCGACGATGAACATCTCTCCTTCGGAGACGAAGCCGAGATCGCCGGTGCGCAGCCACGGCCCCTCGGGTGTGCCCGGCGACGTGTCGGCCAGCTTTCCAGCGAAGGTGTCCTGCGTCTCGTCCGGCTTGCGCCAATAGCCCTCGGCGACGTTATCGCCGTGCACCCAGATTTCCCCGACCGTTCCGGCGGGAAGTTCGATGCTCGTGTCGGGGTCCACGATCCGCACCGTCGGCGACTTCGGCATGCCGTAACTGAGCAGCGGTACGCCGGTCCCAGCTGAGCAACGTTCCGCGCTGCCCTCCGACAGCTTCTCGGGTTCGAAGTGAACGACTGCTGGTGCGCCTCTCACACTGCGGGTGGCGACATAGACGGTCGCCTCCGCCAGACCGTAGGACGGGCGCATCATGTGATCGCGAAAGTTGTACGGGGCGAATCGATTGCAGAACCGGTCCAGGGTGGCGGGGTGGATTCGCTCGGCACCGCTGACGATGCCCAGCACGTTGCCGAGATCAAGTCCGGCCATGTCGGCGTCGGTTGTCTTCCGGAGGGCCAGTTCCAAGGCGAAGTTCGGTCCCGCCGAGAAGCGGGGGCTGGGTTTGGCCAGCGCTTGGATCCACCTCGCCGGACGCTGCAGGAAAGCGATCGGACTGGTGAACTCGCAGGGGTAACCGCTCAGGATCGGGATGATGACACCTTGCATCAAGCCCATGTCGTGATAGAAGGGCAACCACGACACGATGGTGGTCTCGGGTGGCGCCATGCCATTCGAGTCCGGGAACAAGTCGAGCATCAGCTGCTGGAAGTTCACCTGAAGATTTCGGTGCGAGATCATCACCCCGGCGGGAAGCCGGGTCGAGCCCGACGTGTACTGCAGGTACGCCGTTTCGGGAGCGCCGCTGATCCGGACGCTCGGCGCGCTGGCGTCGTCCAGATCCAGGGCGTCGACCTCGACGATGGCCGGGGCCGATCCCGGCTGGTGAAGGTACTCGGTGACGGCTTCGACGGCCGTGGACGTGGTGAGGATGACGGTGGGCGTGGTGTCGGCCAGGACGGCGCTCACCCGTTCGTCGTGCGAGCCCGCCGCCGGCACGGACAGCGGCACCGCGATCAGCCCGGCCTGCATCGCCCCCAGGAACGCCACGATGTAGGCCAGGCCCTGGGGAGCGAGGATCACGGCCCGGTCCCCGACGGCGCCGTGCCGCTTGAGCTCGTGCGCGACGTTCAGGGCGCGCTGGTACAGCTGCGCCCACGTCAACGTCTCGGTAACGCCGGCCCAATCCTGTTCGTAGTCGGTATACCGGAAGGCGACGTCGTCGGGCTGCAGACCCGCGCGTTCACGCAGCAGTGACACCACGGACGCGCTCGACATGGACGTTAGGTTACCGCCTCCCGCCACGGTGCACCCGGGAGTCGCAATCCCAGCGAAAACAGCAGCCGCACCTCGGGATCGACCAGCGAAGTCGACATCAACTTCTCGATGCGCCGCACGCGGTAGCGGACCGTGTTGGGATGCACGTGCAGCGACTGCGCGGCGGCGGCGATGTCGCCGAAGCTGTCCAAATACACCCGCAGGGTCTCGGCCAGTACCGGCTCTCGCGCGCGCAGTTCGACGATCCGCGGATCGACCAATCGTTCTTCGCGGCCGACCAGGGTGAGGACCTCGTCGAGCAAGACGGTGGTGCGCGCCTCGGCCAGCGATGTCACCTGCGGAATCGAAATAGGATGGCGCGCAGCGCTGTCCAGTACGCGGTCCAGCTCGGTGCGCGCGGCCGCGACCCCGGCGAGGCCGGCGACGGGGGCGGCGATGGCGGCCCGCAGCTGCACCCCCAGCTCGGAGCGCATCGCCGCGATGGTGCCGCGGACCCACGAGGTGACCGAGCGGGTCTGCGTCTGGGGCAGCAGCACATAGATTCGTGATCCACGCGAGGCGATCTGGGCATCCCGCCGAAAAGCACTGGCGCTCAGCGCCATTACGTCGGCCAAGCGTGCCTGACGGGGCGCGCTGTCCGCTGGGGTGTCCGCTGCGTCCCAGCCGATCAGCGCGGCGTCGCCGTCGGCGGCGAGGCCGAGTTCGCGTGCGACGGCGGCCGCGTCGGGCTCGCCGTCGATCAGGCCCAACAGCTGTTGCACCCGCCGCACGTGCGTGGAGGGGCGGGCCGCCAACCGCGCCATGATGCGCGAGGCCAGTACCGCCGCGCCGCGCAGCATCGCCTCGGCGTCGTCGGCCAGCGGTTGCGCGCCCTGCTGCACCCAGATCGTGCCGGCGAACGATGGGGGCCGCCGCGCATCCACCGCGGGCTGGTAGATCCCGACGGCCAGCCGCGGCCGCAGCCCCAACTCCGGACGCTCGGCCACGCGCACCACCTGATCGCTCGCCCGCAGCGCATCGAAAATGCCCCACTGGCCGATCCATTCGAGATGCTCGGGCGGCCCCGCCCGCCCCAGGATGGAAAGGCGGCGCAGCTCGTCGGCTTCGTCGTTGGATGCCGAATAGGCCAGCACGTGCGATTGGGCGTTTTCGATGCTGACCATGCCGTGGATGCGGTCGGCCAGCGACTGCGCCAAACCGAACAGGTCGGTGCCCGAGTCCTCCGCCGCGTCGGCGCGGTCCCCGTGATGCTCCAGCACGTGGTTGACCAACTGGTAGAGCCGCTCCCAGCGGGCCCGCGGCTCGACGGCGACCACCGCCGACCCCGTGCCGACCGCCGCGCTCACCAACGCGGCGGACGGCTCCTTGGCAAAGATCGCCACCGGAACGCGCTCGCGGGCCTGCTTGTCCATCCATCGCAGCGCCTCGTCGTCGGCCACGCCCAGCAGGAAGAACACGTCGGCCGAGCTCGCGGCCGCCGCCAGCCCAAGCCGCACGTCGTCACTGTCGATCAACGCCGCCGAGCCCACCGGAAGGTCCAGGCCCCGCGGCGCGTCCACCAGGCGGACCAGGGTCGCGTCCAGCGCGAGCAACAGCTGACCCAGCCCCACACCCGCCATTGTCCGATCGTACTACCATACAGCCGTAGTCTTGTCCGATCGGCTAACTCCGCGGGTAGCCGCGGCGAGGATCCTGGCAGCATGGACGCGATAACCCAGGTGCCGCTGCCGGCCAACGAGCCGGTCCACGACTATGCGCCGCACTCCCCGGAACGCGCCCGGCTGCGCGCCGAATTGGCCGCCCTCGCCGATCACCCCATCGACCTCCCGCACGTCATCGGCGGTACGCACCGGATGGGCGACGGTGAACGCATCGACGTCGTCCAGCCGCACCGGCATGCCGCCAAGCTGGGCACCCTGACGAACGCCGTCCACGCCGACGCGGCGGCGGCGATCGACGCCGCAATGGCCGCGAAAGCTGCCTGGGCGGCGATGCCGTTCGACGAGCGCGCGGCCGTCTTCTTGCGCGCCGCCGACCTGCTGGCCGTGCCGTGGCGGGAGAAGATCGCCGCCGCGACGATGCTGGGCCAATCCAAATCCGTCTACCAGGCCGAGATCGACTCGCCCTGCGAACAGATCGACTTCTGGCGGTTCAACGTGGCGTTCGCGCGTCAGATCCTGGCGCAGCAGCCGATCAGCGGACCGGGGGAGTGGAATCGCAGCGACTACCGCCCGTTGGACGGATTCGTCTACGCGATCACGCCGTTCAACTTCACCTCGATCGCCGGCAACCTGCCGACCGCGCCCGCGCTGATGGGCAACGCCGTCGTGTGGAAGCCGTCGATCACCCAGACGCTGTCGGCCTATCTGACCATGCAGCTGCTCGAGGCCGCGGGGCTGCCGCCCGGTGTGATCAACCTCGTCACCGGCGACGGCTTCGCGGTTTCCGACGTGGCCCTGGCCGACCCGCGGCTCGCCGGCATCCACTTCACCGGGTCGACGGCCACCTTCCAGCACCTCTGGCAGCAGGCCGGCGCCAATATCGGCCGTTACCAAAGCTATCCGCGGCTGATCGGCGAGACCGGTGGCAAAGACTTCGTGGTGGCACACCCCTCGGCGCGGCCGGATGTACTGCGCACCGCGCTCATTCGCGGCGCGTTCGACTACCAGGGGCAGAAGTGCTCGGCGGCGTCGCGGGCGTTCGTCCCACATTCGGTGTGGCGTCGGATGGGCGACGACTTCCTGGGCCAGACCGCTGCGCTGCGCTACGGCGACGTCACCGACCTGACCAACTACGGCGGCGCGCTGATCGACCGGCGTGCGTTCATCAAGAACGTCGACGCCCTCGAGCGAGCCAAGAGCGCGGCCCATGTCACCATCGCCGTCGGCGGCGAATACGACGACAGCGTTGGCTATTTCGTCCGCCCCACGGTGTTGCTCTCCGATGACCCGACCGACGAAGCGTTTGCCACCGAGTATTTCGGTCCGCTGCTGTCGGTGCACGTCTATCCCGACGACGACTACGAGCGGATCTTGGACGTGATCGACACCGGGTCGCGGTACGCGCTGACCGGCGCGGTCATCGCCGACGACCGCGACGCCGTGCTGGCCGCCCAGGACCGCCTGCGCTTCGCCGCGGGGAACTTCTACGTCAACGACAAGCCGACCGGCGCGGTCGTCGGACGTCAGCCGTTCGGGGGATCGCGCGGCTCGGGGACGAACGACAAGGCCGGGTCGGTGCTGAACTTGTTGCGCTGGACGTCGGCCCGCACCATCAAGGAGACGTTCGTCCCGGCGACCCACCACACCTACCCGCACATGGCGGCCGACTGATGGGCGGCGTGTTCGCCAGCACCATTCGGCCCGCGATCATGGCCGCCAGCCGGCGACCGGGGTTGCGCCGGGCCGCCGAAGGGCTGCCGGTTACCCGTCGCGTGGTGCACCGCTTCGTGCCCGGCGAGACGATCGACAGCGCGCTGGACAGCGTTGCGGCCCTTCGCTCTTCGGGCCGCCATGTCAGCGTCGACTACCTGGGCGAGGACGTCACCGCCGCCGACGACGCCGGTGCGGCGGTGCGCGTCTATTTGGACCTGATCGACCACCTGGCCCGCTTCGGCGACAACGCCGCCGTCCGCCCGCTCGAGGTGTCGCTGAAGCTGTCGGCCCTGGGACAGTCGCTGGATCGCAACGGTGAGAAGGTCGCCCGGGAAAACGCCTTCGTGATCTGCCAAGCGGCGCAGCGGGCGGGCGTCTGGGTGACGGTGGACGCCGAAGACCACACAACGACGGACTCGACGCTGGCAATCGTGCGCGACCTGCGGTGCGAATTCTCTTGGCTGGGCGTGGCTTTGCAGGCCTACCTCCGGCGCACGCTCGACGACTGCGAAGAGTTCGCGGCGTCCGGGGCGCGGATCAGGCTGTGCAAGGGCGCCTACGACGAACCGGCCGCGGTGGCCTACCGCGATCCCGCCGCGGTGACCGATGCGTACCTGCGCTGCCTGCGGGTCTTGATGGCCGGCTCGGGCTACCCGATGGTGGCCTCCCATGACCCGGCGATCATCGAGGCGGTGCCCGCGCTGGCACGCGAAGCTGGCCGGGGAGCAACCGATTTCGAGTACCAGATGCTGTACGGCATCCGCGAGGTCGAACAGCGGCGGCTGGCCGCATCCGGCAACCACGTCCGCGTCTACGTGCCGTTCGGCACCCAGTGGTACGGCTACTTCATGCGCCGGTTGGCCGAGCGGCCCGCCAACCTGACGTTCTTCTTGCGCGCGCTGGCGCAGCGCGGTCACTGAGCGGCGTAGCCTTTCGGCCATGAGCCTGGTCATCGAGGAGATGCCCGATCTCGGTATCACCCGGGTCTCGCGCTGGGTCTTCAACTGTTACGTCCTGCACGGCGGCGACGGCGCGGTGGTCGTCGACGCCGGACTGCCGCGGGTCGCCAGCGATCTGGCGCCCGTTCTGGGTCATGTCGGCACCGTGCATGCCGTGGTGGCGACTCATGGGCACAGCGATCATGTCGCCGGCGCGGCGGAACTGACGGCCCGCTATCGCGCACCAATCTGGTTGCCCGCCCGCACACTTACCTATCTGGGCGGAGCGAAGCCGCGCACGCCGACGCCGGCCCGCGCCGCACGTATCTGGCCCACCCTGATCGACCAGCCGCTCGATCGCATCGGTGTGGCGGGGCTGCTCAGCGGCGCCCGGGTGGCGGGATACGGCACGCCGGCCGGCATGCGCTGGACGGGGCCATCCCCAAGCGGTGGCCTTGCCGACGACCAGCCGCTGCCCGGCGCGCCGGATTGGACCGTCATCAACGCGGGCGGACACACCGACGACAGCATCGCGCTGTGGAATTCGACGACCCGAACGCTGCTGTCCGGCGACGCCGTGCTGACCGTTCGCGGCAAGGTTTGGCACACACCGGAGATCGTCGACCCGGCGAGCGCCGCCGCCACCCGCAGGCGTCTCGAAAAACTACCGGTCGCACACCTGCTGCCCGGCCATGGCCGACCGGTTCACGTCGCCGAAACCGTGTGGCCCGAACAGCGCCGCTGATGTTCAAGACCGATCGACCGTGCGCTCACGGCTTCGAGTGTGAACACCCGGCGGCGACACGCCGACCATTCCCGCCCTGGACGCACACTCGACGCCCACGGATTGACACGCGACGCGCTGAGCCACTACCCGCGGCGGGGCCGCGGGCGGTCGCCCGCGAAACCGCGCACCACGTGCGCGCGCACGAACTCGGCCGCCACCTCGGGATCGTCCATGTCCCGGATCGAGGACGGCGTGCTGAACAGCGAGAAGAGGATGCGCGCAAACCATTCCGCGGCGGCCTCGACGTCGAGGTCCTTGCGCACCTCGCCGGTCAGGCGGGCGGCCGACAGGTAGGGCGCGAAGAAGTCGACGCATTCGCGCAGCAGCACGGCGGCATCCTTGGTCAGCAACAGGCTGACGGCATCCTCGTCGAAGTACTTCTCGGAGGCGATAGACCGCCGGGCCTGGGTCACGAAAACGGCTGCCTGGCTTAACTTTTCTTCGAGTGAGCCGCCCCGGTCCATGGCTCGGGACATCTCGCGATAGAACCATTCGGAAGCGTGTTCCGCGCACGCCTCGATGATGGCGCCCTTGTCGCTGAAGTACTCGTAGATGGTGCTGCGGGACACGCCGGCCGTCCGGGCGATGTCGACGATCGTCGCCTTCTGCAGCCCCTGCTTGCGAAAGCAGGCGTATGCGGATTCCACGATGAGCTCGCGCGTATCGGCCGCCTGTGTCAATGCGGAAGCTTCAGTCGTCATGGCACCAACGCACCCCGGGGCACCAGCCCCGCGTCGGCCGAGGCGAAGGCGTCGTTGACGTCGGCCAGATGGAACGGATCGGGCATCAGGCGGTCGAACGGGAAGCTGGTGTGCTGCAGGAAGCTCAGGCCGATCGCCAGCGTCACGGGGTCGTAGAACATGACGCCGCGCACGGATTTATTGCCGTAGACCAGCGCGCTCGGATCCAGTTCGAAAGTCCGCCCCATGCCGACGTTGCCCACCTCGAGGAGCGTGCCGCCGTTGTTGAGGAACCCGATCCCCTCGGGGATGACGCCCGGCACACCGACGACCTCGAGCACCCAGTCGGCGCCGATGCCGTCGGTGCGCCAGTGGACCTGCTCGGTGACTTGCGCGGTCGAGAGCACGCTCGCGTCGATGCAGTGGGTGGCGCCGAAATCGGCGGCGACGTCGAGTCGTTCGGTGATCTTGTCGATGACGATGACCTCCGCGGCGCCCGCGGTGCGGGCCACGGCCGCGGCGTTGATGCCCAGCCCACCCGCGCCCTGGATGACGACCGTGTCACCCAGCCGCACATCCCGCAGCGCGAAAAGCACCTGCGCCAGAGCGCAGTTCAGCGGGGCGACGGCCGTGTCGGGCAGCTCGTCGGGCACCTTGTACAGCGGTTGGCGCCGGCTGGTGTAGTAGTACTCCCCGTAGGCCGCGACGAAGTGCGGCGCCTGATCGTGCGTCCGGTATTCGCCGGCCATCAGGTTCTGGCACGCATAGGACCGGCCTCGCGCGCAGGCGTGGCATTGACCGCAGAACCAGAAGTACGGTGTCACCACGCGATCGCCGACGGCCAGCGGCTTGCCGGTCGCGTCGGCGGTCAGGCCCTCACCGAGTTCGGCTATCTCGCCGACCATTTCGTGACCCATGGCGAACGGGCACGGCAGCGGCAGTTCGCCGCGGAAGATGTGCAAGTCGGACCCGCAGATGCCGGCCATCCGCAACTTGAGCGCCGCCGTCCCGGGCGCCGGGGTGGACAACGGAAATTCGGCCAGCTCGATGGGCCCGCCGTGGGCGGTCAGCAGCGCGAGCTTCGGCATGATGATTCCCCCTCAGTTGGCCGGCGCCAGAATCAGCCCGCTGGTGGGTACCCCGGTGCCCGAGGTGACCAAGACATGTTCGACGTTGTCGACCTGGTTGTAGGACGTGCCGCGCACCTGGCGCACCCCCTCGGTGATGCCGTTCATGCCGTGGATGTAGGCCTCGCCGAGCAGGCCGCCGTTGGTGTTGATCGGGAACTCCCCACCCAGCGACAGCCGCTCGACGGTGGCGAAGTCCTTCGCCTCGCCGCGCCCGCAGAACCCGAGCTCTTCGAGCTGGGTGAATACGAACGGCGTGAAATGGTCGTAGATGAACGCGGTTTGGATGTCTTGCGGCTTGAGCCCCGAGTCGCGCCACAGCCTGTTGGCCACCACGCCCATCTCGGGCAGGCCGGTGATGTCGTCGCGGTAGTAGCTGGTCATCATCTCGCCGTTGGCGGCCGCGCCCTGGGCGGCCGCGGTGATGATCGCCGGCGGCTGGCGCAGGTCGCGCGCACGCTCGGCGCTGGTGACGACGAGCGCGACCCCGCCGTCGCTTTCCTGACAGCAATCCAGCAGGCGCAGCACCGGTTCGACGATCCAACGCGAATTCTGGTGGTCTTCCAGCGTGATCGGGCGCTGGTAGAACCAGGCATCGGGATTGCGGGCCGCGTGCGCGCGGTCGACGACCGCGATGCGGCCGAAGTCCTCGTTGGTGACCCCGTACGTCGACATGTAGCGCTGGGCGTGCATCGCGACCCACGCTGCGGGAGTCAGCAATCCGAACGGTGCGTAGTGCGCCATGAACAACGGTGTTTCCGCCATGCTGCGTCCGCTGCCGCCGAACCGGAAACCGGACCGCTCGTTGAAGGCGCGCCAGCACACCACGACGTCGGCGACGCCCGTCGCGACGGCCATCGCGGCGTGCACCACGGTGCCGGCGGCGGCGCCCCCGCCGTGGTGGACGCGGGAGAAGAAGCTCAGGTCGCCGATCCCCACGTTGCGCGCGATGTCGATCTCGTCGCTGGAGTCCATGGTGAACGTGACCATGCCGTCGACGTCACCGGGTGCCAGGCCGGCGTCGTCGAGCGCGGCGCTGACCGCCTCGCACGCCAATTGGAGTTCGCTGCGGCCGGATTCCTTGGAGAACTCGGTCTGGCCGATCCCGACGATGGCCGCGGCACCGGGCAGCGAGCCGCTCACGCGGCCGTCCCGTCGCGCAGGCTCAGGATCGCGGTGCCCGAGACGTGATCGCCAAGGCTGTTGGAGCCCTTGAACGTCACCTCGACGAAGTTCTCCCCATCGGTGCCTTCTGTCTTGCCGGTGACGGTGCCGGTGAAGCGCAGCGGATCGTCGGGAAAGCACGGCACGCCAAGGCGGATCGACAGCTTGTTGACCATCGCTTCCGGCCCGGCCCAGTCGGTGAGGAACCGCACGCAGTAGCCGTTGGTGGTGAGAATGTTCATGAACAGGTTGGGCGAGCCCTGCTTGTTGGCGTAGTCGCGGTCGTGGTGCACGGGCATGAAGTCGCGGGTGGCGATCGCGCCCGCGACGATCATCGTTGTGGTGATGGGGATCTCGAGTGGGGTGACCCCGTCCCCAACGGAGATGTCTGCCCAGCGCAGGGTGGTGGTGCGGCTCGCGGTGGTCGTCATCAATGTCCTTCCGAATACGTTGCGCCGAGGTGGGCCAGCTGTGCGGTAGCCGGGCCGAGCGTGAGCTCGTTGTGCTTGGCCCACAGGAAATAGCGGTGCAGGGGATAGGTGGCGTCGATGCCGATGCCGCCATGGACGTGCTGGGCGGTGGCGGCGACGCGGGCCCCTGCCTCGGCGGCCCAAAACTTCGCGATGCGCGCGGCGCGGTCGGCGGGCCGTCCGTGCGCGACCAGCCACGCCGCGTGCCACGTGGTCCACCGGATGGCTTCGACGTCGATGAACGCGTCGGCCATCCGCTGCTGCACGGCCTGAAAGCTGCCGATGGGCCGGCCGAATTGCTCGCGGCCCGTGGTGTATTCGGCCGCGATCCGCAGGGCTCGCTCCGCGACGCCGAGCTGAATCGCGCACAGCCCGACCAGCGCGCGGGTGTGCAGCGACTCGAGCAGGCCTGTCCCGACGATCAGGTCGGCGTCCGAAACCGTTGCGCCATCGAGATACACGTCCGCGTGTGGTTCGCGGTTGGTGGTCGCCGCCGGCCGGATCTCGACGCCGTGGGCGTCGGCCGCCACCAGGAACAGGCCGGCCTCACCGCCGTCCATGGCGGCCGGGATCAACACGGTGTCGGCGAGTTGGGCGGCCGGAACCAGCTCCTTGGTGCCGTCGAGCCGCCAATTGCCGCCGTCGCGTCGCGCGGTGGTGGCGGGAGTCGTCGCGTCGGAGCGGCCCGGCTCGGCCAGACCCGCGGTCAGGATGCGGCTTCCGGCGACGACGCCCGGCAGAAAGCGTTGCTGCTGTTCGGGATTGCCGTGCCTTGCGATGGGGTCGGCCCCCAGCGCCAGCGTCGCCCAGGCCGGTACCGGAGCCACCGCCCAGCCCACCTCGGCCAGCAGCACCCCGAGCTCGACGAAGCCGCCGCCGTTACCGCCCACCGACTCCGGCAGCGCGGTGCCCAGCAGGTCGATGGCCGCCAGCTCTTTCCACAGTGCTTCGTCGAAGCGGGTGTCGCCGGCTTCCAACTCGGTCAGGCGCTCTGGCGTGGCGCGTCGCTCGAGGAGGCCGCGGGCGAGCTTGGAGATGGTCTCCTGCTCTTCGGTGAAGGTGAAGTCCATGAGTTCCGCCTAGGTGGCCGGCCGGAACTGGTGCAGCACCAGGTCGTTATCGAAGCTCTGGTAGTACACCTCGACCGGCATCCCGGTTGTAACGTCGGCCGGGTGGATGCCGGTCAGGTTGGACACCAGCCGCACGCCCTCCTCGAGTTCCACCAGCACGACGACGTAGGGATACTCGAAGAACGGAAACTTCGGCTCGTGCGGCATCACGTAGCTGTAGACCGTGCCGCGGCCCGACGACTCGACGGTGCCCCAGTCCAGGGAACGGCAGTGCGGGCACATCGGGCGCGGCGGGTGGCGCAGCTGCCCGCATCCGCCGCAGCGTTGGATCAGAAGCTTGTTGTCCCGCAATCCATTCCAGAAGAACTCGGTGTCCGGGGTAATGGCCGGCGCCAGGCGGGTCGCCATCAGCGCTCCGGCCTGAATCGCAGCACCCGGAATCGCTGCCTTCCCAGGACCTCGCCGTTCTGGTCGGTGTAGGTCGTCAGCCAGGTCAGGAAGAAGCCGGTGCCCAGCGCCGTCTTCTTCTCCTCGGAAACCGATTCGTACACCGTCGTCGCGCTGATGACGTCGCCCAGTCGCGGGTAGCGCTCGATCTCGAACTCCGAGTTGGTCGCCACCGTGCTGGTGTACCCGGCCGCGTCGAGGAATGCCGTTGGATTGCTTTTGATTTCGATGGGTGCGCCACCACGCTCGCCGATGCCCTCCAGGAGCGGCGACGGCATCGTCCAGGTCTGCAGCATCACCGGCGGCGACACGATGCCGCCGAACCGCGACTTCTCGGCGAACTCCGGGTCCAGGTAGACGGGGTTCATGTCGGCCATCGCGTACGCCCAGTGCCGGATCATCGGCTGGTTGACTGGATCCGGGGCCAGCGAGGGCTTTCCGGTGCCGCCGGTCGGCCGGCCGACGAGGGCCTTAACCTTGGCGCTGACGGTTTCTGTGTCGGTCACTGACGGCTGTCCTCCTATGTTGCGGTGGCGCGAAGGTCACGGGGAGCTCGCGGCATGCCCAATCCGGCCATGGCAATGATGTCACGCTGGATTTCGTTGGCGCCGCCACCGAACGTATTGATGACTGCCCATCGGTATGCGGTTTCCAGCGCGCCGCGTAGCGGTGCGTCGGTGCCCTGGCGTACCCCGTTGTGGTCGAGCACTTCAAGCAGCTGGCGGGCGACCTGCTGGGTCAGCTCGGTGCCGAACACCTTGGCGGCCGACGCTTCTCCCATGCTGAGCACGCCTTTGGTCATCGCGGCGTTGATGCGAAGGTTGACCAGTTTGTAGGCGGCGACTTGGGCCTCAACCCGGGCCAGGGCGAGCTGCACCCACGGCTGGTCGATGACGCGGCCGCCGTCGAGGTCGGTACTGACGGCCCACTCCAGGGTCTTCTCGAACAGCGGCTCGAGCGCCCCGAGGTTGCCGAGGGCCGCCCGCTCGAAGTTCAACTGGGTGGTGATCAGCTGCCAGCCCTGGTTCTCACCACCCACCAGCGCGCTGGCCGGGACCCGCACGTCGTCGTAGAACGTGTAGAAGGTGGAGATGCCGGGCATCGTGTGCAGCGGCTGCCAGGAGAACCCGGGCGACGAGGTGGGCACGATCAGGATGGAAATGCCCTTGTGCTTCTTGGCATTCGGATCGGTGCGGGCGGCCAGCCAGATGTAGTCGGCGTAGGCGGCGCCGCTGGTGAACATCTTCTGGCCGTTGATCACGTATTCGTCGCCGTCGCGGACCGCGGTGGTGCGCAGCGAGGCGAGGTCGCTACCCGCTCCGGGCTCGGAGTAGCCGATCGCGAACTCGACACTGCCGTCGAGGATCGCGGGCAGGAACTGCTGCTTCTGTTCCTCGGTGCCGCACTGCATCAGGGTCGGCCCAACGGTGTTGAGCGTCACCAGCGGGATCGGGGCGTTGACCCGCTGCGCCTCTTCGGAGAAGATGAACTGCTCGATCGCCGAGAACCCGCGTCCGCCATACTCTTTGGGCCAACCGACGCCGAGCAGGTCGGCCGCGGCCAGCGCCCGCACGCACTCGCGCACTTCGGGGCCGCCCTCCATACGTGCGCTGAGCGCGAGGCTGCGTTCGGGCGTCATCACCTGTTCCAGCGCGGCGCGGATCTCGGCGCGCAGCCGCTCCTGCTCGGGCGAGTACTCCAAATCCATCGGTTCAGGCCCCCAGCCGCACCGGCATGCGCTTGACCCCGGGAACCATAGTGGCGCGCATCCGGTCCACCCCACCCGCCAGCTCGAGCTTGGGGAAGCGGCGCAGCAGCTCGTCGAACATCACGCACGCCTCCAGCCTGGCCAATTGCGCACCGACACAGGAATGCTCGCCGCACCCGAACGCGATGTGCGGATTCGGGTGCCGGGTCACCTTGAACTCCTCGGAGTCGGCACCGAAGATCTCCTCGTCCCGGTTGGCGGAGCCGTAGAGCATCACGACCACATCGCCCTCGGCGATCCGCTGGCCGCGGATCTCGACGTCGGTCGTCGCGGTGCGCGCCATGTGCACGACGGGGCTGGTCCACCGCAGCATTTCCTCGACGGCGCCCGGTATCAGCGCGGGATCGTCGGCCAGCAGGCGGCATTGGTCGGGGTGCGTGATCAACGCCAGCGTGCCCAGCGCGATCAGGTTGCGGGTGGTTTCGTTGCCGGCCACCAGCAGCAGGTAGGCGAAATTCAGCAGGTCTTCATCGGTCAGCCGGACCCCGTCGATCTCCGCGCCGGCCAACACCGACAACAGGTCGTCGCGCGCGTCCACGCGCCTGGCGGCGATCAGCTTCTGGAAGTACTCGTACAGCTGCCCCATGGCGACCATCGGGTCGAGTTCGATCTCCGGGTCGGCCGTTCCAGTGGCCGCGTCCGACCACGCCCGGAACTGCTCCCAGTCATCGGCGGGCGCGCCGATGAGCTCGGCGATCATTCGGGTGGGCAGCGGAGCGGCGATCTCATCGGCGAACTCGTGCACGGAATCCGGCTCGATGCCGTCGAGGATCCCTCGCACGATCTCGCGGATCTTGGGCTCCAGGACGGCCACCCGCCGCCGGGTGAACCCGGAGTTGATCAGCTTGCGCAACTGCCGGTGCCGGGGCGGGTCGGTGAAGATGAGGTTGCCTTCCTGCACCGCGTTCCCCATCTGCGGATCGGGAATGGTGATGCCCCGGGTGGAGGTGAACGTGGCCGGGTTGGTGGACACGAACCGGATGTCCTCGTACTTCAACAGCGCCCAGAAGTTGGTGACGTCGTTCCAGCACACCGGCGCCGTCGCGCGCAGCTCGCGGTACGCGGGGTACGGATCGCCGGCATAGAAGTCGGGGGAGTGCAACAGAGAAGCGGGCAAAGTGGTCCGCACGGCGGCCTCCCTGAGCAGACAATCCGACACATTGACGTGATGTGTCTTGCGGCCTTGTGTCTACCCCGCGCGGCCCACCCGTGTCAATACCGGCGCGAAACCGGAAAATAGCACGCAATTCGCGTGGTTAGTGATTGACGGCACGGAGGCATGGGTGTACACCAAGTGGTTATATGACCGACGTTCGGGTGAGGAACCGCATGACCGAGCTGCAAACTCCGCGATCTCTTGTCGACACCTATCAGCTCTACATCGACGGCAGATGGGTGGAGCCGGAGGACGGTCGCTACGACGACATCAACCCGGCCACCGAGGAATCCATCGGCACCGCCCCGGACGCGAGCGTCGCCCAGGTCGGCGCGGCGATCGACGCCGCGCGGCGGGCGTTCGACAGCGGGCCGTGGGGCCGGATGGGCCCCGACGAGCGGGCCGGCTGCCTCAATCAGCTCGGTGCGGCCCTGCTCAAGCACGCCGACGAGATCTTCGCGCTGTCACAGGTCGAATGGGGCTGCGTCACCAACGAACGCATGATGCAAATCGACGGCGCCGGCTACATGTCGATGCATGCGGCCCAGCTCGCGACGAAGCTGGTCGACGAGCCGGTCACCGGGATCGGTGCCGGAACGACGTTGTTGCGCCGCGAGCCGCTCGGTGTCGTATCGATCCTGACGCCGTGGAACTTCCCGCACTGTCTCAACGTGATGAAGGTGAACAACGCCCTGGCCGCGGGCAACACCGTCGTGCTCAAGCCCTCACCGCTGACGCCGCTGGCGGGCCTCGCGCTGGCGCGCATCATCGACGAGGAGACCGACATCCCGCCGGGCGTCGTCAACGTCGTCACGCCGTCGGGCCTCGAGGCCGCCAAGCTGCTCACGACGGATCCGCGCATCGACATGATCAGCTTCACCGGCAGTTCCGCCGTCGGGTGCGAGGTCATGCGGGCCGCGGGTGACGCCATGAAGCGGCTGTTGCTGGAATGCGGCGGGAAGTCGGCGAGCATCATCCTCGATGACACGCAGGTGACCGACGACATACTGCGGCAGATGCTGTTCGATTGCTGCTCGCTGCATGCCGGGCAGGCCTGCATCCTGCACAGCCGGCTGCTGCTTCCCGATTCGTTGCACGACGACGTCGTGGACCGGCTCGTCGCGCTCGCCCGCGACGTCAAGGTCGGCGACCCCACGGACCCGGCGGTGGAGATGGGGCCGCTCATCAGCGCGGCGCAACGCGAGCGTGTGCAGGCGCACGTCGACGGTGCGGTCAACGACGGAGCGACGCTGGCGACCGGCGGCGGCCGTCCGGCCGGCCTGGATGTCGGCTACTACTTCGAACCGACGATTCTCACTGGTGTGCAACCGGATTCGACGATCGCGCAGGAGGAAGTGTTCGGGCCCGTGCTGTCGGTGCTGCGCTACCGCGACGACGACGACGCCGTCGCGATCGCGAACAACTCGTGCTACGGGCTTTCCGGCGCCGTGTGGGGCACCGACGTGGACCGGGCCGTCGCGGTCGCCCGGCGGATGCGCACCGGTCAGGTCGCGGTCAACGGCGTCGGGCCGGGCGATGCGCCGTTCGGCGGCTTCAAGCTGAGCGGGTTCGGCCGGGAAAGCGGCGGTATCACCGGGCTGCACCAGTACATGGAGGTGAAGGCCATCGGGATCCCGGCATGACGGGACCCCTCACCGGGCTCCACGTCGTCGAACTCGCCAACGAGATCTCAGGTCCTTACGCCGCAAAGCTTTTCGTCGACCTCGGTGCCGAGGTCACCAAGATAGAGCCGCCCGCCGGAGATTCGTTGCGCCGCTGGGGTCCGTTCCCGGGCGGAGTCTGCGACCCGCAGCGCTCCGGACTGTTCGAGTACCTCAACGCCGGAAAGCGCGGCGCCACCCTGGACCTGGCCGAGCCGGGTGATCTGGCGGCGACCCGCGAGTTCATCGCGCCGGCGCACGTGCTCATCGAGGATCTCGGTCCGGGAATGTTGGAACGCCGGGGGCTGGGCCCGGACGCCCTGAGCCGGCTGAACCCAAACCTGGTGTTGCTGCGCATCTCTGGATTCGGTCAGTGCGGGCCCTGGCGGCAGCGGCAAGCCACACCCCTGACCGTGCAGGCGGCGTCGGGATGGATCAGCGCCCGGGATCCGGACCGCCCACCGGTGCAGGTCGGTGCCCGCATCTCCGAGTACGTCGCAGGCGTTTACGGCGCGCTGGGCGCGCTGACCGCCTTGCGGCTGCCGACCGCCGGCCGGGTCAGAGAGGTCGACGTCTCCCAGCTCGAGGCACTGCTGTCGACGCTGCCCTATCCGATGCTCATGGCACAGCGCATGAAAGGCCTCGGCTTGCCCGCGAACCTGCGGTCGGCGCCCATGCTGGGTGTCGTCCGGGCCGCCGACGGGTGGGTGGGCATCAACTGCCTGACGGGCCAGCACTGGCTGGATGTGTGCGCCATGCTCGGCCTGCCCGAGTACGGCGAGCATCAGATCGCGATCATGATGGGCGGCCCGGAGCGCGACGAATTCTTCCGCAAGGCGGAGCCGTTGCTCGCCCAGCAGACCGTCGGCGAGATCGTGGAACTCGCTCAGGCCCTGCGCATTCCGGCCGCGCCGGTCAACGACGGGGCCACCGTGTCGACCTGCCCGCAGTACGCCGAGCGCGGTTTCTTCGTGCAATCCGGTGGGCCCGGTTGGTCGTTCCAGCGGCCCGGGCCGCCGTTCCGTTTCGCGAAAACCCCGGTGCCGCAACCCCGCCCGGCGCCTAACCTGGGCACGGGCCCCGAACCGTGGGCCACCGCGGCGCGCTCGCTTAACAGGACCGAGGGGCCGCTGCCCTTTTCCGGCCTGCGCGTCCTCGACCTGACCACGTTCTGGGCCGGGGCCTACCTGACCTGCTACCTGGGCGCGTTCGGCGCCGACATCGTCAAGGTCGAGTCGATCCAGCGGCCGGACGGACACCGCTACTCCGGCGCCTTCGCCTACGAGGGCGACGACTGGTATGAACGCAGCCCCATCTGGCAGGGCACCAACCTCAACAAGCGCGACCTCACCCTCGACCTGACCTCCGAGCGGGGCCTCGGCATCGCCCGGCGGCTGGCCGCAGAGGCCGATGTGGTGGTGGAGAACTTCTCGCCCCGGGTGGTCGAGCAGTTCGGCCTGGACTACGAGGCGCTGGTGGCGCTGAACCCTGACGTGATCGTTGTGCGGATGCCGGGATACGGCCTGCGGGGCCCGTGGCGCGACTACGTCGGGTGGGCGCTGAACTTCGAGCAGACCTCGGGAATGTCGGCCGTGACCGGTTACCCCGACGGTCCGCCATGCAACCCGCAGGGCCCCGCCGATCCCATCGTCGGCGTGCACGCGGGGGTCGCGCTGCTGGGCGCCTTGGAGCACAGGAGCCGCACCGGTACGGGTCAGCTGATCGAGATCGCCCAGATCGAGGTTGCCGCCTGCGTGACCGCGGAACCGGTGATCGAGTACTCGATGACCGGCGTCGTGCGTCCGCGGGAGGGCAACAGGCGGCGCGGCTACCTGCAGGGCGTGTATCCGACCAGTGTCGACGGGGTGTGGGTTGTCTCTTATACACATCT
>NZ_LZSV01000047.1 GCF_001665605.1 Mycobacterium sp. 852014-50255_SCH5639931
CCCGGACGGTCATCGGCGTGCTGGTGGTACTGCTGGTCCTGGTCGCCGGGTCCCTCGGCTGGCGGCTCTACCAGAAGCTGACCGCCAACACCGTAATCGCTTATTTCCCAACGGCGAACGCGCTCTATCCCGGCGACAAAGTCCAAATCATGGGCGTTCGTGTCGGCTCCGTCGACAAGATCGAACCGGCCGGCGACAAGATGAAGGTGACGTTTCACTACGACAACAAATACAAGGTGCCCGCCAACGCGTCCGCCGTCATCGTGAACCCGACGCTGGTGGCGTCGCGCAGCATTCAACTGGAGCCACCCTACAAAGGTGGTCCGGTCATGGGCGATAACGCCGTGATCCCCCTCGAGCGCACGCAGGTCCCGACGGAGTGGGACGAACTGCGCGAAGGCGTCGCCAACGTCATCGCCAAACTTGGCCCGACACCCGAGCAACCCAAAGGTCCGTTCGGTGAGGCCATCGAGTCGTTCGCGGACGGGCTGGCCGGCAAGGGCAAGCAGATCAACGCGACGCTGAACAGCTTGTCGCGGGCGTTGACCGCGCTGAACGAGGGCCGTGGCGACTTCTTCGCGGTGGTGAAGAGCCTGGCCCAGTTCGTCAACGCACTGCACAAAGACGACCAGCAGTTCGTCGCGCTGAACAAGAACCTGGCCCAGTTCACCGGCGAGTTGACCGGATCCGACCATGATCTCGCCAATGCGCTACAGCAGTTCGACAGCCTGCTCTCCACCCTGCGCCCGTTCTTGACCAAGAACCGCGAGGTGCTCGTCCATGACCTCGACAACCTCGCCACCCTGACCACCACGTTGGTCCAGCCCGACCCACTGAACGGTTTGGAGACCGCGCTGCATGTCCTGCCGACGTTGGAGACGAACCTCAGCCAGATCTACCACCCGTCGCATGGGGCCGTCATGTCGATCCCGGCGATCCCTAACTTCGCCAACCCAATGCAGTTCTTCTGCAGCATGATTCAGGCCGGTAGCCGGTTGGGCTATCAAGAGTCCGCCGAGCTGTGTGCGCAATACCTGGCGCCAGTCCTCGATGCGATCAAGTTCAACTACCTGCCGTTCGGGCTGAACCTGTTCAGCACCGCCGAGGCCCTACCCAAAGAAGTCGCCTACTCCGAGCCGAGGCTGCACCCACCGAACGGATACAAGGACACCACGGTGCCCGGAATCTGGGTGCCCGACACCCCGTTCTCGCACCGCAACACCCAGCCCGGCTGGGTTGTCGCGCCGGGCATGCAAGGCACACAGGTGGGGCCGATCACGGGCGGCCTGTTGACCCCCGAATCGCTGGCCGAATTGATGGGCGGCCCCGACGCCGGA
>NZ_LZSV01000048.1 GCF_001665605.1 Mycobacterium sp. 852014-50255_SCH5639931
GCGTCGGGACCGTACTTCAAGATCGTCCTGTCCAATCTGCTGCCGTATTGGATCTTGCAGCCGTTCGTCGACGCCGCCTTCAAGAAGCGCGGCATCGACCCGGAGAACTTCTGGCGCAGCGCCGGGCTTCCCGAGTTCCGCTGGCCCGACCCCAACGGCACCCGGTTCCCCAACGGCGCACCGCCGCCCGCACCTCCGGTGCTGGAAGGCACACCAGAGCACCCGGGACCGGCCGTCCCGCCCGGAACGGCGTGTTCGTACACCCCGCCGCCCGACGCCCTGCCGAGGCCGTGGAACCCGTTGCCGTGCACGGGTGTAGACGTCGGCCCGTTCGGTGGCAGTTTCCCAGCGCCGACCGATGTAGCCGCGTCGCCGCCGAACCCCAACGGCCTGCCACCGTCACCGGGAATCCCGATCGCCGCGCGCCCCGGCGAGGCGCCGCCAGATGTCCCGGGCACACCGGTACCGCTGCCCGTCCAGGCACCACCGGGCGCGCGCACCGAGAACCTGCAGCCCGCCGGCCCCACCCCCCCACCGTCGACGTTCGCGCCCGGCCTGCCGCCGGGGCCGCCCGCGCCGCAGGGACCCGGGCCGCAGCTGCCCGCCCCGTTCATCAACCCGGGCGGCACGGGAGGCAGCGGCATCACGGGAGGTAGCCAGAATTGAGCAGCGTCTTCAATATCCGCAAACCGCGGCCCCGGACGGTCATCGGCGTGCTGGTGGTACTGCTGGTCCTGGTCGCCGGGTCCCTCGGCTGGCGGCTCTACCAGAAG